>NZ_DFBS01000005.1 GCF_002366715.1 Halomonas sp. UBA3074 | reverse complement strand
ACAATCATTGTGATCCTTACTCGTTACTCGAAAGCAACAAAAGCGGATCAAACTTGGCTCAAGGTTCAAACGAATTCACTGTGATACTAATTTCACAACGTTACTTAAAAGCAACGGCATGAAGAGTATCGATATGTTCGCTTGCCTTGATATTTGGTGATTTGTCACCAACATTAGCAAGCGCCCACATGAATTACCTGATCAAATTGTTAAAGAGCTGTTTCGCTGTGATAGCTAACTAACTTAGCTACCCGGCTGGCCGTTGACTTGGCTTGCCTCAGCGAGGAAGGCGTATTCTACGCATTTCCTGGTGATTGTCAAGGGCGTTGTTTTCGATGCCAACCTAACCACATCCAAAACCGCTAACTACCTGACAAACCGAAGGTTTTCACCTTCATTCACCGCTGGTAACGCTTGACGTCCCCGGCAGCGGATGCGTACTTTACGGATTCGCGGCCGGGTTGGCAAGGGCTTTTGTAGAAAAATGACAGATTCGTCATAGTGAGTGGATTAAACCCCTTCGGCGACACCCTCATTGGCGGTTACACTAGGCGCCTCTACCACCTTGCTGAGGTCCGTCATGAGCCACCACCTGCTAACTGTCGACTCATTAAACCGTGAAAGCGTTGACCACTTACTGCGTGTCGCTGCACGCATGGAGCCGATAGCTCAGCGGCGCCAAGTAACGCGTGTGTTGGAAGGAGCGGTACTCGGCAATCTGTTCTTTGAAGCCAGTACACGCACGCGCGTCAGTTTTCATGCAGCCTTTTGTCGACTAGGTGGCAGTGTCTGTGACACGACAGGGTTTACTTTCTCTTCCATGGCGAAAGGCGAATCACTCTATGACACCAGCCGCGTAATGAGTGGCTACTGTGATGCCATAGTGATGCGCCACCCCGACCAGGGTTCCGTTGCAGAGTTTGCCGCAGCCACTAATGTACCGGTGATTAATGGCGGTGATGGCCCTGGGGAACATCCTAGCCAAGCACTACTTGACCTTTATACGATTGATAAAGAGTTTCAGCGCCTGGGTAAATCGCTGACCGGTGCGCATATTTTACTGACCGGCGACTTGAAGTACGGCCGTACCGTTCATTCACTGATCAAGCTTTTATCACTTTATGACCCACTGCGCATTACCCTGGTCTCACCGCCAGGCCTCGAGATGCCGTCCAAGCTGATTGACTTAGTAGCATCACGCGGCCACCGCATCGAGCAGCGCGACTCACTGGCCAGCGACTTTTCGGATTTGGATGTGGTGTATACAACAAGGATTCAGAAAGAGCGCTTTACCGATGAGATGAATGAGAGTTTTCAGGGGCTTTCCGATGACTTTATGGTCAATCGCGATTTTTTGGATCAGCGCTGCAGCCAGAGCACTATCGTGATGCACCCATTGCCACGGGATAGCCGTCCAGGCGCCAATGATTTGAACGTGGATTTAAATGGCGACCCGCGATTAGCGATTTTCCGTCAGACGGATAACGGTATTCCGATGCGAATGGCGATTTTTGCCACGTTGTTAAAGGTCGATGAATTGATCGAGCAGGACACACGCCCAGTACGTTGGTACGTACCCTCCCAGATCGGCACACTGGATCGCTAAATTCATAGTCGTTAGGACACTAACGCGCTACAGCGAAAGACGCCCGCCGGGCAGGCCTTCCTGGTGGGCAAACCAGCCCTCAAGAATAAGAATAGCAGCAATGCCATCGACACTATCTTGACGGTAGTTGCCTTTATGGCCCGCCTCGCGAGCGATCATTTTCGCCTCCCGCGTGGTGCCACGCTCATCGACCATTTCACATGGTTTTCCAAAACGGCCATGCAGGCGGTTACCGAACTTGCGCGCACGGGTGCTCATGTCTGATTCGCTACCATCCATATTCAGCGGCAAACCCACCACTAGCAGATCGGGCTGCCACTCGCTAAGCAGCCGCTCGACAACCTTCCAATCAGGAATCCCATCCCGCGCCGTCAGTGGCGTAAGCTCGCGCGCACTGCGCAGCAACTCGTTGCCCACCGCCACGCCGATACGCCGCGTGCCGTAGTCAAACGCCAGGATTAAGCGCTGCCCCGCCTCGGCCATCAGGCGTGCCCCGCGTCTCGGGTCATTAGGTTAAGATCGACACCTAACAAACCTGCCGCCGCTGCTAACCGCTCCACGGGCGGGGTGTTGAAGAGCACGCTGCTCTCCGCTTCTACCGTTAGCCAGCTATTCTCTTTCAGCTCTTCTTCCAATTGGCCAACCTCCCAGCCCGCGCAGCCTAAGCAGACTAAAAAGTGCTCAGGCCCCTCGCCGGCAGCAAAGGCCTGAAGAATATCCAGCGATGTAGTCAGCGCAATGCCATCTTCCACCTGGATGCTCGAGTCCCACTGCTGGCTATCGCCGACATGCAGAATGAAGCCACGATCTTTATGCATAGGCCCACCGTAATAGACCGGTGCATTGCGGTGCGGGCTTGTTTCACCGCCTAATTCCAACTGGTCAAACAGCGCCTCAAGCGTAATCTCTAACGGTCGGTTAGTAATCACCCCCATGCAGCCGTTGTTATCGTGATCGCAAAGATAAATCAGACTACCGGCAAAATTAGGGTCTTCTAAATGCGGCATGGCCATTAAAAAGTGATGTTTCAAACTTTGCATGCGTCTCCCACTGCCTGCTGGCATTCAGCAGGCATAGCGTAAATTAAATGACATTATAAGAGTGGAGCCGCGCTTAGGCTAAGCGGCGCTCAATGGCATCCAGCAGTAAACCAGCGATATTGGTACCACGTTGGTCATCAATTTCACGCACGCAGGTAGGGCTGGTGACGTTGATTTCCGTAATATAGTCACCGATCACATCGAGACCCACGAACATCAGGCCCTTGTCACGAATCATCGGCTGCACCTGTTGGATAAGCCAATGGTCACGCTCGGTGAGTTCACGACTGACGCCCCGCCCGCCGGCGGCCAGGTTGCCACGGGTTTCGCCCGCTGATGGAATGCGCGCCAAGCCAAAGGGAACGGGTTCACCATCGACCAAGAGAATGCGCGTATCGCCATCCTTGATTTCCGGCAGGTAACGCTGCGCCATGATTTGGCGTTGGCCACGAAAGGTGAGCTGCTCGATCACTGCGCCGATATTACGGCCGTCCGGGCCAATATGAAAAATGCCGGTACCGCCCATGCCATCCAGAGGCTTGAAAATCACATCGCCGTGCTCGGCGTGGAAAGCGCGAAGTACGTCATCACGGCTTGCAACGATCGTGGGCGCACAGCACTGGGGGAACTGCTGGGCAAACAGTTTCTCATTACACTGCAACAACGCCGCCGTGGGGTTGACCACCAGTACCCCTTCACGCTCGGCAAAACCCAGCAGATGCACGGCGTTAGTAAAGTCAGCATCGACGGGCGGATCTTTACGCATCAGCACCACATCCAACTCAACCAGTGGGCGGGCCGACGCTTCGCCTAGGTCATACCAGTGATTTGGGTCACGATGCACCGTTAAGGGGCGCATACGCGCATAGGCTTGCCCTGCATTCAAGAAAAGGTCTTCCTGCTCCATATAGTGCAGGGTGTAACCACGCTCCTGGGCAGCCCATAGCATGGCCATGGTGGTGTCTTTCTTGTAAGCGATGTCGCTGATGGGATCCATCACGACGCCGAGATGCAGATTTGATTGGCTCATCGGGGGCACTATCCAAACATGAACAATAGAGCCGCAGTATGACGCACTGCCCGCCCGGCTCCAACTGCCCCCGCTAACTACTCGCTAAGTGCGCCAGGCACCAAGCGAATAGCATCAGGCTCTAACGTGATCAACTGCTGCTTATAAAGTCGGCCAATCGCTTGTTTATAAGCACTTTTACTAACCCCTAAGCGCGCTTTAACTTCATGGGCAGGGCTTTTATCTCCCAGCGCCAAATAGCCACCGCTTTCGCGCAATGCTTTTAGAACCTTGTCACCGACTACGTCTAATCGTGCAGCGCCTGGCGGTAACAGCGAGATATTGAGGCGGCCATCTTCACGACGCTGCTTCACATAGCCTTTAACTGATTGGCCACGGCGCAAGGGTTGAGTCACGTCATCCTGGTAAATAAGCCCCCAGTAACGATGGTTGACCACCACCTTCATACCCAAATCGGTACGATCAGCCACTACCACGGCGACCTCATCACCCTTTTCCAAAGCCCAGGCGTCATCGGTCAAAAAACGATCCAGCTTCATCGACGCCACAGGTCGCCCTTGGTCGTCGCTATATAGCATCACCAGGACGCGCTTACCGGCATCAGGTCGAAAATGCTGCTCACTAAAGGGCAACAGCACATCTTTTGGCTGCCCCCACTGCAAAAAAGCACCGATGTTATTGACCGCTGTCACCGTCAGGTACGCCACTTCACCCAACTGGGCGGATGCATCACTGGCGGATCGTGGGGATGAGTGTGACTCACGCACCATGGCTCTCGTCCTTCAAGAAAGATAGAACACCATTATGTGTGTCTGGCACACGCAGGGCAAAGCGAGTTGTCATTTCACTGGCTAAAAGCCCTTAAGACTTATGCAAAAGCAAACGGCGCACAACCTGCTACTATCAAAACACTAGACAAAATTAGGCATTGGGGAGCGAACATGGAAGGGTTCACGCTTTTTGATACGGTCGTTTTGATTGGTTACATCAGTTTAATCGCCTGGATTGGTTCACGATTCGGTAAGGATCAGCATAACCCTGAGGACTATTTTCTAGGCGGTCGCAAAATTCCCGGTTGGGCCATCGGCCTGTCGGTCATGGCAACCCAAGCCAGCGCCATCACCTTTATTGGCGCGCCGGGGTGGGGCTTCGAGGGTGGCCTTGAACGCCTGGTGACGTTTATCAATGTGCCCTTGGCCATGATCGTGTTGATTTTGGTGCTGGTACCTATTTTCCACCGTGCGGGCATTTATAGTATTTATGAACTGCTTGAGCGTCGTTTCGGCCCAGCAACGCGCACCTTCACCGCCCTGCTGTTTCTAATTGCCCGCGGCCTCGCCACTGGCGTGGTGCTTTACGCACCAGCGTTAGTGCTTGCGGTGGTAACCGGCTGGAGCGTCAACCTCACGATTATCATCATGGCGGTGCTAGCCATCAGCTATACCGTGATGGGCGGGATTAGCGCGGTGATCTGGACCGATGTGGTGCAGATGTTCGTGCTATGGCTTGGCGCACTGCTAAGCATCTTCTTTTTAGTGACCAGCCTGCCGGGCGGCTGGGGCGATGTCTTCGACTTCGGCGCGGCCAGTGGGATGTTCAACGCTATCGATTTGTCCTTTGACCCCAGTGTGACCTACTCACTATGGGCAGGTCTGTTCGGCGGTTTTTTCCTCCATGTGGCCTACTTCGGCACCGATCAGAGCCAAATCCAGCGAGTACTCTCCAGCCCCTCAGTGCTCGATGCCCAGCGCTCGTTGCTGATCGGTGGCTATTTGTTGATTCCACAAATGCTGCTGTTTTTGTTCATTGGCGTCATCTTGGCGGCCTATTATCAGCAGCATGGTTTAACGCCCCCGGACGACCTCAATGAACTGCTGCCTCGCTATGTTGTTAACGCGTTTCCCTCGGGCATGGCCGGTTTGGTAATTGCTGGCGTATTTGCCGCGGCCATGTCGAGCCTCGACTCAGCGCTCAACTCGCTCTCAGCAGTGACCGTTCGTGACTTTTATAGCCGCTATATCAAACCTAACGCCAGCGATGCCCATTACTTAAAAGCGTCACGACTAGCCACTATTTTCTGGGGGCTCTATGCCACCCTGTTTGCTTTTTTTGCGGGTAACCTTGGCCCTGTGATCGAGGCGGTCAATCAAATCGGTTCATGGTTCTACGGCGCCCTGCTCGGCACTTTCCTGTTGGCTATCTTCAGCCACCGCGCCAATGCGCGCGGCGCAATGGCGGGGCTCATTGTCGGTATGTGTGCCGTGTGGGCAGTCTCTGCGCTACTCGATATCTCTTGGCTGTACAACAACACCGTCGGCGTAGCGGTGTCGATGTCCGTTGGCTATCTCGTGAGCCTAACGGCTCCCGCCCCAAGCCAAGAGCAGTTGAGCGATGTGATGATGACGGAAGCGGCACCCGACATGCAGGCCGTGCTGGCAGCGCGTGCTGATAACGCTCAGGTGATTGGCAAAGAGGCCCGCCTGACGCGGCGTCGCTGTATCGGTTTATTTGTTTGGTTTTGTCTCATGCTGGGCACGTTAGCGCTTCTACAGGGTTGGGCGAATGAATGGTGGGCGAATGGTTGAGTGCTTAACACTAGCCCGGCGGATTGATGTGACCGCCGCTCAAAAGCGCTTACAACGCCTAGGGGCTCACGCTTGCGAGCCGGCCTGGGTTCGACTGTGGGCCACTGGCTTGGGCGTGGCCGATGGCAAGCCAGGGGCGTGGTTACTCTCTGCTCATGAAATGCGCCGCGCACTGCTACTGGTAGGTGCAGAACTGCCCGCTCAAATAGAAAAGCCCCGTGCAGGCGTTAAAATTGATAGCGGTGCACCGCCAACGCCAAAAGCGTTGAACCGACTGTGGCTATGGGAACGCATTGCCACCCCGCGCCACTGGCGAATCCAGTTGCTGGATAGCATGCCTGTACCGATATGGCTGCCCTGCTGGCTGGGATACGCACGTGGCAGACACCTTCGTTTAACGATACTTAGTGGATTATCAGGGGAAACGTTACCGATGCTTAAGCCCATCGTGCTTAAGGGACTTCAACAGGCATATCAAAGCGGGCAGGCATCAGCGACAACAAGCGCAGGGGCAAGCGAACGAAGTGAAAAGACAATTTGAGGAAGTCTTGAAGTGAGTGAGCGCTTACAAATCGCCAAAGTAATGCTGTAGCAGGGAAAGCGCCACTATAGGTGCTGTTTCTGTTCGCAACACCCGTGGGCCGAGTGTTAGCGGCGTAAAGGTAGCGGTTTGGGCAGCCGCAATATCGTTTTCGCTCAAACCGCCTTCCGGCCCAATCAATAGCGCCACCGCAGCCGGTCGGTCTTGGCGATCAAACGCATTGCCGGTCGCTAGATGCAGCATCAAGCGCAGCGGCTCCTGGCGCTCTGCAAGCCATGCTTGAAGTGTCATAGGCGGATGCACTGGCGGCACAACCGCTCGCCCGCATTGCTCGCAGGCGCTGGCAGCCACCGCTTGCCAGTGCGCCAGCTTTTTATCTTCACGGTCGCCTTTCAATCGCACTTCGCCACGCTCGGTATAAAGCGGGGTAATGGCTGCCACCCCCAACTCAACGGCTTTTTGAATGGCGTAATCCATCCGGTCGCCTTTAGAGATGGCTTGGCCTAAATGGACAGACAGCGGCGACTCACCACTGCCCGGCCACACTGCCTCGACTCGCGCAAGCGTCTGCTTGCGGCTAACGTCCACCAAGCGCACCCCGGCCTCGAGGCCTTGGCCGTCAAATAGCACCAGCGGCGCGCCTTCCCCCATGCGCAATACCCGGGTGACATGACGAGCAGGCCCTTCCGGCAGTGCCAGCTCACTCCCTGCCACCAAAGCAGCAGGCACATAGAGGCGTGGCATTTTGCCGTGCTGGGCATACCAATCAGCGGCGTGGGTTGCTGACAAGGCGTTTGACATCGCTTAGTGGGTGTTCTCTTCAGCTTGCTTGGCTTCGCGCTGCTTGCGCTGGGCGTACATCGCTTCGAAGTTAACCGGCGCCAGCATCAGCGGCGGGAAGCCACCACGGTTGACCAGGTTATCCACGCACTCGCGGGCGTAGGGGAACAGCAAGTTAGGGCAGAAAGCACCCAACGTTTGATCCAGCTGTGCGCCTTCGATACCGGCAATGCGGAACAGGCCGGCCTGCTCAACTTCGGCCAGGAAAGACGTTGTGCCCGTTTCGTTATCGTTCACCTGAGCGGTCACCTTGACCACGACTTCGTACTGATCGTCAGCAATCTTGGTGCTGGTGGTATTCAGATCCAGGTTCACCTTGGGTTTGAACGCCTGCTTAAATACCGACGGGGAATTCGGCGCTTCAAACGAAATATCTTTTACGTAAATGCGCTGCAGCGAAAACTTCAGCTGCGGCTTTTCATCCGTTGCGGCACCGGCCTGTGGGGTATTGTTATCTTCCGCCATGATAAAACTCCTAATTGTTCATTAAATAAAAGTAACGTCGCTTACTTCTTAACCACCGGCAGACCATCGCCTTGCCACTGCGCCATACCGCCTCTTAACTTGTAAGCGCGCTCAAAGCCAGCTTTGGCGAGTTTGGCCTGTGCGGCACCAGAACTCTGGCCGTGCTTGCATACCACGATGATCGGCTGGGCTTTTACTTTTTCCAGTTCGTTCATGCGGCTATCGAGGTTGCTCTGGGGAATATTGCGTGCTCCCGCGATATGCCCGGCTTTGAAGTCTTTGCTTTCACGGATGTCCAGCACCACCGCGTCTTCGCGGTTGATGAGCTGAGTGGCCTGCGAGGCAGTCAGTGCATTTGTAGAGGCGCTACGCGTTTCATAAATGATCCACGCGATTAGCACCAGCAAAAATGCCCCGACTAGCAGGGGGTGGTTCTGTACGAATTCGAACACCTGATCGATCATCGCGAACACAATCTCTTGGTCAATGCAGAAAAAAGCGGCCTAACCGCTGCCAAAACGCGACAAGTATACACGTCAGATAGCCTCCCGCGCAGGCCTAGGAGCCTGTCCGGATTAGCCGATCGTCGCGAGAAGCACGGATTTTGAGCCAAATTTATCGATCAATTGAGGCGAATAGCGCGCTATTTAACGAAATTGATCGACTAAAGTTGGCCAAAATACCGGGATTCGCAGTAGATCAGTGTTAAGCCGGGCAGGCTCCTAACTCATGACGCCTGGCAGTTGCCTGCGTTATGATGCCCCAAGCGTGCGCCCGTCGCGACCCCGAATTTTCGCGTCGCTCGGTTTGCCAATCTTTACGAGGTTTTTATGGATACGTCACGTACCCCGCGCCCAGTGGCGCTGATTATTCTCGATGGCTACGGCCACAACCCCGATAGTGACCACAATGCCGTCGCTGCTGCCCATAAACCGGTGATGGATAAATTGTGGGAAAACCGCCCGCACACCTTCGTTCATACCGATGGTCTAAACGTGGGGCTCCCCGAAGGCCAAATGGGTAACTCGGAAGTCGGGCATATGAATATTGGTGCCGGGCGTATCGTGTATCAGGACTTCACTCGCATCAGCAAGGCGATTGAAGACGGCGACCTGGATGTTAATGAAAACCTTACCCAACCGATCGACGAAGCCATCGCCAACGGCAAGCCGGTACACCTGATTGGCCTGCTCTCCCCAGGTGGCGTCCACAGCCATGAAGAGCACTTTATTGCCATGGCCGAATTGGCCGCACGCCGCGGTGCTCAGCGTATTTTCATTCACGCCTTTCTCGATGGTCGCGATATGCCACCGCAAAGCGCGCTATCCTCAATAGAGCGTGCCAATGCTCGGCTAGCAGAGCTGGTAGGCGCTGATAACGGCTTTGTAGCGTCAATTATTGGCCGCTTTTATGCCATGGATCGAGACAACCGCTGGGAACGAGTAGAGCAAGCCTATCGCCTGCTCACCGATGGCCAGGCGGAGCACTACGCCACCAGTGCCGAAACTGCGCTACGCGACGCCTACCAGCGCGGTGAAACCGACGAATTCGTGACGGCGAGCAGCGTACCGCAGAAAGACGGCAGCAAAGCACATGCGGTCACCCTACAAGATGGTGATGCCGCCATTTTCCTTAATTTCCGCTCCGACCGCGCCCGAGAATTGACCCGCGCCTTTGCCGAACCGGATTTCAAGGGCTTCGAGCGGCGTGCATGCCCTAAGCTTGCGGGCAAGGGGCTGGTGATGATGACCCAGTACGCCGCAGATATCCCTGCCCCTGCCGCTTTCCCACCGTCGGATCTCAACGACACCCTGGGAGAAGTCGTCGCCAAGCGCGGCTTGAAACAGCTGCGTATCGCCGAAACCGAGAAGTACCCGCACGTGACGTTCTTCTTTTCGGGCGGTAATGAAGCCGAATACGATGGCGAAGAGCGCATCCTGGTGCCCTCGCCACGTGATGTGCGTACTTACGATGAAAAGCCTGAAATGAGTGCCTTTGAGATCACCGACAAGCTGGTAGAGGCCATCGATGACGGCCGCTTCGACCTGATCGTTTGCAACTACGCCAACGGTGACATGGTGGGTCATACCGGTGATTTCAACGCCGCGGTAAAGGCCATTGAAACCGTTGATACCTGTGTGGGCCGTGTCGTTGAAGCCATTGAGCGCGCTGGCGGTGCCTGCTTGATTACTGCCGACCACGGCAATGCCGAGCAAATGGTGCACCCCGAAACAGGCGCTCCCCAAACCGCCCACACGACCTTTGTGGTGCCGCTTATTTACGCCGGTGAACGCCCTGCCACGCTTGAGGAGGGCAAACTATGCGACCTAGCGCCCACCCTGCTAGCCATGATGGATCAGCAACAGCCCGAGGCGATGACTGGAAAATCATTGATTCACTTTAAATAATGCGCACTTGCTGGCATGTGGCAGGGGTACTCCTGCTGGCGCTCGTTTATGCGCCAGCGGGCATCGCCCAACAGGATGAAGGCGCGGCGCGCCAGCAGTTGGATGCGATTGGCCAGGAGATCGAATCGGTCGCCCAGCGCCTCAGTGTCACCGGTCAGGCCCGCGATGACGCCGAACGCGAGCTCCAGCAGGTCGAAACCGAACTTGCCGAGACGCATCAGCGCTTAGACGCCTTGCAAGCTGAACGCCGCCAGCTAAATGATGAAACGACCCAGCTACGCCAGCACCGCGACCGGCTAGAGAGTGAACGCGATGACCAGTATGCCGCGTTAAGCCAGCAGCTTTCAGCGCTTTACCGACTAGGCCCAACCCCGCAGCTCAAACTACTGCTTAACCAGGGCGACCCGGCTGAGCTTGATCGCATGCAGGCGTACCTAAACCGGCTAACGGACGCTCGCAATCGCCGTTTAAGTGATATTGCCCGCCTCGATTCTGCCCTGGCCGATACCCAGCGTGAATTAGCCGAGCGGCAAGCGCGTCTTGACGACTTGGCCGAGGAGCTTGAAGAACAAAGCGCGCTGCTTGCCGAGCACACGACCGAACGGCGTGGCGTTGTTTCTAACCTGGATGACCGTTACGGCAGCGAAGAAGAGCGGCTAGCTGACCTCAATCAAAGCCGCGAAGAAGCCGAACGGGTGCTGCGCAATATTCAAGCCGAAATGGCAAGGCTTGCCGAACCGACGCCCACTACGCATATTGTCAGTACCCAAGGTGATTTACCTTGGCCCGTTCAAGGCGACATTACGCTCCCCTTTAACCATCGCGACGGCGTGCACTACAACGGTATTATCATTCAAGCCAGCCCTGGCACACCGGTGACCGCCGTGCATACTGGGCGTGTGGTGTTTGCCGACTGGATGCGCGGGTTTGGTAACCTGCTCATTATCGACCACGGTGACCAAATCATGACACTGCATGCTCACCTGCAGCAGTTCAGCGTTAGGCCTGGGCAGCAGGTCAGCCGTGGCGACGAGATCGGCCGTGTGGGTAATAGCGGTGGCCAGAACCGTGCCGCGCTTTATTTTGAAGTGCGACGGGGCGGCGAGCCTATTAATCCGCAGCGTTGGATTGCACGTCGCTGACGGGATAAGCTGCACTATTAGTAAGGTTGCTGTTTTTACGTTTGCTTCGGCTAACGTTTCAACTACTGTTTTAACTAATATTTCATCTACAGGGTGGCGCACGACGGCGCTACCTTTCGCCTTGCGGAGTCTGCATGACGCTAACTGTTACCGAGGTATCGGCCCCTGCCAAGCGCCTCTTGGCTACCCTGCTGCCGATTGCTTTGTTGTCGGCCCCGCTCCCGCTGCTCGCCCAACCCGCCAGTAGCAGCGTGGCGGATGCCTCTATCTATGACGAGCTTCCCCTCGAAGATATTCAAACCTTCGCAGAGGTGTTTGAACGCATTAAGCGTGCCTACGTGGAAGAGGTGGATGACCGCACGCTGCTACGCAATGCCATGCGCGGCATGCTTAACGAACTCGACCCCCACTCTGCATATCTTGATGAGGAGGAGTACCAAAGCCTGCGTGAGTCGACGCAGGGAGAGTTTGGCGGCATCGGCATCGAAGTAGGCACGGAAAATGGCCAGTTGATGGTGATTACACCCATTGATGACACCCCAGCCTCACAGGCTGGTTTACAGTCACGCGACCTGATTATTGCCATTGATGGCACGCCAACCGATGGCATGTCGCTGCAAGAAGCCGTCACCCTGATGCGTGGCGACCCTGAGACTGATATTCGCATTAGCGTACTGCGTTCAGGGGAAGACACGCCGCGTGAGTTCGTCCTCACCCGCGAAATCATTCGCAGTGAGAGTGTTAAGCACGAGCTGCTGGAGTCGGGTTATGGTTACCTACGCATCAGCCAATTCCAATCGCGCACGCCGGAGCAGGCTCGCGAAGCACTTGAGCAAATGTCTCAAGAACAACCTCTGGAAGGGCTAATACTCGATTTACGTAATAATCCTGGCGGCGTTTTACAAGCCGCGGTCGGGATCGCCGATCTATTTTTGGACGAGGGCCTCATCGTCTACACCGAGGGTCGCCTATCCGATACCGAGATGTCCTTCTCTGCCACCCCGACAACACCCGCCGGTGACGTTCCGCTGGTAGTGCTCATCAACGGTGGCAGTGCGTCAGCAGCAGAAATTGTCGCTGGCGCCCTGCAGGATCAGCGACGCGGTGTGATCATGGGCACCGACAGCTTTGGCAAAGGCTCCGTGCAGCAGATCATGCCCTTGGGCAATGGCGAAGGCTTAAAACTAACGACAGCGCTCTACTACACCCCTAACGGACGCTCTATTCAGGCGCAAGGCATTGAGCCCGATGTCGACGTCGTGCGTGGCCGCTTAGAAGTCGCCGAGAGCCGCCGGGAAATTCGTGAAGCCGATCTCGAAGGCCATCTAAGCGCCCAACAGGCACCCCGTGATCGCCAGGAAATGGCCGAACGGCTGCTTAATGATTACCAGCTTAGTGAAGCGCTTAATCTGCTTAAAGCGCTCAACGTTGTCGACCGTCAGCGGCGTTAACCAGCGCTTACTTTACCGGCAACTTAACGGCAGACGGCCGCGCTCTCCGGTCGCCTGCCGCATCAGTACCCGCTTCAGTGGCACTAGCTGGTTCATACCGCTCATGCCCAGGTTGCGCATGAGTGTTAGCGCCGGGTCGTGACTGCCAAACAGCCCTTTAAAGCCCTTCATCAATCCCAGCATGGCGCTGTTATCAAAACGCCGACGCCGCTCGTAGCGCTGTAGCGTACTTAGCTCTCCCCATGGGGCGCCGCGCTGCCAAGCGTGCACCACTTCTTCGGCCAGCACCGCTGCATCCATGAGCCCCAGATTCACTCCCTGGCCCGCCAGGGGGTGGATATTGTGAGCCGCATCACCGACCAGTGCGAAATGCGGCTGCACATAGTGACGGGCATGGCGCTGCACTAACGGGAAGCGGTGCGCTTTGTCGCAGGCCGTCACGCTCCCTAGGCGATGACCAAACGCATCCGCTAGCGCCTCGCCCAGTGCGTCTCGGGACAGCTCGCCCAGTTCATCGGCGTGCTCAGGGGTAGTCGACCAGACAATAGAGCAGTAGTGCGCATTGCCTTCCACGGTTAACGGCAGAAATGCCAGCGGCCGGCCATCGATAAACGCTTGCCGCGCCGTGCCGCCATGGGGCTTGGCGCACTGCACAGTGGTCACGACAGCGTGCTGATGCATATCGTCGCTGGCGACCTCGATACCCGCCATCTCACGCAATACCGAGTGGGCGCCGTCGGCGGCCACGATAAGTGGCGCAAATAGCTGGCGCCCATCGTCGAGCACCAGCCAATCACCGTTAGCACGAATGCCATTAGCGCGTTGGAGCGCTTGTGGGCTAACGCCAAAAAAGGGCGTGACGTTGGGATGATCAAGCACTTGGCGATTGAGTGCGGCCAGGGTGACCGCATTTTCGACGATGTGGCCCAATACCGCTACGCCGGCCTCGTCAGCTGAAAATGCGATTTCACCACTACCTTCGGCATCCCATACCTGCATTCCCTGATAAGGCGTTATTCGCGCTTGCTGCATGGCGGGCCAGGCCCCGAGATGCGTAAGCAGGCGCTGAGAAACCGGGGTCAAGGCGCTAACACGCGGGGTTGGCAACGGTCCGATGGCCTTATCAAGGCTTAATGGCACAGGCTTCGCTTCGACCAGCGCGACCTGCATTCCCGCCTGGGCTAACAACGCACAGAGCGCGGTGCCGACTATTCCGCCGCCAACGATGACGGCCTCATAGCGCTCGACCGGCGGCTTCGCCGTGGGTGAGTCAGTCTGCATAGCAATCCTTTTTCACTAGCGTCATTACGCTGTTGGGTGATCAGAGCCGTTTTCTGAAGCGTCCAGGAGCGCCGCTATCGTTGATAGGCCTTAGCGCTCCAAGCCCATGGCACGCCTGGCCAGCCCTCGCCTTAACGGCCCTATGAGGTTCAAGCCAATCAAACCCGCCGCACGAGCATGGGGCAGAAGCGGAAAGGAGAGCCCAAACAATCTTATCAAGCCATCGCTAAAGCGAATCACGTTGGCGCGATCGCGCGAGCGCTGATTTTCAAACGCTTGCAGTGTGGTCATATCGCCGAGCGGGCGCTGCGCCAGCGCGCCCTGCTCCAGCGCATCGACCAGATCCATTACCCCGCGCAGCGCCAGATTAAACCCTTGCCCCGCGACCGGGTGCAGCGCATGGGCCGCGTTGCCCAATACCGCCAGCCCAGGGCGCACAGGCTCCTCGGCGGTCACCAGCGAAAGCGGATAGGCGTGGCGGGCACCGACCTGGGTAAACCGCCCCACTCGGTCGCCAAATGCCTGCTGCAGTTGGCGCAAAAACTCACGCTCTGATAGCGCCATGCGCGCTTGTTCACTGCCGCTGGGGTGCGTCCATATCAACTCCATGGCTTGGCCGGGCAGTGGCAAAAGGGCCATTGGCCCTTGTGCGGTAAAGCGCTCGTAAGCGACCCCATCATGGGGTTGGCTAACCCCAACATGGGCAATCAACGCCGTCTGCTCGTAGGGCTCGTGGCGGCTGCCAATACCCAATTGCTCCTTGAGCCCTGACCGCCCGCCATCCGCCAATACCGTCAGTCCGGCAGTGAGCTGGCTACCCTCCGAAAGCTTGAGATGATGCCCGCCCGCCACCGGCGTAAGCTGCTCCACCTTCGCGGGGCAGTGCCACTCCAGCGGTAGCTCGGCCAATCGCCGATGCAGTACCCGCCCCATCCAGGCGTTGGGAATGACGTGGCCCAGCGCAGCGACGCCCAGCTCATCGGCAGTCAGCCGTGTGGCTCCCAGACGGCCACGCTCACTGATATGAATGCGTTTGATCGGCGTCGCCTCATGACGCATCGCTTCCCACACTCCCAACTGCTGAAAGCGCTGGGCGGAGCCTTCCGCGATCGCGCTGGCCCGGGCATCAAAGCTGGGCTGCCAGGCGCTTTCCAGTGACTGTCTGGTGATCGGTGCGGGTTCTATGACTGCCACGCGCCAGCCATAACGCTCGATTAGCGGTGCCAATGCGCAGCCTAGGCTCGCTCCCACCAGCCCACCACCCACTATCACAATATCGTGAGTCAGCGCTTGACCAGCTGCATGCTCAGTCGTCTGTTTAGCCCGTTGCATCGGCTTCTCCCTCGCCATACCGCCGCGCCTTGGAGGCAATTAATAATTCGTAACGTAATTTACATAAAACAAATTCAAGGCTTTAAATACGCATGACTATTTAGCCATCAGTGCTTCAATTTCAGCTACCAGTTTAGGCACATCCTCAGTCAACACGTCATGGCCATCGACGGTCACGACCACATTGTCTTCAATCCGAATGCCGATACCACGATAGGCGTCAGGGATGTCAGCATCGCTGGGAATGTAGAGGCCGGGCTCGACAGTGAGCACCATGCCAGGGGTAAGCGGCCGCGGTGTTTGTTCATCCAGCCGATAAGTGCCGACATCGTGTACATCCAGCCCTAGCCAGTGAGACGTCGAGTGCAAATAGAAGCGTCGATAGCTCTCATCGTCGATGCGCGCCTGAACGTCACCTTCCAGCAGGCCAAGCTCAATCAGTCCGGCGGTTAAGTCGTGCACCACGCCCTGATGGATATCCGCCAGTGTGACACCCGGCTGGACAGCGCTAACGGCGCGCACCTGGGCGTCGAGCACCACCTGATACAGCGCCCGCTGCGCATCGCTGAACTGTCCTGTGACCGGAAACGTGCGGGTGATATCGCCGGCATACAGCTCAAATTCGGCGCCCGCATCAATCAATACCAGACCGTCATCACGCAGCGGTGCGCTGTTTTCAATATAGTGCAGGACACAGGCGTTGGCACCGCTGCCGACAATCGTGCTGTAAGCCGGGCCACTGGCGCCTTGCCAAATAAACTCATGCTCCAACTCGGCCTGGAGCTGAAATTCGTTCAGGCCTGGGCGCGACACCCGCATCGCGCGTCGGTGAGCATGGGCAGAGATCAGCGCTGCGTGTTTGATCAGGGCAATTTCGGCATCACTCTTGATCAACCGCATGGCGTGGATCAGCAGACTGATGTCCAGCCAGCCCTTCAACGCTGGCCGCCCGCGCTTAAGCCCGGCCTGAGCAGTGTGCAAGGCCTCTTCAGCCATGGCGACCGCCTCGTCACTGTCCAACGGCAAATAGAGCAATTCACGCCCCGCCAACAGGGTGCCCAGTTGCTCGTCGCGCTCCGCATTCTCGAAGGCCTGATCGACCCCATGCTCAGCTACCACACCTGCGGCGCCCAGGCGTCGTCCTGTCCACGCCTCCATGGTGGGGTCACGGTCTTGGCAGAACACCACGCTCTCACCTTCAACCCGCCCTGGGAGTAGCACCAGTAGCGCATTCGGTTCACGTAGACCGGTTAGGTAGTAAAAGTCACTGTTCTGACGAAAGGCAAACTCGCTGTCCCGGGTGCGCGTCACAAGACTAGCGCCGGGAAGCACTACCGCCGCGTTGTCCGGTAGCTGCGCCATCAAGGTATCACGTCGCTGGCGATACTCCGCCAGGCTAATGGCAGGGGGACGAGGTAACATGTCGGGCAGCACGGTCTCTGACAACATAAAGGCTCCTGGCTAAGTGATTAATGAACGGGGGCGTCAGTTTGCTCTACTTGCGGCATGCCGGGGTGCTGCTCGGTATACAGCAGCATGGCAGCCATGCGGGCATGTTCAGTCAGCGCAAACAGATCGTTTTCATTCTCAGGGCTATCGTCGATATCGGTATCGATTCGGCTTAGCCCTTCCAGGTCACTGAGTGCCTCGCGCAATGCCTGCGACCAACGCTCGCGCAGCTCACTGTCAGCGACCTCATCGACCACTTCGACAAAGCCTAGCGTCCACTCCTTAAGCCCCTGCGCTTGTTCGCCCAGCGAGAACAGCTCATCAGGTAGCAGCGGCATGTAATCGAGGTCGCTGGCGCTGAGCGCCTCAAGGGTTTGCCGACGCCAGCCCAATAAACGCTCGGCGCTGGGCTGGTCGCGGGGCTGTTCAACGCCCAGGCTTTGGCAGACTTCGTCTAACCAAGCCTCAGCACTGACATCACGCAGCGCTAGCAGCGCACACAGGCGGCCATCCAAAAAAGCGGGCGACTGCATGCTGCCGTGCAGTAGAAAAACATCCGCTATGTCAGAAAAGTCTTGGCGCTCATCAATCAATGACATCGTATTTAATAACCTCGTATTCACTGGGTGTGGGGGCGATAAGCGGTCGGCAATGGCATGAGATGCTCTTGTCCGCGCGTTGACCGCGTGCAAGCGCCTCTCTTATAGTGAGTGACACCTATCTTCCTATGCTGTGATGTTAACGCATTGGGCCCCCTGCTGGCCCGTGCTGGAGTCTTTGATGAGTAACGCCAAGCGGCCGACCAAAGAAATAACCCTGTTAGGGCGTGGTTATATCATTGCCTGCGACACGGGCGAAGAAGCCAAACTTGACCGCGCCGCGCGCTACTTAGACCGCGCAATGCAAGGCATCAATGCCCAAAGCAGCGTGTTGGGAAGTGAGCGTGTCGCGATCATGGCGGCCCTCAACATCACCCACGAGTTGCTTGAAGCCATGGACGAACACCGCGCTGGGGAAGAGAACCTGAATCGGCTCAATGACCGTCTTGAACGGGCATTGGCGAAAACACGCAAGCCCTAGGCGCTATTAGACACGGCTCTTAACACGCGCTGAAAGCTAGCGAAGGTTGAACCCAGCCCTTTGGCATTAGCGGCCGCTCTGTTAGGATGGCGGGGTTCTCTGGGGTGTGCGCCAGTCGTTATAGTCCCTCGAGCCTATGCGTAATACCCAGGGGGCCAAATGCTAGCCAGGCCCGTGTGCATGTCCGTGCGTCGGAAAGCCTGACGGTCTGGCTGCGGCCACCCACCTGAACCAGTAGGTTCAGGGCCAGAACGACAGCGGCACTCTGGAGAACACCTGCAAGAGAGAATTAACGCATGGAAAGCCGCTCTAATGACATGGACAAGCGTGCGCTCCGCCGCTTTTTACGTCGTCAACGCCAATCCCTTTCTCCGCATGATCAGCGTCTTGCGTCTCAACGCTTGTGCCAGCATCTAAAAGCGCTGCCTGAACTACGCCGGGCACGGCGCGTCAGCCTGTACCTGCCCGTCAATGGTGAAATTGACCCGACACCGCTGCTCCCCTGGCTACGCAAACGGCATGTCGAAATTTATTTACCCGTTTTACGCCCTTTTAGCACCAATGTACTTTGGTTTGTCGCCTACCGGCCCACTACCCCAATGGTCAAAAACCGCTTTGGGATTTGGGAGCCTGAGTTACGCTTTAGCGCTCAGCGGCACAACCGCTTACCAGCCTGGGCGCTGGACACGCTGATTGTGCCATTGGTTGGCTTTGATGGTAATGCTAACCGGATGGGCATGGGAGGCGGTTTTTACGATCGCAGCCTGGCGTTCATGCATCGCCCCGGGCCGTCACCTACCCTGATCGGCGTCGCCCATGCCTGCCAGCGGGTGGCCTCTCTGCCGGTGGAGCCATGGGATGTGCCCTTGCAAGCAGTGGTCAGTGATCAGGGCTGTGTACGCCGCCAATAAGTCACCCACAAAAAAGGGCTGACCCCAGTAAGGATCAGCCCTTCTCATTATTTATCGGTTTAACTGTCTTTTTAATTATTGATCACCCGAGTGAGTAGCGTTGCTGCCGCCGTTGCCGGGGGATTAACTTCCTGACAACGCCTGCGCATAACCGGTGGCAAGCACCCCTAATGCAAACACCACCATCAACGCCATTACCATATCAGGCTTCTTACGCCGCATGCCGCTTCTCCAACACCTTTGCCGTTACCGAATGGGTTAAATCTGCCATGTTTTGCTGTCGCCAACAGGATGGCAAATTTGATTAATTTCGCTCACGACTATAGGGCTATAGGGGCACGGCTGACAACTGCCCCAAGCATTTTTTTTACCCTCTTTTAAAAGGATTTAGTAACGTTATGTTACGAGCTGCTTTGACGTTCAGGGTAAGCAACCACTTACCGACCAAAATTGCTTAAATAGCCAATTAGGCCATAAATAATCGATAGGCTGGATTATCGCTTTCACGCCAGTACCGGTAGCCAATAGCGTCCAAATACTCAGCGACATGGGTGCGATCACCATTCGGCACTTGCATGCCCACCAGCACTCGCCCATAGGCCGCGCCATGGTTGCGATAGTGGAACAGCGAGATGTTCCAGTCGTGGGGCAATTGCGTCAAAAAGTTCATTAGCGCACCAGGCCGTTCGGGAAACTCAAAGCGATACACCTCTTCTTCGAAGCGCTCACTGGGGCGTCCACCACTCAAGTGGCGAATATGCAGCTTCGCCAATTCATTATCGGTAAGGTCTTCCACCTGATAGCCACCTTCACGCAGCTTATCGATCACGGCTTGGCGGTCTTCGCCACCGGGTTTGACCTGAACACCGACATAGATATGCGCTTCGCTGCTATCGGCGTAGCGGTAGCTAAACTCCGTCACCATACGCTTGCCCAAGGTACGGCAAAACTTTTTAAAGCTGCCGGGCTTCTCGGCGATCGTGACTGCCAAAATGGCCTCACGCTGCTCGCCCAGTTCTGTACGCTCGGCGATGTGCTGCAGACGGTCAAAGTTGGTATTGGCTCCCGAGTTGATGCATAGCAGCGTCTCGCCTTCGGCACCGGTCTGCTGGATATATTTTTTTAGCCCCGCCAAGGAGAGGGCACCGGAGGTTTCCGCCACCGCACGGGTATCCTCGAAAATATCTTTGACCGCTGCGCACATTTCATCGGTATTGACGGTAATCACTTCATCGATGAGGCCTTGAATCAGTGAAAACGGCACTTCGCCAATCTGCGCGACCGCGACCCCTTCGGCAAACACGCCTACTTGGTCGAGCACAACCCGCTCACCGGCTTCGAGCGCCGCTTTTAGGCAAGCGCTGTCTTCCGCTTCTACGCCGATCACCTTGATATCCGGGCGCAGGTACTTAACGTAAGCCGCCACGCCTGCAATCAAACCGCCGCCGCCCACCGGCACAAAAATGGCATCTAGCCGCCCTGCGTGCTGGCGCAGGATTTCCACACCGATGGTGCCTTGACCAGCCACCACGTCAATGTCGTCAAAGGGCGGAATATAAGTATAGCCATGCTCTTGGATGAGCTCTTGCGCATGCTCGGCCGCCGCCGCAAAGGCATCCCCTTTTAGGATGACCTTAGCGCCCCGAGCGCGTACCGCCTGCACTTTAATATCCGGGGTAATCCGCGGCATCACTATGACCGCTTTGACGCCCATCAGCTTGGCGGCCATGGCCAACCCTTGGGCATGATTACCCGCGGAGGCAGCAATCACGCCTTTATCTTTTTGGGCCTGGGTAAGCTGTGCCATTTTGTTATAGGCGCCGCGGATTTTGAACGAAAACACCGGCTGCAAATCTTCGCGCTTGATCAAAATCTGGTTGTTGAAACGACGCGACAAAAAGGGGGCAGGGGAAATCGGAGTCTCACAAGCGGCTTCATAAACGCGGGCTTGGAGGATCTTTTTGACGGTTGCTTCGAGCATGCGGGTATCCCAAGGGAAGAACGTGAACGGACAAAAGCTTTTATTGGTAGCAGATTACGCCTAGTGGCGTCTAGGTCGTTATACTAGCGCCACTAACTCATCAATGACTCACACTAGACTGACTCACTAGGCTGACACTTTATGAACCAGGATGAACTGAAAGCCGCCGTGGCGGATGCAGCCATTGCAGAAATCAAATCAACGCTGGAAAAGGATACCATCTTAGGCATTGGTACTGGCTCAACGGCCAACCTGTTTATCGATCGCCTGGGGCCGTTACGTCATTTATTTAAAGGCGCCGTGGCCAGTTCAGAAGCAAGCGCCAAGCGCCTTGAAGCCCTGGGCATCGAAGTGTTTGAGCTCAACAGTGTCGGTACCGTGCCTTTTTATATCGATGGTGCAGACGAAGTAAATGCCAACTTACATATGATCAAAGGCGGTGGGGCAGCGCTTACCCGTGAAAAAATCGTGGCAGCCTGTGCCGAGCGTTTTATCTGCATCGCCGATGGCTCTAAGTATGTGTCCCAGTTAGGTCACTTCCCTCTGCCCGTTGAAGTGGTCCCCATGGCCCGCTCTTACGTCGCCCGCGAGCTAGTCGCCCTCGGGGCTGAACCGGTTTATCGCCAGGGAGTGGTCACTGACAATGGCAACCAGATAATCGACTGTTTTGATTTTATGATCGCCGACCCGGTGGCCATGGAAGCGCGCATCAACGCTATCGTTGGCGTGGTCACCAATGGCCTGTTTGCTGCCCGCGGTGCTGATGTGCTGTTACTGGGCAAAGAAGATGGCGTGGAGCGCATAGCGCTTAAATAAATATTCGTCGATACAGGCACTGGC
This sequence comes from Halomonas sp. UBA3074, assembly GCF_002366715.1. GTDB lineage: Bacteria > Pseudomonadota > Gammaproteobacteria > Pseudomonadales > Halomonadaceae > Vreelandella. Next base: position 72,306 of record NZ_DFBS01000005.1, on the reverse strand, counting down.
TTACGCGCTAGCTAAGGCGTCAGTAACGACGCCAAGCCTGACAGGGTGCGATCAAGTGCGCCTTTTTGTGTCTCAATCACCGCATGGCCAGCCCTCCCCGCCTGATGGGCGTGCTTAGGGTTGGCAAAGTAGCCCATCAAGGCATCTGCCAGGGCGCCTGGGCTATCGACCAGGGTTAAGATACCGGCGCGCTCAAGTGGCTCCGCCACGTCGGCAAAGTTCTCAATCGAGGGGCCGCTAAGCACGGGCCTGCCTAACGCCGCTGGTTCAAGCACATTATGCCCGCCCAGCGGCACCAGGCTTCCTCCTACAAAGGCCACACTGCCTACGGCGTACAGCATCGCCAGCTCACCGAGCGTATCTCCCAGGTAGACTTGGGTTTGCGCTGTGACGGGCTGATGTTGGCTGCGGCGGCTTAATACCCATCCTTGCGTTTCACAACGTTTAGCGACTTCATCAAAGCGCCGGGGATGACGCGGTACCAGCACCAACAGCGCGTCGGGGTAGCGCGCAAGCACTTGGCGGTGGGCCTCCAGCAGCAGTGCTTCTTCGCCGTCACGCGTCGAGCCCGCCACCCAGACCGGCCGCCCACCCCACTTTTGGTGTAAGCGCTCACCCTCTTTAGTACTACTGTCTTGGCTGACCAACTCAAACTTCAGCGAGCCAACAATGCGAGTGATTTCAGTGTTACAACCCAGGGCATTAAAGCGTTCGGCATCTGCCGGGGATTTGGCGGCGAGCCAGCTAATATCGGCAAGCATGCTGGCCATCAACGGTCGCAGGCGTTGGTAGCGTGTGAAAGCACGAGGCGATAAGCGACCATTCACTATCGCCACAGGCACTCCCTGCTGGCGACAGGCGTGAATCAGGTTGGGCCACAGCTCGGTTTCAAACAGGATGGCGAGTTTGGGCTGAACATGGCGTACAAAGCGCTTCGCGGTGCCAGGGAAGTCCAGCGGTAGGAAACGATGGGCGAGGCGCACCTGATCTGCCGCGGTTTGCTCACTCATCAGCGCTTGGGCCTGTTGGGCGCCGGTGGCGGTCATAGTGGTGATCAGTAGACTATGCGCTGGGTAACGCGCTAATAGCCCCTCGATCAGCGGTCGAGCGGCGCGTACTTCCCCCACTGAGGCACAATGTAGCCAAATGCGTGGCGCGGGAGCCAGCGACCCAAGGTGCAACCCCAGCCGCTGAAGGCGTGAGTAAGTGGGCACTTGCTCACGCCAGATACGCCAAGCGATCAATGGTGCCAAGCCATACAGTACCGCTGAGTAGACAAGCCGGGGCCAAGAGGGTGAAGCCATTAGCGCTCGCGGTCTAAAATGGAGCTAATCATCGCCGAGGTCGAAACACCGTCTTCAAAGCCGAGTACTCTGACCTCGCCACCGTTGGCTACCACCGCCGCGCCGCCCGCGATATCTTCTGGCCGGTAATCACCGCCTTTGACCAAAATATCCGGCAATACCGCTTCGATCAGTGCCTGAGGGGTGTCGTCGCTGAACGGCACCACCCAGTCGACGGCGCCGAGCCCTGCCAGTACCTGCATGCGACGGTTCAAGGGATTGATTGGCCGTTTAGGCCCTTTCAGGCGGCCAATGGAGGCATCATCGTTTACTGCGACAATCAATCGATCACCCAACCGTTTGGCTTGCTCCAAATAAGCGACGTGGCCCGCGTGCAGAATATCGAAGCAGCCGTTGGTCATCACCACCTGCTCACCGCGCAACTGGGCGGCGCGCACGGCCTCCACCAGCACGGTAGGCTCAATCACTCCGAACTCGGCCAGCTTATCGCCGTGTAGCGCGGTATAGAGTTCGGCAATCGACAGTGTGGCCGTGCCCGGCTTGGCCACCACCAGTCCGGCCCCCAGATTGGCTAGCATCATCGCTTCAGGGAAAGCATGCCCCGCCGCTAACGCTAGCCCCATCAAGCCAATCACCGTATCCCCTGCCCCCGTCACATCGAAGACTTCTTGAGCGCGGGTAGGTAGGTGTAACGGCGTATGCCCTTCACGAATCAGGGTCATGCCCTTTTCGCTGCGAGTCACCAGCAGCGCTTCCAGCTCAAGCTCGGCACGCAGCGCCTCGCCTCTCGTAGCAAGCTCCGCATCGGTGGCACACGCGCCGACCACGGCTTCAAACTCCGTTAGATTGGGAGTGATTAAACTCGCTCCGCGGTACTTGCTGAAGTCTTGCCCTTTCGGGTCGATCAGCACCCGCTTGCCATGGGCACGTGCCTTGGCAATTAGGCTTTCTACCTGGTTCAGTGTGCCTTTACCGTAATCGGAAAGAATCACCACATCGCAGTAGGGCAGCGCCTTTTCTACCTCGGCCAGTAGCTCACGGGTATCGACACTGTCTAGGCGCTGCTCGAAATCCAGGCGCAGCAATTGCTGGTTGCGACTCATCACGCGAAGCTTGGTGATGGTCGGTATTTGGGCGCTTCGTTGAAAGTGAGTACTTACATCAGAAGCAGATAAACTCGCTTCGAGCAGCTGTGCATTTTCATCGTTGCCAACCACGCCTGCCAATACGGCATGGCCGCCTAGCGAAGTGATGTTCAGTGCCACGTTAGCTGCGCCACCCGGCCGATCTTCTACGTCTTCTACGCGCACCACGGGTACGGGAGCTTCTGGCGAGATACGCGACGTGCCGCCGTGCCAATAGCGGTCCAACATTACATCACCAATGACCAGTACCCGGGCGTGTTCCAAGGCAGTTAAATCAATTTTCATGCAGGCTCCCTGCGCTGGTGTTAGCGGCAGCATGCGCCAACAGTGAATCCAGCTTAACAATGACGTCGTCGGCTTTAATCAGCATCATGGCGCTGGGGTGGCGTACCCGCTGCCCCCAACTCACCTCATCGACCGATTTATGCAAATAGGTGCGCACTGCCTCGGGATAGGCGTTGACCGCAAACTCACGCCACAAATAGGGCGCGGCGCGCTGGGGATTAGTCGATGCATAGAGCCCCAAAGCGGGTGTACCCATGGCATTGGCCATATGAATAGGGCCAGTGTCCGGGGCAATCACCGCTTGAGCGTGATCAATCAGCGCTAATACCCCTTTTAGCGAGGTACCCCCAATGGCATTAATCACACTGCCCGGCTGACAAAGCGCTTCGATTTGATCACCGATCTCTCGCTCCAGGGCGCTGCCACCACCGGTCAACACACTTTTGAGTCCGTACTGCACCCAAGCATGCTCAATGACGCTGGCATAGCCTTCCACAGACCAGTTGCGAAAATTGCGTAGGCGAACATTACTGCAGGGGTTAATGACGAGATATGGCGCCTCACCACTGATGACTTGGGCTTCATTACGTGCCGTATCGGGCACAGGTAAATCCCACGCTAGGCGGTCGTCCTTTACGCCGAGCACCCGTGCAAAGTCCATAAATGACTCCAGCACATGAGCATTGGGGTGCGGCGCAAGCTGGTGCTGGGTGAACCAGTGCTGAGCATCTTTGGCGCGCGCCTTGTCATAGCCCACGCGTACCGTGGCTTTAAGCCCAAGTGACAGCACGCTAGCGCGAATCGCCTGCTGCATATGTAGCAGCACATCGAAGCGCGCATCGGCGAGCTGCCGCCAGAGCGCACGCATACCGGCAATACCGGTCGACTTGTCGTAAACAACGAACTCGACCCCGGAAAGCCCCGCCAGTAGACTGTGCTCCCCCTTGCCGATAATCCAGGTAATGCGCGCATCGGGCCACTGGCGCTGCAACGCCCGCACCGTGGGCACGAGATTGCACACGTCTCCTAACGCGGAGAGGCGCAAAATGGCAATGTGGTTAGGCTGAACAGGCAGAGAGGGCTTCATGCGCTTAGCGGCACTCCGGCAGAAAAATGGGCTCATTTTACATGATGCAGACAGTTTATGTGACGCGCCGGGCACACACCAAATCGATCCTGCTCTATTCACTGCCAAATACTGGCGTGAACGCGGTTTAATTGTGGGCGAAGCACCTGGTCGGGGCAGTAGTCTGTTTTTACAGGCAACGCCGACTGAACAATGGGCGCTCAGACCTTATCGCCGCGGTGGTATGGTGGCTAGATTAAGTACAAAACGCTATTTGTGGACTGGCGCCGAACGCACCCGCGCATTTCGTGAACTGCGCTTGACCGCCGCGCTTTTTGAACAAGGACTACCGGTACCGCGCCCTGTTGCCAGCTGTGTGACCCGCCATGGGCTGACGTATGAAGCCGCCCTGATAACCGTACGTATTGCCGGTGCCAAAGCGCTGGCCGAGCTGCTCGCTAACGATCAGGCCGATGAAGCGCTGTTAAAGCGGGTAGGTGAAATGATACGCCGTTTTCATCAGGTCGGGCTCGATCATGTCGATCTGAACGCGCGTAATATTCTCGTCGACCCAAGTGGCACGCCATGGTTGATTGATCTCGACCGCTGTCGTCTGCGGGTGGCAGGGAAATGGCAGGCAGATAATTTAGAGAGACTGGCGCGTTCTTTCAAGAAGTTTACCGACGCACCGCTTATGCCAATCATATATCATGGGTATCGCAGCTGAACTAATGCGAGCATTGCCCAAGCTTCATCATATAGCCATCGTTAATAACCATACTTAGGCAGTTATTGGATAGAATAATATAAAAAGCGGAGTTGATGTTTGAGTAATTACGCTGGGGCGTAAGCCGAAAGAAAACAACTATTTCACGGGCTCAGCTGACCTGTCTTCTCAAAATATTTTTGCATTACTAGCAACCCAATAAGGTGCTCTTGTTTTCGATCTAAAAACTGATTTACATAGTTATTAGCATTTTCAATTATACACTTTGCTTCACCAGCGTGTTCCCGATAATAAATTAGCTTTTCTTCTAAATCTGAATAATCATCAGCAAGTTCAACATAGTGAAAGCCTGGCTCAAGCGTTCCCTCCATGAACCAAGTTTCATATTTAGGCTTGGTCATGAAGCATAATGAGTTAGAGGCCATTATCCATTTCAAGTTAGTAGCTACGTCATTCCCCTCGATACTTAGTATAAACTTATAGCCCAATTGCTCATTAATGCTCATATAGGGTCGCCCCCATGGCTGATCCTGAGCACTTTTGTGGCTATCACCCACATTACACAAAGGATGATGATGAAATTTTTCTACAAAATTTTGACGATGCTGCTGATGACAGGCACCTCGCCACACCAATTGATTTTTTTTATCATCAAATCTAACCTTATCTTTTACGAAAAAATAGTGCCTTACCCTATTTAACTTTAGCAGAACAGAACACTGGTTATTTGGACTGATCGGACGACTTTTTACAAACGAGGGCTCTTGTGGCACTGTACGGATGTCACCAGGTAAAAAATGAAATTTCAGAGCATCCTCAAAACGCGACAAATAGCGTTTCATATCAATATAATAAGACCAGCTTTTCTGATTCGAAAAACGACTAATCTTTACTGCTTGATTATTGAGCTTTGACTGATCAGAAAGCTGGTTATAGTAGTTTACACGGCTTTCAATATAATTTTTTTTGGTACCTGCTGGTAAGTTAGCAAAGTCGGTTAAATATTTTTCCCTTTCAAAAAAATAGTATTGCCTAGGCAAGCCTATTTCCAAGACACCATTACTATAAAACTTAAACTTATGGTAGTTAGCCTTAAGGCGTTCAATATAAGACATAATCTCAAGCTCTTTATATTATAAAAGCAACACTAGAGGGAAAGATATAACTTCAAATATGAATCGGCCATCGTCTCAGGAGAGTAACTCGCTAATTGTGCAAAAGCGTTATCTGCTAGCATATTTCGCTGCAGATCATTGCCCATTAGCACTTCAATCCCTTCGATCAATTTTTCAGCGTTACTGGGAGGCACTAAATAGCCCGTCGTGTGATGCTTTACTATATCGGGAATCCCTCCAACATCACTCGCAATAATTGGGATTTTGGCATTCATCACATCGAGTAGCACTGAGCCCAATCCTTCATTTCTGGAAGGGAAAGCAAACAGGTCTAGCGCTGGCAAATAGTCTCCCATATTAGGTTTGAATCCCATCCAAAGAACATTATCCAAATCGCTACTTTCCTGATGAAGTACCAGCTCATCCTCACCTCTACCAAAGAATAGAAACAATATCTCGGGTCGAGTGGTCTGGAGTTGACGAGCTGCCTCTAACAAAGTTCGCTGGCCTTTATGGCGATCTACCAGGGCACCAGCATGCCCGACAATAAAACGTTGGCGATAACGGCCTCGTAATTCTTTTGCCACAGTATGATCAGGAAAAACGGGCGTAAAGGCACTTGGTATAATAGGGATTTTCGAAGAAATCAGGGTGCTTATTTCACGCGCTATAACGCTTGATATAGCGACACAGTAGCTAGCACTACGATAAAAAACCTTGTTGCTGAATTTTCGCTTCACAGGCGTATCGACACGACGCGTAATGATATAAGGCGTTAAGAACAACTTGCTATGAAGCCATGCCCAGTGAACGGCCTTTGCCTCATGCGCATGCACTACGTCGGCTTTACCTGCTTGCCAATGGCCTGCCAATTGATGACTGGCATTGCAAAATTCTACTCCATGGGTAGCTGATAACTCTTCGCGTAAAGGAGAGAATGGCTGACAGACCAGCGTCTGTCGACTCACTTTATCAGACTTAGCTAATGCTTGTATCAACAGGACAGTTTGGCGTTCTCCCCCGCGAAAACCACTAGCCAGATTGACATGAATGATGTGCAAAAACGCCTCACTGAAGATACGGTGACTATAAAGCCGCTATAATAGCATTCGCTCCCCACCTTCTAACAGGATCGACATATCTATGCCCCCTGGCGTTAGCGTTGTTATCATCACCCGAAATGCTGCCTCAACGTTAAAAAATACACTGGATGCTGTGCAGTGTTTTGAAAACGTGGTGATTTACGATAACGGCTCAAACGATGATACCTGCCACATTGCAGCGACTTATCCTAACGTTTCATTATACCAAGGTGACTTTCTTGGCTTTGGCCCCACCAAGCGTCACGCTGTTTCATTAGCCAAACACGACTGGATACTTTCCCTAGATGCTGATGAGGCGCCATCCCCTGCGCTTATCGCATCTATTAACCGATGGGTTAGCAGCGCAACATCCAGCGACTTGGGCGAAGTGTTGCGTGAAAACTGGATGATGGGTCGGCCAGTGCACTACTCTGGATGGGGCAATGACTGGCTAATTCGTCTCTTCAATCGTCGCAGCCATAATTTCAACGATGCCATGGTTCACGAAGCGATAACAGTGAGCAGCATTAGCCGAGTACAGCGTTTATCAGGTATTATTACGCATGCCGCCGTGACAGATTTGTCTCAGTTTTTAGAAAAAATAAATCGCTACTCAAACATTCGCGCTGAATCTGGGAAATTAAAGCATTACTCAGTGCCAGCCATATTTTGCAAGGCAGTCTTTGCTTTTCTACGTACCTATCTGCTGCAACAAGGGTGGCGCGATGGCTGGAGAGGGTTAGTAATATCAGTATCGAATGCTAATGGTGTATTTTGGAAATACATAAAAAGCTTTGCTAAACACAAAGCGTAATTTATAAAAAGTGCTATATAGAAGGCCCTATCATGGAAGACGTGCCAACAGCAGTTATTGCGATTCGGAACCTAAATAAGACGACTGGCGCTGCGCGAATCGCTTTACAGCAAATTTCAATATTAAAAGAAATGGGTTTTTTAGTAACTGTCATATGTGAAAAGGCTAGCAAACGAACAATCAACTCCTACGGCGCAGATTTAAAAACTGTCAACAAGCTACCCTTAGGAAGCTACTTAAGACGGCTGTGGTTTAATAATAGAGCTAACGCTTGGTGTAAAAAAAACAACCCAACGTTGACTATAAGCCATGGCGACACGGACAATGCTGATATAATTTTCATGCACAATTGCGTTGTTCTTGCACAAGAAATAATACAACCTGAAAAAGCGCATCAACAAAACAGTGTTTCAAAAATACATCAAAAAATACTTAATAACAAAAGCAGCCAACATATTGTTGCTAACTCCCAATTGATGGCTAATGATTTATCTGTTAGATACGCCATTCCAACTAACAAAATCAGCGTTTCCTATCCTGGCTTTGACTCAACTCAATTTAACGTCTCTAAAAAAACAATGTTTAGACATAAGAAACGGGATGAACTAGGCATAGGAAAAGAAGAAAAACTAATTGGTTTAATTACCTCTGGTGATTTTAAAAAAAGGAATTTAAATTTATTCATTGAAATTGCTAACCATTTAATTAAAAAATCCAGCATTTCATACCGCTTTATTGTCATTGGGCAGGGCGACATAGAAACCTATAAAGAAAAAGCAGAACAGTTGGGTGTTTCCCAGTATTTCATATGGAAAAAAACGGTTTCGGAGGTCGAACAGTATTATGCCGCTCTAGATCTCTTCGTTTTGCCTGCGCATATTGAAGAATTTGGTTGTGTTATACTTGAGGCCATGGCTTGTTCAACATTAACCTTAGTGTCTGAACGTGTTGGCGCTGGAGAACTGTTACACGATAAGCTAACAGATTTGATTGTTGAAGGCTATCTGCCAGAGGAGTGGGCGCGCAAGGTTGAAGACCTCATGTGCACCGACAATTCACTTATAAACAACCAGCTAGTCGAAACGGCCAGTGGTTATACATATGAGTATCAATACCAAGCGCTGCAATCCTTAATTGCAGAACATATCAAAGATAATATCAAGGATGATATATGTACAACTCACTCAAAGAAATAAAAAGACAAATAAAAGATAGTGAAAAAATAATTCTAAATGACGATAACATTTTGTCTTACGGATCAAATCGCATTTGTTATTTCGATGAAGCCAACCCATCACAACTAATAAAAATTGCTCGACACCCAGAAAACTGGGTCAAAGACCATCGACAAAGTTTTTCCGAATGGTATATATCAACATCTCTGGTCACAAGAGAAAAAGATTGTCGTATTAGTCACTGTCAAGGCTGGGTGAGAACAAATAAAGGCCCTGGCTTAGTGGTCGACCGAATTGTTGATGACCATGGCCAATCGGTTACTTTACGTAAGCTTTTATTTAGACGAGAGCTCACTGTCGAGCAAGCCGTATGTTTAGTAGAAAATATCGTTGGTAATTTTTCTACTAACGGCATTCCTGCTTCTGATTTCAATATTGACAATTTTGTCATAGAGGGCGAACACATTAACAAAAAACTGATCATGATTGATGGCTTTTCACCTAAAAAAATAAACCTGAAAACACAATTACTATTAAAGAGTAAAACTCTATCAAATTGTTATACCAACCGAAAATGGCGACGGACAAAATCAAGATTTACCTATTGTGCGCAAAAAGTTTATGCTGGTGATTATCGTTTTGCCGCAGCAACGCCTCTGAGTGATATCTCAAACAGGTCGTCAGGCATCTAATAGTGACGCCCTAATATTAAATTTTAATTTGCCTGATAACGTAGGTTGCCTATGAATCCTCGTGCTATTCGCCAAATAGCGATCGTGACTATCGGCCTTTGCTTAGGCTATACCGTCACGGTACTGACTCGTCTGCCTTGGTGGACGCTATTTTTCGTGGCGGCCATTTGGATTGGTGTAGGACTAAAACTCCGCTGGGGAGAGCCTGCCAATGCACGTTACCGTAAGATGTGGCCGTGGTCGCTTTTACCGCTAAGCCTCTGGGGTGTCTACGTCTACTTAGCAGATAGTTTCGGCATCGTCGATTTGGGTGCGGTGTTTTTTCATCTCCAGGCAGGTATGGCCGAGCATGGCGGTGCCGGTAAAATGCTCTCTGCTGTGCTTTATACGCTGATAATGATCGGTGTGCTGGCAGCCGTTACGTGGTTATCACGCCATGACCAACGCTGGCGATTAGCCGAACGCTTTTTTGCTATTTTACTGTTGGCCAGTAACCCGCTGTTGTTTGGACTAGGCCAACGCAGCGCCGCGATTGTCACTGATGACGGTGCTTGGCTGGATCGCCGTTATAAGCCGCCCCCCAGTGAAGAGTTAAGAGAGGCCCCTAACCTACTTCTCTTGTACCTAGAAAGCATAGAGCGCACCTATGCCGATGAAATATTCGGTGATACTTACACCCACCTCAACGCGCTGGGGCAAGAAGGCGTCGTGTTTGAAGGTGTCCGACAGATGGATAACACCGGTTGGACGATGGCGGGCATGATAGCCAGCCAATGCGGTGTGCCCTTGATGCCTGCAGGGCTGCTTCACGACAGCCAGTTTGAACCGCTTTCGAAAGTGGTACCTGGCGTCGACTGCCTTGGCGATATACTCGCTGCGCAGGGCTACCAGCTCAGCTACCTGGGCGGAGCCAGTACTCAGTTTGCGGGTAAGGGGCTTTTCTATCGCGGCCATCAATTCAATACCGTTCAAGGACGTGAAGAGTTAGAGCCGCAGTTGAGCGATCCAGAGTATGTCAATAGTTGGGGGCTGTACGATGACACCCTCTATGACATTACCGCTGACGAAATCCGGCGATTGGAAAAAGAGGATAACGGCCCCTGGGGGGTGGTAACACTTAATTTGGCAGGCCATGCACCCAATGGATACCCTTCCCAATCTTGCGAAAAGCAGCAGGGAGAGTTTGACGGGCAGGATATTCTTTACTCGGTCAAGTGCTCCACATGGCTTGCCCGAGATTTAATTGGCCGCTTGAAAAGCGAAGGGTTACTCGACAATACGCTGGTGGTAATACTCAGCGACCACCTGACCATGCGGGTGTCAGTGTGGGATCAATTAACGGCGCTTGATCGTGACAACACCCTCATCATGATAGGTGATGATATTCAGCCGCAGCGTATTCGTCGCGATGCCACCATGCTGGACGTCTTTCCCACGTTGTTGGATGCGCTAGGTTTTCGCTTAGAACGTAGCCGGGCGGGGTTAGGCACGTCGCTGTTTAGTGATCAACGGACACTGGTCGAAGCGCATGGCATCGAAGTACTCAACGAGCGCCTCAGAGAAGAGACAGCGCTGCAGCACCGCCTCTGGGAAGGCATCTCTCCTCAGCGCCGTGAAACCGACGAGCTCTCTTCGCAACAGCAAACCGTGGAAACGCCCGCCGATCTCGCCGATGAAGTGGAGCTCAGCCATTAGTAATGATGCTTTCCCGAGGATGAGACGCATGGATCTGTTGGTATACCTGCTCGACACTTAACTCATTTAGGCAGTTGGTATGCCCCAAAGGGCAGGTACGCTGAAAGCACGGCGAACAGGAAAGCCCTAGATAGTGAATCACTGAATTATCCGTCAACGGCGGTGTGTAGGCGGGCGAAGAAGAGCCATATAACGCATGGATGCGAACGCCTACCGCGGCGGCCACATGCATCAAACCCGAGTCATTGGTCACCACTTGCCCACAGTCCGCCAGCAAGTCAACGGCATCGGCCAGCTGCGTTTTACCGCATAAGTTATGGGCATGAGCCAGCCCCTGCGTAATGTCTTCGCCCGCGGGGTGATCCTTGGCGCCGCCCAGCACCCGCACTTCAAAGCCTTCTTTCACCAACCGTTTTGCTAATCTGTGAAAGTAAGTGATCGGCCACTGCTTGGCGGGGCCATATTCAGCGCCCGGCATCATACCAATCGCCTTGCGCGATGAAAGCGAATGCGTCAGACGTAAGTTAACCAGGTTATCGCGATCAACCTGCAACTGTGGCTTGGGCAACATAAAGTCACCGCTGGTCGCTTCTTCAAGGGGTAGCCCTAGCGACACAAAGCGCTTTACCGTTTGATCCAGTACCTGCTTTTCGAGCTTACGGCGCTCGTTAAGAAGACCATAGCGATGCTCGCCTACAAAACCCACACGCTCAGGTATGCGCGCCATAAAGGGCACCAACGCGGCTTTCCAAGAACGCGGCAAGACAATCGCACGATCGAATCGCCCCCTTAGGCGGCTGGCGAGCTCGCGGCGGCTGGCCAAGCCAAATTCGCCATGACCAACCGCTAAGGGCAATACCTCATCCACCTCAGGCATGCGCTCTAAAATAGGCTGCGACCAGGCGGGGGCCACCACCCCTATCGTGGCATCTGGCTGTCGGGCTTTTAGGGTCATGAACAGGCTTTGCGCCATGACCATATCACCGACCCAAGAAGGGCCAATCACCAGCAAGCGCTGTGCCGACTTAGCCATTTAACCACCCCAAGTAGGCCTTGACCCCTTGAGCAACGGTCTTAAATTCAATATCGCAGCCGCTCTCGCGTAAGTTGCTAATATCAGCGCGGGTATAGCTCTGATAGCGTCCTTTCAACTCTTCAGGGAAGGCAATGTAATCGATCTCGCCTTTACCATAGAAGTCGATCACCGCTTCGCCAATTGCTTTGAAGGGTTCTGCGCGCCCGGTGCCTAAATTGAAGATGCCAGACTGGTCAGGATGATCCAGGAACCAGAGATTCACGTCGACCACATCGCCGACATAGACGAAATCGCGGCTCTGCATACCCGCCTCATACCCGCCATAGGCGCCGAACAGCTTCAGCGTTTCGCCATTACGGACTTGCAGATGATTGTGGTACGCCACGCTGGCCATTTTGCCCTTGTGCTGTTCCCGCGGGCCGTACACGTTAAAATAACGAAAGCCGACTACTTGCGTGGTTAGCTCGCTCCAGCGCGAACGCACGTGCTGATCGAACAGCAGTTTGGAATAGCCATAAACGTTAAGTGGCTTTTCGCATTCCGGTACCTCTTTGAAAACCTCGCTGCCGCCATAGGTGGCCGCCGATGATGCGTATAAAAAGGGGATGCCTTGCTGCTCGCAGTAATTAAGCAGCACTTTGGAGTACTCGAAGTTATTTTCCATCATGTAGTGGCCATCCCACTCGGTAGTATCCGAGCAGGCGCCTTCATGGAAAATGGCATCGATGGTAGGCAAATCGACGTCTTCTCCTTTCAGGGCAGCTTTTACTCTGGCCAGGAAGTCATCTTTATCCAGATAATCCGCCAGCGTACAGTCGGCCAAGTTGACGAATTTGGTGCCATCGCGCAGATCATCGACCACCATCACATCATCACGACCACGGCTATTCAGTGCTTTTACTATGTTGGCCCCGATAAAACCGGCACCGCCTGTTACCACAATCATGCTGTTCTCCTTACCTAACGCGGCTTGTTGGCATACGTGCCTATAACCCATCTGCCTAGGATTGTATACTTGACGCCTTATGAATTCATGGCCAACGGTGCTTTCCGCGATGAGTGTCTCGACAAACCAATCGACACCCGATGTGTCGACCTTTCAAGGCTTGATCCTTGCTCTGCAGCAATACTGGGCAGAACAGGGCTGTGTCATCCTTCAGCCGCTCGATATGGAAGTCGGCGCGGGCACCTTCCACCCCGCTACTTTCCTGCGCGCGATTGGCCCCGAAACCTGGAACGCCGCTTATGTGCAGCCTTCAAGGCGCCCTACTGATGGCCGCTATGGCGAGAACCCTAACCGCCTACAGCACTACTATCAGTTTCAGGTGGTGATGAAGCCATCGCCAAGCAACCTGCAGGAGCTTTATCTGGGCTCACTCAAGCGGCTTGGTCTCGACCCGCTGATTCATGATGTGCGCTTTGTCGAGGATAACTGGGAATCTCCCACCTTGGGCGCTTGGGGCCTGGGCTGGGAAATCTGGTTGAACGGCATGGAAGTCACCCAGTTTACCTATTTTCAGCAAGCGGGTGGCATCGAGTGCTATCCGGTTACCGGCGAACTGACCTACGGGCTTGAGCGTATCGCCATGTACCTGCAGGACGTCGACAGTGTTTACGATCTCGTCTGGGCGATCGCTCCGGATGGCAGCAAAGTCACCTACGGCGATGTATATCTGCAGAACGAACGCGAGCAGTCTACTTACAACTTTGAACACGCCGATGTGGATCAACTGTTTGCTAACTTTGATCACCAGGAGAAGGAGTGTGGCAAGCTGCTCACTGCCAACCTGCCGCTGCCCGCCTACGAACAGGTTTTGAAGGCTTCGCACACGTTTAACCTATTGGATGCTCGTCACGCCATTTCGGTTACCGAACGTCAGCGTTTTATTCTGCGCGTGCGTACCATGGCTCGCGACGTGGCCACTGCCTACTTTGAGTCGCGTAAGGCAGAAGGTTTCCCCATGGCGCCAGAAATACTTCGCCGCGAACTGTTGCAAGAGCTACTCGCCGATCAGGGAGACGACTAAATGGCTGTTGATACGCTTATATTAGAACTCGGTGCTGAAGAGCTACCACCCACGGCCCTGGATACACTGTCCGATGCATTTGCCGCAGGTATTGCCAAAGGGTTGCAGGAAGCGGACGTACCGTTCGTAAGCATTAGCGCCTTTGCCACGCCGCGCCGATTGGCGGTACAAGTGACGGAGTTGGCTGACAAACAGCCTGATCGCGAGGTAGAACGTCGCGGTCCCGCCGTGGCAGCGGCTTTTAAGGATGGCGTGCCCACCAAAGCGGCTGAAGGCTTTGCCCGCTCCTGTGGCGTTAGCGTGGACGAGCTGATCCACCTGGAAACCGATAAAGGCACTTGGCTTGGCTACCGCGAACAGCAACAGGGTGAGTCTGTTCAAGCGCTGCTGCCCGAGATTCTGCGTAAAACTATCACCTCGCTGCCCGTGCCTAAGAACATGCGCTGGGGAGCTTCCCGCGTTGAGTTCTCACGTCCCGTGCACTGGTTAGTGGCACTGTATGGTAGTGACGTTGTGGCTGCCGAAGCGCTAGGCCTTCAGGCAAGCTGTACCACTTACGGCCACCGCTTCCACGCCCCTGATGCTATCCAGTTAACCCATGCCGATGAGTATGTGGCTACGCTTGAAAATGCTTACGTGCTGGTGGACCGAGAGCAGCGTCGCGAGCGCATCCGTGAGCAGGTGCTGGCAGAAGCCGAAGTGCAAGAAGCCACGGCCGTTATTGATGAAGACCTTCTAGTCGAAGTCAGCGGTTTGGTGGAATGGCCCGTCGCACTGACCGGCAGTTTTGATGAGCGCTTCCTAGAAGTACCTGCCGAGTGCCTGATCTCCTCGATGAAGGCAAACCAGAAATATTTTCATTTATTAGATGATCAGGGCAAGTTAAAACCGCTCTTTATCACCATCGCCAATATCGATAGCGCCGACCCCGACCAGGTCATCGCCGGTAACGAGAAAGTCATCCGTCCGCGCCTCGCCGACGCGGCGTTTTTCTACGATACCGACCGCAAGCACTCACTGGCCTCGCGTATCCCCCAGTTGGAAAGCGTGGTTTTCCAGCAGCAGCTCGGCACCCTGGCAGACAAGGCTCGTCGTAGTACCGCCATCGCTGCCTTTATCGCAGAGCGGATTAACGGCGATGTGGGGCATGCCCAACGCGCCGTCGCACTTGCCAAATGTGACCTAGTCACCGAGATGGTGCTCGAATTCCCCGAGCTTCAGGGCATCATGGGACGTTACTACGCCGAGCAGGACGGTGAGCCCGCTGAGGTTTCTCAAGCGCTCGAGGAGCAGTACCTGCCGCGGTTCGCCACGGATGTCATTCCTCAGAGTGAGACCGGCAAGGCGTTAGCCCTGGCTGATCGACTGGATACCCTGGTGGGTATCTTCGGTATTGGGCAACGCCCCACCGGCGCGAAGGATCCCTTTGCGCTACGCCGTGCATCGATTGGTGTGCTCAACATTCTGATCAAAGGCGAGCTGGATCTTGACCTGCGCGAGCTGCTCACCGTCGCTGTCGAGCAACACCAACGCCTACCCAAGGCCGATGGTTTGGTTGAGGACGTGCTGACCTACATGCTGGATCGCTTCCGTGCCTGGGGCCAGGAAGAAGGCATCAGTGCTGAAATGTATCTTGCCGTCCGCGCTCGTCCGGTGACCAATCCCCTCGACTTCGCTCGTCGCCTGCGGGCTGTAAAAGCCTTTGCTCAGCGAGATGAAGCAGCCGCATTGGCAGCCGCTAACAAGCGTGTCTCCAACATTCTGGCTAAGCAAGAGCATGATGGTAGCACCGAAGTTGATCAAAGCTTGTTGCAAGAAGATGCAGAGAGAGTGCTATTTGATGCCGTAAAGAGTAGCCAAGCGAAGGTGGCACCACTATTTGCTGCGGGAGACTACCAACAGGCACTCGATGCACTCGCCACACTGCGTGCACCGGTAGATGCTTTCTTTGACCAGGTAATGGTAATGGCGGATGACCCGGCTATTCAGCGCAACCGCTTGGCCCTACTTGCTAGCCTTCAAGCGCTATTCCTAGAAGTGGCCGATATCTCACTTCTTCCCCAATAGTCATTGATTGATTGATCGCACACAAGCCCAGCCGTCTTAACGGTTGGGCTTTTTTGTTGGCTACCAAGACGTGTTTCACGTGAAACACTGCTGCGAGTCCGAGGTAAGATAGTCGATAACAAAAGCGGATAGAAAGTTTCGCCGACAACCCCCTACCAATAGGATTTCTATGCTGAGTGCCGAAAAACTTGTCATTTTGGATCGTGACGGCGTCATTAATCATGATTCTGATGCCTACATAAAATCTCTTGATGAATGGGTGCCCTACCCTTCTTCAATTACCTCGATTGGTCGACTCAGCCATGCGGGTTTTACAGTGGTAGTGGCGACCAATCAGTCGGGCATCGCGCGTGGCTATTATGATGAAGCAACGCTCCAGAGTATGCATGATCGCTTGATAGCGTTGGTGGAAAAGGAAGGCGGACACATCGCTCACATCGCCTACTGCCCCCATGGGCCTAACGACAACTGCCAATGCCGTAAACCACTGCCTGGAATGCTGCATCAGATTCAGCAGCAGTTGGGACTAACAAGCCTGACGGGAAGTTGGATGGTTGGCGACAGTTTGAGAGATTTACAAGCGGGGGAAACAGTTGGCTGTCGTACCGTACTGGTTAGAACCGGAAAAGGAGCAAACACTGAAGCCAAGGGTGTAGGGCTTGAAAAAGCGCATACTTTCGATGATTTAGCGCACTTTGTGGACTGGCTGATCACCGATAACCCACTGTAAAAAAAGCGCCGCTAGGAGACTAGCGGCGCTTTTCGTTAATGATCGTCACTATGTTTCACGTGAAACATATGACGGTAGTAGCAAACATCTCTTATACGTCCAGGTTAGCCACTAGCGCATTGGTTTCGATGAAGTCGCGGCGTGGTTCAACGTCATCGCCCATCAACGTGTTGAACATCATGTCAGCACCCACGGCATCTTCGATAGTCACACGTAGCATACGGCGACTATCCGGATCCATCGTCGTATCCCACAGCTGATCCGGATTCATTTCACCCAGACCTTTATAACGCTGCACCGATAGACCACGCTGGCCCTCTTGCATCAGCCATGCCAGCACTTCGGAGAAGTGAGATACAGGCTTTTGACGCTCCCCTCGGGCAATAAAGGCGCCCTCTTCAAGGAAGCCATCCAGCGTTTCGCCCAACTCAGCGATGCCCCGATAATCAGCGCTTTCAAAGAAGTCGAGTCCCCACGTGTACTCCGTGGTCACACCATGAGCCACCAGCGAGACGGTAGGTAGGAAGAGACCACGTTCAGAATCTTCTTGAAGGTGGAAGTGATAACGCGGACCACCTTCATAGGCAACCATGTCATCCATGCTCTTCTGAATTTCATCAATCCAGTTTTGCATGGTTACGCGATCTTTCAGGCTTTCTTCACCTTTAAGCGCGGACGTATGAATGATCTGCTTGAGCACTTCATTGGGGTAAACCCGTGACAAGCGATCAATCCGTTTCATGACGTTACGATACTGGTTTACCAGCGTTTCTAACTGAGAACCCGAGATACCTGGTGCATTGGCATTAACGTGCAAGCCAGCGCCATCCAGGGCTGTGGTAGTCAAGTAATCCACCATCGCCTGCTCGTCTTTGAGATAAAGCTCTTGCTTACCGCGCTTGATTTTATATAACGGCGGCTGGGCAATGAAAATATGGCCACGCTCAATCAATTCAGGCATCTGACGGAAAAAGAACGTCAGCAAGAGTGTACGAATATGCGAGCCATCCACATCGGCATCGGTCATGATAATGACGGAGTGGTAGCGTAGCTTATCGGGGTTGAACTCTTCGCGGCCAATGCCGCAGCCAAGCGCCGTAATCAAGGTACCTACTTCTGCAGACGAGAGCATTTTATCAAAACGCGCCTTCTCGACGTTTAAGATTTTACCTTTGAGCGGCAAGATCGCTTGGGTACGACGATCCCGGCCCTGTTTGGCACTGCCCCCTGCCGAGTCACCCTCCACCAAGTAAAGCTCTGATTGGCTGGGGTCTTTTTCCTGGCAATCCGCCAGTTTGCCAGGCAAGCCCGCAATATCCAGTGCGCCTTTGCGACGGGTCATATCACGCGCCTTGCGAGCAGCTTCGCGCGCCCGCGCGGCATCCAACATCTTATTGACGATTGCTTTAGCTTCGTTTGGCTTTTCAATAAGGTAGTCAGAAAAGAGGCGGCTCATTTCCTGCTCGACTGCGGTCTTAACTTCGCTGGAAACAAGCTTGTCTTTTGTTTGCGATGAAAACTTCGGATCAGGCACTTTGACCGAAATAATCGCCGTTAAGCCCTCACGTGCGTCATCGCCGGTCGTATTGACCTTGGCTTTTTTGAGCAGATTTTCAGCTTCAATATAGTTATTGAGCGTACGTGTAAGGCCCGCACGGAAGCCAGCCAAGTGGGCGCCCCCGTCCCGCTGGGGAATATTGTTGGTATAGCAAAAGATGTTTTCAGTGAAAGCTTCGCTCCACTGCATGGCTACCTCAACTTCAACGCCATCATCACGAACCGCGTTAAAGTGGAAAACCGGGTTAATGACCGTTTTATTGGTATTAAGGTGATCAACAAACGCTCTCAAACCACCTTCGTAGTGGAATAGTTCTTCTTTGCCGGAACGCTCATCCAGCAGACGAATAGCCACACCGGAGTTCAAGAAAGAGAGTTCACGCAGACGCTTGGCAAGGATATCGAAATGAAACTCGATATTGCCAAACGTTTCAGGTGAGGGACGAAAATGTACCCGAGTACCGCTCTTTTCCGTTTTGCCAACTACGCTCAGCGGCGCTTGGGGTACACCGTGATGATACATCTGTTCAAACACTTCACCCTGACGCCAAATGGTCAAGCGAAGCTCCGCAGACAGTGCGTTTACAACGGAAACGCCTACACCGTGTAGCCCGCCAGAAACTTTATAGGAGTTATCGTCGAATTTACCGCCCGCGTGCAGTACCGTCATAATAACTTCCGCCGCAGAAACCCCCTCCCCTTCATGAAGCTCGGTGGGAACGCCGCGACCGTTATCGCTAACGGTGATTGACTCATCCGGGTGAATGACAACGCGAATTTCGCTGCAATGCCCAGCCAGTGCTTCATCGATGGAGTTATCCACCAATTCGAAGACCATGTGGTGCAGACCGGTGCCGTCGTCGGTGTCACCAATATACATACCTGGACGCTTACGCACTGCGTCCAGCCCCTTGAGCACCTTAATGCTTGATGAATCGTAAGCCTGCTCGCTCATTGACCACTCCGTCGTGAAGTCTGTCTCGTTCCGTATCGTCTATACCGTTCGCGTTAGCTCGAAATCACTAACTCGTAAGCATTAACTTGAAAGCACTAAGTGGCTGAGCCCCTGATCGGCATGTTTCACGTGAAACATTTTCACCGAGGTCTCCTGCCGCCAGGTACTCCTTAACGCAGAAGGTTCGACGCTGGTAATAAATGCTTGGCACTGCATCTCTTCAAGCAGTTGGCAAAACTGGTAGCGATTTTGCTCATCCAGTTCTGCAGGTAAATCATCGATAAGATAAATACAGTGCCGCTGTGCTGTTCTTTCCAGAAACCGCCCTTGGGCGAGCTTTAAAGCACTCACCACTAACTTTTGCTGGCCTCTGGAAAGCACTTCTACAGCTGGCTGCTTGTTGACTCTTATACGCAAATCAGCGCGCTGTGGCCCTTGCTGGGTGAAGCCCATTTGCTGATCAGTTGCCCGACTATCGTGCAAAACTGCCGAGAGAGAACGTTCTTTATCCCATCCTCGCGCATAATTTAGTGTAAGCCCCGGGAGTGGAAGCAGCACCTTTAGCGTTTCTTCAAAGACGGGTAAAAAGTCACTGAACCACACGCGGCGTAAGGCATCCATCTGCTCTCCCCACAGAGCGAGCTCCTGTTCCCACACCGCCATTTCCTGAGGCTGTATTCTACCACGCCTTAGCAGGGCATTCCGATGTTTCAACGCACGCCTAGTGCGCTTCCAGATTCCCAAAAAGTCATGTTTCACGTGAAACACACCCCAATCGAGAAACTCGCGGCGTCCCGATGGTGAGCCTTCCAGCAGACGAAAGGCGTCAGGGTTAATCAGTTGTAGCGGCATTGCTTCGACCAGCTCGGCCAAACGAGCACTTTTATCCCCTTTCAAACGCAGCTCCAGCTCTCGCTGAGCGCGCAACCGGCGGACACCAAGGGTAACCTCCGGATCGCCGCTCAAGCGCCCATACAGCGTCATATGAGGCTGATCAGACTGAATGGCATGCTTGAGTTGTCTCGTTCGAAATGAGCGGCCCATGCCGAGAATATGAATCCCCTCTAGCAGGCTGGTTTTACCACTGCCATTGGCACCGCTAATCACATTGATACGCGCAGAGGGTGTCATTTCGACAGGTTGGAGATTACGCAGGCCGTGGAAATTAAGCAGTGTCAGGCTCATCCTATTCTCACCACTTAAAAACTGGAAATGGAGGGCGCTCGCCCAAATAAGGAAGCGGCGCTTCTGCTACCAGAAGCGCCGCCGCTGTCGTCACTTGGGCTTTGCGATAACGACGTAGCAAATTGAAACGCGCTCTATAGCCGCATGGGCATAACGACGTAGAGTGCATCACCACCGCCCGGCTCTTCAAGCAAAGCACTGCTATTAGGGTCGGCCAAAGTAATTTGCACGCGGTCTTCATTAAGCACCGTTAGTACATCGACCAAATAGCCAACATTAAACCCGACCTCCATCGCCCCACCGTTATATTCAACGGCGATGTTTTCCTCTGCTTCTTCCTGTTCAGGATTGTTGGCCATCACCTTAAGGTTGTTTTCCTCAAGATAGAGCCTTACACCACGGTACTTCTCATTGGAAAGGATAGCGGTCCGTGAAAGCACCTGACGCAGCTCAGCACGCTCGGCGATCAGGACTTTGTCGCCATTGCGCGGCACTACGCGCTCATAGTCAGGGAATTTGCCGTCGATAAGCTTAGAGGTAAAGGTAAAATCACCCGTGTGCGCTCGCACATGGCTCGAGCCCAACGTCAGGCTGACAGGTTCATCACTGTCATCCAGCAAGCGCGACAGCTCAAGGATGCCTTTACGGGGTACGATCAGTTTTTGCGACTGACTGACAGAGACTTCAATGGGGCGCGAGCACATGGCTAGGCGGTGTCCGTCTGTCGCGACCGTGCGCAGTAAGTTGCTTTGGATTTCCAGCAACATACCGTTGAGGTAATAGCGTACGTCCTGCTGCGCCATGGCAAACGAGGTCGCTTCAATCAGGTGCTTTAGCGTACCGCGGGGCACGCTAATTTCCTGACTGCCGTCCGCATCTTCTATATTGGGGAATTCGGCAACCGGAAGCGTCGACAGGGTAAAGCGTGAACGGCCACTGCGTAATACTGCACGGCCCTCTTCCACCGCTAGCTGAATGTCAGACTGATCGGGCAGTGATTTACAAATATCCATCAGCTTGCGGGCAGGTACTGTCGCCGCACCCGCCTGATCCACCTGACTGGCCACCGTGCGTCCAATCAGTTCTACCTCTAAGTCGGTACCTGTGAGCGACACTTGGTCGCCCTCTACCTGAATCAGCACGTTGGAAAGGACAGGTAACGTTTGTCGGCGCTCAACAACACCTGCGACCAGAGTCAGCGGACGTAGCAGCGCCTCTCGGGAAATCGAAAATTTCATCAATACTCCGGTTCTTTATCCTGAAAGACCTGCACATGAACAGGCCCATCAAATGGAACGATTAACTGGTCAACAGGCGCAGTAAGTTCTTGTAATCCTCACGAATATCCGCGCTCTCTTCCTGCAATGATTTCACTTTACGGCAAGCGTGCAGCACCGTTGTATGGTCGCGCCCGCCAAAGGCATCACCAATTTCCGGCAAGCTATGGTTGGTTAGCTCTTTAGCAAGTGCCATGGCCACCTGACGAGGGCGGGCAACCGAGCGTGAACGGCGCTTGGAAAGTAAGTCCGCTACCTTGATCTTGTAATACTCGGCGACCGTGCGCTGAATATTATCGACGCCTACCTGTTTGTCTTGGAGTGCCAACAAATCCTTCAACGACTCGCGGATAAAATCCTGAGTAATCGTCTTACCCATGAAGTGTGAGTCAGCAATCACCTTTTTCAATGCGCCTTCCAGTTCACGCACATTGGAACGGATTTTTTGGGCAATGAAAAACGCGGCATCGTGAGGCAAATCGACCTTAGCTTGGTCAGCCTTTTTCATCAAGATCGCGACACGAGTTTCAAGCTCGGGCGGTTCGATGGCCACCGTGAGGCCCCAGCCAAAGCGAGATTTCAAACGTTCTTCTACCCCGCTGATCTCTTTCGGGTAGCGATCAGAGGTAAGAATCATTTGCTGGCCACCTTCTAAAAGCGCATTGAAGGTATGAAAAAACTCTTCCTGTGAGCGCTCTTTGCCAGCAAAAAACTGAATATCATCAATAAGTAACGCATCGACACTGCGATAAAAGCGCTTGAAATCGTTTATCGCGTTGAGCTGTAGCGCTTTAACCATGTCAGCAACGAAACGCTCTGAGTGCAGATATACCACGCGCGCATTTTCACGCCGCGTTGCCAAGGCATTCCCCACCGCATGCATTAAGTGCGTTTTACCAAGCCCCACGCCGCCATATAAGAACAGCGGGTTATAGGCACCCCCAGGATTTTCTGACACTTGGCGGGAGGCTGCGCGAGCCAACTGGTTCGATTTACCTTCAACGAAAGTGTCGAAGGTAAAATTCGGGTTCAATCCGCTGCCATGTTTCAGGCTACCTTCTACTTGGACTTGGCGCTCGTTGTTACGCCGTCCTGGGGCTTCATCGCGCAACTTGTCGATTTCGCGCTCATCGGCAATATCACCGCGCGGAGGCGTATGAACGGCTGGTGCAGAGGGACGCGATGGCGCTGCTGATATAGGGTTGCCCAGGTCACGATGTTGAGGAGCCTGTGTCGCCATACTGCGGCTCCCCACCGTCAAGCTTACTTTGGGGGGTTTGGACGGTGCCAGCTCGCGGATTAACTCGCTAATCCGCTTGGCATACTTATCGCTCACCCAATCGCGCACAAAACGATTCGGCGCTAATAAGCGCAGCTCGTTGGACTCTCCTTCTTCTGCCTGCAGCGGGCGTATCCAGGTATTGAACTGCTGTGAATTCAGCTCATCCTGCAGGTTGTCCAGGCACTGTTGCCAAAGCGTCAGTGGCACTCATCTCACCATCGGTTGAAAACGGCCGACCATTGTAGCGCCCAAAGCCTCGGTTATCCACACGGGTTTGATCATCAATATTGCCCTGTGGACAACTTGCGGTGAGCCTTTGGGAAAACCGTGTGGAGGGAAGAGGACAACTTGCAATATTGACTTTTCCACAGTGCTTAATCACACCTATTTAACACCTTTTAGACCGCTTATACGGCACTTACACACAGATTTTTTATAGTTATAGGCATTTGAAAAATATAATTTTAAATGACTTATCCACAAATAGTATCCCCACTATTAATAACAACAAGTTTAGAACTACTAATTAGTAATTATAGCGGTAGTCGTGTTGATGGCACCTACCGTGCCAAGCATGTGTTGGGGTAGCTGAAAACGTTTTTAGTGCAAGGAAAAATTGCACCCAGCGTAGGAAGTCTCTACAATTTCCGGTCTTGAATTGAATCTCCCCGGCTAGTTCCTCACTGGACCGGGCTTTTTGGAATTCACTTTCCGTCCTAAACCACGTGGGAATAACGAGTTATGAAACGCACTTTTCAACCTAGCGTTCTCAAGCGCAAGCGCGCGCATGGCTTCCGTGCTCGTATGGCAACCAAAAACGGTCGCGCCGTCCTCGCACGTCGCCGTGCCAAGGGCCGCAAGCGTCTGAGCGCCTGATCTCGGATTGCGTGTGCCGCAGCAAGGCTTTCCCCGGCAATTACGGTTACTAAATGCTGGGGATTTTAGTCACGTATTTGATCAAGCCGACCTGAAAGTGCATGGCAAAGGTATGATGGCGTTAGTTCGTCTAAGTACCCGGGGACATCCCCGCCTTGGACTCGTGGTCAGCAAGAAAAATGTCAAACGCGCCGTCGATCGCAACCGTTTTAAGCGTCTCGTTCGAGAATCCGTCCGTCTTCGCCAAGATCACTTGCCCTCTGTGGATATCGTAGTGCTTGCCCGACGCGGCGTTCAGGATATTGACAACGACACCTTGCATCGCCAGTTACACGGCATGTGGAAGCGACTACAGCGTGACGCACAGGCGGTGATCGCAGCACCAACGCCAGAGCGTGACACGTGACCTTTGGTGCACACCTCGCCGCTCGACCTCGGCCTGCCGTCTGGCAGGCTTTCGTGTGTCAAGGGTCGAGTAAATGACACTGCGCCATTAGCATGTTCACCACCCAGCGGGCAGAACCCTCATGGACGTAAAACGACTTTTATTACTGATTCCACTAGCCGTACTCGCCTACCTGCTAGTCGTCCAGTGGAATCAGGATTACGGGCAGCCGAATTACGATTCAGTGCCTGAAACGACGCAACGCAGTAACGCAGCGCCTTCTAATGACATTGAAGATGGGGAAGGCGGCTTAGCGGTGCCAAGTGCCTCTTCGCCGCAAAGCGATGTCGGTGAAGGTATATCTGACGATTCTGAAAGCGACTCATCGAGCCGTGATTTCATCGCGGTAACCACCGATGTTTTAGACGTACGCATTGATCCACACGGTGGCGATATAGTGTATGCGGCGTTACCCCAGCATAAACTTTCCCTCGACTCCGAGCGTAACTACGTACTGCTATCCGATAACAGCAGCCGTAGCTACGTGGCTCGTTCAGGCCTGCAGTTGGATGGCCAGGCAAGCCGTATCGCGTTCACACCTGAAAATTCAGAGTATCGCTTAGGCGATAACGATGAAACGCTCAGTGTCGACTTAACCGCCGACGTGAATGGCGTTGAGGTGATCAAGCGTCTAACGTTTGAGCGTGGAAGCTACGCGGTTAACGTTAATTATTACTTAGCTAATAATACCGATGCACCGGTTAGTGCGCGCTTTATTGGCCAATTGGCCCGTGATAACAGCCCAGATCCGTCCAGCGGCGTTTCAATGGGTATGAATTCTTATCTGGGTGCCGCTTACTCAACGCCAGACGCACGTTACGAGAAGATCGACTTCGAGGATATTCAAGGTAGTAACTTTGAAAATCGCGAAGCGCAAGGTGGTTGGATTGCGATTATTCAACACTACTTTGTCTCTGCCTGGGCACCTCAGCAGGATCAGCAAAACCTCTACTACGTTACCACCGACTCAAGTGACCGTAATGTCGTCGCTTTTGCAGGACCCACCAGCAGTATTGCGGCGGAAGGTGAAGCCACTTTAGGCGCCACCCTCTACATGGGACCCAAGGTTCAAGACTACTTAGAGCAAGTAGCACCCAACCTGCGCTTAACGGTGGATTACGGCTGGCTATGGTTTATCGCCAACCCACTCTTCTGGTTACTGGATAAAATCCACGATGTGGTTGGTAATTGGGGTTGGTCGATTGTGCTGCTGACCGTACTGGTCAAAACGGTACTGTTCCCACTTTCAGCGAAAGCATACAAATCCATGGGTCGGATGCGTAAGCTTGGCCCTGAAATGCAGCGCCTGAAAGAGATGTATGGCGACGATCGGCAAAAAATGTCGCAAGAGATGATGAAGTTCTACCAGAAGGAGAAGATCAATCCGCTGGGGGGCTGTCTACCTATTGTGATTCAGATGCCGGTCTTCATCGCGCTCTACTGGATGCTGTTGGAATCGGTCGAACTACGTCACGCGCCGTTCATCTTCTGGATTCAGGATCTATCAGTGAAGGATCCTTACTTCATTCTGCCGATCCTCATGGGCATTTCGATGTTCGTTCAGCAGATGTTGAACCCAACACCGCCGGACCCCATGCAGGCGAAGATCATGAAGATGCTGCCGATCATCTTTACCTTCTTCTTCCTGTGGTTCCCGGCTGGTCTGGTTATCTACTGGGTGGTCAACAACATCATTTCGGTGGCACAGCAGTACTACATTACGCGTAAAATCGAAAATGATCCGACCATTGGCAAAGGCATGAAAACCAAGTAACCACATGGTTATCTGCCGCTGTCATTGAGACGCCTTCAGACCCCCGCCCCGTGCGGGGGTCTGGCGTTTTAAGGCCGACAAATTCACACTATGCGCTAGCCACCAAGCTGAACGATGCCACGTCAATCATACCAGCGTGGATAAGTGCTATTTCCCCCTTCACGAAGAGAGACATCATGGTCGAACGCCTTTATACCCCCGACACCATCGCGGCGCTGGCCACCCCCCCTGGGCGCGGCGGCGTCGGCATCATTCGCGTCTCTGGTCCCGCCTGTCGAAAGATCGCTGAAGCCATGATAGGGCATTGCCCAGCCCCTCGTTACGCTCACTACGGCCCCTTTAGAGGGCCTGAGGGCAATATTGATGAAGGCATCGCCATGCTCTTCCATGGCCCCCACTCGTTTACCGGTGAAGACGTGCTGGAACTTCAGGGTCATGGTGGCCCTATTATCATGGATATGCTGCTGGAGCGCTGTGTCGCTCTTGGTGCACGTCTAGCACGCCCTGGCGAGTTTTCTGAACGGGCTTTTCTCAATGACAAGCTCGACTTGGCCCAGGCAGAAGCGATCGCCGATCTCATCGACGCCACTTCGCGCTCAGCAGCTGAAAATGCCGTGCGCTCACTCCAGGGGGAATTCTCTAAGCGCGTATCTGCGTTGGTGCAGCGGCTAATCGAGCTACGTGTTTACGTTGAGGCGGCGATTGATTTCCCTGAAGAGGAGATCGACTTTCTTGCCGATGGCCACGTGGCACAGCATCTCAAGAGCATACAGCAGACACTCACTAGCGTACGCCAGGCAGCAGGCCAAGGCGCGTTAATGCGTGAAGGCATGAGTGTAGTGATTGCCGGACGTCCCAATGCTGGCAAATCCAGCCTACTCAATGCCCTCACCGAACAGGAGACCGCCATTGTTACCGACATCGCCGGCACTACCCGCGATGTGCTGCGCGAGCATATTCATATCGACGGTATGCCGCTGCATATCATCGATACCGCCGGATTGCGTGACACTCCCGACGCCGTTGAGAAGATCGGTGTCGCCCGAGCCTGGGCTGAAATAGAGAAAGCTGACAGGGTTTTATTGCTGGTAGACGCGAGCACCACCGCCTCGACGGACCCCATGGCAATATGGCCCGAATTTGTTGCGCGCCTACCCGACCAACAGCGGTTAACCCTGGTGCGCAATAAGATTGATACCAGTGCCGAACCGGCAGGCCTGGATGCCAGTACGACTCCCCCCACCGTGCGTTTATCGGCCAAAACGGGTGAGGGTGTGGATAACTTAAAAGCGCACCTGAAAGCGATCATGGGCTTTGCCGCCACCACCGAAGGCCGCTTCTCTGCCCGTAGACGCCACTTGGATGCCCTTGATCGGGCGATGGTCGCCCTCGATACAGGTAGTGCTCAGCTCGACGGCTACGGCGCTGGTGAGCTGCTGGCAGAGGATTTACGCGACGCTCAGCAGGCGCTGGGTGAGATCACCGGCGAATTCAGCGCTGATGATTTACTAGGCGAGATTTTTGGCAGTTTCTGTATCGGTAAATAAAGCCGAGTTGCGTGTTACTGCGGCTACTCTCCCACCCACCAATCCGCCTGGTAGCGGCTAGTCGCGCCTAGCAGCGGTGTCACCTCCGCCATGGCGGCGGCTAGCTGCTGATCTAACCCCCAAGGGGGATTAATCACCAGCATGCCACTCCCGAACATACCGTGAGACTGCTCGTTGGGTGCTTGGCGCCGCAGTTCACTGCGCCATATTTTCCGCAGACCGCTCTCTTTCAAGGCATCTAACAGCGTACGGTGGTGGCCTGCTGGCAACAGTGGGTACCAGATCAATACCACTGCGTGACGCGCTTTCTCCAGCGTATAAGCGACGGTATCGGCCACCTCCTGGTACTCCATTTTGCGCTCATAGCTAGGATCAATAAGAACGCACAATCGAGGCGTCTCGACAGGCAGCATGGCCGCAAGCCCTGCCAGCCCATCACCAAACACACGCTGTGCGTTAGGCAGTAATGCCTGCGCAGAAAGCTGTTTGTGCTCGCCAGGGTGCAGCTCAAACAGCCGTAATTGATCCTGCTCACGCAAGGAATGGCCAAGCCACCAGGGAGAACCCGGGTAATGGGTCAGCCCGGAACCGGAGTCTTGAGCAGCGGCTACCGCTTCTAACCAGGCGAGCAATAATGCGTCTTTAGGCGCAGTGCGAGCTTGCCAAAGCGGCCAAATACCGTCGCGATACTCCTGTAGACGCTGTGTCTCATGTGCATCAAGACGATATAGCCCACGCCCGGCATGTGTGTCGATATATGTAACAGCGCTTTTTTTACGTAATAAATAATCAGTGACGGTATAAAGCGTCAGATGTTTATGTACATCGGCAAAATTACCGGCATGGTAGGCATGTTGATAAGACAGCATGAAAACTCTGCTACAAGTGAATGAAAAAAGCCCGCTATGGGAGCATAGCGGGCTTTTAGCGGCAATAGCCAGATTAACTCAATAGAATGTTGAGCTTAACCTTGACCGTTACCCGTGGGCGATAGGGTAATTTCTACGCGACGGTTCTGCGCACGGCCCTGCTCGTTGTCGTTACTGGCAACTGGCTGGGTAGCACCATACCCTGAGGTATTAAGACGCGCGGATGAAACACCGTTTTGGGTCAAGTAGCTGCCAACGGCTTGGGCGCGACGCTCAGAAAGCTGCTGGTTATAGTTTGCTTCGCCCGTGCTATCGGTATGGCCAGCAATATTCACGCGCGTATCTTGATATTGAGTCAACACGTTGGCGACTTCGTTAAGTGAGCTGCGCGCCTCGCTGGTAAGCTCAGCTGAGTCAAAGCCAAACGTCACGCCACTGGGCATGTTGAGCACAATATCGTCACCACGACGATCGATCTCAATGCGTGAACCCTGCAAATTATCACGCAACTCCTGCTCTTGACGGTCCATATAGACGCCAATACCCGCGCCAGCGGCGGCACCGACAGCGGCACCAATCAGCGCACGATCACGGCGGCTAGT
The DNA here is from genome assembly GCF_002366715.1 of Halomonas sp. UBA3074. Classification (GTDB taxonomy): domain Bacteria; phylum Pseudomonadota; class Gammaproteobacteria; order Pseudomonadales; family Halomonadaceae; genus Vreelandella. Next base: position 42,977 of record NZ_DFBS01000005.1, on the reverse strand, counting down.
GCTGCCATCGCCAGAAAGCGCGCCGGCAGCCGCACCGACAGCGGCGCCAATCCCAGTGCCCATCGCGGTGCTGGAGCGCTGCGTTTGGCCACCGTAAGGGTCCGATGTAGCACAACCTGCCAATAAAATAGCGGCCGCCAACGGTGTCAGTAGTTTAGGTATACGCATCACTCACTCCTTGTTTGTGTTCGAGAAATCACTTTAATCATGCTGGTCAATCTTCACTAATCACTTCCAGCAACTCGTTCAAGAATAATAGACCTTGAGGCGATGCACGCAGCTTTTCGGGCATTTGCATCAAAAGTCCTTTTTTCTCCGCAGTTTGTAAACGCGCCAGTAACATATCAATAGGCTGACCCGTATTGGCAGACCATGTCGCTAATGCTACGCCTTCTGTGAGACGCAAGGCATTCATGGCAAACTCAAGCGGCAACTCATCCGCTGGTATTGACTGTTTCCCCGCCATAAACCCGCGTAAATCGCCCCTACGCTTTAAATACGCCTCTGGCTGACGGGTCTTCCAACGCCGTTCAATGTGCCACTCTCCGCTGTGGTCAATCTGACTCAGCTTGCCATGGGCGCCAGCGCCTATTCCTAGGTAATCACCAAACTGCCAATAATTGAGGTTATGGCGGCTCTGCAGCCCTTCGGTGGCATAGGCTGAAATTTCATAGCGCTTAAACCCCGCATGCTCTAAACGCTGGTGACCACTATCTTGGATGTCCCAAAGCGCTTCTTCTTCAGGCAACCGTGGAGGGTGGGAGTGAAAGGCAGTATTCGGCTCCAGCGTAAGCTGGTACCAGGAAAGATGTTCAGGTGCTAACGCCAGGGCTTGGTCAATATCATCCATCGCCAGTTGTGGCGTCTGGCCAGGCAAGCCATGCATAAGATCAATGTTAATATTTGTAAAACCCGCCTGGCGAGCCTGGGTGACTGCGGTGACCGCTTCGTCACCGCTATGAATGCGTCCCAGGGCATGTAGTTGATCGGGCTGAAAACTTTGAATACCTAGCGACAAACGGTTAATCCCAGCGTTTCGATAACCGATAAAGCGCGCTTGCTCCGTGGTGCCAGGATTGGCCTCCAAGGTAATCTCGATCCCCTTAGCAAACGGCAGACGGGCTTCAACTTCTTTCAGCAACCGCTCATAGAACCAGGGCGACAGTAAGCTGGGTGTTCCTCCGCCGATAAAGATCGTTTGGAGTTCTCGACCTGCCGCAAAGGAAAGATCGTTATCAATATCTTGTAACAGTGCCTCAAGATAAGCGGATTCAGGCAAATCGCGAGGCGTAAAGCCGTGCGTGCCCGGCTCGTGAGAATTGAAATCACAGTAGGGGCATTTGCGCACACACCAAGGCGTATGAATATAAAGTGATAGCGGCGGCAGCGTATTAACCATGCGCAACCTTGAGCAGCTCTACCAAGCCTTGCAGCGCTCGCCCACGATGGCTAAGGCGATTTTTACTTTCGCTGGGTAACTCAGCCACACTCATCCCCTGCTCTGGTAACCAAAAAAGCGGGTCATAGCCAAATCCTTCATTTCCTCGCGGATGAGCAAGTATCTCGCCTTCCCAGCTACGCTGAACAATGACCGGCACCGGATCCTTAGGATGACGCAGATAAACGAGCACACACCAGTACCGAGCGCTTCGCTGGCCCTCCGCGCACTCACTTAGCGCCGCTAACAGCGTTTCATTATTTTTCTCATCACTTTTGGGTTCGCCACCATACCGAGCAGAGTAAATGCCAGGCGCACCTTGAAGGGCATCCACTTCAAGGCCTGAATCGTCGGCCAGAGCAGGTAACCCACTGACCAAGCTCGCTTCTCGCGCTTTCAGCAGAGCATTTTCGACGAATGTTAATCCTGTTTCCTCGACCTCAGTCACACCAAAGTCTGCCTGAGGTCGCACATCGAAGCCTAATGGTGATAGTAATTGGTTGAATTCTCTTAGTTTTCCAGCGTTTCCGCTAGCTAACACAAGGGTATTGACTGATGCCATGACACGCACTCCAAACAGTAGAGCATCAGTTTACGCGCTCAATGAACGTATCAAAAGCCAGCAAAATGTTACTCAACGTATCTATACTATCTTGTGAGAGAAAAACGAGCGTATAAATTACACCTATTTTTCAATAGGTTATGAAATAAATAAAAAAATTTGTGATCTAGTTACTACTTTTCAATTATTTTGTTAACATAACTTTACGAAATGTGCCTTATAGGCAACACTACAAAGATCACTTACTTACTCTTTCTTTCTATGGGGATCTTTTAATGTCGGAAGAAAAAACAACTGGTTCGGTGTACATTGTGACCGAAAAAAGTTCACAGGTTCAGCTTTTTGCTGAGTATTTAACTGAACATACCGGCTACCCGATCCACATTCAGTCGCCTAGCGTTCCGCTTCCTACTACGACCTCAGGTAGCGTGTTAATTCTCATTGATAGTGATCATATAGGCATTGATGCACTACCAGAGTGGCAAGAAAACTTGCCTCAAGCACTAGCAAAAGCCCCTTTAGCCGCTATCAACATTAGCGATATGGATCATGCTCTGGAAGCGCTGTCTTGCGCCCAACTTAAAGGCGTTTTTTATCGTAATGAAAGTCTGGAGGTGATCTGTAAAGGTATTCACGCGTTATTACAAGGTGAGCTATGGATGTCACGTGAATTAATGGCTCGCTTGATTCTTTTTTATCGCAAGTACCAAAGCAACGCCTTTCGCCCGGCATGTGGGTTAACTAACCGTGAGATGGAAATTATCTCACTGTTAAGCACAGGATCTTCGAACCAACAAATAGCTGAAAAACTGTTTGTCAGCGAACATACTGTGAAGTCTCACTTATACAATATTTTCCGAAAAATCAACGTTCATAACCGTATACAGGCTTTAAATTGGATTCATCAGAACCTTGGACCGATTTTACCCAATATAGAAACAGCCCGCAGTTTGCAGAGTAGGCACTAAAAACAAGGGGTAAAATTATTAGCTAGTGGCCTAAATGAAGGGCATATTTAACCTTATTTACAAGCCACCCTTTTTTTGGGTGGCTTGCAAAACTATTTAACTGATCATCAGTGTCAAAGTACCGCCCGCCCCCTGCGTCGAGGAGCGGGACCGGTTACTGCCTTTCTGGATATCAACCTCTAGGCGCTCATCATCCGTTAACAGCTTTACCGTGCCTTCCAGTTCCGATCCGGTAAAGGTGTACTCGGCCGGTACTGTGCCACTCTCTTCAACGTGCTCGGTGGTTTCGCCTTCATGGGTAATTCGCCAGTGGGCAGAGAATTCTGCGCCCGGTGAACCGCTCATGGTGATATGGATCTGCGTCATGTTTTGCTCCTGAGGCGACTGAGCAGCTAGCGGGAGGCAGGCTAGCAGCCCCGCTGCGCCGATCACGTATCGCCAAGCCGTGGGTCGTATCATGCGAATAGCACTCGTCTAAATGAAGAGCCGCTCAAAATGAGCGGCTCTTGCAGTATAGCGGGCTTTTAGTTACTTGCCGTTACATAACGGCAAAGGCTTTTTCGGCAGCATCCAGTGTGAACTGAATATCTTCTGGAGTGTGGGCACTGGACATAAAGCCTGCTTCGTAAGCAGAAGGTGCTAGGTAAACACCATGGTCCAGCATAGCACCGAAGAAGCGACGAAAGGCATCGGGATTACAGGCGGTGGCTTGGGCAAAGTTATCCACACGGCTTTGCGAGGTGAAGAAAAGCCCAAACATGCCGCCCGCCGATTGCGTCACCATCGGCACCCGTGCAGCGTTAGCACGCTCCTGCAGGCCTGTACACAGTGTATTGACCCGCTGGGTGAGCGCATCATGAAAACCCGGTACCTGCAGTTTGGTAAGTAGTGCCACCCCTGCCGCCATGGCTAAAGGATTACCCGACAGAGTGCCCGCTTGATACACCGGCCCAAGCGGTGAAATGTTCTGCATTATTTCACGCTTGCCGCCAAACGCCCCTACCGGCATACCACCACCGACAATTTTACCCAGGCAGGTTAGATCGGGCGTTATACCGTAATGCGCCTGGGCACCGCCCAACGCTACGCGAAAGCCCGTCATCACTTCGTCAAAGATCAAGACACTGCCGTGCTCGTTACACACCCGGCGCAGCGTTTCCAGGAATCCTGGCTGGGGGGGAATGCAGTTCATGTTGCCAGCCACGGGCTCGACGATAATGCAGGCAATTTGATCACCAATCTCGTTGAAACACGCCTCAACCCCTTCGGGGTCGTTAAACGAGAGAGTAATGGTGTGTTCCGCCAGCGCCGCCGGCACGCCCGGCGAGCTTGGCTCGCCATGGGTTAGCGCCCCAGAACCGGCTTTCACCAGTAATGAATCAGAGTGGCCATGGTAGTTACCTTCGAACTTCACGATTTTATCGCGCCCGGTGGTGCCCCGTGCCAAGCGTATCGCTGACATGGTGGCTTCGGTCCCCGAACTCGTCATGCGTACCATGTCCATGGAGGGAATCATGTCGCAGATCAAATCGGCCATGGTGGTTTCAACCGCCGTCGGCGTGCCGAAGGAGAGGCCATTATCGAGCCGGGCCCGCACTGCTGCTAATACATCCTGATCCGCGTGCCCGGTGATCATTGGCCCCCAGGAGCCCACATAATCCACGTACCGATTGCCCTCGACGTCGAATAGAAAGGCGCCCTGGGCACGCTCCATAAAAACTGGTGGGCGGTGCAGCCCTTTAAAGGCACGCACGGGAGAGTTTACGCCGCCCGGAATATGGCGACTGGCAAGGTCGAACAGTTCAGCTGATGTGGTCATGTCATCCTCTCGGTCGATGGCATACAGAAGATAGGATTAAAAACGAACCGCCCGTGAAAAACGGTTGGGCAGGCATTGGCCACTTGGCGGCTGAAACCCCTGTGACAAGCTTTGCCAAGTAAAGTGCTGCGCTTGCTCACACGCGGTTGATAAGCGCTCACCTACCGCTAGCCGAGCAGCAATGGCGGCCGCCAAGGTACAGCCTGAACCATGAAACAACTCAGGCAGACGTGGCCACTGCCACTGGCGCGTGGTATCGGGCGAGTGGAGGGTGTGCACGACGTGATGATCATTGCCAGGCAATGGCTCGTCAGTCGCGGTGACCAAAATCGCTTGGCAGCCCTGTGACATCAGTGCTACCGCGCGGGCTGTATCGTCAAAAGGCGCCTCTATCTCGGGCGTCAGTTGGGCCAGTTCAGCGCGATTCGGTGTTAAAATATCCACAAGCGGTAACAGGCGATCAATGAACAGCTGACGCAAAGCAGGTGTGGATAACTCAGTTCCCCCCCCGGCCTTAAACACCGGGTCTGCCACGACGGGAATGCCAGGGAAGCGGCGAACTATCTGTTCCGCTGCACGCAGTGTCGCTTCATCAGCAAGCAATCCGATTTTAATCGCCACCACCTGCATCTCGCTAATCGCCTCGGCCATTTGCCGCATCGTGCCAGCGTCAGCCGGAATCACGCGTGCCACATTATGGCAATTTTGAACCGTTAGCGCAGTGGGGATCGTTACCGCCCAGCCACCACAGGCAGCAATGGCTTCACTATCAGCCACTAATCCAGCGCCGCCCGTTGGGTCGTGCCCAGCGAGAACCAGCACGACGGGAGGAAGCGGTTGGCGCATCAAAAGGGCTTCACAACGGCGAGCAGAATGATCGCCACCAGTGCGATAACAGGCGCTTCGTTGAACCAGCGGAAAAACACATGGCTTTTTGTGCATCGATCCTGGGCAAACTGCTTCAAATAGATCAAACAAACATGGTGATAAGCGATGAGTAGCGCCACGAGCCCCAGTTTGGCGTGCATCCAACCTTGGCTAAACCATTCGGGTACCAAGTAGAGCATCCACCCACCAAACAGCAGCACCGCTATCATCGATGGCGTCATAATGCCACGGTAAAGCTTGCGCTCCATGGTTTTGAAATACGTTATCGCCTGCTCATCACCCTGGTCGCGCGCAGTCGCGTGGTAGACATACAAACGGGGCAAATAAAACAGGGCGGCAAACCAGGTCACCACCGCCATTAAGTGAATGGCCTTCACCCATAGGTACATTGTTGCTCCTTAAAATGATTAATCCTTTTCACGTGGCTCACTCGCTTGGCGATCATTGTCACGCGTATCGGCGCCACGAGGATCTGTGTAGTGATAATAACGCTCAATGGCGCCACGGGTGATAATACCTGAAATACGCTGCTGCTTTGGGCGATAGCCGTGCACCACGTAAAGCGCTCCCAGCGCATTATCCTGAAGCTTCAAGAACGCTTCGGAAAGCGTTGCTTGTAAGCCAATCGGCGCCAGTTCCAAGCGCTGGCCGGGAATTTCCAGCAGATCAATCAATTCATCCTCAGGTGGCGCTTGGCCTTGCAGCGCTTCGTCATGCTCCAGCAGCCAGCGTGCCAATTCAACCGCCTTGAGGGCTAACACCGGTTTCTCCTCGCTGGAGCGCTCAATGACCAACCACATCGGGTTCGTTTCTAATAACAGCCGTGCCTGATCGGGCGTAATCATCCGCTCGGTACGCACCAGTTGACGCTCCATCACCGCCGGTACCGAAACCCGCGAGAGCGCTTGCATCAAGGGTTGCTGAAGCGGGTGCAGCCCATAACGCACCGCGCTAACAAAGAATCCTTCACAGCCCGTCAATTGTCGTGAGGTCAAACACGCTACCACTACCGTTAACATCCCAGGCAGCATGATACTCGGCGTGTGGGTTAACTCCAAAAGCGCCATCAGCGCGGCAAGGGGGGCTTGTAACACCGCCCCCATCATCGCGGCCATGCCTAACATGGCATAAATCCCTGGATCGGCGGCTTTATCTGACCACAGCCAACCGCCTAGCAAACCAAACAGCGCCCCAGTGGCAGCCCCCACGACGAGTACCGGGCCAATGATGCCAATCGGTATGCCACCCGCAACGGTCAGTGCCGTTATCAGCAGTTTGGCGATCATCAATGCCAGTAATACTTTAATTTCAAGTTGGTTATTGAGCGCCGCCGCCACGCTGTCATAACCGATGCCCTGCACCTGCGGAAACCACCACGCGACCGCTCCCGTGGCAACCCCCACGACCCCAAGGCGCAGCCAAAGCGGCCAATCCATAATTCGCTGGCTGCGTGAAATATGAATAAACAGACCGGCCAACAAGCCGATCACCAACCCTGTCAGCACGATCCAGGGCAGGTTGATTAACGACCCCAGGGCTACTTCAGGAATTCGAAACGCCGGTTCATTACCGTAAGCCAACTGCGCCACCAGTGCGCCCATGGTGGAGGCCAGAATGACGGGCATGAAGCTCATCAAGGTGTACTCCATCATTACCACTTCCATGGCAAAGATCACCCCCGCAATGGGGGTATTAAAAGAGGCGGAGATGGCCGCCGCCGTTCCACAGGCGACGAGTACTCTTAGGCTGTTATTGGGCAATCGCATCTGCTGCCCTAGCCCGCTGGCCGCTGCTGCGCCTAGATGTATCGCTGGCCCTTCACGGCCTGCAGAGAGGCCGCCAAGCACCACCACCACCCCGACCCACCACTGATTTAACCAGTTGCGTAACGGAAAACGGCCTTGGTGGTAGGTCAGCCGCTCAATCACATGACCAACCCCCAGCTTGCGCGCTGCCGGTTTTTGCCGGTAAAGCAGCACACCGACTATCGTCACCGCCAGCATGGGTAAAAGCGCGCGTAGCCAAGGCGCCATACTTTCAAACGCCTCAGGGTCACCATCGGTCATGTAGAGGGCGGCGCCGCCTTCCAAGAGCAGTCGAAACGCCACCATCACCGCGCCCGTGATGATCCCGGAGACAAGGCCCAACAAACAGAGTTGCGGAAGCGCGTCGACGTTGGCCAACTGGCGACGAAAACTCTCTAAGGTAAAATCCGAACGGGAAAAACGCGCCACAGCGACCTGCCTTGTTTTTGGTCTTGGTGTTCTTATCTATTTGTCCTCTTGTGTATCATAGCCCGATACACTTCGACAGCCCGAAGCAATCCGCTTAGGCTGATAACACCGCGTGTTGTCATCGCTGGTGGTGCAAATTGTGATGAAATACCTGTTCTGAAAAATGTTTTGCGAAGCTCGCAAGGAGTGATTTGTGATTAAGGTCGGCATTGTTGGCGGTACCGGTTACACCGGCGTTGAGTTATTGCGGCTACTCGCCCAGCACCCTCATGTTGAGGTGGCCGCGATTACTTCGCGCTCGGAAACTGGCGTCAAGGTAAGCGATATGTATCCCAACCTGCGCGGCCATTACGATACGCTGGCCTTTAGCGAGCCGGATGCCAAACTGCTGGGCGCCATGGACGCGGTGTTCTTTGCCACGCCCCACGGTGTTGCCCACGCCCTGGCGGGCGAGCTTCTCGATAACGGCACACGGGTGATTGATCTCTCGGCCGACTTCCGGCTGCGCGATGCCGATGAATGGAGCCGTTGGTACGACCAGGCCCACGGCGCTCCCTCGCTGTTAGAAGAAGCCGTTTACGGGCTGCCAGAGATGCATCGCGAAAAAATCAAAAATGCCCGGTTAATTGCAGTGCCCGGCTGTTATCCCACGGCGGTTCAATTAGGTTATCTACCGCTGTTGGAAGCAGGCCTCATCGACCCAAGTCAGCTCATTGCTGACTGCAAATCCGGCGTCACCGGGGCTGGCCGCGGCGCTAAAGTGGGGTCACTGCTCGCTGAAGCCAGCGAATCGATGAAAGCCTACGGCGCGTCAGGTCATCGTCATCTGCCGGAAATTAGCCAAGGACTGAGAGACATCCATCAATCTGCGGTTGGGTTAACCTTTGTGCCCCACTTAACGCCGATGATCCGTGGCATTCACGCCACCCTTTACAGCCAGTTGACCGCTGAACCGGGGGATCTGCAGGCACTCTTTGAGCAGCGCTATGCCGATGAGCCGTTTGTCGATGTGATGCCAGCAGGGAGCCATCCCGAAACCCGCAGTGTCAAAGGTATCAACACCTGCCGCTTGGCCGTCCACCGCCCCGGCAATGGCAACACGGTCGTTGTGCTATCGGTGATCGATAATTTGGTCAAAGGCGCCTCGGGCCAAGCGATACAAAACCTCAACTTGATGTTTGGTTTTGACGAGAACACCGGGCTTACCGCACCAGCACTGATGCCCTAACGTTTCAGTAATTCCCAGCAATAGTTGACCAATTTGCTGGGAATTACCCATAATCACCCCCCAATGCCGATTTATTCGTTCTTTAAGCTCGCGGGAGGTACCCATGAGCGGTGCAGAAGCCTTTGTTCCAACCCCACTACTGCTCTCTGATAGCGCGCGCAAACGCATCAATGCGCTGATTGCAGAAGAGAATAACCCATCCCTTAAACTGCGGGTCTACGTCACCGGTGGCGGCTGTTCCGGTTTTCAGTACGGCTTCGACTTTGCCGACAACGTTGCCGATGATGATACCGTGATTGAGTTCGGTGAGGCTGCGCTAGTGGTGGATCCACTCTCCTATCAATACTTGGTAGGCTCAACCGTCGACTACGAAGAGGGCTTGGCCGGGGCACGTTTTCGCGTTCAAAACCCCAACGCCACCACTACTTGTGGGTGTGGCGCTTCCTTTATGGTCTAAACAGCGTTGGCCCGCAGCGCTCCCCGTGACTTGACGACCTGACGGTTTCTCGCCAAGGTTGATAGGTCAATAACGGCTTACCAGGGTATTCGAGCGAAATATTTCGCTCTGATACTGACGACTAGCCATATAAATCACGGGGAAACTTATGAAAGTTGCATTACCCATCAGCATTACAAAAACCACACTCGCTCTTGCACTGGGACTAGGCAGCGCTACCGCCATGGCGCAAACGCCCTCGGTAAACGTGGTAACGGACCCAAGCTTTGTTCCCTTTGAAATGATGGACCAAGAAACCGGCGAAATGGTCGGCTTCGACATGGACATCATCAATGAAGTTGCCAAACGCGCAGGCTTTGAAGTCAACCTCACCACGATGGAATTCGCCGGCATCATTCCTGCCGTGCAGACCGGCAGCCAAGAAATCGCGATTGCCGGTACGACCATTACCGAAGAGCGTGCTGAAATCGTTGATTTCTCCGACCCCTACTACGATTCCGGGTTAAAAATCATTGTTCGTGCCGACAACGACGATGTTGAAACCATCGAGGATCTCGCCGATCTCTCCATCGCCACACGTATTGGTTCCACGAGCTACGACTACCTGCAGCAAGAACTGGGTGAAGACGCCGATATTACGCCTTACCCCGCTATGAGCGATATGTACATGGCGCTTCTGGGCCGTAACGTCGATGCTGTCTTTTACGATGCGCCCAACGTCTCCTACTTCGCACAAACCCGCGGTGAAGGGCGTACAAAAGTCGTCGGCCCGCTTTATGAAGGCCAACAGTACGGCATCGTTTTTCATAAAGGCAGCGAATGGGTAGAACCCACCAACGAAGCACTCGCTGCGATGAAAGAAGACGGCACCTACGATGAAATTTATGCCAAATGGTTTGGTGAAGCGCCTAGCGAAGAGTAAGCCTCACCTGCTAACAGCATAGCGCGATGACAGGGCCGGGCGGCCACAACCCCCGGCCCTGCTGCGTTTGTTAAATGCTTTTGCTCATCGTCTCTCTTTGATTCAGGAGTCACCGCGTGGACGTCAATTTTCAGTTTGATTGGTCGGCAGCGTTTGGGTCTATTCCCTACCTACTGCCAGGGATCCCCTGGACGTTACTGATCTCTTTTGGTGGCCTCGCCATCGGTTTTTTTATCGGCATTTTCTTTGGCCTGTTGCGCATTAGCCGACTGCGCTGGCTACGCTGGCCTGCGATTTTTTATATCGAAGTATTTCGCGGCACGCCCATCCTGGTCCAAGTACTGTTTATTTTTTACGGCTTACCGCAGTTGCTTGGTTCCCCGATTAATCCTTTAGTCGCCGGTATTGCCGCCATTGCGGTCAACTCAGGCGCTTACATCTCCGAAATCGTTCGAGGCGGCGTACAGTCGATTGAGCGCGGTCAAGGCGAAGCATCGCTTTCCTTAGGCCTCTCGCGGACACAGTCCTTCCGCTATGTGATATGGCCTCAAGCCTTTCGCCGGATGATCCCCTCACTGGGTAACCAGGGCATTATAAGTATTAAAGACACCTCACTATTCTCAGTGATCGGCGTCGGTGAGTTGGTGCGTCAGGGGCAAATTTATATCTCCACCACGTTCACCGCCCTGGAGGTCTACTTCATGGTGGCATTAATGTATCTAGCCATCACTTGGACACTTTCCATCATCCTTCGCCAGCTTGAAGTTAGAGGCTTGGCCGGACAATAAGGACACGGGCAATGAGCGATACAATGGACAACGCAACCCAACCCATTGTGCGTATGCAGCAGCTCAATAAACACTTTGGCGCTCTGCACGTACTTAATGGCATTGATTTAGAAATTATCCCAGGCGAAGTGGTGGTGATTATCGGCGCCAGTGGTTCAGGCAAATCCACGTTAATTCGCTGTATTAATGGCCTAGAAGAATTCCAATCAGGCAGTTTGGTGGTCGACGATAACGAGTTGCTTCCCTACGGAAAAAGTACGCAAGCACTGCAAACGATCCGCACCGAAGTGGGCATGGTGTTTCAGCAATTCAATTTATTTCCCCACCTCAGCGTTATCGACAACGTCACCTTGGCGCCGGTTAAAGTGCGCGGTTTAATCCTTGAAGACGCCAAAAACAACGCTAAGCGACTGCTAGACAGGGTCGGTATCGCCGACCAGGCTGATAAGTATCCTAACCAGCTCTCAGGGGGGCAGCAGCAGCGAGTGGCCTTGGCACGCGCCCTGGCCATGGAGCCCCGGCTGATGCTGTTTGACGAGCCTACCTCGGCGCTTGACCCGGAGATGATCGGTGAAGTGTTGGATGCCATGCGTGAGTTGGCTAAAGAGGGCATGACCATGGTCATCGTCACTCATGAAATGGGCTTTGCTCGTGAAGTGGCTGACCGCGTGATATTTATCCATAAAGGCGAAATCACCGAGCAAGGATCGCCTGAAACGCTATTCGATTCACCACAACATGAACGCACCCAATCCTTCCTAGCGCGCGTGCTGAAACATTAAAAAAATGGGTTCATAGCGCTATAAATTGTCTTTAAATCATTTTTAAGTACCGGCCTGTCGACTCGACAGGCTTTTTTTTGCCTGTGGATAAACTTTTTTTACTTAGCGCCTCTATACCCTTGTAAGGCTTGCCATAAGCGCCGATTGGCTTTTATAGCGCCGATGAATCGCTTGTACACAGGTGCGGTAACAACACAGGTACTGGACAGTGGATAAGCCGTGCTTAAATGCTTCTGTGGATAAAGCCCTATTCCATCCACAGGCTTAGCACCCCTTCTACCCAGGCACTCCCGCTTTCAAACACGTAGAAGTCAACAATATAAACCAATGAAATTATTAGTAATAATTCGCTTATACACAGAATTTGTCCACACTAGTAATTACAACATTTATAGAACTTCTTTTATTTTATATTTATGTTGTTATTAATAGAGGCTGTTAAGCCATTCGAGGTGTGGAAAAACCTGACGGTTACCCACAGGGGGTTTATACTTGCCGGCTCATTGATCTAAGGTGGCCATGTCTGAGAACTGCCCTGGCCACATCATCCGTGCCGAAAGGCGCAAGACGAGGTGCCTCTTGAATTATCCCGACCGCTTTGACGTGATTGTCATCGGCGGTGGCCATGCGGGAACCGAAGCCGCATTGGCCTCTGCTCGCATGGGCTGTCAGACCCTGCTGCTTACCCATAACATCGAAACGCTGGGCCAAATGTCCTGTAATCCCGCCATTGGCGGCATCGGCAAAAGTCATTTAGTCAAAGAGATCGATGCCCTGGGCGGCGCCATGGGACTTGCCACCGATTTGGGTGGTATCCAGTTTCGTGTGCTCAACGCCCGCAAAGGGCCAGCGGTCAGGGCAACTCGGGCTCAAGCGGATCGCATCCGCTACAAAGCCGCTATTCGTGGCATGTTAGAAAACCAACCCAACTTGACGATTTTCCAGCAGGCCGCTGGCGATCTCATTGTGGATAACGACACCGTACGTGGTGTGGTGACGGAAACCGGGATACGCTTTCACGCTAAAAGCGTCGTGCTATGCACCGGTACTTTTTTGGGTGGCGTGATTCACATTGGTCTGGATCAAAGTAAAGGCGGTCGGGCGGGTGATCCGCCTTCCAATGCACTGGCTGAACGTTTGCGTGCGTTGCCGTTTCGCGTTGACCGCTTAAAAACCGGCACGCCGCCGCGTATTGATGCCAAAACCGTTGATTTTTCTCAGTTGGAAGAGCAGCCAGGCGATACTCCAACGCCGGTGATGTCCTACCTGGGATCGCGGGACATGCACCCTCAGCAGGTCAGCTGCCATATTGCGCATACCAACCAGCAAACCCATGACCTGATTTTAGCCAATCTCGATCGTTCACCAATGTATTCCGGTGTCATCGAAGGGATCGGGCCGCGTTACTGCCCGTCGATTGAAGACAAAGTGCATCGCTTTGCCGATAAATCGAGCCATCAGGTATTTATTGAACCTGAAGGGCTGGATACCCACGAGCTTTACCCCAACGGCATCTCAACCTCACTGCCGTTTGACGTACAGATTCAAGTGGTTCGCTCGATAAAAGGCCTGGAAAACGCCCATATCACCCGGCCTGGTTACGCCATTGAGTATGATTTTTTTGATCCGCGGGATTTAAAACACTCGCTGGAAACTAAATTTATCCACAGCCTGTTTTTCGCGGGTCAGATTAACGGCACCACCGGTTACGAAGAAGCTGGCGCTCAAGGTTTGCTAGCGGGTTTGAATGCCGCACGCCGTGCTCAAGAGCTGGACGCCTGGTATCCCCGTCGCGATGAAGCCTATCTCGGCGTACTGGTCGACGACCTGATCACCATGGGTACCAAAGAGCCGTACCGCATGTTCACTTCCCGTGCGGAATACCGCTTGTTACTGCGTGAAGACAATGCAGATTTGCGCTTAACCGAAGCTGGCCGCGAATTAGGCCTCGTCAATGACGAACGCTGGGCTGCATTTAGTCAAAAACGCGAAGCCATTGAGCAAGAGAGTGCGCGTCTGGATACCATTTGGATCCAGCCCGGTAGCCCGGCTGCGGCACAGGTGGCGGAAACTACCGGTGCGGCGCTCACGCGTGAATATCGTCTAAGTGATCTGCTTAAACGTCCTGAGTTGAACTATAGCGACTTGGCCAACCTGCCCGGTATCGAAGGCACGTTGGTTACCGATCCAGCGGTTGCCGAACAGGTACAAATCCAAGCCAAGTACCAAGGCTATATCGATCGCCAGCAGGATGAGATTGATAAGCTAAAGCGCCATGAAGGAACGGCGCTGCCCGCCGAGCTGGATTATTTGAAAATAGAGGGGCTATCCATCGAAATTCGCCAAAAGCTGGCGGAAGCACGGCCAGAAACCCTCGCCCATGCAGCGCGTATTTCAGGGGTCACCCCTGCGGCGATTTCAATCCTGTTGGTGCACTTGAAAAAGCGCCGGTTAGTCGCTGCGGCCGATGTGGTTAACGGATGAGCTCGTTGATTCCCCTATTGAAAACGCTGCCTACCAGCGTCGCGCCCCGGCTCGATCAAGGGCTCAGCCAGTTGGCAATCAACGTTGACGACCACCAGCGCGAGCAGCTGCTCGGTTTATTGGCCCTGTTGCACAAGTGGAACCGGGCTTATAACCTCACTGCGGTGCGCGATGTAGATGACATGGTATCGCGCCACGTGCTGGATAGCGCCGTCGTGCTGCCCTATGTACAAGGGCCGCGGCTGTTGGATGTGGGGGCGGGCCCAGGTTTACCTGGTTTGGTGTTGGCTATTTTGGCCCCCCAGCTAGACGTCACGCTGCTGGACAGCAATGGCAAAAAAGTCCGTTTTCAACGCCAAGCGGTGATGGAATTAGGGCTAAAAAACGTCACGCCTGTTCAGGCGCGGGTAGAGCAGTTTCAAGCCGCCACGTTTGATCAGGTGATTTCGAGAGCGTTTGCCAGCTTGGTGGATTTTGTCACCTTGACTCGCCAGTTACCGAGTGCCGATGGTCAGTGGCTGGCCATGAAAGGCCCGGGCGCTGACGATGAGTTACGCGAATTGCCTGCCGGTATTTGTTTACATAAGCGTCACCTGCTGGAAGTACCTTTTGAAACGGCCCAGCGGCAGCTATTGATTCTGACCCCAGAAGGAGTTGAGTAAGTGAGCCAGATCATTGCCCTGACCAACCAAAAAGGCGGTGTGGGCAAGACCACCTCAGCCGTTAACTTGGCGGCTAGCCTCGCTGGACTCGATCGTCGCGTGCTGCTGGTGGATCTTGACCCTCAAGGCCATGCCAGCATGGGCAGCGGCATCGATAAATACGAGCTCGACAAAAGCGTGCTGGATGTACTGCTCGGTGAAGCAACGGCCGCTGAGACCATCGTTAAAGACCTGGCGGTAAAATATGACGTTCTGCCGGGTAACGGTGATCTTACCGCCGCAGAAGTTGAGCTGTTGGATCGCGATAAAAGCGAGAGCTGCCTAACCAATGCGCTTGCGTCGGTCTCGGAGGCTTATGACGTAGTGTTGATCGACTGCCCGCCCTCTTTGAACATGCTGACAGTCAATGCCTTGACGGCATCCGATAGTGTACTGATCCCTCTACAGTGTGAGTTTTATGCTCTGGAGGGGTTATCGGCGCTGCTCGATACCGTTGAACAGATTAAGCAGAATGTGAATCCAGACCTAGCGATTGCGGGCATACTGCGCACCATGTACGACAAGCGCACCAGCTTGACCCGGGAAGTGGATAAGCAACTGCGTGATTACTTTGGTGACATGCTGTTAAAAACCACCATACCCCGCAACGTAAAAGTTGCCGAAGCGCCAAGTCACGGGTTACCCGTGACCCAATATGCCCGGTTCTCCCGGGGTAGCCAGGCCTATCGTGTGTTGGCAAAAGAGATGATTCGTCGTCTTTCACTGTAACCACTCTTCACTTCAACTCTTCAGTTCAAGAAAGGGGCGCTGAAAAATGAGGGAAAGCGAATGACGCGTAAACCCGCGCTAGGACGTGGCCTGGATGCCCTGATTGGTGCCGGTGCCCGCCGCCGTGACAGCTTGGAACTTGCCGGTAGTGATTCGTCCATGGACTTGGCGAGCGAAGCAAAAAATAGCGCAGCCGAGGACACGGCCGAAGATCGCCTTGAACGGTTGCCGCTCGGGCAATTGACTCGCGGCAAATATCAGCCGCGCCGGGATATTCAGCCCGAAGCGTTGGAAGAGCTCGCTGACTCCATTCGTGCCCAGGGTGTGATGCAACCCATCGTGGTGCGGCCGATTGGCGTGGATCGCTACGAAATTATTGCTGGCGAGCGTCGCTGGCGGGCCGCCCAACTGGCTGAGTTGGACGTTATTCCAGCCGTGATTCGCGAAGTTAGCGATGAAGTGGCGCTGGCGCTGGCATTGATAGAAAATATCCAGCGCGAAAATCTCAACGCCGTTGAAGAAGCCATGGCGCTTAAGCGGTTGGGTGAAGAGTTCGAGCTGACGCAGCAGCAGATAGCAGATGCAGTGGGTAAATCACGCACCCAGGTAGCCAATCTATTGCGTCTACTGGCGCTAGACCCCGAAGTACAAACCTTGCTGGAACGTGGCGATTTGGATATGGGCCATGCGCGGGCATTATTGTCACTGAACAGTGCTCAGCAGCGTCAAGTTGCCCATGAAGTCGTCAATAATGACATGACGGTACGCGCGACCGAAGCGCTGGTGAAAAAGGTACAGAGCAGCCAAGCGCCAATTACCCCTCCAAGCCGTCAAGCCAAGCAGCCCGATGTAGCTAGGCTTGAGACGCAGCTTGGGGAGTTGCTGGGTGCACCTGTCTCCATTGATCATGGTCAAAAAGGCAAAGGTAAATTAACGATACGCTATACAAGCCTGGAAGAGTTAGACGGCATCTTAAATCATATTAAATAGCAGGCTATTCAATATCGCGTAAGAAGAGACCACGTTTTCCCTCTTTGGTCGCAAATCGACCCCTTAACGTACAAATTTGGTGCGACTTCGGTTGAAGGTGTGATAGCGCTTCCCTATAATCGCGCAAGATTTGTGCAAGTTGCCTGTGTTTATCGAAGTACGTCGATTTTTTTAGGGCTGGGTATTGGTTCAAAGCGCTATTGTTAAGTGCACATTGTGAGAGCCCGTACAAAGAGCCCATATTTAGAGCTATGCAGCGATACGAAACCCAGCGGCGAAAAGCCTACATCCTTCGGCTTACGATCGTTCAGCTCTCAATGACCCTTTGCGGCATGCTGGCAGCCTATTGGGTGGAAGACGCTGAAGGCATGTCATCGGTTTTTAAAGGAGCGCTGGTAGCCTTGCTCCCGCATGCTTTCTTCATCAAGAGGATGGGAGTTTTGCGCGCGGGTAGGCCTTCACAGGCAGCGATGCGCTTGTTTCGTGCCGAAGCAGGCAAGTTTGGTTTGACGGTGGCACTGTTCGTTGCGGTGTTCGTGGCAGCGCCCCCTTCAAACCCTACTTTCTTTTTTTATGCTTATGTTGCGGTTGTTCTAACGCATTGGCTTACGCCTTGGTTAATGCCAAAAAACGTCAATGCCTAGAAAATTGCACAATTAAATTGAGGTGACACATCCATGGCCGCAGGAAACGAAGTCTCGACGACTTACTATATCCAGCACCACTTGCAGAACCTGACGTTTGGTAACCACCCCGTCAATGGCTGGTCGCTGGCACACTCGGCGGAAGAAGCCAGTGAAATGGGCTTTTGGGCCATTCACTTGGATACCATGGGCTGGTCAATTGCCATGGGTCTGCTATTTATTTGGATTTTCCGCAAAGCGGGAAAAATGGCCACCACCGGTGTCCCCGGCGGTCTGCAAAACGCAGTAGAAATGGTCGTTGAATTCATTGAAGACATGATCAAAGGGACCTTCAAAGGCCATAATCCGCTTATCGCGCCACTGGCATTGACGCTGTTTGTGTGGATTCTGTTCATGAACACGCTAAAAATTATTCCGGTCGACTACTTCCCTGTGTTGTTCAGCAAACTAGGGGTCGACTACATGAAAATCGTGCCGACTACCGATGTAAACGCTACGCTGGGGTTAGCGTTAGGGGTCTTCGGTCTCATTCTCTACTACAGCTTTAAAGTGAAAGGCGTGGGCGGTTTTGCCAAAGAGCTCTCCCTTACCCCGTTCAATCACTGGGCATTGATCCCTTTCAACTTGTTGCTTGAAATCGTTGCGCTGTTGGTGAAACCGTTCAGCTTGGCAATGCGTCTTTTCGGCAACATGTTCGCCGGGGAAGTGATCTTTATTCTTATCGCCATGCTGCCCTTCTGGGCTATCTGGGTGCTGGATGTACCGTGGGCGATCTTCCATATCCTGATCGTCGTACTTCAGGCCTTCATTTTTACAGTGCTATCCGTGGTGTATCTAAGCGCTGCACACGAACATCACTAATCCGAGCAATGCTTGCAACACATTAACCCTTAACCTCAACCCTCGACCTTAAACTTGAAAAACTAGGAGCATTACCATGGAACTTATCTACATTGCCGCTTCCATCATGATCGGTCTCGGCGCTCTAGGTACCGGCATTGGCTTCGCTATTTTGGGCGGTAAGCTGCTGGAATCTACCGCGCGTCAGCCGGAGCTAGGCGACCAACTGCAAACCAAAACCTTCCTAATGGCAGGTCTATTGGATGCGGTTCCGATGATCGGTGTTGGTATCGCAATGTACCTGATCTTCGTTGTTGCCGGTTAATGACAGCTCAGCCGAGCGTTAAACGCTCGGTTTTGTTTCACTCCGGTCGCCACGAACTTGTCAGAGGTACATTCCTGTGAATATCAACATGACGCTAATCGGGCAGACGATCGCCTTCGCGATCTTTGTCTGGTTTTGCTTAAAGTATGTGTGGCCTCCGATCAGCAACGCGCTTCATGAGCGTCAGAAAAAAATTGCTGATGGCTTGGACGCAGCCAGCCGCGCTAACCGCGACCTTGAGCTTGCTCAAGAGCGGGCGGAACAAACGCTGCGCGAAAGCAAGGAGCAAGCTTCTCAAATTCTCGAGCAGGCCAACAAGCGCTCTGCCCAGATAGTTGAAGAAGCCCGCGAACAGGCCCGCGCCGAAGGCGAACGCCTTGTAGCGAGCGCACGTTCCGAGATTGAGCAAGAAGTGAATCGCGCTAAAGATGAACTTCGTGCCCAGGTCTCTTATCTCGCCGTTATGGGTGCCGAGCGTGTTCTTGAAGCGTCGGTCGACGAACAAGCCCATCGCAAGTTACTTGATGAGCTTGCTGCTGAACTGTAAGGAGGTGAATCATGGCGGAACTACTGACCGTCGCTCGTCCTTACGCTAAGGCAGCGTTTGAATACGCGCGTGATCATGAGGCGCTTGATAGCTGGTCACAAGCGCTGAGTTTTTTAAGCTTTGCGGTAGCAGACGTTAACGTTCGCCATCGGTTAAGCAGTCCAAAACTAGACAGCGACCAAAAAGTGTCGCTGCTTGTTGAGCTGATTCCTGAGCAACAAGATGACGCTTTACAGCGGTTTTTGACTGTCCTGGCTGACCAAAGTCGCCTGATGGCGCTGGCATCGATTGCTGAACAGTTCGAGCACCTGCGTGCCGAACACGAGCAGCGGGTTGAAGTGAATGTCACTTCTGCTTATCAGCTAGATAGCGAGCAAGAAACGAAGCTAGCGAACGCGCTTAAAAAACGTCTGAATCGCGAAATCTCTATTACTACTCAAGTGGACAAGTCGCTGATTGGCGGTGTCATCCTACGTGCTGGCGATACCGTTATTGACGGGTCGGTCCGTGGTCGATTGAACCGTCTTTCTGACGCGCTAACCGCTTGAGTCTGAGGGACATGGCATGCAGCAACTGAATCCTTCCGAGATCAGCGACATCATCAAGCAGCGAATTGAAAAGCTTGACGTCGCATCCGAAGCCCATAATCAGGGCACCATCGTCACCGTTTCCGACGGTATCGTGAAAATTCACGGCCTCGAAGACGCGATGTTTGGTGAAATGATCGAATTCCCCAACAGCATCTTTGGCATGGTACTCAACTTGGAGCGTGACTCCGTGGGTGCCGTCGTGCTGGGTGACTACCTGCAGCTCGAAGAGGGCATGACCGCCAAGTGTACCGGTCGTATTCTCGAAGTGCCGGTAGGCCCCGAGCTGATTGGTCGTGTTGTCGACGCGCTGGGTAATCCCATCGATGGTAAAGGCGACATCAACACCACCATGACCGACGCCGTCGAGAAAGTGGCGCCGGGTGTTATCACACGTCAATCCGTTGATGAGCCGATTCAAACCGGTCTTAAGTCTATCGACGCCATGGTGCCGATCGGCCGTGGTCAGCGTGAGCTGATCATCGGTGACCGTCAGATTGGTAAGTCCGCCATTGCCATTGATGCGATCATCAACCAGAAAGGCAAAGGCGTGACCTGTGTCTACGTAGCGATTGGTCAGAAGCAATCGACCATTGCCAACGTGGTGCGCAAGCTCGAACAGCACGGCGCAATGGAACACACCATCGTCGTAGCGGCGGGCGCTGCCGACCCGGCACCGATGCAGTTCCTCGCTCCTTACTCTGGCTGCACCATGGGCGAGTACTTCCGCGACCGCGGCGAAAACTCACTCATCGTGTATGACGACCTTTCCAAGCAGGCCGTTGCGTACCGTCAGGTATCGCTGCTGCTGCGTCGTCCGCCGGGCCGTGAAGCTTATCCTGGTGACGTTTTCTATCTCCACTCACGTCTTCTTGAGCGTGCTGCGCGCGTTAACGTCGACTACGTTGAGAAGTTCACCAACGGTGAAGTGAAAGGCAAAACCGGTTCCTTAACCGCACTGCCGATCATCGAAACCCAGGGTGGCGACGTTTCTGCGTTCGTTCCGACTAACGTGATCTCGATCACCGATGGTCAGATCTTTCTGGAAACCAACCTGTTTAACTCCGGTATTCGTCCGGCGATTAACGCAGGTCTCTCGGTTTCTCGTGTAGGTGGTTCGGCGCAGACTAAAATCATCAAGAAACTGGGCGGTAGTGTACGTCTGGCATTGGCTCAGTACCGTGAATTGGCGGCCTTCTCGCAGTTCGCGTCTGACCTTGATGAAGCCACGCGTAAGCAGCTCGAACACGGTCAGCGTGTGACCGAGTTGATGAAGCAGAACCAGTACTCGCCGATGTCGGTAGCTGAAATGGCGCTTTCGCTGTACGCCGCCAACGAAGGTTATCTTGACGATGTCGAAGTCAACAAAGTGTTGGACTTTGAGCGTGCCCTGCACGACTACATGAAGTCCGAACACGCTGATCTCCTCGACAAGATCAACCAGAGCGGCGACTACAACGGTGAGATTCAAGACAGCTTGAAGTCGGGTCTCGAGAAGTTCAAGGCGACTCAGAGCTGGTAATGTCTGGCCCGCCCCTCATGGGCGGGTTTGCATGCTTTCTGAGAGCCACGAACGAAGGGTAGATCGCTATGGCAGCTGCAAAAGAGATACGCACCCAAATCGGGAGCATTAAAAATACGCAGAAGATCACCAGCGCCATGGAAATGGTGGCTGCGTCGAAAATGCGTAAAGCGCAAGATCTGATGAGAGCTAGTCAGCCTTACGCTAAGCAGATCCGTAATGTGGTTGGCCACTTAGCCAACGCGAACCCTGAGTACAGGCACGACTATATGGTCGAGCGTAGCGAGGTTAAGCGTGTTGGCTACATTGTGGTATCCACTGACCGCGGTCTGTGCGGTGGCTTGAACCACAATCTTTTCAAAGCCTTACTGAAAGAAGCCGTTAGCTGGAAACAGCAAGGTGTCGAGCAGGATTTTTGTGCGCTTGGTGCCAAGGCGAGCACCTTTTTCCGCAATTACGGCGGTAATTTGGTCGCAGCGAAAAGTGGATTAGGTGAAGCCCCGACGGTAGAAGGCTTGATTGGCAGTATTAAGGTCATGCTCGAAGCGTACGATGAAGGACGTCTCGACCGGCTGTACGTGGTGCACAACGAGTTTGTGAACACCATGACGCAAAAGCCAGTGGTTCGTCAGCTTCTTCCCCTGTCGCCCGATATGGGCGCAGACGCTGAGCAAGACGACGAAAACGCCCGTCCCGGAAGCTGGGACTACCTGTATGAACCGGATGCCAAGGCGTTGCTCGATAGCCTGTTGGTTCGTTTCATCGAATCGCAGGTGTATCAGGCGGTAGTGGAAAATGGCGCTTGTGAACAAGCCGCTCGAATGATCGCTATGAAAAGTGCCACCGACAACGCAGGTGGCCTGATCGACGATCTGGAGATGGTTTATAACAAGGCCCGTCAGGCTGCCATTACCCAGGAAATTTCTGAGATCGTCGGCGGCGCTGCTGCCGTATAACGCCTAGGGAGCCGACTCTTTTAAGCGGCTCCCGGCAGACAGGTTTCATTTGCAGGTTTTAGAGAGGAACCAAGATGAGCGGACGTATCGTACAAATCATCGGCGCGGTGATTGACGTAGAGTTTCCGCGGGACTCTGTGCCCAAGGTCTACGACGCGCTGAAGGTCTCCGATGTTGAGACCATCCTCGAAGTCCAGCAGCAGCTGGGCGACGGCGTGGTGCGCACCATCGCCATGGGCTCCACTGAGGGCTTGAAGCGTGGCATGGCAACGACCAGCACAGGTGCTGCTATTTCCGTACCGGTAGGTAAGGAAACGCTGGGCCGTATTATGAACGTACTCGGCGAGCCGATCGACGAAGCAGGACCGATCGGCGAGCAAGAGCGTATGCCGATTCACCGTAAAGCCCCGAGCTATGCCGACCAAGCAGCCTCTAACGAGCTGCTGGAAACCGGTATCAAGGTTATCGACTTGGTCTGCCCGTTCGCTAAGGGCGGTAAAGTGGGCCTGTTCGGCGGCGCCGGTGTAGGTAAAACCGTTAACATGATGGAGCTTATCCGCAACATCGCCACCGAACACAGCGGCTACTCGGTCTTCGCTGGTGTGGGTGAGCGTACGCGTGAGGGTAACGACTTCTATCACGAAATGACGGAATCCAACGTTATCGATAAGGTATCGCTGGTTTACGGTCAGATGAACGAGCCCCCGGGTAACCGTCTGCGTGTGGCGCTAACGGGCCTGACCATCGCTGAAAAATTCCGTGATGAAGGCCGCGACGTACTGCTATTCGTCGATAACATCTACCGCTACACCCTGGCCGGTACCGAAGTATCGGCACTGTTGGGTCGTATGCCGTCAGCGGTAGGCTATCAGCCGACGCTAGCTGAAGAGATGGGCGTTCTGCAGGAGCGTATTACCTCGACGAAAACCGGTTCAATCACCTCCGTACAGGCCGTTTACGTGCCCGCGGATGACTTGACCGATCCGTCGCCGGCCACCACCTTCTCCCACCTGGATGCGACCGTGGTACTGGCGCGTTCTATCGCCGAACTGGGTATCTACCCGGCGATCGATCCGCTCGACTCCACCTCACGTCAGTTGGATCCGTTGGTTGTCGGTGAAGAGCACTATGCGACCGCTCGCGGTGTGCAGAACGTTCTTCAGCGCTACAAAGAGCTTAAGGATATTATCGCCATTCTGGGTATGGACGAGCTGTCTGATGAAGACAAGCTGGCCGTTTCCCGGGCGCGTAAAATCCAGCGCTTCTTGTCGCAGCCGTTCTTCGTGGCTGAGGTATTTACCGGTTCACCAGGTAAGTATGTGTCGCTGAAAGACACCATTAGTGGCTTCCAGGGCATCCTTGCTGGCGAATACGACGATATGCCGGAACAGGCCTTCTACATGGTCGGTTCAATCGACGAAGCCGTCGAGAAAGCCAACCAGATGAAGAAGTAATCCCGTCCATTAGGGGGATTCGCTATGGCGAATAGCTTTACTTGCAATATCGTCAGCGCTGAAGCATCGATCTTCTCAGGTACCGTTGAGCAGGTGATTGCTTCCGGGATGATGGGTGACCTGGGCATTTTGCCGGGTCACGCTCCCCTGCTGACTGAGCTTCAGCCGGGTCCGGTTCGCGTGATTTATGATGGCGGCGCAGAAGAGAACTTTTACGTTACTGGCGGCTTCATGGAAGTCCAGCCAGATGTCGTAACGATTCTGGCCGACGCTGCATCGCGTGCCAGCGACCTCAATGAGGCTGCTGCCGAAGAAGCGCGTCAACAAGCGCTGAAAGCCTTTAACGAGAAGTCATCGGAGCTCGACTATACGCGAGCGGCCGCTGAACTTGCCGAAGCCGTTGCACAGCTGCGCACGATTCAACAGCTGCGCAAAAAGGCGGGTAAAGGCTAAACCCCACGCGTTAGGCGTGGTACAGCGCCCCTTAAGCCCGTCACCAGGGTTTAAGGGGCGTTTTTTTGTTGGCTAGAAAAAAACGTAAGTATCATGAGAAAGGTCAGTACAATTGATTAGGTCGGCAGCACGGCGCTGGAAAGCGTGATGGGAGAGAACCATGGCACTGAATAATGAAAGCCTGCAGCAATTAAAAGCCGAATTGCTCGATGAGTTAGCCAAGCAAGTGCCGAGTAAATCGCTGCTCTCTTTGCGTTTGGCCGAAACCCGCTCAGCGGATATCGGTGAAGTGCTCGAAGAGATGATCGAAGATGACGAGGCGTTGCCGGCTGCGCTGTTGTTGCTGGATATTCTCTCTGCCGAGCGGGCGGCTAACGTATTGGGCTATTTGCCCGGCGAAAGCCAGCTTGAAGTGGTCGGCAAGCTGGATGACAGCCAGCTGCTGAAAGTGCTGGAGGAGATGGGCTCGGATGAACGCGCCGACCTGTTCAACCTGCTCAGTGAAGACCGCCGTGAAGCATTGCTGCGGCGTATGGCCCACCGCGAACGTGAAGATTTAAAGCGGCTAGCCAGCTACGAAGAGGGCACCGCGGGCGCCATCATGACCTCTGACTATGTGTCCATCGCCAGTGGCATGACGGTGTCTAAAGCGATGATGCGGGTACGTCAGACTGCCCCGGATGCAGAAACGGTTTACCAGCTTTATATTCTGGATAGCGATGGGCAACTGATTGGCACCATGTCGCTACGCCAACTGATGGTCGCCCGCCCCGGCGCTATCGTTGATGACATCATGATCAAAGACGTTATCAGCACCCGGGTCGATAACGCTCAGGAAGACGTAGCCCGCATTGTGGCCAAGTATGACTTATTAGCGCTGCCGGTGATTGATGCCGATGACCGCATGGTCGGCATTGTGACCCACGATGACGCCATGGATGTGGCTGAATCCGAAGCAACGGAGGATTTCCACAAGGGGATGTCGATCGGCCAGTTGGAAGATGGTGTGAGCCGTGTGAAGCTCTGGAGCCTCTACCGCAAGCGCGTGTTCTGGCTGGTTCTATTGGTGTTTGCCAATCTGTTTTCGGGGGCAGGGATTGCCTATTTTGAAGAGACCATTGCCGCCCAGGTAGCGTTGGTGTTCTTTTTACCGCTGTTGATCGGCAGTGGCGGGAACGCGGGGGCGCAAGCTGCTACGTTGATGGTGCGCGGTATGGCGACCGGCGATGTCGGGGTAAAAGACTGGGGCAAACTACTGGGCCGCGAACTGCTGGTGGCGGGCTCGCTGGGTATCACCATGGCGATTGCGGTTACCCCGATTGGCATTATGCGCGGGGGCGAAGCGCTGGCCATGGTAGTGGCCTTTAGCATGGTCACCATCGTGCTGTTCGGCAGCCTGCTGGGCATGTGTTTGCCCTTTGTTCTCGAGCGCTTCAAGGTCGACCCAGCCACGGCTTCGGCGCCGCTGGTGACCACCTTGATCGATGCCTCTGGCGTCGTGATTTACTTTAGTATCGCCACGCTGCTGTTGTCTTAATGGTGAAGAAAGGTTCACAGGTTAACGCATGGAGCTACTGGCGGCGCGAGTAATAAACAGCACTTCCACATGACCGAGCCACTCGATATCGCTAGCCAGCGCTTTTAGCTGGCTGGCAAGGCACTGAGGCGGCTGATGCACAGCGTCATCGATGATCAGCGATACCGAGACCTTATCGTTTAAATAGTGCAGCTGAAGTTCATTAAGCGTGCGCCATACCGGGTGCCTATACCAGCGGGCATCGAGTGCTGCCTCCACTTCAGGGCGCAGCGGCAGCCCGGGTAAGCGGCTGGGATCGCCCGCCCCGGCGTCGTCTTCAGGGTCAACGTGAAAGATGACATCGGTCAGGGCGGGGAATTCGTGGCGCAAGCGGCGACTGACCTCATTGCCGATCTCATGGGCTTCGGAGACGGTAATCTTGGGGCCCACCACCACGTGTAGATCGACCATGACCCAGCCAGCAGACTGGCGCGTACGCAGGTCATGAACGCTATCTACTCCCGGCACCCCGCAAGCGACATCGTGCATTTGATTCTGGATATCCACGGGCAGCGCGGTATCGACCAACTCGCGCGCTGATTCCCATAGCAAGTCTAACCCTACCTTACCGACCAATAGCCCGACGATGATAGCCGCCACGGCATCGAGCCAACCTAAACCAAACTGCGCCCCAATGAGTGCCACCAGCACCACGGCGGTAGATAACGCATCGCTGCGTGAGTGCCAGGCGTTGGCTTCGAGTAATTTCGACTTTACGCGTTTAGCGACGCGCATGGTGTAGCGAAAAATCCACTCTTTACTCAACAGCGCAATGACCGTAATCACTATGGCTAGCATGCCTGGTGCGTTCACGGCGGTACCGCTAAACAGACGGTCCAGGCTGGACCAGGCAATACCGCCCGCCACGAAGATCAGCACGCTGCCCAGTAATAACGTGGTGAGGGTTTCGATGCGTCCGTGCCCGTAATGGTGATCTTTATCGGGTTCCTGGCGCCCATAATGAATCGCTGCCAGCACAAAACCATCGGTGACTAAATCAGACAGTGAGTGAATGCCATCGGCGATCAACGCCGCTGAACCGACCATAAAACCGATGGTCACTTTGACGATGCTCAACAGGGCGTCCAGCCATGCACCAATGTAGGTAACACGCTTGGCCTCTTGGCTAAGTCGCGCTTGGTCTTGAACCACTGGCGTTTCGATGGTCTGAGTCATGGGTACCTTACAAGGCGCATGCATTCGATGATGCCTATTGTAGCGCACTCCTTATAGCGTCTATAGCGGTCATGTGATTGAACGGCTCATTCATCACATTCGGTAGCGTCAGCCTAACCCCTGAGATTGCTTCACTGCGTTCTTAATGACAGGGCGTAGGTCATTGTAATGAACTCGTTGTGATGAGCATCCCAACGCGGCAATTTCAGCAAAAGCAGTGGCGGACAAAGAATAGACGGATGTGTATCCTTAAGCGCCATTGCAACCCATCAATTGTTTTTCATGCATAGGATTTTTTATGGATTGGCTCCAGGTGGTGGTGTTAGCGGTTGTTCAGGGAATTTCAGAATTTTTACCCGTTTCAAGCTCTGCCCACCTGATTTTGGTGCCTGTGCTGACAGAGTGGCAAGATCAAGGCTTGGCATTTGATGTGGCCCTACATCTGGGCAGTCTCTCCGCGGTCATCCTCTATTTCCGGCATGAAATTTGGCAAATGATCTGCAGCAGCTTGGCCGCCTTACGGGGTAAAGGCGTTAACGAAGATGCCCGGCTCGCTTTTTGGGTCATGTTAGCGACCATCCCCGTGGGGATTATTGGCTTACTGCTGCACGATGTTATTTCTCACTATATGCGCTCCACGCTGATTATTGGCTTCAGTTTAATTGGTTTCGGGCTATTGTTGGGGTATGCCGATTGGCAGAAGCGCGGAACGCGCAGTGAATACCAACTGAGTTTAAAAGACGTTTTGACTATTGGTGGTGCCCAGGCGCTGGCGCTAATTCCCGGTACCTCGCGCTCGGGCATTACCATAACGGCGGCCTTGATGGTGGGGATGAGCCGAGAAGGCGCCTCGCGTTTCTCTTTTTTGCTTTCGATTCCGGTCATCGTATTGGCCGGCGGTTTAGAGGCCTTAGGGCTAATGAACGCCTCGCAGCCGATTGATTGGTCAGCGATGTTGGTAGGTACGTTATTGTCGGGAATAAGTGCGTATTTGTGTATTCACTACTTTCTGGTAATTATCAAAAAACTGGGAATGCAGCCGTTTGTTATTTATCGCGTCCTGTTTGGCGCTTGGTTGCTATGGTTCTTTCATTTTTAAGCGCTTCACATTAAAAATATCGTTTTGGGGCATCACGTTAAGGCAAGGCAGCTATGAAAAAGTCGTATCAAAAAAGGGCGTCAGGACAGGCGGTTCGGTGGGCGCGTCCGTTAGTCCTCATGAGTGTTTTGCTGGGTGCTCTTCTGGTATTGCCTGGCTGTTCAGAAAGTGATCGTCCGCTGGAACCGCCTGTCCGTTTTGAAGGCAATATTTTTGGTACCTTTTATCAGGTCACCATTATGGATCCGCTTACGCAAGGCGAGTCGCTTGAAGTGGAAGAGGGCTTCAAAGCAGAGCTCGAGAGCGTCGATCAGGCGATGTCCACTTACCGTGACGATTCCGAACTGATCGCCTTTAACGAGGCGCCCTTACAGGAGTGGCAGCCGCTTTCCAACGAACTGATTGAAGTGTTGGCGATCAGCCAATCGGTGGCTGAAGCCAGCCACGGTGCTTTTGATATTACCGTGGGAGATTTGGTTAATTTATGGAGCTTTGGCCCGGGCGCCCGGCCCGAAGAAGTGCCGGCTGATGAGGTATTGGCCGAGCAGCTTTCCCAGGTGGGCTTCGATGCGGTAGACGTGGATACCCAAGCGATGCAGGCAAGGCGTACGCGAGACGTATTTGTCGATCTTTCCGGTGTGGCCAAAGGTCATGCCACGGATCGAGTAGCTGCTTACCTGGACCAGCAGGGAATCGAGCATTATCTGGTCAATTTAGGTGGTGACCTGATCGCCCGTGGCGTGCGTGATGAAGACGAACAGACGCCTTGGCGAATTGGCATCGAAGTACCCGAAGATGGCCAGCAGCGTGCTCAACATATCATTCCGCTAGAGAGCATGTCGGTGGCGACGTCCGGCGACTACCGCAACTATTTTGAAGTGGATGGGCAGCGCTTCTCGCACACTATCGATCCACGGTCAGGCCGACCGGTAACTCACCAGGTGGCGTCGGCATCGGTTTTCCACCCTTCCAACGCTTGGGCGGATGCCTGGGCGACAGCACTGCTGGTAGTAGGCGAGCAGGAGGCCATGCAGATGGCCATCGAAAACGATCTCAAGGTGCTCCTGCTCGTGCGTGATGGAGAGCAGTGGCGCAGTGTCGCCTCACCCGAATTCGTTAATTATTTCGGTGAATCGTTGGTGGATGAACTGGGCATTGAGCAATTATCAGCCTCGAACCCACCAGCGACCATGCCCGCCGAACAACCGGTAACAGGTGAATAACATGCAAGAACTGGATATCGTCATTCTCGCTGCGGGCAAAGGCACGCGTATGCAATCTCAGACTCCCAAGGTGCTGCATACCCTGGCGGGTAAACCGATGGTGCAGCATGTAATGGATACTGCATCAGGGTTACAGCCTGATCGTACCCATGTCGTCATTGGCCATGGAGCTGAACAGCTGCGCGAGGCGCTGGCTGACAAAGCGGTGCAGTTTGCCGTTCAGGCCGAGCAGAAAGGCACGGGGCACGCGGTGGCTCAAGCGCTTGATCAGCTCGGTAGCGGCAAGGTGCTTATCCTCTATGGCGATGTTCCCCTGTTACAGCGTGATTCCTTGAAAACGTTGCTAGCCCAGGTAGATGAACAGCACATCGGCCTGTTAACGGTGACGCTGGATGACCCCATGGGCTATGGCCGAATCGTACGCAATGACGCGGGCGAAGCGGTGGCGATTGTCGAACAAAAAGATGCCAGCAGCGCCCAGCTAGCCATTTGTGAATGCAATACCGGCATTATGGCCATGACCAGTGCCCAGTTAAAACGCTGGTTACCGCAACTTTCTGCTGAGAATGCCCAGGGTGAGTATTACCTGACGGACGTCATTGCCATGGCGGCCGATGAAGGCATCCAGGTATGCACCGCCCAGCCCGCCACGGCGGTTGAGGTGGAAGGGGTTAATAATCGCGCCCAAATGGCGCGACTGGAACGCGCTTATCAACAGCAGCTTGCCGACAAGCTAATGGCGCAGGGGGTGGCGCTTGCTGACCCGGCTCGCTTGGATATTCGCGGACGATTAACGTGCGGCCATGATGTCTTTATCGACGTGGGCTGCGTCTTCGAAGGCGAAGTGGAGCTTGGCGAAGGCGTGCGCATTGGGCCTTACTGCGTGATAAAAAACAGCACCATTGGCGCTGAAAGCGTAGTAGACACCCACAGCGTCATAGAAGGTACCGTGGCGGCGGGTCTCAATCAGATCGGTCCTTTTGCACGGTTACGCCCAGGCACGCGGTTAGCGGTAAAAGCCAAAGTGGGTAACTTTGTGGAAACGAAAAATGCCGATGTGGGTGAGGGCAGTAAGATTAATCACCTAAGCTACGTTGGCGATGCGCGGTTGGGGCGTGACGTGAACGTAGGGGCAGGCACGATTACCTGCAACTACGACGGCGCTAACAAGCATCACACCGACATTGGTGATAATGCCTTTATTGGCTCGAATACCGCCCTGGTGGCGCCGGTTTCGGTAGGCAAAGGCGCCACCATAGGAGCAGGCTCCACGATTGCTAAAGACGTGACTGATTACGCCCTGGCGGTAACGCGTAGTCGTCAGTTAGAAAAAATCGATTGGCTACGCCCTAGCAAGCCTAACGCGTCATAGTGCGTTAATGCGTTACTAACAGCGCTTAAAGGGGTTTTAAATTAGTGCTAAGGATCATTAAAAAGCCGTATATATAATCAGTGGCCGTCGCTTTACCTTTCTGCGGATTGGCTGAGTAGCGTCTGTGAAGTGCTCTGGTGGATCAACGAGGAGAGTGATTATGTGTGGCATTGTTGCCGCCGTTGCCGAGCGCAACGTCCAAGAAATTCTGTTAGAAGGATTAAAACGCCTGGAGTACCGCGGCTACGATTCGGCCGGTATGACGGTGTTTAGCGACGGCGCATTGACCCGCCACCGGGCGCTCGGAAAGGTAGCGGCACTGGCCGCGCAGTTAGCAGAAGCGCCACTGCCGGGGTTTTCAGGCATCGCACACACGCGCTGGGCCACCCATGGCAAACCCTCTGAAGCCAATGCACACCCGCATCATAGTGGTGACGATGTTGCCGTGGTACATAACGGTATTATCGAAAATTACGAATCCATTAAAGACCAACTGCAAGCAAGCGGCTACCGATTTACCTCGGAAACCGATACCGAAGTGATCGCTCACTTACTGGCCGAAAAGCTGGATAACGGATCGAGCTTGTTCGAAGCTACCCAGCAGATTGTCAATGGCCTGGGGGGTGCTTACGCGCTGGGCGTAATGAGTGCCAAGGCGCCTGGGGTCGTGGTGGGCGCTCGCCAGGGCAGCCCGCTGGTGGTGGGCGTGGGCATTAATGAAGCCTTTTTAGCCTCTGACCCGCTGGCGTTGCTGCCGGTAACGGATCGCTTTATTTATCTGGAAGAGGGCGATCTGGTCGAGCTGCGTGAGCAGGGCGCCATTCGCATTGTGGATCGTCAGGGTGACGACGTTGAACGCCCTATCCATACCTTTGAGCACGGCGACGGCGCTGCCAGCAAAGGCGAATACCGCCACTACATGCTCAAAGAGATTTTTGAACAGCCGCAAATGATCGAGGCGGTATTAGAGGGCCGGCTAAGTGCCCACAGTGTGTTAGTGGAAAGCTTTGGCCCCGATGCGCAAGCGCTTTTCCAACGTACCCGCCAAGTGCATATTATTGCCTGCGGCACCAGCTACCATGCGGGCTTGGTAGCGCGTTACTGGTTAGAGCGCTATGCCGGCGTGCCGGTGCAGGTCGAAGTCGCCTCTGAGTACCGCTACCGCCACCCCGTCGTGCCTGAGGGCACGCTGTTCGTGACGCTTTCACAGTCGGGTGAAACGGCGGATACGCTGGCCGCCCTGCGCTTTGCGAAAACGCTGGGCTACGTGGGGTCGTTGGCGATTTGCAACGTGCCCGGCAGCTCATTGGTGCGTGAGTCGGACATGTCATTGATGACACGCGCCGGCCCTGAAATTGGCGTCGCCTCCACCAAAGCTTTTACGACTCAGCTGGTGGCGCTAATGCTACTCACGCTTTCCGTGAGCAAAGCAAAAGGGCAGGCCGAGCAGGCGGATATCATCGCCGCGCTGCGCACGCTACCTGCAGTGTGCCAACAGGTGCTGGCGCTAGACAGCCACATCGAAGCACTTTCCCAAGCCTTTGCTGAGAAAAACCACGCGCTTTTCTTGGGACGTGGGGCTCACTACCCGATTGCGCTGGAAGGAGCACTGAAACTCAAAGAGATCTCCTATATTCATGCCGAAGCGTATCCTGCCGGTGAATTGAAGCACGGCCCGCTGGCGCTGGTGGACAGCGAAATGCCGGTGATTTCGGTCGCCCCCAATGACGACCTGCTGGAAAAGCTGAAATCCAACTTGCAGGAAGTGCGTGCCCGCGGCGGCCAACTGTTCGTGTTTGCCGACGAAAGTGTAGGTATGGATACCCAGGAAGATATTCGCGTTCTGACGCTTCCCCACGTGCATGAAGCGCTGGCGCCGCTGTTATATACGCTGCCATTGCAGTTGCTGAGTTACCACGTGGCCGTGCTTAAAGGCACCGATGTTGACCAGCCGCGTAACCTAGCTAAAAGTGTGACGGTAGAGTAGCGGGAATAGAAGGGAGAGTTAAGGAAGGGTGAAATCAACGGCTAAATAAGGTGAACCTATATTTAGCCGTTGCACTATCTAATAAGTATAGTAGCCCCGAGTATTCTTATTGGCAGGAGCGCTTATTCGCGATGTGCTTTTGCCAACTTCGGATCCCAAAGGTCCAAGGTGCTAGTTGATCTGAATAATCAACGTGGTTCACCAACGCACCTAAAAATGGCGTAGAGATGGTTACACGATCACCCACATGGTGCGTAAAACCTTGTCCTTCGCCATCCCGATCTTGGATGGGTGAGAACATGGTGCCAAGGAAAAGCATGAAGCCATCAGGATACTGATGGTGTGCGCCGATTGTTTGCTGAACTAGGTCGAGAGGGTCACGGCTAATTTTTTCCATATCGCTTTTACCTTCAAGGAGAAAATCATCGTCTTTTCCTTCAATGCGCAGGGATACTTGGGCTCGCCGCACCTCATCGAGTGTATAAACATCGTCAAATATACGGATGAATGGCCCGATTGCGCAGGAGGCGTTGTTATCTTTCGCCTTACCTAACAAAAGTGCACTACGTCCTTCTATATCGCGTAAGTTAACGTCATTACCCAGCGTGGCTCCTTTGGGGTTACCTTGGGAATCTACCGCTAACACGATTTCTGGCTCTGGGTTATTCCATTTTGAGGCAGGGTGTAAGCCCACGCGGCTGCCAAAGCCAACCGCCGAGAGCGGTTGTGACTTGGTAAATACTTCTGCATCGGGGCCTAGACCTACTTCCATGTATTGGGACCAAGCGCTTCGCGCTTGCAGCGTGGCTTTTAGCGTTGCGGCCTCTTCCGAACCTGGCTTAATGTGCGAGAGATCCTGGCCAATTAGCTCGTTGAGTTCCGTTCGTAGCAGGCTGGCTTTGGCTGCATTACCGCCCGCTTGCTCTTCGATAACGCGTTCAAGCAAGCTAACCGCAAAGGTAACGCCGCAGGCTTTGATAGCTTGAATGTCGCAAGGTGCAAGGAGATAAGGCGCAACCGCTGGCTCTGCCATTGAATTGTGCAGCAGAGTTGTAACGGCGCCTAGCGACTTACCTTTCACAGTACGAACGAAGTGGCTGACGTTGTCACCATCCAGCAAATCTGCCATGCAGTCCACTTGAACAGAAATGTCGAAGACTTCACCGGCCCGTATGACGACTAACGCGGGGCCTGGGTTCCCATCATCACGCCACACCCGTCCAACTAATAAAGCGTTATCAATATCTTGAGGAAGATACTCAGCGATATTAAGCGTTGTATTCAAGACTTATACCTCCCGCTTGCCGTCAACTAGGCGAGATACGCCATAAGGGTTGCCGTCGTGCAATGCTTCTGGCAGTAAGTCTTCAGGCAACGCTTGGTAGCACACAGGGCGCAGGAAGCGGAAAATAGCTGCGCTGCCAACCGAGGTCGTGCGGGAATTAGACGTTGCTGGGAAAGGGCCGCCGTGTACCATGGTGTGGCACACTTCTACGCCCGTCGGCCAGCCATTGGCCAGAATGCGCCCGGCTTTCCGTTCCAGGATAGGAAGTAGTTGTTGTGCCGCTGCCAAGTCACCATCGTCCATCTGTAGGGTTGCAGTGAGCTGGCCTTCAAGCAGCGCCGCGATACGGGCAACTTCCTCAGTGTCGGCACACGCTACAACCAGCGAGGTAGAACCAAAGACTTCCTCTTGTAGCGTAGCGTCATTTAAGAACGCTTCCGCTTGGGTCACAAATAGTCCTGCTTGACATGGATGAGCGGTTTCGCCTGCTTGACCACGCGCTACCTCAGTGACTTGTGCGTTTTGGGAGAGTTGCTCCACACCTTGCTCATAGGCCTCATGCACGCCCGGTGTCAGCATGGTTTGCGCAGCACTTTGCTTCACAGCGTTGCCTGCAGCTTCAACAAAGGCATCCAGTTCTGGACCTTGAACCGCAATCACCAAGCCAGGGCTAGTACAGAATTGGCCAGCCCCCATATTGAGGGAAGCAACAAACCCTTCAGCGATTGCTTTGCTGCGTGCTTTCAGCGCTTCAGGCATCAAAAATACTGGGTTGATTGAGCTCATCTCGGCGTAAACCGGAATCGGCTGGGGACGTGTTTGGGCTGTCGCCATCAGTGCGGTGCCGCCGCTGCGAGAGCCAGTAAAGCCCACCGCCTGAATATAAGGGTTCGCCACCAAAGCTTGACCAATCTCACGTCCTGAACCGAACAGCAGAGAGAAAGTACCTTCCGGTAAGCTGCACTTGGCAATCGCACGCTGAATAGCGTGTCCCACCAATTCAGAAGTGCCCGGATGCGCTGAATGCCCTTTCACCACTACTGGGCAGCCAGCTGCCAAGGCAGAGGCAGTATCCCCACCGGCCACGCTGAACGCTAGCGGGAAGTTACTGGCACCAAAAACGGCCACTGGGCCGAGAGGAATATGACGCTGACGCAAATCCGTACGCGGCAGCGGCTCGCGATTCGGCAGTGCCGGATCGATACGTATATCTAGCCACTCGCCTGCGCGAACAACAGAAGCAAACAAACGCAGCTGGCCGCAGGTACGCCCACGCTCACCCTCTAAACGGGCGCGTGGCAAGCCAGTTTCTGCCATGGCACGCTCAGTCAGTGTCTCGCCAATCGCTTCAATTTCGGTCGCGATGGCCTCTAGGAAGGTGGCACGCTCCTCTAAGCTGGTTTCACGGTATTTATTAAATGCGGCCTCGGCCAACTCACAAGCGCGCTCGACATCTTTTTTGCTGCCGCCCGGATAAGCGGGCTCCAGGGTTGCACCGGTGGCGGGATTCACGGCATGAATAGCTGTTTGCTGACCGCTGATGGCCTGTTGGCCGATAAGTAATTTGCCTTCTAGAGTCATGCAACCTCCTGTTATGGGAAAAGAGAAAACAAGGTACGTAGTGAATATCCTGCTCTACGCAACTAGTAAGTTCAATCTCTAAACTTATTATCGGGTGACGACTTTAGTAGCAAAGCTGCAACAACATCAGGCTGGTTTTAAATTAATACGCTGGAGCCATGAATAATATGAGCAAGGACTTGAGCCGCTGCGCCACGGGCTGAGACAAACGTTGAATCCTCAATGATTCGTAACGGCACCTTTTGGGAGTGACTGGCTAAACGATTCTGGTGCGCTTTAAAGTAATTGAGTGCTGGCTCCATGAGCGAGGAGCCAAGCTGGGTAAGGGAACCACCTAGGACCAGTTCTGATGGGTTTAGAGCATGATGCACATTAAGTAATAGGATGCCTAACGTCTCGCCAGCTTGATGTAAAACTGTTTGAACGTTTGGTTCGTTGAGCCGCGGAAACAAAGCTTCAAGTAGGTCTTCTTCCTCGGAAACACCGAGCTTGGCGCGGATTGACCAACCACTTACCAACGTTTCAGCACAGCCTCTATTGCCGCAATGGCAATAGAGGCCACCAGGCTGCATGACTGTATGCCCAATTTCCCCCGCTAAACCTTGGATACCACGCCTTACCAATGGCGGATGGCTGCCTTCAACCATACCACTACCAATACCTGTGCCTGCGCTGATGTAGGCGAGCGATTCAGGAATCTTTCCTGTCCTAAAGTAAATCTCCCCAAAAGCGGCAGATTTAGCTTCGTTGTCCATTAACCAAATACCATTGAAGGAAGGGAGATTGGCTTTTAGGAAATCCAAGAAGCGAACATCTTTCCAGCCAAGGTTGGGAGCTAAGCGAATTATAGGCTCCCCAGGCGCAACAGGACCTGGGAGCGCGACGCCAATACCCAAAGGGGTATATTTGGCTAGCTGGGCTGACTCCAACATGGCCTTTAATTGGGTGGCGAGCAACTCTGCTGTAGCTTCCGGCGTGGTTGGTGAAAGACGCTCGTGGTGCGATGCCAGTACTTGGCCACTGAGCGCGCAAGCGACGATGCGTATTCCATGAACACCAACTTCGGCCCCCAACATTAAGTAATGTTTATCGTTAAGATACAATGCTCTACCTGGCCTGCCGCCACTGCTTTTCTGCAGCTCGCCTTCTTTCAACCAGCCTTGCTTAAGTAATGATTGAATGGCAGCGCCTACGGTCGCTTTGGTGAGGTGGGCTTTTACGGCTATGTCTGCTCGGGTTACGCCTGGCTTGCGGCGTACCAGCTCAAGAATGGCACTACGGTTTAGCCGCTTGAGAAAGTGCAGGTCACCTGCTTTATGTGAAGAGGATGGGGTAGGCATTTAAATCACAACATCCTTCGCGTTAGATGGTGCTGAAACATTCATAAGCGACGCTTTTCCAAGCGAGTTTTTAGGCCAGCCTACCCTAATGCAGAAGCCGTTACCATCGACCCCCTGCAATGCTGATGAGCGGTTGTGGAGATAGTTTGGCCAAGCTTTAAACTAAGGTCTCATTGAGATAAGTCCTGTGGGTAGTCAGTATCCTTTAGTAAATAGAAAAAACTAAGTGGAGATGACATGAGTACTAGCGCAGCTGTTTACCCAAATATTGAGGGGCAGGTGGTTTTTATTACTGGCGGTGGTAGCGGTATCGGAGCTGCGTTGACAAGTGCTTTTCACAAGCAGGGGGCGAAAGTCGCTTTTGTCGATATAAATGATTCAGCAAGCCATGCGTTATTAGAAACCATCAAGGAAGATAGCGGTTCATCGCCGCATTACTATCATTGCGATATTCGGGATGTAACAGCGCTGCAAAACATTATTGCTGAGGTAGGCGCTACTTTAGGTCCGATTCAAACCTTGGTGAATAACGCAGCTAATGATGACCGCCACTCCTGGCAGGATGTAGATGTTGCGTATTGGGATGAGCGCATGTCACTCAACTTACGCCCTATGTTTTTTGCAGCACAAGCCGTAGCGCCGCAGATGATGGAAGCTGGTGGTGGTTCGATTATTAACTTTGGCTCAATCAGCGTTCGTATGGCACTAGGTGATCTTTCCTCTTACATGACAGCAAAAGCGGCTGCGCATGGTTTAACGCGCAGTCTCGCAAGAGACTTAGGTGTACACAATATTCGTGTGAACACCTTAGTACCAGGCTCGGTTATCACCGAGCGCCAACTCGAGAAGTGGATCGGGCCAGAAGACGAAAAAAACATTCAATCACACCAATGTTTGAAAATGCGTCTTGAAACTACGCATATAGCGCCACCTGTTCTGTTTTTAGCGAGTGCTGAAAGCAGCGCAATTACGGGGCAAGAACTATGTGTAGATGGAGGCTGGGGTTAACCAGCACAAACGCTCGTAATAAGAACCTAGAGGTGTTTATGTACGCACAAAACAATAAGCGACTCGCTATGCCTGCTTTTGAAAAACAAATTACAAAGAGGTTGTGGGCAAAATCTTGCCTAGTGGCGGCGGTAACACTTGCTTCTGGCCTGGGGTCATTCGCGGCTGCTGCAGATACCACGATTAAGCTACTGCGCGTTGAAATCAGCGATGCTGAAAAACAGTACTACGACAACATTGTGACTGAATACGAGGCCAATAACCCTGGGGTAGACGTTGTTTTTGAATATATAGCGAATGAAGCTTACAAAACACGCCTACCTACCCTCCTGCAATCCGACCAGCGGCCGGATATTTTCTATAGCTGGGGCGGCGAAGGGTTAAGAGACCAAGTGGAAGCGGGCTTCGTTCGAGATATTACCGCAGAGATGCAGGATGGCTGGCAAGACATCTACCCAGCATCCGCGGTAAGTGCCTTCACGCTAAATGACCAAATTTACGGTGCGCCGCTTTATGCCACAGTGGTAGGGCTTTGGGTGAATACCGCATTAACTGAGCAGGCGGGCGTGGAGCTTGAATCCCTCAATACATGGGATGGCCTGAAAGAGGCAGTTACAGCACTCCGTGCCAACGACATTACACCAATGGTTGTGGGTGGTAAGGATGGTTGGCCAATCCACTTCTACTGGGGCAGCTTGGCCACACGAATGGCGGGTGGCGAAGGTATTGATGCTGCTAAACAAGGCGAAAGTAGCGGCTTTGAGGAAGATGCATTTGTCCGTGCTGGTGAGCTGCTGCAATCACTTGTAGCGCTGGACCCCTTTCAGTCCGGCTTTATGGCGACCACCTACGAACGTGCTAGTGCCATGTTCGGTGACGGCGAGGCCGCCATGCACCTGATGGGCGACTGGGACTACATCCCTTCAAAAGAGCGCTCCGCAACCGGTGAAGGCGTGCCGGATGAAAATCTAGAGTTTGTACCATTTCCTAGCGTAGAAGGTGGCGCGGGTAACGACAACAGCTTTGGTGGTATGAACGGCTTTGCGGTAACGAAAGATGCCTCTGACGAAGCGGTTGATTTCTTGAAATTCCTGTTAAATGAAGAGAATCAACGCGAAGCAGCTCGTTTAGGCATTTTTGTAACAGTAGCTCACGGTTCAGAAGAAGAGCTACAAACGCCGTATGCCAAGAAAGTGGCGAGCATCCTAAGCGAGTCAAGCCACCATCAAGTGTTCCTTGATCAAGCGCTGGGTACGTCAGTTGGCGCCACTATCAACGACATTAGTGGCGACCTAGCACTCGGTGTTATTACGCCGGAAGATGCCGCCGCTCGAGTCGAAGAAGCTTGGCAGTTCCGCTAATTCCATCTCATTAATCGCCTGAACAGCACCAGCGTTAAACCGCTGGTGCAACCCCTAAGCTGGGAATGGATGCATACCATGACAACGACGACCCGACCTGCAGTTCATAAGCGGGGGACGACAGATCGCATCAAGAAAAATCTAGTTAGTGGTAAGTTAGCGGCGGTATTGCTGTTATTACCGCCCGCTCTGATTGTTTTCTCGCTGTTCGTTATCCTGCCTTTGGTAGATGCTGCTTATTACAGTGGCTTCTCTTGGAACGGTTATGGAGCGCCTAGTGACTTTGTTGGCATGCAAAATTACGCGCGCCTGTTAGACCACTCGGTATTTCATACTGCATTATGGAATACCGCCAAGCTAATTATTGTCTCGATCGTTATTCAAATGCCGATAGCGTTAGGCTTGGCGCTGCTTGTTTATAAAAAGACGCCAACCAATACGCTGTTCCGGTTGGTGTTTTTCCTACCCTATATTTTAGCTGAAGTGGCAGCCGGTTTGATCTGGAGCTTTGTCTTTGACGGTGACTACGGCATTACAGCGTCAATCTTTCAATCCTTGGGTCAAGAGTCTGTTTATGTACTATCAGATAGTCAGTGGGCGTTCCCTGCGATTATGACCGTTATTGTATGGAAGTACTTTGGTTTCCATATGATGATTTACATTGCCGCACTGCAAGGTGTTCCTAAAGACCTGATTGAAGCTGCCAAGCTTGAAGGTGCTAAAACGCGCCAAATTGCCCTATTTATACAAATACCGATGATTAAGCATGCGCTGGTCGTGAGTGGTTTCTTTGCCATTATTGGCTCGCTACAGATCTTTGACATCATTATCCCGATGACCAACGGTGGGCCGTCGAATAGCACCCACACCATTGTGACCTACCTATATACCTTCGGGCTTTCAAGGCTGAATATTGGCTTTGGTAGTGCGGCTGCGGTAGTGCTGTTTGTGTTGGCCATTGGCATTGCGTTCTTTTATCAGCGCGCGACAGGGAAGGAGAATAAGGCGTGAATACTACGACGCGAAATACGTTCCGTGTAATCTTTTTGATTTTAATTGCGGGTCTAGTGATTGCGCCTCTTCTCGCTTCGTTTTTCGGTGGTTTTAAGAGCAATGCGGAATTACGGATTAACCCTTTGTGGTTACCCACTAGTTGGGACCCGAAAAACTACGTTTCCATTTTCTTGGATGGCAGCTTCTGGCGTTATATGGGGAACTCCTTCTTTATCTCGTCCATGACGGTACTGCTTACCTTGATCGTTGGGGCGGCAGCAGCCTATGTGTTTGCGCAAATTAAGTTTTTAGGCTCCAAGATGATCCTAAGCTACCTACTGCTGGGGCTAATGTTTCCCTTTGCGGCGGCTATTTTGCCGCTGTTCATTAAGGTGCGTGATCTTGGGCTGCTGGATACCTATTGGGCTGTCATTCTGCCGCAAACCGCCTTTGGGCTGTCGTTAGCGATCCTGCTCTTTAAAGCATTTTTCGATCAGCTTCCTAAAGAGTTATTTGAAGCCGCGTACGTGGATGGTTGTAGCTATCTGCGTTTCTTCTGGTCGTTCACTTTGCCATTATCAACCCCCATTTTGGCAACCGTGGGCGTGTTTGTATTCGTCCAAAGCTGGAACAACTTCCTGTTGCCATTGATCGTGCTAAACGACCGCTCTTTGTATACCTGGCCATTAGGGATGATGCAGTTCCAGGGGGAATACTTAACTGAGTGGAATATGATCCTTGCGTTTGTCACGCTTACCATTACTCCAGCAGTTATCTTCTTCCTGGCTGCCCAAAAATACATTGTGGCTGGCCTGACCGGTGGCTCTGTTAAGGGATAACGATTTAGGGGATAACTATGAAAGACGCTATTAAAAATCCTATTTTGCCGGGTTTTAATCCTGACCCTTCTATCTGCCGTGTAGGGGATGATTACTATATCGCCACTTCAACCTTTGAGTGGTACCCCGGCGTGCAGATTCACCACTCTAAAGATTTAGTGAATTGGCAATTAGTCACTCGTCCCTTAACTCGGGCAAGCCAGCTAGATATGCGAGGTAATCCCGACTCATGTGGTATTTGGGCACCGTGCTTAAGCTACGCCGATGGACTTTTTTGGCTCATTTATACCGATATGAAACGGTATGAGGGTAACTTTAAAGATGGTCACAACTATTTAGTGACCGCCCCCTCAATGACGGGTCCTTGGAGTGACCCGGTTTATCTCAACTCTAGCGGTTTTGACCCTTCCTTGTTCCATGATGATGATGGCCGTAAGTGGTTGATTAACTTGCAGTGGGATTATCGCCAGCGTGAAGGAGGAGATCGTTTCGGCGGCATATTGCTGCAAGAGTACGATGTTGAGCGTCAGCAGCTTGTTGGCCCTATCAAAAACATCTTTGCGGGCACCAAATTAAAGCTAACCGAAGGTTCGCACCTTTATCGCCGTGATGGCTGGTACCACCTGCTGGTGGCAGAGGGCGGCACAGGCTACGACCACGCCGTGACCATGGCGCGCTCACGTCATATTGCAGGCCCCTATGAAGTTCACCCGGAAAACCCGGTGCTGACCAGCAAACACGACCCCGATTGCCTCCTGCAACGGGCAGGTCATGCGGATCTTGTGGAAACGCCCGATGGTGAAACCTTTATGGTTCACCTGTGTGGGCGGCCACTGCCGGGCACTCGCCGGTCCCCACGGGGACGTGAAACGGCGATTCAGCGGGTGACGTGGGGCAGCGATGGCTGGCTACGCCTAGCCGATGGCGGAATTACCCCCAGTTTGGAAGTAGCCATGCCGGGAGTTGAATTTATTCCGCCACCTGAGGAGGAGATGCATACCTTTGCCTCCGATGCGCTACCCATGGAGTTCCAATGGCTACGTACACCGCAACCCGAGCGGATTTTCTCGCTAACAGAGCGGCCCGGTTACTTGCGCCTATTTGGCCGCGAGTCGTTAGGCTCCTGGTTTGAGCAAGCACTGGTAGCGCGCCGCCAAGACAGCATCTATTGCAGCGCTGAAACTGTTCTGTCGTTTGAGCCAGAAGACCTACAACAGTTTGCAGGGCTTACTGCTTACTACAACCGTTTTAAGTTCCACTTCCTGGCGGTCACGTTAAACGATAACGGCCAGAAAGTGCTGAGCATTATGAGCTGTTGCGATGAGTGGCCAAGCGGCTCACTAACCATCAGTAATAGTGATGAAGTGATCCTGACACCTGATTTACCCGTCAGCCTGGGGCTGGATATTTATGAGAGTGAATTACAGTTCCGCTACCAACAGGGCGAAGCCGAATGGCAAATGCTAGGCCCAGTGCTGAATGCCGGTTTACTGTCTGATGAAGGCAGCGGGCGTGCTCATGGTTATTTCACCGGTAACTTTCT
Source organism: Halomonas sp. UBA3074 (assembly GCF_002366715.1). Classification (GTDB taxonomy): domain Bacteria; phylum Pseudomonadota; class Gammaproteobacteria; order Pseudomonadales; family Halomonadaceae; genus Vreelandella. The sequence continues at coordinate 276 of NZ_DFBS01000005.1, read as the reverse complement.
CGGCATGGCAGCTTACGACATCAGTGGCCGCGGTACGCCAGCAGATTTTGCAGAGTTTCGCTATCGCCGCTTAAACGGCTGAGATGCGTATCCATTACGCCATAACCACAAAAATGCGTTTAAAGATGAGACCCAACAATGGCTAAAGTAAACCTAGTTGAAATTGAGAAAACGTTTCGTGGCAAGAGCACGGTCATTCCCAATCTCAACCTAGAGATAGAAGATGGCTCTTTTACTGTGCTGGTAGGCCCTTGAGTTAAGCTCAAGTCTGGTGTA
>NZ_DFBS01000031.1 GCF_002366715.1 Halomonas sp. UBA3074 | reverse complement strand
GCACCTGGGCGCGGGCGTCTGGGTCTAGACCTGGCGCTGGCGCTTCTTCGAGCACTTTTTGATGACGACGCTGCAGCGAGCAATCGCGGTCATACAGATGGATCGCGTTACCCTGGCCATCGGCCAAGACTTGCACTTCCACGTGGCGCGGCTTTTCAAGGAATTTTTCCATGTAGACCGTGCCATCACCAAAGGCGGCGTGCGCTTCGGTGCGGGTAACCGTAATCGCCGAAAGCAGATGGCCTTCCGTGTGCACCACGCGCATACCGCGACCACCGCCGCCAGACGCTGCCTTAATAATGACGGGGTAGCCAATGCGACGTGCTGTGGCTAAATTCGTCGCGTCATCATCGCCTAATGGGCCGTCTGAGCCGGGCACCGTGGGAACGCCAGCTTCCTTCATCGACTGAATCGCGCTGACTTTATCACCCATCAGGCGAATCGTTTCGGCGCGGGGGCCAATAAAGGTAAAGCCCGAACGTTCAACCTGTTCGGCAAAGTTGGCGTTTTCAGACAAAAAGCCGTAACCAGGATGAATAGCGGTAGAGTCAGTGACTTCCGCGGCGCTGATAAGGGCAGGAATGTTCAAGTAAGACTGCGCTGATGAGGCCGGTCCAATGCACACGGCTTCATCTGCCAAGCGAACATGCATCAGTTCACGATCAGCTTTGGAGTGTACCGCTACGGTTTTAATGCCCAATTCTTTACAGGCCCGTAGGATACGGAGGGCAATCTCGCCGCGGTTGGCGATAAGTACCTTGTCCAGCATGGGAGAGTCCACCCGTGTTGAAAATGAAAGATTAAGCGATGACGATCATTGGCTGATCGAATTCAACTGGCTCGCCATCTTCCACCAGGATGGCTTCCACGACACCGTCACGGTCTGCTTCAATCTGGTTCATCATTTTCATGGCTTCAATGATGCATACGGTGTCGCCTTGCTTGACGCTGTCACCGACTTCAACAAAGGACTTAGCGCCCGGCGCGGGGCTGCGATAGAAAGTGCCCACCATGGGTGAATTGACGGCTTCACCACGGTAGCTTGTGCCTTGAGGCTCAGCTTCAGCGGCAGGTGCTGATGCCGGAGCAGGTGCTGATGCATAGCCAGGCTGCTGCTGTGCGTATTGCGGCATGGGCTGTGGCTGCCACGAGGCGCCATTAGGATGACGGCTGATGCGTACTGACTCTTCGCCTTCCTGAATTTCGATCTCGCTAATATTGGATTCTTCGAGCAGCTCAATCAGTTTCTTAACTTTGCGGATATCCATGGCATGGCCCCATCAATGTCATAAATGAAAATCATGAAAATAGTCACACAGCAGACATGGCCAAAAGGGCGGGTTGCCGTGTGGCACCGCGCTTTGAGAAGCGCAGTAAACCAAATTTAAAAATGAAGAGAACGCTGCATGTTAGCGAACGTTACCCTGTTCTCACCCCTAAAAAAGGATGTTTTTAACTAATATGGGAGCGGAGTTTGCCGAAAAAGTGCCACGATGTCCAGCGACCACCGGCGCAAATGCCCTCGCTGGCACCACGACAGCAATTAAACAACTGTTTGACGATGTTCGCGTCAGAAGGCGGCTAAAGCGCTTCAAAGCGAGAAGGGTGGACGGCTCGCGGTTAGCGCTGGGCAAGCCATTGTCCGACGGATGCAAGGTGCTCGTTTAGCTGGCTAGCCGTCACTTCCCCCTGTATGCGTGCCTCGCGAATCTCTTCTCCCTGGTAGAAAAATAGCAAGCTGGGTGGGCCAAAGAGGTCGAACTTCTCAAGCAATTCGCGGCTTTGCGCGTCGGTATGCGTCACATCGGCAGCAATCAGTGTGTAATCACGCAACGCTGCGGCCACGTTTGGGTCGGGGTAGACGTCGCGCTCCAATAGCTTGCATGAAATACACCAGTCGGCGGTAAAGTGAACGAAGACGGGCTGATTATTGCTTTCGGCATCGGCAATCGCCTTTTCAAGGGCGGTGAGATTATCCAGCTCGATGAAGTCCAGCGCCTCCGTCACCGCAACTTCTGAAACGCCGGGAGCGGCTGCCAAGGGGCGAAGTGGATCGCTACCTCCTTGAGCGGCGCCAATCACGAGTGCCACACCCCAGGCCAGCAGCATCAGGCCAAGCGTTTGGCGTGCTCGAGGCCAGCCTTGAGGCTGGTTAACACTCAACGCCCCCAGCGCGAGTGCCGTGCCGATAGCCAGGCCAGCCCATAGCAACAGGGCTACCGGAGCAGCGACCAAGCGTTCAATCATCCAAATCGCCACGCCTAATAGCAGCAGGCCGAAGGCAATTTTAACGCCGTTCATCCAGGCGCCTGAGCGGGGTAGCAGCGTCGCACCAAAGGTGCCCACCAAGAGCAACGGAACGCCCATGCCTAGGCCTAGCGCCAGTAGCACAGCGCCGCCGATAACGGCATCCCCCGTCGAGGAGATAAATACCAGCGCGCCCGCAAGTGGTGCCGTCACGCATGGCGATACCACCAGTACCGAGAGTGCGCCTGCCAGGGCGAGGCCTGCCGGGCCACTGCGCTGCGCGCGGGCCTGCCAGGCATCAATCCGACTGGCTAAGCGGGGCGACAGGTTAAACGTAAAGGCCCCGAACATCGCCAGAGCAAAGAGCGTGAAAAGCAAGGCAAAGGCGATCAAAACGGGGGCGGACTGTAAGCGCGCCTGAAGATTGAGCCCGGCGCCAAATAGTCCCATTAACACTCCGACGAGGGCGTAGGTCAGCGCCATGCCGAGTACATAACTGAGCGAAAGGGCAAAGGCGCGGGGCCGAGTCGGGTGCTGGCCCACGATGATCGAGGAGAGAATCGGTATCATCGGCAGCACGCAGGGGGTAAATGTTAGCCCTAAGCCAGCGAGAAAAAATAGGGATAGCGCCAGCGGTAGGCTAGCGTCGCTGACCAATGCGCTGAAACGGCTGTCTTCGCTTTGAGGGGCAGAGATTGCCTCCTGCGTTGGGCTATTCATTTCTGCATTGCTGGTGCTGGTGTCGGCTTCCCAGTTGGCAAACGGGCTGGGTGGCTGAGTCTCGCTGGCCGCTAGGCTAGTTTGCTCGGGTGGGTAGCAAAGCCCGGCATCGGCACAGCCCTGAAAGGTAAGCGTGATGTTGAGCGGCCCTGAATAGGGGGCTTCCACCGGCACTTCAAACACCAATTGATCGCGGAAGATATAAACATCGCCCATAAACTCGTCATTAGTGAAAGTGCCTTGGGGAAGTCTTGGCTCGCCCAGCGCGACACTTTCTGTTTGGCTGGCGACGGCAAACTGATGGCGATAGAGGTAGTACTGATCGGCAATATCAATGCCAATGTAAAGTGTTTCGCCGTCGTGCCAGGCCGTGGGCTGGAAGGCCTCCATGACGGGTAAGAATTCGTCTTGATCGCTTGATGAGGAAAACCATTGGGCATGTGCGCTTAGCGGTAGACAGCCAAGAGAAAAAATGAGTACAAGTAACAGACTCAGGCGTTTAAGAGATAACACGGCGCGTCCTTAATCGATGGCATCGCAAGCAAAGATAAATAGCATACCGCAACCTTAAACCCGACGCGTAGACGCTGCGGTGACATGCCGCGGCGATTAATCGTGGGTTAATCCCAGTAACGAAAAAAGCCGCCCGAAGGCGGCTTCATCATAGTGAAGGGAGAAATGCCCCGAGCGCTATGGTTACGCTTTCTGATAAGCGCTCACTGATTTTTCAATCGCTTTGCGCGCAGCGTCAGCACCTTCCCAAGACTCTACTTTCACCCATTTGCCTTTTTCGAGATCCTTGTAGTTCTCGAAGAAGTGCGCGATTTGCTGGCGCAGTAGCTCAGGCAGGTCGGTCACTTCGTGGACATCGTCATAAAGGGCGCTGAGCTTGGCGTGAGGCACACAGATCAACTTGGCATCTTCACCGGCTTCGTCAGTCATGTTCAAAATGCCGACCGGACGTGCACGAATAATGCTGCCGGGTTGAACCGGGTGCGGGGTAACGACGAGAGCGTCCAGCGCATCGCCATCATCGGCTAGGGTGTGCGGGATAAAGCCGTAGTTAGCGGGGTAAAACATGGGGGTGGCCATGAAACGGTCAACGAGTAGGGCGCCCATGTCCTTATCAATTTCATACTTGATCGGATCGTGGTTGGCTGGAATTTCGATCACCACGTAAACGTCGTTGGGGAGATCCTTTCCAGCAGGGATATTGTCGAAGTTCATCGTTGATTCCTTGATAGTGCTGTGGCTAGGCAGTCGTTACAAGTCGTTTATGGCGGAGAATTATACGAAGATGACTGCACGATTACCAATGCGACATAGGTGGGTCGGTCGGGTTTAGCCGTTGGCCTTGAAGGAAAGCGGGGAAAAGTGCATTGAATATGAAAGCGCGCTAATACGATAGAGACGTTTGTTGAGCATCGTTTCTGCTTCGCTGCGTGTATCATAAGCGATGTTGATTGACAGTGATGTCCCTTGATCGAGTCGGCAGCCTAGGAGGATGACTTGTCGCACGCCCAGTTGCTCATCAGTTATGGTCAAGCGTTTGTCGCGCCCGATCGGCGCCTGCATCGCAGCTCTATGTCAGTTCGTTTCCCTGAGGCGCCGCTGCTGCGGGCGAAGGGCGGCTGTGCAGTGATCAGCGATTCCATTTCACGAAATACAATGGCGAAGCAAGCCGGTGATATCAGCGTACGCGGCTTTCTGGCGGACTACTTCTCTACGCCTGATCACTGGGATGTCAAAACCTCGGCGACGCGAGTGCTACGCTCACTCAATAGCTGGTGCTATAGCCAGAGCCAGCATGTAAAAGAAGGCAGTTTTGTCTCTTCCATGTCGGCCATGGTGTTCAGGGGGCGCGAAGCGCACCTGTTCCATATGGGTGACACGCTGGTGTTCCGTTTACGCGGCGCTGAGTTTGAACAGCTTAGTCGTGATCATGTGACTGACTTGGGCGGCTATCGCTACCCCTCACGGGCGTTGGGCATGGATGGCAGCGTGGATATCGATTACACCCATATCGCGCTCAAGCAGGGGGATCTGTTCCTGTTCACCACCCAAGGGGTGCGCGGCACACTGCTGCCCTCTGACTATGTGCGCTTGATTCGCCAAGACGCCAGTGACCTGGACGCCGCCTGCGAACGGTTGGCCGATGAGGCGAAGCAGCGTGCTCAAGATCGCGGTTATGGCGGCGATCAGTTCTGCTTTCAGTTGATCCGTATCGACGAACTGCCTGATGAGGTCACTGAGCACCCAGGCCAGCTTTATGGTGACTTACCCATCCCCCCCGAATTGGCGCCGGGAGAACGATTAGATGGCCTTGAAGTACTCGCGGTGCTCTCACGAACGGCGCAGTCCCGGGTATATCGCGTGCGTGATGTGCATAGCGAGCGGGAAATGGTCATGAAAGCGCCCAGCCCTGAGCTATCATTGCGAAATGCTTATCTTGAGCATTTTCTGCTTCAGCAATGGGTGGTGGAGCGTGTCAATTCGCCCTTTGTGGTGAAAGTCATGGAGCACTCGCGCCCACGCCGGTATCTGTATTACTTGATGCAGCATGTCGAAGGCGAGACGCTGCGAGAGTGGGCGGAGCGCCACCCGCAGGCGAGCCTGACGCAGCGCTTGGATATTGCGAACCAGTTGGGTAAGGCGGTGCAGGCGCTGCATCACCGGGAAATCATCCACCAGCAGATCAATCCCGACAATATTTTGATCGACCCTCACGGCAAGCTAGTGCTTACGGATTTTAGTGCCTGCCACATGCGCGACGGGGAAGGCCACCGCCATTCGGGCGAGTTATTGCGCCAGATCGGGTTTAACGAGCACACGGCGCCTGAGTACGCGCTGGGCGATAGCGTTGGCCGGCGTAGCGATCAATATTCGCTGGCCTCCACGACCTACTGGTTATTGACGGGTGCGTTACCTTACACCTTGACGCCCAACCGGCTGCGCAGTCATACCGACCTGGAAGAGTTAACTTACCGAAGCGCGCGAACCACTAACCCTGAAATAACCCATGAATTAGACGATGCCTTGCGGCGCGCACTGGACCCGCAACGGGCACTCCGTTTTAGGCGCATGTCTGAATTCCTACACGCCCTAAGGGTGCCGCTGGGGCGTTTGCCCAACCGAGATGAAAGTCGCCCGGAACCAAGGCGGTTTTGGCAAGGGGTGGCAGGGATCCTGTTACTGCTGCTCGTGCTTTCCTGGTTGCTGAGATAGCTCTACCTGTAGAGGCAATAGGCAACATCAACGCAAAAGTCAAAGCGAAACAGTATCCAATCGCGCAGTGCGACAAGCAAGGTCGAGATTGCTTCACTTCGTTCGCAATGACATGAAATATGTCATTGCGAGGAGCGAAGCGAAGAAGCAATCTCACTCGCAATGACCGGGTATGCGTTAGCTTATTACAGCGTAAACACTGGCAGCTTGCGCTCTGCTTTAGCGAGCTTCAGCTTGGCTACTTTCGGCAGGCCGTTCTCGAACGGAGGGAAGTCCTCGCCCTGAATAAGCGGTGAGAGATAGTCCCGGCAGGCCTGGGTAATTGCAAAGCCGTTTTCGCTGATAAAGTCGCGTGGCATGAATTTTTCTTGGTTGGCTACCTGAGAGAGCGGTGCGGAAATAACGTCCCACTGGTAGGGCGACTGAGAAATACGACGAATGGCGGGCATCATGGCATTTTTGCCCGCCAATGCCAGCGTCACGGCTTCACGGCCTACGGCATAGGCTTGCTCAACGTCCGTTTTAGACGCTAGGTGACGCGCTGCGCGCTGCAGATAGTCAGCCACGGCCCAGTGATACTTGTAACCCAAATCCTGCTTGACCATGCCCGCAAGCGTTGGTGCCACGCCGCCTAGCTGGCGATGCCCAAAGGCGTCGGTATTGCCCGCATCGGCCAAGAACGTGCCGTCTTCGTAACGCGCGCCTTCGGAAACGACGATAACGCAGTAGCCAAACTGCTTAACGCTCTCTTCAACCCGTGCCATGGCCGCTTTACGATTAAACGGAATTTCCGGAAAGATAATCATGTGTGGCGGTTCGCCTTCGGCTTCGCCCGCTAAACCGCCCGCAGCGGCAATCCAGCCCGCGTGGCGGCCCATCACTTCCAATACGAAGACCTTGGTGGACGTCGCACACATAGACGCGATATCCAACGACGCTTCTAGCGTAGACGTGGCGATGTACTTGGCAACACTGCCAAAGCCGGGGCTGTTGTCGGTAATCGGGAGGTCGTTATCGACGGTTTTGGGAACATGGATCGCGGTTAACGGATAACCCAGTTTCTCGGAAAGCTGAGAGACTTTTAAGCAGGTATCGGCGCTGTCGCCGCCACCGTTGTAGAAAAAGTAGCGAATATCGTGGGCTTTAAAGACTTCGATCAAGCGCTCGTACTGGGCGCGGTGAGTGTCGATGTCTTTCAATTTGTAGCGGCAGGAGCCGAAAGCACCGCCCGGCGTATGGCGCAGTGCTGCAATGGCGTCGTCACTCTCTTGAGTAACGTCGATCAGATCTTCCGTCAATGCGCCGATAATGCCGTTATGACCGGCATACACCTTGCCAATTTGATCGGGCGCTTGGCGACAGGCTTCAATAACGCCGCAGGCGCTGGCGTTGATCACGGCGGTGACGCCACCGGATTGGGCGTAAAAGGCATTATGCTGGGCCATGGAAACGTCTCATCTCCTGAATACAGATAGGTTGTCATCAATACTGTTTCAGCACCGTCCAACACGCGCTACTTGGTTTGGTCGGTGCTAAACACATTGCGGTAATGGGCCAAAGTCTAGCGTAAAGCCCTGTGCTGTGCATTAGCAGGGCATCAGGCTTCTATTAACGACGATAGGGCGTTAATCGCTACCATCCATTTCTTGTTCGCGCTGGGCAAGCTCCCAACCGCCGAGATCTTTATAGCGGTTAACCATGGCGCAAAATAACTCTGCGGTGCGCTCGGTATCATAGCGGGCAGAGTGAGCCGCCTTATTATCGAATTCGATACCGGCCGCTCGACAAGCCCTGGCAAGCACGGTTTGACCATAGATCAAGCCAGCAAGCGTAGCGGTGTCAAAACTAGAAAAGGGGTGAAAGGGGTTACGCTTGATGCCACAGCGATTAACCGCGGCGTTGAGAAAGCCTTGATCGAACGCAGCGTTGTGGCCAACTAAAATGGCGCGGGTGCAATCGTGCGCTTTAATCGATTTACGGATCGGCCGAAAAATTTCACCGAGGGCATCCGCTTCGCTAAGTGCGACCTGACTGCGCAAGGGGTCATCCAGGTTGATGCCGGTGAAGTCGAGTGCCGACTGCTCAACGTTCGCCCCGTCGAAGGGACGAATATGGTAAGCATAGGTGGCATCAGGAAGCAGGTTGCCTTCCGGGTCCATGGTCAGCGTGACGGCAGCAATCTCAAGTACGGCATCACCTTGGGCGTTAAATCCCCCGGTTTCTAAATCAACGACCACCGGCAGATAACTGCGAAAACGTTGGGCCATTAATTCGCGGGCAATTGCCTCGCTCATGCAGCTCTCCTTGTTTAAAGCGAGTAATAGTAAAGCGAGTAATGATGAAGCGAGTCATCGATCACCATCAGCGGCAAGCCACCGCTTTTGAATGGAGTGATTCTAGCAGCTTTAGCCCCCTGGCGTCGTTGACGGTATTCGCTGGGCATTGAGAACGCTATACTCAACGTCTGTCTCAAAAGTTTCATCCCGTGAGCTATCGTGTGAGCGAAACGCTAGCGGCGAAAATGGCTTTTACTAATCCCTTTCTTATGGTCAACGAGGAGCAAAGAATGTCCGATGTCAAAAAGGTTGTGCTGGCATACTCAGGCGGCCTGGACACATCCGTCATCGTTAAGTGGTTGCAAGAAACCTACAACTGCGAGGTAGTGACTTTTACTGCCGACATCGGTCAGGGTGAAGAGGTCGAGCCAGCGCGTACTAAGGCGCAAGCCCTTGGTGTTAAAGAGATTTACATCGAAGACCTGCGCGAAGAATTCGTGCGTGATTACGTATACCCCATGTTCCGCGCCAACACTATCTATGAAGGCGAGTACCTGCTGGGCACCTCGATTGCGCGCCCGTTGATCGCCAAGCGGTTGATCGAAATTGCCAACGAAACCGGCGCCGACGCTATCTCTCACGGTGCAACGGGTAAAGGTAATGACCAAGTGCGGTTTGAGCTTGGCGGCTATGCGCTCAAGCCTGGCGTAAAAGTGATCGCTCCTTGGCGTGAGTGGGATTTAACCTCGCGCGAAAAGCTGATGGCGTACTGCGAAGAGCATAAAATCCCGGTCGATTTCTCCAATAAAAAGAAAAAATCGCCGTACTCCATGGATGCCAACCTGCTGCACATCTCTTACGAAGGCGGCATTCTGGAAGACCCCTGGGCCGAAGCAGAAGACGATATGTGGCGCTGGAGCGTCTCACCAGAAGCCGCACCGGACCAGCCAACCTACGTTGAACTGACGTTTGAAAAAGGCGATATCGTCGCTATCGACGGCGAAGCGTTGAAAGCCCATGAAGTGTTGGAAAAACTCAACAAACTGGGTGGCGACAACGGCATTGGTCGTTTGGATATCGTTGAGAACCGCTATGTGGGCATGAAATCGCGCGGCTGTTACGAAACCCCAGGGGGCACCATCATGCTACGTGCCCACCGCGCGATTGAGTCGCTCACCTTAGACCGCGAGGAAGCCCACCTGAAAGATCAGCTGATGCCGAAATACGCGGAAGTGATCTACAACGGTTACTGGTGGAGCCCTGAGCGTCGCATGCTACAAGCGGCCATCGACGAAACTCAAAAGAATGTCGCGGGTGTCGTGCGGATGAAACTCTACAAAGGCAACGCCACCGTAGTGGGCCGCAAGTCTGATGAGTCGCTGTTCGATGAGTCAATCGCGACATTCGAAGATGACGCGGGCGCTTATAACCAGAAAGATGCCGAAGGCTTTATCAAGCTGAATGCGCTGCGTTTGCGTATTGCCGCAGGTAAAGGGCGTAAGCAGAGCTAACGCTAAAAGCGCAACCTTGCTAGGGCGGCAGCGTACAGCTGCCGCCCGGCATATTAAGGAGCCACGATGCTAAAAAAATTATTATCCGGACTCTTTGGTAGTGATCGCCAAGCCGCTGCAGGCGCTACCACCAAAGCAGCTGATGCGGTTGAGTACAAAGGCTATGAGATTGTGTCTCAGCCCGATGATCAAAGCGGCCAGTACCGTGTCAGCGGCTGGATTCGCAAGCAGGGTGACGCCGGTGAAATCCTTGAACACCGCTTTGAGCGATCCGACATGCTGCCCGCCCGTGAAGCGTGCGATACCATGATGGTGACCAAAGCACAGCGCTATATCGATGAAGTGGGTGAAGCGATGTTTGAGCCCGATCCTCGTCGCGCTGGCGATCAAGTAGGTTAGAGCCGTGCCCACCTTTAGCGAAGGAGAGGTGTATGCGTGTTATGCACCAAGCCTCACCCTGGCGCGCTCTATTTGATCAGCAAGGCCAGCTAACGACCTTGGCGCTTGATGCGCCGCTTCAGCCGCTTTTTGCGCAACGCCCTTCACCCTCGGCTTCCCTCGCCGACGCCACTGCATGGCAACTCTCTCTCGTTGAAACCTTGGTGCATTACGACCTGCCCGCTTGGCGTATTAGCCAAGTGATCAGTGATCACAATGCCTGGTTGTACCGGTGCGCTATTGCCCAATTGCTTGAAGAGATGCAGGCACAGGGGTGGGGGGCACCGCCCGTCGATTACTGCGTGTTGCTGTTGGGTTCGGCGGCCCGTTTTGAAAGCCTGCTGGGCCCTGATCAAGATAATGCGCTGATTATTGATGACTACCCTGACCATCGCCATGTGGAGATAGACGGCTACTTTCAGGCGTTAGGCGAGCGTTTTACCCGCCGGTTGGAGGAGGCTGGCATGCCGCTATGCCGTGGTCATGTGATGGCGCGCTGGCCGATGTGGCGCAAACGGATAAGCGAGTGGCGCACTCAGCTCGAAATTTGGAGCACTGACCGCCGGGTAAAGCGCGTGCAGCAGACCAATATCCTGCTTGACTTCTATCCGGTGGCCGGTAGCTCATCGCTTGCGGTGTCCCTAAGCGAAAGCATTGCTTCGATACTCCCCAACGCACCGCTTTTTATGGATGAAATGGCGGCGCTACTGGATGAACTGCCGGTAGCGCTGAATCGCTTGGGGCAGCTCGCTTCCAGTCCCCACCTGGAAGCGCCGCATGAGCATGCGATTAACTTAAAGCGTCAGGGCTTGCTGCCGTTGATCAGTGCTGCACGGTTACGATGCCTACAGCATGGGCTGGGCGATATAGCGACACGGGAGCGATTGATGGCGCTAAGCCATTGCAAAGATGCGCTAACGCTGGCTGAGTCGGCACTGCTTATCGCCGCTTTCGAACGCCTTCAGCAGCGGCTATTGGATCAACAGCGCTATAACAAAGGCCGTGGTCAGGTGGCCGATGGGTGGGTCGATCTGCGCCTTCTGCGTGACGATCAGCGCCTGCTATTAAAATTTGATCTTCAGCAGATCCGAGCGTTCGTTCAGCGCACTAAAAGTGCACCACGCTGATTGCTTTGCGGGTTGGGCCATCTGTTCGCTGTCAAAGCGGAGGCGTGGCAGGCGTTGGTGCGGCGGGTAGCTCCAGAGTGAGGCAGGCACCGCCTAACGTGCTGGCATCCTCCACCCAGAGCCGTCCCCCCAGATGCGCGATAATCCCCCGACTAATCGGTAATCCTAAGCCGCTGCCTCTCGGTCGGCCGCGGGGGATATCGTCTTCCTGCTGGATTTGGTGAAATTTCTCAAACACTCGCTCTCGCTCTTCTGCACTAATGCCTGCCCCGTTATCCTCCACACTTAAACGGAAATGGTGACGGTGGCGATACAGAGAAAGGCGTACTTTGGGCTGTTCGCGATCAGCAAACTTACTCGCGTTATCAAGCAGGTTGATCACTACTTGCTCTAAACGGTCATGGTCGCCCACCACCATCGCGGGGTCAGCGGCTAAATCTACCTCAAGCGCAATACCGCGCTCTTGATGCAAGTGCGCAATGGCATCGATGCTGTGGCGGGTGAGCGCGGCCAAATCGAGCGGTACTGGGTTAAGCGTTAAACGCCCACTTTCGAGTCGCGCCAAGTCTAAAATCTCTTCGATTAGGCGTGAGAGCCGCTGGCTTTCGTGGACAATGACGCCTAGAAAATGCTGGCGCTTCTCGTCTGGCAATTGACCGCTATCGCGTAAAATTTCAGCAAAGGCACGAATAGACGTGAGCGGCGTTCGAAGTTCGTGGCTAACCATCGCGACAAACTCGTCCTTGAGACGATCCAGCTCACGCAGCCGCTCATTGGCACTGCGTAACTCTTCGCCGATTTGTACCAACTGTTGAGACTTCTGCTCTAAACGGCGGTTGTATTCCAGGGTTTGAGAGGTGGTATCAAGAATGCTGAGTATCGACTCGATATCGAGCGCTTCGCCGCGTACCACCGAGTTGATCAATACCCGCGCTGACGAGCTGCCCAGTGCGCCAGCCAATGCCTGTTCGGCACGGGTAATCAGCTCGGCGGGGGCGGGTTCGTCGGCCACAAACGTGCTTTTGGCGCTGCTATGGCTAAACACGCGGCGGGTGGTTTGCGCACCCAGATAGCGAACCAAGAGCTCCCTGAGTTCCCCCTGGGTGGTTTGCCCTCGCCAAAGTGACGTTGAGAGTGACGTGGTTTGTAGATTGGGGTGCAGCGCTTCGGTAAACAGCGCCGCTTGAGTCTGCTCAAGGGGCGTTGGGCGGGTGAAGAGGGAAACGCCGACCAGGAGGCCGACGTTCGCTAGCATGCTCCACAGCAGCGAATGGGTGTAGATATCCCACTCTTCGAGACCAAGCAGCGCATAGGGCTTCAGCCAGCCAATGCCCAGCGGGCCTTGGGTCAGTAGCGAGGCGTCTAACCAGCCAGACTGGGCAAAACCGGGCAGCAGTAGCGTATAACACCACACCAGGAAGCCAGCAATTAAGCCGGTAGTGGCGCCCTGGCGGGTGGCGCCACGCCAGTAAAGACCAATTAATAAGGCGGGAGCGAACTGCGCCGCCCCGGCAAAGGAGACCAGCCCAATAGTGACCAAACTATAAGAGTCGCCAATCAGCGCATGGTAGAGATAACCGAGCAACAGGATAAGCAGGATAGCGACGCGACGGATCCCCAGCAGCCACCCGGCAAGCTCGCCTTTGGTACTCAGGTGCAGCCGTCGAGAGCGCAGCAATAGTGGCATCACCAGTTGGTTGCTCACCATGGTTGAGAGCGCGATCGTCTCGACGATCACCATTCCCGTGGCTGCTGATAGGCCACCAATAAAAACCAGCAGCGGCAGCCCTTCAAGCCCAGCCGACAGTGGCAGCGTTAGCACGAAGCTGTCGGGATCGCCCGCGCTTGCCCCAAGCAACAGGCCGGCCAACGCGATAGGGATAACGAACAAGTTGATCAGCAGCATATAGAGCGGAAACAGCCAACTGGCTCTGGCTAGGTGCTGCTCATCGACATTTTCTACCACCAATACCTGGAATTGCCGGGGCAGGGTTAAAAAAGCTAGGAAGGCAAGAACCAGCATGCCTACCCAGCCGGTTACTCCCCCTGGAACGCTATCGAGTCGCATACTATCGGCCAGTGCGGGTGTCGCGGCGACTTGGGCAAAAAGCGCCCCCGGCCCCTCAAACATGACGAACACTACAAACAGGCCGACGGCCATGAAAGCCACCAGCTTGACCAGGGACTCTAAGGCAATGGCAGCCACCATGCCTTCGTGGCGTTCACTGGCATCTAAATGGCGCGTACCAAAGAGAATGATAAAGACCGCCAGCACCATCGCGACCCAGAGCGACTTATCCATCCAGAAGTGTTCATCCACCAGCGTGGTGTCGGCCGCATTGGGGTAGTTGATGAGTACTGCATGGCTCACGGTAATGGCTTTTAGCTGCAGCGCTATGTAAGGGGTAATGCTAATCAGCGCCATTAAGGCCACCAGGGCGCCTAAGCCGGTGCTTTTGCCATAACGGGCACTGATAAAGTCGGCAATCGAGGTGATTCGCTGGCGGGCGGCGATGCGTACCATTTTGCGCACTACAAACGGCGCTAACAGCATCGCCAGGGTGGGCCCCAGGTAAATGAGTAAAAAGCTTGGCCCATACTCGGCGGCACGCCCCACACTGCCGTAAAAGGTCCAGGCGGTGCAGTACACGGCAATCGAAAGGGCATAAACCGTGGGCGAACCAATCAATGATCGGCCTTGTTCGGCGCGTCGATCACCCCAGGCAGCGACCACAAACAGCAGCGCTAAATAACCAAAGGCAGTGCCCAGGATAACCGCATCAGTGCGCATGGTTAACGTCCCGCACGGTGTTCCATTAACCAGGCGGTTAACGCGATTACGGCGGCCCACGCGCAAAATAGGTAAAGCGGTAGCCAGCCAACGTTAAAGGCAGGAAGTCGATCGACCACGATAATCAGGGGCGGACTGAACAGCAGCAGGGTAACGGCTACCAACGCCACTAAGCGTTCGGTTTGTCGCGATTTCATGCCGGTTTTTTTCATAACGCACTGGCATCCTGTCGGTCAAAGGCATTGGCTTGCAACGCAAGCAACTGTTCGAGGGTGTCGACGCCGCGGGCCTCTAAGCGTGGCAGTAGAGCCAGCCATAGCTCCGCGGTCACGCGAGCATCGCCCAATGCCGTGTGTCGAGTGCCAGGCGGAAACGCTAGGTCGTAGCGCTCGGCAAGGCTATCCAGATCATGCCCATCCAAGGCTTCATCCAGTGCCCGCGAAATCAGCAAGGTGTCGATAATCGGAATATCGAAAGCGACCCCTTTGTGACTGATGGCGAGCAGATCAAAAGCGGCATTATGGGCCAGCAGCACGGCTTCGCCGACAAAATCACGAAAGCGAGTCAGTACGATATCCAGCGGCGGCGCACCGATCACGTCCGCATCCGTCAGGCCATGAATGGCAGTGCTGGCAGCGGGAATGGGGCGCTTAGGATCGACTTTTTGATCGAACGCTTCACTGGCTAACAGCCGTGCGTTGACCACCCGGCAGGCTCCCAGGCTAATCACCGTATCGCCGCGGCGAAGCTCAAGGCCGGTGGTTTCGGTATCGAAAGCGACTATCTCGAGACTGCGCAGGGAGCGGCTGGCGAGAGCTTCATCTGGCGGCGGCAGGTCGGCAATCCCAAAGTCGTGAAATTCAGGTCGCGGTGGGGCGGGTTCGCGCGGTGCACCGACTCGTTCCACGGCCGGGAGCGGAAGGCGCAGTCGGGCATGCACGCCGTCATCATCGCTTAGGCTCCAAATGTCGCTGGCGTGTTGCCGCAATACATCAGCCACACTGGGCGTCAAGGGCAACGTGTCTAGCGGTTGCTGGCGCCACGCAGCCAGCTCATGCTCGGGAATCGATTTGCCGCGCCAAATAAGGTCCAAATAGACACGTTTATTGCCCAGGCAAATTTCCCCCTCAAATCCGTTGTCGGGCAGGTGAGCACGCAGGTGTTTCACTAACGAATCAAACAGCGCAATAAGCGCGGGCGCATCGCCCTTGAACCAGGCAGGCATACCGACCGGAATAATTAAGCGGTGTGCAGGGTCGAGTCGCTCATCCAGCGCTTGCCAGAAATCATTCGACCACATAGGGGTCAAGCGTTCGCCCTGGTGCTGCATATCATCCAGTAGCTGACCTATTTTCGCCACGTTATCGCCTAGTGTGACCCCTTCCTCGTGGATAACCCGTTCGAAGCGCTGGCGCATTAATGACGTGCTGGCATCGTTTTGATGTCGTAATTGGATAAGAGCGTCGGCGGCGCTGGTAAGACTGGCCGTGTGCTGGCGAAGTGGCGTCAACATCTCGGCAAGTTCGGCTCTTACCCCCATTTCACTCGACCAGGATGCCGTTGCATCGCTAAAGGTCAGCAGGGTTTCGCCATCGCTGCCTGGCACGCGGCGCAATATCACTTTCAGCCATCGGTTGTCGCAAGGGGCGAGTAGTTCTCTTGGAGAGCCATCGTTGGGTAATTGGCTGAGCGCTTGTTGCAAGCTGGCAACAGGCAGCAGTGCTTCCAGGCGTTTGCCCAGGCCAAGCCCGGTATTGCCGGCAAAAAAGTCCTCTGCTGCCTGATTAAACAGCATCACCCGGCGGTGATAATCACACAGCAGCAGCGGTGTCTCGAGAACTTGCAGCAGTGTTTCCAACTCCTGGCGAATGCGTGCTGCGCTGCGGGCGCCGTCAGCGTGAGCGGTATTGAGACGGCTCCGATCCTCGCGCCAGCTTTCACGGACACGGCGTAAGTCGGGCCCTAGCCCTTTTAGCCAACCCTCGGGAGGGTGTTCGTCGCGGGCATCGGGGTTGGCGACCAAGCGCGCCAGTTGCACCTGCAAATGACGCAGTGGGGTAAATAGCATGCGCTCCAGCATCAGGCCAACCAAAAAGATCGTCGCGCCGCCGGAAAAACTGCCCAGCCATAGCGCGATTCGCGTGGTACCGGTTGGGGCAAGCTGAGTATCCAGCCAGGCGGCAAAAATAGCCCCGCCGAGTAAACTGATGCCGCTTAACAATAGCCACAGCCCCATCAGCCGCTGGCGTTTGGGCAGCCCGCTGCGCGTCATGGCGACTCCTTCATAAGGAGCTTTTTGACTTTTTCAACCAGCGCTTGGGTGGAAAAGGGCTTAGTAATATAATCATCGGCGCCCAGTGCCATACCTTTTTCACGCTCTACGTCTCGCCCATGGGCCGTTAGCATGATAATCGCCAAGTCCGACGTGGCCTCTTCGCTGCGGAGGCGCTCCAATACATCAAAACCGCTAATCCCTGGCAGGCTAATATCGAGTAGCAGTAGGTCGGGTTGGCTATCCGTCACCCGGGCAAGCGCTTGTTCACCATCTTCGGCGGTGACCACCTCAAACCCGGCTTGCTCCATCAAAAATTCAAGCGATAAAACAATATTGGGTTCGTCGTCGACGACAAGCACTTTGGCCATGAAGCTCTCCTGCTTTTATTTGTTTTAACGGTGCCTATGGGCAGTCTAGATAGATCAAGTCAGTCAGCCAAGACGACCTTGGCCGAATGTAGCGTTAGGCGCGCGAGCAAAGGGGCTTGCTTTGGTACACTGCTTCCCTACTCCATAGCCTGGATGCCAGGGCTTATCACCGATCTGCTTGTTAAGGCTGTCAATGCGTGTACTACTGTTATCCGCCTACGAAGCGGTGAGTCATCGCTACTGGGCGCAAAGCTTAATGGCCCAGCTAGAGGAAGTGTCGTGGACGCTTTTGGCTTTGCCGCCCCGTCACTTTGCCTGGCGTATTCGTGGCAATCCATTAAGTTGGATGTTGAAAGAGCACGATACCCTTAGCCAGCCGTTTGACGTGGTGTTAGCGACTTCAATGGTCGACTTGGCGACCCTGATCGGGCTGTTTCCACACTTGGGCCGAGCTAAAAAAGTCGTCTACTTTCATGAAAACCAGTTTGCCTACCCGGAATCTAGCGACCAGATACCGCAAGTAGAGGCCAAAATGGTCAATCTCTACACGGCGTTAGCGGCGGATTATGTTGCGTTTAACAGTGCCTACAATCGCGACTCTTTTATTGAAGGCGCTCGCGCTTTCCTGAAAAAGATGCCGGAAAACCTGCCGATGGCAAAGCCTCTGGCAGCGTTACGTGAGCGGTCTCAGGTGTTGCCTGTGCCCATTTTGGCGCCATCAAAATCACCGCAGCCCAAGGGTATTAAATCCGCTGCGCCGCAACGCATTGTATGGAATCATCGCTGGGAGTATGACAAAAACCCCGACGACTTTTTTGCCGTGCTGTTTGCGTTAAGTGATGCCGGGGTGTCTTTTGAGCTGGCCGTGCTTGGCCAACGCTTTCGTCAGGCACCGGCTATTTTTACCGAAGCCGAGCAGCGCTTAGCCACTCATATTGTTGCTTGGGGGCCCCAGCCGGAAGATGCCTATCGAGACTTATTGGATAGCGCAGACATCGTGGTGTCGACCACCTGGCACGAGTTTCAAGGCCTGGCGATTATGGAGGCGGCTCAGCGCGGGGCGCTGCCTCTTGTGCCGAATAGGCTCTGCTTTCCTGCACTTTATCCCCCCGAGTATCGCTATGACGGCACTCGAGAAGGGCTTTACGCATGCCTGCAGGCGTGGCTAACCGACCCCACAGCTCGGCCAGCACGCCTCGACACGACTGTTTGGGAGTGGCCCGCTTGGCGTGAGACATATCGCCAATGGTTATTGAGTTGACACGAGGGCGGGGCGTACGTTCGCCGTTAAGTAAGCTCTGTTTTTTCTTTGTAGTCGCACAGGTCTTCAATAATACAGCTACCACAGCGGGGCTTACGCGCAATGCAGGTGTAACGGCCATGCAGAATCAGCCAGTGGTGAGCATCTTGGAGAAATGGTTTAGGCACATGGCGAAGCAGTTTTTGCTCGACCTCAATAACGTCTTTCCCTTTGGCGATGCCGGTTCGGTTCGAGACGCGAAAGATGTGGGTGTCCACGGCCATGGTGGGTTGACCAAACGCTGTGTTGAGGATCACATTGGCTGTTTTTCGGCCGACCCCAGGCAGGGCTTCTAGGGCCTGTCGGGTTTGAGGCACTTCGCCAGCATGCTGGTTAACCAGTATATGGCAGGTTTTCATGAGATTTTCGGCCTTTGTGTTGTAAAGACCGATGGTTTTGATATGCGCTTTAAGTTCGTCGATGCCTAAATCAATGATGGCTTGGGGTGTATTGGCGACAGGGTAGAGGCGTGCGGTCGCCTTGTTAACGCCCACGTCGGTGGCCTGGGCAGAAAGCAGTACCGCGGCAAGCAGTTCAAAAGGGGTGTGCCAGTTAAGTTCTGTCGTGGGGTGGGGGTTTTCTGCTTGAAGACGAGCAAAAATCTCATGACGCTTTTGGGCATTCATGGCGAGTCTCTTTATATAAAAGCGTTTATTTAATCGTGCCGGTGACTCGCACGCGGCGATCCACGCGGGTTTCAATGGCCGCCGGGTGGGCGCGGCTGGCCCTACGTTGATCGATCGCATTTTTGAGGGCGATGAGCATGCCAGCGACAAAGAAAGCGCCCGGTGGTAGCACGAAAAACAGGAACTGGTAGTCATCCGCTATCGTCAGCTGCCAATGGGCCGCTTGTGGCCCAAACAGCAACGCCATATCGCTAAACAGGGTACCTTGGCCGAGTAACTCACGCAGGGCACCCAGCAGTATCAATACAGCGGCAAACCCGAGGCCCATCATCAAACCGTCGATGGCTGCAGGCACGACGGGCTGACGTGAAGCGAACGCATCCGCACGGCCGAGGATGGCACAGTTGGTGACAATCAGTGGAATAAAAATGCCCAGCACTTGATAGAGCGGATAGGCATAAGCGGCCATAAGTAGTTCGGCGCAGGTAACAAAAGCGGCAATGATCATGACGAAGGCGGGGAGGCGCACGGCGCTGGGAACTTGGTGACGAATCAGTGAAATCGCCGTGCTGGCCCCGACCATCACCAACAAGGTCGCGATGGCTAGGCCTAACGCATTCACCACGCTGCCGCTAACCGCTAATAGCGGGCAGAGCCCTAACAGTTGCACCAGCGCAGGATTATTCGACCAAAGCCCATCACGGGCTATCTGGCGCCATTGGCTCACCGGCTTCTCGCTCGTGGTTGGGTTTTTCACGTGCCTGGCTCCTCAAAAGTCATCGGTAACGGCGTGTCGGCAACGTACTGCAACGCATCATGCACTGCATTGACAACGGCTCTTGGGGTAATGGTAGCGCCGGTAAAGGCGTCAAAGGCACCGCCATCTTTCGCGACTGCCCAGCTGTCGGGTGGCAGGCTGTTTAGCCCCTGCCCATCAAAGTGAGTGATCCAGTCGCTGCGGCGACGCTCGATGTCATCGCCGAGGCCGGGCGTTTCCTGATGATGGGTTACGCGGACGCCGCTAATACGTTGCTGCGCGTCTATGCCTACCAGTAAATGGATGTCGCCGTTGTAGCCTTGCTTTGTTACCACCGGCAGTATGACCGCACTGCTGTTCTGATCTTTTACCCACCAGCCCTGGCTATCGCTTTCGAGCCCCAGCGCTTCTGGATTGGGAAGCGCAAAAGTGCTCTCTAGCACACGCGTAACGGGCGTATGAGCAAGCGTTTCAGGCAGCACTTGCTGCAATTGGCGGTGTTGGTAAGCCATTTGATGTGCCGTTATGCGCTCGGCAGTGACGGCGCGTGTCAGGGCGATACTGCCCGCCGTGACGAGCGCAAAGGTACCTAATGCGAAGGCACTGCGCTGCATAGCCTGGAACAGCGTCATGGCTGTTCTCCTGGCTTGACCGGAGAAGTTCTTTGCTGGCCTGTGGGGCGCGGTACGCTATACATATCGAGCAGCGGCACACACAGGTTCATCAGCAACACCGCAAACGCCACCGCGTCAGGGTAACCCCCCGCCGTGCGAATAATCATGATCAGGGCACCAATGCCAGCCCCATAGATAAGCTTGCCGCGTCGGCTGGTGGCTGCAGATACTGGGTCGGTAGCAATAAAGAACGCCCCAAATAGCGTTGCTCCGGTCAACAGATGAAACAGCGGTGACGCGAAGTGGCTGGGGTCGCTGAGATAAAACAAGGTGGCCAGTACTCCTAGGCTGCCTAGCAGGGCGGCTGGAATGTGCCAACTGATAATGCGTTTTACCAGCAGCAATACACCGCCCGCTAACCAGGCGAGCGCTACCCAGCGCCAGGCTCTCAGGGTGTCATTGGGCAGTGGGTCAGTGGCCCAAAATTCGCTGGCCAGCACGGCCTCGCCTTTGTGTTTGAACGCATCGAGCGGCGTCGCGCCACTGAGTCCATCTAACTGGGCTGTCGGCAGTGTTCCCGCGATTTGTGCCCATAGATGACTTGGGATGAATTCCTGGGGAGGCGCCCAAAGCGTCATATAGGTAGGGAAAGACACTAAAAGCAGCGCATAGCCTACCATGGCAGGATTGAAGGGATTATGCCCCAAGCCACCATAAAGCTGTTTCGCGACAGTGATCGCCGCAATCATGCCGACGCCAATTAGCCACCAGGGGCTTGCGGGTGGCAGTGAGCAGCCGAGTAAAACGCCAGTGAGCAGGGCACTTGAGTCGTTTAACGTTACCCGTATGGGCCGTTTGCGAAGCCGCAGCACGGCGGCTTCAAGCCCAAGGCCAAAAATGCCCGCCAGCATGACATTGCTCACTACGCCCAGGCCAAAGAAATAGCTCATCGTGGCGATACCCGGCAGCGTAGCCATGATCACCCAACGCATTAAATGCGCGGTGGACGGCACGCTAGCAGCGTTGCGGCTATTCACCTGTGATGCGTGCATACGGCTCATGAGGATTCCTTGCTGGGCTGCTGCTCACGCGCTTGGGCAAGCTGTAACTCGGTGGCCCGTAAATTTTCCTGGGCAGTAGCAAGCTGCATTTCCAGATCGTCTAACGGCTGCTTAGGGTCTTCCTGTGCCACCCGTGCGAGGGTTTTTTCCGCTTTTTTCACCGATGCCTTGGCGGCGGCATGGGCGATGCGTAAACCGCGAAGGTCTACCTTTTCACTGTTTTCAGTGCTCGCATGACTATGAGGCCGTCGATTTTGCGCTTGGCGGGCCTCTCTACGTGCCTGCTTCTCGGCTTCCTCACGAGCGAGCCGCGCTTGACGAAATTCAAAGCGGTGCTTGGCGTGCTCCGCTTTGACGGACTCGATACGCTGGAGGCGTATGCGGCCCTTGGCTTCTCGGTAATCCTCAACCAGCGGAATATGGCTGGGGCAAACGTAGCTACACGCACCGCATTCAATGCAGTCGAACAGATGATACCGCTCCATTTTTGCATCGTCTTTGGCGCGCGCGTACCAGTGTAGCTGCTGGGGTAACAGCGCCACCGGACAAACGCTTTCGCATTCGCCACAGCGGATGCAGGGCGATTCCGCAGGGGCGGGGGGAAGCTCGGCAATCGTCGCGGCGATTAAACAGTTGGTGAGTTTGGTCACCGGGGTATCGAGCGTCAGCAGCGGTGTGCCCATCATCGGCCCACCCTGGATCACTTGTGCAACGCTGGTTTGGTCGAGGCCCGCCTGGGTGAGCAGCTCTTTCACACTAGTGCCCAGTCGTACCCAGCGATTGCCGGGCTGAGTGAGCGCTTCACCGGTCAACGTCACGACTCTGGACACTAGCGGCTGCCCGTCGCGAACGGCTTGTAGCGCGGCCAATAAGGTGCCGGGGTTATGGCAAAGCACACCGACGTCAGCGGGTAAGCCGCCACTAGGCACATTAAGGTTTAGCAGTCGTTTAATCAGCTGACGCTCGCCGCCGCTGGGGTAGCGTGTAGCCACTACCTTCAGCGCGACGGGAACCGGCTGGCTATTGGGGAGCGCTTTGTTCAGCGCCTTAATGGCCTCGGGTTTGTTATCCTCGATACCTATCAGGATCTGCTGTGCGCCGCACAGTTTGGCGAGTATCTGTGCACCTTCCAGTACTTCAGTAGGGTGATGGCGCAAAGTGAGGTCGTCAGCGGTGATATAAGGCTCACATTCGGCGGCGTTGATGACCAGAGTGTGAATGACATGCTGCTCCACTACCCGTGCTTTCACCGAGGTAGGGAAACCGGCGCCACCCAGACCGACAATACCGCTCTCATTCAATCGCTCCAGCAGTTCGGCCGGAGCGCTATGCGGCCAGTCGAGGCTAGGCAACCGCTGCCACGTATCCTGGCCATCACCTTCAATGATGATGTGCGAGGCGCTTACCGCTGCAATAACGCCGCTAATGCTGGCGTGCAGGTTGCTTGAGATCATGCCCTCGCGTCTTGCAATGATACTACCCACATACACCTGCTCACCCACGGCCACACATGGCGTGGACGCTTGGCCACTGTGTTGTTGCAACGGTAGGGTGACTCGCATAGGCAGTGGCGCACTAACCAGCGCTGCCTGGTTAGAGCGCTGCTTGCGTTCAGGGGGATAAATCCCGCCGGGGAAATCAAAGGCGCTCGACATGCGCACCCCCTAAAACAGGCTGGCGGTCGCTGGCAATTAAGCCAGCTGAGTGAGCGAAGACCGGTTGCCACTGGTGTAGCGGGGCAGTGCGCGGCAGCATATCGATACAATCCACGGGGCAGGGCTCCAGGCATAAGTCGCAGCCAGTGCACTCGTCTTCAATCACGGTATGCATTAGCTTGGCGGCACCGATAATGGCATCGACTGGGCAGGCTTGGATGCACTTCGTGCAGCCAATACATTCATCTTCACGAATAAAAGCCACTTTTGCTTCGCTTTGGGCTTCGCCGTCTAGCGGTTCGGGCTCACGGCCAAGCAGGTCGGCCAGTGCATGAATCGTTGCTTCGCCGCCGGGGGGGCATTTGTTGAGCGCATCGCCCTGGTTGATCGCCTCCGCGTAAGGGCGACAGCCTGGGTAGCCGCACTGACCGCACTGCGTTTGTGGCAGCAGGGCATCGATTCGTTCAACCAGCGGGTTGTCTTCACGCTTGAAGCGCTCGCTTACCACGCCTAATAGGGCGCCGAAACCCAGGCCCAAGCCGGTTAAAACCGCAACGGCGCTCAGCATGCTGAGGGCATCGAATGTATCACTCATTAAGTGCTGCCTTTACCCTTGTACTAATCCGGAAAAGCCCAGAAATGCCAACGACATGAGGCTAGCGGTCACCATGGCAATCGCCGCACCTTGAAACGGTTTTGGGATGTCTGCTCCGGCCAGGCGTTCTCGCAAAGCGGCAAACAGCACTAAAATAAGCGAAAACCCTAGCGCAGCGCCCAGCCCATACAACGTGGTATGAAAAAAGCTCAGCTCGCGGTTCAGCGACAGTAAGGCGACGCCCAGCACGGCGCAGTTAGTGGTGATCAGGGGTAAAAAGATGCCCAACACTTGGTGTAACAGCGGGCTTAATTGCCGCACCATGATCTCAGTAAACTGCACGACGGCGGCGATCACCACAATAAAGCTGATGGTGCGTAGATAAGTCACTTCCAGCGGTACTAGCAGCCCGTGATAGACCACGAAGCTGGCCGCAGACGCCAGCGTCAAGACAAACGTGGTGGCCAGCGACATCCCCATGGCTGACTCCAACTTATTGGAGACCCCCATAAACGGGCAGAGGCCGAGAAACTGAACCAATACGAAGTTGTTGACCAGCGCGGTGCTGACCAAAATAATAAATAATTCGCTCATGGTGGTGTATTGTGCGTAGAAAGTGAGGCGTTGGCTAGCGAAGGGGTGTAAGCCTTCGCGCAATGTCTTCCGGCTGCTTTGGCGGCATAGAGCGCTTGGTCAGCGGCGGTCATTAATCCGCTCGGTGTTTTAATGTCGGCTATGCCCAACTGGCTAATACCTATGCTCACAGTAACATGTGGCGCTACGGGTGACATCGAATGCGGATGCTGTAAGTGGTCGATGGCACGACTTAGCGCTAAGCTTTTTTCCATCGCTTGAGAAGTTGTTGTCGCCGGCAGCATGGCACTGAACTCTTCGCCCCCCGTGCGCGCGATGAAGAAGCCATGGGCATTGGCAACGTCACGCATCGTCTGCGCTACTCGCTGCAAACATATATCGCCCTCAGGATGACCGTAACAATCATTAAACAATTTGAAGTGGTCAATATCGAGCATCATGACCGACAGAGGCTGATTGGTTGCTAAAGCAATATTAACGACCTCCTGCAAACGCTCATCGAATAACCGTCGGTTAGCTAGGCCGGTCAAAGGGTCATGGGTAGAAAGCTCGATTAGTTCGGCATTAAGCTGTTGCTGGTGCTTAAACTGGCGTTGAAAGGCACGTGCCAGAACGCCGATCTCGTCACTACGTTTGAGTAAGCTACTGGATACGGCAACATCGTCTTTAGCTTGCTGGGTAAATTGGGTAAGCGCTCGTAATGGCTTTAGAATCATGCGCTCCAGAAGCAGCAGAACCAAGCTAATCACCAGCAGCATTAAGCAAGCTGTCCAAAGCAGTACATAACGAAATGTTTCTAAGCTTGCTAAATAGCTGGTGCGATCAAGCTGCGTACCCAGTGCCAGTTGTTTAGTGGTGGGGTAGGTAGACAGGTGTTGCTCTGCCTTTATGGTGTTTCCGTTGATGGTAATGGCAAATTCCTGATCCAAAGGGACATCAAGCACCGATAGTGTTGCTGGTAACCCCGTGTAGTCTTCAATGAGATTAAGCCAAGCATCATCCATAAGCCGAACTTTGAATAGCCACCCTTGGGGCGGGCCGCTTTCATCGGTGCGTAGGATGGGATTGGATGCCACCATCATGGGTGAAGAGCCTACATAGAGGCTGCTTTTACCCTGCTGCGGATCTTCATTGATAGATGCCTGCATATGACGAACAGGCTCTGACATCCAACTGCACGCCCGCTCTACCGTGCGGCACGTGTGGTAACGTCCTGTAGCTGGATTGATCCCCGCGGAAAAGTATACGTCACCTTGCGCATCAAAAAAGACCATGGCTTGATAGCGCATTTCCTCAAACATTTGCTGGCTGAAATTGGTGTCGGTATAGCCGGGGTAGTTACCTTGGATAAATGCGTAGGTATCGTCCCATATTGACCAGTCACGTGCCTGGGCCAGCAGCTCTTGCTTGCTAATCTCGAGGCTACGTTGAATCTGTTCTAGTTCTTGCAATACCACCGCACGCTCTTCCTTGTGGAGTGCTGGGAATATGACCCACTGACTCAATGCGCCCAAGGAAATCAGTGCAATCAGTAAGACGCCCCCTAAAGCTGCTAAAAAACGAAAGCGTAAAGAGCGTGAGAAGCGTTGGGCCATAAAATATGCCTGAACAAAGCGGTGATGATGTGCGACGAAAACAGTGGTAAAACAAAAAGGGGCAAAGACGATTAGCCTATGCCCCTATCGTTTAATGGTTCCTCAGGTGACCCGTTGGCCAGGCTCTGCACCGGTATCTGGTGATAGCAGGTAGATGCCTTCATCGTTGGCCGAGGCTAATACCATGCCTTCAGACATGCCAAAGCGCATTTTACGCGGCGCTAGGTTGGCCACCATGACGGTCAAGCGACCCTCCAATGCTTCCGGCGCATAAGCGGAACGAATACCGGAGAAGACATTGCGCGTTTCACCGCCCAGATCCAGCGTCAATTGTAACAGTTTATCCGCACCTTCAACGTATTGAGCCTGGGTAATTCGGGCAATCCGTAGGTCAACCTTAGCAAAGGCCGCAAAGTCGATTTCAGCGGCGATCGGGTCTTCCGCCAGCGGGCCTTTAGGCGTTTCTTTCAATTTTTGCTCTTCCACTAAATCTTCCTTCGACGCTTCAATCATCGCGTCGATTTTATCGCGCTCAACACGGGTCATGAGCGGTTTGAATTTATTGATCGAATGATCGGTCAGTACGCTTTGACGAGTGTGCCAGTCCAACGACTCAACGTTAAGAAACGCACAAGCCTCTTTAGCCATGGCGGGTACCACTGGGGCTAGATACACCATCAGTTGGCGAAACAGGTTAATGCCTACCGAGCATATTTCATGAACTTCAGCATCGCGGCCATCCTGCTTAGCCAGTGCCCAGGGCTCTTTCTCCGCGATATAGGTATTGGCTTCGTCTGCCAGCTCCATAATTTTGCGCATTGCCCGGCTAAATTCGCGTGCTTCAAAGTCGTCGGCAATATCGTCCCCGGCAGCAATAAACCGCGCAACCATTTGTGGTTCTGCGCAGTGGGCAGAGAGAGTGCCGCCACCGATTTTCTTAACAAAGCCAGCGCAGCGACTGGCAATATTGACGACTTTGCCGACCAAGTCTGAATTTACCCGTGCGGCAAAATCATCCAAATTCAAATCCAGGTCATCGACCTTGGAAGTCAGCTTGGCCGCAAAGTAGTAGCGCAAATATTCCGGGTTGAGATAATCGGCGTAAGTCGCTGCTTTAATAAACGTGCCGCGGGATTTCGACATCTTGGCGCCGTCCACGGTCAAAAAGCCATGGCAGTTAACCGCGGTGGGCGTGCGTAAGTCAGCCCCGTGAAGCATGGCGGGCCAGAACAGTGCATGGAAATAGACGATATCTTTGCCGATGAAGTGGTACACCTCGGCATCCGATCCCTTGTTCCAGTAGCTGTCGAAGTCAATCCCTTCACGGTCACACAAGTTCTTGAAGCTGGCTAGATAGCCAATTGGCGCATCCAGCCATACGTAGAAGTACTTGCCGGGCGCATCCGGAATTTCAAAGCCAAAGTAGGGCGCGTCGCGGGAAATATCCCACTCATTAAAGCCTGACTCGAACCACTCCATCAGCTTGTTGCGGATTTGTGGTTGCACATGGCCGTCATCGATCCAGCGCTGTAAAAAGTCGGCAAAGTCGGGCAGTTTAAAGAAGTAGTGAGTGGACGTACGTACTTCAGGTGTGGCGCCCGATATCGCCGAGACAGGGTTAATCAAGTCAGCGGGCGTGTAAGTAGCGCCACACTTTTCGCAGTTATCGCCGTACTGATCATCAGAACCGCATTTGGGGCAGGTGCCTTTGATAAAGCGATCGGCTAAAAACAAGCCTTTCTGCGGGTCAAACATCTGCTCGATATCACGCGTGGCAATATGCCCTTTATCGCGAAGACGCTTATAGATCATTTCGCTGAAGTGGCGATTTTCAACGGAATGGGTCGAGTGGTAATTGTCGAACCCAACGCCAAAACGGGCAAAATCGGTTTGGTGATCTTCGGACACCCGTTCAATCAGTGCTTCTGGCGTAATACCTTCCTGCTCGGCACGTAGCATGATGGCGGTGCCGTGCGCGTCATCAGCACATACGTAGTAGCACTGTTGGCCACGGCTTTTCTGGAAACGAACCCAGATGTCCGTTTGAATATATTCAAGTAGATGACCGAGGTGAATGGCTCCGTTGGCGTAAGGGAGCGCGCTAGTCACCAAAATGTTGCGCGTGGCGGTAGTAGACATGGTGAAGGTTTATTCCGAGTGAATATAAGGATCGTTCGAGCGTTAACAAATTAAAGACGGCGAAGTCGCTAAAAGGCGCTTCGCCGATAAACGGGCGCTTAACAACGCTTAATAGAGTGCTTGCTCTTCTTGAACCACTTCGCGCAGTAGTTCTAAAAAGAGTTTATCGGCCTCAGAGTGCTCAGCCGGGTCTTCCGGGATATGCACGCTGGTGGTGTCGGATATTTCGTTAGCAATGCGCGCCATCGCCGCTGGGCTATTGCCATCTGTGAGCTGCTGACGAGCAATCGTTAAAGATTGCTCGAGGATTTTGGGGTCTTGTAGCAGCTTGCGAATAAATCCACGTAGCTCGTTGATGACACGTGTTTTCTGAATTTCTGAACCGGACATGGGAGTCTCCTAGGGATCACGGTCGACGGCAGCGCCAAGCGGAACCAATCAATGCGTTGACCATAGCATTTTTTCGGCCAACGGGCATGAGTTGCCTGGTAGAAAAATGACCACCAAAAGCGGTAGATTAAAGCGCTGATTCCGGGCGCTGATTTATCTCGCCGCCTTAGAGCGTGAGGCGACCGGCCTTATGCTTGACAGGGTTGGCGTACTGGGCAAGCCAGTAGGGGCGTAATGCCTCGGGTACCTCGGCAAGCCGTGCATTAAAGCGCTCTCTGTCTTGGCGTGTAATGGCTTTGCGGGCCACCAATTCAGGCGCTTCACCCAGCGCCTCAAGGGCCAGATAGTGGCTCGGGAACAGGCGATAGCCGCCGATAACCTGCCGATCGATCTCAGCCGCTACTTCATCGGGGGTAGCCATATCAGCGCCCACCGGCGTGCCGAAGTGCAGCCGTACACGTCCTTTCGAGCCAGTGATGCCCGCGACAATGGAGCGTATATCTTCAAATTCGCCCTTGGCGTAGCTGCCCTGGGTATCAATATCGTGCAGCTCTTGGGCCTTTTGTACGTCACAGGGGTCATATTCATAGCTAATCGATACCGGCACCAGCTTCAGTTCAGCAATGGCGTCGCCGAACACCATATCGCGCTCTGCCGCCCGCCTGGCCATTATCAGCATTTTGATAATGGCGGGCTCGGTATGGTCGATACCATTTTTTGCCCGGCCTTCACGCTGCGCCATCCAGATCGAGTGCTGGTCTTCGGTAATCGTATGGCGAATATAGGCGGAGAGCTGCTGGTATGCCGCTAGCATGGCGCGCTTGCCACGTGCGCTGCGCGGTACAATAAAGCTCTTGTTGAGCCGCATTAGATCGGTCACATAGGGCTTTTTGAGCAAGTTATCACCGATGGCGATGCGCACGGTGTCGCGATTTGCCTGGTACAGCGCATAGTTGACGAAAGCAGGATCCAGCGAGATATCCCGGTGGTTACCGATAAACAGGTAAGCGCTATTGGGGTCGAGTTTATCGAGGCCGGTCACTTCAAAGGCATCGGTAGTGGTGCGAATCATGCGTTCCATATAGTGCGCAATACGCATTTGAAACTCATAAACCGATGACACATCTTTGACTTCGCGGCGCACGGCACGGCTGGCAAAGCCGCGTGCCAGTGAGGGCGCCCAGCGTGCCAGGCGCGGAAGCCGAAAGCGCGTCAGCGCATCGAGCAGCTCATTGTCGCGAGAGAGCCTAGCAAGCACAGCGGCCACTTCATGGTCCATAAAGGGACGAATCTCGGCCCACGGGTCTGTCTCGTTTGCGGCGTTGGTAGCGTTATTGTGTTGAGTCATGCGAACCGTTGGATGAAAAACCGTTGGTGATTAGGAATAGGTGTCGATCATTAGCACCGAGGCGTATAGCTATAGAACCCCTTATTGTGCGGCGGGTTCCCGCTGTGTCTCGCCACCGAGCCACTCTATCAAACGTGGAATGTCGCTAGATAAGGCCTGCGCCATTAAAATAAAATCGGTTTCCAGGCGAGCAAGGGCGTCATCGCCATCGTCAGCGTGGTCGGCTTCTTCGATAAGTGCGTCGCCAAAGCGCAATGATTTCAGTGCCAAATCATCGTGAAGCACAAAGCTCAAGCGACCTTCGAGGCTCATCGCGAGCTTGCTTGCCTGGCGGCCGCTTTCTAATAGCTGTTGTATCTCATCGCTATCCAGGTCGACCTGGCGCGCGCGGAGCACACCGTCATCGCCTTTGGCTTTTAGCTCCACTTGGTCACCAAGCTGAAGATCGGCTGGGCGACTGGAGGCGTCGCCTAGCCACGTGGTCATGGCGCGAATGGGCAGCGTCTGTGAACTCAGTGGGGTGACTTTTAAGCTGCCCAGCGTCTCACGAAGTAGATCCAGAATGTCTTCGGCGCGGGTGCGCGAGCTGGCATTGATGCCGATCATTTGACCATTCACGTCCCACCAGAGATCCACTTTCTGGCTGCGAACAAAGGCGCGGGGCAGGAGATCTTCTGTGACCTGCTCTTTAAGCGCGGTTTTCTCTTTGCGCGTGACTTTGCGGCTTTCACTGGCTTCTATATCAGCCACCAGCTCGTCAACTTCTTCTTTGACGACAGACGCTGGCAGCAGCCGTTCTTGGCGCAGGGCTGAAAGAAGGCGGTGTGATTGAATTTCATGAACGAGCTGCCCTGCACCCAGGCGTCCTGCGGGGGCGGTCCATCCCAACCGGCGTGCATCGGCGTTGCCAAGTGGTTTGGCGGCATGCTCTTGTAAGGCGCTAGCGAGCGCATCGCTGGATAACGTGGGCGCGTCGTGCAGGCGATATAAATGCAGGTGCTTAAACCACATGAGGCCAATCCTGTTTAAAAGGTGGCACATTATGGCGAAAGAGGGGCATTCCTACCAGCGTGCTACTGCCAATCCCTGTTGTTGCGTGTGTTTCAAACTTGTGTTTGATTAAGGGTTTGCTAGCCACACACGGGCTGGCAGCTCACAGCATTTTTAACGGAACATGAGGAGCGCATATGAGTGCATCGCTATCGCGGGTTCAATTGCGCGTACGTGGCTATCACCTGGATGGCTACGGGCACGTGAACAACGCCCGGTACTTGGAGTTTATGGAAGAGGGCCGTTGGGACTTTTTTGACCAGCATCCGGCAATGATCAAGCAGCTCCACCAAGCGGGGCGAGCGTTTGTGGTCGTCAATTTGAATATCGATTATTTGGCGGCGGCGCGTCACGGCGATGATCTCGAAATAGTCACGGGCATTGTTGAGGTAGGTGAGCGCAGTGGGCTTTGCCACCACCGTATTGTACGTAAAGACGGTACTGTGATCGCCCAGGCGGATTTGACCTTTGTACTGTTGGATATGCGGGCCAATAAAGCCGCTGCCATCGAGGGAGACGTGCGTGAAGCGTTAACGGCGTTAACCTTGTCGAAAGAGGCATTTACCCCCTAAAGCGCTTTGGTGAGCTCCCTGGCTGCCCTTGCTGCTTTTGCGGTGGTATGATGGCAGGGTATTTGCGCGCCGTTCTATCGTATTCAATAGAGCGGTGTTTTTAAGCGCTTTCAACTCTCGCAGTGCCAATGCAGTGCAAAGGATCTGACTTTCATGGGTGACATCGCCAGAGAAATCTTGCCCGTCAATATTGAAGACGAGCTTAAACAGTCGTATCTCGACTATGCGATGAGCGTCATTATCGGCCGCGCGCTTCCAGATGTGCGGGATGGCCTTAAACCGGTTCACCGGCGTGTGCTGTTTGCCATGCATGAACTGGGTAATGATTGGAATAAACCGTACAAGAAGTCGGCGCGTGTCGTCGGCGATGTCATCGGTAAATACCATCCGCACGGCGATAGCGCGGTGTACGACACCATCGTACGGATGGCGCAGCACTTTTCGATGCGTCACGTATTGGTCGATGGTCAAGGTAACTTCGGTTCTATTGATGGGGATAACGCGGCCGCCATGCGTTACACCGAGGTGCGCATGTCGCGCCTCGCCCATGAGCTGCTCGCTGACCTTGAGAAAGATACCGTCGACTGGGTAGACAACTACGACGGTACCGAGCGTATTCCGGCCGTCCTGCCTACCAAAGTGCCTAACCTGCTGATCAACGGCTCGTCGGGTATCGCGGTCGGTATGGCCACCAATATTCCTCCGCATAACATGCGTGAAGTGATCGACGGCTGTTTGGCTTTGATCGACGACTACACGCTGTCGGTGGATGACTTGATGGAATACATCCCCGGTCCTGACTTCCCTACCGGCGCGATCATCAACGGCCGCGCGGGCATTTTGTCGGCGTACCGTACCGGGCGTGGGCGTATTTATGTGCGTGCTTGTCATACCATCGAGCACCACGATAAAACCGGGCGCGATCACATCATCATCACCGAGCTGCCTTACCAGGTAAACAAAGCGCGGTTGATTGAGAAGATCGCCGAGCTGGTGAAAGAGAAGAAGATCGAAGGCATCGCCGAGTTACGCGATGAGTCGGACAAAGATGGCCTGCGCGTGGTGATCGAGATCAAGCGCGGTGAGTCCGGCGAAGTCGTGGTCAATAATCTGTTTGCTCAAACACAGCTGCAGAACGTGTTCGGCATTAACATGGTGGCGCTGGAGAATGGCCAGCCGCGTACGCTCAACCTTAAAGAGATGCTGGAAGCCTTTATTCGCCATCGTCGCGAAGTGGTGACCCGGCGCACGCTGTATGAGCTGAAAAAAGCCCGTGAGCGTGGGCATCTCTTGGAAGGCTTGGCGGTCGCGATCTCTAATATCGACGAAGTGATCGAGCTGATCAAAGCCTCGCCCAATGCGGCTGAGGCGCGTGAAAAGCTGCTCGCCAAAACCTGGCAGCCCGGTCAAGTGACCGCGATGCTGGAGCGGGCGGGTGCTACCTCTTGCAAGCCAGAAGAGCTGGAAGAGGGCTTTGGTTTAAACACCGCTGCGACGTCTTACCGCCTTTCGCCTGCCCAGGCGCAGGCGATTCTTGAGCTGCGTCTGCATCGCTTGACCGGGCTTGAGACCGAGAAGTTGCTCGATGAATATTTGACTATTCTCGAGAAAATTGCCGAGCTGACCGAGATTCTGGCCTCAGCCGATCGCTTGATGGAAGTGATTCGCGAAGAGCTCCACGCGGTGCGTGATCAGTTTGGCGATGATCGCCGCACTTTGATTCAGGCTAGCCATCTTGATCTCTCGATGGAAGATTTGATCGCCGAAGAAGACATGGTCGTGACCGTGTCGCGCTCCGGCTATGCCAAAACCCAGCCGCTGTCCGATTATCAGGCGCAGCGCCGGGGTGGGCGCGGCAAGTCTGCCACCGCCATGAAAGACGAAGATGTGATTGAGCACCTGCTGGTCGCGTCCACGCACGATACCGTGCTGTTGTTCTCGAATCGCGGCAAGGTGTACTGGCTGAAGGTTTACGAAATGCCGAATGCCAGCCGAGGTTCGCGGGGTAAACCGTTGGTCAACATGCTGCCGTTGGAAGAGGGTGAGGCGGTTAACGCCATCTTGCCGGTACGTGATTACGATCCTGAGCACTATATCTTCTTTGCTACCGCCAAAGGCACCGTCAAGCGGACTAGCCTCGAGCAGTTCTCGCGCCCGCGCAGCGTGGGTCTTATCGCCATTGACCTGGAAGAGGGAGACCGCTTGGTTGGCGCTGCCATTACGACCGGTAATGATCACGCCATGCTGCTTTCCTCCAATGGCAAGGCGATTCGCTTTGAAGAGGGTAATGCTCGCGCCATGGGACGTACTGCCCGCGGTGTGCGCGGTATGCGTTTGGCCGGTGACGCGGAAGTTATCAGTCTGATCATTCCCAAGAGCCAGCAGATTGATGCGGAAGCGGACGCCGACAGTGAGTCGCAAGACGGCGGTCAAGAGAGTGCGGTGACACAGTCTGCAGATGGTCAAATCTACATTATGACCGCCAGTGAAAATGGCTACGGCAAACGCACGCGGCTTGAAGAGTTCCCGCTGCGTGGTCGTGGTGGTCAGGGTGTTATTGCCATGCAAACCAGCGAGCGTAATGGTTCGCTAGTGGCGGCGATGCAGGTTTATGACAGCGACGAGATGATGCTGATCACTGACCGCGGCACGCTTGTTCGCACCCGCGTAGAAGAGGTCTCAACTACCTCGCGTAATACCCAGGGGGTCATGCTGATTCGCCTTGGTAAAGAGGAGAAACTGGTCAAGACGGTGCGTGTCGATGAGCCGGAAGAGAGCGATGAAATAAGCGTTCTTGAGGACGTCAGCCCTGACGGCACCCAGCCCAGTGAATCATCCGATGACGCACAGGAAACAGGGTCCGATGACACGTCACTATAATTTCTGCGCAGGGCCAGCGGCCCTGCCAGTCGCCGTGCTGGAGCGCGCCCAGGCAGAATTGTTGGACTTCCAGGGTCGTGGCCTTTCTGTGATGGAAATGAGCCACCGCAGCGACGAATTCGTCGCCATTGCTGAGCGTGCCGAAGCGGATTTTCGCTATCTGCTAGGCGTGCCTGATAACTATCGCGTGCTGTTTTTGCAGGGCGGTGCCAGCATGCAGTTTGCCATGCTGCCCATGAACCTGTTGGGGCAGGGCGGTAGCGGCAACTTCATCCAGACGGGCATCTGGGGCAAAAAAGCGCTTAGCGAGGCCAAGCGACTAGGGTATGCCTGTCATGTAGCGGCTAGCAGCGAGGCTAACGGCCATAGGATGGTGCCTCACCTGAATGACATTGATGTCAGTGATGATGCTGCCTATTTGCACTACACCTCCAACGAAACCATCGGTGGCTTGGAGTTCGACTATACCCCTCATGTACAGCGTGCCGATGGTGCCAAGGTACCATTGGTGTGCGATATGTCGTCGAACATTCTCTCAGGGCCGATTGATGTTAGTGAATTTGGCGTGATATACGCAGGGGCGCAGAAAAATATTGGCCCTGCGGGCCTAACGATGGTGGTCGTTCGCGACGACCTGTTAGGCAACGCCCAAGCCACTATCCCTTCGTTGTTTGATTATAAGATGCTGGCGGAAGCGGGTTCGATGGTGAATACGCCGCCCACCTATGCCTGGTATTTGGCCGGTTTAGTATTTGAGTGGCTGAAAAACGATATCGGCGGGCTGGCAGCCATGGATGCTATCAATCAGCGTAAGGCCGATAAGCTTTACGCGGCGATTGATGGCAGTGCGTTTTATAGCAACCCAATAGCCAAGCACAATCGTTCGCGAATGAATGTGCCCTTTGTCTTAGCCGATTCGGCGCTGGATAAAGCGTTTTTACAGCAGGCCGATGCGGCGGGGCTGCTTAACCTAAAAGGCCACCGCAGCGTGGGCGGTATGCGCGCTAGCTTGTATAACGCGGTGCCTGAGTCTGCCGTCGATGCGCTAATAACCTTTATGGCCGATTTCGAACAAACAAGGGGCTAACAAAATGTCCGACACGCCGATCAATCTGGATGAGCTGCGCCAGCGTATCGATCAACTCGATAGCGATATTCTGAATTTGATCAGTGAGCGCGCTAACTGCGCCCAGCAGGTGGCTCACGTTAAACTGGCCGAAGATAAAGATGCGGTGTTTTATCGCCCTGAGCGAGAAGCGCAGGTATTGCGGCGCATTATGGCGTTGAACAAAGGCCCGCTTGATTCAGAAGAGATGGCGCGCCTGTTCCGTGAAATCATGTCGGCGTGTTTGGCACTTGAGCAACCGGTTAAAGTGGCCTATTTGGGTCCTGAAGGTACCTTTACCCAGCAGGCGGCGCTCAAGCACTTTGGTGAAAGTGCGGTGAGCCTGCCCATGGCCGCTATTGACGAGGTATTCCGTGAAGTTGAGGCGGGCGCTGTGCACTATGGCGTGGTGCCGGTGGAAAATTCCACCGAGGGGGTGGTCAACCACACCCTGGACACCTTCATGGACTCCTCGATTAAAATTTGTGGCGAAGTGGTGCTGCGCATTCACCATCATCTGCTGGTCAGCGAAACGACGCGCCGCGATAAAGTCTCGCGCATCTATTCGCACCCGCAATCCTTCGGCCAGTGCCGCAAATGGCTTGATGCGCACTACCCCCATGCGGAACGTGTGCCCGT
The DNA here is from genome assembly GCF_002366715.1 of Halomonas sp. UBA3074. Lineage (GTDB taxonomy): Bacteria > Pseudomonadota > Gammaproteobacteria > Pseudomonadales > Halomonadaceae > Vreelandella. The sequence goes on along the minus strand of NZ_DFBS01000031.1, from coordinate 16,742 downwards.
TTCCTCCAATGCCGAAGCAGCCAAGTTGGTGAAAACCGAATGGCACAGTGCGGCCATTGCTGGTGATATGGCGGCTAAGCTTTATGGCCTTTCGCATATTGCGGAAAAAATTGAAGACCGCCCCGATAACTCCACGCGGTTTTTGATCATTGGTAACCAGGACGTGCCCATGGCGGGGGAGGATAAGACCTCCATTGTGGTTGCCATGCGTAACCAGCCGGGTACGCTGCATGCGCTGCTAGAGCCTTTCCATCGACACCAGATTGATTTAACGCGCCTTGAAACGCGTCCTTCGCGTACCGGGGTTTGGAACTACGTCTTTTTCATCGACTTTAAGGGCCACCGTGATGAACCCCGCGTTGCCGCGGTGCTGGAAGAAGTGCGCCTACGGGCGGCAGATCTACGGGTGCTGGGTTCCTACCCCATCGGCGTGCTGTGACAGTAATGGTTGAAAAACACGTAAAAAAAACCGCTTGTCATGAGCCGCATCTGTTAATTGTTGGCCTGGGATTAATTGGTGGCTCACTCGCAGCAGCGCTGCGCGCCTCAGGATTCCAGGGCCGTATTGTTGCCTGCGACCCTGATGATGGTGAGATCACCCGCGGTATTGAGATGGGCTTGATCGACGCCGGGGGCGCTGGTCTAGCCGAGCAGGTGCGTGACGCTACCATGATAGTGCTGGCTGTGCCGGTGCTTGCCATGGAGAGTGTGATGACGGCGTTGGCAGAAGCGTTAGAGGGGGCGTCTGCTGATGTCGTGATTACCGATGTGGGTAGTACGAAAGCGACTATTCGCGCCTGTGCCGAGCGAGTGTTTGGCCAGGTACCCACCAATATGGTGCTAGGGCATCCTATAGCGGGGTCTGAAAAAAGCGGTGTTGCGGCGGCAAATCCACATCTTTACGAGAATCATAAAGTCATTCTGACGCCTGAGCCCAACGTTGATCGCCTCGCTTTGCAGCGTGTGCGCTGCCTATGGGAGGCCTGTGGTGCTGACGTGCTGGAGATGGACGTCGAGCGGCATGACCAGGTATTGGCGCGTACCAGCCATTTGCCTCATTTATTGGCTTTTTCGTTGGTTGATACACTGGCCCGCCAGGATGAGCGGCTAGATATTTTTCGCTACGCGGCGGGTGGCTTTCGGGATTTCACACGGATCGCCGGTAGTGACCCCGTTATGTGGCGAGATATTTTTATCGCCAATCAACAGGCGGTATTGGCCTCGCTGGATGATTTCGAGGCAGGGCTTTCTCGCTTGCGGCGTGCGGTAGAAACCGGCGACAGTGATGCGCTGATTGCCACCTTTGATCGGGCGAGCCACGCCCGGCACTATTTCGACTCTTTATTGAACAAAACCAGCTATCAGGCGGAATATCATATGCAACCACAAGGTAAGGTCACCTACCGTGTGCAGCCGGGAGGTCAAGCTCAGGGGCGTTTACGCGTGCCCGGCGATAAATCCATGTCCCACCGCTCTATTATGCTGGGCGCGTTGGCAGAAGGGACGACGGAAGTAAAAGGCTTTTTGGAAGGCGAAGATAGCCTGGCGACCCTGCAAGCGTTTCGTGAAATGGGTGTGGCGATTGAGGGGCCACACCAGGGCCGAGTGACGATTCATGGTGTCGGCATGCAAGGCTTAAAAGCGCCAGCAGGCCCCCTGTATGTAGGTAACTCGGGTACCGCCATGCGGCTGTTTTCTGGGCTGCTGGCGGGTCAGGCCTTCGATAGTGAGCTAACCGGCGACGAATCGCTGACCAAACGCCCCATGGGGCGCGTAGCAGACCCGCTTCGCTTGATGGGCGCGACTATCGATACCGCTGAAGGAGGGCGCCCGCCGCTGAAAATTCATGGCGGCGCTACGCTTAAGGGTATTGATTACGATATGCCCATGGCCAGTGCTCAGGTTAAATCCTGCCTATTGCTGGCGGGGCTCTACGCCGAAGGCGAAACCCGTGTGCGTGAGCCGGCGCCTACCCGTGATCATACTGAGCGGATGCTCAACGGTTTTGGCTATACGGTGGCTCGTGAAGGTGATACTTGCTGGCTGCAGGGCGGCGGTAAGTTAACCGCTGGGCCGATCGATGTGCCTTCCGATATTTCCTCTGCCACTTTCTTTTTGGTGGCGGCGGCAATCACCCCCGATTCTGATATCACCTTAGAGCACGTGGGGATTAACCCTACCCGCATCGGCGTTATCAATATCCTGACGTTGATGGGTGCCGATTTAACGCTTGAAAATGAGCGTGAGGTCGGCGGCGAGCCGGTGGCGGATATTCGTATCCGCTATGCGCCGCTGAAAGGGATCGATATTCCCGTGGATCAAGTCCCGTTAGCGATTGATGAGTTTCCCGCTCTCTTTATTGCGGCCGCCAATGCAGCAGGCGTGACCCGCTTAAGAGGCGCTGAAGAACTACGGGTCAAAGAGTCTGATCGTCTTCAGGCGATGGCAGATGGCATGGCTATTTTGGGTATTGAACACACCCTGCTTGATGACGGTATCGATATTACCGGCAATGGCGATGCACACAAGGCCAGCTATGGAGGCGGTCGCATCGATAGCCTGGGTGATCACCGTATCGCCATGGCATTTGCGATTTCATCGCTACGCGCCAGCGCCGAAATTGAGATTGATGACTGCGCCAACGTGGCGACATCCTTCCCGGATTTCGTTGAATTAGCGACCCGAATTGGCATGGGCGTTAAGGTGGAGGGGGCGCATGAATGATCGTGGGGCCACGCTGACGGTGCCTGTTCTCACCATCGATGGCCCTGGCGGTGCGGGTAAAGGCACGATCAGCGGTTTAGTAGCAGAGCGCCTAGGCTGGCATCTGCTGGATAGCGGCGCGCTTTATCGGCTGACGGCGCAAGCGGCTGTTAAGCATAACGTGGCCGTCGATGACGAATTAGGGCTGGCGCGTTTAGCTGAACAGCTGGATGTGGCCTTCCCGGTTGAAGATGGTCAGCCCCGCACCCTGCTTGAGGGCGAAGATGTTGGTCAAGCGATCCGTACCGAGCAAGCCGGTGAGCGCGCATCCCAGGTAGCCGCGTTGCCCGCGGTGCGTCAGGCATTACTGCAGCGCCAGCGCGATTTTTGCCAAACGCCGGGGTTGGTGGCCGATGGTCGTGATATGGGTACAGTGGTTTTCCCTGACGCGCCACTCAAGATTTTTTTGACGGCCAGTGCCGATGAAAGAGCGCGGCGACGTCATCTGCAGTTGCAGGAAGCCGGGGTGAATGCTAGTCTTTCGAGTCTTTTGAAGGAGATTCAGGCACGCGATGCACGCGACACGCAGCGCAGCGTGGCCCCTCTCAAGCCGGCAGATGATGCCATTACGCTTGATACCACGCGTCTGAGCATACCGGAAGTGGTTGATCGATTGACCGAACTGCTCGCCCAAAGAGGGCTGGTAAGCGGCGTATGATTCTCCCTTGCGGCGCTTTTGGATAGGTGTCACGACGTGGCAGGGCACTATACTCACATCGGTGAGCCCGGTCAGGTCTAACCAGCGTTAACACCCCCGAAGGCTGAGTGACATTAGGCCCGCACTTGCTGGTGGTGCGGAGAAGGCATTTATGCCTCAACAACGTAATTACGTAGGAACACCATGAGCGAAAGCTTTGCTGAGCTGTTTGAACAGTCTCTTAACGACATCAACATGGAGCCAGGCGCAATTGTCGCGGCTCAGGTTGTCGACATTGACGGTGACTGGGTTACTGTCAACGCTGGCCTGAAATCTGAAGGTCAGATCCCAGCGTCACAATTCCGCGATGAAAACGGTAATCTGAACATCGCTATCGGTGATGACGTGCACGTTGCGCTGGAAGCCGTTGAAGATGGTTTCGGTGAGACGCGTCTGTCCCGTGAAAAAGCCAAGCGCGCAGAAGCTTGGAAGATTCTGGAAGCTGCCTTCGAGAAAGACGAAATCATCAAGGGCGTTATTAACGGTAAGGTTAAAGGCGGCTTCACGGTTGAAGTTGACTCTATCCGTGCCTTCTTGCCTGGCTCGTTGGTTGATGTTCGTCCGGTTCGCGATACTGCGCACCTGGAAAATAAAGAGCTGGACTTCAAAGTCATCAAGCTCGATCCGAAACGTAACAACGTAGTGGTATCACGTCGTGCGGTTCTGGAAGCAGAAAACAGTGCCGAGCGCGAAGCGCTGCTGGCAACGCTGCAAGAAGGCCAGCAGATCAAGGGTATCGTTAAGAACCTGACAGACTACGGCGCTTTCGTAGACCTGGGTGGTGTTGACGGCTTGCTGCACATTACCGATATGGCGTGGAAGCGTATTAAGCATCCGTCCGAAATCGTTGCCGTTGGCGACGAGATCAACGTCAAGGTTCTGAAGTTTGACCGTGAGCGTAATCGCGTTTCACTGGGTCTGAAGCAGTTGGGCGAAGATCCGTGGGTCAACATCAAAGAGCGTTACCCAGAAGGCATGAAAGTACACGCTGTCGTCACTAACCTGACTGACTATGGTTGCTTTGCTGAGCTGGAAGAGGGTGTTGAAGGTTTGGTTCACGTGTCTGAAATGGACTGGACCAACAAAAACATCCATCCGTCTAAAGTCGTTCAAGTGGGCGATGATGTTGACGTCATGGTGTTGGATATCGACGAAGAGCGTCGTCGTATTTCTCTGGGTATCAAGCAGTGTACTGCTAACCCGTGGGAAACCTTCAACACTGACTACAACAAGGGTGACCGCGTTTCAGGTACCATTAAGTCAATCACTGACTTCGGTATCTTTATCGGTCTAGAAGGCGGTATCGACGGTCTGGTTCACCTGTCTGATATTTCTTGGACTGATACCGGCGAAGAAGCCGTACGCAGCTTTAAGAAAGGTGACGAAGCTGAAGCCGTTATCCTATCGATTGATCCTGAGCGCGAGCGTATCTCGCTAGGTATCAAGCAGATGGATTCTGACCCTGTTGCTGAGTACCTGTCAGTCAACGATAAGGGCAGCATCGTAACGGGTCGCGTGATTGAAGTTGATGCTAAAGAAGCTCAAGTTGAATTGGCGACTGACGTTATTGCTGTGCTGAAAGCGTCTGAAATTAGTGCTGATCGCGTAGAAGACGCGCGCAATGTGCTGAATGAAGGCGACAGCGTCGAAGCGCGTATCGTTAGTGTTGATCGTAAGAGCCGTCAGATTAACCTGTCGGTTAAAGCGAAAGATCAAGACGACACACGCCAGAACCTGAAGAAAATGCGTGAGCAAGAGCCGGAAACAGCAGGTGGTCCGACCACTATCGGTGACTTGATCAAGCAGCAAATGGGCCAAGACTAATCATTAATTAGTTATTGGTTTGTAAAAGCGCCGCCCTTATGGGCGGCGCTTTTGTTTGTAACAGATTGGCTATCTCTGTTCTAATAGCGCAATACATAGTTCCACTGAGATGACGAGGTATTAGGGTTAAAACTTTTTAAACAGCAACTGTGTTTAAAAAAACGATTAGTAATTGGATGAAAATCAACTAGACTGTTGTCAGTTAGTCTTTTTACAGCAATAATGTCCTAGCATTCTGAACTAGTGGGTACCATGGTCGTCAAGTTAGCGCCTAAACCAGTTGAGCCCCTTCAGTTGGACCCCGTTCAGTTGGATACGATACTAAAGGAACCCCGATGTCATTACTTAACGAATATATTCAAAAAGAACAGCAGCTAAAGCAGCTCCAAGAAGACCTGCAACGCTTAGAAGGCGATCAGCGCCTAAAAAGTGAGTTGGAATTTAAGGCCAAACTTGAAGCGCTTATGACTGAGTTTGGCAAGCGTCCCAGTGACGTCATTGCTTTATTAGATCCTGCTTCTGACCAGCGTAGCCCTAAAACAACGGCGAGTGGCAATGCCCGCCGTAAGCGCCGCCTTAAGATTTACAAAAACCCTAAAACAGGGGAAGTTATCGAAACCCGCGGTGGTAATCATAAAGGCCTACGCAGCTGGAAGGACGAGCATGGCGATGAAGCCGTCGAGTCCTGGCTAGTACGCATGGAAGACTAATAGATTTAGGAACCGGCATTTCTCTACAGGAATGCCGGTTTTTTATTGTCGTGTGCTTCTTAATTCTGCCCTGCAAGATTATCCAGCCAGCTGCCCTACTAGCGGTATCCGAAGTTCCAAATGATTAGCTTGCCATAATACCTGAGGCGGATGGCCGCTTACGTGAAAATCATTTTGGTTGTAAAGCAAATGGACGAGGGTATGCGTCAGCGCATCATAAAGGTCCGCTAAGTTGTCAAAGCGTGTACTCAGGCAGTAGTGGGTTGGAATATCCACGCGACGGTAGGGCACTGGTAGTGCGATGTCTTGAGCGTTATCTGTTTGCTCTAAATAAAGACCCACATCGGTGCGGTTGTAATGAAAGTATTCGCTGTTAAGCGCATCAACTTTAATCGCTAATATATCAGGCAGCGCAATGATGGTCGTCGATCGACGTAATCGTGCCTGTAAGCAAGCTAGCTGCTCATTATGGTAGCTTGTATCCCCTAGCCCTTTGATACGCTCGGGAGCCTGATAGAGCCGCATCAAAATCATTTGGCGGTCACTGATTTTTTCAATATCAGTTTTATAAGGTTTATAGGGCATAGAAGATGCCACTGCGTTTTTTAGCCGTTGGCGAAAGTGACGTGGGCTAAACTGGTAGCGACGCTGAAATGCACGCGAGAACGAAGAGTGATTATGGTAGCCGCAACGTACCGCAATTTGCGCTATATTGAGAGGCGTAAGCGCCAGTAATACGGCCGCACGCTCTAGGCGTCTTTTTTCGCGATACGCGCTAGGTGAAAAGTGAAAGCTTTGGCGAAACTGGCGGCGAACTTGAGAAGACGAATAGCCAATATGATTAGCAAGGTCTTCGATACCGAGTGGCTTATCCAGTGTGTCCTGCAGCCAGATCTCAGCTCGTGTCATCGCGTTGAACATTGTCTGGCCTCTCATGCGTGAATCGTACAGGTCGTGCTTATTTAGCCTGTAGTGCACTCTCCCAGTGCGTTAGTGTTGGTAACCTAGCTGAATGTATCTAGTCAGCGTTTAAATGAGAGTAGAATCTCTGTTCAGGCTACTTGTAGGTACGGTGATGCAGCGCATCAATCTTTGTGTCATCGCTAGCTGTGCCGTCATTACTAAGGGTAGCTGGCCTTATCACTTGTCTAATAGAGTTGCCTTTATGCTGGCAACAGGGTGGCAAAGGCAAGTTTGCTCGTTACCTTTACGCGTTTGTGCACAGTTTTTTTCAGAAAATGCTACGTTTGTAGCCATATCGACCATTTCAAGTAAGGTGTAGATGAAACATCGATGAAATATCAAAAGGTTCAAAAGCCGGTAGATGAGCGCGAAAAGCTGCGCAAGTTTCGTGAATTGGATGATGCGTTTGCGGAGGCTTTGCGACAGTTAGACGACCCTGAAAGCGATTTTGAGATACCGACAGGTCCGCCGGTCAGATCGCTTGCAGCATTAGAAAAAGAGGATGTCGAAACCAAACAGCAGGCATTAGAGCTTGAGCAGGCGCGAGCGTTTAAACAGCGCTTTGACGCGTTGTTAAAAGAGTATGCAATAGAACAAGACGATCTAGCTGAGCTAGTGAGCACACTGCTAGGTTATGGATTGTGGCAGCAAGATCTCGTACCGGGTACCCAGCATCCATAAAGTGCTGGGCATGACATAGCTGGGCATGAAATAGATGCGCTATCGGTAGCGGTAAATTCGCAGGCTAGGTAGAAATACATCCTGCTCCAGTTTTTCATCGCGCCTACGGGCTCGTGTACGCGTGGTAGGAGGCTCTGAGGCGGGCAGGTTGATGTGGGGTAACTGCTGGCGGGTAGTGGGTACAAAGATAGGCATGGCGGCGTTCAGCGCCTTTCGCGTATGCCCATCTTCAAGTGGCTCGGTAAAGAAGAGATTGGCGCGCATCAGTGGTGCCTGGGTTTGCACTTGAGCGAGCACTTCGCTACTTGGGAGGCTGGCCAGTTTACGAAGCTGAATTTGCACATGAGGTGCATCGGTATCGAGCTGCAATAGCTTCTTTTCAGCGTCTTGAACCGTTAGACGCTTAATAGAGCGCCCACTGCTATACCACGCAAAGCGAACACGCGAAACAGGCGCCTCTGCGATCGGTAATTGACGCCAACTCTGCTTTAGATGCAAGCGGGCAAGCCCGGTACGGCGTAACACGTCATCGACATTGGGGTGCCGTTTTGGCAAGCGATGTTTGGCGTCACTCAATGCCTGAGGGAAATCCTGTTTAATGGTTTGTAGCAGTTCGGCCAATCTTTTTTTGGCTTGGTTAACTTCACCTATTGCGGTAAGTAAGTCTTCATCCGCTGCCACGATAGCGATGTAATTACGAGTTTCTCGACCGTCTTGACCTTGCGCATGCCACATATCGAAAAGCGCTTCGCGAAGCCAGTGGCGCGTGGGGGTGTTTTGATGAAAAACCCACGAAGCTGGCTGCTGCTGCTCATAGAGCGAGACAGCGGCTTCGGTGGTGTCAATTAAAAGGTCAAACTGCTGCTCCAACTGAAGCAGCAGATGATAGGCCGAAGGCGAGGATGGTTCAGGCATGGTCGTCGTCATTTGGTTGGCCGGGCTTAATATGCCAGGTATGCAGCCCGTTAGGTAAGCGGTGCATCTTTATCGGCTTGCGCCAGCAGCGTTTCTATATCGGCTTCATCCATCGCCGATTCGCCTGATATGCGATGGGACTCATCGGCCCAGGCGCCAAGATCTAACATCTGGCAGCGCTTACTGCAGAAAGGGCGATACGTGCTTTCTGGCAGCCAAGGCACAGGCTTAGCGCAGTGAGGGCAGTTAACTTCAAGCGGGGAATCGTTTGCGGGGCGAACCATAAAAACTCCGATGGCAGTATCAGGTGCTAAATTCAGCAGTTAAGCAGATGACGATAGCGCTGGTCCAGCTTGGCGACCTGCGCCATCATGCTGGCGTGGTCACGGCTATTATCGATGACATCATCTGCTTGAGCTAACCGCTGTTCACGAGGAAGTTGGGCGGCGAGAATAGCATGCACTTGGCTCTCGCTCACCCCATCGCGTTGTAGGGTTCTTGCAACTTGTAACGCTTGCGGTACATCGATAACGATAGTCCGATCAACCAGTGCATTTTGGCCAGATTCAAACAAGAGGGGGGATACTAGCAGCACATAGGGAGCACCTTGCGCTTTAAGCTGCGTTAAATGCTGCATTATGCGTTCTCTTATGTTGGGGTGTGTAACCGATTCCAGCCATAACCTTTGTTCTGGAGATTGAAATATAATCTCACGTAAGGCCGCACGGTTTAGCGTGCCATCGGAATGAATTACTTGTTCGCCAAAATGTTGCTTAATGGCCAACAGTGCTGGCTCTCCTGGTAACACGATTTCTCTGGCGACATCGTCGGCATCGACCCAAGCGGCACCGAGGGCTTCAAAGGCGCGAGCAACGGTCGATTTACCCGAGCCAATACCACCGGTTAATCCGATAATCATCTGCTGCCTCGTTTAGCTAAGTTACTATTACCATTGTCGTTAATACAGCGTTTTTTAGAAGCACGGTTTTCAATAGCTTCGTTAACAATAGTACCGTTATCAATAGAGGTGCTTGCAAAACAGCGAGTGCTTCCGCCATGAAATGTTAAATCAGTAGGCTGAGATAAAGTGCCATTAACTCATCGCCGACTAATAATGCGATCCAACCAGCGAGCGCCAGAAAGGGCCCAAAGGGCAATGGTTGCCCACGTAAACGGGGAGCAAAAGCCTGGGCACTCAAGCCGACCATGGCGCCAAGCCCAGCAGAAAGTATCAAAATAAGCGGTAAAAAACTCCAGCCTAACCAAGCCCCTAGCGCTGCCAGCAGTTTGAAATCGCCAAAGCCCATACCTTCTTTACCGGTGACCAATTTAAATAGCCAATAAAAACTCCACAGTGAAAGGTAGCCCACCATGACACCAATCACCGCATCAGAGAGCATAAATGGCTGGAAAAGAAGCTGGAAAAGCAAGCCTGCCCACAGCAACGGCAGGGTCAGGACATCCGGTAATAATTGAATACGAAAATCGATAACGGCGAGTGCTAGCAATATCAAGCAAGCGCTATAAATGAATAGCGCCTCTAAGGAGGGACCATGAAGCGCTAGTGCTGCTATGGCCAGTAGCCCCCCGGCCAACTCCACTAGAGGATACTGAATGCTTATGCGAGTGTTGCATGCAGCGCATCGACCGCGGCGTTTCAGCCAACCCACTAGTGGAATATTGTCGTGCCAAGCAATCGCCGTCTCGCAACGTGGGCACAGGGAGCCTGGCGTGGCTAGATTGAAAGGTGGTGACTGTTCATGCGCTAGCTCGAGCGCTGCCTGCGCCTCGTGGCGCCAATGGCGCATCAGCATGACCGGTAGCCGAGTGATGACGACATTGAGAAAACTGCCTAGGCATAGCCCGAAAAGTGCCACGATAAACCATACGATCAGCGGGGGGTGATGCATGTCGCTCCTTAGCGTTTTAATGCGTAGGGTAGGCTTAAAGAGCAGACCCTAAGTCGAAAATGGGCAAATACATTGAAACAACCACGCCGCCGACCAGAACGCCTAGCACTACGATAATAATCGGTTCCATCAGTGAAGTAAGGGCGTCGACTTTATTGTCGACCTCTTCTTCATAGTAATCAGCGACGCGGTTCAGCATCGCATCCAGCGACCCCGCTTCTTCACCAATACTGACCATTTGGATTGCCAAGGGTGGGAAGCGGTTCGTCATTCGCATGGCGAAGTGCAGCTGTTGCCCGGTAGCCACGTCTTGGCGCGTTTGAACCACCGCGCGTTCATAGACTTTATTCCCTGTGGCGCCGGCGGCCGTGTCTAAGCCCTCAACTAATGGCACGCCAGAAGCAAAGGTGGTAGCCAGAGTGCGAGAAAAACGGGCGATAGCAGATTTGTGCATAATGTCGCCAATGACCGGTAAGCGAAGCAATAAAGCGTGCATACGATAGGCGATTTTAGGTGAGCGTTGAATACTGATTTTAAGCAGTATCACGCAAGCGATGACGGCCCCGAGCGCGGCTAACCAATAGCGTTGGGCAAGTTCGGATAAATTTACCGTCATTTGCGTCAGCGCAGGCAGTTCAGCACCAAAGCTTTGAAACATGCTTTCAAATTCAGGTACCACCTTGATTAATAATAGCATGGTAACGGCGATGCCAATGGACATGACGGCAGAGGGGTACCAAAGCGCTTTTTTTACCCGCGCTTTGAGTGACTCTACTTTCTCTTTATAAGTGGCAACACGATCCAGCATTTGATCCAGCGCACCTGACTGCTCGCCAGCGTCGACGAGGTTAACAAATAGCCGATCAAAATGTTTAGGGTGGCGGCGTAATGCATCAGAGAAACTGGCCCCCGAGGAGACATCGCTCATCATCTGCTGAACAAGGCCAACCATCGCTGGCTTTTTGAGGCTTTCAGCGACGACCTGCAGCGCTTGTAGCAGCGGTATGCCGGCGCGAATCATGGTGGCCATTTGGCGCGCAAATACCATCACATCGGTAGGTTTGATACTGCCACTGCCGCCCAAGTTGCCCTTTTTAGAGATGCGTTTGATGACGATATTCTGTTTGGCAAGTTCGGTGGCTACTTCGGCTTTGCTGCGCCCAATCATCTCGCCGCTCAGCGGCCTCTCTTGAGGGCCTTTGCCTATCCATTTCCAGCGCGATAACTTAACAGTGGGCGCTTGGCGGCGACGTGCCGTTTTAGCCATGCCTTACTCCTTGCTCACTCGATTAACCTCTTCAAGGCTGGTGATGCCCTGCATGACTTTCAATAAACCGCTGCGATGAAGGCTAGGGTAACCCTCTTTACGTGCCTGATGATCGATGTCTAGGGCATTGGCATCACGCATAATTAATTGGCGCATGGCTTCTGTAATGGGCACTACTTCATACATGCCAATACGGCCTTTATAGCCATGGGTACAGTGTTGACAGCCGACGGGTTTGTAAATAGTGGCTTGATCGATTTCTTGTGCATTAAACCCCTCTTTGCGAAGCGCCTCGTGGGGAATATCAATCGGCTCCTTACAATGCATGCAGAGTTTACGCGCAAGGCGCTGGGCAATAATCAGGCTTACCGCACTGGCGATGTTAAACGATGAAACGCCCATATTCGCGAGACGTGTGAGCGTTTCAGCAGCTGAGTTGGTATGCACGGTAGAAAGCACTAGGTGGCCCGTTTGCGCAGCTTTAACGGCAATCTCGGCTGTTTCAAGGTCACGAATCTCACCTACCATGACCACATCTGGATCCTGGCGAAGAAATGCACGCAATGCACTGGCAAAATCGAGGCCTATTTTAGGTAGCACGTTGACCTGATTGATACCTGCTACTTTGATTTCCACCGGGTCTTCGGCGGTGCAGATATTGCGCTCTACTTTATTGAGAATGTTGATGCCAGTGTAGAGAGAGACCGTTTTACCGCTGCCGGTAGGGCCGGTAACCAAAATCATGCCCTGGGGCTGCTTCAGCGCGTGCTCGTAGTGGCCACGCTGTTCGTCGCTAAAGCCGAGCTGCTCAATGCCAAGCTGGGCAGCGGTGGGGTCTAAAATCCGTAGGACTAGCTTTTCACCATAGACGGTCGGTAGCGAGTTAACGCGGAAATCGAGCGATCGCGTGCGTGATAGCTTGAGCTTAATGGCGCCATCCTGGGGTAAACGACGCTCCGAAATATCAAGGCGCGCCATAATCTTCAGGCGTGCAGCAATGCGGCTGCGCATGGCAAAGGGAGGGCGAGCTACTTCTATCAGCATGCCATCGACACGAAACCGCACTCGGTAGAGCGTCTCGTAAGGCTCAAAATGAATATCCGACGCGCCACGGCGAATAGCATCTAAGAGTATTTTGTTTACAAACTTAACGATGGGGGCGTCTTCGCTAGTGGAAGACTCTTCCAGCGGGACTTCGTTGCCATCGTTACTTTGAACAACATTGAGCGCGCTAACCGCATCATCAATGCCTTCTAGCTCATCGAGCATACCGCGCTCATTTTGCGCCAGGTAGTTATTGAGGGTGACCGTAATTTGGTCCACGGGGGCTAGCACACCCTCAACGCTTAGGCCGGTGGCAAACTGTAGTTCATCCAACTGCGTTAATGTCGCGGGGTAAGGCACCGCCACGGTGAGCCGATGACCATGACGTGCTAACGGCAGCACATTAAGGCTCTGCAGCACTTTAATGGGGTAATCAGAGGCGGGCGGCAGGGTGGTCAGGCGCATTGCTTCTAAGTTGATCACCGGCAGGCCATACTCCCAGCCCGCGGTCACCGTCGCTTCGATAGGATCAACCAAGCCACTTTCGATAACATGCTGAAGAAATGAAATCTCTAAATCAGAAGCCGTTGATTCAGCGGTGGCGGCTTGGGCATCGGTCAAAAGGCCGTGTTTAACCAAGCGTTGGGCAATGCCGCGTAAGCCGCCGCGAGCAGCGGCGTGGCTTAGGGTCGATTCAAAAGGGGACTGGCTCATTCATTAGACCTGTTTGTACATCGGCGTAGGCATACTACTTGTACCATAAACTAGCGTTTATAGGCATTAAATGCCTAGTCATACAGGTATGCTCAAGAAGTAGGAGAATGGGCCGATAACGTTAAGAGAGCGTATTGTAAAAACGTACCGCGTAAGCTAGTGTAATGACTATTATTCCTAACTCTTTTTAAGGTCTTACTTCCTTATAAAGGATTGACTTGCCCCTTCAGGAGATGCCTACATGCAGCAATCTGCAAAACCTACCCCCCGCAACGCGAAACAAGGCGGTTTTACGCTAATTGAGCTCATGATCGTGGTGGCGATTATTGGCGTGCTGGCGTCGCTAGCGATACCTCAATATCAGAACTATATTGCTAGGTCGCAGTTTTCTGAGGCGCATACTCTGTTAAGCGGTGCGCGTGTTGCTGTGCAAGAGCGTGTAGATGCTGGCTCCACATTTGATTTTGTCGATCTAGGCCTTAGAACTAATGGACAATATGGAGAGGTTACCGGTGAAGATTTCAGTGCAGGAACTGATACCGATTATATCCTTACATATAATTTTGGTGATAACGTAAATAGTAATTTAGCTGATGGTTACGTTGCCTATACATATAGAGCTGAGGCTGAAGTGGGTACAGACGGTGCGCCAGGAGCAACTGATGGTTGGACTTGTACCACTAATGTTGACGAGCAGTATGCTAATAATTGCGATTTTGTAGCAGACACTGATGGCTAGGATCAGTCTTAGCAAATCTTTAATAATTAAAAGGGCCCATGGGGCCCTTTTTCATTTCCATAGTTCCTACCCATTTGTTCTTTACACTGTAAGCTCTAACGTTGAATCCAGGAGCTTACAGTGCCCCCTATCAAACTGATTATTCTCACTACGCTTGGCGCCATGATGCTCAACAGCGCTGCCCTTGCCCAACCTGACCACGCACAAGCCCATGGTGCCCGTGGTAAGGGCCATGGCCATCATGAGCAAGCCCAGCAACATGAGTCCCACCGTTCTGAAAACACACGAGATGAGAGAGTTGATTTACCCCGCATCAACGAGCGTGAACTTCGCGAGTTATTTCGTCAGCACGACGCGCCGCGAGCCGAATCATTGCCGCCGGGTGTTCAACGCAATTTAGAGCGCGGTAAGCCTTTACCGCCGGGTATCGCCAAGCGATTTGACGGTCGGCTAGCCTCTCAGTTACCCCACTACCCAGGCTATGAATGGGAACGTGTAGGGGCAGACGTTGTATTGATAGAAGCCGCCACGCGTATCGTGGTCGATGTGTTAGTGGATGTTTTACGCTAGTCAGCGCTATGAGTGACTCGAAAAATACCTCATGTCGGCTTATGGTGAATGGTCAAACGATTAAATGTCATCAACGGGAGAGGCAATGGCTGTTCACACACTGCAAGCACGCCTAGAGATCGCGATTTCCATCGCTGAAGAAGCTGGGCAAATGATTGTTCAAGCCCGGGAGCAGCAAGGCTTTGCTCGACGGTTAAAAAAGGATAATGAGCTGGTGACCGATGTAGATGTAGCGGTTGATCAGCTTATTAGCCAGCGACTCGAAGAACACTTTCCTGGAGAGGCACGACTCAGTGAAGAGCTTGCCCCCGAGAGCGCTTTGCATGTTGAAGCGCCTCAGCTTTGGGTAGTGGATCCCATTGATGGCACTGTCAATTTCGCACAGGGGTTGCGCCATGTAGCCGTCTCCATCGGGTGGATGGAAGAGGGCGTTGCCAAAGTTGGGGTAGTGCACGCCCCTTTCTTAGGTGAAACCTTTAGCGCTGCGGAGGGCGGCGGTGCCTTTTGCAATGGCCAAGTCATACAGCCAAGCAGTGCTGATTCGTTAGCGCACTCGCTGGTAGGTACTGGCTTTCCTTATCGCAAAGAGGAACGCACACATCTTTTAAAGCGGTTAGAGGCCGTGCTGGTTGAGTGCCAGGATATTCGTCGTAATGGTGCGGCAGCCATCGATCTGTGTGATGTCGCCTGCGGCCGGTTAGATGCATACTATGAAAGTGTCTCGCCTTGGGATTTTGTGGCGGGCTGGGTCATTGCCCGCGAAGCCGGTGCGCGTGTAGGCCACTTGTATGAGCCACCTAAATCGGTGCCCGAGGATCTTTATCCTGAGCACCTGCTAGTGACGGCACCTGGTGTTTATGACGCCATGGCCTATTTGCTACTCGACGCCGACCAGGGCTAACGATAAAAGGCTAACTAGAAAGATGTCGCGCCTCTCAGCCGGGGTATGACAAATACTTGAAAAGAAAGCGCTATAAGGGCTTTTCATTTATGCAAGAAGACGCTAGTATACGCACCGTCTTGAGGCAAAGCTGTAACGGCCAATAAAGGCAGCGGAGCGTGGCGCAGCTTGGTAGCGCGTTGCAATGGGGTTGCAAAGGTCGCAGGTTCGAATCCTGTCGCTCCGACCAAAAAAGACATATAAAACGGTCACTTAGCTAATTGCTACAGTGGCCGTTTTTGTTTTGTTAGATTTTAGGTAGCAAATAGGTAGCACGCGTCGGAAGCAAGAAGGCACAGCTGGCAACAACAGTTGCCCTTTTTCGCTGCCCCACAATCCCATCGGCAACCGCAGCATCCCTTAAATGAGACGACGAGGGATCGGTTAAAGTGATTTTAAAACCGCGCCGCACACCTTGAAGGACTAGAAATAGTCACCCCGAAATGCAGACAACGCAGCCAGCCAAAAAAGTACAGCTGTTCAATTACGAAAAAGGGTAAATTACACCCGCCAAGCTGAGAGTTCGTTTGGGCAACATGACAAGGGTAAATTACTAGGAACTCCCGTCATGCCAAAAAAGAAAAGTGAAGAAATCTTAGATAATGCGTTTCGACTGTACCATCAAGGCTATAGTCCGGAGCTGATTGAGTTGCCAGAAAGCGCCGTATTTCCCTCTTTGATTCCAGCAGCGCCTTCGACAGCACGTAAAAGTAGAGTCACAGGGATGCTGCTAGGTGAGCCCGCCCCTAGTTTCGTGCACCGCGGACGTAATGTCAGGTACCGACTTTCTGATGTTTTAGCTTGGCTGTCTGCTGTAGACCCGCAGCGCTCAACAGCAGAAGCATTCTTAGCGAAACAAAGCCTAAAAGCTTCGCTCAACCTCAGCAGTGAATAAAGGATTAATCGTTTCTTTGTAATTTGACCTATCTAGTTTTACTTCATGTCGAAAATTCAAATTATTTTCGACATGAAGGCTTCAGGTATGTAGTGGCATAGTGAATTTGG
>NZ_DFBS01000027.1 GCF_002366715.1 Halomonas sp. UBA3074 | reverse complement strand
CCTGGTTTTTCGGGGGGATTACCGAGTGGGCTCATTGACTTTGAGAAATTCAGTAAATACATTCTAAGAGAATCAAAAAACTTTCGTAACCGTCTTGGGCATTCTACAGATCCAAGTTATAAAGCGTTTTCTAAGGACGAGAGAACCGCGCTGAGCTGTAAAAAGCCTAAAAATATTTCTACTTGGAAGTTGTACTTTGGAAGCATTCAGCCAGAAAGATTTATGTCCGTCAAATATAGAGAAGGAAACGAGTATGTACCGTTTGATTTTTTTAAACATGGTTACTCGGCGATGGAAAGTAGTGGTGTGGTCTATCTTAGAGAAAAATATCTTAAGCAATTTCATGGCCTATGCCCGCCAATAAATGATTTTGAAGTTCCAAAGATTGCTGCATTCTGTACAAGTGCTGATTCCATTCCTCATTTGATATGCAAGTATGGGGAAAGTTCTTGGATAGTATATCTTGATGAAGACTTGACTGTGGAATTAACGCGCGGTGTCCTGCCAGAAAATATAGATAATATAAGAACGCTTGTATTAAATAGTCGTATTGAGGCTGAACGCGCTTGGGATATTGCAGTAAAGCGTTACCAGTTTTTTTATAAATAAGTATAAATATCGATTGCTACGAGATAGACAAGTGTACGAAGAATATTGACTGGTCCAGTATGTGAAAGAGGGCAAGGTTAATTCTGACGACCTCCTACTCAAAGTCTTCTAGGACGCAGCGGCTATCGCCGAATCACAGTTACTCTCAGCTTGAGCGGCCACTTTGCTTGTGCTGATGGTATTAGCGCCAGCTGTTAGCAGGCTTGGGTATGAACGCAAGTTCATCCAGCTTGGCAGCTAGCAGATGAATCATATTGAAATTGTCCAATTCGCCAACGAATTCTGCAATCGCATCCAGCGGCCTTGGAAGTAGCTCCAACGCCATTAACGCAGGATCTTCTGCGAGAATATGGTAGTAACGAGCAGTATTCAGCAACTGCTCGGCACGCTGAAGAGCGACAATAGGCTGGTATCCGAACTCCCCAAGATAGCGCTCGATGGCTTGGATTGAGATCCAGTATCGGCTTTGTATGCTCTCACGGGTATAGACGACGCCTAGCAAGGCCACGAGTTTCCACTCACGAGACGGCACCCCGAACATCCAGTCATATTCCGTGCGTGTCTCAACCGCGGTAGGAATGGCTTCCAGGTCCATTTTGTGAATATCTCGTTCGAGGTTGTGCCGGGCCATCGGCAAGCAGAACCGTGTTGATGTAGCCACCTTGCCAGACCTGGCATGAATACGCTGACAGGACGCGAAAAGTTCCATGGCGAGATGGCGCATCTCATGAAGATCGAGTTGCTGACGCTCTTGCTCCCAGGTTTTCTGTTGCCGATGCCGCTCGGCTTTAGCTTCGAGTTGACGTGCAACCTCGGCTTCGCGTCGTCGGATTTCGGCCTGCTCGGTCGCTTTTTCTCTCGCCCGGCGTTGCTCCTCCTCCCGTTGGCGTTTTAATTCAGCGTGTTTCTGTTCCTGAGCTTTAAAATAAGCTTCCATCCGGGCATGTTGTTCACGTTGTCGCTGCTCCTCTTGTTCCCTTGCGATATTCGCCTGTGCTATTCGTTTGTTGGCCTTCTCGATCTGCTGCTGAAGTCTTGGGCGTAGCTTTTCCTGCTCCGCTTCGATCTTGGGATTTACGATCCAGTAGGCTCGTTGATAGTTAAATACATGCTCTTCGAGCTCGACCGGTGTTAGGTTCCGTGGTATGTCCCCCAGGTCGATTTCGATGCAGCGCTGGCCACGGGACTCAAGCCGCTGCTGCTTTTCCGCGTCGATGAAATGGGTTACGGCCACCTCGACTAGGATTTCTATCTGACCCAAGCTCACGATAAGGTCAGGGCGGATGTCCCCCAAGCTGAACTCAAGTTTTGTGTCATCCACCGGCTGCCGATCGTGGCCGGGGAAAATGACCTTAGATTCGGTGTGCTTGTAGCCAAGGCTATCCTTCGCCTCAAGTACCGCCTGAAGCAGAGGAATGGGTATTTCCTTTCGGTCTGCGATCAACTGCTTTGCGGCTAGGTGTATTCCGGTTTCAGTGCCCCCAGCGCATGGTCGGGTCCCTCTGGCATGTGCGAAATAGTGACGGACAATATCCCCCATTCTCGCTTCAAGCGGTGTTCTGCATTCAGGACAGACACAGCCGCAACGGCCGCCGCGTTCGGCCCTTGTGAGCTGGCTGATATGCACCAACCTGTTATTGCGGATGCCGTAAGGGATTTTTGCGCTGTTTTTCATGTAATTGCGTCAAGAGAGGTTGTGCTGAGCGAGTGTGCTCGATAGCTCTCCCCTGGTAAAGGGACTAGGCGGCGTGAATTACAGCCGGAAGCTAACCGCCCTGCTCGATAGTGGTGAGCTGCTAAGTTGTCAGTTTTGGCTCGCCATCAATCGATCTTAAGCTAGGCGTCCGCATCTAGTTCATCGAGAACGTCGAAGATTGAATAGCCGCGCACTTCGCTAGAATTGGGCTTTGGACTGCCAATGTCACTCACGAGGTCAGTTTCCGGTGTGATCATCACAATGTCATCGGTCACAGCTCGAGCGTTCCGCTTCAGAAGTCGATCATGGAAGGACGGGACCGTATCTATGAGGAAGAGATCGTAGCCGGCTGGATGAGCAACCTCGAAGATGGCCTTAATAGTGCGCTTGCCAAGCCGCTCCCAACGTAGGGCGAGCGGCATCATTATGTTACTAAGCTGAAGCTCTTCGGAGTCGTGCAAGAAGGTGACAGAGAGGACCAAGGTTCTGACAGGAGAATCGGCTTCTTGCTGACAACGGACCTGCAATCTCGCTCTGCCTGTAGGCGAATGGTACTCAAGTTCGAACTGATGCCAAGGCAGGGTCGCGAGCTTTGTCTCCAATAGCTCTTTAGCCGCTTGAAGTACGCTATTTTCAAACACTTGGTTATGATCGGTGGACGTGGGCATGCAACCTCTCCTGTTCTTTCGGTCTACTTTACCACTCTCTGTTGGGGCCTTGCTTACGCGATAAGCAATGTTGCGATGCAGCCCTTGGGCAAGCTGTAGCGCAGAGGCGCTATAGGTGCCCGCGCCTAGATCTGCCTGGAGTTGCAACCGCAGTGGCAGTCTTTCGATCTTCTGATACACTGTTGTTATATCAAATGAGTGGAGGGGAGGCCATGGAAGCTGCCATCGAAGAGTATCGGCCGAAGCCTAAGCCCAAGAAAGACGACTTTTGGAAGGCCCTGGGTCTTCCAGCGCGTGGGGCACAACTGCATGAGGCTTTGGAAAAAGGCGTCCCGTACAAGGTCTACACGGAACTTGCTGTGGCGTCTGGCCTGGAAAGCAAGGAGCTGGCGCGTTATGTCGTTATCAAGCCAGCGACATTGCAGCGAAGAGCCACGGCTGGGCGCTTCAAGCAAGACGAAGGCGATCGGCTGTACCGCTTTGCCGAGGTCTACAAGAGCGCTGTTGATCTCTTTGAAGGAGATCAACAGCGGGCGAGGCGCTGGCTCCTCAATCCGGTGCGCGGTCTCGGTGGTCGGCGACCGGTGGAAATGGTGGCGACGACTGCTGGCGCTGAAGCTGTGCTGGATCTGATCGGACGGCTTGAGCACGGCGTTTTCGCGTGAGTACGGTTCGTGGTTACCGCCTCGTAAAGCGGAAGTGGCTCCAGACGGCCTTCGATGGGGAGGGAGCCCGCTTGTACGGCGGTCGATGGAATAGCAAGGGGAAGGCCTGTGTGTACCTCGCCAGTGCTGAATCACTGGCTATGCTTGAGGTGATGGTTCATCTTGATGACTATCGGTTGCTGACACACTATGCGCTGTTGGAGGTGACTATCCCGGAAAATGCGCTGATGCGCCTGCCTGCCGATAGTCTGCCGGAAGACTGGATGGAGGAGCCGGCGCCCGCCTCGACCGCGGAGATCGGCGACAGCTGGCTTGAGAGCCAATCGAGCCTCGCGCTAGTAGTCCCAAGTGTCGTGGTGCCTCGAGAAACGAACTACCTGATCAACCCCAGTCACTCCTATTTCCAGGCATTGGCTGACAGTGCCAGGGAAGTCTCGTTCACCCCGGATAAGCGCTTGTAGCGCCTTTCCCCGCCCTTGGACAGGGACGGTTTGAGACCCCCTCCTTCTGCCTAGCTTGCAGCAGACCTGCCGAATCTCTGAATTCTGTATTTATATGGCTATGTTGGTATCTTTTGTTGGTTTGAGCCAATCGCTATACGTAGCCACATCTCCTCCGTTGGCTCTGCGGTTTCAAACAAACGTCGCCATGCCAAATAGTTGGGTAAGTACACCGTTCCCACTCCATGAAAGCGCCCCATCCATCCCTTTAAGCGGCTCATATAGCTGTTGACGTTCTGAATGTGATATTCCTTGCCGATCACGCGCTGATTATCGAGCGTGAGCAATACCATGGTTAGCAGAGAAGATGTTATACCAGCTATGCCCATCCGAACATAAAATCGAGTCGCAATTGATGATCGGCCCCAGGAACTCATGAACAGTAGATTACTTGAATGAATTGATGGCGGGCGTACAACGCGTCGCTGGCATGCTAAGCGAGATCAGTCATGCCGCTGGCGAGCAGAGCGACGGCATCGGCCAGGTGAATATCGCCGTGGCGGAGCTGGATCGCATGACAAAGCAGAACGCATCTCTAGCCGAGCTGTCCACCATGTCGACCGATCAGCTCAGCGAGCACGCCGAACGATTGGCCTCAATGGTAGGGCGCTTCAAGTTGCGCGGTGACCTATTTCCGGCTCAGGTGATTGCATCAACTTGATAGTCAATGACCTAGTAGGCATTGCTCTGTTTCGCATGCGAAAAAATTAAACCTGCCTCCAACGAAATCGAGCAGCAAACCGTTAAGGTTGCTGCCCGATCGCGTACTTGCAGTCTTGCATGGGGTTAACTCGGTTTCGTGTCGTGGTCATCGAGCGTTTCAGAGGCCGCGGAGAGCGATGCTTCGGCAAAGGCTGCCGCGCTCTCGCCGACTTCCTCGGGGCTTAATTTACCCCCTCCCTCACCAAGCAGAATGGCGTGCATGGCGGTCATCGTAAAGGCTTCCAGTCTCGTCATGTCCAAAGCAGACTTATCGAACCGCGATGTATTGAGATTATCGTCAGCCATTTTGCCCTCCAAAAGCTGAGCGGCCACTAATAGAGTGGCCGCTGATCGAATCAGATTCGTTCCCAGTCGCCACCGGCATTCTGGCAAGTCGTGACATTCTGATCATTGTCCTCGGGGCCACCAGTGACAGTGATGTGGTAATCAATGCAAGTACGGCCTTCACCATCGACATAAGTATCGCTCTTGACGATGTTCTGTTTCATGTTGGCAACGTCCTCGAACCCGACTTCGGATTCGCCCTGCAATGCGGTGAAAGCGCTTCGCATCCCCTTGTCAGCCAGACCTAGCGCGCCAGCGCCAACAGCACCGTAGGCGGCACCGCTCATACCTGCTTTTCCGCCATTAACCAAACCCTGAACGCCCTGCATGTGACTGGCCGAGTCTGCTCCTGCTGCGCTGACGCTATTGTTGTTGCGACTTCCTAGCACATCAGTGATCGCGCTGACGGCTGAGTTCTGCAACATGCCAGACCCTTGCGGGGCAGCACAACCAGCAGCCAACAGCAGCATTGATGTGGCAGCCAGACCCATGAGAGTACGCTTGATAGTCATTTTGATCCCCTTTTAATCCGTTGTTTTGATGGTTTCAGGCAAAGCTACTTATAGATATATAATTTATACCATACGACGTTTTATATTTAAAACTCTGCGAAGCATTTCCAGACAAAGTATTCTCTACACAATCCCGAACCATCGCAAACGCAGCGCCGTAAATCAGTAATAACGGCAATTAGTAATGGCGGAGAATCCGTAAAAATTGTCACATATTCATAGTTAAAAGATGTCGTCTAGTATAATTAAGGTTTGTATTATGGATTCAGGTGCTCTTATTGCGAACGCGCACGACGAGCTTTCCCTACTCTCACGACTTGTCGTTGATAGGGCGGCCCTGCGCGAAACCAACGAAACACTGACGCTGATCATTGATGAGGAGGGGGCGCGGTTACTGACGATGGACCGGGTGCGCCAAGAAATTGAGTGTGCTGTAAAGAAAGTGTGTGGGCTGGAGGTTGCCTATGAGCGGGCCGCGTAATTCCCGCCAGGCGAGACAGCTTGTTAGGCGTCTTGAACGCGACTGTGACCTGGATTGGCCAGGTGGCGCTGACAACGCGGCTCTTTTTCATGACCGCTCAGCCAGTCGGTGGGAACTCCACACACTCGAAGGCCCTTCGTTACCTGTCATCTCTGGCCCTACCCCTCTAACCCACCTGCTTCGAGATGGGTTCGTCCTGATCCGCTGGCCGGATGACAGCATCGAGCTTTTCCACGTTGAAACGGCAGAATCACAATTGAGCCACCGACTGAAAGAAGCGGAGGTGGCAGCAGCCGGGAGATGAAACCCATGTTAAGCAAGACCACCTTCCGAGTCAGTCACCGCGCCCTGCTGGGACACTGGTTGCTTGTACCCTTGGGGGCAGCATTGCACTTTGCTCCTCATGCCCCCTTTACCCTCGCTGGGGCAAACGCTCCAGAGACTCTGACGAACATCCTTTCCTGGGCAGGGATGGGGTTGGCCGCCTGGGGGCTGCTGAACATCGCCTATCAGCGCCTTGCTCACGAGTACGTCATAGGCCCCGATCGCGTGATAGAGCGGCACGGCATTATTGCCAGGCGTGTTACACCCCTATTTATTCATCACATTCGTTCGACCGAAGTGAACCAGACGATCTTGGGTCGATTGCTAGGATATGGGACGGTGAAAATGTCTGCGGCAGGCACTGGCACAAGCGAAGCTCGATTTGATCGCGTGGCCAACCCGTTGAAGGTCATGGCTTCAATCAACAGTCACTTTCAAAGCCTTGCGGCTGGCACTGGGCAGGAGTAGTTAGATCATGGACTCACAAATTTCCGCACTTGCTGATGTGCTTATCCCAGGCCAGAGCATTGTGTCGACCGATTGCCATCAGTCGCAGGAGCTGCTGCCCCACCGTCAGTTACTCACGCAAGTATTTTTGAAAGCAATTGATGACCTAAAGAGCAACAACCTCAAGCACCAGTTCTCTGCGGCTGAGTTTCTGGCTGGCCCTGTCGCTGAGGAGTATGTCGGCCATCTCGGGCTTCCTGAGTGGACACCCAAGTTGGCGCTACTGATCCATGCTCAATGCGAGCTTCGTTCTTGCCTTGAGATACCCGAGCTGTTGGAGGCTACCCTTAGCCAGTATGCACCGCCCGAAGCAGGCGAGCGCCGCCCCTCTTTGTGACTTGCTGGGCCTATATAGCCCCTTCATCCAGGATGTGATGCAGCGGGTTGGCTTGCCAGCCCGCTTCCCCTGTCAATATTCCCCGCCTTAACCTACTACGGTTCTCCTTTCTCAGCGTCGCTGCTGGTTAGTCTTGCCCCTCCTTGGCTCGCTAGCCATTCATCCAGCGCCAGCAGCTTGTCCTTGGGCAATCTCACCTCGACTGCCACGAACACCCGATCTACTTCCGCCTGTATTCGCTTTGCTGCCTGAGAAACAGCAGCTCTGGACACGCCATGCATATTGGCTGCTTTAGCGTATGTATCGCACACCTTCATAATCACATCTGAAGCTGCATCACATGCACGACCCTTCATTCTAAGCCTTGCCAGTGCCGCGTATAGCTGTTGAGTGCTGATGTCATCTGTGGACATGGTATCCCCTAAAAAGTGTGCATTGAACACATTTTTACTTGCCGTAAACAGTAATGCTGCATTAAAGTGTTTACATCATAACGAAGGCAGCCGGTCGGCGTCACCTACGCAGGAAGCCAGGCACCTCGGAAACTCGCTTGTAATAGATCACTAAATAGGGAACGGCACCATGATTCACGAAGCCATTGATAGCCATGACAGCACAGAATATCTTGGAGATATGGGCGAGTTCTTCGCCCCGGCCTCGACAGATATGGTCGATGGGCTGATGGGGCGCTACAACGCAATGCGTAGGCGTGTGGAAGAAGTGGCGGCACTGTTTGATGGTGATCGTAAAGGTGTCATCAACTACTTCATCCAGGGCAATCGCAAGCACGACAACACACGTTACTCATCACTGTCCGCAGAGAATATTTTTATTGAAGAAGGCGCGATCGCAGCGCTGAACGCTGAATATTGGGTCCGGGCCTTGAAGATGACCGATGTTCTCGACTTCATGCCTCAGACTCGCCGTAGCGAGTGGTGGGAGCAGATTAACGAGATGAAAACCCCTG
This sequence comes from Halomonas sp. UBA3074, assembly GCF_002366715.1. Lineage (GTDB taxonomy): Bacteria > Pseudomonadota > Gammaproteobacteria > Pseudomonadales > Halomonadaceae > Vreelandella. The sequence goes on along the minus strand of NZ_DFBS01000027.1, from coordinate 47,494 downwards.
ACTTCACTGAGGAAACCGTAAGGGCAACCCTGACCGAGCTGCTAATGATGCGCGGCACCTTCCTAGCTGAGCGTGTCGACGGTATATTCCGTGCCCTAAGCCGTGAGCATGTTACCAATCGGCCTGAAGGTTTCTACAAACGGATGATCCTCAATTATGTCGTCACTTCCTATGAGACGGTGAATCATGACCAGGCAGGCCATATCAATGACCTTCGCTCAGTCATTGCTAAATTTATGGGCCGGGATGAACCAAACTGGCAGGCCTCTAGCCGATTGATTGATATTGCACGGCGCACCCCAGGCAAGCGGTTTATGGTTGATGGTGGCGCTCTGTACCTGAAGGTCTTTAAAAAAGGCACGGCGCATCTTGAGGTACACCCCGAAATCGCTTTTCGCCTAAACCAAGTGCTGGCGCATTTGCACCCGACAGCAATTCCTTCCCAGTTCCGCACCCCGCCTAAGCGCAAGCCTAAAGACTTTGTGCTAATGGATCGCCCACTTCAATTTGCGGTCATCAATTTACTCGGTTCCATGCGCAGCGTCCCTACCCGCTGCCCTAGCCACCTTCGACATCTCGAAACACGGTCGCCGAAGACAGAAAACCCTTGGGCGATTGAGTTCGATTATGGAGTGAAGGATAAGGTAGCGTTGGCTGAGGCTGAGCAGGTGCTCAAGGCCATCGGTGGGGTTAAGGTATTCAGTGATAACGGCGCAGTGTCGTGGTTCGAGTTCGACTACCACACCAAGCCGATTTTGGATGAGATTGTTGCCAGTGGTTGCATCCCTGACCATAAGAGCCACCAGTATTACCCTACCCCGGAGCGCTTGGCGTATGAGGTCGTAGAATTGGCCGAGATCAACGACCAGGATACGGTGCTGGAGCCAAGTGCTGGCCAGGGCCATATTGCTGATATGCTTCCCAAAGATCGGACTACCTGTGTCGAGCTGGCACCGCTGCATTGCAAGGTGCTAGCGGCGAAGGGGTTTCGCTGCCATCAAGCCGACTTTCTGGAGTGGGCAAATACGGCCAGAAGCTACACCAAAATAGTCATGAACCCTCCGTACAGCAAAGGTCGAGCCCTGCATCATCTTGAAGCCGCAGCGAGTTGTCTAGCTCCTGGCGGGCGCCTTGTGGCTATCCTCCCCGGCAGCATGCTCGACAAGGATCTACTGCCGGGCTGGGAGGTGGAATGGACTGCTAGCTATCAGGGTGAGTTCGCTGGGACTGGCGTAAACGTGACTATCCTGGTGGCTGATAAGCCCGCCCAGTAAGAAGTAAGCTAGCGCGGTCGATGCGATCGCGCCAGCTTTAGCATTTGGGTTAGCATTCCGAAAACACATCCTAACGGAAAGGTAATGGATCAAGGGTGCTACGAGGCTTACCTCCTGTCTCATGAAATACACAAAACGCTGGGCAACTATCAGCCCTCTCCTTATCGTCCTTGGTCGCCTGAGGATATGGCGTGGCTCGCTGGTGTTGATGATGCCTCTGGAGAGTATTTAAAAGCCGACAATGAGCAAAGCGGCGCCTCCCCCTCTCCTCGATCTAAAGAAACCCAGCTCTCCCTGTTCTAAGCCTCCCTCGATAGTCGTTTTCATCTCCCTCTAAGCCTTGGCATGCGACAGCAAAGCGACTCGCGCAAAAAAATCTCTACTTCCCCCGGTTAAGTGTCAGTGGCTGCCCTATCTACCTGCGAGGCCCATTAAGGGCACCTATGAGAGAGCACCGCTGGGAGGCGGAATTGAGATGATGGCGATGCGAGGCAGCACGCTTATTGGCGTGGCCATATTAGTTTGGGTCGCATGGATTGTCCTGGCGACCGATTCAGAAGCTCGAATTGAGCGAACCTGTCAGCCCGTTCTTTGGTTTGGCAATGTGGCAACTTCACTGACGCAGCTAACCTTTCCTAAGCAACAGGAATCGGTGCATGAGGCGTTTGAATCAGCTGACTATGCTTGTCGCTTTACCGTGTGGCGCTTGCTGCACGAAGACGCCTGGATCGAAAGCCACCAAGGTAACGAATCTAGTGATCAGTCGGGGGAGAGCGACCAATGATTTCCCCTACCCGCCTGCTACACCCCATCCGTAGAATTCTCGGTGTCACCGTGGCCACCTTGGGGCTCGCTGCTGGCGCTCATGCCGGAAATGATCAGCCTCTGGCGCTGGTTGAGTTTGCCAGCTTCGATTGCCCGCACTGCCAGGCCATGGACAAACACCACTCTTCTATTCAGGCAGCCGTCGAAGCGGCGGGCCTGGAGTACCGCTACGCTCCCCTGCCTTCCCATACCGGCCTTGAACGCGCATGGCGTGAACGCGCCTTTTACGCATCTCGCTCTATTCCAGGGGTTGCCAATGACGTTCGGAAAGCCTTTCTCACGGCTGGCGAAACCGGGGTTCCCCTCAAGGACTATGACGATGTGCTGGCGCACCTCCAATTGCATGTTCCCCAAGTTCGGTGGAACGAGTTTGCGGACGACCATATCAGCGATCCCAGCTCTGTCGAGGCGATTGAGCGAGCAGCGAGGCTTGCTGGTCGGGCAGGTCTTCGTGAGTACCCTGCCTTTGTCGCTGTGTCTCGTTCTGAAGTGAAGCTATTGAGCCTGTCGGGAGACGTTGCCGAGAGGGCCGAGGCGGTAATCAAGTACCTGGAGAACCTTTGATGACACTGCGAAACCCTGTGCTTGCTGTCTCGCTGACAGCTGTTCTTGCTGGCTGTGCAGCACATCCTCCGGCTCTGGAGCACGCACGCACGTCAACGCTACCTGATTCGTATAACACGATGACCAGTCGGCATGTGGTGATCCCTGCCTATACGCTTCAAGGGGTCAACGCGACCCGTACCACCAACTGGTACTACGGGGCTGGCCAGGGGCTTGATCGCTACGCTTACGGCGGCACCGTTTACGACGAGGCCTATTGGCAGCAGCGCCATGCCTCAATGCCGGATGACTACAAGGACGCCATGGAGTCTGTGCCTCTGGCGCGCTTCCATTTCGAGTTCGACTCAACAACGCTGACGCCTACCTCTCAGCGTGAAATGGCTTCCTTCCTGGAAGGAGAAGACCTGGCTGGCCGTGTGCTCATTGTTGGGTACACCGACCATATCGGCCCTGAGTCCTACAACATTTCACTCTCACAGCGCCGCGCTGATGCGATCGCGGGACAGCTCCATTTGGCTTGGCCAAAGGCCCGGTTCCTGACGGAAGGGCATGGCATCTATCCCAAGTTGGTTGACGGCACGACTGATGAAGCGCGGGCGGCAAACCGTCGCGCCGAGATTTTTTACCTGGAGGCAGACCAATGAACGTCTTTATCGCCCACGCCCAGATTCTACGAAAAGAGACGCCAAAGGAGCGCGGTCGTTCTGGCCTGATGGTGCTCAAGGTTGGTAAGAACAAGCGAAGCACAGAAGCCCTAATCCAATCTGTAAATCAGATCATTGTCCGAATTCCGAATCATCTATCTGATCGCGCAGCCAAGCTGGATGTTGATTCTTACATTGAAATTTTCGGCCATGTTGGCGGCATTGTGCGCCGTGCACACCACACGGGTGAGCAGCACCTGAGTGCCGAGTTGGTGGCCAACAACATCCAGCCGGCTGCCCCGATGATCGAGGGCAACATCGAAAAACATCTTTTCAATCGTTTCATTGCGATTGGCTTGCTGAGGGGGGTGAAAACTCCCGAGAAGGAGGGACCACCCTCCACAGCGTACCTGCAGATCGGCCCTGACCGACCGGACCTGGGGCGCTCCTTTCAGCATACCGGCGTGGTGTCCATGGCTGCTTTTGGGCGCGTTGTCGATCGACTTGTCGAGTACGAGGCCGGCACCGCCCTTCATGTTGAGGGACGAGTTACCGGCCTATTGCGAAAGATCCCCAAACCAGGAGCAGAAGGCGGCTTCGAGGAAAGTCTGGAGGTCGGGCTGGTGATGGATCGTGTCAGCCCCACTGCCATGGTCGCTGAGCGGATGATGACGCCGTTTGATGTGGCCAAGCCTGAAGCGCAGAACACCCCAGAAGAAACCAACGACGAAGCTGGCGCTGGGGAATCCGCGGCAGTGGCTGAAGAACAGCGCTAGGAGGTGGTCAATGATTGCCCTACCTGATTGTGTCCCTGAAATCGCTGATTACTACCAAGTACCCATCGAGATTGTCGCGGCAGTGCGTCTTCAAGAGAGCGGCAGCCGAGGGCAATTAGTGGGTCGCATAGGTCCGAACAAGAATGGCACTTACGACCTAGGCGCTATGCAAGTCAATACATGGTGGCTCGACCAGGAAACCAACCGGAATTACCTCCAGCAATGGGGAATTACCGAGCGTGAGTTGTTGGAAAATGAGTGTACGAATTTCGCTGTAGGGACGTGGATTCTCTACGACAACATCACGCGCTACGGCGAGTGGGAGGCGGCATTGGCCGCTTACAACGCTGGGTCGCCGAATAGTCCGGCAGGCCAGCAATACGCAAACGAAGTCCTCGCGACATTAGGAGATCAGTACCAATGACTACTTCCGTAGATACCCAGGCCACAACCAAGCAGGGCAAGCTCGCTCATCTAGTCGAATGCCTCCGCATGAACAAGAAGCGAGCAGCAGAGCGCTCACTGTTGGTTGCTACTACCGCTTTCCTGGCGATGCCAGCATGGGCACAGGAAGACTTTGAAGACTTCGCTGACAAGGTTGAAGAGCTGGCGCATGGGCCCTTCGGTATCGGCATTTCCATTCTGGCGCTGATCATCGGTTGCCTGGTGGGCCTTGGACGTCAATCTGCTGCCCCTGCGTTCCTGGGTCTAGGGATCGCCGGTGCCTTTGCGGTCGGCCCCTTCATGATCAAGGAAATCTTCAGCTGGTTCTCAGGCACCTGAGTTAGGAGTCGCGGGTCATGTCTAACGAGTCCTATCGGATACCGCAGGATGTTGATGCCCCTATCCCCATCTTCGCCTGGGAGATGACCGAGGTGGTTGTCGCCATCATGGTGATCGGCGTGGGCATCATCATGCGGTTTTTTATCCCAGGCCTATTTGCGGGGATCTTTCTCATGATGATGGCTAAGAAGATGCGTGCCGGCCAGAAGCGGGGACAAGTGCAGCATGTCTTGTGGCGGATGGGGCTCAAGTTAGACCCGCTGCTTGGCAAATACGCACCTAGACCAATGCGATTGGAGTACATTCGCTGATGAAATACCTCAATGCATTGCGAAATCAGTGGGTCGCTGCCAGGGGCTGGATGTTCTGCACCCTGCTCCTGACTGGGTTGCTGATCTATGTCTTGCAGAGCTATGTCCAGCTCAGCGCCAATATGCCAACCCGGCTGGTTCCCTACAACCTGCACGTCGTGGATGGGCCGGTCGAGGTGGGCGCCAGCGCTGGTTATACCGATGCGAGCTACCTCACTGAGATAGCCATGGCGGATGCCCAGCTGCACAGCTCTTGGACCCCAAGGAACGTGAGAAGCCAATACGCTCGGTTCCAGAACCGGATGACGCCGGCCCTCTATGCCAAGGTCGGCAATGATCTACAAGCACGGATTCCAGACCTGGAGAAATCTGAGCGTACCCAGGCCTTGTTCATTGAAGGGACCCAAGTCCTAGACGGCACAGTGCGAGTTTATGGGCGCTTGCGGGCTTGGCATGGCACCGAACAGATCGAAGACGAACCGATTGCTTACCGTGTCCGCTATTCCTTCAGCGGTGGCGTTCCGTATGTCGCTGGTTTCTCTTTGGAGGACGAATGAAAAAGCCTAAGATGCAGGGGCTGGTCATGGTGGCGGCGCTTGCCGTCGCCACCTTTGTCAGCGCCAGCGATGATGTCCAGAAGGTGGTTGTATCCACCGATGCTTATAACCGGCTGGTATTCCCAGAGCCGTACTCTACGATTGTTATCCCCCCCGAGGCCGAGTTGCGTGACAACCCTGTGCCGACTGATGGCAAACGTGGTCTCCTCATCCGTCCTGCAGACGAAGCCGACCCGTTCTCTATCTTCATCCAGCTGCGAAGCGGCGAGGCCTTCACGGTGAAGCTAGCGCCGGAAAGCGGCATCGATGCCCAGGTGTTCCGGTATCGAAACGCCCCTGACCTATCCGCAGAGCCCGAAAGGGAAAGCCGGCCCAAGGATCGTTGGATTGCTGACACTATCCTGTCCGCTTTCCAGGGGGCTCGCCCTAGCGGGTTTGAGCCGGCTGGCGCCCCGCCTAGTGCCCGACTTGAAATGCCTAATGGCGGCACGCTCAAGCTCACAGCGGAAACCCAGTACCGTGGTTCCGGCCATGTCGTGAATATTTACCGGCTGTCTTCTGATACCTCCCTTGAAGTCGAGCCTCGTGACTTCTACCGCGATGGCGTCGTTGCTGTTTCCTTGGAAGGGGACACGGTAAGTGAGCGCGATCAGCCCCGAATGATCGTCGTGGAGGTTGACCGTGGCTGAAGATCAGAACAACCAGCAGCCGAATGAATCGGGCCAGGACAAGCCTTCTAGGGTGGCCAAGGCCCGAGCTAAGTCCAAGGTAGTCTCTCAGAGCCTGTTGGAGCGAGCGCAGGGAAGAAAGTGGCTTCTATATGGTGGTGGGGCCTGCCTAGTCATCTGGCTTGTGGCAAGTAACGCTATTAGCGCACGAGACAACAGTAGCAATAAAGCGCCCCCTCCCCCGGAATTTATGGACACCACGCCGGATACACGGCATGGGGAGGAAGTCACTATTTCCCGACTTCAACAACAGTTAAGGGAGGCTCATGAAGAATTGGCAGACCAGCGCGAGAGTCAAGAGCAGAGGGATGCACGACTTCAGGCGCAGCTCGAAGAAATGCAGGCTGGCATGGAATCCGAACGCGAGCAAACGCGGGAAACCATGGAGTCGCTGCGCACACGACTAGCCGATATTTCTAGCGGAGATGATGGCACCAGTGAGGTTCGCATTGGCACATCTTCAAACAGAAGCACCGACGCCAACCGTGCCCCGTCTGACTATCTTCGCCCCCCCCGAGGCGACGACGCTAGCGCGGTACCTCCGCCCCCGGTAGCGCGTCGAGATGGTGACTCTGGCCGTGCCGGTTTACCCCCGAGGCAACAATCGTCGACACAGGGCGGCGTCATTCCTTCACAGTTTCCACAGCTCCAGAAGGAAGAAGGACCGGCTGACCCGATCGTACTCAATGGCTCAAGTGGTGAGTCCAGCGCTCGCATCTTACGTAATGAAGCGGCTCAGCAGGATGACGAAGAAGAGGATCTGGGGCCACCTAAAGCTGGGTTCCTCCCTATGGGGTCGTTCTCTGAGGTGGCAATGTTGACTGGCGCTGACTTTGGCGCTGCCGAGCGTACCCGCAACAACCCTCAGCCGGTGCTATTCCGCATTCAAAACGATGCATTCCTACCTGGCAGTGCGCGGTATCGCCTCGCTGACTGCTTTGGTATGGGCGGTGGCTACGGTGATTTGTCGAGCGAGCGAGCGCATATCAACGTCTCTCGTATTTCCTGTGTCGATACACGGACTGGAATGATGCTTGAGTCTCCAATCAATGGCTACATCGTGGACTCGGATGGCCGTCTGGGGCTTCGCGGCAAAGTTGAGCGACGTGCTGGCGCCCTGCTGGGTAAGGCCATGCTTGCTGGCTTCGCAGAAGGCGCCAGCAGCATTGCTGCAACAGCAGCTCAAGGTGCTGAATCGGCTGTCACAGGCAGCGGCGTTGTCACCACCATCGACCCGAACAGTGTCGCCGAGGTTGGCATGTACGGCGGTGCAGGCCGCGCGATGGAGATACTGGCAGAGCGTTACATCGAAGAGGCTGAATCCATGTTCCCGGTGATCGAGGTTCCATCAGGGCGCCGTGGCACTGTTGTAATCCAGGAAGGCCAGAAGCTCGAGTGGGAAGCCTACGAGCTGGCCGACAAGATGCCGAGCGAGGGCTAATACGATGAGCTTAAAGTTGATGATCCCCTTGACCGCCCTGCTGTTCCTCGGTGGGTGTGCCACTGTCCAGCATGATTGTGAGCTGGGAAGCGAGTGTGTCGGTACCGGCGATGTTTATGAAGCTGCGGTGGCAAATAGTGGTTCCTCTGAAACAGTGATGGAGGGCCGTAAGGATGGCTCAGAAGCTGAAGAAGAAAAGATCGAGCAATGGCGACCCTATAGCGGGGGAGGCCTAACCGATATGCCTGTCTACCAGCCAGGTAAACCGGTGCGTATCTGGGTGGCGCCATGGCGCGGTGATGACGGCATTCTACGATCGGGCGAATACCTGTATGTGACTCTGCCTGATGACTGGAGTTATGGCCAGCTGCGTGACGATGGCATTGGGGCAGGCATGATCGGACCTTCTCCGGGTGTTCAACACATCGCGCCGAGAGGGCAAGACGCCAGCGTGAATCCTTATCGCATTCAGCCGCAAATGCAGATCGTCCCGGAGAATTGATATGAAGATAACCGCGATGACTCGTATGCGGCACCAAGTGCGCCGCATGATCCAGCAGGGCGCTCCCGATTATGGCGATCGCGCCCTCCCCCTCCAGGCAGCCGAGGCGCTGACTGAGCGGGATGATCCCGCGAGCCTGCTCCCCTACATCGACTATGAAGATAACTACTGTGTCCGGGATGATGGTAAACATCCTCAGCTTGGCTTCGGCGTCCAGTTTGCGCCATTGATGGTGGCTGGCAAGGACATTGAGGAGCAAATCGAGTCGCTGATTACGCGAGCGCCAGCGGACACGGTTATCCAGTTCGTCGCCCATAGTTCGCCGGCCATTGAGGACCGGATAAATACCTGGCAGGCACGGCGGTTACGTTACTGCAAAGACCCTATGCTCCAAGAGCTGGTAGAGCGCCGTAGCAAGCACATGCTTGACGCCGCGGCCGGGAACAAAAGCCTCCTACCGAATGAGCGTCTATATCCCCGGGAGGTGCATTACTTCGCCTTTTTCACCATGACCTTTGGCGGTGACCCAGAGCATGCTGAAGAGATTCGTTCATGGCGGCACATGTGCGACGAATTCCGGCAGTCGGTGATGGGGACATTCAGCTCTATGGGCCTGTCCCCTGCCCTGATGAACGAATTGGGTACGCGACGTGTGCTGCGCCGCATAGCCAACCCACAAATGGTGCCAGGGGAGCTTCAACGCCTGGAGGAGGAAGGTGGTCACTTCATTGATTCCATTTTCGATAAGCGCACACGCATTCGAGTGAAGTCCTCGGGTGCAGTCCAGTTTAGCGACAATGAAAGGGAGGTGGATGTTGTCCCTTTGACCATCGACACCTACCCGGACTACCTGCGTCTCTACATGACAGGTGACATGCTTGGGGAGTTGAAGTCGGCGACCGATCGGATCGCGCCGGCCTACTGGATGTATACCACCATCTACAAGCCGAACACCGAAAAGGCTCGTAATGACATCACCATGCGAATGGGCATGATCTCAAAGCAATGCATGAGTGATTCCGAGTGGTACAAGGGGATGATGCCGCACCTCTTCACGCGGCGTAGAGATACCCAGCAGCTGCTCAACGATACTCGCTCAAACTACTGCCCGGTACGCATGTGGTCGGGGATCAATATCATCACCGAACCCGAGCGAGCAGCTTCGGACGCGGACTATGTTTCCTCGTTGTGGCGGAAAGCAGGCTTCAGAGCCTCGCGTGAACGCTATATCTCGCTGCCTATCTGGTTGTCGTCTTTGCCATGGGGCTACAACCCACGCATGGACAAGCCTACATCAGGCCTTCAGCGGGCACAGATGGTGTCCAGCCTAAACGGCGCTTGCGCCTCAATCTGCCAGGGCGATTGGGGCGGTAACGGGCCAGTAGTACGCAAAGACCCACAGGGGAACCCTTACCTCTACGCAAACGGACTGTTGCTGGTTTCTCGCCGCGGTCAAATGTCGTGTATCGACATTTTTGATTCGGCCACCTCATACAATTTTTCGGTGATCGCGACCTCGGGTGCGGGTAAGTCATTCCTTGCCAACGAATTCGTTACCGACATGCGCTGTCGTGATGGCGTGGTCCGTATCATTGACGTGGGCGGCTCTTATAAGGAGCTGTGTGAACTGCTGGGCGGTCAGGAACTGAGGTTTGATCCTAACCATCCGGTCTCACTTAACCCATTCTGGGGTATCAAAGGCAAGCAGCGTTACGACGATGATGAAGGTGGCAGCGAGATCGCAGAAATGATCCCGGTGCTGAAGGATGCCATATCTCAGATGGCGTTCCCCCTAGGTGAGCCCGACAACTACGAATACCAGTTGATCGAAAAAGGCATCCTTGAGGCGCACGATAAACATGGCGAGGTCATGGAAACCAAGCATGTCTATCAGTGGCTTGAGTCCCGGGCAGACAGTGATCCGGTGGCCAAGAGTATTGCGTTGCAGTTGGAGCCGTATGCCGTAGGTCGGCATGCCGCATGGTTCAACGGTGAGCCCCAGCTGGATCTTTCCAATGAGTTCACCATACTCGAGCTGGAAGAGCTAAACGTCGATCGTGAGCTTCGGAATGTGGTCATGACACTCCTGATGGCTCGGACGACGCGGGACATGTATCTGCGCCCACGCAACATCCCGAAAATGATGCTGATCGATGAGGCATGGGATCTACTCGCGGACCCGAAAAGCGGGAAGTTTATCGAAACCGCCTTCCGGCGCATCCGTAAGTATTACGGCAGTGCCGGCTTCATTACTCAGGGCTTTAAGGATACCGACCTGTCGCCGGCCGCTCAGGCTGCCTTCGACAACGCGCCATGGACATTCGTACTCAAGCAGTCTGGTCCCTCGCTGGACTACGCCCAAAAGAACGGTAAATTGGGCGGTGAGGATGAATTCCTGTTCGATATGCTGCGCGGTGTGAAGCCCGGTGCCGGCTATTCGGAGGTCTTCGTCAAGCACGAGAGCGGGGGTGGCCTTTTCCGCTTTGTGGTCGATCCTTACTCCTACTTCCTATATTCGACCAATCCCAAGGACCAGGCGCGTCTGATGAAGCTCGCCGAGGAGGGCCACAGCACCCAGGAGGCCATCCGCATGCTGGCCGAGGGCAAAGGGTAGGCTTGGCCTATGCTAGCGCTTCTGTCTGCCTTTTCGGCCTGTTTCGCTGGGGCGCTTGGTTTTACTGTGATGGTGGTATTGCCGGTCGTGGTCTTCATTGGCTTGCCCCTGGAGTTTATGCGCCCCCCTGGCGAGCTGATGACTGTCACTTGGCTGGCCAAGGCCACCTTCCTCGCAGGTGGGGGCCTGACTGCCCTCGCCTGGCTAGGGCTTAGGCTGGCGCCAGCCAGTTACCGGATCGGCCGACTATTCCCAGGGGCTCGTGAGATTGCAGATCATGTCTGGGTTTACGAGACCCCTGCCCTTCAGGCCTATGCAATACCGAGCCTTACGGGTGGCGTTGTAATCGTTTCCCGGGGCGCCCTCAATCTGCCTCCTGATGAGCTTGAGTGGCTGCTGGCGCACGAGAGGTCACACCTTCGCCGCGGCGATGCGTCTGCGAGCCTATACTGGTGGACGCAGCACAGCATTTTGCGGGTGGCGCTTTGGCTGGCGCGGTTGATCTATACAATTCTTCGTCCCATTCCCCTGATTGGCCTGTTGAGCGGCTTGTACTTTTCTGTGGCGAGCTTGGGGATTCGCTTGGCATTAGGGCTTTTCAAAGTCTTGGACCGCCACTTAGGGCATCTAATGGAATATCGTGCCGACCGTGACGCGGCGCGTGTTGCCTCTCCAATAGCAGGCTGCCGGCTTCTCAGTAGGCTCTCTACGGGTCTTGAATCGAGCTGGGGGCTTTTCTCGACACATCCGCCGACATATCGGCGTATCAAGCGCCTGGAGCGTATGACATGAGTTTGATGGGGTATCGCTCGACACTGCTAAGATCCGTTATTGCTCTAACTATCTTCTACAGTCTCGCCGCGGCTACTGCTTTTTACTTCATGGGGCCGGAAACGCTGCAGGAGTGGCTAGCTGGCGCTGGCTTTTGGGTAGAGGGTGACGAAGAGATAAACCCCGCGAACGCGGCATCAGCGGCCACTGAGGTCGTCCTGGCAAGGTTGCGTGTTGTCTGGCCATGGTTAGCCGGGGGAATGGCTGCTGGCTCTGTGATCGTTCTGCTCATAGTGGGAATGGGATTAATAACACGTCGACAGCGCGCTAAATCTCGCGGTGAGTTCCGGGGCATGGATCTCTCAATTACGTACATGCCTTATCCTGATCCGATTAACTTCAAGCCAGTGAAAGCGCAGCTGTCGGGTAACGTTCCGGCACATCACATGCCGCTAATTAACCAGTTGCTCGGTTACCTCCAGGCTCACCCTGATGCTTTTTGCGGTGACGGCCACAGTACGACACTGCTTGAGCACCATCTAGGCGTGATCGATGAGGCCTTCGAGTACGAAGGTGCCGATCCCCTCCTCCCTCTTGCCGCGGCAGCACATGATATTGGCAAGACTGTTTCGCATGCGAAACAGGACGGGCAGTGGGTCCGCCTGTCCTACCACGATAAACAGAGCGGGCGTCTGTTGGCAAAGTTCCCCGCGTGGTGGGAGCTGCCTGAGGATGAGCGAGCCATACTGTTGCTGGCAGTAAAATACGAGCATTCTCCCAACCTGATGCCAGTGGCTTTCCCTGGCCTCAGTAGCAAGGGGGTGCGCCGCGCAGTCACTCTCCTCCAGCAGCTGCGAGAGATAGACGGCCTCGCTACACGAGGCGAGAAACGCAAGGTGCTTGAGAATCTGAACGTCCAGGAGCTGGCGATCGAAACGTTCTTGCGAGTGGTTCCCCAAGTACCCTATCAGGTGAAAGGTTTAGCGAAGCGTGTCAAAGCGGCAGGCTTCCGCGTTGGTGAGCGGCTTTACCTCTCCGAACATCATGTTCGGGAGACAGCCCTTTCCAAGCTGGATGATGACGTTGCCGCGGCCTTTGGCGGTGACTTTCGAGCCCCAGGTAAATCAGGGGAGTTTACACAGGTACTTTTGGCAGCATTGGCCGATCGCGGCTGGCTCATCACTGAAATCGAGGGAGTGCCAGAGGGGAGCGAAGCGGCGAAGACCTGGACGTTGCCATCTGACCAAGCGTTGTGGCGGGTACGTTCCGGCATAATCGAGTTCAGGGGAATGATCGCGGTGGAGCTGCCAGTAGAACACCAAGGCCTATACCCGCGAGAAACCGCTTATGAGGTAACCGTCCTCGGCCCCCAGGGCAAGCACAGTAGCAACGCTGGCGTTGCGCCAACAAAAGACAGTGGTAAGCGGGAAGAGCGCATGACTAAGCCTAAAGGTATTCCAGCGTCAGACGTATGTGATGTCAGCCTGTTTGCTTCAGTGCCTACGGGTACGGGTGATGCAACGAAAACCAGTGGGAATGCTGCACAGAAGAGTTTAGGGGCAGCGAGCAAAACCTCTACATTCAGCCATGAATCACTCACGAATACCGACGTGGCTTCCGCCTGGCTGCTAGATGATTCCCAGGCGGCAGGTGGGAATACTGCACAGGAAGAGACGCGACAGCCCACCCCTTGCGGTGGGGATGCTGCACAGAAAGGCAATGGCACCCAGAACCAGCAGGCCTCCGCAATGGTTGAAACAGGCGAAGGAAAAGATATAGCCGGTGCCAAGCCGATGGATGATCTCCATGCGGCAGGTGGGGATACTGCACAGGAAGAGACGCGCCAGCCCATCCCTTGCGGTGGGGATGCTGCACAGAAAGGCAATGACACCCAGAACCAGCAGGCCTCCGCAATGGTTGAAACAGGCGAAGAAAAAGATATAGCCGGTGCCAAGCTGATGGATGATCTCCATGCGGCAGGTGGGAATACTGCACAGGAAGAGATGCGCCAGCCCACCCCTTGCGGTGGGGATGCTGCACAGAAAGGCAATGGCACCCAGAACCAGCAGGCTTCCGCAATGGCTGAAACAGGCGGAGAAAAAGTTATAGATGGTGCCTGGCTGCTGGACGATTCTCATACGGCAGGTGAGAACACTACACAGGAAGGCACGGGCCAGCCAATACCTTGCGGTGGGGATGCTGCACAGAAAGGCAATGATGCCCAGAATCAGCAGGCCTCAGCCAAAGCTGAAACAGGCGACGAAAAGGCTATAGTTGGCGCTTGGCTGCTAGAGGATGTCCCCGGTGTCGGTGGGGATATTGCACATTATGAGCAGGATGGGATGAGTAATTCCATTCATACTAAGACTCCAGCAGGATTTAAAAGAGAATCAGAGGGAGCTTGGTTACTAAATGAGATTGTTGAGGCGGCCGGTGGGAACGTTGCACAGATAGCGACCAATGACCAAATTTCGCCCACAACAAGCGGGGGGGATGTTGAACTGATCGCTGAGCAAGCCGAACCCACGAATGACTTTTCAGAGATTAGTCAGCTGACGCTAGGGGCTGACGCAGATAACCATAGTGATGTTTCGGCTGAGCTGGGTGACTGGAGCCCAGAGGCCGATAACGCACCGAATGATACCCATATTCAACTTGGCCTGGGGGAGGCAATGCTGGCCACAGCTGAGCATGAGTCCCCAGTGACACAGCCGAGCCATCAGCCAGTCCCTACTGTCATGGTTGATAAAACGACGCAAGGTGCTACAGAACAGCAGAAATCGGCTGTGTCTGGGCAGAAAGATGTACGGACATCCTCACCTATCCAGCGACGCCTGAAGAAGCGAGGTGGGACCTCGGCTGGTCGCCAAAAGGCTTTAAACAACGAAGCGCCAGCGGATAAAAGCGAACAGACAGGCCAAGTGAAAGCGAGCAGAGGGTCATCCAAGCCTGCCGGTGCCAAGGCGGAAGTAAAAGGAGTGCCTAAGCTGTTCAGTTGACCAAACATCACCTTGCGGAGATGGACTTCGAAGCGCTGAAGTTATATGATGCATTTATGTAGCAACATCGCTGCATTTTTGCAGGGAAAATAGGCTATGAGCGTTGAAGCAATCATCGAGCCGTCCGATTACGTTGCTCCCGACACTTTCAATCAATTCCTCGCTGACTTGAAAGCTCGGGCACGGCAAACCAAGAGCCCAATCATCAGCCCGAGGATGTTCTGCCTTGCCCTGGGCATGGATGTACAGACGCTGGCCTCGCGGGCGCATGTCCACCGCGTTACTGTAAACCGCGCCCAGGGGGCTGAGAAGCTGCAGACTTACTTACGGGATGCGGTGCGAGTCATGGGAGCAGCGGCTGACATAAATGGTAATTTTCAGGATGCCGCGTTCTGGTTTCGTAATGAACCGATCAGCGCATTCAATTTCAGGACACCAGAGCAGTTGGTCAGCGAGGGACGAGCTGAGGATCTATTGAACTATGTTCAATCACTTCACGCAGGCGCGGCTGGATGATCCTTACCAGCCTGGCAGATCAACCAGCCTATCGTGTCCATGTCCCCCGCTGGGCCATCGCCCCCCACAAGTGGCGCAGGCGCCGCCCAGCATGGCGGTCGCCTCAATCGTATCGGGGTTCCCGCACTCTACCTTGCTCTGGAAGAGCTGACCGCGCTTGAGGAGTGCCGGCAGCTCTCGACCCTGATGCCACCCGGTCTTATTGTGAGCTACACGGTAGCGTTGGCCACAGTAGTGGACTTCAGCCATGGGTACACGGCTGACTGGGACTCTCTCTGGCAGGAAATGGGTTGTGACTGGCGTAGAATTTTGTTTAATGATCGCGTTGAACCGCCCAGCTGGTTGCTCGCTGACCTAGCCTTGGAGGCTGGTGCTAGCGGCATACTGTTCCCGTCGTTGGCCAATCCACGGGGTGTAAACCTCGTAGTCTACACCGACGCCTTCATTTCACGTCACACCGCCCCTACCTCTCTTCGAGACCTGTCATACGGGAATGAGAAGAGAAGGATGCAAAATCATGATGATGTGCTGATTGTCCGAGGCGATGCTGATCTACGTTGCTACTGGCTAGCGATGGAGGGGCAGCCCTTTGCAGATGTCGAGCCAGCGGAGTTCGGGATCGAGCGGCAGAAAGCGCAGGTAAGGTTCCTTACTTGGGACTGATCCTACTCTGCCACAGTAAGGCTATCAATTGATGGCAAACGGAGAACCTGCCCGTTAAGCATGGGTTATACGGGCTTGTAGTTCGCCCAGACTGTTGATTTCACGCTTCCCCAGGCTGTCTGCTGAGGGAGGCATTTTCAAAACCGCTTGATCCATCCGGTCAGTCATGCTTTTTGAAAGCTCGAATAATGAGAAAAGCTATGAACAGCGCTAAGTGGAATAAGTTGCTAGCTCGGTGGTGCCTTCTTAAAAATCAGTATCAATTGGGTTCAGGGGACTGCAGCCAGTCCAAGTTCTTACTGGCCTATCCTTAAATGCTCCAAGTTTAATACTATTATGCTTACACATATCGGCTGATTTTCTGCCATCTTTGATCATAAAGTCGATATAAAGCATCACTATTAGGCTAGAAGTGTCCGGAGAACACAGAGCAGTCCAGTTTTCTTTACACATGAAGCTTGCCCCTCCAGGTGTTATTTTCAGAAGACGATCGCACTGCGTGTCTGAAGTCGGTTGCACTGTGGTCTGGGGCTTCGGACTGGCTGGCCTCCAAAGCGGCGTAAAGGGCCGTCTTGCTGACCTTGATGCGTGCGGCGGCCTCGCGGATGCTCAGCCCATTGGCGAGGTGCTCCCTTGCCCGCTTCAGCTTGTCGTCGGTGACAACGGGCTTGCATTCTCCTTTGCGCCCACGGGCGGCGGCAGCGGCCAGCCCCGCCTTGGTGCGATCACGGATCAGATCACGCTCGAACTGCCCCAAGGCGCCGAACACGTGGAAGATCAGCCGCCCACCCGGCGTGGTGGTATCGATGCTTTCGGTCAGCGACCGGAATCCGACGCCACGCGCGTCCAGAGTGCTGACCACTTCGATCAGATGCGGCAGTGAGCGTCCCAGTCGATCCAGTCGCCACACAACCAGCACATCCCCGTCGCGCAGGAACCCCAGCGCGGCTGTTAGGCCGGGTCGTTCTTCCTTGGCCCCGGAGACGGTGTCATCAAAGATTCGCTCGCACTCCGCCTTGCGAAGCGCATCGGTCTACAAGGCGGTGTTCTGCTCTGCCGTCGGGACCCGCGCATAGCCAATCAGCGCCATTGACTGCCCCTTTTGTCCGCTAATCCGTCCGTTTATCTTATTGTCCCAAAATACATCAAACAAGCTGTTGTCGGACAATGTCCGGATTGGCCGCCTAATGATCGTTTCTCGGACAGGCTGCATTGTGCGCCGCCATGCTGAACCAATTCGAGGATCGTTTGACACGGCTCGTTCACAAGTCCGCTGCACACCGGGCGAACCGCCCAATGTATGGGTACAACCACCTTCTGACAACGACAGGCAATCAATGGGCTCAACACACGCGTTCGATGCGCTGATGAATATGGCGGGTTCATCGTTCCGTCACCATCGCTCGCTGCCCTGACTGCCGGCAGCCGCGGTGCCTCCAGCAGTGCTTCTCTATCCAGCGTTAAAGGGAGTGGTGGCCGATTACGGGTGAATAAAATTACTCTTGAGACGCTTTCAGTGTAACTTCCTTACAGATAAGTTATGAGCTATATCACAGTCTGTTCGCACAAGCGCGACAAGCGACGGGCGACGAAGGCTCTTTGGCGAAAGAGCACGCGGATACTCTTCTTAAGGCTTCGACATGGACAACGTGTAAGTGCACGCCGAACAAGAACGCGGGGATAGCGCCCCTCAGGACGAATTGGCCTCCATCGAGTCCAGTGAACGGCTTATGAGAGCCCTGGGGCGCGGTCTCTTAATCAGCCTGGTCACGATCTTGATCGCCGTGGCCGGGGTCTTCGGGGTGGTGATCCTGTCGTCGCAGTCGCTCGATCGCTATGCCGAAGCGAAGTCGCGGGAGCAGGTGCAGCGACTGCTCGATCTCGAGCTCGAGGAACTGGCCAACCGCAGCCGAGATTATAGCTGGTGGAACGAGGCCGTCGAGCTGGTAATCTACCAGCGAGACACCGACTGGGCCATGGAAAACGTCAGCGGTTATCTGCAGAACCAGTACGGTACCGACTGGGTAGTGAGTCTGGATCGCGAGGCGACACTGATCCACGGCGTACACAAGGGTACGGAACTGGAGGCGCTGCCCGAGGGCCTGCTGACCGCCGAGTTCAAGCAGCTCATGGCCGAGGCCATCGACACCGATTTCGCCGACCCCGAGCCCGCATCTGACATCCTGGATATCCAGGGAGCGCCTGCCCTGGTCGCCGTGTCGCCGTATGTGGCCTACGACCCGACCCCGTATGCCACCGATCAGGCGCATGGCTATCTGATCCTGGTCAACTACATCGACGAGGCCATTCTGGGCGCTTGGCGTCGTGATTTTCAGATCGAGGCCCTGCGTCTGCTGCCTGCAGCGGCAGCTCCCCCTCGGGAGACAGGCCAACTGGCGTCCCTCCCCCTGGCAACACCGAGCGGCGAGCCGCTGGGCACCCTTCAATGGCGTCCGGAGCATCCTGGCCAGAGCCTCCTCACACAGCTCCTACCCTGGGTGATTGGAGGCGTGCTACTGATCCTCGCGGGCAGCCTCTTCTTCTATCGACGGCTGCGAGCCTATGTCAGGCTGGCCCATGGTCACCTCATGGAATTGAGCACCAGTCGGGAACTGCTTTTTCGTCAGGCGAACTACGATTTTCTCACCGGATTGGCGAACCGGTCGCTGTTTATAGAGCACCTGAACCACGAGTTGGCGCGCTGCATCCGCCATAAGCTGAAGGCCGGAGTCCTCTACGTTGACCTGGACGGTTTCAAGGCCGTCAACGACACCCTGGGCCATACCGCCGGCGATGAGCTGCTGTGCTGGGTGGCCAAATCCATGGCGAAGCTCGTGCGCACCGAGGACGATGTGGCACGCTTCGGTGGTGATGAATTCTGTCTGTTGCTGACCGACGTCGCCTCTGAGGAAGATGTGTCACGGGTCGTCGACAAGATTCATGCCCTGCTGGCGGGCCCCGTTGAGGTGGGCGGCAAGCACATGCTGGTCGGGGCGAGTATCGGGATCGCGATGATTCCCGACGACACTCAGGATCTCTCCGATGTGTTCCGCTATGCCGATATCGCCATGTACCAAGCCAAGTCGAGGGGCACAAACCTGTTCTGCTTCTATGATGCAACGATGGAGGAGCGCTCGCAGTAACATGCAAGGCTGAAGGGTCTGTTGGCTCATTGCCTGACCCATGAAGAGCTGTACCTGCGCTATCAGCCTATCTATTCTCTGGTGAGCCGTGAGATCACCGGCATGGAAGCACTGCTCCGGTGGCGCCACAAGGAACTGGGGGAGGTGTTGCCGGCCGAATTCATTCCCGTGGCGGAAGAAACGGGCCGGAATATCACGGTCTCGATCAATATCTCGGCCAAGCAGCTGCGCGACCTGACGTTTCCGTTCAAACTGAAACAGCTGCTGGAAAAACACGGCGTGGAGTCTTCCAGCATCAAGCTCGAGATCACCGAGAGCCTGTTGATCTTGGAAAGTGACAACTAGCACCGTGTACTGCTCGACCTGGCGAAGCGAGGATACCGCCTGGTGCTGGATGACTTCGGCACGGGGTATTACGGCCTTGGCGACCTGGGCCGCTATCCCCTGGAAACGGTCAAGATCGACAAGTCGTTCGTGTCCGGCCCGAAAGCCTCCTCGCTGAACGCCTCGCTGGTCAAGACCATCGTCTTCATGGCCAACCACTGTGGCATGAAGACCATCGCCGAGGGGATCGACACCCCCGAGCAGGAAGCGTTCGTGCGCGATACCGGCTGCACCCACGGCCAGGGCTTCCTCTTCAGCCGTCCGACCTCGGTGGCCGACATCATTGCCCTGATGGCCCCGCCCTCGCCTTCCCCAACGGCGTCCTGGAACGAGAGCGTCTCGGTCTCGGGGCATGCCCCATCAGGCGCCAGGGAGTCATCCCTGTGTCCGGCCATGCACTATCGTGGTGCATGGTCGAGCATTGTAGTTGCCCGTTGCCCGTTGCCCGTTGCCCGTTGCCCGTTGCCCGTTGCCCCGCCCAAGGCCCACTGGCGTGTCGGGCTGGCTGGCCTTCAAAACGGCGTAGAGGGCCGTCTTGCTGACCTTGATGCGTGCGGCGGCCTCATGCCCCAATTCAAGTGTCACCAAGGCTCCGATGATGGACGTTCGGAACTGGGCCTGTGCTCAGGTCGGACAGGATGGTCACGCCTTGCTCTGCAATTGGTGATGTATCTGATGCCATGCCTCGACCCGCCCATGGTGCTTAGGAGGACTGAGCATAGTCGAGGTTGGTGAAGGCGATTGCTGAAACAATTCTTTCAGAAGACCACTGCACACCGGGCGGTCCGCTCGATGCGCTGGTGCAGCCGTCTTCTGAAAATGACACCAGGACTTCCTGGAGGGGCAATTTTGCGTAAATAAATTACGTTAAATTTTCTACGTAAAGAAAACGTACCTATTATTCGGATTTATAGAGCCATGGTCACTACTACGCGTCCGCGAATGCGGCCGGCGAGCAGATCATCGACCGCCTCGATGGCGTCGTCGAGGGCGATGGAGCTGGTGATAGCATCGAGCTGCTCGGGAACCAGCAGCTGCCCCAGACGCCGCCAGGACTCGACGCGATCCGCGTAGGCGCGCATCACGCTGTCGATCCCCGCCAGGGGCACGCCGCGCAGGATAAAGGGCGCGACGCTGGCGGACAGGTCCATGCCCTGGGCCAGACCGCTGACGCCGTGACCACTAGTACAGCCGCTGCCGACTTTTGTCCCGACGCCGACCAATAGACCTGCCAGCAGCATCAGCCCGATATCTCCCGCCGGCTGACCGATGACCTCATCCGGTGCGCCGGAGACATTACCTAGCCCACCTCCCAGTAAAATAAGGATGAGTGGGCCGCTGAACAGACCCAGTAGGAAGGCCAGGCGCCAAGCCGAATCTCCTGCGGGTTGCTCCAGCAATAGTCCGGAGAGGATTCCGCTGACGCCGGAAATACGACCCAGCGTTGCCATCAGCCATACAGCTGCCAGGCCGATCAGCACACCGCCGATCAAACCGGAAAGACTTGCCGCTATGTCCACGTTGTGTCTCCTCTATGTCAGGTATTTGAAATATGCCGGACAAGCCGTGTCGAAGCATCGTCATTGTCGGGATCGCTCAGCTCTGCAGAAGAATGAGCGTGCAAGGCATGTCAAGCATCGAACGTGTTCAGGAAGACATTACCGCTGAAATTGCGTAGGAATGCTGTCTTCAGCAGGCGGTTCATCTCTGGCCCCTTGACCTCGCAAAGGTGCAGTTGTAACCCCGCATCACTCAAACGCGGGTTGATCGACTGCAAACTATCCAGTGCCGAGGCATCGATCAAGTTGACGGCCTGGCAGCCACTGAGCGATGGGGAAATAGCGGCGCAAACTGGCCATGCCGGTCAGCGCTATTAGTTGTCATTGGCCTGGTTTTCGAGGCTCTCGCGAAGCGGCTCTAGGTCATAGCCGGCCGACTTGGCAGCACCGACGAGTTCCGAAATCGGACGATGCGAGACCTGTGAATAGGCCCAGAGATGAGCGACCCGTGTGCCGGTCCGGCAGAAACCGATCACGGGAGTCGGCGATAACTCCAGGGCATCGGCAAAGGCGGCAATGTCCTGCTGGGAATACTTGCCGGGCTTGACGGGAACTTCATGCCAGACCATACCCAGTGATTCTGCCTTAGCCTTGAGAGCATCGGGATCCGGCTGGTCATCACTTTCCCCACGCGGGCGATTGGAGATAATGGTGCGGAACCCTTGCTCGGCGAGCTGTTCAAGTTCGTCGAGGCGAGGTTGTGCTGTCACATAAAGACGATCATCGAGCGGTTTGATATCCATAGGTTACCTCCTTGGTCGCTTTAGGAGCGCGCCTCATCCCAGGCGGCCCCCGGTAGAGCATCGAGGGGAATCTTTAGGTAACGACGACCATTATCCTCTGGCTCTGGCAGGTCGCCGCCCCGGATATTGACTTGCAAGGCGTGCAGGATCAGTTTAGGCATGGGCAGCTTGGCGTCACGCTCGTTACGCAAGGCGATGAAGCTGTCCGCTGTCGGGCTGTCTCGGAGATGAATATTGGTTTCGCGCTGGACTCTCACCGTGCTTTCCCACTCTGGCTCGCGATCGCCGGGCATGTAGTCGTGACCAGTAAAGAGCCGAGTGTCGTCCGGCAGTGCCAGGATGGCCTGAATGGAATCCCACAGTTTGTGAGCATTGCCCCCGGGGAAATCGGCACGGGCCGTACCACCATCCGGCTGAAACAGCGTGTCGTGCACGAACGCCGCATCGCCGATGACGTAGGTGATCGACGCCTTGGTATGGCCGGGCGAGAACATAATCCGGCCTTCTATCTCGCCCACGTGGAAAGTATCGCCCTCTACAAAAAGGTGATCCCACTGGCGGCCGTCATCCGGAAAGTCGGGCCAGTTGTATATATCCTTCCATAGCGCTTGCACTTGTGTAACGTAAGCTCCTATAGCCGTTGGTGCTCCTGTCTTTTCCTTTAGATACTGTGCTGCCGAAAAATGGTCCGCGTGCGGATGGGTATCCAGAATCCATTCGACCTTCAGCCCTTGGCTGGCAACGTAGCCCAGCAATTCATTCGCATGGTGCGTTGCGATAGCGCCGGACTTTTCATCGAAATCTAGGACTGGGTCGATGATTGCGCAGCGCCGAGTCACAGGATCGCTAACAACGTACTGCACGCTAGAGGTCCGCATGTCGTAGAAGCCGACAACATCTGGCTTGCCTGGCGAGTGTCGAAACGTTTGCATGGCATCCTCGGTTGTTGGTAAAAACGTTACTAGGTTAGAACAAAAAAACATAATGTCTAGCATCAGCAACCAAACCGCACAAATCATTTATCGCGGCAGCCTTCAAGGAGAAACACCTACTCTGTTTCGCTGGATTGACCCATTTCAGGGCTTCGTGGACTATAATGATGCGATAGAAATCCTGATGAGGATGAAGTTTGCCGACCTGTGCTAGATCATGCAGGGCCAAGCTGACGATACTTGCAATGGCAAAAATCCCCATTGGTAAGGAGGCTTGTTATAGCTGATCATGGCCGTGTACGGCGGGCTTTGGGTGCGTGCGTAGCTACAAGGGCATGCTCGACAAATACTTTGCCATCCATGGCTTCACGGATCGCAGCCAACACGGCTGACACAATCAACCGCCAGTCTGGGTATGCGGCTCGACTAAACATGACTGATTTCCTAAGCATTCCTACGCAGGTTTCCGTCGGCCCAACGAACTGGACCGGGAGGAGATATCGAGCATGCACTGAAGCAAACGTCGCAAAGCTTAGATTGGCTGGGGTCTTCCTAGGAGAAACAGTGCTGACTTCTGCCAACTGTGACCATTAGATATCTAGCGTGATTTTTGTCCATTTACCCTTCTGCAGCGTGGAATTCGGGCTCAACGAGCTCGAGGAGTATGCGCTATAGGTGCTGTACAGGGACTGAAGTACTGACTTTGTAACAATCAGCCCACGAGGAAAGGGTAAGAAGATAGCTCGTGCAAATCGACAAAAAGCGAATCCAAGTCAGGATGAAATTCAAGGCGTGGCGTTATCGGCAGGAAAAGCTAAGCGAGGTGTGCTTAACGTAACCATTACTGTAAATGAGATAGAAAGGGAGAGAAACAATGATGGATGGAATGATGAACGGTGATGCAATGATGTGGGGGATGGGGCTGATAGGGCTTCTTGTCCTAATACTGCTTGTGCTCGGTATTGGGGCTCTCGTTAAGTATCTATTTAAAAAATAAGCGAGACCTTAAAAGCGGTGAGGATACTGAGGGCTCTCAGTGAGTACAACCATTTGCTTCCCAAGTTCACACAAGGGCAGATAGCCGGCATATACGAGTGCCATGTTATTCCAACTGAGGCGCGGGACATCCGCAGCCACTCATTGCCTGTTGCTAAAGAACAAGTACTATACGAGTGCGGCAACCCCAAGCACGAGGAGCAGGATTACAAGCAGACAGAGCAGGTCCATCCCACCACATCATCAATCCGCCGCAAGCCACCATTTCGCCCATCGTCAGTTCTTCTCCCTGTAGTGTCGGTTTCTCCTGCATTTCAATCTGCACCGGATGTCCGGCGGCTTTCCACTGCGGATAGCCCTCGGTCAGGCTTATCGCCTTAGAAAAGATTGGTATTCTGACAGCGATATACCCCGCCGTCTGGAGCATCGGTAAGCTCTTTACCGGTGCCTGGTCAGACCGGGTGGGGCGTCAGGGGCTCATCGTCTGCCAGCAGTGGTCATTGTGGTGTTTGCTGTCTCCGTAGGGTTTTCGGGATTTGCGACGGGCGCGTTCCTATTGGGATAGGTAAAGCGATGGTTTATCCTACCCTGTTCGTCGTCATCGGTGATGTCGTGCATCCAGCGTGGTGATCCTCGGTTGGCATCTATCGCCTCTGGCGTGATCTTGGCTATTTCTTAGGCGCTATTATCGCAGGGGTGGTAGCGGATACACTGGGACTGGCTGCGGCGTTGTGAGTGGTGGTGGCTTTGACGTTCGCCTCGGGCCTATTCTCGACGCTGCGCATGAAGGAGGTACTCCAGATCACCGCACGGTCTCAGCGCAGCTGGATCCCTAACCAAGCTGGGAAGTGATTTACCGACCATCTCCTTGCCCATAGGCCCGGTCACGCCCGCGCCAAAAAGGAGAAAGACATGACGAGCATCACTCCTTCTTCTTGCCCGATGGGTCTTGGGCGCAATAGTCGTAGCAGTAGACATTGCCGGAAAGTTCAACACCTAGGACGGGAAAGAGCGCGTTGTAGTGCCCCAGAGATGGAGGGCAACAAAGGGCACAAGCTGGCTTAGCGGGGGTGCTATAGGCTTACAACACAATGATATGAGTTTTATCCCTATCGAATGTGGAGGAAGTGCCATGGGTTTTTATAGCCGCCACATACTACCGCATCTGATCAACCTGACGATGGGAGCGGGGATGCTTAAGAAATATCGTCAACGTACCGTGGCCAAAGCTCGGGGGAGTGTCTTAGAACTTGGATTTGGATCTGGAGTTAACCTACCTTATTACAACCCTGAGCTTATAGAGAAGTACTATGCAGTGGAGCCGGATGGTGGCCTTTTAAAGCTTGCGCAAAAGCGTATTAACAAAGCCCCTTTCAAGGTGGAAGTGCTGCAAATGGGCGCAGAGCAGATAATACTACCTGATGACAGCATAGACACGGTCCTGAGTACTTGGACACTCTGCACGATTCCGGACATAGAAGCGGCTCTAGCCCAGGCGCGAAGGGTGCTCAAGCCCGGGGGACAATTGATTTTTGTCGAGCATGGACTCGCGCCAGAAACCCGCGTTGCCAGCTGGCAGCAACGGCTGACTCCGTATTGGAAGCGTTGCGCCGGTGGCTGCCATCTGGATCGGCAGACAGATGTGTTGCTTCTCAATGCCGGCTTTGTACTCCAGGATCTGGCTACAGGCTATCTCGGTCGTCCCAAGACCATGACGTTCATGTATGAAGGCGCGGCCAAGCCTCCCGCTGTCGGGTGAGTGAACTGGGTTCGCTGGCGGTAGATGGCGAACTCCGGGGCGCGAGATGTGAAAAAAATCAATTACATGCTACATAGCTGCTGGTGTAGCCCAGCATGCATGGCGGAGCCAGCGGCCCAGTAACGTGATCGCCAGCATGTTATGTCTCTCCACCCCTGTCTCGGTACGGTCACCCTCGGCTCTATCTCGGAGTGACATTCTGGTTTTTATCTTGAGCCCAGGTAATGAGGTCTCGGGTTCAACAGTGGTTTACGAGGCTCAACAGGCCCAGTACCCGGCAAACTATCGGCATTATGGTGCTTTTCTTAATTGGCATTGCCCTAATCGCCAGTGTGGTCTTTCGCTAGGCCACTGCTTTTGCATCTGCCGTTCTGCATGTTAAGGACGGTAGGTCTATGCTATCGCTGGATCGGCGATGTGTGCGGCCTCGGCCTGCTGTGGGGGGGTGAAACTGGTCATGGGCCCCGTAGTGCGAACGCCTTTCCCCGCCGCCTCTAATCTCTTCGCCAAGGTAACGGTGGTGGCCAAGGAGAAGGGTCTGTTGATCTACCTTCGGCGCACTCTGAACGGCCTGCTCGATGAACTGCTGACGCAGACCAGTCTCACCTGACGCTGGTCAAGAACGACGCAACGAGCCGGACATTGGCATCGGCAGGCGGAACCGCGCTAGTCGAGTCGCCCGCGTGATAGCTATCGTTCACGGAAAATTCGCTGTGCACCCTATTTACGAACCTGAGTGTCACCCTGCCCCCCTATCTCCTCTTGAGACCTGTAATCCAGCAGGAATGAGAGGAGTAGGATCATGAGCGTAAAGTTTCAACAATGGGTCGCCACGGTACGACGAAGGATGCAGGATGGCCAGCCTCTGCTGGGGCCGGACAGCCTGCAGGCACTGACAGACGATGTACGAAAACTCGGTCTTGGCGCTATGGGTGCCGGAGTTCTGGGTTTCTTCGCTCCTAGCGAGAAAATCACTCTTGGTGCATCAGTTGCCATGTTTTTCGTAGGTGCTATCATTTGGGTAACAGGTATTGCGTTTCTTGTAAGAATTGAGCGCAACAGTGCAGAAAAGGATTGAATTTATGAGCCCTTTTGGATGGTTAGTTACAGCTTTTGCAGTCTTTATGGCGGCCGTGTGTTTATTCACGTTCGTTCAAATTGAACGCAGCAAGCATCATCACCATCAGGACGGCAGCAGCAGTTAGCTGAATTCTGGCGATTGTCATTCTCGTCAGAACAAGAGACATTGATCTCACATTCAACAAGCTCTTCCTTCGCGAAGAGCTTTTTTATTTCCGGTTACCAGAGGCTGGCGGATGGTTCAGCTAACCACTTCCTTGGCGAGGGAAAAGGCCACAGCCACCAGTGCAAGGCAGCCCAACGCCAGAGGATTGGTAAGAAAACGACACACTGCATAGCGGTATGGATGGGCTTCAATGCGGTCTTTCGTGGTCTGCAGGCTTGCAGCCTTTCGCTTGAGCTTCGCTATCTGCCCTTCCTGTTCTTCCAGCTTTCGCTGCTGATCAACTAGCCAGTCACTCGCATTCACCTTTTGGATATTCAATCGCCAGGCACGCTCGGCATCGTCAGTCGTCAGGTTTTCAGCAAGCATGTATTTTGATCGAGCGGTTATCTGCGATTCGGTTTCACTAGGGATGAATTCAATACCGAACTGCTCATAGAACCGATCACGCCTAACCTTGTTATTTCCATCGTGTGCGCCTGGCTTTTCATCTTGCCACGACAGCTCGATCTTCATTACCTCTGCCAACGGCCACTGCCTGGCCCAAGTGACGATCTCTGCCATCAGGTAGGTGCCGATACGAAACCCGCGTAAACCGTTAAGAATCATTTGAATATCTGCGGGACCTCTGCATTCACCGTGAGTGAGTCTGACCCGCTCCCTATCTGTTGAGCTTGAAGGCGAATATGCAGCTGACCATTCGAGTTCATTTCCCTCAGGAGGCCGCTGGGTATCGATCCGTTTGACTCTAAGCGTGAGTCGAGCGCCCTGGCCAACAATTTGTTCTATCCGCTGGATCATCAAAATCGCGTCTGGGGTCTCGCTGTTGGGTGTCTCTCGGTGGCGAACCTGGATAACACGCAGATTCTCTCTGGGCGCTCCCTCAGTAGTGCTGTCCTGGGCTGTTGCTTTACCGACCATAGGCATCTCCTGAATTGATTGTTTCGCATGCGAAACAGGTAGGGGGCTACCAATACCATACTTTTCAACGTCAGCAAGGCCCCTATCTCTTCTTGAGACCTGCTTTGCAGGAATGTGAGAGAGAAGAGAGAGAATCCCAATGGAAACATTTGGCGAGCGTTTGGAAACGATCATCTACAGCCGTCGCGGCGGTAACTTCGGTGAATACTTAGGCGTTGAAGGTCTGAGCCGGAGGGTGCGAATAAGCGAGCAGGTGTTCAAAGTCCGCTCATGTGTGGATGTGGATTCTGACTGGATGTGGGAGGTTACGCACGAACCAAGCGGCTTGTCTGAGCGTTCTAATGAACGCTGGGGGCTATGCTTTGCTGCTGATCGACTGGCTCGCGTTGTTAGACGTGAGAGCGCCTGGAAGTTGCCGACTGGGCCTGAGGTTACACCCATCCCAATGGCTGCTTTTTTGGCGTCACGCCAACAGGGGGCTACAGCTCATGTTTGATGAAACTGACATGATCCATAGCTATTCCCGTGCGGATGCCATCGAAGATGGCAATTTGGTAGATGTCAGCGAACGTGCTGAGCACGCCGCCGGCAACATGATGGGTTTCAAGGTGCCTGTTGCCATGACTGCTGCAGCCTGGGAGGCTTTGGTGGCGTGGCATGACGGTAGAAGCCCTCATGAGATGCAGCAGCAAGAGGATAAGCGGTTAGGCGATGTATTGCTTGTCGCCCTTGAGGCTGCTGCGAGAGAGCGCAACGAGAGATATATCGACTTCATCGTTGATGTGATTGAGCAATCCGAAACCGGCTCTATCGTTGTGCCAAAACATGTTGTTATGACTATAGGTCCTGGGGATACCCCTAAGCCTGTGATAACGATCATGCTACCCGAGGAGGACTGACGCGATCGCGCAGTTATCACTCCTCTTTCTAAGCCCCTAGTCAGCCTTGTGCTGCCTGGGGGTTTTTCTATTTATGATGCCCATGAGCCAGGATCATGATTTTGCGGCTTCGATCCTATATGGCACTGCAATGGGAGCTAGACGCTATGTTTCGCATGCGTAACATTTTCTGTCAGTTTCACCCCTATCCCCTCCTGAGACCTGCAATACCGCAGGAATGAGAGAGGAGTAAGATTATGGGTACTTTATGCGTACCAAAGCCGTCCGACCGTAAAGCCTACCTGGACAAGGAATACACCAACCAGGATGGATCTAACGAAGTGCTGAAGTCGAGTTTCGTGGGCTCTACCTATTACGCTGCGATTAAGGTCCAGCGGAGGGGAGAGGCCACGGATCATGCGTCTATTGAGTACACGATAGCGGCGGTCGTGAAAACTAGCTGTTCGCAGGGAGAGTTTTGCTACAAGTCGATGGATGAAACCATGGGGCCAGCCTTGTCACAGTGCCCTGCATCGATTCTCAAACTGCTATCTCCGCTTGAGGAGCTGGAGCAGTTGGGGGTAGTAGTGGGAGTCGGACTGAAGTATGCCAGCGAATGGCGTGAGAGATGCCTAAAGCATGCTGAATCGAAAAAGCAGCGTGTGCGTCTGCAAAATGGCGATCGGATAAAACTACCGTACACAGTACGGTTCGTTGGAGGCCTGGAGTGCGACACATTCACCAAGGTGGACTTGCCGCGCAAACGCAATGTTTTCAGGCCAGATGGCTCGTCCAGCTTGGTAAGGCTTCAGGCCCGCCACCTGGATGATGCTGTAGTGCTCGCGTAGTATTTCAAGCCCTCTCTGCTGTTCTCAGCATGGGGCTTTTTCACGCTGGCGCCAGCCGCGCTATACCACCTGACACACAAGCCCTATCACTTCCTGAGGCTTTGGCCGTGTTCGTGTTCACCTCATGAAGCCCCTTTGCATCACCCTCCCCTCCCCCCCGATACTGAAACTCACCTTAGCCAAATGGAAGCCGTTATGACTGACTTAACGCATGAAGACCGCTTGTTTCTTCGAGAGCTACAGAAAAATATCGCTGCTAGTTTGGCCGGCTATTTTGATCAAGCGTTCGGCACTAATGTGCTGCCCGCAACCGGCGCCTCGATCACCATTGAGGGTGAGGTGAAGATGAACATGTACGATCACGCGCCAGGGCTCGCATTCTTTGAGAAGGAAACCTCACGTTCTGTGGCTGTACCTCCATACACTGAGTATTACAAACTGCGTGAGCTGGCTGAGGCTGGTTTTGCTGAGTTTTATCAGGCATCGAGTGAAGCCGAAGACGTATATGAAGGATTGTTTAGGCCTTTGATCATGCGTATCTGCAATAGTGGTGGGGTTGTTATAGACCTTTACGAACGAGGGGGCTGGCTCGTGGACACAATGCCTCCTAGCCAATGGACCGAAACGGCAGTTCAGATTGAGGAGCTGAATCGAGAGGGTAGCTTTCAGTCAGGATGGGACAATTTTTCGACAGCCCAAAGGCTGCATCGGCAGGCCTCTCGGCTACAGCAGTTGCTCACCCTTTCTCGTCACAGGACGAAATGCGCTGCCTGACACAGCCATAGCGACAGTACTATGAACCCTCTTTGTTTCGCGTGCGAAACACTTAGCTCGTCAGTTACTCCCCTACCTCATCTTGAGTCCTGCATTTACGCAGGAATGAGAGAGGAGTAAGGATCATGACGACACAGACAGACAAGACCACCTGCTGGATACCGAAGTGCCAACTTCCCGCACTGCGCGAAATGGTAGAACGGCTCGATCGCAAGGCAAAGAAACTTGGCATGGCGTCCTTCGAGATCAACGTGCTGGAAGAGGCTGTAAAGCCCTGGGCTCGTGAGAAGTTGGATCTTGAAGATCGACTGTCGCACTTTAAGCTGGAGCAGATCGTTGCCGTGAAAGTCGCAGTCAGTGGCGAACCTCCGAAGCTGGACGGGTATCGCTTGCTGGCGCGAATCGACATGGCAGCGAACCAGGCAGCACGGGGCACTCCCTTGGAGTGGGCATATAGCCGATTGCCCGAGCCATACAGATCGGGCGACGCCACGGGCGACTGCAGCCACTGCAACAAACGGCGTGAGCGGCGTTATCTCTTTCTGATGGAAGAGATGGCAATTGGCGTTGTCCTAGAGGTCGGAAAGACATGCCTCAAGGACTATCTTGGCCACCAAGGCGCTGAGTCGATGATGGCCCGTGCTCAACTATTGGTCTCTGTTATCAATATGATGGAAGAGATCGATGAGGTGGGCATATGCGGCGGTCGCCCTCCAGATGCTGTTGTCGAGCTGCGATGGCTGGTTGCCGCGGCAGTAAGGCAGATTCGGGAGCGAGGCTTCGTGTCTCGTGCTCGAGCAGAAGAAACTGGCGACCTGGCCACAGCAGAAATTGTGGGTGAGATGGCTCGTTCAGTCCCGATGGTCAGCAAGCGAATGAAGGCGTGTGTCTCTGAGGACGTGGCGTAGGCTGATGCGGTAATAGCTTGGGCACGGCAAGTGATCCCTCTGCAGACTGAGCATAACGATTTCGAGACGATGATTGTTCATCATGCTCGTTTCGACTTGGTTAAGCTTAAACGCGGAGTCGGCGTTATGACGGCGGCTGTCACTGCCTACGATCGACATGAGGAGTCAGCTGTTAACACCGAGTCAATGATGGCTCTCGGCTATGCTGGAGGTCCTGGCGATCAGTTGGAGATGGAAGTTGTGCGTAAGCGGTCCTTTTCATCAGATACGCGATGGGAGCTGATGTGGAAGCACATATTCTGCGACCCCGAAGGTCGGTACATTGTCTGGAAAACAGGTAAGGCCCTTGAGGGGAGTAAGGTTGTACTGAAGGGGCGAGTCAAGGAACACGGCGAGTACCGCGGGATTTCCCAGACTGTCGTGACACGCTGCTCAATTAGACCTACATGATTCACTAGCCCCTGAACCTTTCGGTCAGGGGCTTTTTTATGGTTCTTCGCCGATCAGCGAGAAAGAGAAGGAGGACGTCAATCACAGAGATTGCCTTAAGCCGCTCTGATGCGAAGAGGTAAAAGATGAACCACACCGCAGTAATAGGTATTCGGCTAAGAGGTCTCAGAAAGAATTTCTATGATGGGACATTTGGGAACTTCCTCTCCGCTGCATTGGGCCGACATTTCTTTTAAGGCGCGTTGCATGCGATGCAGGTCATTTATCTTGCGCTGGATATCGTCGGTATGCCTGAGTGCAAGCTCCTGTACCTGAGCGCAGGTGTAATGCCCGCCATCAACCAGTCGTAGAAGGTCCTGCACCTCTTCGAGCGTAAATCCCAGTTCGCGCGCTCGGCGGATAAACGTCAGCCGTGTGAGGTGGCGCTCTTCATAGCTACGAAAGCCGTTCTCGCTTCGGGGCGGATTCGGCATAAGCCCAATGCGCTCGTAGTACCGAACCGTCTCGATGTTGCAACCGGCTCGTCTGGCTAGCTCCCCTCGGCGTAATGGCATGGCCTACTTTCCTCTTGATCCTGTAGTAGCTACAGGGGCTACAGTAGCTATGAATACCCAAATTGCAAGAGAATCACTATGCAAGACAGTAAAGACCAGACGCTTGATCGAAGCGAGCAAACCACGACGAGCCGATCAGGGCGCAAAGGCCTACTGGCAAGCGGTAGTGTCATTGGCGCGATACTCGCCTCCGCCTGCTGCATTCTGCCGGTGGTATTTCTCTCACTGGGCATCGGCGGGGCCTGGATGAGCAATCTCACGGCGCTTGCGCCCTACCAGCCGCTCTTTCTCGCCTTCACCCTGGCAATGCTCGGTATCGGTTTTTATAAGGTTTATCGCAAGCCCAAGAGCGCCTGCCGGGCCAACGCTTGTGATGTGGATGGCTATTGCGGCACGCCGCTTGCCGAGCGAGTGATCAAGATAGCGTTGTGGGGTGCGACGGCACTCGTCGTGTTGGTGCTTGCCTGGCCGTATATCGCCCCGCTGTTCCTTGGCTAATACACCTTCAAATTTTCCTGGAGTCTTTCTTATATGAAATTTAGCACCTTGATCGGTACGCTTTTTTTGTCCGCGGCAAGTGCCGGGACGGCCTTCGCCGCTCAACAGACCGTCACC
Source organism: Halomonas sp. UBA3074 (assembly GCF_002366715.1). Lineage (GTDB taxonomy): Bacteria > Pseudomonadota > Gammaproteobacteria > Pseudomonadales > Halomonadaceae > Vreelandella. The sequence goes on along the minus strand of NZ_DFBS01000027.1, from coordinate 14,819 downwards.
CTGGCTGTTGACAATATGACCTGTTCGACCTGTCCCTACACCGTCAAGAAAGCGCTCAATCAAGTGCTCGGTGTGGAGAACGCCACGGTTTCCTACGAGGAAAAAAGCGCCACCGTGACCTTCGAAGATGCCGAGGCGAGCGTGGCGGACTTGACCGCCGCTACGACCAATGCGGGCTATCCGTCGCGCCTGGCCTCCGAGAAAACTAAACAAGCCCAGTAACCACCTAGCCCACGTTCATCGAGGGCTGCGGGAGTTGTGCGAAAGGATTACCGAGGAATTTTTATGCAAACCACGATTACAGTTACCGGCATGACCTGCACGAGTTGCGCCGACTCGACTCAGGCGGCGCTCAATGCACTGCCCGGGGTCGAGGCTGAGGTCTCTTATGACCAGGGCCGCGCGGTAATAATGCGCCCGGGCGAGGTGGGTACCGAGCGTCTGCTTGAGACGATCCGTGCCAAGGGCTACGGCGCCGATCTGACGCAGGCCACAGAGCGAGCCAGCAGTGACCGAGGCAGCGAACAGGGTCTACATATTGCCGTGATCGGCAGTGGCGGGTCTGCCATGGCAGCGGCGTTGAAAAGTGTCGAGCGGGGTGCCCGTGTCACCCTGATCGAACAAGGTACCATAGGGGGTACCTGCGTCAACATCGGCTGCGTGCCCTCTAAGATCATGATCCGTGCCGCGCATATTGCCCATCATCGCCGCGAAAGCCCGTTCGATGACGGCATCACGGCAACGGCACCAACCATTGATCGTGGCCGTTTACTGGCCCAGCAGCAGAGCCGTGTGGAAGAGTTACGTCACGGTAAATACGAAAGCATCCTAGAAGGCAACCCGGCCATTACGGTTATCCGCGGCAGGGCCCGCTTCCGTGATGCCCAGACCCTGATTGTTGACAAGAACGATGGCAGCGAGCGCGAGGTCGCTTTCGATCGTGTCTTCATCGGGACCGGCGCGCGTCCCGCCATTCCACCGGTATCGGGGCTGGCTGGCACGCCCTATTGGACCTCGACCGACGCCCTGGCCAGCGACACCCTTCCCGAGCGTTTGGCGGTGATCGGGGCATCGGTGGTCGCGGTGGAGTTGGCCCAGGCCTTCGCGCGGCTGGGCAGCAAAGTGACGATCCTGGCGCGTAGCCGCCTGTTCTCCCGCGAGGACCCGGCCATTGGCGAGGCCCTGGAAGCCGCTTTCCAGGCCGAGGGCATTGATGTATTACGAGGCGTCCAGATCAGCCAGGTGGTGCATACCGATGATGAGTTCGTGCTCACGACGGACACGGGGGGCATCAAGGCCGACAAGCTGCTGGTCGCGACGGGCCGCACGCCTAATATCGAAACGCTGAACCTTGACGCCATCGGCGTAGAGACTGCCCGCGGAGCGATTCTGGTCGATGATTCTCTGCGTACCACCGTACCCACTATCTATGCCGCTGGGGATTGCACCGACCAGCCGCAGTTCGTCTATGTCGCCGCTGCGGGCGGCAGCCGCGCCGCCACCAATATGACGGGGGGCGAGGCGCGCCTGGACTTGAGTGCCATGCCGGCGGTGGTCTTCACCGACCCGCAGATCGCAACCGTCGGTTTGTCCGAAGCCGAGGCCGAGGCTCAAGGATTCGCTACCGACAGCCGGACCCTGACCCTGGATAACGTGCCCCGTGCGCTGGTCAACTTTGAGACCGGCGGCTTCATCAAGATCGTCGCCGAACGCGACAGCGGGCGCCTGCTCGGGGTCCAGGCCGTGGCCGGCGAAGCCGGCGAGCTCATTCAGACGGCGGTCATGGCCCTGCGTGCCGGGATGACGGTACAAGACATCGCTGATGAGCTTTTTCCTTACTTGACTATGGTCGAGGGGCTCAAGCTCTGTGCCCAGACCTTTACCAAGGACGTCAAACAACTGTCCTGCTGCGCGGGGTGACAAGCCTTGATGTGACGTTGGCGACCCTTGTTCGAGAAATGGCCGATCATGTCGCCGCCCACTGGCACGAACCCGATCAAGGGATCTAGGAAATGCGTGGGGAACCGCGTCATCACGTCTACAAATACCATGGCCTGGGTCGCACTCGACCGCACACTGCGCCTGCTGGGTCCTCAGCCCGCCTGGGAACTGGCATGAGATGGCATATTTCAGGCCATCGTGACTCAGGGGATCAAGCTCAGTGGCGGCTACCTCACGCAGGCCTTCGGTCATGACGATCTCGATGCCGCGCTTTTGTTGATCCCATTGATGGGCATTCCTATCGACAAGGCCGTACTTGAACTGACGGCTGCAGCAGTGGAAGAGCACCTATGTCATGGCGATGTCGTACACCGCTACCTGGCTTCGGATGGGCTTTCCGGCAGCGAAGATGCGTTTCTGATCTGTAGTTTCTGGCTGGTCGATATACTTCTAATGCTTGGTCGAGCCGAGGAGGCTCGCGCCCTGTTCGAGCGGTTACTGGCCAACGCCAACGCCAACGATGCGGGGCTCTATGCCGAGGAGAGCGATCCGACGACGGGCCTGTTCCTTGGCAACTTCCCGCAGGCTTTTACCCATCTTGCGCTGATCAACCGTGCCCTGCATATACAGCTCTACGAATAAGGTAGCGTGACGGCACCCATGCGGATTGCGTCCGGCGTACTGCTTCAAGCCTGTCCTCGGTCGCAACCAATGCGCCTTGGCGGCGCTGCCTCGGTCAAGGAGGCCGGGGTTCGTGACACAGTTCTGGAACTGCACCCGACCTCCTGGCCAGGCAAGTGAGGCGAGCCAGACAAAGTCTGCCCCTGCCCACAAGGCTACCGAGTCGACCTTGGGCAGGCTGGCTTCTTCAGTTACCAGACATAAACAACAACCACCTTGTCCCTGTAATAACTACAGGTCTACGTTGAAGTCAGCAAGGTCAGGATTTTCAGATTCGCCAACGAGTGAGGAGGGCCTATCCCTGCCAGCTCGCTCCCATGAATACCTGCAGGATGGCCGTTGATTTATCGGAGCAAGAGGCTCTCCAATGTCAATGAAAGGAGGCAACGACGATGTCTGAAGTGGAAATAGGCCGCCCCGAAGGCCGCACGTCCTACAGTGACTACGCCGAACGCTACTATGCTCAAGCGGGGGCGGGAAGAAACAGCCTCTCCGCAAGCGAGTACGTGGCCGTCGTCGAGGGCTTTCGGCGTGAAGTCGTTTGCATGGGGCAGTGCAACTTGTACCTCGCCGCGACGAAAGACTCGCAAATCAAGGAAGCGATCAAGACCTACCTTGAGGATGTATGCAACCCCAACATCCATGAGATGAAGAAGATTCTGGAAGTTGGCGGTTACGCCCTGCCGGCGCCGCTTGAAGAAACCATGAGCCCTGACTAGGTGCCCGATCAGGATACCTGTGTCGCCAATGACCGGATGATCGTGAATGCCCAGTGGTTCGCGGCGCGTGCGTTCATGACGCTCTGGCACAACTACGCCAGCATGAGCCAGCGCACGGATATTCGGGACGCCTTCATTCGAAACTATCACCGGGCCAACCGCTGGCATGTCACATTCCATGAAATCGCGGTAGAGAAAAAGCTAATGGCCCCCTTGCCCACCGTGGAGCCGAAAGACATGCCACTGATCCCCGAATAAGTGGCACGGTTCAGAGGGGAATAACGCATTTCCAGGGTATCGCTGTTCGGGCCACGGTAGAACGAAGCCTGGACAGCGATGACTTCAACGCGGCGACTAGCGGCTACCAAGTCGCCGCTACGCAAAGGAGTAAACAAGATGGCAGCATCCTACGATCTCGTCGCTATCGGTACCGGCACCGCCGCTAAAATAGTCGTCATGCGTGCCCAAGCCGCCAACTGGCGTGTTGCGATCATCGACTCCCGCCCCTTTGGGGGCACCTGTGCCCTGCGCGGCTGCGACCCCAAGAAGATGATGATCCAGGGGGCCAAGGCGCTGGACCATGCTCACCGCATGCAAGGCAAGGGCGTGGAGGGAGAGGTCCGTATCGACTGGGCCGAGCTGCTACGCTTCAAGCGAGAGTTTACCGATCCTGTGCCTGAAAAACACCAGGCCATGTTCAGCGACAAGGGCATCGATACCTACCATGGACAGGCGCGTTTTACCGGCCCCAACCGCCTAGAGGTTGAGGACCAGGTACTTGAAGCACAGCATATCCTGATTGCCACGGGAGCCGAGCCAGCCACCCTGGGTATTCCAGGCGAAGAACACCTCATAGACAACGAACAATTTCTGGAACTGGCTACTTTGCCGCCGCGGATTGCCCTGGTCGGCGGGGGCTATATTGCCGCAGAGTTTTCTCACCTGGCTGCCCGGGCTGGAGCTCAAGTCACCGTCCTACAGCACGGCGAGCGGATGCTCAAGCCCTTCGATCCGGACCTGGTCGATTGGCTCATGGAATCCTTCCGTGATCAGGGCATTGATGTGCGAACCCAGACCAACGTGGACGCCATCGAAAAGACGGCCTCCGGCTATCGTGTTCGCACCTCCTCGAATGGCGAGACCGGCACGGTTGATGTAGACCTAGTCGTGCACGCGGCCGGAAGAAAGCCAGCCCTCAAGGCCCTCAACCTGGAAGCGGCCGGTATCGAGACCGAGAAGGGGCGGTTATCGCTAAATGAGCATCTGCAAAGTACCTCGAACCCCGCCGTTTATGCCGCAGGCGATGCCGCCCAGGTGGGGCCGCCCCTGACCCCCGTGTCGAGTCACGATGCCAAGGTGGTGGCCGCCAACCTGATCGATGGCAAACGTAGCACACCGAATTATAAAGGGGTGCCGAGTGTCGCTTTCACCATTCCGCCTATCGCCTCCGCCGGTCTCGACGAAGCGCAGGCCCGTGAGCAAGGGCTGAAATTCCGCGTCTCGAGTCAACACACACACAACTGGTTTACCGCCCGTCAGGCCGCCGAGCCGGTCTATGGCTTCAAGATATTTATCGAAGAAGAGACAGATAAGGTACTGGGCGCTCATCTCGTCGGCCCCAACGTGGATGAAGTCATCAACGTATTCGCGCTGGCCATTCGTCATGGGCTCACCACCACGGACCTCAATACGACAATGTTTGCCTACCCAACGGGGGCCTCAGACATAGGCTCGATGCTCTAGGAGAGCCTGATAGCGGCAACTTGAGATGGCTAGACCTCATGCCTAAGCATTGAGATCTTTATTTGGCAACTGAGGATAAGAGTTCCAAACCATTTTCAGGTTTCACTGCAGGATAGCACCCGTAAACGAGAATGACGGCGGTAGAAAGGTTTAAGCCAAAAAAATGTCCCAACCAGACCACCGCCGTGCCATGGATGCTAGTTTGCTTACCTTGTTCTGGGAAGACTTCGAGTTGGTTTGCTATGAATCACTCGGCGCCAATGGCCTGCTGATCAAGCTCAAACTCACCGCCTCACACCCGCCCTGCTGCAGTCGCTGTGGCCAATCCACCTGGCTCATTCATGATGTCAGTTATCGCCGTGTGCGTGAGCGCGACCTGTTCCAGTATCGCGTATGGCTAGACATCCCTGTGCGCCGAGTACGTCGTCCGGCCTGCGGCCCCCGATGAGAGCGTATTGCCTGGCTAGCCGGACGTCAGCCACTGACCTGCGCCATGGTGAGCTGGGTCGAAACCCTGGTTCGACTTTCACCTATCAAGCATGTGGCCGAGCTGGTGGGGCTTCAATGGTATACGGTCAAGACTATGGATCATCGGCGCCTGAGTCATGAGACAGCCCAGGCAGACCTGACCCGGGTGCGGCGTCAGTTTGTCCTGCACAAGGGGAACCATTATGCCATGGTGGCTATTTGCGCCGACACACAGCAAGTCCTGTGGGTCGGCGAGGGGCGTTCATGCGCATGCGCTGCCTTCGAATGGCTGGACAGGGATACCTGTCAGCAAAAAGAAGCGGTCGCCATGGGCATGAATACGGCAATGGACATGGAAGCCAAGCAACACTGCCCAAAAGCCAGGGTCGTTTACGACCTGTTTCACGTGGTCGCCAAGTTCGGTCGCGAGGTGATCGACCGGGTGCGGGTCTATCAGGCAAACCGGCTACGCGAGAACCATGCTGGCCGGCGTGTGATCAAGCGCAGTCGCTGGTTGCTCCTGCGCAACCGCACCAACCTGGACCCTGAGCAGGCCGTCAAGTTGGATGTATTGCTAGCCGCCAAAGAGCCGCTGACCACGGTCTACCTGCTTAAGAGCTAACTCAAAGAGCTATGGTACGCACCTAGTGAAGCCGAGGCCCGCCGACGCTGTAAAGCGTAGTTTGGAATGGCCATCGACAGTGGGCTCAAGTCGCTGGTTGCTTTCGCCAAGCACCTAGAAGGTATCGTTGCCAGTGCCCTTTATCGACTCAACACCAGCGCCCTGGAAGGAATGAACAATCACATCAAAGTCATCAAGCGAATGGCTTACGGCTACCGGGACACGGCGTATTTCTTTCTGAAGATCAAAGTCGCATATCCCGGCAAAATGCGATGAACTTTTTTATTCTGTCGCTTGCCCTTTCTTAACCCCGTAAAAAACTACCTCTACAGCCTAGGGATGTTCTGCATGCGAAACATTTTACAGGCGCTCTAGCTGTCCACTTATGGCAGTCCCCGCCCTATCTCCTTTTGAGACCTGCATCGCAGGAATGAGAGGAGAGAGCGACATGAATATTGAGCTGATTATTAATCAAGAAGATGCCATAGCTTTTGGTCGTGAGTTCGGCGGGCTGCAATTAGATGACCTCCGTGCTGATAAGGTGGCGTTTGCCATCGACTCAGCGCAAGGCTCTCTTTTCATTCTGCCTCGTGAGGCCGGTCGCCGCTGGCGCCAGCCAACGCCACGTCAAATGGCTGACTTGGGAACGGATGTGAATGTGGCCTTCGAGGTCTTCTCGCTTGGTGAGCTTGAGGGGTTCGCTTTCTCTGTCGAGGATGGACCTGTCATCCAGGTGCGTCGCCCTGATCGCAAATTGCATCGGGAAAGCACTTTACAGGCCATAGAGAGCGCCGAAGATACATTCATTGTGAGCTTCACCAAGAGAGCTTTTGGTAACTTCCTCCTTAACTTGGCGCACTGGAGTTATCTCCAGCCCAAGGCAAGAATCGTTCGTCACCTCCCGAGGTGACCACTTCAAAGCCTCCTCGACTCATCTGAGTCAGGGGGCTTTTTCATGCGTTAGGAAAATAAACCGCCCAGGTTCGCTCCTTAGTGTCAGTAGCGCCCCTATCCCCCAACGAGACCCATTACGTTGGGAATGTGAGAGAGAGGAGATTTGAACATGTGGGGACAGATTCTACAGATTGGTCACATTGGCGAACCAGAAGTTCGGACCAACGGCAATGGCAAAACTTACGTTCGGTTCGGTATCAACATGGCCAAGAAAGTGGGTGATGATCCGATGTGGCTTAACTGCATCCTTGGTGGTCGCTTCGCCGAGGTTATGAAGGATCGCTTGAAGCGCGGTCAGTTGGTCTTTGTCGAGGGCGAATTGTCCTTCCGTAAGGCTGATAACGGCACTGTGTATACCAACCTTATGGTGGACACTTGCCGCATCCTCCGTGATCCGCGTAGCGCTGGTGCTGCAGGTGATGGAGACGAAGGAGTGGAATTTCCCTTTTGATGTTCTATTCACAGCCCCTGGTTTATTCCTGGGGCTTTTTCATGCGTAGACGATAGGCAGGCACATGAGCGAGACAGACCAAAAAACCAGATCCCGATTTCAGCACCCCTTGGCTAGGGTATTGCCTTTGGCAGGTGGTGTGCTGGGTGCGATGGCGTTCGCTATAACCGTCATTCCCTTAGACCTCCCATGGGCCTCGTCAAACGCTGAATCACCAGCCGTGGTGACATTCGATACGGCCAAATACGTTAATGCTCGCCGTGCAGCAGCCAGTGAGCTGCTAGGGGACGGTGAGGCAAGAGATTCAGCCGTATCCACATTGGCTCGCGTCGACAATGGCGTTCGCCCAGCGATCGTTGATGCAGCAGATGGCGCTTTGGTCATCGTCCGTCAAGCAGCCGTCTTGGACGGCACTATTCCTGACATCACTGACACCGTACTGGCTGGTTTAGGCCTGCCAACAGATGCCCCCACGATCGAGACAAGTCTTGATCGTCATGGAGACACCACTTACAGCGCATCGAACCTTTATGAGGAGGCTCGAGAGCTGGTCAGTCGTGCTAACCAGCAAGCGCGTGAGCGTGCCGATTCGCAGCGCGAGGCGGGAATTGAAGAGCTGCTGCCATAAACAGCAGATGATTAGAACCTGATGTGGCCATGCCCTGCATGGCGAAGACTACGCCAGCACCACTGGCGCTTAACTTTGCTCAAGGAGCTTATTGATGAAACACCTTACCCTGATCGCCTCCGCTGTTGCAGTCGCCTCCGCACTTTTCGCGGGAACTACCGTCGCCAATGACGACAATGCCGGCTCCAGCTTAGAGCTTCCCAAGGCCGTGTCCGATTTGGGCATCCCTGGAGCCAAGGTCGACAAAACATTCGATACCGGCCTAGATGGCATCAATGGCTGGGTTATTAGTGTCGAGAACGACACTAATGTGATCTATACCACTGAGGATGGTACGCATGCCTTTATCGGGATGATTCTGGGCGAGGGTGGCGAAAACTTGACGCAGGCTCACATGGAGCAGCACATGGAGAATAGCCCGCTGGCCAGCATGCCGAAGCGAGCTGCCTCTCAGGACAACGGATTTACAGATGAGGATGAGGCCGCAGCGCTTGCGCAAGTTGAGGAAAATGCCTTCTACGTTGAAGAGGGGAGCGGCGACAAGGTTCTGTATGTCGTCTTTGATACTCAATGTGGTTACTGCCAGAAAATGTATCAAGAGTCCCGGGCGGTTCTGGATGAAGTCACCATCCGTTGGATTCCGGTAGGCTTCATGGGCGAGGGCTCGCTCCACCAGGCTGCACAAATAGTCGACGCCGAGAACCCTACCGAAGTGCTGGCCACATTTGAGGGAGGCGGCAGTGTGTCTGGCTCCCCGAGCGCCGAAGCTATGAACATCGTGAGTGAGAACAGCAACCTGATCCAGCAGCTGGGTATCCGGTCTACACCGAATACGCTCTACAAGGATGAGAACGGTGAAGCTCATATCATGCGTGGTGCTCTTCGTGCGGCTGAAATCCGTAGCCTGTAACCTTATTGCACCTTGAAGAAATGCGCCCTGGCTCCCTCTCCGGCAGTCCGGGCGCCCAGCTAGAGGGCACCCCATGTCTCTACAAGACCAACGCACTGTTAGTATTATGCGGCGAGCAATCGAAGGAATGTTTCCGCAGTTCGCCGTGAACCGTCTATTTCCACGTCAGCCACTCAAGGTAGGCCGTGGTACACGGGAGAAGACCCTTTACCCCTTTCGCTGGCTGCACCGTCCTCTGACGCTTGAGCAGGCGCGCTGGGTCGCAAGTAGGTCAGTTGATTATTGGTTCCGGTGGCTCATCGCGTTTGGTGCGTCTCTTTATCTCTCTGTCAAATTGGGACCGCCTTACGGAGCATTCCTCCACTTAGGTTTTACGCTACTTGCTGCATGGACATTAATAGGTGTGGCCGTGGCTGTCGGGCGGAATAGAAAGACTCCGAGGATAGATGCATGAAGCAAGGCAACAAAAGTTGGCTCGCCTCTTTGGGGCGCGTAATATCCGGCCTGCGTAAGCAGTCGATGGATGCTGACCAAGTTGATCCAAGTGACCCAGCTATCACGAAGATGACAATTAGCCTGGCACTGGATCTCCTAAACGAAGAGCAATCGCACGAGCGTTTCAAGCCTAAAGATCGTGTCTCATGGAAATGGGGCATGAAGAACAAGAGCGTGCCGCTGGCCAGGCAAACTGCTGTAGCGTTACAAGTCCGTCAAGAGCCATTCAACGATAGCACCCTGGCACCTTCATCCACGTACTACGAAGAGCCTTTAGATGTGCTTGTAGGTGTGTATACCCACGAGGGTATTTTTCGAGAGCTATGGGTCGATGGGCGGCGCCTATGCTTGCTGACAGACCATAGCATAAACAGCCCGAACGGTGGCACTCAGTGGGGACAAGGTGAAGGATACCAAGGTCATTTCAGATGCCCCTCTGAAGTTCGATGAATTGCTGACCACCGTGGCCAAGGAACAGCTTGGCCTGGATGGGAGCTACACAGTGTATGCGGTCGAGACGGATCAGATTGATGAGATCAATCTCAAGATGATTGAAGGCCTGGATGACATCCATCTACATTGTTTCACTGTAAGGCTTCCCCCTGGCTTGGCGAGAGTTAGCCTCGCCCCGCGGGATGGAAATCACTGGCGGATGGAAGAGGCGGTTCATGGTGTCGTGGATTATGGCCATACAGCTCGGGAGACTATAAGCGCCAGCTATAGTGGCAATGGGCAACGGTTGTACATCCCTTAGTCAAGTGGCAAACACTAAATGTTTCATTCTGCTTGAATTTAATATAATTCGTCGTCTGGCATAGATATAATATGGATAGCAATGATAACCGACTGGACCAGCTGAATGAGCTTCCCCTTACCAAAGAAGATCAGCGCTTCATACTCCGCTGCCTCCGTGAGGGCGGAGTGGTCGACTACCAACCCGTCCTCGCGGCATACCAGCTGTGTTGGAACAATGCGGCTGAATCAGCGACTATCCGCAAAGAGATAACGTTGGGAGGAGGGCAGCCAACACCTTTCTCCGAGAGGCCTTGGGTGTTGAAGCGCTTGACTATCCGAGGTAAATGACTGGCCAGTTTACTATAGCGCCTAGGGGAGGGGGGGAGTTATACCGTTATCTATTATTTCACCATTTAAATACCATGCTCCCTTGCCTAAAATAATAAGATCGTAGGGCCTAATCGTGTTCGACAACGCACTGTCATATAGGGCACATAGCTCATTCTTTGGGGCTGACGAAATGACCAGCCTCATCGAAAAAAACTTTCCAGGGCCTGCGCGCCCACAGAGGCTCGAAGGGTAGGGTGGTCGGCTGTTTGCGGTGAAGTATTGGCATACACACTCCAGTCTCAATATCTCATTCTTCGCTTTCGGCAGTAGCAGCGTTTGCTCCCAGTAGCCGCGGTCAAATAGCTGGTGGAGGAGAGGGCGGCTGAAATGGAGAAGGCCTCAGGAAGTCACCTGCGCCGTGCGGAGAAACAATTGCTCAAAGAGCAGGTATACGAAGAGCTACTGCCCACCTCCCTGAAGCGAACCGGGCATTTTCTGATGGCTATCGACATCAGGCGTAAATGGATACTCATTGACGCTGCCAGTCGTAAGAAAGCAGAAGAAGCACTCGATCTGTTGCGCCTTACACTGGGATCGCTCAAAGTCACGCCAATGGCAACTAGCGATCGTCCAACAGCTTTGATGACCCGTTGGTTGGCTGCCTCGACTGAGCGTGCTGAAGGCTGGGCTCTTGGAGAGTTCTGCCAGCTCGAATCGCCTTCTGGCAATGATGGTGTGATTAAGGTTTCGGAGGTCGATCTCGATAGTGACGAGATACAGCAGCACCTTGATGGAGGCCGCATCTGTTCAGCCCTTTCGATTGCTCGGACAGGTCAACTGGCGATGCAGCTTCAGGATGATCTAGGCCTAAAGAAGATCAAATTCGATGATGCACTGCTTGAGCATGCTGATTCGGGTGATGATGAAGCATCAAGGTTTGATGCGGATGCCCATATTCACATCCCAGCTCTTGCGGCCGTTGTCGAGGAGCTGATAACCCTACTAGGGGGTGAATCAGTCCCTACGCTAGAGGATACCCCTGAGGATGCTGTTCAGGCATCTAAAGCAGCCTGAACCCTACTCATATCCTGTCTTTGGCTTGGCTCTGTCCAGGCCTTTTTTATGCGCTAGATAGATCGGTTTATACTATTTGCCGTATCAGTTTATGTGGATTATCATGTTTCGCATGCGTAACTTGGCAAGGATCGCCGCCGTTTGCACAAGGACATTCTCAACCTGTCTTTTTCCAGGTCGGCTACCGGGAACTCCATGACCAAAATAATCAGTTTCTCCAATCAGAAAGGCGGGGTCGGAAAATCGACCATTTGCCTTCAAACAGTCTTCTACCTCGTGGAGGCGGGCTATCGCGTACTAGCAGTTGATTTCGACCCACAGGGCAACACATCTAGCCGGTTGAGCCAGAGCGATGAGGCAACCTATACAGGCACACCATCAGTCCGGTTGTTCGATGAGAACATGCATGAAATCCAGCCGATGAAGTGCGTGCGCGGAATGGATCTGATTTGGACAACCAAGAACGATCCAGAGCTATCTGAGATTGAGTCCCTACCGCTCAACTGTGTGGTCAACCCGATCACAAACCTGAAGGCTAGCGGCATACTGGATAATTACGATTACGTGCTTGTCGACTGCCCCCCTAGTTTGGGCCGTAAGCTAGTAGCTGCACTCACTATGTCCACTCATGTCATTTGTCCGGTGCAAGTAAGTGGTTTCGCACTGGATGGCGTAGAGGGTCTGCTGAACACGATCATAAGCGTTCAGGAGGAGCTGAATCCCGAGTTGGAAAACACCGGGATGGTGATCAATAACCTCAAACGCGGTTTCGAGGAGGACATGATCACGCGAGATGAGCTTCGCAAGGCGGTGCCGGATCTGGTCTACAAATCTGAGATTGGCGTTAGAGGGCAACTCGACGTGGCCAACCTCAATGGCGTACCCGTTTGGAGCATAAAAAAGACATCGGCACGAGAGGCTGGCAAAGAGATCCGTGCAGTTATCGAAGAACTCATGGAAAAGGTGGGCTGACATGGCATTAGGACAACTAGACAACCTGCAAAGCCTCTCACGCCGCTCTAAAGGCGCCAAGGAAGTATTGGTGCTGGATACAGCTGAAGTGGTGCCGAAAAATGGCCAAGTCCGAGAGAAATTCGGCGGTATTGAGGAGCTAGCCGACTCAATTAAGTCGCATGGCCAGGAACAGCCGATCATCGTATCTCCTAAGGATGCTAACGGTAAGTATCGAATTCAGAAAGGTGAGCGCCGTTGGCGTGCATGTAAACTGGCCGGTGTGCCGGTTGAGGCGATCGTCAACAAAAAGGACCAGGAGGAGCTGGACGAAACAGCCGGCGAGCTGATTGAAAACATTCAGCGGGAAAACCTGACTCCGATGGAAATCGCCAAGGGGATTCAGAAATTCATTGACGCTAAGTGGAAGGCCGTCGATGTGGCTAAGCGTCTAGGTAAATCGCGTGGTTATATCTCGCAGCACCTATCGCTGCTCAAGCTCCCCGAATGCGTACAGAAGCTATACGAGGAAGATGTCACGGCTGACCCCGAATCGCTGAATTCGCTCAGGCAGATTTATCAAATTGCGCCAGAGAAGGCTGAACGCATTTGCGAAAAGGCCTTAGTAGACGGAATCAGCCGAAAAGCCTGCCGTGAGCTGCTGAAACAGGCAAAGGGTGGCACTCTGGCTGAAGACCCTGAAACAGTTCCCATGGAGGCTCAGGTTCCAGCGCCAGCTCTAGGGACGAATGATGACCAGCCACCACTGAGCGGATTCGACTCATCCCCCTCCGCTGGAAACTCTGGCATGGGGAACACTGTTGATGATGTCCAGCCCGCAATGCCGCCCCAGTTTAACGAGAAAGATGACTCCTCTCTTGGTAAGGGGGATGTTGCACAGGAAAAGCCACCGAGACCTAAATCGGCCACTAATACTGAGCAACCCCAGCCTAAAAAGGCTGCTGGCGCCGAACTTGATACACCAGCGCCAGTAATGGCAAAGGAGCCCACCCGGGCTCGGGTCGTGGTAGGCGTTACCGTGAAGGGCGCACAACGTAGTGGCATGCTACAGACTGATCGTATCGATCATGAGCCTGGCTATTGCTGGGTTCGACTAGATAATGATGAAAAAGACACACTGAGGGTAAGAGTCTCTGACGTTCAGCTACTTGGTGTCGAGGGTGAGGACTGACCTCTATGCCGAGCCTATCGCGTGACACACAGCGAAAATACGACATTATCCGTGCTATTGACCACATGGATCGCCCAAGCCTTCAGGACATCTCTGAAGCTACGGGCATCCCGGCTGGCACGGTTAAACGGCAGCTGACTTCGATCCGGGAAGAGTTTAAGGTAAAAATCCTCTTTATTCGTGACCCTAGCTCACCTGAAGGTGCAATGGGCTATTACGCACTTGAAGGCTGGGGAATCTTGGACCCAAACTCCTTTCGAGTGCATTTTGGAGACAGCACTTCCTAGCCAGCTGACACCCGGGGAGCAAATAGCTCCCCGAATTATGTCAAACCAGCCCCACCTTTCTGAGCCAGTCAACACGGAGTCATCAGCAGTGCCTGAACCCGACCATCCCCCACTGAATCTCATCAAGCAACCTGTTTCAATTGGTCATGAAGACGTAGTTAAAGAGCTTGCTACTTTTAAGGTCGAGCTGGATAGATACGCACGTAAGACAATTGGGCAACCGTTGCTTAATGACATAGTGGACAATGATCGAGGAACCTGCGCACTACACCCAGATTCATTAATAGCTGTGCTGATACCTTTTTTAAACTGGGAAGACCAGAATGGACAGGCTTATCGAGCCTTTGTAGATCCAAAACATGTTATTGGGGCAAGCATCAAAGGGCATCCTGAGAACGTGCCACCAGAGGAGGTGGTGAATAGGATCGAGCGCTACGCGACCTACTTTGGCTCAAGGGATAACGCCTTATATGTCTGGTACAAGCCACTTGGGATATTCATTGCTCATGAGGGAAAACACAGGGTCGCTTTTATGCGATCGCATGATCAACCGGCTATAGCAGCGTGGGTTCAGGAAGCTGATTATCCAGCTCCATCTCGAATTACGATAATTGGAGTTATAGTCAAATCTGGTGGAT
>NZ_DFBS01000009.1 GCF_002366715.1 Halomonas sp. UBA3074 | reverse complement strand
TGCACTCAGTTTCTGCGGCCAAGAGGCTTATTTCACTACGTAACTACTGATGTTTATTAAAACTCAAAAAGCAGGAACAATGATTATAACTTATGTTATTAATTAGAAAAGAAATGATCTTGAGGATTTATCGTTGCTCACGCACTTTTTATATCTAATAAGCACTTAGCCATATCACCAACACATAACTAGTTTCAATGGATAAAAAAACTGTTATGAAAAGGTTTTTTTTATAGTTATGTTATAAGAAAACCAGCTCTCTTTTAATAAAGTTTTAGCAGATGCTGAAGCGTCGTTGACGAGCTTTCCAGGCACCGTTGACGCCATTATTGCCCAATGGGACTTTCCTACTAGTGTTTTAGTCCCGTTACTATGTAAAGAGTATGGAATACCCTCTCCATCCGTAACCAGTGTTTTAAAATGTGAGCACAAGCTTTGGAGCCGCATAGAACAACAAAAGGTGATTCCAGAAGTCGTCTCTCGATTTTGCGGCATCGACCCCTTCGCCGATTCACCATTTGACCAAGTCACCTGGAACAACCCTTTTTGGATAAAGCTCGTCAATGCGTTCTCTTCCCATCTCGGTTTCAAAATTGAAAAATTTCGAGCAGTTTGAAGCGGCGATAGAAGAAATAAGAGGGAGTAGCAACCAGTTAGGTGATCCATTTAACGAAGCATTGGAATATGCCAATACGCCAGAGGAGATTCAGCGCTTAGGTGGTAACGACTGTATTGCTGAACAAATTATCAGCAGGGTACAGGGCACACCCAAAGGCACCACGTGTGCTACCTTCCTAAAAGGGGTTAACGATTCTCCGCCTACCTTTTATAAGCCAAGCCAAAAATAGCGGACTGGTCACGCTTGACCGGATTTTTTTGCGGCCAATGCCACCCTTTTACGCTTTTCTGTTACATCGGAGCCACCATGGGTGTGATCGAACAGAGCCTTAGCTATCTGCAGCCCTGGGAATTCTCGCCTACCTGGGCACTTTTCTGCCTAGTCAGTGCAGGGCTATATATACGCGGCTTGGTACGTTATAGGTACAGTGGCCAGCGGGCGGGGTTTTGGCGACCTTTCAGCTTTCTGCTTGGTATTGCAGCTATTTATACGGTATCTCAGACCCACTTCGATTATTTAGCCCAGTACATGTTTTTCGTGCATCGCGGCCAACATCTAGTGCTGCATCATGTAGCGCCGTTTTTGATCGCCTTATCCGCACCGTTACCGCTGCTCATTTCAGGCACGCCAGATCGGGTAAAAAACTTTTCTGGCATTACCATGGTTGCGCAGGCGCTAAGGCCGGGGTATCGACTATTGCAGCAGCCGGTTATTGCTGCGCTACTGTTCGTCGGGCTGATTTATTTTTGGCTAACTCCCCAAGTGCATTTTGACGCGATGCTCAGTCAGTACCTCTATCAGTTAATGAACTGGAGCATGCTGCTCGATGGGCTGCTCTTCTGGTGGCTAATACTCGCTTCGCATCCGCCTGCACAAGGTGGGCTAAGCTATGGTTTTAGAATAACGCTTCTATTGGCAGTGGTGCCGCCGCAGATGTTGTTAGGCGCCTACCTCACCTTTAGCAATGATATCGTATTTGACGTCTATGCCGTTTGCGGCCGAGCTTGGCCACTGGCACCATTAACCGACCAACGAATCGGAGGTCTGATCACCTGGATTCCAGCCACCATGATGAGTGTGCTAGCAGTGCTGATCATTCTTGGACGTCTGCTCGGTCAGCGTTCGACCTCCTATCGCTATGGGTAACGCTATGCTTATGATAAAAAGCAAAATGGTGCTGCTGTCAGGCGTGCTTTGGCTCACCGGCTGCTCTGACCCAAGCTGGCAAACCAAGGATATCTCCGGCCTCATGCCAGCGCTGGAATTCGAACTGACCAATGAACAAAACCAATCGGTCAGTGAAGCCGATTACACCGGTGATGTCATTCTGCTCTTTTTTGGATTTACCCACTGTCCGCATATTTGCCCTACTACTCTCGCGAATCTGGCCACGGTCTCACAGGTGCTAGGGGAAGAGACGCAGGAGGATTTGCGCGTGCTGTTTGTCTCTGTCGATCCTGCCCGCGATAACCCGGCAACGCTAAGCGCGTATACGGAAGCGTTCGGCCCTGAGTTTATCGGCTTGACCGGTAGCCAAGAGGACTTACAGGCATTAACGCGCCGATATCGAGTCACGTACGGCTATGGCGAGAAAGATACTAATGGCCATTATGACGTGTCGCACTCGAACGCTGTCTTTGTTTTTGACCGAGATGGCGATGCTCAGTTATTGATTCGCGAGGACGACACTAACGAGGCTATCGTTGCTGACCTGAAGCGCCTACTGGCACCTTAAACTGCTTGGCGTGAGTAAAGAGTCTCTCCAGGGAGTTGGTCTACAACAAAACCCCAGCTGGGGAGGCTGGGGAGGGGCTTTGCTCTGATGGGAGAAAGAGCAAATAAGCCGGTATTTCTATCACCGTATTAACCGCTAGGTCTTAGCGCGCAAATCATCGTCATTGTCGCGCTCTAAAAATTGCTGCGTCGTTTCATCCAGGTGCTTGCTCAGCCAATCGGCCATGGCGATTTCTTCCTGAAGAATCTCTTTACACACTTGAGATACCTCGGGTTGCGATGCCATATCAGCCGCCTTTATCAGGGCTTTGTAACTCGCGATTTCAAAGTTTTCGAACGCGTAACTCGCTATGCCGCCTTTTACCACCTCATCTTCAGCCATCATGCCGCCCACTGCCTGGCCAAAGGCGGTTAATTCAGCGCCCATATCTTTGAACGTCGACGTATCAGCGCCCACAAGCGTTAAACAGTGTTCAAGCTTTTTAGATTGGTTCTTGGTTTCTTCAATGTGCT
Organism: Halomonas sp. UBA3074; assembly: GCF_002366715.1. Taxonomy (GTDB): domain Bacteria; phylum Pseudomonadota; class Gammaproteobacteria; order Pseudomonadales; family Halomonadaceae; genus Vreelandella. Next base: position 28,162 of record NZ_DFBS01000009.1, on the reverse strand, counting down.
CTTCAATACGCTTTTGCAATTGCGGGTAATGCTCTAAGCGATGCGCTTGGGATTGCAGCATTTTCTCCGCTTGCCTTTCCATTGCATGCGCATCTCGCAGCCAATCTACCAAGTGTTTGCTTTCCATTGCAGACTCTCCTTTTCTACCAACACATCCATACTTTTAGATTCGTTGAGCTGACTAAACTCAGATTTGCTCTTTTTGAGCACCGGAACCTGGCTTAGCATTACCCAGTGTTGGTTCCTGACCTTCAGGCGCAGGTTGATTGACGACGGAGTACTCACTCTTACCATCTAGAGACGGGCCTTCACCCCACCGGCCTTTCGGTGCTTCTTTATCGAGCAGCGTATTCAGGTAGTAGTAGGAGTGTTGCATATTCTCATGATCTTCAGGCGTGGAGTTGGGAATAGGCAACTGCGACTTCATACCCCCCATCTCTTCGATAACCGCTAACCACTGCTGCTGGTGGTAAGTATCACGGGCAATGAGGAAAGATAAGAAATCTTTCATACCGTGATCGTCAGTCCAGTTATATAAACGCGAGGCCAGAACCCGGCCGCCAGCTTCCGCGGTGGCGTTTGCCAGCATATCAGCGCCGATATTACCGGTGGCATAAACATGGCTCATATCAAACGGCACGCCATTGGCATTGACCGGCATGGCGGATAAGCCAGAGGATAACAAGTGACGTGGATTGGCACCGCCTAGAATGGCATTCATGACAGGGTCTTTCGCCGTGGCTTCCTGATAGGAAACCGGTGCCCCTTCCAGATTGAGCGCAACCGCGTGCCCCAACATTTCGATATGCGATAACTCTTCTGTCGCTGTCGACATCAGCATGTCGCGAATACGGTCATCGCCACGCGCGCCCATTGCCTGGAAAAAATACTGCATCGCAACGCGGATTTCGCCTTCGATACCACCAATGGCTTGCTGAAGCAGCATCGCAAACTCAGGGTTAGGCTTATCGACTTTTACCGGGTATTGCAATTTTGCGGAATGATGAAACATAGGTTGCACTCCTTGTAGGTAGACTGTCAGGAATTCCTTTCCCTGAGAGTATGCTTAAGGCTCTTCCTTAAGTATGTTGGTAGCTTCCAATGCGATAACCATGAAGGGCTCCTTCCCTTATGGACAACTCCCGCTCGTCCTTGAGCAATCATTGCATCCTTTGCTTGGGCTGCTAGGAAACGCCTTCCTTGGCACTCAACTTAACGCTTATCTTTAAGCACCGTTTTCGCTTCCTGAGCAATATCATCGTACTGGCGTGCTACTCGATCAAAACGCCTTGGCATCTTGGTCAGCCTTGCGGGTTAGCCAATTCTCTCCATGAAAGGAAAGGCATACGTTTTAGCGATTACCGCCATGGCTGTTTTGACCGCCTTTCTTACCTGCTTCTGAAGCGCGTTCAGGGTCATTGGCGAAGTTACCGCCACTCTCTTGGCCACCTTTATGACCAATATCTTCATAGAATTCTTTACCGTGACTTGCTGAGGTCGCTTCGCCGCCTTTTTGGCCTGCTTCCTCACGAGACATTCCTTGGTCTTTACGTTTATCAACCATGATAAAACTCCTTTAGTGGAACAATTAAAACCTATCGTCTTAATTACTCGCTTTTACTAACCGATCACTATTCAGAATAGTCACCAAGATGAGCACATCAAGGAAAGCGACATTCAAAATGTCTTTTTTAACCTTTATCAAGGAGGCTTCTTCAAACAATCAGGCTACCGGTCAACCGTTAATTAACGAACAATGAGGGGAATCAACTACTTTTTATAACTTAGATTAAAAAGAGCTCGCTTTAACAATAGGCTCAATAGGTCGTTATGTTAGTTAAAGCCAACAAAGGCGCATTTTTCACCCATTTCCGCATTAGCCGATAAGCCAAAAATGCCTCGGTTAACTCACCGAGATAGAACATTAACTCAGTGCCTTGCTGCACCTCCTTTAAAGGCACGACCGAAGGCAAGTGGAAGTAATACATCCATTTCGCAAGCGTGGCGTGTGCCACCATGGCGGCAAAGAGTGTGCCGAAACGAAGGCCTACGCTAGGCCGTTGAGGCGCCGGATCAGGCCCCGCTATTGCCCATGTAAAGAGACAGCCGGCAATAACAAAATGCCAGTGGAGCCAGGCTGCAAGCCATGAGGTCTCTAGCATCCAGGCATACATATCGGTCATGTAAAGCACATACATCGCACCGACATTAAGCAGGGTGGCCGTAATAGGATGGCTCACTAACCGCACCCATGGTCTGGCGACTAACCACACCCAGAAGCGCCCCCAGGCGTTAGGTACGCATTTGAGCGCCAAACTAATCGGTGATGCCATGACCAGGCCCAGCGGCGCCACCATGCCCGCTATCAGGTGCACCATCATATGCGCGCGAAAATCGTGGTGTGCCCAGTGCAACAGGGGTGGCGAAAGCACGATGGCCACGGCAAGCGCGGCGAGAGTAAAGATCGCTAAACGCCAGAATGGCCAATGCTGGCCACGCCGACGCAAATGCCAAACCCCCACCCCATAGAGAACGGCCAGTAAGCTAAAGATGAGGCCAAATGCATTCATGAGGGGTTAGCCGCTAAGCGCCGCTTGGCGCGACGCAAAAGCTCAACACCTAGCAATAGCAATAATAGGCCTGAAACATTCCAGGCTAGATCGTAAAGCAGCAGGTTATCGACATAGCGGACTTGGTGGAGCCCGATGATTTTGTGCGTGACGATACCGTCAAACAGCTGAAAACCGCCCATTCCCAGCAAGAACCCAGCGCTTTGATAGCCTTTGGCGTATAACTTTTTTTCGTAGAGCCGCAGTAACAGCACGCCTCCAACCACCAGCAGTATCAGTTCCAGCGTATGTAAGAAGCCATCTGACGCAAGCGCCAGCGCCGAACTATTTGCCTCAACGAAATGGTGCCAACCCAGCAGCTGATGAAAAATGATTTCGTCGATCGCGGCCATGCTCCCCAAACCCAATAAAATGGTGGCAAGCAACGTAAGCTGGCTGTTTTTCTCTCCCGTACTCTCCTTCATTGTCTGGCCTCCTTTTCCGCTTCTAAACGTCCATTTAACGTCGCTTATAACGTGTCACTCTGTCATTAAGCTTACTATTTTCACAAGCATCCTTTAGCAGTAAAATCGCAAAATTTCTTCTACTTAAGTTAAAGATAAGGCACCCCTTAACCACCCACTGGACGCCGCCACCGCTGCGCTCTACAGTAAGTAAACCATGCGTAGGCGATAGCAAATACGCGCAATTCTTTCGCGCCATTAAAGCAGCAACCGCGTGCTAGAAAAGCACTGAACGATTGACACTTAACCACTTAAACCCTTTCTTTAATATGGGTTAAACACTTGCAACGGGCTTTATTCAGCCAAGTGAAAACGCGCCGACCATGCAATACTTCTAGCATATAAGGAATCACCACTTAACAGACAATCACCTGTAAATAGTTTTTAGCATGTGGTTAGGAAGTGCTTATTAAGTGCTTAGCACAGTTGAATACAGCAGACCGCTGGGAGGTCACGGATGACACAACAGGTTAGCGACTTCATCATTGATAGGCTAAAGCAGTGGCAGGTATCGCATATTTTCGGCTATTCCGGAGATGGTAATAATGGCTTGATGGGCGCACTCAACCGCGCCGGTGAGTCGATTACGTTTGTCCAGCCTCGGCATGAAGAAATGGCGGCGTTCATGGCTTGTGGTTATGCCAAATACACGGGCGAGGTGGGCGTTTGTATGGCAACCTCAGGCCCAGGGGCCATCCATCTGCTCAACGGCCTTTACGACGCTAAAAAAGATCATGTGCCTGTCGTCGCCATCGTCGGCCAGCAGGCGCGGACCGCGCTGGGTGGCGAGTATCAGCAAGAAGTGGATTTGGTGTCGCTATTCAAGGATGTGGCGGGTGATTTCGTCCACCTTGCCACGAGCCCCGGGCAGGTTCGTCACCTGATTGATCGCGCCATGCGCATCGCTGCCGGTGAACGTACCGTTACCGCCATTGTTGTGCCCAATGACCTGCAGTCTCAAAAAGCGGTTGAGACCCCTGCGCATGCCCATGGCACCGTTCACTCTGGCGTGGGTTATACGTCTGCCAACGTGATACCCGACGAGCACTCCCTGGCCCATGCGGCAGACGTACTCAACGCCGGGGAGCGAGTGGCAATTTTAGTCGGCGCGGGGGCTAGAGGTGCCGAGAGAGAAGTAGAGGAAATCGCCACCCGCCTCGGCGCCGGTGTCGCTAAAGCTTTGCTGGGACGGGATGTGCTGCCTGATGATCTTCCCTACGTTACCGGCTCGATTGGGTTGTTAGGCACTAACCCCAGTTGGACACTCATGGCCGAGTGCGACACGCTATTAATGATTGGCTCAAGCTTCCCCTATTCGGAGTTTTTACCACCCGAGGGCCAAGCAAGCGGCGTGCAGATTGACATCGAACCCCGCATGTTGAGCATGCGTTACCCCATGGACGTCAACCTCACCGGCGATACTCGCCTGACGCTCCAGGCCCTGATCCCTCTGTTAACGCATAAAAGTAATCGCGACTGGCAGCAGGCGATTGAAGTCGATGTGGCCGAATGGTGGGAGCTGCTGCGCGAACGCGCGATGGGCGAGGCACACCCTATCAACCCACAGCGCGTGTTTTGGGAAGCCTCACAGCGCTTGCCCGACCGTTGCCTGCTCAGCTGTGACTCCGGCTCGGCTACAAATTGGTATGCGCGCGATCTGAAATTTCGTGCCGGTATGCGCGGCTCGGTGTCTGGCGGCCTGGCCACCATGGGGAACGCGGTTCCTTACGCCATCGCAGCCAAATTTGCTTACCCTGAGCGTGTTTCGATCGCCTTTGTGGGCGACGGCGCCATGCAAATGAACGGCAACGCTGAACTGCTGACGATTCTTAAATATTGGTCGACTTGGCAAGATCCACGGCTGATTGTCGTCGTTCTGAATAACCGCGATCTCAATCAGGTCACCTGGGAAATGCGGGTACAAGATGGCGATCCCAAGTATGAAGCATCACAGGATTTGCCGGCATTTTCCTATGCCAAGTATGCCGAACTGATTGGTTTGAAAGGCATTGAAGTGACCGATCCAGAGCAGATTGGGAGCGCCTGGGATCAGGCCATCGCCAATCACTGCCCCACCGTGCTTGATTTTCATACGGACCCTGACATTCCCCCTATCCCGCCGCATATTTCCAAACAGCAGGCCAAGGCCTATATGTCGGCCATGCTGCATGGGGACCCGGATGCTCTGGAGACGATCAAAGCGTCTTTAAAACAGTTCTCGAAGAGCTTTATTGCGAAAGCGCCTCATCTCAGGAGGCATTAATGGGTTAAAAGGCGGGGCCGCTATGGGCTCAACGCCTTGGGCAAGCCGACACGCACGCCGCTAAACGGAAAAAATGTGCTGCAAGAAAACGGTGCACCAGCATTTTTTAAACCTATCGATATAAACCTTACGGCGACATTATCCAGGAGGGAAATCATGAACCGTCAATCCACTGATAAGCGCGAAGAGAGTCAGAAGGCCAAGCAACTGTTAGATAAGGACATGCCTAATGACGATCAGCAAGCTGGTCGTGAGGGCTCCCATCATGAAGAGCCCAAGCCCTTTCGACCCGACGAAAACGTCGATAATCAGAAAGCTGATAAAGACTCTTCCTCACCAGGCCATAACACCTCTCTTGAGGCGGCTCCTTTTTCTGGCGCACAGCTGGCGAAGGAGAAAAAAGCGCATAAAGACAATATTGATCAAAAAACAGATGAGGTCGATCCAAAGAGCAGCGAATAGCCTCGACCTCCGTCGAGCATTGCGCCTTTCTTGACCGCTATGGTTACGTTTACTTGATGAGGCAGTTACCGTGAAAAATCCAGTTTATGATGATAAGCAACAGCTTATCGGCCACTTTATTAAAGATAAGTACTTAAAGCGGGTAGCGCTTGAAGCCAGCGATGGCAATACCTACAGCGTGCCTAACCAGGAATTAACCCGCCAAGACGAGCACTGGGTGCTCGCCAAGCCATTGAGTGAATTCGTCAAGCTCAATGCTTTTCGCAAGCAACAGGAACATGTCGATGAAATGAGCGATGAAAGCTTCCCGGCCAGCGATCCGCCGGATTTTACGCTCGGCAAGAATGACCCTAATTAGCAGAGGCGCCCCAATAGTTGGGATTAACGACTATTGGGCGCTTACGTTAGCTGAACCAACTAACCATTCATTACCGTTCAGGCATTGACGCTGCCTAGCCGTTATCGCTGGGCAGCGTCATTGTTATCAGGGTTCTCGCTATGAAAACCAAAAAAGGGAAAGGCTTTTTTGGGTCTCAGCGCGCACTTTTCATCGTTGTATTAGGCGTATTGTCAGCGTTGACCCTACCAGGGTGCCGCTACCCCCAAGACATAGAGCATACGATGGAACGACTCCAGGGAGGGACACTGGAGGTCGGATTGACTGAAAATCCGCCTTGGGTGATCCGCCGAGAAGACGGCCCTGCTGGCCTGGAGCCAGACATCATCCGCTCATTGGCAGAACGGCTTAATGCAGAAATCCGCTGGCACTGGGGCAGTGAAGATAGGTTGCTAGCCGCCCTGCAGCATCGACAACTTGACCTGGTAATAGGGGGATTAACGAATAGCTCCCGCCTGAGCCAACAAGCGGCGCTGACCCGCCCCTATTATCACAGCCGCTATACCGTCGGTTTTCCATCAGGGATGCCGTTTCCCACTTCGCTAGAGGGTCTCGAAGTCGCTATTTCTCCTGTTAATCATATGCATGCAGCCCTTAAAGAAAGAAACGCCAAGCCGATCAAGGTGGCCAATATCGCCCGTGCCGAGGGCCCCGTTGCCGGGCCTACGTGGTGGTTATCGGCGCACGGGCTGGTCGCCGGCCCTTGGGAGATCATTACCGATAAGCAGGTAATGGCACTCCCTAAAGGCGAGAACGCGTGGATGCTGGCATTGCAACGCCACCTCAATGGCTACGCCAATATCGAGCAGCGGCTGCAACAACTGGAGGCGGCGCAATGAAAATAAGGCAAGCGTATCAACTGCCGCCTGATAAACAGAAAGACCTTGATTACCTCGTACGGCTTGAATGGTGGAACCTGGGGTTTCGGATCTCCATCGTCAGCGTACTGGCTTTGGTGCTAGGCAGTAGTCAGGCCATGCGAGTGGCCTGGTTTGAAGACATGCTCTCGTTAATTCCTCCTATCGCTTTTCTGGTCGCCATGCGGTATCGCAACCGAGCACCTAATGAAGTCTTTCCCTATGGCTATCAGCGAGCTACCAGTATCGCTTTTCTCTGTGCAGCCACGGCGTTGGCGCTGCTCGGCAGTATCCTGCTGCTTGATTCGCTGCTGAAGCTCGCCAAAATGGAGCACCCCAGCATTGGCGCCGTCGAGCTCTTCGGCACTACTTTTTGGATGGGGTGGTTAATGATTGGTGCGCTGATTTACAGCGTCATTCCACCGGCCATCATCGGCCATTTACAGATGAAAGCCGCTAAAAAAGTACATGAAAAAACGGTGTTTGTGGATGGCAAGATGAGTAAGGCGGATTGGATGACGGGGCTTGCCGCGATTGCGGGGATACTCGGCGTTGGCGCTGGCCTATGGTGGGCGGATGCGCTGGCAGGTGCGCTTATTGCGCTCGATGTCACCAAGGATGGCGTGACGAACCTGAAAGAAGCAGTGGGTGACCTTCTCGACAGGCGCCCCCGCTTTACCTCTAAAGCAGAGCCAGAACATCTTGCTGAAGCGTTAGAGGCACAATTATGTAACCTGGAGTGGGTCGCCAGTGCTGCCGTACGCTTACGTGAGGAGGGCCATATCTTTAGCGGCGAAGCATTTGTGGTTCCCCATAGCGACGAGAATTTGGCGCACCACTTACGCGAGGCAGCGCAGTTTTTAAACCACTACGACTGGCGTATTTATGAAGTCGTGGTCACGGCTTGGCCCAGTGACACCACCATCGAATCACCGATGCTGTAAGGCGTTTCACGCTTATCGACATCTCAAGACCACCTACCCTGGCCGGGGTCATTTATGCTCACACTGCTCAATGATATGTCATTAACCGCCGCTTTTGCCCTGTTCAGCGCTTGCGCCGCCATCATTGGCATCGTGGGTACCCGGCTTGCACGGATTGTCGACGACCTCGCTGACCGTACCGGGCTAGGCGAAGCCATTGCCGGTGCTGTGTTACTGGGAATGGCGACGTCGCTATCCGGCATTGTGGTGTCAGTGTCTTCGGCTTGGACCGGCAAACCCGAACTGGCAATGAGTAATGCCTTGGGCGGTATCGCTGTTCAGACGCTATTTTTAACCATCGCCGATATGGCGTATCGGCGCGCGAATCTCGAACACGCGGCGGCCTCCCTAGGCAATTTGATTCAGGGTGCGTTACTGCTGTGCCTGCTATGCCTGTTGCTGTTGGGTCGCTTTACGCCTGAGTGGACGTTGTGGCAGCTACACCCTGTCACTCCCCTGCTATTTATCGCTTATCTGTTTGGGCTGAAGCTGGTTAAAAATGCCCAAACTCGCCCGATGTGGGCGCCCACCCGAACGCGTGAAACCCATGAAGACCAGCCCGATGAGTCGCCGGGAAAACTAACGCTAATGCGCCTCTGGCTACTATTTTTGGGCCTTGCCCTTGCCATAGGCCTGACTGGCTGGCTACTCGAGCGCAGCGCTACGGTGATTGCAACGGAAACCGGCCTTAGCCAAGCGGCGGTTGGGGTGCTACTGACCTCGGTGGCCACGTCGTTGCCTGAGCTGGTCACCACCGTCGCAGCGGTAAGACGTGGAGCGCTAACGCTCGCCGTGGCAGGCATTATTGGCGGCAATGCGTTTGATACCCTGTTTGCCGCCGCGTCAGATATCGCTTATCGCGGTGGCTCGATTTATCACGTCATACCTGATCAGGTCATGCTATGGGTTGCCCTCGCCGTGTTAATGACAGGCGTATTAATGCTGGGCCTGTTGCATCGCCAAGAGCAGGGGCCTGGCCGTATCGGCTTTGAAAGCCTAGTCATCATCGGCCTCTATATGGCGGGCATTGCCACGCTAATGGTGAACTAGCGCTTACGTCAGCGTTAAATATTTCAAAGGAGCAGTTAATTGTGATGGGAAGCACGCTCGTGGGGATCATCGGCGCCCTGCTGATTTTACTGGTCATTTACGACGCCATTCGAACCACGCTATCGGTCTCGAGCTCAGGCGGCCCTCTCACCAACCGATTGGTCAGTGGGCTGTGGTTTTTACTGCTCAATATTCACCGCCGGCGTAAAAGCCACGCCATGCTCTCTTCTGTCGGCCCCTGGATAACGGTAACGCTACTGCTGACGTGGTTTTTCGTCGCCTGGCTGGGTTGGTTTTTACTTTTTTGTAGTTCACCGCAAGCCGTCGTAGTGTCCATTTCGAAGGCGACCGCCAGCGTAATGGAGCGGGCCTACTACACGGGATATACCCTCACCACGCTGGGCTACGGTGATTTCGTGGCAGGCAATGACACGTGGCGCCTTCCGCCGGTGCTGGCGGCCGCAAACGGCTTTTTCCTGTTTACCCTATCGATTACCTATGTGCTGAATATCATTACCAACGTCATTCAAAAACGCCAAGCATCGCTGACTATCAGCGCGATGGGCGAAGATCCTCAGCAGATTCTTGCGGCCACTCACAGCGGCGGGGAATATACGACGCTAATAAGCCAACTACAGACACTACAATCATCGATCACGACCTTGGGACAGCAGCATTTAGCCTACCCAATCCTGCACTACTATCACAGCGAGGCGCGTAGCAAAGCGTTTTCGCTCGCGATCGCGACCCTGTATCAAGCCATCAATGTGGCGTGCTTTGCCAGCACACAACTGGAGGATACTTCACGGGAACAGCTGTTAATCACACGCAAAACCATCGAGCAATTTCTGGATACGCTCGACAGCGCCTTTATCAACCCAAGCCAACAGCTGCCTGACATTCCTGTGCTCAATGGTTATGCCGACTTACCCGGCATTGGGAAATCGAACGCTGAGATACACGACTATTTAGCCTCGCTGCCCTACCAAACGTTATTGGTAGCCTATGTTCATAAAGATGGCTGGCAGTGGCAAGATATATGGCAATCAACGAATAACAGCCACATTTAGCAATGGCGGCGATACCTAAATGAGGAGTAATACATTGATTCGGCAACTCATGTTTTGCGTATTGACCAGTATCACCCTGGTGGCCGCTGGCTGCTCGTCAACGAAGGTTGATCGCCACCAAGCAGCAAAGTACCCGGATGAATCGCTGGTCAATACTTACTGGAAGCTGGTCAACGTTGATGGCGCGCCGGTCACCGCTCAAGAAAACGTTCGTGAAGCCCACCTGGTGCTACATCGAGACGCCTCCCGCTTAGCGGGCTCCACCGGCTGCAATACGCTAACGGGCCGCTACCAAGTGGAGAACGCGCACATCGCGTTCAACCAGGTCGCCACCACCAAAAAGGCCTGCCCGGCGGCCCCGATGAAAACTGAGCAGGACTTTCTAACCGCCCTCAAACAGGCGAACGCATGGCACGTGGAAGGCGCAAGGCTTCAGTTGCTGGATGATAACGATGCACCGCTGGCTAGCTTTGAAGCGGTGCATCTTTATTAGCATTGTTGTGTTGATGTTTCCGATTTCGATGTGCTCAAGGGGTAACGTTGGCAACACCGAGTGCCTCTTGCTTAGTGCATGTATAAAAAAGCATAAAATCTATGCATGTCGAAGCTGACATACAAAGGAAAAAGCCCTTTTCTTTACATGTGAAACTGCCAATGAATAGCAGCCACCTTTGCGTATTTCCATGCCCTCAATCGAGGGCCAAATACTTTACAAGCTGACACAGCGTATTCAAACACAACTTACGCCCACATCATTAGCGCCATAAAGCGCGTCCTGCCTGGCTGGTTTGGTGATACTGGCTGGCCCTGTGAAAACTGCCTATAATTACTAACTGTATACCACTTTATAAATACTTGGTGACGCCATGATGACGCTTATCAATATCGATCACCATACCCTTGCACGGCTGGCAAATGAACGCTCAATGCAAGACACGGTGGCGGTGGGTCAGCCCGGCGGATGGTTCGTTGAGGTGGATCTGAACGGCACAAAGGGCAGGCTAGTGTCTCGCCGTGGTGCGGTACGAGTATTCAGCCGTTTTGAGACATTGGCGCGCTACTTGAAACAGCTTGGCATTGATCATTTCAGCGTTAACGCTGAGCATTACGACGCCACACCAACACGCTCAAGACCTGACGCTGCCAACCGCTTAACCCGCACCCATGAAGCCGCTGAACACGATGCTTGGTTTAGACAGCAGGTGGCCACCGCACTGGCAGAAGCCGACAGTCCCAATGCTGAATGGATTGATCACGCGCCTGCCATGGCAACACTTCGCCAGCGAATCAAGGAAGACAGTGCAAAGCGAGAGCTAAATGCAGATTAAATGGCTGAGAAGCGCATTTAACGACCTCGAAAGCATCGCCGATTATATTGCGCTTGATAATCCCACCGCCGCGCTGGCGATGATCGATACAATCGAACGCATGACAGATGGATTAGCCGAACACCCCCAGCGTGGACGTGATGGCCGACTGCCAGGAACACGTGAGTTAGTGATACCTGGCACCGCTTATATCAGCGTGTACCGCCTTAAACCCGACCGTGTTGAAATTCTTCGCGTGTTGCACAGCGCTCAAAATTGGCCTCCTACCGAATGATTTTAGATCTCTGTCGCGGCGATTAAGAGCATCGCCAGAGCTGCATTAGCGCTCTGACCGCCCATACACCCTCTTTTATGTGAATCCACCTTACTGGCAGACAGCAAGATATGAGGTACCCTTTGGCATAGGACAGTACGAAGAAATGGCGAGCATGCTAGATAAGCTCAAGGGCAAGGCCATCATCAGCCTCAACGACCACCCAGATATCCGCCGGATATTCACACGCTACCTCATCTAAATCACTGGCCGATGGCAGTGGCAACAGCAACGGCTCAGACGCTAAAGAGGTGCTGATTTTTAGCTGGAATGTGGATGCCGAACCGGTAGGGTTGTTTTAAGTGTCTATATATCAAGGAGCATTACCTATGCTGCAACCAGCTTTAGTCCAACAGATTCTTGAAGCTATTGGCGAGGGTGAATATGTAGGTACCCGGCTAGGCCAACTCTACAAACAGTTTGTAGGCGATGATGTTCAAGCAGCGAGCGAGAACGAGTATCTAAAATTTGTCTATCACATGGACGAAATCTACGACGCTGGTCTTATCAAAAATCGTGATCTCAAACGGGAATATCGGTGGGGGCAGTCACGAGAGCTAGGAGGGGGTAGAAGTTACGCAAATGTCCACTTAATACTAACGCCTGTAGGAGCTGAGGTGCTCAAAGAGCTCAACAAGCCCAAAGGGCTAGATAGGTTAATTCAGGCTATCAGGTCAGCTGGAGCAGTAGCCGGGCAAGAAGCATTGAAATATGGAATCAGTGAGCTATTCAAGGGGTCTGTGAGCTAACATTTGCTAATGCCAAAGAGCCTGTAAATTATAAACAGGCTTTTTGACAATTCCCGTGCCAAATAAAACGCTAGGAAGTCTCAAATGCGGCGCGTTTACAAACCACCCCACTGCATAACGCATTATCCACACCCTGTTTAAAGCAGAGGGTGTGGATAAACTACGTATTGGCACTTTGTAGACACATACGAAAAAGCCGCCCTTTCGGACGGCTTAATCTAATTCTCTAACGCTTAACTTTTAACCACTTTTCAGTGGTGCCGACACCAGGAGTCGAACCCGGGACCTACTGATTACAAGTCAGTTGCTCTACCAACTGAGCTATGTCGGCGCTTCACGTTTTCTTGAGAACATGATTGCTTCGCTGTTAGGCTTTGCAATCAACAAGAAATCTTGTTGGCAATGGCTGGGGTACCAGGATTCGAACCTGGGAATGCCGCTACCAAAAAGCGGTGCCTTACCACTTGGCGATACCCCAGCAGTGTGGTGGCCAGAGACGGAATCGAACCGCCGACACGGGGATTTTCAATCCCCTGCTCTACCAACTGAGCTATCTGGCCGCTGCCAACGGTGCGTATTAAACTAAAAACGCCGCTTTTCGTCAACACCTTTGTGAAACTTTCTTGCGATACGGATGCTTAGGGGTGTTCTGTTCTACACCCGGCGCGGTGAAAAGCATATGCTACGGGCCTATCACTCCTAGGCATGGCCCTACTCATTACAAGTCAGTTGTCCTGCTTTTCACATAGCAGAAAAGCGACAGCCAACCTTCAAAGTCATGCCTGGGTGGGCGGCACGTACCCTTCGGCCTGATCGGTTTCCTGGTTGTCGAGGAAGCGCTGCATCTGCTCCATCAGGTAGGCCCGCGATTCAGGGTCGAGCATATTTAGGTGCTTTTCATTGATCAAACGCGTTTGTAGCGACTGCCACGCTTCCCAGGCGGGCTTGGAAACGGTGGCCTGAATCTCTTGGCCCTGCTTACCCGGCAAGGGCGGAAAGGGCAGCGCTTCCAGTTCTTTTTGATACTTGCGGCAAAAAACCGTGTTGCTCATAACGTACTCCTGGTGAAGTAATGCTTACATGATGCCCCAGGTGACGCCTAGGCGTGACCTGGGGTGGGATTGAGCGTAAAAGGCGCCAACTGGCTGAGCAGCGCTTTAACCGGGGCTGCCAAGCCCAGCTCGGGCGGATGGTTAATGTCGTACCATACGCCACTTTCGCGAATACCCTCCAGCCTATCGCAGGTCACGGGCTGCGGGGTAATCTCCAGGCGAAAATGGCTGAACGTATGGTGAAAGCTGGGCGCCGCGGGTTCCCGCGAGGGGTTAACGGTATGCGTTTCCAACCAGTCATTGAGCTCGCTGTGAAGCTCAAACTGTGGCATTCCCCATAACCCGCCCCAAAGCCCGCTGGGTGGGCGTTTTTCCAGCCATATCCGCCCTTCTGGGTCACGCAGCATCAACATGATGGTGTGCCGGGTGGGTAGCGCCTTTTTCGGTTTGGATTCCGGATAACGTTGGGGCTCGCCTTGCGCATAGGCCAAACAGACATCGTTGAACGGGCAACGGGGACAGTCTGGCTTACTGCGTTTGCAGAGTGTGGCGCCGAAATCCATGATCGCCTGGGTGTAATCCGCTAGCTGCGTGGAGGGCGTGTAGTGCTCGGCCAGCGCCCATAACTGCCGCTCGACCGCGGGCTTACCCGGCCAGCCAGGCAACGCATGCAGGCGAGTGAGCGAGCGCTTTACATTGCCATCGAGAATGGCAGCCCGTTCACCGGTGCTTTGCGCAATGATGGCACCTGCGGTAGAACGGCCAATACCGGGCAGTGCCACTAAAGCATCGACACTGTCGGTGGGCAGTTCACCGTCATACTCTGCTAACGCCACCTGGGCGGCTTTATGCATATTGCGCGCACGGGCGTAATAGCCAAGCCCTGTCCAGTGGTGCATCACTTCATCCTGCGGCGCATTGGCAAGGCTTTCCAGGGTAGGAAAGCGCGCCATAAAGCGCTCAAAATAGGGAATGACGGTCGTCACCTGAGTTTGCTGCAGCATAATTTCGGACACCCATACGCGATAGGCACTTCGCGGCGACTGCCAGGGCAGGTCGTGACGGCCATAGCGGTCAAACCAGGCCAGTAGGCGCTGTTGAAACTCATCCGCCGCCAGCCGCGGCCTGGGCATATCTGCCATGCTTGCTCCTAAAACAGAAAGGGGAACCAAGGGCTAATAAAAAAGCGCCGGCGGTTAGGCCGGCGCAGCACTTATCGATTCAGCTCATGCGTGGTGAAACTGCTTAGTTAAACAAGTTGCGCAGACCGTCACGCAGTTCCTTCCCAGCGCCTTCGCCTAATTGCTCGTCCAACTGGTCTAGCGTATCGCCTAAACGCTCCTCGAGCTCTTCATTGACGCGGTCACCGGCTTCATTACGCAGCAGGTCGACAACCGCCACCTGGAACGTTTCACGGTCAAAACGGCACCACTCGGAGGGCTCGCCGCCCAACTGCCCTTCACAACGCACGGGGAGCGGCAGCTGCTCCAAGCGCGGATTGACCTCACAGGCCGCATCGGCGGTATCCACCAAGCGGGCATTGGCTTGGGTATTGAAATTCATGCTGGCGAGATTGAGTTCACCTTCTCCTTGAACATCAATGCCGGGCAGCGTGATCAGCAGGTCGTCGCTCTCGACTAACCCATTGCTGATTTGGAAAGTGGCATCGAAACGCTCAAAACGGGTATCAGTGTGCCATTCGCGCAGCGTGCCTTCGCCTTCTAGCTGGGCGACCAACTCACACATTTGCTGAGAGATGTTGGTATTTAAGATCGCCCCATCGTTCAGGCGTGCCGTCAAAGCTCCATTGAGGTTGCTGGCCAGCGCCTCGCGGGTATTGCCTTGACTCGTTAGGTCGCCGGAGAGGTTAAAGCGTCCCCTTAGCGGCGACGGTTTTTCGTCTTCGCTGAGGGCTTCAATCAATGGCGCCACCTGAACGCTGTTAACGGAGGGCGAAAGCGCCCATTCCAGGATGGTGTCCGTGGCGTCGATTTGACCGGTGGCACTAAGTTCACCTTCATAGAAACCCGACTCAAAGGCCGTCAGGCGATGAATGCCGTCGTCGCCGCGCAGCTGTAGACGGGGGTTGTTGAACGTTAACCCGGCTAGCACGAGGTTATCGATACTGAGGTCGCCCTCTAGCGACAGTCCCGTGAGAAGCGATTGCGGCACTAATGTGCTGGATTCCTGGGCAAAGGCTTTGCGCAGCAGGCCACGGCTAGCCTGTTCGGCGGTAGCGGCACCGGGTAGGTAACGGTCCAGATCGAGTTGATCACCGGCCAAATCGAACGCTAAACGTGAACCATCCAGCGCGGCGGTCAGCTCACCCGTGAAGGTGCTGTCGTCTACCACCAGCGACAGGCTGGGCAGTGTTAGCTGCTCTCTGTCACCTTCGATAGGGCTAGTCATGGCCACATCGCTAAGCGCGGCCTCGCCCGCTGTCGTGAGCGTAACGCCAGCGCGGGCAAGCCACGGGCGCAGCGTAAACGGGGCGGCGGTTAGCTGACCGCGATAGCGTGGCGCATCGCGCAACTGCTCTACATTAAGATGGCCGCTGACTTTTAAACCGTCGGGCCCGGTGAGCTGTAGCTCTTTAAACTGGGCCGTTTGTGCCTGCCAATCACTCTCCAGGCCAAAGGCCAGTGACAGTGCCAAACTGCCCTGCCAGTTGTCGGCATTGCGAAGACCAGCTTCGAGCAGCCCTTCTGTGACCGAAAGCTGCTGCTCGCCCATTCGGGCAACCAGCTCGGCTGCTTTCAAGCTGAGCTGCTGAGGTTCGCTCTCGGCCCCTTGTGTGGTGCGCGTGGTGAGCGCCATGTTTTCCAGCACGAAAAGCTCATCGGCCAAACCAAGCCGTACGCGGGTTTCAAGATTGATCTCACTGGATAGGTCAGGCTCGCGCTCGAGTACTTCGGCATCCAGCCGGTTGTGCTTGGTCAGCGTAAACATGGCCTTAAGCGGGAAGGGGCGCACTGGGTTGACGTTACTGCCGGAGATATTGAGTTGCTGCATGCGCCATAAGGCTTCGGTTTGTGCGTCCCGGAAGCGAATGTCGGCGTTCTTCACTTCGACACTAGCAATGCTTAGCACCACCGCTAAGCTACCGGCATCGGCATTGGGTCCCGCACTGGCAGGCGCCAGCACCGTTTCTGCGGTGCTTTCATTTTGCTCGGAAAGCCGCTCTAGCAAGGGTTCCCAATTACCCTCGCCTTGGGCATCGCGCTCCAGGTTAAGGCGCATACCGTCAAGCGTTAGGCCATCGACGGCAATTTCGCCCCGCAGCAGCGGGCCGAATGCAACACTGACTTCGGCACGATCAATGGCGGCGAAGGCGGCACTCTCTTCCGCTTGTTCGGGCAGCCAGGCGCGGGCCTGCTCCACGCTCACACCAATACGGGGGTAGAATGACCAGGTGATCGGGCCTTCCAGGGCAAGATTAAGGCCGGTTTGCTCTTCTACAACGGCCGTTAAACGCGGTTTGAAATCTTCTGGATCCAGGAAAGTGGTGACATACACCACCGCGGCGACGGCGACGATGGCAAGAATACCGACCGCGGCTAGCAAAATACGTAATAGCTGTTTCATTACCCTTTTCCTTGTGGGTCTAACTCTACAAAATCGCTGGTGGCAGGCCTGCTCGCCGACGGCGTTTCTGGATTGGCCATGGGCCGGTAGCCTAATTTGGAAAGCAGCACACGGTCGGCTAGCGGCAAGGTGGACGTTTCAATTCGCAAGACGCGGCCTTCCTGTTTGGCCTGTTCGCCCAGCAGTGCCATCAAGCGCGAACCCACGCCACGGCGGCGCGTCGTTTTGCGTACGCAGAGTTCTGAAAGCCACCATGCCCGGTCTTCGCCCTCCTGCACGGCAACGGCGCCTAGCAGTCGGTCATTAAATAGGGCGCAGGCAAAAAAGTGCTGGCCTGCAAAATGTTGTTCAATAAATGGCTCAACCGTCGGGGTAGGCATACGCTCTTGGGGCGCATCTTCGTAGATGCGCACTAAATCAAGGCGCACTTGCTCATCGGCTTCCCAACGGGCCTGGTCGACATGGTGCAGTGTCACCGGCATGGTGAAATCCTCTTCGCCAAAGCAGCCTGGCTGCTATTTCTGCCGCAATTGATTGCGGCTACATTTCGCGCATTGTAGCGGATGAGGGCGCCGATTCACTATAATGGTCGCTCACCACAGGTTATGCCCTGATCAAACGGTGGTAAGTTGATGCATTGCCACCGGCCATTTCTCAGGATCATTCCTCAGGGCCATCCCTCAGAGTGCGCCTTAGCGCAGGAGATGCAACATGTCAGCGCGTATTGCCACGGTTAGCCGTGACACCAACGAAACCCAGATCAAGGTCAGCGTCAACCTCGACGGTGAAGGCCGTCTTAGCTGCCAAACCGGCGTTCCGTTTTTGGACCATATGCTTGATCAAGTTGCCCGCCACGGGATGATCGACCTCGATATCAATGCCACTGGCGACCTGCATATTGACGACCACCATACCGTAGAAGACTTGGGAATAACCCTAGGCCAAGCTTTTTTAGAAGCCATTGGCGATAAGCGCGGCATTTATCGTTACGGGCATGCCTATGTTCCCCTTGATGAAGCGCTCTCTCGGGTGGTGATCGATTTTTCCGGTCGGCCGGGGCTTTACATGAACGTTGAGTTCACCCGCGATACCATCGGTAGCTTGGATACCCAGCTGTTCTGGGAGTTTTTCCAGGGTTTCGTCAATCATGCCCGCGTGTCGCTACATATCGACAACATCAAAGGCTTTAATGCTCACCACCAAGCAGAAACGATTTTTAAAGCCTTTGGCCGAGCACTGCGGATGGCCGTGGCGGAAGACCCCCGCATGGTAGGACAAATGCCTTCCACGAAGGGAAGCTTGTGATGCGGCGCGGCGCCTTCAACGACTTTTCCTCTCTCTCCACAAGGAGCGCTTCATGACCATTGCTGTGATCGACTATGGAATGGGTAACCTGCATTCCGTGGCCAAAGCGCTGGAGCATGTGACGCATGAGAATGTAGTCATTACTCGTGATCCGCGTCGTATTCTTGGCGCGACCCGTCTCGTTCTACCCGGCCAAGGGGCCATTCGAGACTGCGTCGGCGAACTCGAGCGTACCGAGTTACGCGGGCTGGTGGACGATATTTTAACCCGCCAGGCTAAACCGCTGCTGGGTATCTGCGTCGGGCAACAAATGCTATTGGAGCGCAGTGAAGAGAATGGCGGTGTAGAGTGCCTGGGCTTTTTCAAAGGCAGTGTGGACCGCTTTCCCGGCGATATGCGCGACGCCCACGAACAGCGCTTGAAAGTACCGCACATGGGCTGGAATGTGGTCGAACAGCATCACGACCACCCGCTGTGGGCGGGAATTGATAACCGTGAACACTTCTACTTCGTACACAGCTATTACGTCAATGCGGATAACGATGCCCACGTGTTCGGCACCACCCAGTACGGCAAGGTCAGCGCCCATGTCGCGATTGGCCGCGACTCGACATTTGCGGTGCAGTTTCACCCGGAAAAAAGCTCCCGTGCGGGTCTTCGCCTGCTGGAAAATTTTGTCACCTGGACGCCCTGAGAGGATTTTGTATGTTGGTAATTCCCGCTATTGATCTCAAAGACGGCCAGTGTGTGCGATTGAAGCAGGGTCGTATGGAAGACGCGACCTCTTACGGCGATGACCCGGTGGCCATGGCGGCGCGCTGGGTAGAGGCTGGCGCCCGCCGCCTTCACTTGGTCGATTTGAACGGTGCCTTTGAAGGCAAGCCGGTGAACGGCGACGCCGTCACCGCCATTGCCCGCGCCTACCCGAATCTGCCGATTCAAATTGGCGGCGGCATTCGCAGTGCGGAAACCATCGAGCACTATCTAAGCGCCGGTGTTTCCTACGTGATTATCGGCACCAAGGCGGTGAAAGAGCCGGCTTTCGTGGGCGAAATGTGCCGCGCCTTCCACGGCCATGTGATTGTCGGGCTCGATGCCAAAGATGGCTATGTGGCCACCGACGGCTGGGCAGAAGTCTCCACGATCAAAGCCACTGAGCTGGCCAAGCGCTTCGCTAACGATGGTGTCTCCAGCATCGTCTACACCGACATTGCCCGCGACGGCATGATGCAAGGCGTCAACGTTGAAGCCACCGCCGCCCTAGCGCGCGAAGGCGGCTTACCGGTGATTGCTTCCGGTGGCGTGACCAACCTGGACGACATCAAAGCCCTGTGCGAAGTTGCCGATAGCGGTATTTTGGGCGCGATTACCGGCCGAGCAATTTACGAAGGCAGCCTGGATGTCGCCGAAGCACAGCGATTGAGCGACCAACTGACGGGAGGCGGTTCATGAGCCTTACCAAACGCATTATTCCCTGCCTAGACGTCGATGCCGGGCGCGTGGTTAAAGGCGTTAATTTTGTCGGCATTCGCGATGCCGGTGATCCGGTGGAGATTGCCCAGCGTTATAACCAGCAGGGCGCCGACGAGATCACCTTTCTCGATATTACCGCCAGCCACGAAGACCGCGACACAACGGTCGAAATGGTCGAGCGTATTGCGGGTGAAGTGTTTATTCCGCTCACCGTCGGCGGCGGCATTCGCAGCTGCGATGATATTCGCACTATGCTGAATGCGGGCGCTGACAAGGTCTCGATCAACACTGCCGCCGTGACCAACCCCGAGTTTGTGCGCGAAGCTGCTGAGCGTTTCGGTAGCCAGTGTATTGTGGTGGCGATCGATGCCAAACGGGTTTCTGAAGAGGGCGAAACGGCCCGCTGGGAGATTTTCACCCACGGCGGCCGCCGCCCGACAGGGTTAGATGCCGTTGAGTGGGCAAAGAAGATGGTGGCGTTCGGCGCCGGTGAGCTACTGCTGACCAGCATGGATCGCGACGGCACCAAGATCGGTTTTGACCTGGGCGTGACCCACGCGATTTCCGAAGCAGTGAGCGTGCCGGTGATTGCCTCTGGCGGTGTGGGCAATCTGGATCATTTGGTGGATGGTGTACTGAAAGGCGGCGCCGATGCGGTGCTGGCCGCCAGTATCTTCCACTTTGGCGAATACACGATCCCAGAAGCAAAACGCTACATGGCGGAACGCGGTATCGAAATGCGCTTATAAATTTCTAATACGTAAGCCTGCCGGGGCTTTAAGCCCCGGTATCCTCAAGCGATAGGCCAAGGTTACTAATCCCACCGTTACGGCCTAACGTGCGCACCTCTTTCAAAGCAGCTTTATCCAGCGGCTCGCTAACCATTTCCAATACGGCGTCCTGAAAGTCGTTCTCATCGGCCATTAGCGGGTGGTCACGAATAATCAGCGCCAGTTTCTGGGCGTCATCCTCCCCTTCTGTGAGCTCTATAAAAGCGCGTACGCCCGCCCGTGAGGTGCGGCTTACATCCAGCACGGCCTCTGGGGCGTCGCCTTGCAGCGTATCCAGCAGCGCTGAGACCGATACCACTGCATCAAGCGCACGCCGGGCGCCAAAGCTATCATCCGCTTCGGGCGGCTCGCACTCGGCGAGTTTTTCCGCCTGGCGCGCAAAGTCGATACTGGCGTTGGGCACCGTCAGCCGCTCCCATACCAAGCTGAGCACGGTGCGCAGCGTGTGGCTGTCTCCCTGGGCGGTGGTTTGCTCATAGAGCATGTAATTAGGCAACAAACGCTCGCATAGCGCCGCCATAAAAGCCTGCTGAGCGGGTAATGGCAGTTCTTGTAGCCGTTGGTAAAAGCCCTGGGGTTTCGACACCATACTGATTTCCTGGATCGCTTGATGTGGGATATTGGTGAAACGTAGCGGTTACGTTATCGTCTCTATGCGCTTGGGGCGATCCCCTAACGCTTTAATGATTGTACGGCCGGCGAGGAGATTACCATGCATATTCATCTGCTACAGCACGGCCCTGACCATGGCCCCGCCCGTTTAACCGATTGGTTGACCAGTATGGGCCATAGTTACACCGTTTTTCATCTCTATGCTGGCGAGTTAACGCCACGACCCAACGAAGCCGATGCACTGATTGTACTCGATGGGCCTGAGACGCTAGTCAGCCAACCACCAGCGTGGTTTAAAGCAGAAGATAAGTTGATCAACCGCTACCTGGATGGTCAAAAACCACTGTTGGGCATTGGCCTTGGTGCCCACTGGATAGCGCAGTCGCTGGGTGCGGTGGTAGCCCCCGGCACCTATGCAGAAACAGGCTGGCATACGGTGACCCTGGCGCCGGAAAGCGCTCTGGATCTGCCCGAATCGTTCAGCGCCTTTATGTGGCATCGCTATGTTTTTAGCTTGCCCGATGAGGCTTTTTCCCTGGGCGGCAGTGAAGCCGCACCGCTGCAAGGCTTTACCTGGGACAGGGGCCGCGTGATCAGCCTGCTGTGCCATTTGGAAGCCACACCTGCCAGCGTTAACCAGCTGCTGAGCAATGCTGAGCGGCCCAGTGCGTCGCCTGCCGCTGCCCGCTATGTTCAGGACGATGAGCAAATCCTCGAGGATGCCAACCGCTTTATTCATTTAGCGCCACTACTTGATCGGCTGATGACACAGTGGTTGAGCACGCGCTAACCGCGCGGCGGCGCCATTAGCCGTTCCATTGCCTGGCGACCGCCAGGCAGCTATCCCAATCACCGACATGTATTTCCGGCGGCGCCGTCTCGCGCCGTTTTTCCAGGTGGTAGCGATAAAGCGGGTCGTAGTATTCGGTGAGCAGTGGTGCAAGCCATGCCTCATGCGCCTGGGGGTTGCCATGGGCATGTTCGTTGAATGCCAGCGTCTGAAGCCGCTGTAAACGCTGCAGACGGGCATTGCCCAGCCGCTTGGCCAAACGAATAAGCGCATTGCTCAACTGTGCCTGCATTAACTGCCAGCCTTGATAGGCGCCGAAACGAGCAGCATAAGCCTGTTCTAAATCGATAATATAATCCTGCTGGATCTGGGCAAGGCGCCAGTCCAGCGGCATTTCGATACGCATCCGTGGTGCTTGCTGCAGCGCCCGCCAGAACGCAAGCGGAATATTGGCGTTGCCAATCTGGCGAGACTCATCCTCAATGACCAAGCCTTCGTTCAGCCCGATCAGCCGTTTGGCCAGCGCATGCTCAAAATCGATTTGGGTGGCGGGCTCTTCGGGCCTGCGGCCGAAGGCAGAGCCTTTATGGTGCGCATAAGCTTCCAGGTCGACACCATTATGAAGCTGATTGATCAGCGTCGTTTTCGCACACCCAGTCAGCCCTGCGACCACCAGCATTGGCTGACGCGCTGCTTGATCGATGCGTTCACACAGCGCTTGGCGCATGGCCTTCCAACCACCCGCTAGGCGAGGCCGGGATAGACCAGCTTCCTCCAGCCACTGCTGGGCTATTTGCGAGCGTAACCCACCACGAAAGCAGTAAATCACCGCATCAGGATGCTCGGCTAAATACGCCTGCCACGCTGCAATCCGAGCTTGCTTGACCTCACCGCTGACTAAGCGTTCGCCTAACGCAATCGCCGCGGCTTGGCCCTGCTGTTTATAAGCGATACCCACCTGATGGCGCTCATCATCAATCATTAGCGGCAGGTTGACGGCCCCCGGCAGCCCACCCTGGGCAAATTCGACCGGGGCGCGGACGTCTATCAGTGGTCGCCCCTCTCTGATTAAACACAAAGCCGCCGGGGTGGTGGCAGGTGTCGTGGCTAGCGTCACCCGACCACCTCAATGGCGGCGTTGCCTTGACGCTTTTTCATGACGCCAAAGGATTGCAGCGACAGACCAAACTCACGGCCAATTCGCTCCACGTCGTCTTCCCAGGCTGGGTCAACGCTTAACAACAGACCACCCGAGGTTTGCGGATCGCATAGCCACTGCCAGTGGGCCTCATCCATCGCCGGAAAGCGTTCGCCGAGCGCATCACGATTGCGCAGCGTGCCACCCGGCACAGCCCCTTGACGACGGTAGGACTCGGCTTCGGCTAAGCGCGGTAGCTTACGGAAATTAATTTGTGCCATGACGTCACTGGCTTGGCACATCTCCGTCAGGTGGCCCGCTAAGCCAAACCCGGTGACATCGGTCATCGCATTAACGCCTTTCACATCGGCAAACTTCACACCAATGCTATTGGGCTTCAGCATCGTTTCCCGGGCAAGCCCGTGATGGCCAATTTCCAGCAAGCCACGCTTTTCTGCCGTGGTGAGCATTCCCACGCCCAGGGGCTTGGTTAAAAACAGCAGATCGCCAGGCTTGGCAGTGCTGTTTAGCTTGAGCTTGTCTAAGTCGATCAATCCGTTTACCGCGAGCCCAAAAATCGGCTCGGGCGCATCGATGGAGTGACCGCCCGCTAAGGCAACGCCTAATTCGCGGCATACCGCCTGGGCACCGGCCATGACATCACCGGCTACTTCAGCGCTAAGCTTGTCCAATGGCCAGCCTAAAATACCTAACGCCATTACCGGGGTGCCGCCCATGGCGTAAACATCGCTGATCGCATTGGTTGCCGCGATACGTCCAAAATCGAAGGGATCATCGACAATGGGCATGAAGAAATCGGTGGTGGCGATCATACCGCGACCATCACCCAAATCATAAACGGCCGCATCTTCGCGCCCTTGATTACCGACAATAAGTTGCTTATGGCCTGCCGCAGGGCCTGACTTGGCTAGAATCCCATCCAGTACGTCCGGCGCAATTTTGCAGCCGCAGCCTGCGCCGTGGCTATATTGGGTCAAGCGAATCGAACTCATCGTGTCTCTCCTTGGCACTTGGTGAATATCATCAGTTTAGCGCAGCTTGGTTCAGGCTACAGGGCGTCGAGTGCATCGCTGAGTTTATCCACCGCAATGACTTCCATGCCCTTTGGCGCCTGCTTGGGGGCGTTAGCGCGCGGCACGATTGCTCGCAGAAAGCCATGTTTGGCCGCCTCACTGATGCGCTCTTGCCCGCTGGGTACCGGGCGTATTTCACCGGAAAGCCCCACTTCACCAAACACCACTAACTCTTTAGGTAAGGCGCGGTTTTGCAGACTGGAAACGACCGCTAGCAGCACTGCCAAATCAGCACTGGTTTCGAGCACTTTGACACCGCCGACGACGTTTAGGAATACATCTTGGTCACCGGTAAACAGGCCACCGTGGCGATTAAGCACCGCAAGCAACATCGCCAAGCGGTTTTGATCGACGCCGACGGCGACACGGCGAGGATTCCCCAGTGCAGACTCATCCACCAATGCCTGCACCTCGACCAGAATCGGCCGCGTGCCTTCCCAGACCACCATCACTAAGCTACCCGGCGCTTGCTCTTCCTGGCGAGAAAGGAAGATCGCACTCGGGTTTTTAACTTCTTTAAGGCCCTGTTCCAACATGGCAAACACGCCTAGCTCGTTGACGGCGCCAAAGCGGTTTTTCTGCCCGCGCAAGGTGCGAAAACGTGAGTCTGCACCGCCTTCTAGCAGCAGCGAGGCATCGATCATATGTTCGAGGACTTTGGGCCCTGCCAACGTACCGTCTTTGGTGACATGCCCCACCAGCAATAAGACCGTATTGGTTTTTTTGGCAAAGCGAGTAAGCGCCGCGGCAGACTCCCGCACCTGGGCAACGCCCCCTGGGGCCGAGCTAATGTCTTCCAGGTGCATGGTCTGGATGGAGTCGATCACCAGGATTTCCGGCTTCTCACGCTCAGACACCGCTAGAATGGTTTCCACGCTGGTTTCAGCCAGCATTTTCAAACCGTTGGTGGGGAGCTGTAGGCGATGGGCGCGCATGGCCACTTGGGAAAGCGACTCTTCCCCCGTGACATAGAGTATGCGCCGCTGCTGAGCCAGCTTACAGGCCGTTTGCAGCAACAGCGTAGACTTACCCGCGCCGGGATTACCGCCCAGCAGAACGGCCGAGCCGGGCACTAGACCACCACCCAGGACGCGATCGAACTCAGCAAACGTGGAACTCATGCGCGGTACTTCACTGAGATCCACATTGCCAAGATCGATCACTTCCCGCGAAAGGTCGCCTGCGTAACCTGACCGCCCTGCGGCAGCGCCGCCACCAGGACGCGCGCTCTCTAAACGCACCTCACTAAGGGTATTCCACTCTTGGCAACTACTGCACTGCCCTTGCCATTTGCGATATTCAGCGCCGCACTCGGTACATACAAAAGCGCTTTTAGCCTTCGCCACTACTATGACACTCCTACTGTTGCTATCGCGGTTTAACGATTCTGACGATACGGCCACCTGCCTTCAAAACCGCTGATCATTGCCGCTCATTAAGCCCTGCCTCGACAAAACACAAAAGGCGGCCAATGGCCGCCTTTTATACTACCTGCTAATGCGTTATTGGCGCGTTAGCTGCAGCATTTCACCGTTTTCAAAGCGCCGACGTTCTGGGTCAATCAGCTCCAGCGTGCTTTCATCAATACGCATGAAGTAATAGATTTGACCATCGCCATCCGGCGTCAGCTCGTAGACAGTCGCATCTGGATCAGACGGCGTACCGGTCAGCACTTCCCAGTTACCCGCATAATTTTCATCAGGGGGCGTTTGGGGATGATTCCGGTAGGTAGCGTTCAGCGTGAAAGTGCGCTCTTCCGCCGCGCTCATCTCTTCGCCCATCATCGTGACATCCAGATCGATACCATCACAGTTGCGGCAGGGTAACGAGCCCTGATAGTTAGCCTGTGCGGTCGCAGCTTCTTCTTGCTGCTGTTCCATCGGACCGCTTGCGCAGCCAGCCAGCAGTGCCAACATAGCCGAACCGGCTAGCAAACTCTTAAGTTGCATAGAGTGTCTCCTTCATCTCGTGTTGGGCATCACATTTATTTACGCGCACTTATGACAGCATAACCGTTAGAAGGTGCGACGCACACCCCTAGCGATGCGAATGCTTGCGCTGAGTTAGCCTTCAAGCGACCATGGCATACCTTGCTAGGATAATCAGGTTACCCTCATGAGCCAATACTGGAGTCCGGCCGTTCGCGAACTAACGCCTTACGTGCCCGGTGAACAGCCACGCGAGCAACTTGTTAAGCTCAATACGAATGAAAACCCCTACCCACCGGCTCCCGGTGTCGGTGTAGCGCTGCGCGATTACGCGACCGACCATCTACGTCTCTATCCTGACCCAACGTCTGCGGAACTACGAGAAGCACTGGCAGCGACCTTTGATGTGGCTAGTCACCAGGTGTTTGTCGGCAATGGTTCCGATGAGGTGCTGGCGTTCGCTTTTCAGGCTTTCTTTTGCCATGCGGCGCCGCTGGACGTCCCTGCGATTACCTATAGCTTTTATCCTGTGTACGCCAATCTCTACGGCGTAGCACTGCGCAAGCACCCGCTCAATAAGCACTGGGAAGTCGATATTGATGCGCTGGCGGCTAACAGTGAGCGTAGCGGTATTATATTCGCCAACCCCAATGCACCCACCGGGCATGCACATTCACTGGCGGCGATAGAAGCGCTACTTAAGCGTGTGACCGGCCGTGTGGTATTGGTGGACGAGGCGTACGTGGATTTTGGTGCGGAGAGCGCCGTCTCGTTAATTGACCGCTATCCCAACCTGCTGGTGACCGGCACCTTCTCCAAATCACGGAGCTTGGCAGGGCTGCGTCTTGGCTACGCGGTAGGCTCGGAGGAACTCATCGATGGTCTTCAGCGTGTCAAAGACTCCTTTAACTCCTACCCGGTGGATAGTCTAGCCAGTATCGTCGGCATCGCCGCGCTGAAAGATGTCGAGCACTTCGAAGCCTGCCGTGAGCATGTGATTACCTCGCGTGAGCGTACCCGTCAGCGCCTAGAAACGCTGGGGTTTGAGGTGTTGCCTTCTAAGGCGAATTTTGTGCTTGCCCAACACCCAGATTACGCAGGTGCGCAACTCTTTGCTGGCCTACGTGAGCGCGGCATCTTGGTGCGCCATTTTAATACGCCGGAACTCAACAATTTCCTTCGTATTACCATCGGCACTGATCATGAGATGGATAGCCTGATTGAAGCGTTAGAGACAATCTGCGGTTAACATTTAAACAGCCTTCTACCTCCTTTAGTAGGAGGCTACTTTATCTCGCAACGACGCAGTGTCATTGCGAACGCAGTGACGCAATCTCGAGGCTGCCGCGGGCTTGAGATGGCCGTGTCGCTACGCTCCTCGCCATGACATATAGTCGGCCACAGCCAGCCGCTCTCCACCTATTATCGCGAGCCCCCCTGTCATCGCGAGCGAAGCGCGGCGATCTCAGGGTTGCTTGCCACCGCTGGACGAGATGGCCGCGTCGCTACGCTCCTCGCCATGACATTCATTTTCTTTCAGGCAACAAAAAACCCAGCCGGGTGGCTGGGTTCTTCGTTGAATAAGTGCCTGACGATGACCTACTCTCGCATGGGGAGACCCCACACTACCATCGGCGCTAAGCGGTTTCACTTCTGAGTTCGGCAAGGGATCAGGTGGTTCACGCGTGCTATGGTCGTCAGACGTAACTTTTAATGTACATCATGCTGACGAGCGTTTGCTAAATTATGATCGTCTCATTGCCTGCCGCTTCGCCTGCCTCACCTTGTTCGATGAGCGAGCTTAGCCACACGCTGCGTATCCGGTGTTTTAAATGTTGCGTCATCATCA
>NZ_DFBS01000049.1 GCF_002366715.1 Halomonas sp. UBA3074 | reverse complement strand
TTTCAGGTCGTCGTTGCCCGGCCAGAAGCCGCCATTGAGACTTTCCTGATGTAACGCCAACATTCAGCAGCGGCCTTTACGTAGCGAAGCGGAGAAAAGGCCATCCGGTGGAGGGCCGAAGGCCCAGAACGAACTAGAACTAATGGTTAGATTGAAACAATATCCGCACGGCCTGAGCTGCCTGATGGGGAATCAAAACCGTAAGAGGTGGAGCCTAATGAGGTTTCGCGAGCAGGTGCTGAAAGTCGCCGCCACGCTCACCATGCATGCATTGCGGGTGACCTTGCACCTGGGAGCCGCCGCCGACAATTGGTGGCCAACCCTGATGCGAGGAGGGCCAAGATTGGCCGCATTGTCCTAACCGCCACCACGACCGCCTTTCTTAAGGCATCGTCCAGTGGTCGAGGGGGCCGTGAGCAAGCGCCCCGCCCTCTTTACTTGATATTATAAGCGACAAGTATTTAGAGAATAAATGAGCATATGTGGCGGTGCTGCCATGTCGTTGGCAGAAGAATAAGAGCCGGAAGCGTGCGATCAGCCACTTTAACAAGACCGTGATGAATCACACGGGTTACCAGTTGACGGTTATGACCACGCTGATCATTGGGGTGAAGAAAACAGGTCTGTCCCCATTTTTGTCCCCCATTTTCGATACCGGAAGCGAAATGCGGCCGTTGGTCTAATGTTAGAAGAATGGGTATGTGATTTTCGACCTACGGACATGACTGATGACTGACTACTTTGTTCAGGCGTTTATCTACCTGGTGGCAGCGGTAATCGCGGTGCCACTGGCCAGACAGTTCGGGCTGGGGTCGGTACTCGGTTATCTGGTGGCCGGTGTGGTCATAGGACCGGTGACAGGACTGGTGGGCCAGGAGGCCCTCACTCTTCAGCATTTTGCTGAGTTCGGCGTGGTAATGATGCTGTTCCTGGTGGGGATGGAGCTTGACCCCAAATCCCTTTGGGCCATGCGGGTTCGGCTGCTCGGTCTTGGCGGCCTGCAGGTCACACTGACTGCAGCCGCAGCCACCTGTTTTGCCTGGTTCCTGGGGATGGCCTGGCAAACAGCCGTGGCGGTAGGGTTTCTCTTCTCCCTTTCCTCAACAGCGATTGTCTTGCAGACACTTACCGAAAGGGGCCTAGTCAAAACCGAAGGTGGGCAGAGTGCCTTCTCAGTGCTGCTTTTCCAGGACATTGCGGTGATTCCCATGCTGGCCGTCATCCCGCTGCTGGCCGTGTCCGGAATGTCCGGTAGTGGCAGCGAGGGCGGGCATAGCAGCCTCAGCCTGGTTGAGAACCTGCCGGGCTGGGCGCATGGGCTGGCCGTTGTCGGTGCGATCGTGATCGTGATTATCTGTGGCCATTACCTGAGTCGGCCACTGTTCCGCTACGTGGTGCGATCCGGCATGCGGGAAGTATTCACCGCCGCGTCCCTGATGCTGATTATCGGCATCGCGGCGCTGATGAGCTTGGTGAATCTGTCGCCTGCGCTCGGCGCATTCCTGGCCGGTGTGGTGCTGGCCAACAGCGAATTCCGGCACGAACTGGAAGCCAATATCGAGCCGTTCAAAGGGCTGCTGCTGGGGCTGTTCTTCATTACCGTGGGCGCGGGAATCAATTTCGGCGTTCTGGCGGAGTCCTGGGATATCGTCCTGCTTCTCGCCCTGGCAGTGATCATCGGCAAGGCCCTGATTCTGGTTGGTCTGGCCCTCGCCTTCCGCATCCGCAGCAGTGATGGCTGGCTGTTCAGCCTCGGGCTCGCCCAGGCCGGTGAATTCGGGTTTGTGCTGCTGACCTACAGCACCCAGAACCGTGTGATCCCGGCGGACACCGCGCAAATGCTGTCACTGGTCGTGGCCCTGTCCATGTTCCTGACGCCGCTGTTGTTCATTGTCTATGACCGGGTGGTGCTGCCGCGCTATCAGAAAGCCTCCAATGAAGAAGCGGAGGCGGATGAGATAGAAGAGCAGGCGCCGGTGATCGTGGCAGGGGTCGGCCGCTTCGGGCAGATCGTCTGCCGGTTGCTTCGCGCCAACAACATTCCGAGCGTTGCCCTGGACCAATCCCTGGAGCAGATCGAAAACCTGCGCCGAATCCAACTGAAAAGTTACTTTTGCGACGCCACCCGCATCCAGCTACTGGAAACGGCCGGCATTGCCGAGGCACGCCTGCTCGTTGTGGCCATTGATGACCGCAACCGGGCCGTTAATCTGGTGCGTCATGTCAAACAGCTTTACCCGCAGGTCTGGGTACTGGCCCGCGCCTTCGACCGCGGCCACGGCTACGAACTGCGCGAAGCCGGCGCCGACGACGTGGTAAGCGAAACCTACTACTCCGCCCTGGCACTCGGCGGCGATGCCCTCACCGCCATGGGCGTCCACCCAGAACGCGCTCGCCGGATGACCCACTCCTTCGTTGCCAGCGAAAAAGCCAACGAAGACCAACTGTTCGAAACCTGGCGCAACATCGAGGAAGGCATCCACTTCGGCCTCGGCCGGCGCTACGGGGAGTTGTTCGTGAAGCTGGAAGAGTCACTGGGGCACGCCATGCGCGAAGACGCCCGGCGAATCGAGGACGAAGCACCGGCGTGGACACCACCAAGGAACAGTGGTTGATCGCGAAAACAAAGAGATACTAGAAGGCCGCTCCACGTTTAGTTGCGTCTTTTAATTGTCGCCGCGCATCAGCGCTTATCCGCTTCTTGGTTGCGGCGTCGCTGCCGGTAGCCATAAGTAGCGTTTCTGACGGTTTCTTCATCTTCCAATCCGGCCCCCAGGGCACCAGCGATGGTGGCAACCGAAGTCGCGAGCCAAGCAAGGGCAGCATAATCTAAAAGGCTGGCCGCTTGGCCGAGTTGCTCTTCCAGCATGTTGGCCGGAATGAAAACGAGGACCGTGAAACAGAACAGACCCAGTAGGATCGTATAATAGAATATGACCCCAGTACTTAGCGTCAGTACAGTGACCGTATTGTAGAGGCGAACCAAGTGTGGCAATGGGGAGTTTCTTATCGACTCCCAAAGAGAATGCGCAAGTATGATCCAGGCGATCATCGCCACCATGGAGACTCCCATCAGAAGAACAAGGCGAGGCCAACCATAATTGGCGCTGAGCTGCCAAAGGGTGGGAAACACCAGACCATAGGCGCCGGTCGCGAACGCGACGGCGATGACGCGCTTGAAAGCAGGAAAGATGGTCGAGGGGCGGTTGGCGCGCACCATGCCTGCCAGGATGCGAAGGTTCCCGTTGATCCACGAATCGGCAATGAAGCGCACGTCAAAGGACTCTCCCTCGCCCGATAGCGTTAGCCGACGTATCGGAAACAGCTTCTCGTAGAGGTGCCTGCCCAATAGTTGCCGCGCACCTTTGCCACGCAGACTCTCGTGGACTTTATCGGATTGCTGGGTACGCTGCTCCTGACGAGTACGGTCCTCTTCGGAACTGCCATGGTGCAATTCGTTGACCAGTTGCAGGATCGCTTCGTTCAGGCGACGACGTATTGCGGTAATGCCGAAGGCAGGCAATGAAATCATCGCAACGCCATGCACCGTGCTGGTTTCAGCGATTACGAAGCGCCCGTCCTTAAAGATCGGCAAATCGGTAATGCAGATCGCGTAGTCCCACTGCTGGTCCCGCTTATACTCGAGAATACTCCCAATAATATCGTTGGAAGCCTCTGCAGCACCGATCAACGGATCAACGATCAGTTGAACCTCCCAGCTCAACCGGTCATCGACGTAGTTGGCCAGAAGTTCGGGTAACTGGTCGATTACCTTTTCGGCCATCTCAGCGGACATCTCCGGAGCAGGTACTAGGCCCACCACTTTTCGGCATGGGTTAACCGTCTGGATCCCTTCCGCTGCGGGTTCCTTGATGTAGACCTCGTTCCGAGCCTTGGTCATAAGCGCTCCTTGACGACGTAGCTAGCGGACTTAGGAGTGGGACCCTGTAAAGCCCGCCTAGTATATCCAAGCTTAGATGAAGATTAGCATAGCGCGACTCTCGCTATAGTCATTGGAGAAATTGAAACCGAAAATTGAAGCCGGGACCCCCATCAGCCGGCCTTGCTCGCTGCCCTACCCCTACCCCAAGAGATTAGATGACTGGGTCCATTAAATGCTGGCATCCCTACCGGACGCTCCACGATTACCCCATTCCGCGCTTCAAGCCGGTAGATCGTATTAAGACTTTTACAACGCCGTGGAATCGTCGGGGGCATGCCTGATCCGACGAACTTTCCACCAGATCGACAGCATCACGACGGGCACCAATACCGCCAACACCGGTGCGACAACATCGTAAAAGAATGGGATACCCTTCAAGAAACAGCAAATGGAGCCGCCCAGCGCTTGACATATTCCCCTATCAACACGCCGTGCACACCAGGCATGTCTAGAGCTTGGGGTAGGTTGACCAAGTATGCCGTGCATGGGCATGCGGTGAGCGCAACACTGCAGCATGCAAGGTACCCGGAGGTGTAGCGAGATCACCACCATAGCGTCCAAGCCCCCTCAGCAGGGCTTCGTCTTCGACGCGAGCTTGGCTCTTGCCAATAAAGTTGCTGCGCTTACTATTAAGTCCGGTTGGCTCAGGCGCGGTCATGCTCTCCTCCTTGGTGGCGTCATGAAGGCCGACCACCTGTAAGGGAGTCTAAGGAGCACACGTGGGGAAGCCTTGCCTCACAAAATGAGAACTTCCCGAATTGTACTGAGATTTTCCCGAGAGTCTGATCCGTGCAATAGCCCCCAGACACAACGCGCCGCGACAGGGTGGTTCAACACATTAATAGAAGGCAATTGACCTTCACTGCGCTCGGCGAGCACTGCCGTCTGGCAGGCGTGCGAATCGAAGAAGGCTGTCGAGGGTTGCTAAGATAGTTTTGGAAACTGTTTCACACCTAGGGTGCGAACCGCTGAAAAATATGACATTTCCAGATGAAAGCTAAGCATATCGTCTTCGCTTGCATCGATGCCTGATTCTTACTGAGTCGGGTTAACAATGCTTTTCAAAACCTGCCTCGAAGCTTGTTCAGACAGAACAGCGAGCATCCCAGCAGCGTAAGGCATAATGAATATCGACACGACGCTGATAGAGTATCGCCATCGTCTCACTCAACCTAGCCAGACAAAGGTTCTCTCGACAAGCCAGCGATGGCGTCCGAGTCGCTGATCACCCTCTATGCCCCGGCGAGCGATGCGAGGCTGGATGCCGCGAGCCTGATATGACCGGCGGCAGCGAGAACGCTCTGGTCGGCCCCATGAAACTGCTGAACACTATCGAGCATCGAGCAGAGCCATCAAAAGCAAACTGTCATGCATGTTGACCCTCGACAGTAGGATGGCCAACGGAACATGCGTTTACCATTTATTGATAACGGCCATGGTCAACCTAGAAACGCAAACCAACCTTTCATCGTTATTTTTGATATGTATTTCCCATATCTGAGTAGATCCGCCGATATGTAGCGGCCTCGCTGTTCCATAGCCCCAGCCAGACTGCATTGGCCTCACATGGTTCGCATTAATCTCCTGGCCAACGGCGATCTTGCTGCAGTCTTTCAGACAGAAGTTAGCAGCTATACTACCTAGGGTTTCAGCAAGTACTACCGATGCACCACCATGCAGTATGCCGGCAGGCTGAATGGTTCTTGCATCTACTGGCATCCTTCCACTAAGAGAATCATCCCCAATTTTAGTGAACTCAATTCCGAGATGACTTATTAGGGTCTCGTTTGCACTCAAGCCAAGCTCATCAAGAGTTATCTGTTTTTGCCAAATCATAATTCATACCCTGTTATAATAACCAATCACACGATTAATAAAAAACCGCAGATACAAGCGTTGCTATACTATTAGAAAGAATCTACGTCTTTCCTGCCGTTGAACAACAGCTCCTCCCTAGCCGGCAGTTCCGCGTCGGCACTTTCTTTGCCACTCCCCAGCCGGCTATCAGCCCATTCATGTTCAAGCCCCATTAACTTAAGCCAGTTCGGCTTATTAGTGAAGTCGAGCAGCCCTCTTATTAAGCGGCATGCTTGCGAGGATGTAGAGCCGAAGGAACAATATTCAGGCGCTTTCGCTATCGAAACCTTCTTATTAGTGAGGAGCACCCAAAGGTATAGCGATTCCTCACGGGAGCGGTGCCGCCGGACTGGTATCGCCAAAGCGTCGTCGAACCAAGTCCTTCCCATGCGGTCAACATGGACTTCACCTCGCAACTGTACGAGCGCCTATTCAGACCCGGCGGATTATTCACACGGAGCCTAACCGGAAGGCTGGAAGTGCCAAATGACCTTTTCAGTAAGCCTCTATTAATATCCGTAACCATGTTTGCATTACCCTCTCTATGGTCGAGTCCTGTCAAAAAAGGAAACCTGCATCGCTTGTACAAGCGTAAGGCCCTGGGCCGTGCTCAGAGCGAGGAAGTGCTGGATACACTGAAGCTATATGTCGAAGCCGGAAAGGTCTTAGGTGATCGTGATAGCGCCCAGGAGTGGCTGCACAGCGAGGTTCGAGCGCTGAATGGGTCTCAGCCCATCGATATTTTCGATACCTTTGCTGGCCGCGAAATGGTGAGGGATGTACTAGGCAAGATTGAGTTCGGGGAGTTCGGCTAATAATATTTTGGATGCGGGGAGGCAATCATCTCGCAAAGCCACATAAATGCCCTTAGCACTTACCAACACTAAGGGTACCCGAGTCAAGTTATATCGAATCACCTAAGTACGCTATTCGACCACCCTTTCTGGCCAGGGCGGAAGCTGCCGAGACGGTGGACGCTGGAACAAAACCGGCCATTCTTTACTGTATTTCGGCCTGTTAGCTGCGACCGTCATGCTCGAAATGGGGAACTACACCTCGAATCCCCGGCGGCGTTGCCAAAATCATGCACATCACCGCGCCAAGTAGTGACTTCTTCAGGCTACCGCCCTCGGTGAACACCACGAATAAAGCCCATCGTGAACGTAAGCATGGCCACCAAAGTGATGGGCAAAAAAATCCAGCAGCCCATGCCAGAAGTTGGGGTCTCTGCCATTCATAGTGCGTTTCTCTTTTCGTCTTGGGTTCATAGCGCACCTCTCGGGCGGGCCTCGTCAGTTAGGCGATGGAAATACCGCCAGCCGCTTCATAAACACTCAGCAGCTCATCTGTCGCCAGCTCCCGCTGGCCATAGCCAGCATCTGGGACGCTTGCCAGATGCGCCGACACGTATGAGTCGCTTCTTTGATGCGGCCATAATGAATTAGGGAAAATGCCTTGCATTAGCGTATTAGTTGAATAGCTCCTAGACTCAGTATTGAGACTGACTATTGCTGAGGAAGGCCACTACACTCACCGTACTATAAGACTCCAGGGCAAATAACCAGACTCTAAGGCATGAATGCATATTTCCGGGCAAAGCGTCGCGCCGGGTAATTGGCGAGAATTAGCTTTGAATGTTCGTGCATAAAAACAAGAGCTCGCCATGTATATGCAAAAAAGTATTGCCGAAGCCACCGTCGGTCATATCGGAAGTCGTCAGGCTCGAGTCGAGGATGCCGCTCTGCTTCAAGGCCAAGGTCGCTACGCTGACGACATGGCGACACCACCAGGGACCCTGCAAGCCGCTGTTGTCCGTTCTCCCCATGCCCACGCCCGTATCCGTTCGGTGGATGCCTCACGCGCTCTGACTATGAAAGGCGTACATGGTGTGCTCACTGGCGATGACGTCAAGCGCTGGTCTAACCCGTTTCCGGTGGGCGTCAGAGCACCTATGGAGCATTGGCCTCTGGCTGTCGACAAGGTGCGCTACGTTGGCGAACCGGTCTGCGTAGTGATTGCCGACGACCGCTACCTAGCCGAGGATGCTCTGGATGCCGTTCAGGTCGAATACGAGCCGCTGACACCGATCATCGACCCCGAA
Source organism: Halomonas sp. UBA3074 (assembly GCF_002366715.1). Taxonomy (GTDB): domain Bacteria; phylum Pseudomonadota; class Gammaproteobacteria; order Pseudomonadales; family Halomonadaceae; genus Vreelandella. The sequence goes on along the minus strand of NZ_DFBS01000049.1, from coordinate 77,253 downwards.
GCGGCCACCCTAAATGATGCGCCGATTCTGCACGAAGCCGTAGGCAGCAACGTGGTAAACGAACGCAACTTCCGCTACGGCGACCCGGAGCGGGCTTTCGCCGAAGCGCCACACCGCATCACACTGAAGGTTCAGTACCCGCGAAACTCCTGCACGCCGATTGAATGCTACGTGGTACTGGCGCAGTACCTGCCAGCCTCGGAAACCTATGATGTGATGGCCAATTTCCAGGGCCCCTATGCGCTGCACTCGGTAATGTGCCGGGCACTCAACGTGCCGGCCAACCGCCTGCGCCTGCGTACCCCGCCGGATTCCGGTGGCAGCTTCGGCATCAAGCAGGGGGTGTTCCCCTATGTGGTGCTGATGGGCTTGGCCTCGCGCAAGGTCGGTGCTCCGGTGAAGTGGGTGGAGGATCGCCTCGAGCATCTACAGGCCTCTTCCAGCGCCACCAACCGCGTCTGCGAAATTGAGGCCGCAGTGGAAGCCAATGGCCGCGTCACAGCCCTGCGCTACGACCAGATTGATGATTGTGGCGCTTACCTACGGGCCCCTGAACCAGCCACCTTCTACCGCATGCACGGTAATCTCAGTGGCGCTTACACCATCCGAAACCTGGCGGTGCGCAACCGGGTGGTGCTCACCAACAAAATGCCTACCGGACTGAACCGCGGATTCGGGGGCGGTCAGGTCTATTTCGCCCTTGAGCGGCTGATGCAACACGTCGCGGCAGAACTCGGCCTCGACCCGCTCGAGGTCATCCAGCGCAACCTGGTTCCCGCTGGCGTGTTCCCCTACCGCGCAGCAGCGGGCGCACTGCTCGATTCCGGCGACTATCCTGCTGCTGTGGAACTGGCGCGCCGTAAAGGCAATCTCGACGAGCTCCTACAGCGCCGTGACCAGGCCCGTGCCGAGGGACGTTTGTATGGCATCGGCTATGCCGCTGTGGTGGAACCCTCAATCTCCAACATGGGCTACATCACCGTCGCCATGACGCCCGAAGAGCGTCAGAAGGCTGGACCGAAGAATGGAGCAGTGAGCACTGCCACAGTCAGTGTCGACCCGCTCGGCAGCGTGACCGCTCACGTGTCCTCGACACCGCAAGGTCAGGGCCATCAAACAGTGGTGGCGCAGATCATTAGCGAGTTACTAGGTGTGAAGCTGGAAAGCATCAGCGTGAATGTCGAGTTGGACACCGGCAAGGACGCCTGGTCGATAGCCTCCGGCAACTACTCGAGCCGCTTCTCGGGCGCCGTCGCCGGGTCGGTGTATAACGCCACCTTGAAGATCCGTGAACGCATGGCCGCCATCGCCGCGGACATGTGGCAGGTATCCTCCACTGACGTCCGCTTCGCCGACGGCAAGATCTTCGTAGAGAACGGCCCTAGCCAGCCCTTTCATCGTGTGGCTGGTACCACCCACTGGTCTCCGGGCCTGCTGCCGGAAGGCGAAACGGGCGGTCTGCGGGAAACTGCCTTCTGGACGCCTCCCCAACTCGAGGCGCCGAACGACCAGGACTGCATTAACAGCTCTCTGTGTTACGGCTTCATCCTCGATTTCTGCGGAGTAGAGATCGATCGTGTCACCGGTCAGGTACGCATCGACAAGTACGTCACTACCCATGACGCCGGGCGCATTCTCAATCCAATGCTGGTCGAGGGACAAATCCTCGGTGCCTATTCCCAGGCGCTGGGCGTGGCGCTAATGGAAGAGTTTGCCTACGGCGAGGACGGCAGCTTCCTTTCTGGCACCCTGGCCGACTACCTGATCCCGACCGCACCGGAGGTAGTCGACCCGGTGATCCTGCACATGGAAACTCCCTCGCCCTTCACCCCGCTGGGGGCTAAGGGTGTCGGTGAAGGCAACAACATGAGCACTCCGGTGTGCATCGCCAATGCCGTAGCCGATGCGCTAGGCCGCTCTGACATCAAGCTTCCTCTGACGCCGTCGCGGGTTCGCTCAATGATCGGCATCGACGAGCCGGCGGCGCCAGAAGGTCTTGTCATGGATGCACCGAAGGTAGCCGGCGGTTCGGCCCTGCAGGCTAACGACTTGGTTGAGATTCCCGCGCCGCCGCAGCAGGTATTCGACGCCATCCTCGACCCCGAAACGCTGAAGGCCATCATCCCGGGTTGCCACGCCTTGGAACTGGAAAGCGAAAACCATTACCGGGCCGACGTCACCGTCGGCGTGGGCATGATCCGCGCGCGCTTCGCCGCACGGGTCGCCCTGACCGACCTCGATCCACCGCACTCGCTACGTCTGTCCGGCTCCGGCAACAGCCCTATGGGCTCGGCTACCGGTAGCGCAAATATCAATCTGGTGGCGCTGGAGAACGGGAATACACGGTTGGAGTACGCCTATCAGGCCGCAGTGACCGGTAAGGTCGCCGCCGTCGGCGGGCGCATGTTGCAGAGCGCCTCGCGCGTAATCATTGGCCAAATATTCACCCGTCTGGCCCAGCGGCTTTCCGGCAAGCCTATCGACACCAGCCTGTGGCAGCGCCTGCGCGCCCTGCTCGGCATGGGAGGTACGAAATGAAACCCGCCGTATTCGACTACGTCCGCGCGGCCAACAAGCGCGAGGCCCTGCAGCAGCTTACAGAGCACGGTGAGCAGGCCCGGATCATTGCCGGCGGCCAGTCACTGATGGCCGTTCTGAACATGCGCCTAGCCCAGCCGAAGGTGCTGATCGACATCAATCAGGCCAGCGATCTGCATTATCTGAAGGTGGAAAACAACTGCCTTAAGGTCGGTGCGGCGGTGCGTCAGGTCGAACTGCTCGACCGTACAAGCTTAGTCGATGAAGTCCCCCTGCTGGCCCAGGCGATGCCTTGGATCGGCCACTTCCAGACGCGCAATCGCGGCACCGTGTGCGGCTCGGTCGCGCATGCCGACCCGAGCGCCGAAATTCCGCTGTGTCTGGTCACTTTGGGCGGCACTGTAGTGCTCGAATCGCTCAAGGGCAAGCGCCGCGAGGTTCCCGCCGCCGAGTTCTTCCAAGGCGTGCTAACCACTGAGAAGCGGCCGGACGAAATGGTCGTGGAAGTCCAATTTCCACTGCGTGAGGCCGACGTGATCTACCGCTTCTACGAGGTCGCCATGCGCCACGGTGACTTCGCCCTGGTGGCGCTCGCCGCCTGTATCCGCCAAGGCGAGGTGGACCTGGGTGTCGGCGGCGTCGCCGACCGGCCAACGTTGCGCCGCCTGCCCTTGGGGGCAGAACTGAAGGATTCACTCAATACCCTGGCCTGGTCGCTTGGCGCCCAAGACGACGTGCACGCCAGCGCACCCTACCGCCGCCAGTTGGTACGGGAACTGGGCCAACAACTGATCGAGGACAACGACCATGCACGTGCGAGCTGATCAGCGCTTCCCCATACAGATAGAACTCAACGGCCGTCAACGCGAAGGGCTCGCCGAGCCACGCATGCAGCTGTGTGATTTCCTGCGACACGAATTGGGCACCACCGGCGTGCATGTCGGTTGCGAACACGGCGTCTGCGGCGCCTGCACCGTGCTGGTCGATGGCGTTGCCTCACGCTCCTGCCTAATGCTCGCCGTGCAGGCCCACGAGCGCCGGATCGACACGGTGGAGTCGCTGTCACGCGACAACATCATGAACGACCTGCAGCAGGCCTTCAGCCGCCATCACGCCCTGCAGTGCGGCTTCTGCACCGCGGGCATCCTAATGTCCTGCGTGGAATTCCTCGAGCGCGTCCCGAGCCCGGACGAAAACCAAGTTCGCGACATGCTCTCCGGGCATCTGTGCCGCTGCACCGGCTACACCGGCATGGTCCGGGCGGTGCTAGAAGTGGCGCAGCAACGACAAGAAACACTTGTGGAGAACAACAACGATGTTTGACCTTGGACGCAGCTTTCTCGCCGCGGTCGAGCGGCGCCCCAATGCCATAGCGATCAGCGACGGCGACCTGAAGAAGAGCTACGAGGCTTGGTTCAGCGACATCCAGCGTGCCGCGCACGGCCTCGAAAGGCTCGGCCTGAAAAAAGGTGACCACCTCGTGGCGGTGATGCAGAACCGCTGGCAGATGGCGACCCTGCACTGGGCCTGCCAGTTCAGCGGTATCATAATGACCCCGCTCAACTGGCGCTCCTCCGCCGACGAACTCGCTTGGTGCACCAATGACGCCGAAGCGCGTGTGGTTATCCATGACGATTCAGCCCAAGAAGCCGTTGCCGGTTGCGGCAGGAGCACCTGGCAGTGCGTCAGTGTTGGCCAGCCGGGCAACGATAGCGCGATCAGCTTCGAAGAACTGTGCGCCGAAACGCCGAGCGAAATCATCCTGCGCGCCGACCCCGAGGACTGGTCGTTGATGCTCTACACCTCCGGCACCACCAGCCGGCCTAAGGGCGTGCCGCGCCGCCACCGCGCCGAGCGCGCCGCCGCGGTCGCCCACGTAGCGCAGAACATGTACGGCCAAGAGGAATGCACCCTCGGCGTGATGCCGCTCTACCACACCATGGGCGTGCGTTCGCTACTGTCGATGGCATTGCTAGACGGGCATTTCGTCTGCGTGCCAAAGTTCGATGTGGAAGCCACGCTGGACGCCATCGAGCGCGAGAAGATCACCAACCTGTACTTGGTGCCGACGCTCTACCACATGCTGATTGAACATTCGGCCTTCAGCCCCGAGCGGGTAGCCAGCGTCACCAAGCTAGGTTTCGCCGGAGCGGCCATGAGCGATGGGCTGCTGCAACGTGTCGAGGCCGCGTTCAAGCCGGAGCTGTTCGTCAACCACTATGGCAGCTCGGAAATCTACACCTTCACCATCGACCAGAAGGCCAGCGCCAAGCCTGGCTCGTCTGGCCGCAGCGCGCTGAACCAACGCATTCGCGTGGTGGCGCTGGGCAGCGAGTCGCCGGACGACCTCTGCAAGTACAACGAGGAAGGCCAGATCATCGCCGACCTGTCCAGCGACGAGGCCTTCGAAGGCTACTGGAAGCGGCCCGACGCCGATGCCAAGTCGATCCATGAGGGTTGGTACTTCACCAGCGATACTGGCTTCTTCGACGAGGACGGCGACCTGTTCGTGACTGGCCGTGTCGACGATCTGATCATTACCGGTGGCGAGAACGTCAGCCCGGCGGAGATCGAGAACGCCCTATCGCTGCACCCTGCGGTCGAGGAAGTCGCCGTGGTCGGCCTACCCGACGAACAATGGGGCAAGCTGGTCGTCGCCTTCATCAAGCTGCGTCATCCGATTACTGAGGAAGAGCTGGACGCCCACTGCGTATCCTCGGGTCTGGCGCGCTTCAAGCGCCCGCGCCGCTACGAATTCGTCGACCAGATCCCCAAGTCCCCGGTCGGCAAGATCTTGCGCCGCGTACTGGTGACCGATTACGGCCACCCCACTTCCGCCAACTAACACTATTGCTTTACACGAGGAAAGAACTTACATGAATACTCAGCAGATCGAACAATTCCTGAGCACTGAGTTCGACGGCTTCACCGTGGAACTGAACCTCGAGCACGAGCGCGGGGACATCATCCTCGGCCGCCCGCCGTTCAACGTCATCGCCATGAGCCAGCGTGACATCCTGCGCCAGGTCTTTGAAGCGTTTGATGCCCATTCCGGGATCCGGGTGATCGTGTTACGTGCCCAAGGCGAACACTTCTCCAGCGGCGGCGATATCAAAGGCTTTTTGGAGGCCTCGCCGGAGCACGTTTCTAAGCTGGCCTGGAACGTCGCCGCGCCGGAGCGGTGCACTAAGCCGGTGATCGTGGCCAACCGCGGCTACACCTTCGGCGTCGGCTTCGAGCTGTCGCTGGCCTGCGATTTTCGCATTGCGTCGGAAACCACCCGCTATGCTCTGCCCGAGCAAAACCTCGGCCAGATTCCTGGCTCTGGCGGCTCGGCTCGGCTACAAAAGATGATCGGCATCACCCGGACCAAGCACATCGTTATGCGCGCCAAGCGCATCTCCGGCCAGCAAGGTTATGACTGGGGCTTCGTCACCGAGTGCGTGCCCGACGCAGATCTAGAAAGCACCGTCGATGCGATGGTCGATGAACTGCGCCGATTCTCGCCGCTCGCCCAGCGTACGGCGAAGAAACTGATCAACGACAACGAGGACGCATCACTAAAGGTCGCCATTGAGATGGAAGGCCACTGCTACAGCCGCCTGCGTAGCTCGGCGGACTTCAAGGAGGGCGTCGAGGCGTTCCACAGCAAGCGTCCGGCCGTATTCCGCGGCGAGTAATACCTATGTGACTGCGACGGTTGCACGTCTGGGCAACCGTCGACCTAGCACCTGATGGCCTGTATGGGCTAAGCGCTAAGCGCCCCGCCACCGTATGCCAAACCGCCCTGGCTCTTATAAAACAATTAACTAGCGGAGCACACCCATGTCTATCCCCGTCGCACCCGATGCAAACGCTTCCCATGCCGAACCAGTTACGAAGACCCCCTTGCGCCATGCATTCAACTCGAAGTCCATCAGTGCAGGTGTTGTCGCCGCGCTGTTCGGTTGCACTGGCCCTGCGCTGGTCATTATCAATGCCGCCGAAGCAGGGGGCCTAACCAATGGCCAGACGGTCGCCTGGCTGTTCGCCGTGTACGTGCTGGGCGGCCTGATCAGCCTTTTCATGGCGCTGCGTTATCGTCAGCCGATCTGCGGTGCCTACACCATTCCCGGCGCAGCGATCCTGGTCGGTTCGCTCAGTGTCATTCCCTTCAGCGAGGCTATCGGGGCCTTCATCATTAGCGGCCTGCTAGTGCTGATCCTCGGTGTCACCGGGTTGATCGGCCGGTTAATGCGCTGGCTACCGATGCCGATCGTGATGGCGATGATCGCCGGTGCGCTGATCCGCTTCGCCACCGGTGCGGTGGACTCGGTTGTCACCGCGCCCATCATCGCAGGAGCCGCGGCGCTGAGCTTCTTCCTCGTTACTCGGTTCGCCAAATCGGTACCACCGGTGCTGGTGGCTGGCGTTGTTGGGCTGGTCCTGGCCTTCGCCATGGGCCAACTGCAGCCGGCCGACGTGAATATCGGTTTCGTCATGCCGGCTTTCACCCTCCCTAGTTTCTCTCTGGACGCTTTCCTGGCTATCACCATCCCGCTGACGGCACTGGTGATTGGTGCAGAAAACGCTCAGGCGACCGGTGTGCTGATTACAGAGGGCTACCGCCCTCCGGTCAATGCAATGACGGTAATCAGTGGCATCGGAGGCATGCTCGCCGGGCTACTCGGCGGTCACAACGCTAACATTGCCGGCCCGATGACCGCCATATGCTCCTCTGAGCAGGCCGGTGAGGACCGCAACCTGCGTTATGGTGCAGCCTTGGTGAACGGTGCGCTGTTCGCGCTGTTCGGCTTATTCGCCGGGCTTGCCGTACCCTTCATCCTGGCTTTCCCCAAGGCGCTGATCGTCGTGATCGCTGGCCTGGCCATGCTGGGCGTACTGCTCGGCGCACTGCAGCAGGCCTTCCAAAAGGGCGGTTACTGCCAGATCGGCGCCTTTATTGCGCTAGCCGTGGCGATGAGTCAGTTCTCCTTCATGGGCATCAGCTCGCCGTTCTGGGCACTGCTATTTGGAGTTTTGGTGTCCGGGCTACTGGGCGAAATCAAGCGCTGATCGGATGTGACTACCGTGCCAATCGCACGGTAGTCACCTATAGCGGACTGTGATGAGGTGCATCAAAATTCATTAATGGACAGGGCTTAACCGCAACTCCTAACTTAGGCTCAAGCCAATCAGGAGAATAGCCACGCCCTGCAGCGGCATTTGCGGTGTCGGCGCGTCATCAAATTCGATTCCAGCTATCAGTACCTCGAGGGTTAACTGACTGGAACAGTCCTCTTATAGTGCAGCCATTAAAAGAATAAGATGAAAAACGACATCACCACTACCGAGGTCAAGGGCTAAACCTAGATAAAGGAGGCACAGCGCAACATAAAAAACTGATTCAGGGCAAGACCTGTTGCCCTGAGAGCAGCATGATTCTGGGCTGCGGGAAAAATGGGGGCCTTGGGCCAAGCCAGAGCAATTATCAGACGCCGCTAGAGCCGGTGCTACAACGAAGAACGGTCATATTGGTCTCTTAGCTATAAAATCCGGGCATACTCTTCAGTAGCAACGTGAATGTGCAGAACCAGATACATTACAGACTTACGCGGCGCCTCATGCGACTGCGCCTATAACGAGGATGCTGTTATGCGTCAACTCGACCTTCAGGTCATTCACACCGCTTTGCAGTGGGCTCGCAAGGGTCACTCCTTTTGGCTGTGCACGGTGCTCTCAACCTACGGTTCGGCACCCCGTACACCCGGCGCGATGCTGGCCGTGCGGGCGGAAGGCCAGCTCATCGGCTCCCTTTCGGGCGGCTGCGTCGAGGAGGCCTTTCTCGAAAGTCTCGCTGACGGCGAGCTGCGTGCACCGACCCAGATCGTCCTGTATGGGGAGAGCGATGAAGAGCGTCAGCGGCTGCAACTGCCGTGCGGCGGTGTTCTTAAGGTACTAGTCGAGCATCGCGCACCGGACAAAACTTGGGTCGACCATCTGCAGGGCATGTACAACGCACTGCTCGGCCAACGTCGGTTGGTGCGTGAACTCGACCTGTCCTCCGGTGCCTTCGTGCTCATGGCGGACGACCATGGCGGCGAGATTGCGCAGCTCCTGAACGAACGCGTGCGAATACGCATCGGCCCTGTACTTAGGCTGATTCTTGCCGGGTTGTCGCCGGTGGCCGAATACTGCGCCAGCTTCGCTCGTACCATCGGCTGTGAGGTGATTGCCTGTGATCCGCGCGAAGAGATGCTGCGACGCCCACCCGAGGGAGTTCAAGTACATCCAGTGCTGCCTTCCGAATTCATCGCCGCTGGCCATTGCCACGAAGCTACCGCTGTGGTCGCACTGACCCACGACCCACGCATCGACGACCTGGCGCTGATGGAAGCAGTGCGCTCTCCGGCCTTTTACATCGGTGCTATGGGCTCACGGCAAACCTCCATCCGGCGTGCTGAACGGCTGATCCGGGTCGGCGGACTGTCTTCACAGCAGATCGCGCGTATCCACATGCCCATCGGGCTTGACCTCGGCAGCAAAACGCCTGCCGAGATCGCCTTGTCAGTGGTCGCCGACGTACTGCGCGTTTATCACGGGAAAGGTCGCGATGCGCTCTGAAACGAAAGTAGTAGACTTGGCGCTGGTCAATCTACACCTGCCGCGGCAGGTTAGGTGATAAACTTCTTGAGCACACCAAGCCTGCCACTACACTCCGCGACCATAAGGAGCTAGCGATGTCCACCGCACAACGCGTCTTCCACGGCAAATTCGGGAGAGTCGCCCTCCTCGATATGGACCGACCACTTGTAACTCATTCGCACCACGAATGCCATGTGCTGGTGAAGGTCTCAGGCTCCGACACATTTTTCAACGTCAATGGCCATCAGGTACCTCTTACTGACCGCAATGCGGTACTGATCAACGCTTGGCAGCCGCATTTCTTTGATTACCAGCCCAGCGCCGAGCAGACGCAGATTCTTGCGCTCTATATCGAACCGGCCTGGCTGGCTGAAGCCCAGCATACGTTAGCCCTGAGCTCGCATCCGGGATTTTTTGCCCAGCCTAGTATCGAGCTTAACAGTAAGAAACGGGCGATTGCCGACCGGTTAATAGCTGAGGCCTATAGTTCAGGGCTAATTCCCCGTGAGCACATTGAATTTTTACTATTTGATTTTCTAATCGAGCTTATCGAGGATTTCTCGCAATGGAAGCACCTGTGCCGCCTCGGCACTCAGATGCGCCAAGGATTCAATGATGCACGCATCCGCCGTGCTTGCGCCTACCTGCAAACCCATCTTGACGACCCTGATTGCGTTGCCAACGCTGCGAAGGCCGCCGGGTTATCCCGTGCGCACTTCTTTACCTTATTTCGCAAAGACACTGGCATGACACCAAGGCTCATGCTCAATGATGCGAGAATGCGGCGGGCCTTCATTTGGCTTGAGCGAGAGCGCAGCGGTACTCTAGGCCAACTCGCTGAGAACCTTGGCTTTACCGAGCAGGGTCACTTTACTCGATTCTTCCGCCAACACATTGGCGCATCTCCTAGCCAGTATCGATGTGTAGTGGACAGTTATTGGACAGGAGATATGTGACCACGATAGCGTGGCCCACAAGGTCTTCGCGAGCCTAGCTCAACGAACATAAAGATAAAAGAACTTGCTCTTTGTGCGTTTAATATGAGCTTGTACAAAAACACCGGCAAAAACTGAGACTAAAATCGACACTCACCGCAATAAGCCTACTTATCTAGGTTGGTAAATATCTTAAGGAAACGTTGAACAATTCGTCTCGGAGCAACAGAAGCATTAAACGTGGACTTTATTATTGTCTCAGTCATAGATATTTAACCACCTCAAGTAGCCTGCTTACCTGGCAGCCGTGTTATCCGGCTGGCAATACTGAATCGCCCCGGGTTTTTTAGACACTACCTGGTCTTATACTTGGGGTTTGAGAGGGTAGCCTGAATGGTCGATTTGAGTTCTTGGATAGATTATGTGGTGTTACATTAGCTTTAATTAATTGACCGCTTTGGGTCGATTGCGGACTATCCCCAACGCTTTTTTAAAGAAACACACCTTGCACAACTACCCAACCATCAACCAGTACTCAAAATCTTCTTAGCTTTACGCTAGCAGACTATGCTTACCGGCGTCACTATCCAATAGTCCCTTTCCTAGTGCTTTTTTCTACCTTCGCCTCCTTACATTGAACGCGGTAAGCTTGTCGGCATTCCCGCTGATGATAATGTTTAAACGATGACGACCCACTGGATCCTTGGCCCTGGCGCGATTGGCCGATTATTGGCGCATTCGCTGGCACCATTTGCAGAAGTGGCGCTGATCGGCCGCCGTGACTTGCCCGCGCAGCAGAGGTTAATGACGCCGGAGGGCGACGCGCGTTTGCAGCACTTAATCTCGCTGACTGCTGAGCAGTTGGCGGCTAATACGCCTGAACCTCCTTCCTTTGTGCATATCACCACCAAAGCGATGATTGCGGAGTCAGCGCTGGAAAGCGTTGCTAACGCCCTTCCCCCTACGACCCCGCTCGTGCTGTGGCAAAACGGATTTTTAGCACAACCGCGGATCAGCCAAGCGTGGCCGGGGCCGGTGCTGTGCGCGACTACCACGGAAGGGGCTTACTTAACCGGTGATGATGGCGTGGCGCATGCGGGTCGCGGGCATACGTTTGTCGGTGATTTGAATAATCAACACGGTGAGTTGGCGGAAACACTGGCGCAAACGCTCACACAGGCAGGGCTTAGTGCTACGGCGGTGACTGATATTCGCCAACGGCTGTGGCAGAAGCTGGCGGTGAACGCAGCGATTAACCCGTTGGTGGCGTTGAACGGTGTGCGTAACGGAGAGTTGCGCGGTGAGGCGTATGCGGGCCGTGTCGTGGCCGTGGTGAAGGAAGTCGCGGCAATTATGCTAGCCGAGGATATTGCACCCCCCAATAACGGCCAAGGTGAAGCAGCGTGGTTGGCATTGGTGTGGCAGGTGATCGAGAGCACCGCGAACAACAAAGCCTCGATGTTGCAGGATGTGGAGGCCAAGCGCCCCACCGAGCGTGGGGCTATTTTGGGGCCGTTGATTGAGAGCGCCGAGCGGCATGGTTTGGCATGTGATACGTTGCAGGCGCTCAATGATGAAATAGCGGTGTTAGAAGCGTCTTATTCATGAACGCTTAATCATTGAGAAGGCATGCTAGGCACCACAGAACCCAATTACTCCAGAATTGACATGACCTTTTCGGCGACGCCGACGCCAATCGCATTGTGTGTTTCCGGAGAGAAATGAACGCCGTCTATTCCATCTGTGGTTGCCAGCGTACCAACGTCATAAAACTCCGCGCCAGCCGCCTCAGCAATTGCCTCGTACAGGGGTGGAAGTGCTTCCGTTTTCTCGACGCCGCCAGCGAATCTTTCAGCGCGCCCCTCAGGCGCCACATCTCCGAGTGGCGGCGGAGAGAGCACCAACACCTTTGGAGCTGGATAAGAGGTGCCAACCCCACCGCCTGTCTGTTCCACTATGTCGATCAGCTTTCCCACACCGAGTGCGATTCGAAACGGTGAGCGATCAAACATTGCCTTAACATCATTCGTGCCCAGCATGATCACAACTAAATCAAGCGGGTGATGAGTTGCGATAGCAGATGACAAATAGGCAGAACCATCAAGCCCAGCGCCGGATATATGAGGGAGTGAAGGATCAGGTACATCTGTTGTGCGTGCGCTCAAGCCTTCCTCGATCACCTCATAATCATCGCCAAGCTCGGCTTCCATGACGCCGGGCCAGCGTACATCAGCTGGGTAACGCGTTGTAGGGCCACTTTCTACGGGCATGTAACCCCATGTATTGGAGTCTCCATAAACCATAATTCGCTTGGTAGCATCGTCGGCAGCGTAAGCTATGTTTCCAGCGAGTAACGCGATGGCTGCCAAGCCACTGATGAAGCTGAGTCGTGTAAGAAGCATGTGATTTCCTCTATTTTTGTTCTTCCTACGTAAGACTAGGCTAGTAAGTGTCTACTTGCCACGGTGCCTAAATCTTATCTAACCGGGAATGATGTCACTGTGTATGCGGAACTTAGGGCAGCTTCGCAGCGCTCGCTACTCATTACCACGCGCTAAGCCACTGCTCTGTTTTTAACTTTACAAGTTTAGCACCGGATATAGCGATGCGATTAACAGTAGCGCCATGGTGATATTGAACACTCGGTAACGGGTGTGGCTGTTGAGCCATTGGCGCACCACGATGCCCAACCAGGCCCACACAGAAATGGCGGGAAAGCTGACCACCGCAAATACGCTGGCCACGATCAACACCGAGACTAGTGTTTTATTGGGGGCGTAAAGGGTAATGGCGGAAAGGCCCATGGCCCACGCTTTGGGGTTAACCCACTGAAACGCGGCCGCCTGTAATAGCGTCATGGGTTTGCCTTTGCCATCGTTCTCTTTCAGCGGCGCAGCTGTCGCGATTTTCCAGGCCAGCCAGAGCAAATAAGCAGCGGAGAGAATGCTTAGCCAGGTATTGAGAATCGGGTAAGCCTCAAACAGCGCCATCAACCCACCGCCCACCACCAGCGTTAGCGCACTCAGCCCCACGACGATACCGACCATGTGGGGTAGCGTCTTTTTAAAACCAAAATTAGCGCCAGAGGCCAGCAGCATCAGGTTGTTAGGCCCTGGCGTTACCGTGGTAACAAACGCAAATGCAGCCAGCGCCACGATTACCGAAAAAGTCATTGCGCCTCTCCTTCTCTTTACCTCAACGTGAGAGAAGAATTTTACAAGCGTTATAGGGCAACGTTTGATCTAATATGGGCTTCGTTTCTTTTTAAATGCAACAAACCATGAAGATTGACACGATAGACCGCAGAATATTGCAAGCACTAAAACAGGATGGAAAAATCAGCAACGTACAGCTGGCTCAGCGCGTTGATCTTTCCCCTTCTGCTTGCTTGCGACGAGTCCAAGAACTTGAAAAAAATGGCGTTATTAAAGGCTACCGTGTGGTGACCGCGCCAGAGCATATGGGCAAGGGGTTTGTGGCTTATGTCACGGTAGGCTTATCGTCACATACCAAAGCCGCTCAAGAGGGTTTTGAGCGGGCCATGCTGGTGGCCGGGGAAGTGGCCGAGTGCCATAACATTGCGGGATCGTTTGAATATCTGCTGCGTGTGGAAACGAGCGATCTTGCCAGCTACAAGCGTTTTCATACCGATGTGTTGGGCACTCAAACGCATGTGAGTGCCATTGCTACGCACATTGTGATGAACTCTTCTAAAGATGAGCGGGGCTAACCCCCGCTCATTTTGCGCCCACTGTTTATGTTACTGGGATCATCACGACTTTTTGGAAACTAGGCAGCTCAGTGAGCTGTTGATACCAACGCTCAAGATGGGAATGGGTCTGCCAAGAAAGACCGCTATTGAGCATGTTGTAAATAAACGGCGCGATGGCGATATCGCCCAAGCCAAACGCCTCACCGGAAAACCAGGTCTGGTTTGCCAGCGCGTTATCCATGATGGCAAATAGCGCTTCGCACTCTTTCACCGCTGCTTCAATGGCGGCGTTATCGCGTTTTTCGGGGGATGTTCTGACATATCCCATCAGGATCTTGCGGTGAGCTGGCGTTAGCGTGCTGTTGGCCCACTCCATCCATTTTTCCATTTGGGCGCGCTCGGCGGGCGCTTCGATCCAAAGCTTGTTCTGGCCGTATTGGGCAGCCAGGTAGCGAATAATGGCGTTGGATTCCCACAGCACGCTATCGGTGGCGTCGTCTTTGAGTAGCGGCACCAGTCCGGTGGGGTTCATGGCCAGGTATTCCGGGGTATTGTTAACGCCGTGATGAAGACCGGCCTGGATTTGCTCAAAAGGCAGTTCCAGCTCTTCCAGTACCCAAAGCACTTTTTTGACGTTGGTGGAGTTGTTGCGGCCCCAAAGCGTGATCATGGCAATCCTTTTTGTTTGAGCAGAGTGAGGAAGCTGAGTTTGCCTCTCGCGGGGTTGGGTGGCAAGTTGGGGGCGGCTTTGCCGCCCATTCGCGCGGGGCCGTCCATACGGGTGCCTGGTTTCTCGCTGCACTCGCTAATCGTTACCACGCGCTACACCCCTCACCTCTTACTCCTCTCGCCTCTCGTTTTACGCTTCATCCTGATACAGCTTCATCAGGCTGGAGAAGTCGAGTTTGCCGTTGCCTTTCGCTTTATGCAGGGTAAACAGCGAGCGGGCGGCGGAGCCCATGGGTACTGCGGAGGCGCTTTGCTGGCTGACATCCATGGCCAGGCCCAGATCCTTGATCATCAGGTCGACTTGGAAGCCGCCCTGGTAATCTTTGGAGGCCGGGGCGTTTTCCATGACGCCTGGGTAAGGGTTATAAACGTTGAGCGCCCAGTTGCCACCAGAGCTCTGCTTCATGATTTCTGAAAGCACCGCTGGGTCGAGGCCGTTTTTAACGCCCATATTGATCGCTTCGCAGGTGCCCGCCATCAGGATCGAGAGCAACATGTTGTTGCACACTTTGGCTACTTGCCCGGCGCCATGGTCCCCGGCGTGGAAAATGTTTTTGCCCATCACGTCCAGCACCAGTTTGGCCTGTTCGAACTGAGCATCCGAGCCACCCACGATAAAGGTCAGCGTGCCCGCTTGCGCGCCGCCTACCCCGCCGGACACCGGCGCATCCACAAAGCTAATGCCCAGCTTCTCGCCTTCAGCGGCCACGCTGCGGGCGGTGTCGGCATCGATGGTGGAACAGTCGATCACCAGCGCGCTTTGCTTGATCACCTCGAACAGCGGCGCATCGCCCTCAACATACAGGTCGCGCACGTGCTTGCCGGCGGGCAGCATGGAGATGACGAAATCCGCACCGGTGGCGGCTTCTTGGGCTGAAAACGCGACTTCGCAGCCGTTGGCTTTGGCGGTTTCCAGCGCCGCTTCCGAAAGGTCAAAAGCGCGAACGTTAAACCCTGCCTTTGAAAGGTTGGCGGCCATCGGGCCACCCATATTGCCTAAACCGATAAACGCGACGGTAGTCATGCGTGTTGTCCTTATTATTCGTTGATGAGGAGTGACGTTGGGATGCTAGTTATTTTAGATCGGCGAGCGGGCTGGTGTCCCATGGCGAGGCTAACAGCTCATCGATAAAACTCTGTTCGACCGAAGCGACGTCCGGGTAAGTCCATGCGGGCTGGCCATCTTTATCGACCAGCAGCGCGCGCACACCCTCTGGAAATTCGCGGTGCCGGCAGCACTGCACCGAAAGCGCCATTTCAAACTGGAACACTTCCGCCAGCGACATGTGTTTGGCGCGCTTCAACTGTTCATCAATCAGCTTGATGGACACCGGGCTGCCGTGGGCCAGCGTTTTCTGCGCTTTGTTGAACCACTTATTCTCGCTTTTTACCGCGGCAATGGCGGCAACGATCTGCTCGACGCTGTCGTGATCCATCAGCTCGCGAATCAGCGTGGCGTGCTGATAAACGGGCGCTTCCAGCTCGGCAAACACCGGCTGCGAGGTTTGCTCTAGCTCGCGCATAATGCGGTTGACCACGCCGTGGGCATCGGTGTCGGCGCCTTTCCCCCAGCGCGCATCAATCAATTGCTGCAGCAAGGCATCCCGGTGGTGGCTGGCAATACAGCGGTCGGCCAGACCGAGGTGAACGGCATCCGGCGCGCTGACCTGACAGCCGGTCATGGCTAAAAAGCGACCTGTGCCATTGGGCAGGCGGTTCAAGAACCAACTGGCGCCCACATCCGGGTAAAGGCCGATAGTGACTTCTGGCATGGCCAGGCGCGAGGTTTCGGTCACCACGCGGTGGCTGCTGGCACTCAATAGCCCCATGCCGCCGCCCATGACAATACCGCTCCCCCAGCAGATCACCGGTTTGGGATAAGTGTGCAGTAAATAGTCGAGCCGGTACTCGGTCTCGAAAAAGCGCTCGGGAAAGCTGGGGTCGCCCTCGCCGGTGATCGTTTTATACAGATTGACGACATCACCACCGGCACAGAACGCTTTCTCGCCTGCGCTATCCAGCAAGATCGCCACCACGCGTTCGTCGGTGGCCCATTCGCGAAGGCGCGGCAACATCGCTTCGCACATTTCGAGCGTTAACGCGTTCAGCGAGCGCTCGGCATCCAGCTTTATTTCGGCGATGACGTGGCCGTCTTGGGCGGGATGTTCGGTAAACAGTACACTGCTCATGGGCATTCCTTATCCTTTACAGCTCGGTGGCGCCGTCTGCCAATACCCGACGGGAGATGATCAGGCGCATGATTTCGTTGGTGCCTTCGAGAATCCGGTGTACCCGGGTATCGCGCACGTAGCGCTCCATGGGGTACTCCTTGATATAGCCGTTGCCGCCGTACATTTGCAGCGCTTCGTCGCACACTTTGAAGCCCACATCGGTGGCAAAGCGCTTGGCCATGGCACAGTAGGTCGGCGCATCGGCGTGGCCAGCGTCCAGCTTGGTGGCGGCCATACGCACCAGTTGGCGTGCAGCGACTAACTCGGTGACCATATCGGCCAAGCGGAACTGCAACGCCTGGAACTCGGCGAGTCGTTTGCCGAACTGTTTGCGCTCGAGCATGTATTCCCGTGCCTTGTTGATCGCCTGCTGCGCGGTGCCGATCGAGCAGGTAGCAATATTGATCCGCCCCCCATCAAGGCCTTTCATGGCGATTTTAAAGCCGTCGCCTTCGTTACCGAGCAAATGATTAGCGGGCACCCGCACATCTTCAAACGTGATCATGCGAGTGGGCTGGCTGTTCCAGCCCATCTTCTCTTCCTTGCGCCCGTAGCTGATGCCTTCGCTCTTGGCATCGACCGCAAACGCTGACACACCGCTAGCCCCCTCACCGCCGGTGCGCGCCATCACCACCAGGAAATCGGTACTACCCGCGCCGGAAATAAACATCTTGCTGCCGGTCAGCACGTAGTGATCGCCATCGCGCTTGGCGGTGGTTTTTAGCGAGGCGGCATCGGAGCCTGAGTTGGGTTCGGTCAGGCAGTAGGAGCCCAGCAGCTCACCCGTGGCTAGCCTTGCGCCCCACTGCTCGACTGCGTCTGGGGTGCCGAAATTCGCCAGCATCCAGGTCACCATGTTATGAATGGTCAGATACGCGGTGGTCGAGGTGCAGCCCATGGCGAGCTGCTCGAAAATGATGCTGGCATCCAGCCGCGAAAGCCCTAACCCGCCTACGCTTTCTGGGGCATACAGCGAGCAAAACCCAAGCTCGCCCGCTTTGCGAATCACATCAACCGGAAAGAAAGAGGTTTGGTCCCACTCGGCCGCATGAGGCTCTAGCTCGTTTTGGGCAAACGCCCGCGCCATATCGGCAAAGGCGACCTGGTCTTCGTTGAGTTCAAAATTCATGGCGTATCTCCGCAAATGCGCGTGCGCACTGCTGTTGTCGTTATAATTGACGTTAACGTTAACTTATCCATTTACCCGATCACAAGCAACCTGCATGCGCTTGCGACCTTAGGTGTAGAGGCTCGAGGGTCGTATGAAAATCCTGAGCATCGTATAAGAAAAGAGACGAGAAAAAAGGGCGCCAAACGGCGCCCAATGGGAAGAATCGATAAGCACGAGACAAAGTCGTCTCTAAGGACTACTTGAAGTTTTTCCGGTACATTTTGTCCAGCTCGCCGACGATACCGCTGCGGAAGCTAAGCACACAGAACACAAAGATAATGCCGAGGATCACGCTCACCCAGTTGCCCAGCGGCGATTGGGCCAAAATATGCTGAAGGCTAACCACTATGCCCGCCCCCATTAAGGGGCCAAGCAGCGTCCCTACTCCACCCAGCAGGGTCATCAGAATGACCTCGCCAGACATATGCCAGTGAGCATCGGTGAGCGAGGCTAACTGGAAGACCACGGTTTTGGTCGAACCAGCCAGCCCGGCCAAACCGGCAGATATCACGAACGCTACCAGCTTGTAGGCATCGGCGTTGTAGCCCAGCGATACCGCGCGGGGCTCATTTTCACGAATTGCTTTTAAAACCTGGCCAAACGGCGAGTGCACCGTGCGCTGAATCAGCGCAAAGCCGAAGATGAAGATCGCGAACACGAAGTAGTACATCGCCAGATTGCTGCTCAGGCTGATAAAGCCAAACAACTCACCGCGCGGTACGCCGTGTAAGCCATCTTCACCGCCAGTAAACGGCGCCTGCACAAACATGAAATACACTAGCTGAGCGATGGCCAGGGTCACCATGGCAAAATAGATCCCCTGGCGACGAATGGAGAGCACCCCGAACAGCACGCCCAACAAGGTCGCCATCACGGTGCCAGCGATAATACCCAGCTCTGGCGTTAGCCCTGGGTAGCTTGCTAGCAAATAGCCGGTCACATAGCCGCCGGTGGCCAAGAACGCCGCATGCCCGAAGGATAACAACCCCGCATAGCCAAGCAGCAGGTTGAAGGCGCAGGCGAACAGCGCAAAACAGAGCACTTTCATCAGAAACACGGGGTAGGCAAGAAACGGTGCTACCAGCCCCACTACGATCAGCGCCAGATAAAACATATTACGGCGAAACTTGGCGCGCTTTTGGCGCTCCATCACCGCTGAGGGTGCCGCCATTGGTTGAGATTCGGTCATCATGCTTATGCCTCCTTACCGAACAGCCCGACTGGGCGCAACATGAGCACGACGATCATGACGAAGAAGATCACCGTATTAGAGGCCTCTGGGTAGTACACCTTGGTCAGGCCTTCGATGATACCCATCGCCAGGCCTGTAATAATGGCACCCAGGATCGAACCCATCCCCCCAATCACCACGACCGCGAACACCACGATCAAGAGGCTGGAACCCATGGTGGGTGAAACCGGATAGAGCGGCGCGGCAAGCACACCTGCGAACGCTGCCAGGGCCACGCCGAAGCCATAGGTAAGGGTAATCAGCAGCGGCACATTAACGCCAAACGCCTGCATCAACTGCGAGTTTTCAGTGCCCGCCCGCAGGTAGGCTCCCAACCGCGTCCGCTCGATCATGAACCAGGTGAACAGGCACATCGCCAGCGCCGCGACCAGCACCCAGGCACGATACGTGGGCAAGAACATGAACCCCAGGTTCAAGCCGCCCTGCAGTATCTCAGGCGTTGCGTAACGCGCGCCGGACACCCCAAAGAAGTTGACCAGCGTGCCTTCAAAAATCAGTGCCAGACCAAAGGTCAGCAGCAGCCCATAGAGATGATCCAAATGGGCAATTCGGCGCAGCAGAAAGCGCTCCAGCAGTACGCCGAAAGCACCCACCACAAGGGGAACTAACAGCAGCGCCAGCCAGTAGTTAATGCCTAGGTAACGAAAGCCTAACAGCGCGGCGAAGGCCCCCAGCATGTATTGCGCCCCGTGGGCGAAGTTGACGATCTTCAACAGGCCGAAGATGACCGCCAGGCCCAGGCTAAGCAGTGCGTAAAAGGCGCCGTTCACTAGACCTAGCGTCAGCTGGCCCATGAAGACGGCCAATGGCACGCCGAATATCATCGTCATAACGCGACTCTCCTCGCCATCAAACAGTTGGCGGCAACTTGCCGCCAACCGGTTTTGCACATCTCTTGCGATGACTTCCTAGCGGAAGTGCTGCCTGAGATTAGTTCTGTACCAGTTTGCACTGGCTCTCAGAAAGCGGGCGGTAGGCTTCTGCGGCGGGAATGGTGCTGAGGATTTCGTAAAGGTCCCACTCACCGGTGGACTCTTCAGGCGTTTTCACCTGAGCCAGGTACATATCGTGAATCATGCGGCCATCTTCACGAATGCTGCCGTTGCGGGCGAAAAAGTCCTCGATGGGCATGTCAGCCATCTGCGCACGCACGGTTTCAGGGTCGTCGGTGCCCGCGGCTTCTACGGCTTTCAGGTAGTGCATGGTGCTGGAGTAGATACCGGCTTGTACCATGGTCGGCATACGGCCCACTTCATCGAAGTAGCGCTGCGACCATTCACGAGACTGCTCGTCCATATCCCAGTACCAGCCGGTCGTTAGCAGCAGGTTCTGCGTGGCTTCAAGACCAAGGGCGTGAACGTCATTCAGGAAGATCAACAGACCCGCGAGCTGCTGGCCGGATTGCGTCAAACCAAACTGGCTGGCCGTGGTGATCGCGTTAACGGTATCAGCGCCCGCGTTGGCAAGGCCCACAATCTTGGCACCCGAGCCCTGGGCTTGAAGAATATAAGAGGAGAAGTCGCTGGTTGGGAACGGGTGACGCACACCGCCTACGATCTCACCGCCGCTCTCTTCCACAACCTTGGTGACATCGGCTTCAAGCGCATGGCCGAAAGCGTAATCCGCGGTTAGCATGAACCAGCTGTCACCGCCCTGCTCGACAACCGCTTTAGCAGTACCGTTGGCCAGTGGGTAGGTATCGTAGACCCAGTGGATGTGGTTAGGCGTGCAGTGCTCGTTGGTAATGCTAGAAGCCGCTGAGCCGGAAACGATCCCCAGGCCGTTATTCTCTTCGAGCACCTTGGTAACGGCGATCGAGACCGAGGAGGCGACCAAGCCGCCTACCATGTCGACGTTATCCTGGTCGATCCAGCCACGTACGGTATTGGCGCCTACGTCGGCACTGTTGCGATCATCGGCACTGGAAATCACGATAGGCGCGCCGTCAACGCTGCCACCAAAATCGGCTACCGCCATTTCCATCGCTGTCAGGCCGCCCGGGCCTGCCAGGTCACGGTAGGTGCCGGACATATCGGCCAGGTAACCAATGCGCACTTCGCCGTCGCTCATATCCGCCTGAGCGGTAGACACAGCAAGGCTTGAAGCTGCCGCCACGGCGATGCTGGCAGCCAGCGTTTTTTTGATGAAGGTCATGTTTTTCTCCTGGCCCGGAGGCCTTTGTTGTTGTGAGATGATGGTGTCGCTTTGAGTCGTCGTTGAGCTGTCTTGGAAGTGCGAACGGCTCATTAATGGTTACTATTATTATGGGTGAGCGGCGTGCCCTGGCGTAACGAGTGTTTAATGATTCATCATCAGTGCGTTTATACCCCTAGCATCGAATTGAGATGTTCCCGGCGCGACGGTAGCTGCGCGGCGCTGATTTCTTCGACAATCTGACCGTGATCCATCACGAAGTGGCGGTCTGCCAGCGGGGCCGCAAAGCGGAAATTCTGCTCCACGAGCACGATGGTCATGCCGCGTTCCTTAAGCTGAACCAGTACCTCGGCCAATTTCTGCACGATGACCGGGGCAAGCCCTTCGGTAATTTCATCCAGCAGCAGCATCCTTGCCCCAGTACGTAAAATACGCGCCATGGCCAGCATCTGCTGCTCACCGCCGGAAAGCCGTGTGCCCTGGCTTCTGCGCCGCTCGTAAAGATTGGGGAACATGGCGTAGATTTCATCGAGACTCATGCCGCCTGAACGCACCGTGGGGGGTAATAAAAGGTTTTCGTGAACATCCAAACTGGCAAAGATACCCCGCTCTTCCGGGCAGTAGCCTACCCCTAGACGCGGAATGTGATGCGGCTTCATGGTCAGCGTTTCATTACCGTTGATCACGATGGAGCCGGTGCGTCGCCCCACCATGTTCATGATCGACTTTAGCGTGGTGCTGCGCCCGGCGCCGTTGCGACCCAGCAGCGTTACCAGCTCGCCGCGTTTCACATCGAAATTGACGCCGTGCAGAATATGCGATTCGCCATAAAAGGCGTGTAGATCCTGAACCCGCAACATCTCCAGGTTTTGCGTGTTTTCGATCGGTGCTTGTGCTTCGGCGGTCATCATACCGTGGCTCCCTCTTCCTCAGCGGCATCTCTGCCCATATAGGCTTCACGCACCAGCGGGTTGCGCGACACGCTGTCGTAATCGCCCTCGGCCAATACCGCGCCCCGCGCCAATACCGTGATGCGGTCGCATAGGCGGCTAACAACGCTTAAGTTATGCTCCACCATCAGTACTGTGCGGCCTTGGGAGACGCGTTTGATCAACGCCACGATGCGATCAACGTCTTCTGCGCCCATGCCTTGGGTCGGCTCATCGAGCAGCATCATGGTGGGGTCGAGCGCTAGCGTGGTCGCCAATTCCAGCGCTCGCTTGCGGCCGTAGGGCATTTCTACCGTCAAGGTATCGGCATACTCACGCAGCCCCACCTCTTCCAGTAACTCGAGGGCGCGCTCGTTGAGGTGATCGAGGGATTTTTCGGATTTCCAGAAATGAAACGAGGTACCTAGCTTGCGCTGAAGCGCTACCCGCACATTCTCAAGCGCGGTCATGTGCGCAAACACCGCCGATATCTGGAAGGAACGCACCAAGCCTAGCTGGGCAATTTCGTTGGATTTTTTACTGGTGATGGAGTGGCCTCGGTACAAGATATCGCCGCGGGTAGGCGGCAGAAATTTGGTCAATAGATTGAAGACGGTGGTCTTGCCCGCGCCGTTGGGGCCAATCAGCGCGTGAATATGCCCTTCCTGTACCTGGAGATTGACGTCGTCCACAGCGGTAAACCCACGGAACTCTTTGGTTAGCCCTCGGGTTTCGAGGACAGGTCCCTGAAGGACATCGTTTGCACTCATAGAGTGGCAAGCCTCTTATTGTTGTAGTGCTGACTCTAATTGCAGGTAATCGGCTAGTAGTGAAATCTTCCGCCACTGGCTTACCTGAACGTAAGGTGTATGTGCAAACTAGCAACTCTCGCTATGGCAATACAATTACAACTTTGGTCTATCACTGGAAATCCATTGCATTAACGAACGCTTTCAAAACAGCCATATCAATGACTTACTACATTTCAACGCTTTTCAACTGCTAGCAACAATCGCTTTACGTTAACGTAAACTTGTTTTAGCCTCATTGGCAGTGTTCCATAGGTGACAACCTTTAGGAACAACGCCTTTTAAAGAGAACGTCACCATGAGCAAAACCTACTCGATTAGTGAACTGGCCAGCGAGTTTGACTTGACCACCCGCAGCATCCGTTTTTACGAAGACCAGGAATTGCTTCACCCCACGCGCCGTGGCCAAACCCGGGTGTATAGCAGCAAAGACCGGGTAAGACTAAAGCTCACCATCCGCGGTAAGCGCTTAGGCTTCTCGTTGGCTGAGATCCGCGAACTATTCGAGCTATGGGACGAAACCCGCAGCGGCAGTAAGAAGCAGTTGCACCTGATGCTGAGCAAAATAGGCGAGCGCCGGGCGGCACTCGACCAGCAAATGAAAGACATCACGATGGTGCAGTTGGAGCTTGAAAGCGCTGAAATACGCTGCCGACAGGCGCTTGAAGAACTACTCGAAAAAGAGCCCCAGGAAAAACAGAACGAAGAGGATCGTGGGGGTTCGACCGACAAAGCGTCTGCCCCCTCTTCCGCCACGATGCACTGATTCAGCCCTGCTCGAGACGCCAGCTCGGCTAACCCATCGATAACAACAGGTGATTGACCATGTTTTCACACTACTCAGAACTCAACTTCGGCCTCGATGACGAGCTGAACATGCTGCGCGAGCAGGTCAACGCCTTTGCCGCCAGCGAGATTGCTCCCCGCGCTGCCGAAATCGACCGCAACAACGAATTCCCCAACGATCTTTGGAAGAAGTTTGGCGACATGGGGCTGCTGGGCATCACCGTTTCTGAGGAAGATGGCGGCAGCGGTATGGGCTACCTTGCCCACTGTATCGCCATGGAAGAGATCTCGCGGGCCAGCGCGTCGGTTGCGCTCTCTTACGGTGCCCACTCCAACCTGTGCGTGAATCAGATCAAGATCAACGCCTCCCCAGAACAGAAAGCCAAGTACTTGCCTAAGCTGATCAGCGGCGACCACGTGGGCGCTTTGGCGATGTCGGAACCCGGCGCAGGCTCTGACGTGGTCTCGATGCAGCTGCGCGCCAAGCAGAATGGCGACCACTACATCCTTAACGGCAATAAGATGTGGATCACCAACGGCCCGGATGCGGATGTTTTAGTGGTCTACGCAAAGACCGATCCCGAAGCCGGTTCCAAAGGCATTACCGCCTTTATTATTGAAAAAGGTATGCCCGGTTTCTCTACCGCTCAGAAGCTCGACAAGCTGGGTATGCGTGGCTCCAACACCTGCGAGCTGGTTTTCCAGGACTGCGCCGTTCCCGCTGAAAACATTCTAGGCGCGGAAGGTAAAGGCGTACGCGTTCTGATGAGCGGCCTGGACTACGAACGCACCGTGCTGGCCGCAGGCCCGATTGGCATTATGCAGGCCGCCATGGATGTAGTGATGCCCTATATCCACGAGCGTAAGCAGTTCAATCAGTCGATTGGTGAGTTCCAACTGGTGCAGGGCAAAGTGGCGGATATGTACTCCACCCTGAACGCCTGCCGCGCCTATTTATACGCTGTAGCGGGTGCCTGCGACCGTGGCCAAACGTCCCGCAAAGATGCGGCTGGGGTGATTCTCTACTGCGCCGAAAAAGCAACTCAGGTAGCCCTGGATTCGATTCAACTGCTTGGCGGCAATGGCTATATCAACGAATACCCCACCGGGCGCCTGCTGCGTGACGCCAAGCTGTATGAAATCGGCGCGGGCACCAGCGAAATTCGCCGGATGCTGATTGGCCGCGAACTGTTTACTGAAACCAAATAAAAGGTCGCGCCATGAGCACTGTGAATAGCCAGATCAACCCGCGCAGCGATGTGTTTCAAGCCAACGAAGCCTCGATGCTCGGTGAAGTTCACAAACTGCGTGAACTGACCGCTGCCGTCGCCCAGGGTGGCGGTGCCAAAGCCCGCGAGCGCCATGAAAGCCGGGGAAAGCTGTTTGTTCGCGACCGCATTGATCACTTGATCGATGAAGGTTCGCCATTTTTAGAATTTTCCGCCCTGGCGGCTCACAACATTTACGATAGCGAGATTCCTGCGGCGGGTGTCGTCACCGGTATTGGCCGGGTTTCTGGCGTCGAGTGTGTGATTGTCGCTAATGACGCCACGGTCAAAGGCGGCACCTACTTTCCGCTCACGGTTAAAAAGCATATTCGCGCCCAGGAGATTGCCCGCAAGCATCGCCTGCCGTGCATTTACTTGGTCGATTCCGGCGGTGCTTTCCTACCCCGCCAGGATGAAGTCTTCCCTGACCGCGAGCACTTCGGGCGCATCTTCTATAACCAGGCGACCATGTCGGCGGAAGGCATTCCGCAAATTGCTGTGGTGATGGGGTCCTGCACCGCCGGTGGCGCTTACGTGCCCGCCATGGCGGACGAGTCGATTATCGTTAAAGAGCAGGGCACGATTTTCCTCGGTGGCCCGCCCTTGGTAAAAGCCGCCACCGGCGAAAGCATTAGCGCCGAAGACTTGGGTGGCGCGGATGTGCACGCTAAAGTCAGCGGCGTGGCCGACCACTACGCGGAAAACGACGCTCACGCGCTGCAGCTTGCCCGCGCCTGCGTATCGCGGCTGAACTGGCAAAAGCGTGGCAAGCTCGCCACGCAGGCACCCAAACCACCCAAGTTCGACCCTGCCGAGCTGTATGGCATTGTGGGAACGGATCTTAAAAAGCCCTATGACGTGCGCGAAGTAATTGGCCGTATCGTCGATGACTCCGATTTCGACGAGTTCAAGCGCTACTACGGTGAAACCCTGGTCACCGGCTTTGCGCATATTCACGGCTACCCGGTGGGCATCGTGGCCAACAACGGCGTGCTGTTTTCAGAAAGTGCGGTGAAAGGCGCGCACTTTATCGAGCTATGTGCCCAGCGCAAGATTCCACTGATCTTCCTGCAAAACATCACCGGCTTTATGGTCGGCTCCAAGTACGAGCACGAAGGTATTGCCAAGCACGGCGCCAAGCTAGTTACCGCTGTGGCCTGCGCCAAAGTACCCAAATACACCGTGCTGATTGGCGGCAGCTTTGGCGCCGGTAACTACGGCATGTGTGGCCGCGCCTACGACCCCAACCTGCTCTTCATGTGGCCCAACGCGCGCATTTCAGTGATGGGCGGCGAGCAGGCAGCAGGCGTGTTGGCCCAGGTTAAGCGCGAGCAGCACGAACGCGAAGGCCGCGAGTGGAGCAAAGAGGAAGAAGAAGCCTTTAAGCAGCCCACCCGCGAGCAGTACGAGCACCAAGGCCACCCCTACTACGCCAGTGCGCGACTGTGGGACGACGGCGTGATCGATCCGCTGCAAACCCGTGATGTGCTCGGCCTGTCACTTGCCGCCGCGATGAATGCAGAAATCGAAGAGACACGCTTCGGCGTGTTCCGGATGTAAGGGGCAATCACCATGGCGTACTCAACACTGATGATTGAAGGCGGCGTCGCCCGTCTGACCTTAAACCGCCCCGAGGTGCATAACGCCTTTGACGACAGCCTGATTGCCGAGCTAAACGCACACCTTGAAGCACTGCATAGGCAAGCTGAAGCAGGCGAAGTGCGCGCGGTAGTGCTTGCTTCAGAAGGCAAGAGCTTCTCCGCGGGTGCCGATCTGAACTGGATGAAGCGCATGGTCGATTACGACCTGGAAGATAACCTCGCCGATTCCCGCAAGCTGGCAGCCCTGATGCACGGCCTGGATACGCTGCCCTGCCCGACCATCTGCCGTGTGCAAGGCGCAGCCTTTGGCGGCGCAGTGGGCTTGGCTGCCTGCTGCGATGTGGTGGTCGCCTCAGGTAAGGCCAAATTCTGCCTTTCGGAAGTCAAAATTGGTTTATCGCCCGCAGTCATCAGCCCTTACGTCCAGCGGGCCCTGGGCGAGCGACAAATGCGCCGCTATGCGTTAACCGCAGAAGTCATGGACGCCGAAATAGCGCTCGCGCTGGGTTTAGTCCATCTGGTGGTGGAGCACGATAAGTTAGACGACGAAGTGAACATCATGCTGGCCACCCTATTAGCCGGATCGCCCCAGGCCCAGCGCGCCACCAAAGCGCTGATGGCCTCGGTGGCTCAAGCGCAAGACAGTGACAACACCCGCGAACACACCTGCCAGGTCATCGCCAAGCTGCGGGTAAGTCCAGAGGGCCAGGAGGGTTTATCCAGTTTCTTTGAGAAGCGCCGCCCCGCCTGGACGTCACCTGAAGACAACAATAACGCTGCGGAGCCACGCTCATGACGCTTGAACCGACCAAATTCGACACCCTGCTGGTCGCCAACCGCGGCGAGATCGCCTGCCGGGTAATGCGCACGGCTCGCCGTATGGGGTTAAAAACCGTCGCCGTCTATTCGGATGCCGACGCCAGCGCCAGGCATGTACGCGAAGCTGACGAGGCCGTGCGTTTAGGCCCCGCCGCCGCGCGGGAAAGTTATCTCAATATCAATGCCGTCATCGACGCTGCCAAACGTACCGGCACCGGCGCCATTCACCCCGGCTACGGTTTCCTGTCTGAAAACGGCGGCTTCGTCAAAGCCCTTGAAGAAGCGGGTATTACCTTCGTTGGCCCGCCCGCCTCAGCGATTGCCGCCATGGGCGATAAATCCGCCGCCAAAGCACGCATGGCCAATGCGGGCGTGCCGCTGGTGCCGGGCTATCACGGCGATGATCAGGACGACGCCCTGCTGCGCAGCGAAGCCGACAAAATTGGCTATCCGGTCATGCTTAAAGCCAGCGCCGGTGGCGGTGGTAAAGGCATGCGCGTGGTCGAATCAAGTGATGGTTTTCAGGCCGCGTTAGACGGCTGCCGCCGTGAGTCTAAAGCCGCCTTTGGCGACGACCGCATGCTGATCGAGAAATACCTGGTGCAGCCACGCCACGTGGAAGTGCAGGTATTCTGCGACCGCCATGGCAACGGCGTGTATCTATTCGAGCGGGACTGCAGCGTTCAGCGCCGCCATCAAAAAGTGATCGAAGAAGCCCCCGCCCCCGGCATGACCGCCGAGCTACGCTGCGCCATGGGCGATGCCGCCGTGCGCGCCGCCCAGGAAATCGGATACGTGGGCGCAGGCACCGTCGAGTTTCTGCTAGATGCCGATGGCTCGTTCTACTTTATGGAGATGAACACTCGCCTGCAGGTCGAGCACCCCGTCACCGAAATGATCACCGGCCAGGATCTGGTCGAGTGGCAGCTACGCGTGGCCATGGGCGAACCGCTGCCTTGTACCCAGGAAGAGCTGACGATTACCGGTCATAGCTTTGAAGCACGCATTTACGCCGAAGACCCGGAGCAGGATTTTCTGCCCGCTACCGGCCTACTGAACCGCTTCGCGCTGGATTTAGAAGGCGCTGGGTTAAGCGCTGATCAGGTGCGTTTAGACAGCGGCGTAGAGAGTGGTGATGCGGTGTCGATGCACTACGACCCCATGCTCGCCAAGCTAATCGTTCATGGGCCTGACCGCGATGCAGCGCTCGCCACGCTCAACCGCGCCTTGGCGGCACTGGACGTTCAAGGCGTGGTCACCAACCGTGCCTTTCTGATGCGCTTGGCAACGCACCCAGGTTTTAAAAACGTGGAGCTGGATACCCGCTTCATCGAGCGCAACGAAGCGACGCTGTTTGCACCACGCAGTTACAGCATAGACGCCTATGCCAGCGCAGCTTTGATTGGTCTGCACCACTTGGCCCAGGAGTGCGAGAGCGATTCACCGTGGGATCGTCACGATGGCTTTCGCCTCAATGCGCCACACACCATTCGTATTGCGCTGTGTGACACGGCAAAGGTTCAAGCCGCTGACAGCGATGACGCGGTAGTGATCGTCGAAGGTAAACGCAACGCGGGCGAATCACTGTGGAACCTCACCATTGGTGAAGAAACCCTTACCGCCAGCCTGCAGCCGCTCACCGGTGACGCAGTCGCCGTTACCTTGAATGGCCATCGCCGTCGCCTGCAGGCGCGCCAGGATGGTCATGTGGTCGTCATGGCCGACCCGAACGGCGAAACCCGCCTGTTCTGGCGGCGCATTGATGCCATTGATCACGGCCACCACGAAACGGAATCCACTCTCACTGCCCCCATGAATGGCACGGTGGTAGCTCTCTTGGTGGAGCCTGGAAAGGTGGTTGAGAAAGGCATGCCACTGATGGTGATGGAAGCGATGAAAATGGAGCACACCATGACCGCTCCGGCTGACGGTAGCGTGGAAACCTTCCATTTCCAGGCGGGCGAGACGGTCAGCCAGGGTGCTATCCTTCTCGACTTTGCCCCCAGCGAATAGGAGCTCATTCATGGCACTGCCTACGTCCGTCAAGTTATTTGAAATGGCCCCTCGGGACGGCTTACAAAACGAGCCGGGGGCGATGGTACCCACCGCGACCAAGATCGCCTTGATCGAGCGGCTCGCCAACGCGGGGATCACCCATATTGAGGCGGCCAGCTTCGTCTCACCTAAATGGGTACCGCAAATGGGCGACGCTGTTGAGGTCATGGGCGGCATTCAGCGCCAACCCGGCGTGGTGTATTCCGCGCTGACGCCTAACCTAAAGGGACTGGAAAACGCCCTGTCGGTGGGCGTTGAGGAGGTCGCGGTGTTTGGCGCGGCATCAGAAGCCTTCTCCCAAAAAAACATCAACTGCTCGATTGCTGAATCGCTGACACGGTTTGAGCCTGTGTTAGAGCGCGCCCGAGAGGCGGGCGTGCGCGTGCGTGGCTATGTTTCGTGTGTGTTGGGCTGCCCTTACGAAGGCGAGATTGCCCCTGACCAAGTGGCTGAGGTAGCCAAAGCGCTTTATGAGATGGGCTGCTACGAAGTGTCGCTAGGTGACACGATTGGCGTCGGTACGCCGCTGGCGGCTAAACGCATGATCGAGGCGACGCGCCAGCAGGTGCCCATTGAGTTTCTGGCCGCCCACTTTCACGACACCTACGGCATGGCGCTGGCGAACCTTTACGCGGTGATGGAAGAAGGCATCAGCATTGTTGACGCCGCTACTGCCGGTCTCGGTGGCTGCCCCTATGCCAAAGGCGCTTCCGGCAATGTGGCGACTGAAGATGTGCTCTATCTGCTTGAGGGGCTGGGGATCAAGACGGGCATCGACCTGCAAGCGGTGATCGATACCGGTTATTGGATTACCCATGCGCTAGGCCGCAAGCCCAGTTCCAAAGTCGCGCTAGCATTAGGCACCCGTAAATAATAATAAATGCCGCCTGACTTCCCGTTTAGATAAGAAAAAGACATCGGAGAAATACCCATGGCATCATCTGCTCTTACCCAACCCAGCTACACCAGCAGCATGGCCGACAAACCGCTGCTGGGCATGACGATTGGCGACAAATTCGACCAGATCGCCACGCAATATGCCGATAACGACGCGCTGATTGTGCTGCATCAGAATATCCACTGGAGCTACCGGCAGCTTCAGGAAGAGGTCAATCGCTGCGCCCGCGCCCTGCTCGCGATCGGCGTTCAAAAAGGCGACCGGGTGGCTATCTGGGCACCTAACTGCAGCGAGTGGACGCTGACCCAGTTTGCCACCGCCAAAATTGGCGCCATTCTGGTCAATATCAACCCGTCTTACCGCACCCACGAATTGGAGTACGCACTCAACCAGTCCGGTGCACGCTTTTTGGTCACCGCTAACTGCTTTAAAAGCTCCGACTACAGCGGCATGCTTTACGAGCTGGCCCCCGAACTCAACGCCTGTGCCGAAGGCGAGCTGAAATCACAGAAACTACCCGACCTTGAGTGCATCATTAATTTAAGCGGCGAAAAATACAGCGGCATGTGGCGCTGGTCTGATTTGATGAGCGAGGCCAACAAGATCAGCCAAACCGATGTGGACGACCTACAGGCAACGCTCCAGTTCGATGACGCGATCAACATTCAGTACACCTCAGGCACCACGGGCTTTCCTAAAGGCGCCACCCTTTCTCACCACAATATTCTCAATAACGGTTTTTTTGTGGCGGAAAGCATGGGCTTTACTAGCGAAGACCGCTTGGTGATTCCGGTACCGCTCTACCACTGTTTCGGTATGGTGATGGGCAACCTGGGCTGTGTGACCCACGGCGCGGCCATGATTTATCCGGACGAGGGCTTCGACCCCGGCAAAGTGCTGAAAGCCGTTCACGAACAGAAAGCCACCGCGCTTTACGGCGTGCCGACTATGTTTATCGCCGAGCTGGATCACCCGGATTTCCCCAGCACCGATCTCTCGTCGCTACGTACTGGCATCATGGCGGGCTCGATCTGCCCGGCAGAGATCATGAAGCAGGTCATCAGCAAGATGAACATGAAGGGCGTGCAAATCGCCTACGGCATGACCGAAACCAGCCCGGTGTCTACCCAGACCGGCGCTAACGACAGCATCGAGAAGCGCGTTTCCACCGTGGGCCGCACTCAGCCTCACCTGGAAAACAAGATAGTCGACCCCGGCAATGGCGGTATTTTGCCCAGAGGTGAAATCGGTGAGCTGTGTACCCGCGGCTACAGCGTGATGCTGAAGTATTGGAACAACGATAAAGCCACCGCCGAAGCGATCGATGAAGCGGGCTGGATGCACACTGGCGACCTGGCCACCATGGATGAAGAGGGCTATATCCAGATCGTGGGACGCATTAAGGACATGGTTATTCGCGGCGGCGAGAACGTGTATCCCAAGGAGATCGAAGAATTCCTTTATGCCCACCCGGCGATTTCAGAAGTACAGGTCACCGGCGTGCCGGATAAGAAGTACGGCGAAGAGCTGATTGCCTGGGTGAAACTCAACAGTACCGCGGGCGAAGTCACCGGTGAAGAGCTGCGCGAGTACTGCAAAGGCAAAATTACCCACTTCAAAATTCCGCGCTATTTCAAGTTCGTTGACGAATTCCCCATGACCGTCACCGGTAAGATTCAGAAATTCAAAATGCGCGAAATTTCGATTCAGGAGCTAGGCCTGGATCAAGAGCCGTAACGGGCCATGCCTACCTTCCACCCGTTGGCAGACCATTATCAGCGCGGCCTACGCGCTGATGATGTGTTGGCGCAGATTGACGCCCACTACCCCGACGGCCCAACGCTTTACCAACTCGCCCCGCTGGATCAACTGCATATCGGCGGCGTGGCGGCTTCCACGCGGCTGCTTGAACGGCTTAACCCAGCCACTCATGGCAAGGTGCTGGATATCGGCGCGGGACTGGGAGGCTTAATGCGCCAGGGTGCAATGCTCGGCTTTCAAATGACCGGGCTGGATATTACGCACGGTTTCAATGCGCTCAACAAAGCGCTGAGTAGGCGGGCGATACCGCCCGGCACCGCACCGCTTGCCTGGGTGACCGGCGATGCCAGCGCCCTGCCGTTTGCCGCTAACAGCTTCGATGCCGTTGTGTTTCAACACAGCCTGCTCAATATGCCCGATACCATCAGAGTGCTTGCTGAGAGCTTGCGCGTGCTGCGCCCTGGTGGGCAGGTGGTCATGCACGAAGTGGTTAGCGGCCCCAACGTGGCACATCTCAGCTACCCAGTGCCTTGGGCAGCAAGTGCTGAACATTCGCATCTGCTCACCCTTGAGACGTTAAGCGATTTGCTCAACACAAGTGGCTTTGTAGTGGAGCACAGGGAGGATTGGAGCGAACTCGCGCTGACATGGCGCCAGCGCCAGCGTGAAAAAGAGCAGACACCTCGCCAAGCCGTTCTCTCGCCCCAATGGGTATTTGGCGAGCGTTTCATCAACATGGGTAAAAATTTAGTCGATAACCTCGCCAAGGGCGCAATTAAAGTGGTGGAAATCCAGGCCAGTTGCTAACCTGGATAGGAATAGCTTTTTCTCTCTACCCGTATCTACACGACAATCTGTGGGTTTAAAACGGCAGTCGGTGGGTATAAAACAATAGGTGTACGAGAAATGCCAATCAAACGCTTGGCAAGCACCCTGCTCTGCTGCTCAGTCCCCTGGT
The DNA here is from genome assembly GCF_002366715.1 of Halomonas sp. UBA3074. GTDB lineage: Bacteria > Pseudomonadota > Gammaproteobacteria > Pseudomonadales > Halomonadaceae > Vreelandella. The sequence goes on along the minus strand of NZ_DFBS01000049.1, from coordinate 44,023 downwards.
TTAGCGCCTATGCCGACGAAAATCCGCCGGTCATGGCGTACACCGCCCCCGACAGCGAGCTCATGCAGCTCGACAATGGCGTCATTCTGGAAGGCAGCGATCTTAGCAGCTTGGACACCTACACCAGCGGGTTCCGGCTAACCGCGGGATACAGCCCCTGGCGGCTGCCTCAGTTAGACATTGGCGCAGAAATCGCCTATCGGGAAAGCGAGGAAATTTCCAGCGCTTCCAGTATTAACCCACTGATTAGGGATACGTTAAGTCTTGGCGGCGCCATTGTGGCCGGTGTTCGCATGGGCGCTTTTAGTGTTTATGCGAAATCTGGCATTACCGAATGGCGGGGCGAAAGCGATGTAGAGGGTGCCGACGAAAGTGGCACCGCCCTCCTGCAGGGTTTCGGCGCCACGGTGACGGTCAATCGGCTGGTCAGCCGCTTAGAGTACGAGCGTGTCAACACCCCCACCCTAAGCCACCTCAATATGCTAAGTGCTTCGCTTCATCTCCCCTTTTAAGTGTTATCACGCTGCGTATCCGGGGGTGTCCAAATAGGCACATCTTCCCGCTGGGGTTCGTGCCAATCCTGTTTCATAGCGCTGTTCAGCGACTCTTCCAGTTTCATAAACAGTTCGCCATAGCGCGGACTAAAGCTAATACCGCCCTCTATCTCTTTCCAGGCTTCGAACAACTCGTCTGCGTGGGCATCTTCATTCTGCACAAACGACCAGGTCATCTGCTTGGCACGCATGGGGTGAACGCCCATGGCAGTCAGCGCGTGGCCACCCAACTCGAGCGCTGAATGATAGGTTTCGCTGACCGTGTCATCGGCGCCCGCTTCACGCAGCTGATAGCCATGGCCACGGTCAAAAGCACGCGCCAACACCCATACATGCGGGTAGTAGTGCTTAATGTGCTTGACCATCTGTACAGCGCGGTCACGGTCGTCCAAGGCAATCACGATTAACCGGGCATGTTCAATCCCAGCGGTTTCGAGCAAATCGGAACGGCTGGCGTCGCCAAAATAGCTTTTGATGTTTATTTTGCGCAGGTTTTCGATCTGCTCGATCTCGTGATCCAAGGCGACGATGGGAATATTATTAGCACGCAGCAGGCGACATATAATTTGCCCAAACCGGCCGACACCGGCGACGATGACCGGCGCCTGTTCCTCTATGGTATCCGCCTCACGGTCGTCATTTTTAGCACTGCGGTAACGCGGTAACACTAGCCGGTCGTAGGCAATGAAGAGCAGCGGCGTTAAGAACATGGAAAGCGCTACGACCAGCGAGAGCACTTCGGAAATCTCGGTGGGTATGACGCTATTTTGGACACTATAGGTCAGCAGCACAAAGCCGAACTCGCCCGCCTGGGCAAGGCCCAGGGTAAATAGCCAGCCGTTGCTGCCATGCACTTTAAACAGCAGGGCCAAACCGAGCAGGATCAAGCCTTTCACCACGATGACGGCGACCCCTAACGACAGCACCGTCCCCCACTCCGCTGCCAGCACCGAGAAGTTGATACCGGCCCCGACGGTAATAAAGAACAATCCCAACAGCAGCCCTTTGAAGGGTTCGATATTGGCTTCCAGCTCATGTTTGAATTCGCTGTTAGCCAGTACGACACCGGCCAGGAACGCGCCCAGCGCAGGCGATAAATTAACCAAGCTCATTAGCGCGGCGATGCCAATGACCAGCATTAGCGCAGTCGCAGTGAATACTTCACGTAGGCCCGACCCAATCACGTAGCGAAACAACAGCGGCACTAAGTAATAGCCCGCCGCGATGACGACGGCGATGGCGGCGATAACGACCAAGGCGTGTGCCCAGCCCGGCAGGTGGGCCACCAGGCTTAGGCTGGCATGGCTATCATCGCTGACTTCGCCCATTAACTCGGGCAGTGCCAATAACGGAATAAGTGCCAACATCGGAATCACGGCAATATCCTGAAACAGCAGTACCGAGAAAGCGCTGCGGCCACCTTCGGTTTTGGCAAGCCCCTTTTCATTGAGCGTTTGCAGCACAATGGCCGTGGAAGAGAGCGCAAAAATCAGCCCCACCGCCAGCGCAGTCTGCATGACTAACCCAAGCCATAAGGCAATGGCGGTACCAGCGGCAGTGGTTAAGACCACTTGCAGCCCGCCCAGCCCCAGCAGACGGACACGCATCGCCCAGAGCCCCTTCGGGTCGAGCTCCATGCCCACCAAAAACAGCATCATCACCACGCCAAACTCGGCAAAGTGTTGAATGGTAGTGGTCTCTTGCCCCACCAAACCCAAAATCGGGCCAATCACTACGCCTGCCACCAAGTAACCCAGCACCGAACCCAGGCCAAAACGTTTGGCTAATGGGACTGCAATCACCGCGGCCAGCAGGTATATAAATGCCTGAACGAAATAGGCTGTCATTATTTCATCCCTCGTAAGGGTAGAGAGTTAAGCTAAAGAAGCACGCCACATTCACAGCGACCGTCAGCCAGAAAACAGCCTGAAAAGCAGTTTTTCGAGTTTTATGCCGAAGCCGCTGCTGGGCCAGCAGCGCGCCGGGCCAGCCCCCGAGTAATCCAAGCAGGTGTAACGTTTTCTCGCTTACTCGACGACGTTGATTGATTGCCGCCTTTTTATCAATGACATAAGTAATATAAGCGAGAACACTGGCTACCGCGTACAAAGCCACTAGTAGGATCAATAGGAAATACTCACAGAGAGGATAAAGCGCTAATAAGTCTAAAGAAAAATGCTAGGTCAATCGCTATTTCCGCCGCGACGCGGGCTTGCCACTGGGGGCAGGCTTACCCCTTCCTACGCGCCCCTTGCCCGTGGGTTTCGGCCCTGCTTTACCCATTGCGCTCTTAGCTTTAGCTCCTGGCTTACCTTTAACGCTAGGTTTGCCTTTAGCGTTTGGCTTGCCTTTAGGCTTGCCAGGCGCGCTGCCTTTCGGGCCTGGGGTAACGCTTCCCTTGGCCGCTTTTCCACTAGCGGCTTTTTTACCTTTAGCTGCCGCCCCACTGGCATTAGCGCACACTTTGGCAGGCTTCTGACGGCCCTTTTGGGCTGAGGAGCTGGCTTTACCAGGGTTAGAGCGCCCGTTGTAATTAGGCCTGGCGGGCTTGCTCTTCTTCTCCGGCACGGCCTCTGATTGCTCCGTCAGGGCCACGATGGTATCGATCTCTTTAGGAGTGAGATCACGCCAGTCACCCAGTGCCAAGCCCTTGAGCGGCACATTCATGATGCGCGTACGAATTAACTGGGTAACTTCGTAGCCAAAGTATTCGCACATACGCCGAATTTGGCGATTGAGCCCTTGCACCAAGGTAATCGTGAACACAAAGGTGGACTCTTTTTCCACCTTGCAGCGTTTGGTGACCTTGCCAAGAATCGGCACACCGCTCTGCATGCCATCAATAAACTCGTCGGTGATCGGTTTGTTCACCGTCACCTGGTACTCTTTTTCGTGGTTGTTATTGGCACGCAGAATCTTATTAACCAGGTCGCCGTTATTGGTTAAAAAAATCAGCCCTTGGGAGTCTTTGTCGAGCCGCCCAATGGGAAAGATACGCGTACCGTGCTTAACGAATTCAACGATGTTGTCCTTTTCGCTGGATTCGGTAGTACTCACAATCCCCACCGGTTTATTCAGCGCAATCAGGACGAGATCCTCCTCTTCCTGAGGCTCGATCTCCTGCCCATTAACTTTGACTAAATCCCCCGCGACGACTTGATCACCGGTGGTGGCACGGCGGCCGTTAATCCACACGTTGCCCTGCTCCACGAAGCGATCGGCTTCACGGCGAGAGCACATGCCACTTTCACTAATGTATTTATTGATGCGGGTAGATTTTCGTAACGACATATAACGCCATGTGGCTAAAAGAAGTGAATAAACAGTTAAAAAGAGGAGCCGGGCTGTTTTAGAAACGCCAGCTCCTCATCGGTAGAGGCCCGCCCCAGCAACGCATTGCGGTGCGGGTAACGACCGAAGCGATCGATAATCGCCTTGTGACGCACTTCAAAATCGAGATTATTCTCTAACCCCGGCTGGTCGAACAGCTTCATCGCCAGCGTATGAATGGCAGCAGACTCGCTATGCATATAAGGCATGTATAGAAACACCCGCTGCGCGCTGGTTAGCGCCGCATCCGCCTGGGCTGCTACCGCCTCCTGGGCCAGCGCCAAGGCCAAGGCATCGGTGGCAAAGGCCCGAGGATCATCGCGGTAGATATTGCGCGAGAACTGATCCAGCACAATGATCTCTGCCAGCCGACCCTGGGCCGTTTGCCGCCATGCGAAACACTCGCACTGCGCCGCCCTGGCATGCAGCTCACCAAACCGCTCCGAGATCGTGCGATCCATCGCGAGATCTTTTTTAAACCACTGAGCGGGCGTCAACGCTTCAAACCAAAAGTCGAGTACCGCTTGAGCCTCTGAGGACATTGTCGCCACCCTGTTCAGTGGAAGTTGCGCTTGCACGCGATGAATTTAACCATTTAGCCCGTGTTGCGTAAGCCAGCGGCGATCCCTGCCATGGTGACCATGAGTGCGCGGGAAAGATCAGCGCTAATCGCCCCATCGGCATCGCGATTACGTTGCAGGAGTTCCGCCTGAAGGCCATGCAAAGGATCAATATACGGGTTACGTACGTCGATCGCTTGGCGAATCAACGGCGTGTTCTCCAGCAGCTTCTCCTGCTGAAGGATGTCCAGCACAGCCTCTTCAAGCCTGGCATAACGCTCACGCAGCTTTTTACCCAACGCCTTTAGCGAAGGCTCATCGACAAGGCGATGCTCGTAGTAGGCGGCTATCGCCACATCGGCTTTGGCCAGCAGCATTTCCAGCATGTCCAGGTAAGTACCAAAGAAGGGCCAGTCGTTGCGCATTTCCTGGAGTACTTCTCGCCCACCGGGCTGCTCTAATCGAGTTGAGAAAGCCTCGCCGCTACCTAACCAGGCAGGCAGCATCAAACGAATTTGCGTCCAGGCAAAGATCCATGGGATAGCACGCAGGGTCTCGACGCCGCCATCCTGCCGCCGCTTGGTGGGACGTGAGCCTAGCGGCAATCTTCCCAATGCACCCTCTGGCGTGACTGCGCGGAAGTAAGGAACAAAATCCGGGTCTTCCCGTACCACGCCGACATAGGCGCTGTGGGCCACTTTGGCGAGCCGATCCATCTCTTCACGCCAGTGTGGTTCCGGCGCACGCGGTGGCAACAAGGTCGCTTCCAGCACCGCACAGGCGTAGATCTCCATGGAGCGCAGGGCGATGTCGGGCTGACCAAACTTGAAACGGATCATCTCGCCCTGCTCGGTCACCCGCAGGCTGCCGTTCACGGAGCCTGGCGGCTGCGAGAGAATCGCCGCGTGCGCCGGGCCGCCACCGCGACCAACGGTGCCACCGCGGCCATGGAACAGGGTCAAATCAACGCCGTGACGATGACACACATTGACCAGCGACTCCTGAGCCCGGTACTGCGCCCAAGCGGCGGCTAATTGGCCTGCGTCTTTGGCCGAGTCGGAGTAGCCGATCATCACCTCTTGGCGATCACCGATCAGCGAGCGGTAGCCCGGTATCGCCAGCAGTTGATCGATGACATCACCGGCATGATCCAGGTCGTCGAGGGTTTCGAACAGCGGCGCAATCGGCAGCGTGACTTGTCCACCCACCTCTTTCATCAGTAGCGCCACGGTAAGCACATCCGATGGCTCTGCGGCCATGGAAATGATGTAGGTTCCCAGCGCTTCGCTCTGCTCCTGAGCGATCACTTTGAAGGTATCCAGCACTTCCCGTGATTCGGCCGAACACTCCCAGCGGCGCGGAATGAGTGGCCGCCGTGAGGCAAGTTCCGCCAGCAGGAATTCTTGGCGCTGCGCTTCATCCCACTCGCGGTAGTGACCCAAGCCAAGAGCACTGGTCAGCTCTTCGATCACCTGGGCGTGGCGGCTGGCCTCTTGACGAAGGTCCAGTTTGGTGAGGGTGACGCCAAAAACCGCAACACGGCGTAACGTATCCAGCAGCGCGCCGTTGGCGATGGTATCGAGACCTACATCGCACAGCGAGCGGTAACAGGCGAGCAGCGGTGAATAGAGCTGGTCACGGGTTTCGATAATCGGCCCGCCATCGAAATTGCGCCCTTCAAGCTCGGCCTTGGCCCAATCCCGGGTCGATTCCATTCTAGCCAAAAGGCGTTTCAGCACTTCGCGGTAAGGCTCGGTCACATCGCCCGCTTCGGCTTTAAGCGCGCTGTTGGCCTTCCACATGGAGAGCTCGGTTTTCAGCTGTTCAAGGTCGCGCAGGTAAAGATCGGCGGCCATCCAGCGGCCCAGCAGCAGTACTTCGCGAGTGACTCGCGCGGTCACGTTGGGGTTACCGTCGCGATCACCGCCCATCCAGGAAGCGTAGCGAATCGGCGCGGCATCCAGCGGCAGACGCTCACCGGCGGTATCCAGCAACAGGTTATCCAAATCACGATGGAAATCCGGCACCGCTTGCCAGAGTGAGTTCTCAATGACGGCAAAGCCCCACTTGGCTTCATCGACCGGCGTTGGGCGTTCATGGCGAATTTCGTCGGTGTGCCATGCTTGGCTAATGAGCTCTTCCAGGCGCCCTTGGGCCCGCGTACCGCGCTCGGGGTAATCTTCCGAGCTCTCGATGGCGGTCAGACACTCGTCGATGGCGTCATATTTTTGAATCAGCGTGCGGCGGATGACTTCCGTAGGGTGGGCGGTAAGCACCAGTTCAACGCGCATATTGGCGAGGGTTTCGACCAACTTACGTGGCGAGTTGCCTGCCTGCTGGGCGCGTTTGAGGAGTTCACCCAGCACCGGCTGCGAGCCGGGCTTGTAATCCTCGACGCGACGAAAGCGTGCCCGGTAGTGTTGTTCGGCAATGTTGGCGAGGTTTAAGAACTGGTTAAACGCCCGAGTGACCGGCAGCAGATCACGTTCGGGCAACTGGCGTAGGTACTCGATTAATTCGCGCTGCTGCAGAGAATCACCCTGGCGCCCGCGCTTGGCGTGGGCGCGAATGGTTTCAATCTTATCGACAAATGCCTGGCCCAAATCGTCGGCAATGGTTCGCCCAAGGCTGTCGCCCAGAATACGCACGTTGTCGCGCAGAGATTCGTGTAGGTCGTGACTCATTGGCATGGCCTCCTTGCAGGGGTCGCGAAATGATTAATCAGGAATGGGTAGGTTGTTTTTCTTGTGACTGCGCTTCTAGTACTTTAGCCGCCTGCCAGTAGGCTTCCATCTCGTCTAGCGAAGCCTCCGTTAAGGGCCGCTGGGCAGCGCTAAGCTCACCTTCGACGTAGCGAAAGCGGCGTTCAAATTTGGCATTCGTCGTGCGCAGGCACTGTTCCGGGTCGGCGTTTAGGGTGCGGGCAAGGTTGGTTACCGCAAACAGCAGATCACCCACTTCCTCTTGAGCGTGCTGTTGGTCACCGGCATCAAGCGCCTCTTCGACTTCGGCCAACTCTTCGCGGATTTTCGCTATCACGCCCTTCGAGTCTGGCCAGTCAAACCCTACCCGTGCAGCGCGTTTCGACAGCTTGGCAGCACGGCTGAGCGCTGGCAGTGTGCGCGGCACATCGTCTAAAACCGAGGGCGTATCGGCAGCAGCCCGTTCAGCCCTCTCGTCCGCTTTTAGCGACTCCCAGCGGCTGTTGACCTGCTGCGTTTGCACCTCTTCGGCGCTTACGCCTGGCGGGCGGCGGGAAGCCAGGGTGCCCTCCGGAAAGACGTGCGGATGACGGCGCAGCATTTTGGCGGTCAGCGTATCGACAATATCGTCAAAGTCGAAACGCTGCTCTTCTGCCCCAAACTGAGCGTAATAGACCACTTGAAAGAGTAAATCGCCCAACTCACCGGGCAGCTCGTTAAAAGCGCGTCGCTCAATGGCATCGGCGACCTCGTAGGCCTCTTCCAGAGTGTGCGGCACGATGCTGTCCCAATCCTGCTGCAAATCCCACGGGCAGCCCTGCTCCCGGTCACGCAGTACCTGCATCAGCGTTAGCAGGTCATTCATATCATGGCGCATTATGCCCCTCCCTTACGCATTTGTTGATCCGGGTCGGCATTGCGTAGACGGCGCACTTCGGTGACGTTAGGCAACTGCTGAATGCGCGAAAATAGCCGGCCCAGCGACTCCAGCCCGTCGACTTCCAAGGTAATGCGCAGGCGGGCGATGCCTTCATCGGTGTCGGTCAGGGTGTTCACAGCAAGTACGTTAACTTTTTCATTACCCAACAGCCCGGTGACATCACGCAGCAACCCGGAGCGATCCCAGGCTTGAATCTCGATGGTCACTGGATAGCGCGTTTGGGCGCGCTCGCCCCACTCCACTTCGATAATGCGCTGGGGTTCGTCGAGGCGCAGCTGCAAAATATTGCTGCAATCCTGTCGATGCACGGTGACGCCGCGGCCCTGGGTAATAAATCCAATGATCGGCTCGCCGGGCACCGGACGACAGCAGTTCGCCATGCTGGTTTTCAGGTTACCCACCCCCAGCACCGTGATGTCGCTCTTGGTGGCTTTACTGGACTGTCGCTTGGGCTTGGCCAGCAGGCGATCCAGTTGCTCTTGATCATCGGTCTCACCGAATAATTGCTGCGCCTGGTGCAGCACCTGTCCGATGCGCAGATCGCCCGCGCCAATGGCGGCGTACATATCGTCAGCGTTGAGATAGTTGACCGCTTTGGCCAGCTTGGGTAGGTCGAGCCCTTCGACATCCAGGCGGCGCATCTCGCGATCGAACAACGCACGCCCTTCGTTCAGGTTTTGATCGCGTGCCTGGTGCTTGAACCACGCCTGAATTTTGGCCCGCGCTCGGGAAGTACGCACATAGCCTAAGCTGGGGTTTAACCAGTCACGGCTAGGCCCGCCCTTGGTGGCGGTCAAAATCTCGATCTGCTGACCGGTTTTGAGCTTATAGGTGAGCGGTACGATACGGCCGTTAATTTTGGCGCCACGGCAGCGGTGACCAATTTCGGTATGCACCCGGTAGGCAAAATCGATCGGCGTGGCAATGCGCGGTAAGTCGATGACGTGACCATCGGGGGTGAACACATAGATGCGATCAGGCGCGACATCGCTGGAGAGCCCTTCGCGCAGATCGCCAAAGCCGCCCACTTCGTCCTGCCACTCCAATACCTGACGCAGCCAAGCGATTTTCTCTTCGTAGCTGCGGCTTTTGGCGTTGGTATCGTGGCCTTTATAGCGCCAGTGGGCACAGACGCCAAGCTCTGCCTCATCGTGCATGGCAAAGGTGCGAATCTGAATTTCGAGTACCTTGTTTTCTGGCCCCATCACGGCGGTATGCAGGGACTGATAGCCATTCTTTTTAGGATTGGCGATATAGTCGTCAAACTCGTTCGGCACGTGGTGCCAGCGTGAGTGAATAATCCCCAGGACGGTGTAGCAGTCGGCGACTTCGGGCACCAAAATTCGCACGGCGCGCACGTCATTCACTTGCGAAAAATCGATCCGTTTACGCTTCATTTTGCGCCAGATCGAGTAGATGTGCTTGGCCCGGCCATCCACGTCGTAGCGGTGGATGTGCTGGGCTTCCATCAAGGCTTTGATGGTTTCCACCACATCGTGGATATAGCGATCACGATCGAGGCGTTTTTCCGCCAGCAGCTTGGCAATCGCTTTGTACTCATCTTCATGCAAGTAACGAAACGATAGGTCTTCAAGCTCCCATTTGAGCTGGCCGATCCCCAGCCGGTGGGCCAACGGGGCGTAAATATCCGCGACTTCCCGGGCAACCTGTAAACATTTTTCCCGTGGGGCGTCTTTTACCTGGCGCAGCGCGCACGTTCGTTCGGCAATTTTAATCAAGGCGACACGCACATCACCGACCATATTGACCAGCATCTTGCGCAGGTTTTCCTGCTGATTATGCTGGCCCATGCCATGGTCAGGCGCCAGTGGATAGCTGATGGCGGCCATTTGCAGTACGCCGTCGATCAGGCTGGCGACTTCGGCACCAAAACGTTTTGTCACGGCGTCAAGGCTCAGCAAGCCTTCGCGCACTGCACGATAGAGAACCGCGGCCTCTAGGGTGGCTTGGTCTAGCTTCAATTCACCCAGAATATCGGCCATTTCCAACCCCATGCGGAAGCTAGAGCCGGGAGACAGCCAAACGCGATGCGTCCGTGGGGCTTCCAGCTCTAACGTCTCAGCAAGCTTGCAGGCGTCGACTAAGCGTTCGGGTTCACGTAGACGCACATCCTCTTGCAGGCGCGTTAACCATTGTTGTATGTCCACCTTTCCACTAGCGTCTAGCGGCTGGTCTTCACGCACTTTCACCATGACAATCAATCATCCTTTCTGGGAGACGGTCTCCACACGGCCGTCACCGTGGCTTGAAGCAATGGGCGCAAGCCGCGGCTTTAAGCATCATCCGCTTCAAACAGCATTAACGTTTCCATATGCGCAGTGTGAAGGAACATATCCGCCACTGCTACTTGCTTAATTCGGTATCCTGCATGCACAAGATGTGCCGCATCCCGGGCAAGCGTTGCGGGGTCACAGGAAATATAGACCACCTTGGCTACCGGGCGACGTGCCAACGCCTGACAAATCGCTTCGCCACCGCTGCGCGGGGGATCCAGCACCAGCGCGTCGGAATCACCATGCTCCTCCAGCAGCTGCTTGACGCTGCCAGGGTCGCTCAAGTCGGCCTGCTGGCCGCTAACCATCAACCCATTGTGCTTCGCATTGATAGCAATCCGCGCCACCATGGCGGGGTTGCCTTCCACCGCGTGCACTTCGGCACCCGCGGCGGCAATGGGAAGGCTAAAGTTACCGATACCGGCAAAAAGGTCGAGTAGCTTTTGCCCCGGTTTAGGCGCCAGCCATTGCATCACCGTGGCCACCATTTGCTGATTAACCTGGGCATTGACCTGTAAAAAATCGCCGGGAGCAAAACTCAGTGTCAGCGGCGGCTGATCGCCCAACGTCAGCGTCTCTTCTAGCGCGGGGGGTGCGTCATACCAGTGCAGCGTGGGCGTTTCACGCCCCAACCAAGTGCCTAGTGCGACTTGGTAGTGCTGGGCAAACGCTTCCCACTGCTCCGCGTCCTGGGGGTGTTCTTTTAACTGGCGTACCAGTACGACCTGGGTGTTGGCGGTGGTCAGTAATTCAATATGGCCGACGTGACGCGGCGCTTCTAGGCGGTTTAGAAGTTCACGCAGCGGGATTAGCAGCTGCTGTAACGCATCGACCAGAACCGGGCAGCGCTCGATATCCACCAACCGATGACTATGCGCGGCCCGAAAACCAAGGCGCGTCTTGCCTTGGCTGTCTACTTTGACGCCCAGGCGTGCGCGGCGGCGATAGCCTTGATCATCGCCTTGAATCGAACCGATCTCGCCGAGCGATATGCCTTGGCGGGCAAACAGATCGCGTACCACGTCGCGTTTGTGGGCACGCTGGGCATCGACATTCAGATGCTGCAAATCGCAACCACCGCAGTGGCCGAAATGCGGGCAAGGCGGCGTAACACGCTGCTCGGAGGTGGAGAGCAGTGATTTAATATGCGCTTCATCAAAACGTTTGCGCGTTAAATGAACCGCTACCTCAACTTTTTCACCCGGCAACGCCTGATCCACAAACACGGTTTTACCGCTGGCCGCATGGGCAACCCCACGGCCATCATGAGCCAAACGCTCGATGACCAACGGCGCTGTCTCATCCGCTGGTGTATCACGGTTTTTTCCGCCTGGCGTGCCTGCCAACCCCGAGTGACCCGAGGCGGGCCTGGGTGGACGCCGCTTTCCCAACATGGCCATGGTTAAACTCCCGGCGCAAAAAGGCCAGTGGAGAGGTAGCGATCCCCCCGGTCACAGACGATAAACACAATCACCGCATTTTCCGTTTGCTCGGCAATCCGCAACGCACCCGCTAAGCTTCCGCCCGAGGAAACACCGGCCAGGATGCCCTCTTCGCGGGCCAAACGACGCATGTGCTCTTCGGCTTCCTGCTGGCCGATATCCAGAGTGACATCGACCCGAGGCGCTTCAAAAATCGCCGGCAGGTACTCTTGTGGCCAGCGCCTGATGCCGGGAATACTGGCGCCATCGGCGGGCTGCAAACCCACAATTTGAATGGCCGGGTTTTGCTCTTTCAAGTAGCGCGATACGCCCATGATGGTACCGGTGGTGCCCATCGAGCTTACAAAGTGAGTCACCTCGCCACTGGTTTGTTGCCACACTTCAGGGCCGGTGGTGCGATAGTGGGCGAGCGGGTTATCCGGGTTGGCGAACTGGTTCAGCGGCTTCCCCTCGCCCCGGGCGATCATGGCATCGGCGATATCCCGCGCCTCTTCCATGCCGCCGGCTTTGCTGGCAGAAATCAGTTTCGCCCCATAGGCGGCCATTGCCTGCTTACGCTCTTCCGAGGCGTTTTCCGGCATCACCAATACCATTTTGTAGCCTTTAATCGCCGCCGCCATGGCTAGCGCAATGCCGGTATTGCCTGACGTCGCTTCAATCAGCGTATCGCCGGACGTAATGTCGCCACGGGCTTCCGCCTCGCTAATCATTGATAGGGCGGGACGATCCTTGACCGATCCGGCAGGATTATTACCTTCGAGTTTGGCCAGCAACGTATTGTTGCGCCCAGAGGTAATGCGCTTCAGGCGTACCAGGGGCGTGTTACCAACCACCTCTTCCAACGTGGGATAGCTCTTGGGATAGTCTTTAAGATCATTCATGAATATTCCTTATCGTAACCGTTATGCTGCATTATATCGGTGCTGCCTTAGGCTGGACAGGCAACCTCAATGAATCAGCGAGCTTCTTTTCATGTCTTTAAACACCCGGCTGCTATTTGCCTTACTCGGTTTCCCGTTACTGGTGTACGCCATAATGGCGGTATTGCTCGTTATTCAGAGTGATACAGAAGCGCATGAGGCACAGCAAGAGCGCTTGGTAAATGCTGGCGAGCTGCTGGCGCCCAGCTTGGCTGACGCCATTGCACAAGGTGACTCTCAGCGCGTGGAGTCGGTGGCCCGCCAACTACTCACGATCAGTGGCTTGCAGACTGTGGCGCTCTTTGACGCACAAGGCCGTCGGCGCTTATTACTGGGTAACGCTGAGCCTGCCCCCCTCGAGGCACCGGCCGGCAGGCAATTGATCAAGGAAGATGGTGTTTGGCGATTGCGCTTACCGTTAGCGCTTACCCTGCCCACGACAAGCACACTCGCGGCAGGAGGCGATAGCGCAGGCTGGTTGGACATCGAAATGGATACGCGAGCGCTAACATTGGGCCACTACCGGCTGATCGCCAGCCTCAGTTTAGGCGGCATGCTGCTGGGCCTACTGATGTTTTTAGTGGCGTTTGCCATCAGCCGCTATGCCACACGCCCCATAGAAGAAGCCAACCAAGCGCTTTATCGCCTTTCCCGCGGTGATTACCGGCTCCATCTGGCACCCTCCAATGCCGCCGAACTTCACCAACTGACTGACCATATTAATGCGCTTGCTCAACACTTTCAGCAGGCCCAGCGGGATATGCAGACGCAAATCGTCCAGGCCACCAGCGAACTGCAAGAATCAATGGAAACCATTGAGGAGCAGAATATCAAGCTTGATTTAGCGCATCGCAGTGCCTTACGGGCCAACGCGGTGAAATCTGAATTCTTAGCCAACATGAGCCATGAGATCCGCACGCCTCTCAACGGCATTATCGGTTTTTGTCGGCTGCTGGGCCGTTCCTCGCTGGATTCGCGCCAGCAGGAGTGGTTACAGCACGTTCATCGCGCTTGCGACAACCTGCTCATGTTGGTGAACGACGTGCTCGACTTTTCCAAGCTGGAGGCAAACCGCCTCACCTTGGAAGAGGCGGATATTGATATCGTCGCGCTGGTCGATGAAGTGGTAGGTCTTCATGCCCCTGAAGCCCAGCGTAAGCAGTTACACCTGGTGGCGATGGTGTACGACGATGTCCCTACCCCCCTGTGTGGTGATCCGTTACGGATCCATCAGGTGTTGAACAATTTAATCGGCAACGCGCTCAAGTTCACTCATGAGGGCGATGTCATTGTGCGTGTCATGCTGGATAACCAAGAAGGCCAGCATGTGGTACTGAATCTTAGTGTTAGCGATACCGGCATTGGCCTCAGCAACGCGCATCAGGAGGCCCTGTTCAGCGCCTTTTCACAGGCGGAGCCCAGCCATTCACGCCAGTTTGGCGGTAGTGGCCTGGGCCTGACGATCTGCCGCCAGCTCATTGAGCGCATGGGAGGTGAGATCGAAGTGGAAAGCGAGCTGGGCAAAGGCACGACTTTCTCGTTTACACTGCCGTTGCTAGCTCATAAAGCGATCGAGCGACCGGCGGAAATTAGCCTACCCAACCCCGTCATTAGACTCTATGAAATGCACGCCCCTACCCGCCTTGTGTTGGAACATCTGCTGCAGCGCTGGGAAGCACAAACCATCAAGTTTGATGACCCGGATCACGCCCAACTGCTAATTTTGGGGTTAGAGCATAGTGACTATACGCCCGAACAGTTTAAGCATTGGCAAACGGTGATCGACCAAACGCCCTGCCCGGTGTTGATTTTGGCCAACGGCAACAGCTTTGATCTGCCCCCCTTGCTTTTAACCCAGGGCGGCGAAACGCTTTATAAGCCCTTTTCCCGCGCCCAGCTCGTGGCGTCGCTCAAGCAACTACTGATGCCAGCGTATGTGCCTGCTAAGCTGCCAGGGCCGTTAGCGGCATCATCTGCATCACCACAACCCGTCAAGCTGCTTATTGTGGATGACAATGCCCCCAACCGTGAACTGCTCAAAAACATGCTTGAAGATCCAAACCTGCACATCACTGCGTTGGAGAGCGGCCATCAAGCCCTTGAGTTTGCACGCACTGGCAATGTGGATATGGTGCTAATGGATATTCGTATGCCCGGCATGGATGGCGTACAAACCACCCAGGCGCTGCGGCGGCTCAGCAGTACCTGGGCTCGCTGCCCGATCATAGCCGTTACCGCCCATGTGCTGAGTAGTGAACGCCAGAAATGGCTCGCCGAAGGGCTAGATGATGTCTTGATAAAGCCCATCGATGAGCAACAGTTGCACCAGTTACTTCATCGTTTTCTGGGGATTACTCATCAGCTAGCCGATAGCAGTGCCGCTGCTTTACCCACCCACCATAGCCCTAAAGCGCTTAAAGCGATGAACCACACCGCCCCCGCCAAACTACCGGTGGTTGATCTTGAAATAGGGGCACGGTTGGCAGGCGGCAAAGAGTATCTTGCTCGGGAACAGCTGAAACGCCTGATCGACAGCTTAGACGAGAGTGAGCAGCACATGCGCGCGGCGTTTGCCCAACAGAGCTTGCCGACGCTGCTTGATTGGGTACACGGCTTAAATGGCGCCAGCCGATACTGCGGCGCGCCTGAACTGGCCCTATTGGTAGAAACACTGGAAACCCGGCTACGCACGGGCGGTTTAGATCACGTAGAGGGCTTACTGGAAGATTTATACCGAGCCATGGCGCGGTTACGTGCGCACCGCCCACTGCTTTCAAGGGGCTAATTTAGCTTTCACGGGGCTAATTTAAAAGCAATCAAACGTCACTAGGGCCAAGAGGCTTAGGCTGTGTAGCGACGGCTATGCCCGCTCAAGCACCACAAAGGCAACCGCGTACTCCGCCTCATCGCTTAAGGTGATATGACTGGTGGTAACCCCCGCTTCCAATAGAAGCCGTTCCGCTTTGCCTTCCACCACTAAATAGGGCTTTCCAAGGCCATCATTTAGCACCTGGATCTCCCCCCACTGCATGCCCGCACGAAGGCCTAGCCCCAACGCTTTGACAAACGCTTCTTTTGCCGCAAAGCGCTTGGCCAGAAAGGCGGCCGGTTGCGCCTTCTGTAACCAGACCTCATGCTCTTCTGGGCCTAGAATACGCTGCGCAAAACGAGGGCCATGTCGCTTGACCGCTCGCTTAAAACGTTCAATGCGGGCAATATCAGAGCCAATCCCGACGATCATTGTTTAATGCCCGCAACAACCGTTGTGAACATGATCCGAGTGGTCATCATGATCATGATCGTGAGCATCGAGCGCCGCCATTAAACCCGCCTCTTGACCGGCGATGATCAGCCGCTTCATTTCCTGCACCGCCTCTTTCAAGCCAACGAAGAGCGCACGGGCAATAATGGCGTGACCAATATTGAGTTCGTTGACGCCCGGCAGCGCCGCAATGGCTTCAACGTTATGGTAGTGCAAGCCGTGGCCAGCATTGACGACCAACCCGAGTGAAACGGCGTGCGTGGCGGCCGCCGTTAAGCGATGGTATTCCGCATTCGCCACATCGCTCCCTGGCCGTGCTTCGGCATAGGCGCCGGTGTGCAGCTCGATAGTCGGAGCGCCAGCGCGTTGCGCCGCCTCTATTTGTGATAGGTCTGGATCAATGAATAGCGACACGTCGCAACCCGCCGCCGCAAGACGCTGGCAGGCGCTGGCGATGGCATCAAAACCACCCACTACATCCAGCCCACCTTCGGTAGTCAGCTCTTCGCGCTTTTCAGGTACCAGGCAAACGTGCGCTGGACGCACTTCTTCGGCCAGCACCAGCATTTCTTCCGTCACAGCCATTTCCAGGTTCATGCGCGTATTGAGCACGTCGGCCAGAATGCGGACATCGCGGGGCTGAATATGGCGCCGGTCTTCACGCAAATGCACCGTGATGCCATCGGCTCCCGCTTCTTCAGCGACTAGCGCCGCCTGCACGGGGTCAGGGTAGCGGGTACCTCGAGCTTGGCGAAGAGTGGCAATATGATCGATGTTGACGCCCAACAGTATCCGAGGGGGGTGCATAGAGTCTCCAGCGCAGCAATAAGGAGTAGTCGTGTCATAACAGACAATAAATTAAGGGCGATGGCGGCGACGGGCCAGGTCGAGCATCAGCTCTCGCGAGCGTAAAACGGTGGAGCCCAGATGAGGCGCTAACGCCGCCCGCATGACTGCCTTTAATGCATTGGCGAGGCCTTCATGCTGCCAGTCACCCTGTTCGATGTAACGTAACGTTCTGCCGTCGAGCCCACGCTCAGCGGGTATAAATGCCCGGCTGGCGGTATCAAAACGGTAGCGTAGCTGAGGGTCTAATACGCTGCCCTCTGGCGTCGTAAACTGCGGCGTTGCCTCGAGCGCTTCCAGCAATGCCCACTCGTAGCGACGAAGCGCCAGCGCCCGTTCGGCGGGCGCTGGCAATGCTTCCAGCAAGGCCGTATAAAATGCAAATACGTCTGTTGCCGGTAACTCTAACGGCAATAACCGGGTAGCGATTTCATTGGCGTAAAGCCCACACAGCAAGCCTTCACCCGCTAACAGGGCCGTTTGGCCCCGTGATTCCATCAGCGTCAGTCGCTTTAATTCGCGACTTCCCTGCCACGTCACGAACAGCGGCGTAAAAGGCTGCAAGCGTTGTCGCGATTTTGAGCCGGGCCTTTGCCCACCATGGGCGACGGCACGCACTCTGCCGTGATCAAGCGTTAATAAGTCCACCAGCGCACTGGTTTCACGGTAAGGCCGGCGGTGAAGGAGAAACGCCGGCTCTGGCGCCATCGCTACACTCAATCGAGGTCGTAACCCAAGCTTTTCAAGGCGCGCTCGTCGTCCGACCAGCCACGTTTCACTTTTACCCATAAATTCAGCATTACTTTAGTGCCTAGCGCACGCTCCATATCAAGGCGCGCTTCACGACCAATGCTTTTGAGGCGATCGCCATTTTCACCAATCAAAATGACTTTCTGGCCCTGACGCTCAACCAGAATTAGCGCACTGATATGCGTCACACGTTCGGTCTCGCGGAACTCTTCAATCTCAACAGTCATCTGGTAAGGCAGCTCGTCGCCGAGTTGGCGCATGACCTTCTCACGCACCAGTTCAGCCGCCATAAAGCGAAGACTTTTATCGGTGATCTGATCTTCAGGAAAGAAGTGCACGCTTTCGGGGAGATGCTTGGCCACCTCCTCCTCCAGGGTGTCTACCTGCGTACCGTGCTTGGCAGAAATAGGCACGATGGCGGCAAAATCACGGCGCGCACCTAACTCAGCCAACCATGGCAATAGATCGCCTTTTTCGCCTAAGCGATCGACTTTATTGACCGCTAGAATGACCGGCGCTTTGACATGCTCCAGGCGCTTCAGTACCGCTTGATCTTCTTCTGTCCAGCGCGTGCGATCGATAATGAACACTACACAATCTACATCACGCAATGCCTGGGTAGCGGCCTGGTTCATAAAGCGATTGATCGCTTTATTACGATCCTTGGACATGATGTGCATGCCCGGCGTATCGACGTAGATGAACTGGGTCTCATTCTCCGTTTTAATACCCATCACTTGGTGGCGTGTGGTTTGCGGGCGCCGTGAGGTAATCGATATTTTCTGCCCCAGAATACGGTTCATGAGGGTCGATTTGCCCACGTTGGGTCGGCCGACGATGGCAACGAATCCGCAGGTTTGGCTCATGATTTGTCTCCAGGACTTTTTTCGAGGTACGACAGCGCTTCTTCTGCCGCTTGCTGTTCAGCATGACGGCGGCTAGGGCCTTTACCAGTGGTATGCTCAGCTAACAAATCAATGTAGCACTCCACGGTAAAGGTCTGGGCATGCGCCTCACCCTTTACGCAGACAACTTCATACCGCGGCAAAGCCGCTTGCCGCGACTGCAGAAACTCCTGCAGGCGCGTTTTAGGGTCTTTTTGGGTATCTTGTAAGGAGATATTCCCAAGCCGTTCGGCGTACCAATCCAATACACGATCGCGGACGACATCCATCCCGGCATCTAGATAGATCGCACCGATAATGGCTTCGACGGCATCAGCCAGAATAGACTCGCGGCGGTGCCCGCCGCTTTTCATCTCACCAGAGCCTAACCGCAGGCACTCACCGAACTCCATTTCACGGGCGAGTTCTGCCAGCGTTTGCCCTTTTACCAACCGCGCCCTCAGACGTGACAGCTGGCCTTCACGGGCTTGGGGGAAGCGCTGAAACAGCGCCTCAGCGATCACGAAATTGACGATGGAATCACCTAAAAACTCCAGGCGCTCGTTGTTACGACCCCCGTAGCTGCGATGGGTCAAGGCCAGCTCCAACAGCATCTCATCGCCAAAGGTATGGCCGATTCGTCGGCAAAAAGCGTTTAAGGAATTACTCACAGCTCTCCTACGTCATTGACGTTAACTAAAGTGACATAACTGACTAAGCTCAACGTAAGCAGATCCTTCACTCAATGTGCCGCACGCTAGTGAAACTCGGCAAACCACCATCCCAATGCATCCACACGGCAAACGCGCGGCCCACGATGTTCTCTTCTGGTACGAACCCCCAGTAGCGGCTGTCATTCGAGTGATCACGGTTATCACCCATCATGAAGTAATGTCCTTCAGGCACTTCTACTTCACGCATTTGTGGGCCAGGGTCACGCGGATTGTTGTAAATGAAGTGATCCGCTTCGCCAAGGCGTTCCGCTAATAATAGCTGCTCAGGAGAACTCTCAGTCCCTTCTTCTATCAACTCTTTTGTCACCGCTTCACCGTTGACATAGAGCTGCTTACCTTCATAGCGAATACGGTCGCCGGGCAGTCCGACTACGCGCTTGATGAAATTGACCGACGGTTCATCAGGGAAACGAAACACCATCACGTCCCCGCGCTCTGGGTCATCCACTTCGATAAAGCGGGTATTCACTACCGGCAGGCGGAGACCATAGGCAAACTTATTGACCAGGATAAAATCACCCACTTCCAGCGTAGGACGCATTGAGCCTGACGGAATCTGAAAGGGCTCGATAATAAAGCTACGCACCACCAACACGACCAGCAGCACAGGAAAAAACGACCGCGCGTAGTCAACGGGCCAAGGCTCTTTAAGCAGCTTTTCGCTAGTAACTGGGTCAAGACCTTCCTGGGTATTGGCCTCTGCTGTGGCAAAACGCTGGCGGCGTTTGGGCTTTAATACCAACACGTCCAACAGATAAATAACGCCCGAAAGCGCAACGGCGAGTACCAAAAGTAATGAAAAATCCATGGGTGGTGTTCTTTCCTAGTCGTTTACCTTGAGCACAGCAAGGAAGGCATCCTGGGGAATTTCCACACGCCCCACTTGTTTCATGCGTTTCTTACCCGCTTTCTGTTTTTCGAGCAGCTTCTTCTTACGGCTGACATCGCCGCCGTAACACTTGGCGGTGACATTTTTGCGCAGCGCCTTCACCGTTGAACGTGCCACCACCTGACCACCGATGGCCGCCTGAATGGCGACGTCAAACATTTGACGCGGAATCAACTCTTTCATTTTTTCCACCAGCAAACGGCCACGCTGATGAGCGTGATCGCGGTGGATGATGACGGCTAATGCATCGACTTTGTCGCCATTAATCAGCACATCGAGGCGCACCAGTTTGGCCTCTTCAAAGCGCTCAAAGTTGTATTCGAGCGATGCGTAGCCCTTCGAGATAGACTTCAGGCGATCAAAGAAGTCCATGACCACTTCGGACATGGGTAATTCATAGGCCAGTTGGATCTGATTGCCCAAGAACTGCATGTCACGCTGGGTGCCGCGGCGCTGTTCACACTCGGTGATGACATTGCCTACGTACTCCTGAGGCACCAAAATGCTGGCACGCACCACTGGCTCACGCATTTCATCCACGTCAGCCATGTCGGGAAGCTTTGAGGGGTTGGAAACGTAGTTAACGTCGCCATTTTTCATTGCTAACTCATAGACAACCGTGGGAGCGGTAGTGAGCAGATCGATATTATACTCACGCTCCAGACGCTCTTGGATAATCTCCATGTGCAGCGTGCCGAGGAACCCCACCCGGAAGCCAAAGCCAAGGGCGTCGGAATTTTCAGGCTCGTACTCCAGCGAGGCGTCATTGAGCGCCAGCTTCTCAAGCGCATCACGGAAATCTTCGTAATCATCCGCACTGACCGGAAACATACCGGCATACACCTGTGGCTTCACTTTTTGAAAGCCGGGCAACCGCGCCACGTCCGGTGTTTTGGTATGCGTTATGGTGTCGCCGACCGGCGCACCATGAATTTCTTTGATACCCGCTACGATAAAGCCGACTTCACCGGCCCGCAGAATGTCGGTTTGCTTACGTAAGGGGGTAAAGATACCCACTTCCGTGGTGCCCCAATCGCGACCCGTCGATTTGATCCGGATTTTATCGCCTTTGCGCAGCGTGCCATCAAAGAGACGCACCAGCGACACGACACCCAGGTAGTTATCAAACCAAGAGTCGATAATCAGTGCTTGTAGCGGTGCGTCCGGGTCGCCTTTCGGGGGCGGAATGTCACGGACTAAGCGCTCAAGCAGTGCATCTATGCCGATGCCGCTTTTAGCGGACACTTGGCAGGCATCGGTGGCATCTAGACCGATGATCTCTTCAATTTCTTGCGCCACACGGTCAGGATCCGCCTGAGGCAAATCAATCTTGTTAAGCACCGGCAATACTTCAAGCCCTTGCTCGATGGCGGTGTAGCAGTTGGCAACCGATTGTGCTTCAACCCCTTGCGCCGCATCGACCACCAACAGCGCGCCTTCGCAGGCATAGAGCGAGCGAGAAACCTCATAGGAGAAGTCGACGTGGCCAGGCGTATCGATGAAATTGAGCTGATAGACCTTCCCATCGGCGGCGGTGTAATCCAGGGTGACCGACTGGGCCTTGATGGTGATACCGCGCTCACGCTCGATGTCCATGGAGTCGAGCACTTGCTCTTTAAGCTCACGGGCGGTCAAGCCATCACACGTTTGGATGAGGCGATCAGAGAGCGTCGACTTGCCGTGATCAATGTGCGCGATGATAGAGAAATTTCGTATGTGCTTGATCTTGCTATCGTTTTCTTGGGTCATTTGCCGTTTTAATCCGGGTGTGTACGCAACATTGCACAATTAAAAATTAGATGATGAGTTGCGCAGTCGAAATTTGGTGACATTGTACCGTTAGTGAGGTTCCGGTGCTATGTTCATCAAAAAATGCCGAAAATAACCGTTAGTGCCGCACACGATGAATATCGCTATCGAGTCTTTTTAAATACCCCTGCCCATAAAGCGTATCAGCTTTGTCTCTTTCCTAGCCTTTCCTAGCCTTTGCTAGTTTTTATCTAGCGGTGTTATCAGATGAAACGACAAGGAACGTTATGGATACCCAAATCCCCATATTGGATATGCTAGCCCGACTGGTGGTGGCGACTGGCTTGGCCTTGTGCCTTGGCCGCTATGTTCACTCTTTTAGGGCTCATTATTATGGTACTTCTGGGGCGATTCGAGCACGACATGATCGCGAGCCTAGCGGAAAAAGAGGTGGTTAAAAAAAGTAGCAAACGCGACAAAAACTAATCTGGAAGGGAAGTAAGTAGAGAGAAAGACACACAGAAGGGAAATAAAAAACCGACGCAATGGTGCGTCGATTCAGTGGGTCAAGCGTAGAGGATCAGCCCGGCAATAAACATCCTGCCGGGCTGGAAGCCTGTTATGCGATTACTCGAGGCGAAGGGCTACGAATAAGGAACGGCCCTCACGGAAGAGGCGAATTGGAATAGCGCGATCAGTGGGCAACTCTTCCACAATACTGACCAACTCTTCTGAAGAAGACACGCCACGATGATCGATGCTCACCAGCACATCACCAGGCTGAATACCGGCGTTGGCTGCCACGCTGTCTGGCTCGACTTGGCGAACTTCGACGCCGCCTGAGATATTGAGCTGTTCACGCATCGCCTCATCGATTTCAGCCACCATCACGCCCAGGCGGGTTTGATCATTGCTGTTGGCCTGCGCTTGCGGCTGCTCCGCATCCGGCCAGCTACCCAACTCGACTGACTCAGTGATCTCTTCACCATCACGCATCAAGGTGAGCTCTACCTCTGTGCCCGGTGCACCGCGACCAATCAGGCGTGGCAACGTGCTGGAGCGTTCGACTTCTTCGCCATTGACTTCAAGAATAACGTCGCCCGCTTGTAGCCCACCCTGTGCAGCCGGGCCCTCAGGGTCCAGGTCGGCAATCAAAGCGCCAATCGCATTGTCCATTCCAAAGGACTCTGCCAGGTCTTGAGAGACAGGTTGGATCATCACGCCCAGCCAGCCACGATTAACTCGACCGTCTTCACGCAGTTGCTCCGCTACATCCATGGCGACATTGATGGGAATGGCAAACGAGACCCCCATAAAGCCGCCGCTACGGGTAAATATCTGCGAGTTGATGCCGACGACTTCGCCCTCAAGATTGAACAGCGGCCCACCAGAATTACCCGGATTGATCGCCACATCGGTTTGAATAAATGGCACATACGCATCACGGGGTAAGGTGCGATTAATGGCACTAACGATACCTGCGGTCACTGAGTGATCAAAGCCAAAGGGGGAGCCAATCGCCGCTACCCATTCGCCGACTTTCAAGTCATCAGAATCACCCAAGCTCAGTGTCGGTAAGTCCGTTGCTTCTATCTTTAACAGCGCCACATCGGTTTGTGGATCACTGCCAATCACTTCTGCGCTCAATTCACGCCGATCATTAAGACGCACAAGAATCTCATCAGCGTCTTGAACAACGTGCGCGTTCGTCATGACATAGCCATCTTCACTAATGACGAACCCCGAACCTAACGATTGCCGCTGCTCACTGCGGCCCTCTCCACCGTTAGGCGGCGTTGGCAAACTATCACCAAAGAAGTGGCGGAAGATTTCAGGGATTTCCTGTCCACCAAACCCTTCGAAACCAGGTGCGCTGCTACGCTGAACCGTACGACTGGTAGAGATATTGACCACCCCTGGGGCAGCCTCTTCCACCAACTCGGTAAAATCAGGCAAGCCCTGGGCGCTAGCTGCTTGGCCAACGGTTAGCAATGCCACCATGCATACCCAGAGGGTGGAGGGGAGTATCAAGCGCTTCATGCAAGAGCTCCTACTTAGGATGATATTAATCGAAGGCAGAACCACAAATCTCAGCAATATTCTTGGAAGAGTGCTGGAGAATTCATGCTAGAGAATTAAAAGGTCGCATTAACTGACCAAGCGCGGACGAAAGTGTTCCCTTCGCCCGTGCAATAGATATTTAACACTGGCAACCCCAGCGACCAAGGCAATAAAAAAAACCACCGGAGCCAGCCAATTCAGAGGACTAGCAAGCGATACAACCCCTGACAGCAGAAGCGCCAACAACAGAGGAAGCCCATAAATAAAAAAAGCCAGCAGCGTGACCGAGGTAGTTGGCAAGCTGATGGTGACCCGGTCACCTAAGGCATAGCCCTTGGGAGCAAACTGATCACCCTGTTGAAACGGCTCAGGAAGCGCCACGGCAATGCGTTGATGGCCACGTTTCGCTAATAACCCTAAGCCGCACCCTCTGCCTTGAGCACACTGCTCACAGCTCTCTTGGGGGGTCATTTCTACAATAAGGCGATGTGCTTCATGCCCCACCACGGTACCCGTTCGGAATAAAGAAGAGCAGGAATCAGGAAGCATCTTATATTCCTCGTCGCATATGGATCACTGCTGCTACTGCGCCGCTTCATCACCGCTTCGGCGATGGGTCTGTGCGGGTGGCAAATCGAAACTGACCGACTGCACGATGCGCTGGAGCGTGGCGACCGGTAGTTCACCAATCGCCACTAACTGCCAATGTTCTTCGTCGGTCATTGCATGCTTGACAGCAACCGCAGAAACGCCCAGCTGTTGGACACCCTCTTGCAGCGCGGGAGTAGTATCAGAGGAAAGAGGTTCTACAAAAAGACTGACTGTCGCCAGACCATCGCTATAAACGCGTTGCTGTCGGTCATTGCCGGTAAAAGTCACTGGCTGATTAACAAACCCAGCGGGCAGCCATTTAGCCTGCCAAGGCGTGCTCGGGGCCACCTTCGGACCGTCTAACCGAACGACCCCGGTATACTGTTGAGGCGATTGAAGCTGGGTAATTTGGAAGGTTTCAATGATTTGCCCTTGTTGATCAATAAGGACATGCTTCAATAACAAGCCGGTCGCTTGATCTAGCCACCATTCGTGAGAGAAGCGCCATTGATCGCGCGGTTCAAACACTAACTTAACAGCGTCACGACCCGCAACACGCGTCTGATCTTCAAGCGTAACTGAATAAAATTCTTCTAGGTGCGTCGCCCACCGATCAGGTGAAGGCAGCTCACCACTACTGTCATCTTCCGTCCAGGCAAGCCGACCTACTGGTGAACGTCTTTCGATACTGACAGAGGGTCCATCTAAGTACTGAACCACCTGCTGTCGAATGCCGTTTTGAATGCGGTGAGAAAGTGCCAGGGTACGCACGCCAACAGCGTCAATAGCCACCGCCCTCGCCTGAAAACCATAGCAGTGACTTGCCCATAAACCGTGCTCAAGCCACTGCGTTGCACTATCAGGGGCTGGTCGTGAATTAGCCGCACATTCATAACCGGCGTGCTCATTGCTAAGATCTTCTGACGGGCTATTAGAACTATCAGCATACGCCCCCGTTGGGAACATACACACTATCCCTGCCAGTACCCATGCACGCCTTATCCGCAAAACAACCATTAAATTGCGCACTTGCATCTCGCGCACTCCCTACTTACCGGATAGGCGTCACCATAAAGCATGGCATCAGTTTAGCGCTGACCGAGGGGCTCAGTTACCGCGGAAGAGCGCATCAACGGCATCCAGCTATCACCACTACCGTAAGCGGCGCTTTGCGTATGTTGCTCCAGATAGGATTGCAATAGGCCAATCTGATCAACATCAATCGTGGTGCCTTGTGAAGCAGTCACGCCTCGAGGAGTCTGCGCAGAAAAACCAGCTTCGCTTATGTTCATTAAGCCACTTTGGCCAGACTGCCCACTAATCCTGAACGGTGTAGGTTCAAACATGGGCATATCAGCGCGAGCAACCGTTGGCTGGGAGGCCAAACTGACGGGTTGCACCTGACTTCCCTGGTTAGCATTCGAGGCCGTCGTAGCAGTATTAGTGCCTTGACCAACCGAGGCTTCATTACCAAAAAACTGCACGCCAGTGATGACCATCAAAGAGACAGCTGCAGCCACGCCAGCGCCACGAGCAAAGGAAATTCCTCCACTGCGATGGCGAGCTACTTGCTCAGAACCTTCCATCATTGGAGCGGGCTCTTCTTGCAATCGAGCCATGATACCCGCCGAAAGATCAACGCTTACATCAACACCCTGCTCACGTTGCATCATGCTTCGCGCGAGGTGGTATCGGCGCCATGTATCTGCGGCATCGTCATCATTAGGCAGTGCCTTCAACACTCGGCGAAGCTCTAGCTCATCACTTTCGCCATCCATTAACACCGAAAGTGATTCCCGTGTGTTTTGACTCATACTTCACACCCTCACACTGTTTAAAAGAAGTACTGGTGTGACGAAAACTGCTAAATCACTAACAGGCTTCATCCCACCGACGACTTCCAAGGCCAAGACTCCGTTGTAAACTCACTCAGAAAACTTTTAGCTCATTTACAACGCTAAGCTCATGGCGCTTTGCACATCGACATATCCAATGTGCTCATCAAGATAGTCATGCGTATGACGCTAAACATGCCAGACAGTTCACAAAAAAAGTAAAACCTTGCTTATTTTGCTCTTCATCACCGACCGTTACTCATCACGACTGTTCCTAGCCGTCGAGACGAGCGGACGAATATGCTCATCGACCGCTTCGCGCGCGCGAAAAATTCGTGAACGAACAGTGCCCACAGGGCACTGCATGACCTGAGCGATATCCTCGTAAGCAAGCCCATCCAGCTCCCGCAAGGTAATCGCAGTACGTAAATCATCAGGTAAGTTTTCAATTGCCTGGTAAACCGCTGCCTCAAGCTGGTCTCGCGCAATAGCCGCCTCTGGTGACTCTGAATCGGCCAATCGCCCGCTTTGATCGATAATTTCCGCATCGACAATATCTAGATCGCTACCTGGGGGGCGTCGGCCACGAGAAACCAAGTGATTTTTCGCGGTATTGATAGCAATACGGTACATCCAGGTATAAAACGCGCTTTCGGCACGAAATTTACCCAAGGCACGATAGGCCTTGATAAATGCCTCCTGCGCCACATCCTGAACCTCAGAATGGTCATGAACGTAACGACCGATCAGGCCGATAATTTTGTGCTGGTACTTTTTTACCAGCAAATCGAAAGCGCGCGTATCACCTTTTTGGGCACGTTCAACAAGCTGTTGGTCTGTTTCCCGAGTGCCCATTCACACGCTCCTCCAGCTCGTACGGCATGCGCCGAGCCCCATTCCTATTAGCCCTAACCAGTGGGCGTTCACAGCAAGCAGCATAGCGTCCCTTGGGCATTGATTAATAATAGAGTGGATAAAAGAGCGAAATATCGCCCGACTATATAGCTGTATTTTAACGGTACTAATTTTTAACGACAGAACCCAGTTTTAACGACAGGGCCCAGATTTTAAAGACAGAGCCCAGTGTTGCGCGTTCTTTAAAGCACATCAACTGCTTACCGCCTTTCGCAAAACCCTGCGGCTGACACTTTTGATGCGGCTATAGTTCCACAACAATTGATTTTTACCTACTCGACAAGCGATAGTAGACGCCACTTTTATCGCCCTTCTCTTTTCCGGCCATTACGCAAGCACAGGTAGCAAGATGTCAGAACAGCAGGTTAATAACCTTAACGTCCTCGCTCAAGACGTTCTTACCACGCCAGAAGCGCTCAAAAACGCAGTACCGTTGACCGAGGCAGCAGAGCGCACGGTTATCGAGGGTCGCCAAACCATTCAGAATATCCTGGATGGCAACGATCCGCGACTGCTGGTAGTCGTAGGCCCTTGCTCGATTCACGATGTGGAAGCAGCGCTCGATTATGCTCGCCGCCTCCGCACACTGGCCGATCAAGTCAGCGACAGCCTGTATATCGTGATGCGCGTCTATTTTGAAAAACCGCGCACCACCGTCGGCTGGAAAGGCTTGATTAATGACCCTCACCTTAACGACTCGTTCGAGATTGATGAAGGCTTACACATCGCTCGCAAACTACTGGTCGACTTGGTTGAACTGGGCCTACCATTAGCTACCGAAGCCCTAGACCCTATTTCGCCCCAGTATCTACAGGACTGCATTAGCTGGTCAGCGATTGGCGCGCGCACTACCGAATCACAAACGCATCGTGAAATGGCCTCTGGCCTCTCCTGCCCCGTCGGCTTTAAAAACGGTACCGACGGCAGCTTAGACGTGGCGATTAACGCGCTTCAGTCCGTGGCCAGCCCGCACAACTTTCTGGGCATTAACCAAGCAGGCCAGGTAGCGATTATTCGTACCCGCGGCAATGCCTATGGCCATGTGGTTCTGCGCGGCGGCAACGGCAAGCCCAATTATGACAGCGTCAGCGTAGCCCTGTCAGAGCGGGAACTCGAGAAAGCCAAGCTATCGCCCAATATCATGATTGACTGCTCCCACGCCAACTCCAATAAAGATGCTGCGTTACAGCCACTGGTGCTGGAAAACGTCACCAACCAAATCTTGGAAGGTAACACCTCCATAATCGGCCTCATGGTTGAATCCAATATTGGCTGGGGCAACCAAAAGCTGCCGCAAGACCTTAGCCAGTTGCAGTACGGCGTCTCGATCACCGATGCCTGCATTGACTGGGACACCACGGTGGAAACCTTCAAGCGCATGAACACCAAACTAGCCGAGACGCTAGCCAAGCGCATCGCCAAGTAGGTCGCCAACCCCGCTAAGGCGGGGTTTTTTGTTGTTTCCCAGCACATCGGATAACCCGCTAGCGACTAATTTCACGCCGGAATGGCGGCAGTGCGTCCAGCAGTGCTTGCCCATAGCGTCGGGTGATCACCCGCTTATCCAGCAAGGTAATCGTTCCTCGATCACTCTCTTTGCGAATCAAGCGCCCGCAGGCCTGCACCAGCTTGATAGACGCATCTGGCACACTAATACGCATAAACGCATTGCCGCCCTGGCTCTCTATCCACTCCGCTAACGTCGCACCCACGGGGTCGTCAGGCACCGCAAAGGGGAGCCGCGTAATCACCACGTGCGTCAAATAGTCGCCGGGAAGATCTATGCCCTCGGCAAAGCTCGCTAAGCCAAAGATGATACTGCCCTCACCCCGGTCAACCGCCGCCCGATGCCGCTCGATCAATTCACGCTTGGGGAGTGCATCCTGAGCTAACACTCGCGCCTTAATCTCGGCAGGCAAGGCCTTGTCTACCGCGCGAAGCTGCGCACGGGACGAAAAGAGTACCAGTGCTGCTTCCGTATCCGCTAGCTGTGATACAAACGACACGATCGCGCGCTCATGCGCATCTCGGTCGCCAGGATCGGTGGCTTCCTTAGGCACGCGCAGCACGGCGTTGGCGTAATCAAAGGGGCTCGGCAAAGCCTGGTAGCGATAACGATTGGCTAACCCGGCACGCTCCTGCAGACGCTCAAAACGACCCAAGGCCGTCAGGGTGGCCGAGGTGACCACCGCCCCATGACAGCGACCCCACAAATGCTTCGCCAGCGTATGCGCGGCTGAAACGGGACTAGCCGAAAACTCAACTTCCGGCTCCCCCCCTACCCGGCTCAAGGTTATCCAACGGGCGCTAGGCGCCTCGTTAGCGACATCCTGTTCACTAAACGCCTGCCACAAGGCATGCGCCTCTAACGCACGCCCATGAAGCAGCGCCACCAGCGGCAACCAGGTCTCCGCTTGCTCACGATCAAGACCGGTTTGCTTATCGGGATCTAGGCTTTCGCGCAGGATATCGCTGATGCTTTCCAAGCAGCGTGAAAGCGACGCGAACATCACCAGCAGCTGCTGTGCCTGCTCACGCAACGCGTCGGGCACCTGACCTTTTTCAAACCGCGATTGGTGAGTCGCCTCTTCATCGGCTAGGCCGTTGGGCCTGTCCGCCAGTTGATGCCCCATGCTGAACACATCGCCTAGCGCGGGTTCCAGATTATGAATCAGCTCCGGCAAACTCACTAATAGGCGGGACACCGTGGGTTGAATCGCCAACGCTTGATGAAGATCGGTCAAACTGCTTTTTAGCGTTTTCAGCCAGCGTAAACAGCCGTGTACCGCAAAACGGTGGGCAAAGTGGGAGAGCGCCTTTTCGGGCAGATGGTGCCCTTCATCAAACACAAAGATGCAGTCCGCCGGATCGGGGAGAATAGCGCCGCCGCCCAAGGCCAAGTCAGCTAACACTAGGTCGTGGTTGGCGACGATAACGTCAGCGTTCTCAAGCTCACGGCGGGAACGGAAAAACGCGCAGGCACCGAAGTGCCCGCAGCGCCTGCCCGTGCACTGGCGATGGTCCACCGTCAGCCGCCGCCAGTGGGAATCCTCAATCGCTTCTGGCCAATTGTCACGGTCTCCTTCCCACTCGCCCTGGCCATAGGCCTGGGCCATATCGCTGGCAATCACGGTGAAGTCACTACTTTGTGTTTGCAGCGACTGCTCGAACAGCGACAGCGTTGGGTTAGGCTCAGTGCCTTCGAGCGCCTGATCCAGACGCGCCACGCACACATAGCGACCCCGCCCTTTGGCTAATGCATAGCGAAAGGCAATGCCGCTGTGGCTAGCAAGAGAGGGCAAATCCTGATTGAGAACCTGCTCTTGAAGAGCGACCGTAGCCGTTGAAATGATCAGCCGTTTGCCCCGCGCCTTGGCGATCGGCAAAGCGGCGATCAGATAAGCCAGGGTTTTCCCCGTACCAGTGCCCGCTTCCAGCACACAGACGTGGGTATCACTCGTGCGCTTGCCTTCGTTGTCGCTCTCTATATTACCCAGCGTACGGGCGATTTCGGCGATCATCATGCGCTGTCCGTAGCGTGGGGTCAGCTCAAGGGTGTCCACCACGCGACGGTAAGCGTCTTGAATTTCGCTTTTGAGGGCAGTATCGAGCATGCGGGTTAGAGCATACCTTCCGGCGGATGCACGCAGGGTAGCTTGTCGTTGATATAGCGCTCGATTTCCGGCAGCGAGAACGCATCCTCTTCGCCGACGAAGCTAATCGACACACCCTTGGCGCCCGCTCGACCGGTACGACCGATACGGTGTACGTAGTCTTCCGGGTCTTCCGGTAAGGTGTAATTGATCACGTGACTCACGTCTTCAATATGGATGCCACGACCAGCAACGTCAGTCGCAACTAACACCTGGATCTCGCCTTCACGGAAGCTTTCGAGTGTTTTGATACGCTGATTCTGGGGCACATCACCAGACAACATCGCGACGCTAACGCCGGCTTTCTTGAGCACGTCGTCTAACTTGCGCACCAAATCACGGCGGTTACCGAACACCATGACGCGCTCAAAGCTCTCTTGCTGAAGCAGGTTCACCAGCAAGCGTTGCTTGTCATCATCAGACACCATGTACACGCGCTGATCGATATCCGCCTGATTCTCAAC
This sequence comes from Halomonas sp. UBA3074, assembly GCF_002366715.1. Taxonomy (GTDB): domain Bacteria; phylum Pseudomonadota; class Gammaproteobacteria; order Pseudomonadales; family Halomonadaceae; genus Vreelandella. The sequence goes on along the minus strand of NZ_DFBS01000049.1, from coordinate 12,648 downwards.
GGTCACTTCGATCTCAACATGGGCTGGTTCGAGCGTCCACTGGCTGGCAAGGTTCAAAATATCGTCAGTAAAGGTGGCCGAGAAGAGGAAGGTCTGGCGCTCCTCTTTCTTCGGCGTGTAGCGAATGATTCGCTTCACATCAGGGATAAAGCCCATCGACAACATGCGGTCGGCTTCATCTAACACCAACACTTCGACTTCATTGAGGTCGATATCGCGCTTCTGATGGAAATCCAACAGGCGCCCTGGGGTTGCCACCAGGATGTCGATCTTACTACCCAAGCTTTCACGCTGCTTCTGGTAGTCCATACCGCCGACCACGCTTGCCACATTCAGCTGGGTAAAGCGCGCTAGTGCTTTAGCATCTTTTTCGATCTGCAGTGCCAGCTCGCGGGTAGGTGCGATAATTAACGCACGCGGCGCCCCCGGCTTTTGACCATTGGGGGTTGGCTCTTCCAAGAAATAAGCCATCACCGAGATCAAAAAGGCCGCGGTTTTACCGGTTCCCGTTTGCGCTTTGCCGACAATGTCGCCACCTAATAGCGTATGGCGCAGGGCCTCCGCTTGGATAGGTGTGCAGTACTCAAACCCTTGGGCGTGAATAGCGCGCATTAAAGGCAGCGGCAGATCAAAGTCATGAAAGCGCCACTTGCCGGCCACGGCGGGCACCTGAAACTGACGAAGATCCCAGTTCGACTGGCGACGACGCGGTTTACGACGGCGGCGTTTTGGCTTGCGGTTCTGGGCCGGTGCTGTGGTCTGTTCCGACTCGCTCATAGGCTGTCTATCTGTCCATTGCTGTGGAAGTTGGCTTCTTGACGTGCGCATTGTACCAGGGCTTGGCGATAAGAGCGCGTCCTGCTGTCGAAGGAGTCCCAAGGCCTGTTAGAATAGCCGTCAAATCGACGTAAGGAGCGCGACATGACGCGTAAGAAAAAAACTCGTTCACTGGCCGATAAGGTAACTATTCGTACCGGTCGGCGGAAAGATTATAAAAAATGGCGCCACGACAATCCCGACCAAGTCGCCCCTTCGCGCCGCTTTGTAGCGAAAAAGCAGCAGCAGCGCAAACTCCAGGCGGTGAGAAAGCTCGCTCGCCAACAGAGTGGGCAGGATATTGCCATACACCCTGACAAAAGCAGTGAATCCAACAACCCCAAGGGGAGCGATTCATAATGCGTTTGGTTTCGTTCAACATTAATGGCATCCGAGCAAGGCTTCATCAACTGCAGGCATTGATCGACACCCAGCAGCCGGACGTGATTGGTCTGCAAGAAACCAAGGTGCAGGATAGCGAGTTTCCGATTGCCGATGTAGAAGCCATGGGCTATCACGTCTTTTATCATGGCCAAAAGGGTCATTACGGCGTTGCCATAATGTGTCGCCAGGCGCCCCAGGAAGTGTTTTACGGCTTTCCGGATGACGAAGAGGACGCTCAGCGCCGCATGATCGGCGTCCGCCTGCTGGCAGACGATGGTGAAGCCGTAACCGTATGGAACGGCTATTTTCCGCAGGGCGAAAACGTCACTCACCCGACCAAATTTCCCAATAAAAAGCACTTCTATGGCCAGCTAGCGCGACTTCTCAACGAGCAGTACCGCCCTGACGAGCGGTTGGCCATCATGGGCGACTTTAATATCTCGCCGGAAGATCAGGACATTGGTATTGGCGAGGCCAATCGCAAGCGGTGGTTGCGCGAAGGCAAAACCAGCTTTCAGCCTATCGAGCGCGAATGGCTTGAGGGCATCAAAGCGTGGGGACTAACGGACAGCTACCGCCTCCATTATCCGCAGGGTGATGACCGTTTCAGCTGGTTTGATTACCGTTCTAAAGGCTTCAACCAAGAACCCAAGCGCGGCCTGCGTATCGACTATATTCTCGTTACCCAGACACTCGCCGAAAAGGCCACCGCTGCCGGTATCGATTACGAACTGCGCGCCATGGAGCGCCCCTCGGACCATGCGCCAACCTGGAGCGATTTTGCGCTTACGCTCAAGCCGTAGCCCTTAACACAAACACCTAGTTGAAGCTGGCCAGCCATTGGGCGGCTTCTTCATCGCCTAGCTCTGCAGCACGTACAAATGCTTGCTGCGCTTGCTCATTTTCACCCCAGGCGTAAGCTAGCTGCCCATAAGACCGCCAGTCGGTGGCTGTCTGGGTGTGCTGCGCCAAGGCTTGCCAAGCATCCAGGGCTCTCTCAACATCTTTAGCCTGCTGCCAAGCGCTCGCCAATAAACGCAGATTTGACTCATCGCGGACAATATCGCCCCCATTTAGCGCCTGCTCAAGGTGCTCAGCAGCTCGTGCGGGCGTGCCGCCTGCCAAATGAAGCTGGATCAACAGCCAGCGATCTTTCGGCTCGGTTAATTTACCTAACTGCCACGCCATCTCCCACAGACCAGCGGCCACACCAGACTGCCCTGCCTGTTGTGCAAGACCCGCCGCTTGGCGCCAGTCAGAGAGATCGCTTTGCGAATCCAATCCATCCAACAGCCAACCCAAAGCCTGTTCACTTTTCCCAGCATTGCGATAAATCGCCAACGTTAACGCCTGCTGCGCTTCAGTTAGCTCGGCTGTCTCACTCAGTGCCTGTTCGAGCCGGTTGGCGGCTTCCTCCCAGCGCTCCTGCTGCGCCAGCAGGCGGGTTAGCTGCCAAACGGCATTACCATCTTGCTGACTGGCTAACCATTCAGTGAGAAGTTCAATAGCCTGATCGCGCTGCCCGGCAGCACGGCGCAGCGAAGCTTCTTCACGCAGCCAGCGGGCAGCCTGATCGTCATCCACACCACTTAACCCCCGGGCAATTGCCAGCCGATCCGCTGCCGCAGCAGGCTGCTCCTGTCGCGCCAAGGCACCCGCGGCAAGCTGCTGATAGAGGGCACTCGCCCATTGATCAGACTGATTCCCTGAAGCTAGCCGCTCTGCCTGGGCCGTGGCACGTTCGATAACACTGCTGAGCGCGCCCTCTTGCAACTGGCTCTGCAGCGCATTGAGATCAGCAATAATATCTCCAGGCAGCGCAGGGCTCGCCTGCGTTGAAAACGACCACATGCTTAGCAATAAAATTAAAAGTCGCTTCATAGCTACCTCAACTGAAACTCGATCCGCTGGGTGGCATTGCGCAACTGATTGCTGGATTCAAACTGCCACTGCGCAATAGCCTCCCTCGCAGCATCGTCAAATACCCGGCGCGGCTGCGCATTGGTGATGCGTATCGAAGAAGCATCGACACTGCCATCACGTCGAATCATAAAGGCGACTTCTACAAATCCTTCCATACCCCGCCGTTGCGCGCGCGCTGGATACGCTGGATTCACCCTGCTGGTCGGTGTGGCTTGGCCAACACTTACCGGTTCGTTAGAGGGAGCGGGCTCAGCTGCTGGGGCTGCCTCACGCTCAGCAGGTTCACTCTGCGCAGCCGTTGTAGCAGCGGGCGCTGGCTCTGCAGGTGCTTCTCTCGGCGCAGGCTCTGGCGCTGGTTCTGGAGCAGGTTCAGGTTCCGGCTCCACTTCGGTAAGCTCAGGCAGTTCACTATCCATTTCAACCGGCTCAACGGGCTCCGGAAGCTCTACCTCGGGCAAACTAATCGTGCTTTCGGTGACCGGAGGCGGCTCAGGAGTCGGCATGGGCGGCGGCGTTTGTGGCGGCGCTGCTTCGACCGGCTGAGGCGGTGGCGCCTCCTGCTGGGGGGCAACCTCCGGCGCTTCGACCATGGTCATCGCCATGCTCATCGTCAGCTCCTCCGGCTCTTGCTCAGGGGGAGCAACCAATTGGGCCAGCAGCCAGAACAGGCCTACCGCCAGCACAACGCCGCCGAGTAACGACATCAGATGCCGCATCATGGCCCACTCCGACTCGCCGCCACCGCCACTTTGTCAACGCCCGCTTCACGTAAGCGGTCCATGACCTCTATCAAAAGACCGGTGGTAGACTCACGGTCCGCCTGGATAACCACCGAGCCATCGTCACTCAGCATATCGGCCACCTGTTGGCCGACCCGGTGGGCATCTACGGGACTGCCATCTACCCACACCGCACCTTCTGGGGAAATCGCCACGAGCACCTGAGCGTCCGGACGCGGGGTGGCGGCGCTGGATTCCGGCCGCTCAATCTCGACACCGCTCTCTTTGACAAAGCTGGTGGTGACGATAAAGAAAATCAGCATGATAAATACCACGTCGAGCATGGGGGTAAGATTCACCTCATTGCTCTCAGCAGTCGCATCTATAGAACGGCGTCTACGCATCACTCTCCTCCAGTGCCCGCGCCAAGCGATCATGCAGCCGCTGGTCTTCACGACGGATGACGTGCTCTAAACGACTAATAAATAACAGCCCTACCACGGCGATTGCCATGCCAGTCAGCGTTGGTAGCGTGGCCCGGGCCACACCATCGGCCATGGCGCGGGCTTGATGTGTTTCACTTAACGACAGGCTGTCAAACACACTAATCATGCCGGTTACCGTGCCTAACAAGCCCAGTAACGGACAAAGTGCGACCAGTAGCTTCAGCCATGGCAACGGCTTGCGCAGCCTAGCCACCAGCGCCTCAGCCCATACATGACGCAGCGTGCGAGCACTCCAGCTGGTGTGATCGCTGCGCGCTGCCCAACGGCGTAGCAGTTGATGCCGCGCAATGCGCCAGGTAATTCGGTAGTACCACCAGCGCTCCATGGCCATGGCAAACACCAATACGGCCACGATTGCGAGCACCACTAATACCGCACCACCCGCCTCTACTAAGCGCTCAACGGGTTCGAGCCAGAGAGGAAGAGTGGACATGTTAATTCACCACGGGCGTGTGAGATTCCAGATGATCTGCCAGCGTCGCACTCGCCTGCCCTTCGATGACATGGGTTAAATAGCGACTACGGCCCGACAGCGCTGTTTGCACGAACAGCAAAGGAACTGCAGTAATCAGGCCCAGCACGGTAGTCACCAACGCTTGGCTGATACCGCCAGCCATCAGTTGCGGATCTCCCGTACCGAAGACAGTAATTGCCTGAAAAGTCACGATCATGCCGGTCACTGTCCCCAGCAAGCCAAGCAGCGGTGCAATTGCTGCCAGGAGTTTGACCATGGGTTGACTGCGTTCGAGCTTGGGCAGTTCAGCTAGCACCGCCTCATCCAGGCGTGCTTCCAGTGCTTCCGGGGTCTGATGCTTGTCCATGCCTTCAAAGCGTAGCAATACTCGCCCAAGGGGGTTGTTCGCTTTTAATTGGCCAAGCGACTGACGCTGACGGTTAACACGTAGACTGACGACGACTAAATAGAGGTACTGCCCTAAGCCAATAATCAAACCTAAAATGCCTAAGGCAACGACTACGTAACCGACGTAACCCCCCTGCTGGAAGCGCTCCCACAGACTAGGCTGCTGGGCCAAGGCCTCCAACACGCTGCCCTGGGTAGGATCGACCGCAAACACGTCGCTTTCGCCTTGGTAATACTCTGTTAGTAACGTGCCTATCGCATCCGGTGTGCGGGCTAGCACGACGAGATTACCGTCGTTTTCACCGCGCTCTAAAAGCTCACTCTCGGTAAAAGCGGCGAAATCACCAAGCCGTACCAAGTCTTGAGTGGTGACTTCGCCGCTAGCATCGGCGACCGGCAATGAAAGCCGCGCGGCTTGGCCCGTACGCGCGGTTAATAACGCCAAGTGATCCACAACATTCTCTAGCTGATGACGCTCAAGCACTTCGACATCATCTAGACGTGGCGGCAGCGACCCTTCTTCCAAGGTAAGCAAACTCTCTTCACCCAGCGCATTACGCACTTCAGAGCTGTGTCGGGCAAGATTCGATAATAAACCGGCTAGCGCTTCGCCCTGCTCCGCTTGGCGCTCACTTAATTCGCTGGCTTGATCTGCTTGCTCTGTCTGCTGTGCCTCAAGGGCATCATGCTGTTGTTGAGCACTCTCATTGTCATTGCGGGCCTGCTCCAGGGCAGACTCTAGTGCTTGCTGATCATCTAGAAAGCCCATCAAACGCTGCTGGTCGCGCGCTTGAGCAGCTTCGCGTGCTTCACGTAAAGAGGTCGTACTGTCATTTTGCGCGGTGGCTACCCCACTGAACACCATCAGCGCCACCAGCATGCCGACAGCCACCAGGCGATGTAGCGCTAAACCAACAAGGCTCATGGCTGCTCTCCCTGCTGATCATTCGTACTCACTGAGAGCGGTAACGTTAAAAGCTCGGGCGCACGCTGATCTTCTGCCATGCGCAGACCGTTGCGTACTTCACGCAGATATTCGTCATCCAATGGCTGCCATGCGCTACTTTCCGCACGCCATACGCCACCCTCACGCCCATCTGGCGTTAGGTAATAAAAGCCGATACGGCCCACACGCAAGAAATCCACTTCACGCTCGCTGCCCTCCTGGCTTAAACGCCCTCGCCAGCTATCCATCTCACGCCCATAATCGAGTTCAACCCGCCAGGCTTCGAGCAGGCCATTAATGCGTTCGATGGTATTAGCGCCCTGTTCATCAGGCTGCCGTTCCACCCGCGCCAGGCGCTCCTCACGCAGAAAAGGCAGGTCACTTTCAATCCATTGGCTCAACTGAAAGGACATATTTTGTTCGATCACAGGTAGCGCTGCACGCGTCTCTTCCAGCGTATCCAGGGCGGTTGCAAGCCGCTGCTGTCGCTCGGCCTCTTCCGCCAAGCGCCCAGTGAGGGAGGCGTTGTCCGCTTCTAGCTGGCGAGTTTCACGCTCCAAGCGGCGCAGCTCTTCCAACTGCTCACGGGTTTGCTCATCGGCAGCATCAATCTGTTCTTGAAGCGCTGCCTGAGCTTGCTGAGCTTCTACACTTTCGGCCGCTTGAGCCATTGCTTGTTCACTTACCAGCAGCGTGCCGCCGGCCAGCGCTCCCGCTAGCCACCATCCACGCAAGGCAAAGAAAGGCCTGTTCAGCACGTCGACTCTCCGTCACTGAGTAGCGGGCGGCTAACACCACCCGACTAAAAACTAATTAGGTATAAGAACGATTTGCGTTTATATTTTGCACCGCCTAGCCTACCACTAATATAATTAATGACAATATTTATCATTAACAAACAAACGATTTCACCCTCCTCTTAGGCATAAAAAAAGGCGCCATCGGCGCCTTTCATAGTTCAATTTTTTTTAATGCTCTGCTGCTATATAGGCTTTGGTCAACGGCGCTAGAGACAACTGCCAAGCCTCTTCACGGGTTACCCACCTTGCTTCGGCAATTTCAGCCGCCGCTTCGACAGGCTCGTCAATCACGAGGCCAAACAGGTTCGCCTCTAGTATTACACCAGGTTCGTTAGCCGCCTCAGCCGTTTGCAAGCCTAGAGGGATCAGTTGATCCTCGTTAACCTGCAAGCCCAGCTCTTCGCCTAGCTCGCGACATAGCGCTGACAGCGCGCTCTCGCCTTTCTCGATCTTACCGCCGGGCTGCATATAAAAGGACGTATTGTGCTTGCGCACTAACAGCAAACGTCCCTCAGGATCACTGACCACGGCAGCGGCAATTTCTAGTACGTCAGTAGCACTCCCTGGCATACCTCCTCCTTCACTTTTTACGCTTATCCGTTACCCATTAAAACTATCAGAATGCCCAGTCGTCGTCTTCGGTGGCGACGGCTTTACCGATCACATAGGAAGAGCCGGAGCCGGAGAAGAAGTCGTGGTTCTCGTCGGCATTAGGCGAAAGCGCCGCCATGATGGTGGGATCGACATCGGTCACACTGCTGGGGAACAGCGGCTCGTAGCCGAGATTCATCAGCGCTTTATTGGCGTTATAGTGAAGGAATTTCTTTACATCTTCACTTAGGCCAACTTCGTCATACAGCGACTCGGTGTAGCGCACTTCGTTGTCGTAAAGCTCCAGCAGCAGCTCATAGGCATAATCTTTGACTTCCTGCTGACGCTCTGGCGTCGCTTCCGCCAGGGCTTGCTGGAATTTATAGCCAATGTAGTAGCCGTGCACTGCTTCGTCACGAATGATCAAGCGAATCAGATCGGCGGTGTTGGTCAACTTGGCATGGCTTGACCAGTACATGGGCAGGTAGAAGCCGGAGTAGAACAGAAACGACTCAAGGAAGACGCTGGCGACTTTACGCATCAGCGGGTCATCCGAGCGATAGCGCTCCAGAATCAGCTGGGATTTTGCCTGCAGTGTGGGATTCTCTTCGCTCCAGCGAAACGCGTCATCGACGTCACGCGTGGTGCAGAGCGTCGAGAAAATCGAGCTATAAGAGCGCGCATGCACCGACTCCATAAAGGCAATATTGGTATAAACCGCCTCTTCATGGGGAGTGCGGGCGTCTTCCATCAATACCGGCGCGCCCACGCTGCTTTGAATGGTGTCTAGCAGCGTGAGGCCAGTAAACACACGAATAGTCAGCTGTTTTTCTTGCTGCGTCAGCGTATTCCACGACTGAATGTCGTTCGATAGCGGCACTTTTTCGGGCAGCCAGAAGTTACTGGTCAGGCGGTTCCACACTTCCAGGTCTTTATCATCCTGGAGCCGGTTCCAGTTAATCGCATCGACCCGCGATATACGTTGCATGGTATTCATGGCATTGCTCTCAAAACGTAGCGTTCAATGCCCGGCGATCAACACCGGGCATTCAATAACAGAGACAAGTTGCTTGCTGACTACAGCGTGCACGACACACAGCCTTCCACTTCGGTGCCTTCCAAGGCACTTTGACGAAGGCGGATGTAATAAAGCGTTTTGATGCCTTTACGCCAGGCGTAAATTTGCGCCTTATTGATATCGCGCGTGCTGGCCGTATCAGGGAAGAACAAGGTTAGCGACAAGCCTTGGTCAACGTGCTGCGAGGCTTCGGCGTAGGTATCGATGATCTTTTCCGGGCCTATCTCGTAGGCGTCCTGGAAGTAATCAAAGTTGGCTTCATTGAGGAACGGCGCCGGGTAATAAACACGGCCAAGCTTACCCTCTTTACGAATCTCGATTCTTGCCGCCACCGGATGAATACTGGAGGTGGAGTTATTGATATAAGAGATCGAGCCCGTAGGCGGTACCGCCTGGAGATTACGATTGTACAAGCCATTCGCCATCACCGAGGCTTTAAGCTCCTGCCAATCCTGCTGGGTCGGCAGTGCAATGCCGCTGCGCTCGAACAACGTGCGCACTTTCTCAGTGCGCGGCAACCACGCCTGATCGGTGTACTTGTCGAAGAATGCCCCCGAAGCGTAGGTAGAGTCGGCAAAACCCGCAAACGACTCTTGATGCTCAATCGCTAAGCGGTTGGATGCCCGAATGGCATGGAACGCCACGCAGTAGAAATAGAGATTGGTAAAATCCAAACCTTCGTCTGAGCCATAGTAGATATGCTCCCGCGCCAGGAAACCATGCAGGTTCATCTGGCCCAAGCCAATCGCCCGTGACTTGGCATTACCCTCGGCAATGGAAGGCACGCTGCTCAAGTTGCTCATCTCTGAGACCGCTGTCAGCCCGCGGATGGCAATTTCCACGCTGGTGCCAATATCGCCTGCGTCCATCACCTTCGCGATGTTCATGGAGCCCAGGTTACAGGAGATATCCTGACCAATTTGGCGATAACCCAGGTCATCGTCATACTCGGTAGGCGTATTGACCTGAAGAATTTCAGAGCAGAGATTGCTCATATTGATACGGCCAGCAATCGGGTTCGCGCGGTTAACCGTATCTTCGAACATAATGTACGGGTAGCCCGACTCAAACTGCAGCTCGGCTAGGGTTTGGAAGAAGGCACGCGCATTGATTTTATGCTTGCGAATGCGCGCGTCCGCGACCATCTCCTGGTACTTCTCGGTAACGCTGATATCGCCAAAGGGTACGCCGTAAACACGCTCTACATCGTAAGGCGAGAAGAGGTACATATCGTCGTTGCGCTTGGCCAGCTCGAAAGTAATATCCGGAATCGTCACGCCCAGCGAGAGCGTTTTAATGCGAATTTTCTCGTCGGCGTTTTCCCGCTTGGTGTCGAGAAAGCGCAGGATGTCCGGGTGGTGAGCATTCAGGTAGACCGCTCCCGCGCCCTGACGTGCGCCCAGCTGGTTCGCGTAGGAGAAGGCGTCTTCCAGCAGCTTCATAATCGGGATAATGCCCGATGACTGATTTTCTATACGCTTGATCGGCGCGCCGGATTCGCGAATATTGCTAAGCAGGAAAGCCACACCGCCGCCGCGCTTGGAAAGCTGCAACGCCGAGTTAATGGAGCGCCCGATCGACTCCATATTGTCTTCAATACGTAGCAGAAAGCAGGACACCAGCTCCCCGCGCTGCTGCTTACCGCAGTTAAGGAAAGTAGGCGTCGCAGGCTGGAAACGGCCGGAGATGATTTCATCCACCAGTGACTTCGCCAACGCTTCGTCGCCCCGCGCCAGCGTCAGCGCCACCATGCAAACGCGGTCTTCATAGCGCTCTAAATAGCGCTTGCCGTCAAACGTCTTCAGCGTGTAGCTGGTGTAATATTTAAAGGCGCCCAGAAAACTTGGGAAACGGAATTTGTACGCATAGGCCTGCTCGAACAGCGCCTTGATGAAAGCAAAGCTGTATTGGGCCAGCATCTCGGCTTCGTAATACTGCTCTTCCACCAAGTAATCGAGCTTTTCTTCTAACGAGTGGAAAAACACCGTGTTTTGGTTAACGTGCTGTAAAAAATACTGACGGGCCGCTTCGCGATCTTTATCCAGCTGCAGTTCACCATTGGCACCATAGAGATTAAGCATGGCATTGAGCGCGTGGTAATCCAGCGTCCGCGGCTCAGGCGCCGCCGAAGGCCGTTTTGTCTCTGCTACATTCTGAGTCGCTACGTTAGTCGTTTCCAAAACTCTTCTACTCCTTTGCGCACGTTGACCACGTCGTCGTCGGTGCCAAACAGTTCAAATCGATACAGCAGCGGCACGTGGCATTTTTTCGCAATAATTCGGCCAGCAAGGCCATATGCTTCGCCAAAATTGGTGTTTCCTGCGGCAATAACGCCCCGCAACAGATCCCGGTTATGCGTATCGTTGAGGAAATGGATGACCTGTTTAGGTACCGCACCCTGGGCGCTTCCCCCACCATATGAAGGGGTAACTAAAATATAGGGTTCGGTTACGCGCAGAGCAGGCGCATCTCGATTCAGCGGCAGCCGCGTTGCAGCAAGACCAAGTTTTTCCACAAAACGATGGGTATTACCTGACTTGGTAGAGAAGTACACCAACCTGCCGGCCACAGAGGTTTGTGAGCAACTTGCCAGCATGTGGTTGGTTTAAGCCAGTGCTTGAATGCGGTCCGGACGGAACCCCGACCAGTGATCTTCACCCACGACCACGACGGGAAGCTGGCGATAGCCTAAGGCTTCGACTTCTTCCTGCGCACCCGATTCGGCGGTTATATCGATCACTTTGTAATCGAGCCCCTGCTTGTCTAACGCGCGGTAAGTAGCGGTGCATTGAACACAAGCGGGTTTGCTGTAAATCTGAATTTCCATGGCGAATCCCCTTTTCATAGCGGCATTTTTCGGGTAGCGCACATCTTGTGCCCTACCCTTCTTGAAGACACAACGCATACTATATATAGACCATGTGAAAATCAATTCAAGCATATGTGGTATTTTTTACCCACAGGTTATTGACAGCTATTGCCCAGCTATATCCCAGACAACAAAAAGCCGCCCACAAAAGTGGGCGGCTTTTGGCAGCGCCATTTATCGGCACTGCTAGCGGGTCATAGCGCTTTTATCAGCTAATCGCAGCTTGGTAACGACGCTCTACGTCTTCCCAATTGACGACGTCAAAAAACGCAGCAATATAGTCGGGGCGCTTGTTTTGATACTTCAGGTAGTAAGCGTGTTCCCAAACGTCCAACCCCAGCACCGGTGTATTACCATGCATTAATGGGCTGTCTTGGTTAAGCGTGTTCTCAACCACTAATTTTTTCTCAGGAGTAACGGAGAGCCATGCCCAACCGCTACCAAAACGACCCACGGCCGCTTTTTTAAACTCTTCCTTGAAGGCTTCGAGGCCGCCCAATTCAGAGTCGATAGCTTTAGCAACATCACCCTGCGGATTACCACCGGCATTGGGCGACATCATCTGCCAAAACATAGAGTGATTAGCATGCCCACCGCCATTGTTGATAACGGCCTGACGCTTGGCTTCTGGAACACGATCCAGATTCGCGACGAGCTCTTCAACAGGTACATCTTCCAGACCTGTGCCTTCAAGCGCAGCGTTCAGGTTGTTGACGTAGGTTTGATGGTGACGAGAGTGGTGAATTTCCATCGTCATTGCATCGATGTTTGGTTCGAGAGCGTCGTATGCGTACGGCAGTTCGGGTAGTGTATGTGCCATATCATCATCTCCTTGAGTGGCTTTCGTTGCGTTCACTTACTTATCTGCGGCCAGCCCGCAGCTTTTTCAACCGTCGGGGTGGTTTTTCTTACCCTTTGCCCCAGTACTTTAGTCAACTATTGGCAGTTTACCTAATACCCCTATGACAAAAAAGCCGACTTCTGGCGAAGTCGGCTCTCTGCTGCGTCGGTTCTCAACGGCTTACAGCTTGCTTTCCAGCTCCGGCAGGATCTCGAATAGATCCCCCACCAAGCCGTAATCGGCGACCTGGAAGATCGGTGCTTCGTCGTCTTTGTTGATCGCGACGATCACCTTGGAGTCTTTCATGCCCGCC
>NZ_DFBS01000019.1 GCF_002366715.1 Halomonas sp. UBA3074 | reverse complement strand
CGGCACTATAAGGTTAGCGAAAATGATCTTACCCAGCAACAGTGGACACTGGTTTAAGCGATCATTCGGGCTTCAAAGGCCTCTGGGCTGATCATCCCAATAGCACTGTGCCGCCGTTGTTTGTTGTAGTCCAGTTCGACGTACTCAAACACCTGGCGCCTCATATCGTTTCGCGTTGTAAATTGCTCCCCATGGATCGCTTCAACCTTGAGGCTGTGGAAGAAGCTTTCGGCACAGGCATTATCATAGCAGTTGCCTTTGGCGCTCATGCTGCACGTAAGCTCATGCCGGGTAAGCAGCGATTGGTAACGCGTGGAACAGTAAGCTGACTACCTCGATCCGAATGGACTATCACGCCTTTGGGCATTTTGCGTCTCCATAGCGCCATCTGTAGCGCGTCACAGACAAGATCGGCCGTCATACGCTCACTCATTGCCCAACCGACCACTTTACGAGAGTAAAGATCAATGAGCACTGCCAGGTAAAGCCAGCCTTCGCCCGTCGCCAAGTAGGTAATGTCACCCACCCACTTTTGATTAGGAGCTGAGGCCGTGAAGTTTTGTTCTAGTAGATTCGGTGCGACTGGCAGCGAATGCCGTGAGTTCGTGGTGGCCTTGAACTTACGAGCTGCTTTAGCGCGCAGGCCCTGACGCTGTAAGCTGGCAGCCACCGTCTTACGGTTGATCGGCATCCCATCATCTCGCAGGTCTAGCGTTAGTCTCGGGGCGCCTGAGCGGCCTTTGCGTTGGTGATAAGCCTTGGCCACATGCTGATCGATAATGGCTTGCTGGCTGCGTTTTGGGGACGATGCGCCTTCGCGTTGCCGCCAAGCGTAGTAGCCACTCCGAGCGACCCCGACAACATGGCACATACGCTGAATACTGAACGCCTGACGATGACGGTGGATAAAGGCGTACTTCACTTCAGGCTTTTCGCAAAGTACACCGCGGCCTTTTTTGTGATGGCCAGCTCTTCATTTGCCTCGGCTAGTTGGCGCTTCAAGCGGGCGTTTTCTTCTGCCAACGACCGCTCTCGCTCGGATGTGTCTTGCTGCAGCTGTGCTTTAGATCGCCACTGATAGAGCTGACTCGCGTGTATTCCCAGCTCACGCGCCGCTGCTGCAACGCCAATGCGATCCGCAAGCGCTAAGGCTTCTTGCCGGTAGGCATCTGAGTAACGGGTATATGATTTTTTCTTCATTGATGTTGTCGATCTTGCCATGGTTCACCTCATCGTAACGTATGACGTTCTTGAGGTGTCCACCGTTACTGGGCAGGATCAAAAACTCCTGAATTAAAGCTGAATTTGTTTGCCGAGATACTAGTTTTTCATAAAAAAGGTCAGCTCATGGCTGACCTTCTTAATTCATGTCAAGACTAAAGGATATCAATAGGCGACATGTAGTTCATAACGGTTACTGTCACTTTGGTTATTACCTCCCAATGAGCTACCACTCACCTCAAGCTGATAATTTCCAGGTTGCAGCTGACGAATAAGTTCGAAGTGCCCCCGTGGGCTGGAAGCTTCTGCTACCTGCTGTCCCGCCTCATTATAAAGAACAGCTGAAATGCGGTTGCCAGTGCTGGTAAATCCTGGAAAGTGCTCACTCACTACTTTCAGTGTAGTCGCTTGTTCAATGTTAATATTGAAACGCTTCGATTGCCCCTGAGCAAGCATCTGTGTAGAAGATACGCCTCTTTCTAGTAAGGGAAGATCCTGTGTTGTATTGCCTAAGCTCGCTAATACAGGTGTAGAGAGGATACTTGCTACTACTGCACTAAAAACAATTGCTTTAATTTTCATGGTGGTTTACTCCGTTGGTTATTTACAATTTAATAATAACCTTAGAGTATGAATTGAAGCTGAATTTAGTGGTTTTTTAGCAAAAAAAGTTCTTCGTCACTTCATGTGGATTTAGCCTGATCGAATAGGCGGCCCGCCGGGCTGCCAATCAGATAGATCATGGCGATGAAGTTAGCCTCGTTCCGATAGCCACGTGCGCGTGACCGAGCCGCCTGAAACAGGCCGTTCATCCCTTCCAGTCTTGCGTTCGTCAGTCCCGAGTGCCAGCGCCTAACCACTGCTTCCGCGTGCCGCTCAAGTGTCACCAAGGCCTTTCCCATCGGCTTCAGTAGTGACTTTTCAGAAACCGCCGCTTGCATAACTTTGAGGTAGTTCGTGATGCGCCACCGAGCCGCTCTGGGCGTTGGGGCCTTCTGGATCCAGCGTAGCTTTTCCTTGATTATCCAGGCATCGGCCGTGGCGCTCTGATCGGCTACCAACTCCTGGAGCGCCGCCAACTGTTTAGGTCTCAGGTTCTCGTTGTCCAGATTTTTCAGCAGTGCCCAGCGCAGCGATTTAGGGTGTTCCTGCTCGCGGCGCTCTTTCTTGCGGACCTCGTCCAGCCGCTTGGTAAAGGTCTGCACGATATGGAACCAGTCGACCGTTACCTCTGCCTTGGGAAGGTGCTTGGTGATGCCGCTAAGGAAGGCGGGCGACATGTCGCAGACTACCTCGACCACATTGTCCGTATTGCCGCCATGGGTTGTCAGGAAGGCGCTAAATGCTTGGATGGCATCCTTGCCGCAGCCTGGAACAGCGAAGATCACCGGTGCCTGCTTGCACTGCATGTCGAGGAATACCGGGACATAGCGATGGCCGCGCCGGGACGCGGTTTCGTACACGCCGACCGTCGCCACCCGGGACAGATCCAGTTCCCCCAGCATTCGGCCTACGTAGTGATGCACGATGCGCCATAGTCGTTTGTCGGAAATCTCCAACTGGCGAGACGGCCAGCACCGGCATCTCTTTGACCAGTGACATGGCCGCTTGCTCAAACAGCAGGGTGAAGTCGCTGCCCGGCCGCGCCCAGGGCACTTCTATGCGTTTGACGCCATGTTCAGGACACTTCGTGCGAGGCACGCGAGCATGCAGGTAACAGTGATGCTGAAAGAAGTTCAAATGCCGCCAGGTTTTGTCGGCAAAGTCGTGAGCTTGACAGGCCTTACCGCACTCCGGACAGGGGTAGAGACTACCGCGCTCCGCCTCGACATAGAGATCCAGTCGGTGGGGCGACACGGCGGTATCCAGGTGCTGGTTCTTGAGGATCCAGGGCGCTTCCAAGCCCAGGCCGAGAGTCAGAATTTGGGTGCCGTCCATGTCATACCTACTGTCGTTGTGGAGACTATATTCTGGCCTAGCTCAGGGCATGAATTCCACACTCAGCGTCGAAGAGCCATTTTTTCAACATCTGTATGGGCTAACTTCGGGAATACAACCCAGGATCTGCCCTTACTAGAAAGAGGAGTGTCTTCTACACAGCTGCTTGCCCAGGGGCAACCCAAGCGTTTCAATATGAACATTGAACAAGCGACTACGCTGAAAGTGGATAGTGATCACTTTCCAGGCTTTACCAGTACTGGCAACCGTATTTCAGCTGTTCTACTCAACGAGGTAGGACAGCAAGAAGCAGAAGCTTCTAGCACACGGGGGCACTTCGAACTTGTTAGTCAGCTACAACCGGGGAAATACCAGATTGATGTGACAGGTAGCTCAAGGGGAGGTGCTAAGAAAAATGATAATAACAGCTATGAACTGCATGTTACCTACTAATTATTAACTACCAGCGAATGCCGTCCCCCACATCATGGAACAAATCTTCCGGTTTATAGCTGACTACATTTGATGAGCTTCCAGTAATTTTTTCCATAAACCTCTGATCCGACTGACGATTTCCTTTATCGTATAAAAGATCATTTTTAGTAAACGCATCAGTTCTCAACGAAGTCTGAGATTGTGGCTTAACAATTACCGCATGCCCTGCAGAGCAATCTTTGTTTAGCTCTATTGAGTTATTGGCGAACACCAGCGGGCTTGCAGTGATACCCATGCAAAGACCTACTAAGCACATTTTTTCGCTAGATTATTAAATAACATAACTATCTCCTTATTTTACCTATAGCCGCCTTATATTTAAACGTTACAGTAACGTTAATTTTAAGCGCCGTTTTTCTCACACCACTCTGTGCTCTGAAATTCAAAATCATTAAATTTTTTATAAAAAAATTAATTACCATTGATATCAATGGCAGGTTAAATACATTAACAAGCAATGGCGGTGTAGTTTTTTGTCTAACCAAATTGCATCTTTCTAAAAGCTGCTGAGTGGCCACCCCTTAGCGGTGGTCATTCGGCATTGTTCTAATCGCTGTTAATTGAGGTAATCACCGAATCCATGCCCTTGGACGTGAATTCAAACTCGACCTCATCGCCTTCCTTGAGATTCATAAGCTGCTCAGGCGTAGCCTTGAACCCCATTGTCATGGCCGGCCATTCGAGCTCTGGCACCGGACCATGAGCAATGGTAACGGTTCCTTTCTCCATATTTATCTTACGTATGGTGCCGGCAGCCTTGGCTATCTCAGCTGCAGCGTCGTTCTGATCCATCTGCATGTTATCCATCGCAGTATCCTGATCGTGCTCCATCGCGTTCATGTCGCCAGCAAAAGCGGCAGGAGCTATCGCGAGGGTTATCATTAATGCGAGTTTGGTTCTCATCGTGTTTCTCCAGAGGTTGGATGGGTTAGGTGAATAGATCGGCGTCTCATCAATAGATAAGCCGCTGGGAGGACAAACAAAGACAGTAGTGGGGCAGTGATCATCCCTCCGACCATAGGCGCAGCGATGCGGCTCATAATCTCGCTTCCGGTTCCACTCCCTAGCAGTATCGGTAGCAAACCGGCGATAATAACTGCCACGGTCATCACCTTAGGCCGAACGCGCTGCACGGCTCCCTCACGGATCGCCCCAAAAAGTGCTGGTTCGTCAAAATGACCGGCTTTATTGCGCTCGACCCAGGCGTTGGTCAGATACAACAACATAATCACACCAAACTCAGCAGAGACTCCAGCCAGAGCAATGAAGCCGATACCCGTGGCGACCGATAAATTGTAATCGAGCAAATACAGTATCCAGACCCCGCCTGTAAGGGCGAACGGAAGGGTAGCCAGAATCAATAGCGCTTCGCTAAAGCGTTTAAATATCAAATAAAGCAACACGAAGATGATGACTATCGTTGCTGGCACCACCAGTTTGAGTTTCGCGTTGGCTCGTTCCATGAATTCAAATTGGCCTGAATAACGAATACTCATGCCGGACTCGAGCTCTATTTCATCATTGATCTTGGCACGAATATCTTTCACTACCGTGGCCATGTCTCGGTCGCGAACGTCGACATAGACCCAGCCTGTCAGGCGGGCGTTTTCGCTCTTCAACATGGGCGGGCCGTCGGTGACCTTGATTTGCGCCACGGTGCCTAATGTGATCTGGCTGCCTTGAGGAGTATAGATAGGCAAATTGCGCAGGTCGTCCAGTGAGTCACGCCATTCGCGCGGATAGCGCAGGCTGATCGGATAGCGCGCCAGTCCTTCTACGGTTTCACCAATATTCGCGCCACCAACCGCACCAGCAACGATGGATTGAACGTCGGAGATGTTCAGCCCGTAACGTGCTGCTGAGCTGCGTTCAATGTCGACATCAATGTAACGCCCGCCCGTGAGGCGTTCAGCGACTGCGGAACTTACCCCTGGGATAGTCTGGGCGATCCGTTCCACTGACTGGGTGATTTTATCGATTTGCACCAGATCCGAGCCGTATACTTTGACACCTATGGGGCTTTTTATACCGGTGGCAAGCATATCAATGCGGTTACGGATTGGTGGAATCCACAAGTTAGCCAGACCCGGAACCTGCACCGCCTGGTCCAGCTCAATCATCAGTTTTTCCGGTGTCATGCCCGGTCGCCACTGGTCTTTCGGTTTGAACTGGATAGTGGTCTCGAACATAGTTAACGGCGCTGGGTCGGTCGCGGTATCAGCGCGGCCGGCCTTGCCGAATACCCGCTCAACTTCCGGCACCGACTTGATCATCCGATCAGTCTGTTGCAACAGCTCCGAGGCCTTCTGAACCGAAAGGCTCGGTAACGCTGTTGGCATATAGAGCAAGTCTCCCTCGTCAAGCGGCGGTAAGAACTCTCCGCCGAGTCGCGAGGCCGGCCAAAGAACAGTCAGAAACACTAGCAATGCTACCAGCAATGTGGACTTCGGCCATCGCAATACCGCTTCAAGGGCCGGCTGGTAGATCCAGATCAGTCCACGGTTGATCGGGTTGCGATGCTCATCCGGAATTTTGCCGCGAATCCAGTAGCCCATCAGAACCGGGACCAATGTAATCGAAAGGCCCGCTGCTGCTGCCATGGCATAGGTTTTGGTGAAAGCTAATGGGCCGAACAACCGCCCCTCCTGGGCTTCCAGCGTAAAGACCGGAATGAACGAGAGGGTGATGATCAACAGGCTGAAAAACAGTGCCGGCCCCACTTCAATCGACGCATCAGTAATGACTTTCCAGTGCGCTTCACCCTTAAGCACCTTGTCTGGGTGCTTCTTGTGCCAGGCTTCGATGTGCTTGTGTGCATTCTCAATCATCACGATAGCCGCATCGACCATCGCGCCGATGGCGATGGCGATCCCGCCCAACGACATAATATTGGCGTTGACCCCTTGGCGCTGCATAATGATAAAGGCGATAAGGATGCCCACCGGTAGCGAAACAATCGCTACCAGCGAAGAACGAAAATGCCAAAGAAAAATCAGGCAAACCAGTGCAACTATGATGAACTCTTCAAGCAGCTTGTAACTAAGATTCTTCACTGCGCTGTCTATCAGGGTGCTGCGGTCGTAGGTGGTGACGATCTCCACCCCGTCAGGCAGGCTCTTCTTCAGCTCCTGCAATTTGTCCTTCACCGCCGTGATGGTTTCGCGGGCGTTCTTGCCGCTGCGCAGAATTACCACGCCGCCAACTACTTCACCTTCGCCGTTGAGTTCGGCAATGCCGCGGCGCATCTCCGGGCCTAACTGGACATGCGCTACATCGCCCAACGTAACCGGCACACCGCTACTCTCCAGGCGTAATGGGATGTCGCGAAAATCATTAAGAGACTCCAAATAGCCTGAGGCGCGCACCATGAACTCGCTCTCACCCATCTCCAGCACACTACCGCCCGTTTCGCGATTGGCCGCGTCAATTGCCTGGGTAACCTGTTGCTGCGTCACTTTGCGATTAGCCATACGCACCGGATCAAGCACCACTTGGTACTGTTTGACCATTCCGCCGATTGGTGCCACCTCGGCAACATTCGGCAGTGTCTTCAGCTCATAGCGCAGAAACCAATCCTGTAATGAGCGCAATTGCGAAAGGTCATGGGCGCCGGTGCGATCGACCAGTGCGTACTGGAAAATCCAGCCTACCCCCGTCGCATCAGGCCCTAGCGTTGGGGCAACACCAGCCGGCAGCCGGCTTTGTACCTGACTTAAATATTCAAGCACTCGGGAGCGAGCCCAGTACAGATCGGTATCGTCGTCAAACAATACATAGACGTAGCTATCACCGAAGAATGAGTAGCCCCGCACCGTTTTGGCCCCAGGCACCGATAGCATGGTGGTTGTCAACGGGTAAGTAACCTGATTCTCAACGATCTGTGGCGCCTGCCCAGCATAGGGCGTACGGATAATGACCTGCACATCAGAGAGATCCGGTAGTGCATCAACCGCCGTGTTCTGTACTGACCAAATGCCCCATGCCACAGAAAAAAGCGTGGCAAGTAGCACCAGAAAACGGTTGACGACCGACCAACGGATGATTGCTGCGATCATAACTGGCCTCCCAGTTTTTCGATTCGCTTAATCACCAGCCCTTCATCACTTTCGCTAACGCCTACACGCACCCTGTCGTCCTGAGCCAGGTCTTGCAGCAAAGACTCCTCTGCGATTGGAAAAGACATTGTCATACCTGGCATATTAAGTGTTTTGAAGGGGCCGTGAGATAGCACAATCGCACCCTCTTCCAAAGTAATGATGGTACCTTCAGCCTCGTGCAATGCAGGCTCAGGAGCCGATACTGGCTGATTCATTTGGGTAGTTAACCCGCGCAGACTGGCTTCTGAGTCAAGCAGGAACTGACCAGAAGCGACTACCTGCTGATTTTCCTCCAGCCCTTCAAGCACTTCTGTTTTACCACCAGCTTCACGGCCAGTTCGTACTTCTATCGGGCGATATTTACCTTCTCCTTCAGTCACCATGACAAGAGTACGCCGACCGGTGCGGATCACAGCCTCGGTGGGCAAGACCAGTGCCATCTCATCGCTGCGGGTCAACGTTACTTCAGCGGTCATGCCAGGGCGCAGACGTTGCTCAGGATTAGGCAGCTCAATTCGGACTCGTACTGTTCGGCTGTCCAGGTTGGCTTCTGATAAGATAGTCTCAATCGTTCCTTGCAACGCTTCACCTGGAAACGCTGGAAGCCTAGCTTCGACAGGTTGACCCATTGCCAATACGCTCATCTGAGACTCGGGCACCGCTACTTCAAGCCAGACGGTTTCCAAGCCGTTGATGCGCGCCAGCGGCGCGCCAGCAGGCAACGTCATACCTTCGCGCACCTCAAGCGTTCGCAGCACGCCGCTGATGGGGCTACTGACGGTCCATACTGATATCGCTTTTGCACCACGTTCCAGTTGCGTAATGTACTCAGCCGGCATACCTGCCAGGCGCATTCGTTGGTGAGCTGCCTCTAAAAGTTGTGGCTCGTCCAAACTGCGCAGGGCGAGATACTCCTCCTGTGCAGCGACCCACGCAGGCACCAGAAAATCGGCCAACGGTGCCCCTTTTTCCACTACGTCTTCCGGCGCTAGGCCATAAACCCGCTCGACGAAACCGCCGCTACGCGCCTGAACTATGGCAACATCACGCTCATCAAATGTCAGGATTCCAGCCGCGGTAACAATCTCACTGACAGACTCACGCGTTACGGTAGCTACACGCATCCCCAGGTTCTGCATAATGCCAGGGTCGATTGACATGGAGGCGCCATCGCCACCTTCATCGGCATAACGAGGCACCAAATCCATATCCATGAAGGGCGATGGACCAGGCTCGTCGAAGCGCTGCTGGGGATACATGGGGTCGTACCAGTACAGCACTTCTTTATCTTGCTGTTCGTCTGCCTGAGCGTGAGCGGGCAACGTCGCCAACGAAAGTCCGACAAGGCCTGTAAATCCAAGAACCCTGGGCCAGCCGATCAGCAACGCTCGTCGCTTGATTTTGAATATCATGGCTGGTTATCTCCGAAAGCGAAATGTAGGCGAGCATTGGTTAACGAGCGATCCCGAGCCAAATCAACGCGGCGCAAGCGGGTTTCAACCAGCTCTTGCCGAGCACTGATGACGGCCATGAGTTCACCGCTACCGGCACGATAATCCGCCATAGCTAGTCGCACCTTCTCTTCAGCCAGCGGCAGCAAAGCCTGCTCAAGCCGAGCCAAGCTTTGAACAAGCCGCTGGTATTCAGCCAGATCAGTTGCCAATGATTGGTTGTACCTACGCAACACTGCCTCTCGTTCTGCTTCAAGCTGGGCCAGACGAGAGCGTTCAGAATCAATAATGGGATCTTGACGTGAACCGGAAAATACGGGTAGATCAAAATTGACGCTGAGGCTAACCATATCGCCGAAATCACGACCGCGCCGCTGGTAATCCACGCCCCAGCCCCAATCAGGAGTTTTCTCAGCGACGGCTTCAGCAATTTCAGCCTGTGCCTGACGCGTCATCGGATTGAATGCCAGCAACTGCGGATGCCGTTCCAGGTTGTACTGGTAATGAGCTAAATCGTCCTGCCATTGTGGCCAGCCACCGGTCAGTGGCTGGCTGGCGGCCGGGCCAATCCAGCGGCTTAGTGCGGCCCGGGCTGCTGTTTCGTTGCGCCGTAACAAGTCCTCCTGATCCGCTAGCAATACAGCTTCCTGTTTCGGCAGTATGCTGTCAGCTAGCTGACCACGTCCTCCGGCAAGCCGCGCTGTTACTGCTCGGGAAAACAGTTCGTTTTCAGCATAAAGCTGTTTGAACAGGGCCAGCTTGCGCTCGATCGCTAAGGTAGTGATCCAGGCGTCTGCTGTTTCCTGGCGTACCTGAAGAAGCTCAATGGCCTGCTCCGCATCAGCGACCGTCGCAGCAGCATCCGCTGCATCAATTCGTGCCCGGCGCTTATCACGGTTAGGGACTTCCTGCATTACACCGACCATCTGCATGGTCATCGGCTCATTGCCAAGCTCCCAGCGTGATTCGCCTTCAATGGGAGTGTTTTGCAGTCCTAATCTCAACTTGGGATCCGGCAGTTCTCCGGCGGGGATGGCCGCACTGCGTGTCGCCTGCTGATTGGCCGCTTGAGCAGCCAACGAAGGAGCTTCACGCTCAGCCAAATTCAAGGCTTGCTCCAAAGTAAGTGCGACTGACAACCCAGGAAAGCCAAGCGAGCTGACGAATAGGGCGGCCGTGCACGCACGAAGCCAATTGATTCGGTATTTCATGGTGATTGATTCCGTTTATGTTCCAGCGCGAACCAAAGGCACGCGATGACCATCCGAAAGCTTCAGGGGCGCCGGATGATATTCATTACATAATAGGAATCAGCTGCGGGGAGGATGCCAAACGGCATCTGGTGCGAGGGACCGCACAAAATTTATTGCCAACACAAGAGGGAGCTGGCTGGGCGAAAACGGCAGGCTTTTGATAACAGCTACCTGGAGCAGGCTGCTGGTTTTACATTCCTTGCCGCTCTTGCAGTCGGCAAAGTCATCTCGTTCGTGCTGCGAACAGCATTCATGCTCGGTGTCCCCCGAGAAACTAGACTCCGGGGTAACGTAAACATTCGAATGATCCATGGAGAAAGAACCGGTCATCATAAGGGTTTGCGCCGTTCCCGTTACGGGAAGTGCAAAACTCAAAATAAATACAATAAAAAACCGGGTATATAATTTCATAGTCGGGCATTCTATTGAAAAAAGACTCATATAACAAGACTTCCTAAATGATCGCGCAGCAATAATCACGCTTTATTTCAGTATTTTGCAGTGCATTTAGGGCATTTTCACAAAGGCTTTCAGGAAAATTAAATCTATAAAATAAAAAACAAAAAAGATACAAAACTTTGGTAAAAAAAGTTAAAGGTAATGCAGAAAAAAGAGCTATTAAATAGTCATTAATGGTAATGTAAATGTTATAAGCACCTCGCTAAGAGCCTCATTTTGGAGAAACTAAACAACTTACAATTAGCCTACCCCAAGGTTGCCAGGGAGGGGAAAAGGTCGACCATGATACTGGAAAGCCGTGTCATATACCCCGTAACGATGGCGATGCCCATCAGGATCACAATCGTGCCCGCCACGGGGCGAGCATAGGCGCTCCACCTTCCTAGGCTTTGCCGATGCAGAGCGAATCGGTTAATCAGTAAAGTGCTGGCAAGAAAAGGTAGCGCTAGGCCAGCCGAGTAGGCACTGAGATATATCATTCCAGCCTGAGCACTAGCAGCGTTGGACGTGGCCATCAGGATGGCGCCCAGGATGGGGCCGATACAAGGCGTCCAACCGATGGCAAAAGAGATCCCGAACACAGTCGCCGACAGCGGGGAGCCACCCTGGACATTGGGGGTGAACTGAAAGGTACGCTGGAAAAGCGGCAACCGGAACACGCCGGTCATGAAGAGGCCCAGCACGATCACCGCCGAGCCGGCAACCCAGTTGAATTCTTGACGATACCCTCGCATCAGTTGCCCGATACTACTGGCGCCGAGCCCGAGTAGGATGAACACGATGCTGAAGCCGAAGACGAAGAAGGCACTGAGGGTCAATGCCTCTAACCGCCTGTCGGCTTTACCGGCACTACCGCCTGTGACCACCGACAGGTAGGCCGGTAACAGGGGCAGCGTGCAGGGCGAGAAGAAGGAGACCAATCCGCCGATAAAGGCGCCGACCAAGCCGATGGAAGAGAGAGATTCCAATGTGTTATCGCAACTTAAGTTATGGAGACAGCCAACAAGGGTATTGATACCAATCCCATGGTGCTACCTCCTATCATGTCCATTTTAGCGCCATAAGAATTTTAAGGCTTACAGCTACTTTAAGGTCAACCTTTATTGGCAAATTATTTGTCTCCTACCGAACTGCAAATATTACACATCAGGCTTGACCTTAAAGTTGACTTCAAAGTTATGGTGGCTACTCAATGAATGACATGAGGACATTTCCATGGCGCTACAACTGGGCGAGACAGCACCAAACTTCACGATCGAATCCACGCAAGGCACGGTCAACTTTCACCAATGGCTTGACGACAGCTGGGCGGTGCTGTTCTCGCACCCCGCTGATTTTACGCCAGTATGCACCACAGAACTGGGCGCGTTTGCCAAGCGAAAGAACGAATTCACCCAGCGGGGTGCCAAACTGGTTGGGGTTTCGGTGGATCCCCTCAGCTCTCACCACGACTGGGCGGGGGATATTGAACAGACTCAGGGCACGGCCCTGAACTACCCCTTGCTGGCTGAC
>NZ_DFBS01000004.1 GCF_002366715.1 Halomonas sp. UBA3074 | reverse complement strand
TGCACTTATTAGTTGAATTCAGGAATCAAGCGGGTGACGTTCGACATTAACGCCGTGGTGAAAGGCGCTATGGACTGCCTAGTGCTGGGGAGGGTGACCACGCATTGGCGCGTATCCCGGCTTGACGGTTTCGGTGTTCAATTCTTCAATATATCTGATGGTTCATGGAATCTTTCAATGGTGTCGCAGGCCTGGGCGGGCTTCTACGACCGTGCTTCGGCAATGGTGCTTCGAAAACCGTGCTTCGACAACAGTGCTTCGGCACTTGGTGCGACTGTCATGACCAACTTGAGAGGAGAATAACGTGTCTGATCAAAAGCCTACACGCCAGGAGTGGGGCGCACGTACCACGCCACGTTTGCAAGGCAACGAGCACTGGTGGCCCGACCAACTCAACCTAAACGTGCTGCATCAGAAGCACCCGGACGCCAATCCCTTTGGTGAAGGTTTCCGCTACGGCGAGGCGTTTTCAAAGCTTGATGTCAACGAGCTGAGCGCTGATGTCGATGCCCTGATGACCGATTCACAAGCATGGTGGCCTGCCGATTGGGGGCACTATGGGCCGTTCTTTATCCGCATGTCGTGGCACGCGGCGGGCACTTACCGTGCGCTGGATGGTCGCGGCGGCGGTGGCACCGGGGCACAGCGTTTCGCCCCACTCAATAGCTGGCCGGATAACGGCAACCTGGATAAGGCGCGCCGCCTACTGTGGCCCATCAAACAGAAATATGGTGAAACGCTCTCCTGGGCGGATCTGCTGGTTTTTGCTGGCAACCGCGCGCTTGAAACCATGGGCTTCAGAACCTTTGGCTTCGGCTTTGGCCGCGCTGATATTTGGGCGCCCGAGGATGACATCTATTGGGGCCCGGAAACCGAATGGCTCGCCGCTGAAGATGAGCGTTATACCGGCAGTTTCGAAGACGGCAACCGCGTGCTCGATAACCCGCTTGCCGCGGTACAAATGGGCTTGATCTACGTCAATCCGGAAGGCCCCAACGGCGTGCCAGACGCGGCCAAATCGGCCATGGACGTTCGCGAAACCTTTGCACGAATGGGCATGAACGACCGCGAGACCGTCGCGCTGACGGTGGGCGGCCATACCTTCGGCAAGATGCACGGCAACGGGCCCGCAGATGCCGTCGGCGGGGCGCCGGAAGAGGCCAAGCTCCACGAAATGGGCGTTGGCTGGGCCAATAAGCACGAAACCGGCCTGGGTGAATACACCATTACCTCAGGGCTCGAAGGTGCCTGGACCCCCACACCGACCAAGTGGGACAACACCTACCTGGAGACGATCTTCTCCCACGAGTGGCAGGTCAAGAAATCCCCGGCTGGCGCCAACCAGTGGGAGCCGGTAGAGGTGAAAGACGGGTTCTGGGTGCCCGATGCCCACGTTGAAGGCAAAAAGAATCCCCCGGTGATGAATGCTGCTGATATGGCGATGATCGTCGACCCGGACTACCTCAAAATATCCAAGGAGTACCGCGAAAACCCAGATGTGCTGGCCGATGAGTTTGCCCGCGCCTGGTACAAGCTGCTTCATCGCGATATGGGGCCACGCGCCCGTTACTTGGGCCCGCAAGTGCCCAACGAGGTACTCGTTTGGCAAGACCCGGTACCGGAGCACGAAGGGCCGCTGGTCAACGACGAACAGATCGCCACGTTAAAGCAAGCGATTACCGATACCGGGCTAACCGCCAAACAGCTGGTGGGCACTGCTTGGGCATCGGCCTGCACCTATCGCCAGACCGACCATCGCGGGGGCGCCAACGGTGCGCGTATTCGCCTTGAGCCGCAGCTTGGTTGGGACATCAACATGCGTGCCGGTGTGGCGGATGTGATCGAGCAGTTGAACCGTATCAAAGAGGACGCTGACGCGAATATCTCACTGGCGGACATGATTGTGCTGGCAGGCAGCGTGGGGGTCGAGAGGGCCGCAAAAGCTGCGGGTCACGATCTCACCGTGCCGTTCACCCCAGGCCGCACCGACGCCTCCCAGGAAATGACCGAGGTCGACACTCACGCCTACCTTGAACCCAGGCATGATGCGTTTCGTAACTATATGCAGGCGCAGTCGACGTCCATTCCCGCCGAGCACCTGATGGTCGATCGTGCGTTTATGCTCAATCTCAGCGCGCCCCAGATGACGGCGCTACTGGGCGGTATGCGGGCCATCGGCGCCAACGCCGATGAGAACAACCGCGACGGCATTCTTACCGCACGCCCGGGTCAACTGACGAATGACTTTTTCGTCAACCTCATCGATATGAGCACGGTTTGGGAGCCGATGGATGAGAGCGAGGAGCGCTTCGTGGGGCGCGATCGTGCGTCTGGTGAGACCAAGTGGACCGCCTCGCGAGTGGATCTCGTTTATGGCTCGAATTCGCAGCTGCGCGCTATTGCCGAGGAATTCGCAGCGAACGGCGGCGAACGCCATATGATCGACAAGTTCGTCTCTGGTTGGGTCAAAGTCATGGAGAACGACAGGTTCGACCTGCACCGCTGACCACTACCGCTGAAGTGTACTGCTGCCCCCACCGCGAAGGCGTAACGAGCAGCCGATTGGCTAGGCGGTTTCAATGGCCAACGTGACGCCCCGCAGCTGGCTGACATCTGCCCGCGGCGGGGCGCCGAACATGCGGCTGTATTCACGGCTGAAGTGGGAAGGGCTTTCATAACCTACCCGGTAACTGGCGGTGGCCGCTTCCAGCCCTTCGGCCAGCATGAGCCGCCGGGCTTCGTGTAGGCGAAGCTTTTTCTGATACTGCAGGGGCGACATACGGGTGACTTGGCGAAAGTTATGATAGAGCGTCGATTCGCTCATGTTGACCGCTGCGGCCAGCTCACGAATCTTAAGCGGTTGGGCGTATTGCTCTTTTAGGGCGTAGATAACCCGCGCAATGCGGTTGGCCTGGGAGTCCGAGGCGGCAAAGCGGCACATGTGCAGCCCCATGGCACCCATTAATGCACGGTAAATTAGCTCCCGTCGGGCCAGCGGCGCTAGCTCCTTGATATCTTCTGGCGCGTCGAGCAGGCTCAACAGCCGATAGAGTGCGCCCTGCATTCGTTCATCCATGGGGGCCGATTTCAAGCCGCAGTCCATCTCCGGGCAGATCGCATCACTCCCCGCAGCTGGGGCTCTATCGCCCAGTTCCAGTATCAGCCCGGCTACTTCCTGAGGATTCACCGCAATCTTTACCGCGAGGTAAGGTCTTTCCGGCGTGGCATGGTCAACCCTGCCGACCACCGGTAGGTGAAGAGCGCTCGCCATGTAGCTTGGGCCGCTATAAACGATCTCCTTGTCACCCAGCAGCACGGTCTTGCTGCCCTGAATGACAAAGCAGAGGCAGGGTTCATAGACCGCCGAGTGGAAGTTACTGGGCGCGTCAGCGCGCACCAGTTGTACCTCAGCAATCGCCGTGTCCTGGAGCTCTTCCAGGGGCGACCAGCGGCGGGCGATTTGGCACAATTGCTGCTGCAGGCTTTCGCTGCAATTCGTGATCTGCTCAGGCGCGATAACGGTCAATGGCTTTCCTCCTTAACCATTCGCAGTATATGCCTTTGCGCCTTGAATCGAAGGTTTTTCATGGGATTTTGCAGGATCAGGCAAGCACCGCGCAGAAACCAGCAATCCACGCCCAGCGTCATCAGAACGTCATCCTGGCCAAGCCGCGAAGCTACTCGCTATGGCGAAATATCGTTCTTGCCCCGGCGTTTATCGTTCCCGGCAGAATCAGGCAAGCTTGCCGCAGGAACCCGATACCCTCCCTCACCTTGCGTCGCCTATGGTAGCTGACATCCGCTAGGCGCTTGATCTTGGTCGATCCTGTCGCAGCTTTACCAATGGCTGTGGCAGCGCGCTGTGCACCTCTATAACGAACACGGCTACCGGCTTTCGGTGGTCATGGGGGCAAGTCATCATGGGAAGTCTGTTTAAAAGTACCCGCTTTGCCAGCCGCCGAGCGGTGATCCCGCTGCTGCTGGTAACGGCCTTATTGGCAGGCTGCGAGGCCAAGAGCGAGGAAGCGGCAGCGCCTGCGGCACCGCCGCCGCCAGACGTCGATGTCGACGAAGTCGTCGCTCAGCCGGTGGTGTTGAGCGAGTCGTTCACCGGCCGGGTGGAAGCCGCTTCAACGGTTGAGTTAAGGGCCCGGGTGAGCGGCTATATTCAGGAAGTCGCTTTTGAAGAGGGCGAGCTGGTCGCAGAGGGTGACCTGCTGTTCCAAATCGACCAGCGGCCTTATCAGGCACGGGTAAGCGCCGCCCAGGCGGACCTTGCTCAAGCCAGAAGCCAGCTGGCTCAGGCGGGTAGCGAAGCCGAACGCGCCCGTGCGCTGCTGGGGCGCCAGGCGATTTCTCAGGAGGTGCATGATCAGCGCCAAGCGGCTCTGAACAATACGCGTGCCATGGTGGATGCCGCACAAGCCGCGTTAGATACCGCCGAACTAGACCTGGAATACACCCGTATTACTGCCCCCTTCAGTGGCCGAGCTGGCCGGGCAATGGTGACCCGCGGCAACCTGGCTAACGCTGATCAGAGCCTGCTGACCACGCTGGTGAGCATCGACCCTGTGCATGTCTATTTCGAAGCGGACGAACAGGCTGCGTTTGCCAGCCAAACCTTGCTGGCGGAAGACGCGCCGAGCAACCTCAACATTGAACTAGGCGGCGACTCGCAGCGCCAATACACCGGCGCGCTGGACTTTATCGACAATCGCTTAAACCCCAATACCGGCACCTTGCAGTTCCGGGCGGTGCTGGCGAACCCGGATGGCCGCATTCGGCCGGGAGAGTTCGCCCGGGTCGAAATGCCGGTGGCGCGCATGGAGCAGGCGCTATTGGTCGATCGCAAGGCGGTGCTGACCGACCAGGATCGCCGCTATGTCTATGTCGTCGATGAGAACAACCTGGCCGAGCGGCGCCCGGTAACCACAGGGCGGCAGGTGGCTGAACAGACGGTCATCACAGAAGGGCTCAGCCCCGGTGACCGTGTGATCGTCAACGGCGTGCAAAAGGTGTTCTTCCCCGGCATGCCAGTGAACCCGCAAAGCGTCGCGGCCGCCCCGGCGGTTGATGCCCCTATTGCCGACGACCAGCCCACCATTGCTGCTAGAGAAGACTAACCGCCATGAATTTCTCCCGTTTCTTCGTGGACCGACCGATTTTTGCGGCGGTGCTGTCGATCATTATTCTGGCGGTGGGGCTGATCTCCATTCCCAATCTGCCGATTAGCGAATACCCCGACGTGGTGCCGCCCTCCGTGGTGGTGCGCACGGTCTACCCCGGCGCCAACCCGAAGGAGATCGCCGAGACGGTCGCCACGCCATTGGAAGAAGCCATCAACGGCGTCGAGGACATGATGTACCTCAAGTCGGTGGCGGGCTCTGATGGCGTGCTGCAGATGACCGTCACCTTCCGCCCCGGCACCGATGCCGAGCAGGCCGCCGTACGGGTACAGAACCGCGTCAGCCAAGCCGAAGCGCGGCTGCCGGAAGCCGTGCGCCGCCAAGGCGTCACTACCCAGAAGCAGTCACCGACGTTTCTGATGGTCGTTCACCTGACCTCGCCCAGCGGGGAGTACGACACCCTCTACCTGCGCAACTATGTGCGGCTGAATGTGCGTGACCGCCTGGCCCGGCTCGAAGGGATTGGTGATGCGCAAATCTTTGGCGGCGGCGATTACGCCATGCGGGCGTGGCTGGATCCCGACCGCATCGCCGCCCGTGGCCTGACCGCCAGTGATGTAGTCGGCGCCATGCGCGAACAGAACGTGCAGGTCTCCGCCGGGCAGTTGGGGGCCGAGCCCATCGAGGAGAGTGATTTCCTAACCTTGATCAACGCCCGTGGGCGGCTGGAAACGGTGGAAGAGTTTGGTGACATCGTTCTCAAACGCGGCGAAAACGGCGAAATCCTCAGGCTTTCCGATGTGGCACGGCTGGAAATGGGCGCGGGGGACTATACGCTGCGCTCGCAGCTGGACAGCAACAACGCGGTAGGGGTGGGGATCTTCCAGGCACCGGGTGCCAATGCGTTGGAAATTCGCGAGCAGGTGATCGCGACTATGGACGAGTTGTCCGAGCAGTTCCCGGAAGGCGTGGAGTACGAAGCGGTCTACGACACCACCATCTTCGTCAACGACTCCATCAAGTCGGTGATCGCCACTCTGCTGGAAGCCGTGCTGCTGGTGGTGCTGGTGGTCACGCTGTTCCTGCAGACCTGGCGGGCATCGATCATTCCACTGCTGGCGGTGCCGGTCTCGGTAATTGGCACCTTTGGCGCGCTCTACCTACTGGGTTACTCGATTAACACGCTGACCCTGTTTGGCCTGGTGCTGGCCATCGGTATCGTGGTGGACGACGCCATCGTGGTGGTGGAAAACGTGGAGCGAAATATTGAGGAGGGCTTAAAGCCCCAGGCCGCCGCTCACCAGGCCATGCGGGAAGTCTCTGGGCCTATCATCGCCGTAGGGCTGGTGCTGTGTGCGGTATTTATTCCCATGGCTTTCCTGTCGGGGGTGACCGGTCAATTCTATAGCCAGTTCGCGGTGACGATTGCCATCTCCACGGTCATCTCCACGATTAACTCGCTGACGCTGTCGCCCGCGCTGGCTGCGATGCTGCTCAAGCCCCATAACGCGCCCAAAGATCGCCTCACCCGCGTGATCGATGCGCTGTTTGGCTGGATTTTTCGTCCCTTCAACCGTTTCTTTAACGCCAGCTCGAACAAGTACCAGGGCGGCGTGGCCCGCTCCCTAAAGCATCGTGGTGCGGTGTTTGTGGTTTACGCGCTGTTGCTGGTGGGCACCGGCGTGATGTTTAAAGCAGTGCCGCCTGGGTTTATTCCGGTGCAGGACAAGCTCTATCTGATTGCAGGCGTCATTTTGCCGGAAGGGTCGTCTTTAGAGCGAACCGACCAGATGCTTCAGGACGTGGTAGACATCGCCATGGAAACGGAAGGCGTGGAGCACGCCATTGCCTTTCCCGGCCTGAACGCGCTGCAGTTCACCAACACCTCCAATACCGGGGTGGCGTTTCTAACGCTCAGTGCCTTCGACGAACGTACTCTTAGCGCCGCGGAGATCAATGCTCGCATCAATCAGGGAATCAGCGGTTTGAAAGAGGGCTTTGCGTTCTCCTTTATGCCGCCGCCAATTCTAGGGTTGGGTAACGGTTCCGGCTTCCAACTATTTATCGAGGATCGCGGCAATCTTGGCTATGGGGCGTTGCAGCAGGCGGTCAATCAACTCCAGGGCGCGATTGCGCAAACGCCGGGCATGGGGTTTCCGATCAGCAGCTATCAATCCAACGTGCCTCAACTGGATGCAGAAGTCGATCGGCTGAGAGCCAAAGCCCAAGGCGTGCCGCTAACGGAGCTATTCGATACCCTGCAAACGTACCTTGGCTCGACTTACGTAAATGACTTCAACCGCTTTGGCCGCACCTGGCAGGTGATCGCTCAGGCGGATGCCCCTTACCGGTCCAGCGTGGAAGACATCGCCCGGCTGCGTACCCGTAACGACCAGGGAGAAATGGTGCCCATCGGCACGATGGTGGATATCCGGCAAACCTTCGGCCCGGACCCGGTACTGCGTTACAACGGCTACACGGCGGCGGATCTAGCGGGCGAATTTGACCCGCGCGTACTCTCTTCTGCCGAGGCGATGGATACCATCAACGCGCTCGCGGAACAGATACTTCCCCCAGGCATGGCGCTGGAGTGGACCGACCTGAGCTACCAGCAATCCACCCAGGGCAACGCGGCGCTGGTGGTCTTTCCGCTGTCGATCCTGCTGGTTTTCCTGGTGTTGGCAGCACTGTACGAGAGTTGGACCTTACCGCTGGCGGTGATTTTGATCGTGCCCATGTCGATGCTCGCCGCGTTGATTGGCGTGTGGTTTGGCGGCGGTGATAACAACATCTTCGTGCAGGTAGGGCTGGTGGTGCTGATTGGCCTGGCGTGCAAAAACGCCATCCTGATCGTGGAGTTCGCCCGCGAGCTGGAACTGCAGGGCAAGGGCGTGGTGGAGGCGGCTCTTGAAGCCTGCCGGTTGCGGCTGCGGCCGATCATCATGACGTCGATTGCCTTTACGGCGGCGGTGTTGCCTTCGGTCGTTGCCACCGGCGCCGGGGCCGAGGTGCGGGCAGCGCTGGGTACCGCGGTGTTTGCCGGGATGATTGGCGTCACGCTGTTTGGTCTGTTTTTAACGCCGGTGTTTTACGTGGCGCTGCGTAAGCTGGCGGGGCCTTTGACCGCGCATCACTCCTCGACCCTTAGCAGCGACGACGATACTCAGCATCAGGAATTACCCGCCTAGGGAGAGTTTGGCTTGTCACGATAGGCAGTCGCTAACGTGAGTTGTTGGTTGAATGGGGGTGGGCCGCCGCGCAGAAAAATGCGGGCATTACGCTGGTTTGACTTATAGTGAAAGAGTATTCAAGTAAGCCATGGAGGCAACTATGCTGCTCGAAGGCTCATGCCACTGCCAGGCAGTGACGTTCAGCGTGGCGTCACACCACCCCTATCCCTTCAACCGCTGCTACTGCTCCATTTGCCGTAAAACGGCCGGCGGTGGCGGTTATGCCATTAACCTGAGTGGCGACAGCGAAACGCTGAAGGTGAAAGGCGAAGAGCATATCACCGTCTACCGTGCGCTGATTAGAGGGGAGCGAAGCACAGGCGAACGGCATTTCTGTAAGCACTGCGCCTCATCACTGTGGGTGTACGACCCCGACTGGCCCGAGCTAGTACACCCTTTCGCTTCCGCTATCGACACCGACTTACCCACTCCGCCCAAGCGGACGCATATGATGTTGGGAAGCCGGTCGGATTGGGTGGAAATCAATGCGCAGTTTCAGGACAAATGCTTCGATGAATACCCAGACGAGAGCCTTGCCGAGTGGCACCAGCGCCTAGGATTGGAACGCTAAATCGCCGCAAGGCCGCTTGCTGCGCTTGTGTTGGAGGTGGACTGTTCTACTCTTTTAAACGAGGTACTCAGCGATGTTTCTAGCGGGGTCTCAATGTGCGGCTTGTCATCGATGGTTAAGTACAAGCCGCGTTTTCGTTTGGTGACAAGGAGGGTAGAGAGATGGAATTTGAAAAATATAAGTCGTGTATTGAAGCGTGTAATGTCTGTGCGGTTTATTGTGATTCCTGCGCGTCGGCTTGCTTGCAAGAAGATGATGTGAAAATGATGGCCGAGTGTATTCGTTTGGATCGCCAATGCGCGCAAATTTGCCAATTGGCGGCTTCCTTTATGGCCCAGGGAAGTGAATACGCTAAGCAGATCTGCCGGATTTGCGCTGATATTTGCAAAGCCTGCGGTGACGAGTGTGCCAAGCACGATGCCGAGCACTGCCAAGAATGCGCCAAAGCGTGCCACCACTGCGCCAATGAGTGCGCTGCGATGGCTGCCTAAGGCCGTATAACGCTAATGAATGAAATAAAGCCAGCTTTCGTTCGCCGTTCATACGGGGAGAAAGCTGGCTTTTTCGTTAGTAGTACCAACCTTTAAAGAGGTGGCCGGTGCAGGTTAGGTACTGCCTTCCAACCATTATTCGCTTGATTATTGGCCTTGTTAACGGCGCTGGTGGTAGAGCCATTTTACATCGGCACCAAACGAATAGAGCAGTGAGACCAGCGCGCTAATGGCCAGCAAACTAGCGGCCAGGTGGGAGGTCAGCGGCGTTAATGCGAGCAGCAAAGCCACTACCTGCCAAACACACACGGCCTTGCGACGAAAGCTCTCGTAGAGCGGTTCAGAAAGCCAAGTGAACTGCCAGCTTGCCGCTACGAACAGGTAGCGCATCCCCCCGATCATTAGCACCCAAAGGCCCAGCGACTCCAGCCGCAGCAACCCCGCGCACAGCAGTAGTATTAGCAGAGCATCCAGCTCCATGTCGAAGCGCGCTCCGAACAGCGAGTGGCTTTGGGTTCGTCTGGCTATCCAGCCATCGACGCCATCCAACAATAGGGCGATCACCGCGATGGCCAACCACTGCCAAATAGCCGCTACAAAGGCATTGTTCGCGAGGGCACCTGCCACTAGCGCCACTAACACTGCACGGCCCAACGTGACTCGATTTGCCCAGCCCAGAGAGCCGTGGGGCCAAAACAGCATGACTAAAATCGATATCAGCGTGTACAAGCCCAAGGCTAACCAGCCATTGGCGGGCGTGGCCATTAAATGTGGTAACCCTGTTCCCAGTGCTAATAATAGCAAGCCGCCAACGACCAGCTCTGCAGCGGTATTGAGTCGTTTTGGATGCGTGTAGGAAGAGGTATTTGAAAATAGCGGCATGGTGGCTCACGAAGCGGCGTCGCTGTCCGCAGTTAAAAATAAATGATGCAATAATTTTTATGTGTACCATTCTTGTAGAAGAAGGTAGGGTGATAGATCAATATAGAACATAAACACTGTGGACGACGCTCTAAGTATCAAGTGTTTAAAATTGTTAATCGAATAATTTCTTCTCAACCGCTACGCTAAAGATGGTGAGCCATTAATGACTGTTCTGCATATGCCTATCACGTATGTGACAGTACCAAGTCGCAATAAGTGCAATGCATCGTCAATTTGCAGCGCTTTGGCCCCACGCTACTTTCAACGGAATGAGAAAGAGCTCGACTTTATTGGGCTCGTAATGAAAAGGAACGCTCATGTCGGCGCCTGACGATATTGGCAATAACCGCGATGCTGGCCAAAAAAGCCACGCCACCGCGTTTTGGGTAGTCGCCCCCGCCGAGGGTGAGCTGCGGCGCGAACCGTTGGCTAGCCCCGCTGAGAAGGAAGTGCGCGTACGCACTTTGTACAGCGGTATCAGCCGTGGTACTGAATCCCTGGTGTTTAACGCTCGTGTGCCTGAAAGCGAGTATTCGCGTATGCGTGCTCCCTTTCAGTCGGGGGATTTCCCCAACCCCGTCAAATACGGCTACTGCAGCGTGGGCCGTGTGGAGCAAGGGCCGGACACGCTGCTGGAAAAAACGGTTTTTTGCCTGTTTCCCCACCAAGACCACTACAATGTGCCTTCGTCGGCAGTGCTTGAAGTGCCTGCTAACGTGCCCGCCAAACGCGCCGTACTGGCCGCCAACATGGAAACCGCCTTGAACGGCGTGTGGGATGCCGAGCCCATGCTAGGTGAGCGGATCTGTGTGCTGGGTGCGGGTGTCGTCGGGGCGCTTGTCGCGTACCTGTGTACTCAGGTGCCCGGCACTAACGTCACGCTGGTCGATATCAATCCTGAACGCCGCCAGTTAGCCGAGCAGTTGGGGGTTGTTTTCGCTACGCCTGAACAAGCGCCGCATGATCAGGATTGCGTGATTCATGCCAGCGGCCATTCGGCTGGCTTGCGCCAAGCGCTTGAGCTCGTCGGCGCTGAAGGTCGTATTATCGAAATGAGCTGGTTCGGCGAAGGCGATGTGTCGATTCCGTTAGGCGGCGCTTTTCACTCCCAGCGCTTGACGCTAAAAGCCAGCCAAGTAGGCCAGTTACCACCCAAACTGCGCCCCCGGTGGGACTATCAGCGCCGCCTCGGGCTTGCGTTGCGCCTGCTGGTGGATGATCGGCTGGATGCGCTCATCAGCGGTGAAAGCGACTTCGAACAATTGCCGATGCTAGCCAATACGCTGTTTGGGCGCGGCAGTGTCGAACTCTGCCATCGGCTGCGCTATTCCCAGTAACTGACCGTTTTATAAAAGTTAATCAGGAGTTTTTATGTTTCGTTTATGTGTTCGTGACCACTTTATGATCGCCCATAGTTTTAATGGCGAAATCTTTGGTCCTGCCCAGCGTACCCATGGGGCTACCTATGTCGTGGATGTTGTCTTCCAGCGCCCTGAGCTGGATGAGGATGGTTTGGTCATCGACATCGGTTTTGCAAGCGAAACCGTGAAAGGGGTATTGGCGAGCTATAACTTCCAAAACCTGGATGAGATAAGCGAGTTTAACGGTAAGAACACCACTACCGAGTTTATGGCCAAGGTGATCTTTGATCAGCTAGCCAAAGCAATTGGCGAAGGCAAAATGGGCACTACTGCCCAAGGTATTACCCATATGGAGGTTAAACTACACGAATCCCATGTGGCCTGGGCTAGCTTCGAAGGCACGCTATGAGCCAGCGTTTTACCCTAATGGTGGCGGGCGACCCCGACCAGCGCACCGGCGGCTACCTCTACGATGCACATATTGTCGCTGCCTTACGTGAACAGGGTTGGGAAATCGACGTTGTGGGCCTTGAAGGGACCTTTCCCGATGCAGACGCCGAGGCGGCCACCGCGCTGGGCCAAGCGCTTGAGAACCTACCCGATCATTCAGCGGTAGTGATTGATGGCTTGGCCATGGGCGCACTGCCCGACGTGGTCGCTCAGCACGCCCAGCGGCTGGATATTAGCGCATTACTGCACCATCCCCTGGGCGATGAGCTTGGCCTTAATGAGGCCGATCAGCAGCGTTTCCACCGCAGCGAGTTAAACGCGCTTGCCTATGTGGCGCGGATTATTGTCACCAGCCATTTTACCGCCCGTCGTTTGCCGGAGCTGGCGAAGCGCTACGCCATGCCACTTAAAGCAAGTATCACCGTTGTTGAACCGGGCGTGGCCCTAGCACCCATTAGCCCTGCAGCAGCACCTGGAGAGACACTGCGCTTGTTATGCGTGGCGACGCTAACGCCGCGTAAAGGGCAGGATATTCTTGTCCAGGCGTTGGCGAGAGTGGCAGGTGATCGCTGGCAATGTGACTGCTATGGCGGGGCACGCGATGCTGCGTTTACTCATCGTGTGCAGCAATTGATCGAACAGCACGGCCTGCAGCAAAAAGTACGCATGCATGGCGAGTGCGATAGCGAGACGCTGGAAGCGGCCTACCGGCACGCCCATGCGCTGGTGCTCCCCTCCTGGTACGAAGGTTATGGCATGGTGGTCACCGAAGCCTTGGCCCACGGGCTGCCGGTAATTACGACCACTGGTGGCGCGCTACGCGACACCTTGCCTGAAGGCGCCGGGTTGAGCGTTGAGCCGGGCGATAGTGCTGCACTTCAGGATGCCTTGAACCGCTTTTGCAACGATGCCGAACTGCAACACCAATTGCGCGATGGGGCTGTACAGGCGCGCGGTCAGTTAAGTGATTGGCAGGCGGCGGGCGAAGCGTTTGCGGCAGCCTTAACCGCGCCGAGTGATTCAAGCGCTGCGCCTACCTTGCGTGCCGGTAGCCAGTTTGAATCTTAATCGCTAAAACTTCTGCGGCATTGATTACAAGCCTTAACCAACCGACGTTGCACAGCAACCATTTGGTTACTGCCTCGCCGCTGTTGAATTTGGTAATCAAACCATGGGTTGAGGCGTTGTTGGCTCACTACTACGCCGCGCGTAGGCAGAAGCTTAATTTTTCTTGACTTTTTGGGGTTGCTAGTTTTTATTTGTCGTACTGTTTTGATTTTTTAATGCTTACCTAAGCTCTAAAGGGGTTTTTGATAATGGAAAGTAAAAGTTTTATTTACGCACCCAATTGGGTTAAATTTGTTGCTTTAAGCGTTCTTCTATTTACGCTAGCAAGCGCTATAGGTGTTTCTCTTTACTTTCTTGGAAAGGAGGAAAAACAAGACTGGATATTGGTAGCTATGTCACTCGGACAAGTGGCCGCATCAGGGATTGTAATCGCTGTTGTGGTATTTTTTTCCGAAAAAGATGTTAATGTGATCAATCTCCAAAAACGTGCAGAGAGGCTTTTTTTAGAAACCTTTCCTAGGGCTTGCTTGCTTATTGATTTTCCTAAGGGAGAGTTTAAAGATTGGGGGAATAAAAAAGTACGCGCTAGCGATATCGCCCAAGCATTGGGTGAAAGTAAAACTTCTATTAAAATCAATCATACACCTGGTCAAATTGATGCTTATTATCATATAACTCGTGAAAATAAAGAATCGATGGTTATAAGGTTGCAAGTTAATGTTGGAGAGGTAGCCGTAAGCTATTATATTCCAGCTTCATGTGAAGATGAAATGTATAAGATTTCGCAGGAACTGAAGTGGGCTTTTTCTCGATACTATGAAGTGGGTGGGTATGTAGGAAGTTGGTATTTCAGTAAGGAAGATTTCGACGGGCGTACTTATGCTTCTATTCACTTAGCTAAAGATTTCGGCCCAGATTTTCTAGAGAATGAACGCAAGAAGCTTTTTATGTCAAATGATGTTGCTGCTACAACACGTGGTATTATGAAAGACTGCATCAAAAATGGAATTACTATGAGCTATTAATTTAAATAAACTAATATATATTATAAAAAATAAGTTGTCTGAAAAAAAAGCAATAATTTGTTCACCGACGTGCCGGACACTGGTGATGATAAGTGGTACGTTCTTGGTGACGATAGCCGATAAGGAGCTTGGGGCCGCTGAAAATCTGACGAAGTACGTTCTTATTAGTTCTGTCTATCGTCTGGAAAATCCGAGCACTAAGTCCTTCTATGTAGGCTTACTTAGCTTGAATCAGAATGTTTCTTCCCACTAACAGGGCAGCAGAGAGTTGAGTTCGTCGTTGTCGAGGTTGGCTATATCTCGAAGTCATACTACAGTACTTAAAAAGCAAGCCGCCTATGGCTTTGCTGAGATTTACGCGGCGGATGATCTTTCCAATGCTGGGCAGCCTTAATTACTAATGACAATGACAGCGGATCAGTGCCCGTGCAAATAAATAGCAGAGATCCTGATTTGCTGGCGCCTTTCGCAGCAAGAGGATTTGTCTCCGGTATGTGGCCCGCACCGAAAAATGACGCGCCTACTACAGAAGCCAACTACGGTGCTGGCTCCACGCCGACTTTGCGTCTGAATACGCCACGCCAACTCAAGGACGACACAACGTTTCAACCTGTGATTCTTAAAGATGGCAGCGCCAAGCGCCGCATTCGTTGGGTTCCCTGAGTATTTTCAATGGGCATTGGGGTACCACACGTAATTCCAGGTTTCGCTTATCGGTTCGTCATTTAGGGTCAGCCTGAGGCGAACATCGCTGGGTTGATGACTATCGGGCAGCCTGAAGCTAGCGCGCCAGCCTTTGTTAGGGAGCGGGGTGACCTGAGGCAGTAGTACTTCGCCTTGCTGGGCGTTGATAACTAACTCGACGGGTTGGTCGGCAGCGACATCATCTAACGCGCCCCCTTGGAAATCGACGATAAACTGACGCTGCACCTGCAG
Source organism: Halomonas sp. UBA3074 (assembly GCF_002366715.1). Taxonomy (GTDB): domain Bacteria; phylum Pseudomonadota; class Gammaproteobacteria; order Pseudomonadales; family Halomonadaceae; genus Vreelandella. The sequence goes on along the minus strand of NZ_DFBS01000004.1, from coordinate 76,328 downwards.
CGCCGAATCCGCTTGCCCCGGTACGCTTGCATTACCATGGCGGGTACGGATTGCACGCCCAAGGCTATGTGCTTCTGGCTGTGTGTTGAGCGTATGGGTTAGGTAATGGAGGCGGCGGGACTCACCAGCCTCCAAGGTGTCGTCCGCTACCCAGTAGGCGACGATATTGTCGTGGGTTTCATCGGGGGTAGGAATTTCCACCAGCTCCACATGGCCCGGCCCCCACTCATCTAACGGTACCACCCACTGACTGGGGCGGCGGTGGTATTGGGCTTCCGTATCCAGGTAGCGGTTAAAGTCACGCTCCCGCTGCATCAGGCCAAACCCTTGGGGGGAGTTATCGGCAAAAGTGGAGGTGTGAAGGTGGGCGGGGTTCGTGAGCGGTCGCCAGATCCACTCGCCGCCACCGGTATGCATGAGCAGGCCGTCGGAGTCGTGCACTTGCGGGCGGAAGTCGTCGGGACGCTTTTGACTTGCCTCGCCGTAAGTGAACATGCTGGTAAGCGGGGCAACCCCCAGCTTGGCAATGTCTTCACGAGCGAACAGCTCGGCTTCCACTTCTACCCGGGTATTGTCACCGGGTTGGATAACGAAGCGATAGGCGCCGCTGACGGAAGGGCTGTCCATTAACGCGAGTAGCTCAATCTGCTTGGTATCGGCGCCGGGCTGGTAGAGCCAGAACTCGCGAAACGCCGGGAACTCCTCACCTTCAGGCGAGGCGGTATCGATCGCAAGGCCCCGACTAGATAACCCGTAGGCTTGGTCGCGGCCGACAATGCGGAAATAGCTGGCACCGAGAAAAACGGCAAATTCGTCCGCATAGGCGTCATTGTTCAGTGGGTAGTGCAAGCGAAAGCCTGCGTGGTCACTACCCGATAAGTCGTACTCCTTGAGCTTTTCGGCATTGCCGTCGTAGGAGTAGTCTTCCGCCGAAAAAGGCAGCGGGGTGGCGGTGTCGTTTTCAATGACGTTTAGCGCCACCGGGGTTTGAAAGAGGAAACCACTGTGAAACAGCTGCAGACTAAAGGGGCTTTCATTGCGCCAATAGGCGTGATCGGGGTCAAAGCGAATTTGCCGGTAGGTATCGTAATCGAGTTCACGCAATACCGCAGGCAGCGTTTCTTCAGGGGCTTCATAAGCCTCTTCGGCAAGCTGCTGAGCGCGCTCGATGACCGCACTAAAATGATTATCGTCTGCGGCAAACGTGGACGAGGCTGCCGTGCAGCCAAGTAACATCATCCACTTACCTGCCTGCCACTTACCAAAATGGCTAGAATGCATGGGCGAGATCCTTTCGAGTGAAGGCCTGCAAAACGCATGGCAATAAATCACGCAACGCGTGAAATGTTTAAACAATAACTATACGATTGATTGCAACAGTACATGATTGTTGCGCTTTTCAGCAGCCTTAATCCTTGCTCACGTGCCTTGATGACTTATATAGCCTCGTGAAGAGGCGGAGCACTGACAGGCCATACTGCGGATACTGTAAGCTAAAGCAGGCACAAATGAGAATGCGATGAGTCGATTAATATTTACCTCCCTACTGCTGAATTTATTGCTCATTGCACCGCTGTGGTGGCGTTTTGGAGAAATCGGCACCTCTTTTATCGCTTGGGAGGCGCTGATTATCGCGCCCTTGATGTTATTGCTTCCCACTGGCCGCCTGCGGCGTTTGGTGGGTGTTGGACTTGTCAGTTGGATCATGGTGGCCACTGCTGCCAATTTGGGCACGGCCGCGACCCATATGGCGTTTGCCCGGCCGCTCAACCTTTACCTCGATGTTCCTTTGCTGCGCTCCATTTACCATCTTTTAGCGGGTAATTTAGGCCAATTTTTGGCAGTGTGTGCCATGTTGGCAGGCGGCGCCATGCTGCTGGGTATCGCTTTCGGCGTCGTGCGGCTACTACTTCCGCCTGTCGCTTACTCCCCTAAGCGGCCACCCGGCGTTGCGGCATTAGCGCTGTTAACCATGGCCTCCGCCTGTGCCGCCCTTGAGCTGGGCGGTGTTCGGTGGGTAGATAGCGCCCGCTTGCCAATGGTGAACACCACGCACTTTCAATGGCAGCAAATAACCGAGACCCACGCGGCCCGCCTTGCCTTTACCGCGCAACTGGATGCGGCGCCGATGGAAAGCCAGCCACTTCCGGGGCTTGCCGGTCACAATGTGCTGCTGACCTTTATCGAGTCATACGGTGTTTCGGCACTGGATGACCCGCGCTATGCGAATGTTCTGCTACCTACCCTGGGCGATCTGCAGCAGCGGCTAGAGGCGCAGGGGCTGCACGTTGTCTCCGGCTTGTTAGCGTCACCGATTCGTGGCGGTCAATCCTGGCTTGCTCATGCAACGACACTCAGCGGGCGTTGGATTGACAACCAGCTGTGGTACCAGTTGATGTTAAACAGCAACCATACCACCCTGATCGACGATTTCAGCGCCACCGGGCAGCGTACGCTGGCGGTCATGCCTGCTATCTCCATGGCATGGCCGGAAGGGAAGGCCTATGGCTTCGACCAAATTGCCGCAGCGAAGGATATCGACTATGCGGGGCCAGCGCTCAATTGGGTCACCATGCCCGACCAGTTCACCCTGGATTACACTCAACAACACTTGCTGGGGGATTCCCCGGTGTTTGCCCAGCTGGCATTGATCTCTAGCCATGCCCCCTGGACGCCTATCCTGCCAGTCATCGAGGAGTGGTCATTGGTGGGGGATGGCAGTGTTTTTGCGCCTTGGGAGCATGCTGGCGATCCGCCAGAAGTGCTGTGGCAGGACATCGAGCGTATTCGTGACCACTACGCCTGGTCGGTGGACTACGCTGTTAAGGTAACCGGACGCTGGGCCGAACGGGTGGTGGGCGAGGATACAGTGATGATCGTTCTGGGCGATCATCAGCCCGCGCCGCTAATCACCGGTGACGACGCCAGTGCAGCGGTGCCGGTGCATGTCATCAGTGGTGACCCAGCGCTATTGGCGCCGTTTTTGGCCCGTGGTTTTGTTCAGGGTACGCTTCCCCCGCTCGACCAAGCGACGCAAGCTCCCCGAATGAGTCAACTGCGCCATTGGCTTCAGGAAGACTTTGGCGAAGTAGCGATTTCACCAAGCGGCAATTCCATCAAAGGGACGTGGTTAGCGCCAGAGAGCATCTCTCAGGCACAGACACAGGGACAGGCAACGACAAGGACGCAGCAATGATTCAGCCAGTGATTTTAAGCGGCGGTAGTGGCACTCGGCTTTGGCCACTCTCCCGCGAGCAGATGCCTAAACAGTTTTTACGCTTGACCTCCCACCAGAGCCTGTTGCAGCAAACGCTGAGTCGACTCGCCGGGTTGACCGACGCGGCGCCGCTGTTGATGGGGCACCATAGCCACCGCTTTTTAATGGCCGAACAGCTGCGCGAAATGGATCAAGCCGCTACCGTTGTGCTCGAACCGGAAGGCCGCAATACCGCGCCCGCGATTGCCTGTGCGGCGCTGCTAGCCAGCCAGTCAGGCGACGATCCGCTCTTGCTGGTACTCCCCGCGGACCATGTGATCGGCGATGTTGACGCGTTCCAGCACAGCGTCTCCCTTGCCCAACCGTTAGCGGAAGCCGGTTTTCTGGTCACCTTTGGCGTCGTGCCGACACAGCCCGAGACCGGCTACGGTTATATTGCCTGCGGTGAGCCGCTGGCGGGTGGCCATCACTTGGCGGCCTTTATCGAAAAACCCACGGCGCAGCGTGCCGCTGAGCTGGTCAAAAGCGGTGACTATTTATGGAACAGCGGTATGTTCCTGCTGCGTGCGTCCACCTATTTAGCCCAGTTAAAGCAGCTACAGCCCGCCATGCTGGAAGCCTGCGAGGAGGCGGTGAGCGCAGCACACCGTGACTTGGATTTTCTGCGTTTGGGTGAAGCTGCGTTCAATCGCTGCCCGGCAGACTCCATCGACTACGCGGTGATGGAGCACTGTGAACACGCCGCTGTGGTGCCCTTAGCGGCGGCGTGGAGCGATATCGGCAGTTTCGATGCGCTGTGGGCAACCGTTGAGCCTGACGCGGCGGGCAACGCCAGCAAAGGCGATGCCTGGCTGACCGATACGCAGGATTCGCTGGTGTTTGCCGAACACCGTCTCGTGGCGACCCTGGGCGTTCAGAATCTAATCGTAGTGGAGACATCGGACAGCGTGCTGGTGGCCCGCCGTGATCAGGCGCAGCAGGTCAAACAGCTGGTGGCTTCACTCTCAAAGGCAGGACGCAGTGAGCCCTGTTCGGCGCCCCAGGTACAGCGACCCTGGGGCAGCTTTCAGGCGATGGACAGTGGCGAGCGTTATCAGGTCAAGCACATTACCGTAAAACCCGGTGGCCGGCTTTCACTACAGCGCCACCATCACCGCGCTGAACACTGGATTGTGGTGAGAGGAACGGCGCGGGTAACGCTTGAAGAACGCAGTTTCTTGGTCAGTGAAAACCAGTCCACTTATATTCCCATTGGGGCGCTACACCGGTTGGAAAACACCGGCAAAATTCCTCTGGAACTGATCGAAGTGCAGTCGGGAAGCTACCTGGGGGAAGACGATATCGAGCGCTTGGATGACGTCTACGCCCGAGACAACAACGAATAACGGCTGCACTTACACACTTACCAGAGATTACCCAAGAGCTTACCAGAGCCAGCTGGTGGGGCGCGCCGGTGGGAGGCCCTTGCGTACATCGATCCAGCCGAGCACGCAGCGCACGCCGAGCCAAACGGCCAGTAGTGGCCAGAGCAGGGTACCAACGATAAAAATGCTAAGCACAAAGGCGATACAGGCGTACAGCGTGCCGATCCAGAAGGTGCGAATCAGGTAGCGGTAGTGGGGCAGTAGCCACGGCGCGGCATCCTTACGGTAAACATACGCAATGATCACGCCGATCAGCAGGGTAATATTGGCGGTCACGATGCCCGCTAAATAGAGCGCATAAATAATCTGCGGCGGGCGTGTCTCATCCCGCGTTAAGCTATCTTTCGACATAAATAAACTCTTGTTAATAAAGCCGGTAATCGCGGTAATTTGCTAGCTGTTGCTGCTCTTGAACCACTTTGCGGTAGCGCTTGTACTCCCACTGATACTGGGCCGGTGCCAAGCCAATGGCGGCTTCCACGCTGGCATTGACGCCGGTGGCTGACTGCACATCATCATCGCTGTAAACGCGTTCATCGGCATCCAAAAAATGAATTTCAAAGCCCTTCCCGGGGATGCGTAACGCAACGCCTGTGACCACGCGTGCCTGGGTGCGGGCCACGAGCTTGGGCAGCAGTGTGGCGGTGTAGGCGTCGCGACCAAAAAAGGGCGCGAAAACGCCGCTGCCCCAATCCGGCTCCTGGTCGGGTAGTATGCCAATGGCCTCGCTGCGTTTAAGCGCTTTGAGCAGAGCCGCTACGCCGCGGGGATTGGTGGGTACTAAGCTAGCGCCCATGCGTTCACGGCCATGGCGAATGACCGGATCCAGCGCGCTGATTTTAGGCGGCTCGTACATGGCGGTGAACGGGAAATGGCTCGATAACCAGAAATTAAGCACTTCCCAATTACCATAATGCGGCGCCAGCACAATCACGCCGCGGCCGTCGGTGCGGGCGTTATCGAGTTTATCGCGACCATGTACCGCTAAAATGCTGGCCTCTACTTTATCCGGCGCTGCCATCCAGGCGTGGCCTAGCTCCAGCATGGTCGCCGTCGAGTGGCGCAAGCTATGCTGGGCGAGCGTGCTTCTCTCAGCGTTAGAGAGGTCGGGATAAACGGCTGTCAGATTGCGCTCGGTTACCCACCGCTCACGCTTGTTGAAGCGGTAAACCACGGGCCCCAGTGCCGAGGCCATGCGCCACAGCCGCTTGAGCGACCAGCGGGACAGTTGGCGCCAAAGCCAGCTAATCGCGCTGGCTTTGGAAAAACGCCGAGGGGAATCGACCGTTTGCTGCGTCATCGCTAAAACAGCCAGCTGTCGACGTTGGACGGGGCGCGTTTCTCTTGCAGCCCTTTAAAGCCTTTAACGCAGCGGATGATCAACCAAACGGCGAGCGCCAGCAGTAGCGGGAAGCCAATTAGGATCAGGGTCAAGACCGAAAAGACAATGCCGTAGACTAACCCTATCCAGAACGTACGGATCTGATAGCGGTAGTGCTCGTCTAACCAGACCGGGCCTTTGCCCTTATAGACGTAGGCAATGATCACGCCAATAATCGACGTAAAACCAAGAAAGAAGCTCGCCAGGTAGAGCGCGTAGACCACCATCGCCATGGTGGTGTCGGGCTGATGAGATCGCTCTTCACTGACAACGTCGCCTTCTAAAGGCGCCTGATGGGCGTTATCTTGCATGTCATTTCCTTACCGTAAATCGCTCGATCGTGCTGATTGCGTACTACTAATTGCGTACTACTGAATGTGTCTTGCTTTAACGTGACGCGGGGCGGCAAATCTCCAGCAGATTGCCATCGGGGTCGCGCAGGTAGATCGACTCGATCGGGCCATTGGCCCCTTGGCGCGCCACGGGGCCGAGCTCGACTTCGATAGCCAGCGCATCCAAATGCTGCTTGAATTCATCCAGCGGTAATTGGCAACGCAGGCATAAATCCAGGCTGCCGGGCGTGGGCGTTGCTGAGATAGGCGCAATATCGGTGTCGGTTTGGTGCAGGCGGAGTGCGGTGTCGCCGAGCATTAAATCGACCCGTTGGGCATCTCGATAGCGAACGTCCAAGCCTAAAACGCGTGAGTAGAAATCGACGGCGCGACCCATATCGGTCACTGTAACAACAAGATGATCCAGACCTGATAGCATGCCACTTTCCTTAATACATAACGATAAGCCAGAGAATACGATGATGCATCGCTGCCCCCTCTGCGCGGAAACCACCACAGCGCTTTACCATCGGGATCAGCGTCGTGACTATTACCAGTGTGCCACGTGCCAGCTGGTATTTGTGCCCCCCGAGCAGCATTTGAGCGCCGCCGCTGAAAAAGCCGAATACGACAAACATCAAAACTCGCCGCATGATACGGGATACCGGCGCTTTTTAGGGCGTTTATTTACCCCGTTGCTGGCCAAGCTACCACCCGGCGCCCGCGGGCTCGATTTTGGGGCCGGGCCAGGGCCAACCCTGTCCGTGATGTTCGCCGAGCACGGGCACCCCATGGCCATCTACGACCCTTTTTATGCTCCAGATGCTGGCGTGCTCACCCAAACGTTTGATTTTATCACTGCCACCGAAGTCGTTGAGCACTTGTCCCAACCTGGCCAAGTGCTGACACAGCTGGCCGGGCAGCTGGTGCCAGGCGGCTATCTGGGCCTGATGACGAAGCGCGTTTCTACCCCAGACGCCTTTGCTCGCTGGCACTATATTAGCGACCCCACGCACATCAGCTTTTTTAGTGAAGAAACCTTTCGTTGGTGGGCGCAAAAGCAGTGTTTGGTAGTGGAATTTCCTGGCCCAGACACGGTTATTCTACATAAAACGCTAAGGTGAAGAATTGTAACCTTAGAAAAGCATTGACTTTGCCTCCTTGGGGGCAATAATTGCGCGCCGCTATTGCTGCCTGACCCGGTGTGCCAGGTGTGATAACGGCTTATTTGAAGGCGTTAGAAACGTTTTTCACGCCTGTTTTTCATCCCTGCGGTCAAGGTGAGGTTTTCATGTCGCGGCAACTGTTGGCCATGGCGCTGGCGCCCCTTTTAGGGCTCTTCATACTCGGGATCGGCAACGGTTTTCTGGCCACCCTGATTACCGTGCGCCTGGACGCCGCCGGTGAGTCGGCCACGGTGATCGGTATTGTCTCGTCGGCTTACTTTATCGGTTTGGCGCTAGGGGCGATGGTGAATGACCGTCTGCTACTGCGTATTGGCCATATTCGCGCCTACGGTAGTTTTGCCTCCTTAGTGGCCGTGACGGTGCTGCTGCAAGGTCTGTTCTTCGACCCCTGGGCCTGGTTTGCGCTGCGCTTGATCGGCGGCTGGGCCACCGTTGGGGTGTATCTGGTCATTGAAAGCTGGTTGCTTACCGCGGGTGATCAAAGAGTCCGTGGCCGCTTGCTGGCGCTGTATATGATTTCACTGTATGCCGCGGGCGTATTGGGGCAGTTGCTGCTGGGCGTGACCAATGCCATGGGCGTGACGGCACCCTTTATGGTGATTGGACTGTTAGCGTCGCTCTCTGTGCTACCGATGGCGATGATTCCCCGCGTGTCGCCGATCATGGAACACGCTGAACCGCTGCCCCCCCATCGACTGATCACCCTAACGCCGACCGGCGTGATGGGCAGCTTGGGCTCAGGGATGGTGGTCGCCGCTGCGTATACGCTACTGCCTCTTTATCTACAGCGTAATGGCATGAGCGTTAGCCAGGTGGGGCAGATGATGGCGGTCGTCATCATGGGCGCCATGCTGCTGCAGTACCCGATAGGCCGTTGGTCAGATCGCCATGACCGCCAGATGGTCCTGATTGGGATCAGCGGATTTTGCGTACTGATCTCGGCGGCGATACTGTGGCTGCCGCTCTCCACGCCGCTGTTGGCGGTGTTGCTGTTCCTGCTGGGCGGTGGGGTGTTTGCCCTCTATCCGGTGGCGGTCAGCCACGCCGCCGACCGGGCACCGGCGGGGGCGCTTGTGCGCATGAGCCAGGGCCTGCTGTTGATCAATTCGATTGGCGCCACTATCAGCCCGCTGTTGATCTCGCCGGTCATGACCGCGATGGGCGATGCGGGGTTATTCTGGGCCTTCGGTTCAATGAGCCTGTTCTTTGTGATGTTCTTCTCCTGGCGTCGTCATGTGCGTCCTGCGCCGCTGCCGGTGGCGCCGTTCACCCCCACGACACCCATGACCGCTGCCGGTGCCGAGCTAGTAGTCACTGAAGAGTTGATGCAAGGGGCGCTAGAGCACGAGCACCTGGAAGACCTTTCCGATGCCGTGTGGGACGTTGACGCCGCCGAGCCCGTGGTCGGGCCGCCGGCGGAAGATGAGAGTCATATCACTTATTATGATGATGTGGAGCAAACGGGCGTGCGAAAGTAGCCTCGGGTGAGGGCGCTGAGCGTTGGAGGCTGATACCTTGGGCTAATGGTGTAGGCGGGTGAGTATTACTACTATCCACCTTAGCCTTTCAAACATTTGTTTCATTTTTCAGCCCGAGGTTCGCCATGAATGTTTACGCCGCGCCGATACGTGACTTGCGCTTTGTGCTCGAAGAGCTGCTAGCGCATCGCTCGCTCAGCCTGCCGGGCTTTGAAGAGGCCACGCCTGATCTGGTCGAAGCGGTACTCGAAGAAGCGGCGAAACTGGCCGGTGACGTCTGGGGGCCGCTCAACAAGATTGGCGATCAGCAGGGGGCTAAGCGCAATGCCGACGGCAGCGTCACCACGCCGGAAGGTTTCGCGGCGGCCTATCAGGCGTATGTCGAAGGCGGCTGGAACGGCATTGGTGTTTCCGAAGCGTTAGGTGGCCAAAATCTGCCCGAGGTGGTTGCCAGTGCGGTGCAGGAGATGCTCCACGGCGCCAACATGGCACTAGGCCTTTGCCCGATGCTCACCGCCGGTGCCATTGAGGCATTGGCCCACCATGGCAGCGATTCCTTAAAAACCACCTACCTGCCGAAACTGGTAGAAGGCACCTGGACCGGCACCATGAACCTGACCGAGCCTCAAGCCGGGTCAGACCTCTCTCAAGTGCGCACTCGCGCTGTGCCTGAAAACGACCACTACCGCCTCAGCGGTCAGAAGATCTATATCACCTGGGGCGAACACGACGCCGCCGAGAACATCATTCATCTGGTACTGGCCCGCAAGCCTGATGCGCCGGAAGGCAATAAAGGCATCTCCCTGTTTCTGGTGCCCAAATTCTTGGTTAATGACGACGGCTCCCTGGGTCAGCGTAACGATGTCACCTGCGCGTCTATCGAACACAAGCTGGGCATTCACGGCTCGCCCACCTGCACGCTGAGTTTTGGCGAGAACGGCGGCGCGGTTGGCTATTTGGTGGGTGAAGAGGGGCGTGGCCTGAACCACATGTTCACCATGATGAACGAGGCGCGCCATAAAGTCGGTATTCAAGGTATTGGCGTGGCCGAGCGCGCCTGCCAGCATGCCTTTGCCTACGCGTTGGAGCGCCGCCAGGGGCGCGCGCCGAAATCGCGTGGCGGTGCCGACTGCACTATCAGCGATCATTTGGATGTGCGCAGGATGTTGCTCTCCATGCGTGCGCGTACCGATTCGCTGCGTGCGCTGGCGCTTTATTGCGCCGCCGAACTGGATACCGCCCGCCACGCTGAAAGTAATGAAGCCCGCCACGCCGCCCAGGCCCGCGCCGATATCCTGATCCCGGTGATCAAAAGCTTCTCCACTGATCAAGCAGTGGATATTGCCTCCATGGGCATTCAGGTGCACGGCGGGATGGGCTACGTGGAGGAGACCGGTGCTGCCCAGCTGTTGCGCGATGCCCGCATTGCGCCGATTTATGAAGGTACCAACGGTATTCAGGCGCTCGACTTGGCGGGGCGTAAGCTCCAACGTGACAACGGCGAAGCGCTCACGGCGCTGTTGAAAGACGTGGCCACCACCGTGGAGCAGCTCAACGCCGACCCTGCATTGAAAGTATTGGGCGCTGGTTTGGCCGCAGGCCTGGAGGATTTAAAAGCCGCCCAGGCGATGGTATTAGCGCAGGGCAGTGACCCTGAGAACGGCGCCGATGCGGTGCAGGCCTATGCCACGCCATTTCTTAACTTGGCGGGCCACGTGCTGTGCGCATGGCAAATGGGCCAGTCGGCACTGCGTGCCCAGGCTGCCCTGAATAACGGCAGCGGCGATCCCTTCTATACTGCCAAGTTACGCAGCGCGGAATTTGCGATCACCCAGTGGCTACCGGTAGGGCGTGCCCAACGCGCGGTGATCGAGGCGGGAACACAGTGCTTGAGCGAGTTTGAGGTTTATTGACGTTAATACGCGAGTCAGCACCGCCGCCCTAGAGGCGGCGGTGCCGTTTCTAGGCAATCAAAACAACTATTTAAAACGATCTCTTAAAACGACCCCTTAAAACGGATGCTTAACAACAACAGGAGCCGACCATGGCCGCTATTTTCGAACAAGGCTTGCCTAAATCCGCCGCTAACCACGTACCGCTATCACCGCTGACCTTTATCGAACGCTCGGCGTCGATTTATCCCGATTACCCTGCCATCGTACATGGCGGCACCCGGCTCACGTGGGGGCAAACCTGGGCGCGCTGTCGCCAGCTTGCTTCTGCTCTCCAGCAGCGGGGCATTCAGCCGGGCCAAACGGTGGCCGCCATGCTGCCTAATATTCCCGCCATGTTTGAAGCGCACTTTGGCGTGCCGCTGGCGGGCTGCGTGCTTAACACGCTTAATATTCGTCTGGATGCTGAGGCGATCAGCTATATGCTGGAGCACGGCGAAGCGAAAGCCATTCTGGTCGATCCCGAGTTTGCTGAGGTTATCCAGCAAGCCGTCGCCAAGCTAACCGATAAACCGCTGATCATCGATGTGGCCGATGTAGAGTTTCTCGGCGACACGCAAGGCATTGGTGAGATCGAGTACGAAGCGCTGCTAAACGAGGGTGACGCCGATTTCGCCTATCAACTGCCTGCGGATGAGTGGGAGGCGATCTCGCTGAACTACACCTCTGGCACGACCGGCAAACCTAAGGGCGTGGTGTATCACCATCGCGGCGCTTATCTCAACGCGGTGAGCAATATCATGGAGTGGGCCATGCCCCACCACCCGATCTACCTATGGACGCTGCCGATGTTTCACTGCAACGGCTGGTGTTTTCCGTGGACCATTGCCGCCAATGCGGGCGTGAACGTATGCCTGCGCCGGGTCGACCCCAAAAAGATCATGCAACTGATTGGCGATGAAAAAGTGACTCACTTCAGCGGCGCGCCGATTATTCTCAATGGCCTGGTGAACCTACCCGCGGAAGATAAACGCCAGTTCGACCACCCGGTCAAAGTGACCACCGCCGGTGCTGCGCCGCCCGCCTCGGTGATTTCCGGGGTCGAGAAGCTGGGCATTGAAGTCACCCATGTGTATGGCCTCACGGAAGTGTACGGGCCGGTGACCGTGTGTGCCTGGCGTGAGGCGTGGGATGAATTACCCATCGAAGCACGGGCCAAAATCAAAGCCCGCCAGGGCGTGCGTTACCACATGCTGGAAGCCCTGTGCGTGGCCGACCCGCTGACCATGGAACCCGTCCCCAAAGATGGCCAGACCATGGGCGAGATCCTGATGCGCGGCAACAACGTCATGAAAGGCTATTTGAAGAACCCGGAGGCCACTCAGCAGGCGTTGGAAGGCGGTTGGTATCACACCGGCGATCTGGCGGTTTGGCATCCGGATGGCTATATCGAAATCAAAGATCGCTCGAAAGACATCATTATTTCCGGGGGAGAGAACATCTCGACCATCGAAGTGGAAGACGCTATTTACGGCCATCCCGCCGTAGAAGAGGCGGCGGTGGTCGCCAAGCCTGACGAGAAGTGGGGCGAAACGCCCTGTGCGTTTGTGAAGCTCAAGGTCGGGTACGGTGAAGTCACCGAGGCGGATATTATCGCCCACTGCCGCGAGCATTTGGCGGGCTACAAGGTCCCTAAAACGGTTATTTTCAGTGAACTGCCCAAAACCTCCACGGGCAAGATTCAAAAATTCGTACTGCGTGAAGAAGCCAAGCAGCATTAATCAAGGCAACGCATTGTTGACCAATAGGGAGAGTGTGCATGAGTGACAAGTTGATCGGTGTTGTCGGCGCGGGAACCATGGGGCAGGGGATCGCTCAAGTGGTTGCCACCAGCGGTTTCAATGTTCGGCTCTATGATGTGGCCGAGCCGCAGCTTTCCCGTGCCGAGGCGAATATCGACAAAGGCTTGGGCAAGTTAGTGGCGAAAGAGAAGCTCAGCGAGGCGGATAAAACCGCGGCGTTAGCGCGCCTTTCCACCACGACCACGCTGGATGACCTGGGCGCCTGCGAGATCATTCTTGAGGCCGCCCCTGAGCAGCCCGAACTTAAAGAGACGCTGTTTCGTGACCTAAGCCGCCTGAGCAGTGACGCTATTTTAGCCTCCAACACCTCGTCGCTGTCGCTCACCCGCCTGGCGGCGGTATGTGAGCACCCCGAGCGCGTGGTGGGCATGCATTTCTTTAACCCGGTGCCAGTGCTCAAACTGGTGGAAGTGATTCGCGCCGAGCAAACCTCGGACGCGACCGTGGCCGAGATTGAAACGCTCGCAAAGGCGCTGGGCAAAACCGCCGTGCCGATAGGTGATGCGCCGGGCTTTGCGGTGAATCGCCTGCTGGTGCCGATGATCAATGAAGCGGCGTTTATCGTGCAAGAAGGAACCGCTACGCCAGAAGCGATTGATGAAGCGATGAAGCTAGGGGCCGCTCATCCTCTGGGGCCGTTAGCGCTGGCGGACCTGATCGGCCTGGACGTTTGTTTGGCGATTATGGACGTCCTGCAAGAGGGTTTTGGCGACCCCAAATACCGCCCCTGCCCACTGCTCAAGCGCATGGTCGCCGCGGGCTATCTAGGCCGCAAAAGCGGTCGCGGTTTCTATCACTACGATTAACTTGCGTTGACGAAACCAGCCCAGCATAAAGAAGTCATTGCCACTCAACCAAGCGTTCGCTAGGGTTGAGTGGTATTCACTTTCATATTCAATAACAAATCGAATAAGGAGTCCGCCATGAGCGAAGCAGTCATTGAGAAGGTTGATAACGATGGAATGGTGCGACTGACCATCAATCGTCCTAAAGCACTGAACGCCCTTAACAGCGAAGTGTTGGCCGCCCTGGAAGCACATTTGGTTGAGCTTGAAGCCCACCCGAACCTACGCGCTGTGCTGATTACCGGTGCGGGCGAAAAGTCCTTCGTGGCCGGTGCGGATATCACCGAAATGCGCGAAAAAACACCCGAACAGGCGCGCGCTTTTGCCAGCCAAGCGCTGCGTACCATTAAACGCCTAGAGACACTGCCCGTGCCGGTGGTCGCGCTGGTGAACGGGTTTTGCCTTGGCGGCGGCTGCGAACTGGCGCTGGCCTGCGACTGGGCAGTAGCCAGCGACAACGCCGTATTCGGCCAGCCGGAAGTGCTGCTGGGCGTCATCCCTGGCTTTGGCGGCACCCAACGTCTGCCTCGCCGCGTCGGCCCTGCCATGGCGATTGATCTGGTCACCACTGGCCGTAAAATTGACGCCCAGGAAGCGCTGCGTATCGGCCTAGTGAACCGCGTGATGCCGCAAACAGAGCTGGAAAGCTACGTCGAAGAGCTCACCAAACAGCTCAAGGGCAATGGCCCACAGTCCGTTCGTGGCGCTAAACAGGCGGTACACGACGGCTTGGATCAAGACCTGGATAGCGCCCTGGCGCTGGAAACCAGCCTGTTCGCGCTCTGCTTTGCTGGCGACGAGCAGAAAGAGGGCATGGCAGCGTTTGTCGAAAAGCGTAAAGCCAACTTCTAAACCCCGATTTCCTTCCGGTTTTACTTATTTAGGGGGTGGCGCTTGCGTCACCCCCGTTTTATTCTCGAAGACTTACTTCTCACCTTTCGGGGGTTGCCACGATGCAATGGGCCGCGTTCATCCTCGCTGCACTGGGTTTTGCCTATCTACCTGGGCCTGCCATGCTCTACACCGCCGCGCAGACCTTAGGGCGTGGCCGCCGGGCAGGGTGGCTAGCGGTCATCGGTGTACATATGGGCTGCTACGTCCACGTTATTGCTGCGGCGCTTGGGCTTGCGCTGCTGTTTGCGGCCATTCCGCCTGCCTATGTCGCCATGAAAGTTATCGGCGGGCTGTACTTACTCTGGATGGGGCTAAGGCTATGGCAGCAGGGCATCCATGCCCATGAAGAGGTACCGCTGGCAACGACGAAGCGCGTGCTGCGCGACAGCTTTTTGGTGGAAGTGCTCAACCCTAAAACAGCCCTCTTTTTTGTCGCTTTTCTGCCCCAGTTCGTCCAGCCAGAAAGCGCTATGCCAGTGGCATGGCAACTGCTCTGGCTGGGGGTAGCCACCAATGCTCTGTTCTCGTCTGCCGACGTCGTGGTGGTGCTTCTAGCCAGTCCGTTGCGCGAATGGCTACGAAAATCACACGGCTCTTCCAGGCTGATTCAGCGTGTCGGCGGTGGTGTACTGATGGGGTTGGGGGGCAATACCTTGGCGCAGGCGACACGTTGATAAAGGCGTTGCTGTTCAGCTAGCTTGTTCGGCTAATGTTTCATAATCACGCAAGGAGCACGAGATGTTTGATCTCTATATCGCTAATAAAAACTACTCCTCTTGGTCGTTGCGCCCTTGGGTGTTGATGAAGGTACTGGAGATTCCTTTTAACGAACATCTCATGCCGTTCGAAGGTGGTTTTGGCGCGAGCCATGACACTTTTATTCATTTTTCACCTTCAGGCTTAGTGCCCTGCTTGGTAGATGAAGCCGTCGACGATGGATTGGCGGTATGGGACTCATTGGCCATCATCGAGTACCTAGCCGAGCAGCATGCTAGCGTTTGGCCGCGTGATAAGGCGGCACGCGCCTGGGCGCGGGCTGCTACTGCCGAAATGCACAGCGGCTTTGGAGCGTTACGTGATGAGTGTTCGATGAATTGTGGTGTGCGGGTAGCGCTGAACAGTCTTTCAGCCAAGCTCAAGGCGGATATAACCCGCCTGGATGCGTTATGGCAGCAGGGGCTTGAACGCTTTGGCGGGCCTTTCCTGGCGGGTGAGCACTTCACCGCCGTTGATGCGTTTTATGCGCCCGTCGCTTTTCGCATACAGACGTTTAATCTGCCAGTGAGTGAACAGTCCCAAGCGTATGTCGAGCGCTTGCTGGCGCTGCCAGCGATGCAGGCGTGGTATCAAGCCGCGCTCGAAGAGACGTGGCGCGAACCCATGCACGAAGATGAAACGTTGAAAAATGGCACGCTGAGTGCTGATTATCGCCATGCTTAACTTCCGCACAATTCGCCCGTGGCATCGGGTACACTAGCGCAAATTTTCGTTTGGACACGTTCATGGCTCTTAGCGCAACGCCCTACAAAGTGGATATTAACCTCACCGATCTGGATCGCGGTGTTTATGAAACGCTGCGTTTCACCGTGGCGCGTCATCCGTCAGAAACCGAAGAACGCATGACCGCGCGCTTACTTGCATATTTACTGTGGTACAGCGAATCGTTGGCCTTTGGGCGAGGGCTCTCTGATGTCGATGAGCCAGCACTATGGGAAAAAAGCTTAGACGGGCGCTTGCTGCACTGGATTGAAGTGGGGTTGCCAGACGCCGAGCGCATTACGTGGTGTTCACGCCGGGCGGAGCGGGTGTCACTGTTGGCTTACGGCCGGGTAGATATTTGGGAGAGTAAAGTGCTACCCGGCGTTGCATCGCTGAAAAATGTGCATGTAGCTGTATTGCCACAAGAAGCCCTAGCGACCATTGCTAAGGATCTACCCCGGGCGATTAATTGGGCCGTTATGATCAGCGAAGGATCGTTGTTTATTACCGACGAAAATGGTCAACACGAGATAACGCCGCAATGGTTGTTGCGCGATCGCTAGAATTTATCAGACGTTCGTCTATCCTTTTCAGTAAGCAATGTAAACGATAGACAAATAAAGGATGGCCGATGGGTCATCCTTTATTTTTTTAAATGTATGCTTGCTATCTTTTTGCACAATTACATACAATCAACAATGTTTGTTGCCGATCTCAAGGAACGAGTAATGAAAGTAAATCCCCCACTACGATGGCAGCTGCTCCCGATGGTAGCTGCTATTGGTTTGATGCCCATTTTCGCCCAGGCAGACGATAGCGTGCTGTCGATTAGGCATGAAAATGATGGCATGGCCAGCAGTGACGATGGCCACTTCACCAGCGGGTTCGAGCTCAACTGGGCGTTTGAACCCGACGCACAGAGCTGGACGCAGCGCTTAGCAACGGCCTTGCCGGATAGCATTATCGAAAACGCGGACATGGCCGCTTTTCGACTGGTTCATCAAATTTATACCCCCAACGATATTGAGCAGCGTAGGCTGATCGAGGATGATCGCCCGTATGCTGGGATCGTTTATGGTGGCCTTTCGCTGTATGACGATGTGCCGATGGGTCACTGGCGCCAAGCGACGGATCTACACCTGGATATTGGTTTGGTTGGGCCGTCATCACTGGCCGATAGCATTCAGCGCGAAGTTCACCGTATCACCGATAGTGAACGCCCCAATGGTTGGAATAACCAGTTAGGGGATGAAGCCATTGTCAATGTCGCTATGCGCCGTCAGTGGTGGCATAGCAGCCCCTTTATCGGTAAGCAGTTAGCCCATGGCCCTAGCGTTAGCGCCGCTTTAGGTAACCTCTACACCTATGCTAGCGCTGGGTACAGCGTGCGCTGGGGCGACGAAGCCTCCGGGATTCCTACCCTCACCCCCAGCCCCGGCAGTCGTCATCACATGACCGGCAAAACAGGATGGCAGTGGTACCTGTTTGCCAGTGTCGATGGTTACTATATGGCGCAAAATCTGACCCTGGATGGTAATACCTTCAGAGACAGCCACTCGGTCGATCGCAAAGAGTGGGTGGGCGATATTTCCGCTGGCCTGGCATTGGCGTGGGAAGACTGGCAGGTCACTTACGCCGCAGTGCAGCGTTCACGTGAGTTCGATGGGCAAGAAGAGCAGGATAAGTTTGGTGCCCTAACGCTTTCAAAGCGCTTCTAGGCGCGTCCACTCAGCAGGCGTATCGATGACCGAGCGCGAAAAAATGCTGGCGGGAGAGTGGTACTCCGCTCAGGACGAAGAGTTGAAAAAGCTGCGCCGTAAGGCGCGGCTGGCCATGCAGGCACTCAACGCGTCTCGCGACAACGCGCCCGAGCGTCTCGCGCTGGTGCAGGCGTTATTACCAAAGGCAGGTGAAGAGCTTTGGATTGAGCCGCCATTCTACTGCGATTATGGCGAACATATCCTGTTAGGCGATAACGTCTTTTTCAACTTTAACTGTGTCGTGTTAGACGTTGCTTTGGTCACCATTGGCAATAACGTGATGCTGGGTCCCAATGTCCAGCTCTACACCGCCACCCATTCACTCGATGCCCAGCACCGCCGCAGCGGCTTGGAAGCAGGGCGCCCCATCACCATTGGCGACGATTGCTGGATAGGGGGTAGCGCGATTATTAATCCTGGTATCACCATCGGTGCGCGCAGTGTGATTGGCGCTGGTAGTGTGGTGACTAAAGATATACCCGCCGACGTCTTTGCTGCAGGTAATCCCTGCCAGGTGATCCGCCACTTATCAATGCCTACCTAGGGGCTCATCAATGGCAAATAAATATCCCCATACCCCCGACGGGCGCTATTTCGTTGCTAAAAATCGCCTCTGGCGTTGCACTGACCCGCGCTTAGGTGAAGACGAAAAACGTAGCCATATAAAAGCATTGATGAAAGCCCGCCGAGCGGTACGAACGGCCCAGCAGCAAGAAGATGACGATGCACTTCGCCAAGCGCGAGAGGCGGTTCAATCGGCTAAAGAGGCGCTAGGGGAGCGTGGTCCCGTATGGTGGGACGATAATGCCCCTGATGAAGGCGGCTTGACCCCGCATAACAGCTCCTATGCCGAGTGGTGGAATAGCCAGCACTAAATGGCTTTTTGGCATATACAACAGGTACAAGAGTGCTAGCCTGGGCAGTGGGATATACCGTTGTGTGTATATCGCCTAATGACCAAGGGAGCGTACCAATGGAGCTGGTGTTTTTTAACGGGTGGGGCAGTTTATTTAGGATTTTAGTGATCGGCCTGCTGGCGTACACAACGCTAGTGCTTTTTCTGCGCGTATCAGGCAATCGCACGCTCTCCAAAATGAATGCTTTCGACTTGATTGTCACGGTAGCGCTGGGTTCTACCCTGGCAACGGTGTTGTTGTCTAAAGATGTAGCGTTGGCAGATGGCGCGGTCGCGATGGGGCTGTTGATTTCGCTGCAATTTATCATCACTTGGACCAGTGTGCGGTTTAGCTGGGTCAGGCGGTTAGTGACCGGCGAGCCATTGATGCTGCTCTATCAAGGTGAGTATTTACCCCATTCCTTACGCAAAGCACGGGTAACCAAAGCCGAAGTGCTTTCAGCCATTCGGGGAAGTGGTGTTAGCGATGTGGCAGCGGTGCAAGCGGTGGTATTAGAAACCGATGGTTCGCTAAGTGTGGTGAAACGTGAAGCCGATAGCCGCCATTCTAGTTTAGAGCGGGTGAGAAGGGCGCCGTAAGCCAGGGTGATGGGCAGTCAGTTGACACACGGTGATTAGATCCCTATATTTGCGCAAATAAAAATCACTATCATTAATATTTGCGTTAATAATTGCACACATTTGCTCTGGGATCTCTATGTCTACGCCACACTTTCGCTTGTGTCAGCTAACCAGCGCTATTGCGCTTGCCTCTCTGTTCGGTGCCTCCAGCCAGGTGGCCGCCCAAGAAGAAACCACTACCTCACCTGTTGAACTCGATACGGTCGAAGTCACCGCAGAATCGGCTGGCCAGTTTGGTTATATCGAAATGGAAGAGGCGCCGAGTGTTGGCAAGCTGGACGTGCCAATCAGTGCACAGCCTTTTTCCCTGTCGGTAGTCGATGAAGAGTTCATTCAAGACAGCGGAGCCCAAAACATTCAAGAGGCGTTGCTCTATACGCCCGGCGTCAACGCGGGTAACTATGGTTTCGATACCCGTATCGATAGCGCCACAGTGCGCGGGCTGAACGCAGGGCGCTACTTGGATGGCCTACGCCAAATTTACGGTTCGTATAACAGCGTCCGCAGCAATGTGTATGCGTTGGAGAGCGTCGAGGTACTACGCGGCCCGTCTTCAATGCTATATGGGCAAGCCGATTTAGGGGGCGTCATCAACGGCGTTTCCAAACTACCCGAAGAGGAGCGCAGCGGCGAGGTATGGGCGCAGGTTGGCTCACATAACCGTAAACAGTTGGCGTTGGATGTCACGGGCTCCGCCGATGAAGAAGGTAAATTCTTGTACCGCTTGGTGGCACTGCAGCGCGATAGCGACACTCAGGTAGATCATGTCGAAGATGATGGCTACCTGCTGGCGCCGTCTTTCACCTGGCGACCAAGCGACGATACCAGCATGACGCTGTTAATTAATCGCCAGGAAAATACCGGCCAAGTGTCGGCCCAGTTTTTACCCCAGGTGGGTACGCTGGAACCCGGTTCTCAGGGGTTTATTGGCTCTGAACGGTTTGTGGGGGAGCCGGGCTGGGATCGTTATGATCGCGAAAAAACCGAAACCACGCTGTTTTTCGATCATCGGTTAACCAACAACTGGGCTTTTTCCGCCACTGCCCGTTATACCGACTCCAGCACCGAAACCCGCGAACACTGGGTCGATATTCCCAGTGTGCCAGATGCCGATGGTGAGGTGTCACGGACTATTTTTACCGCTGACGCAGCGACTCAAATTCTGAACCTTGATGCGCGAATGGAAGGGGAGTTTGAGTTAGGGGCAACAAAGCATAAGTTAGTCGTCGGGATGGATCGCCAGGATGCCCGCTGGGAGCAGGACAACTACTTCTCAGGAGCAGGGCTAGGCGGCACTATCGATATCTACGATCCGCAGTACGGTAATCTACAGCTAGGGGCGCTGGATCCTCAGGATCGCCCAGATAATGAGATCGAGCAGGTAGGTTTATATGTCGCGGATCATATTGAGCTCGGTCCGGTGGTGGTGTCGGCCGGTTTGCGTCACGACTGGGCCGAAAACCGTACGCTAGCACTTTCTGGCCCGGATACCGTGAGCGATCAAGAAGCCACGACGGGGCGTTTAGGCTTGATGTACCGCTTTGATAATGGCGTATCGCCGTATGTCAGCTACTCCGAAGCCTTTACGATGAACCTGGGAACCGATGGCACGTCAGAAGCCAATGCCCTCGATCCCACGACCGGTGACCAGCAGGAAGCGGGAATAAAATACCTGTCGCCCGACCAGTCACTGGCGATCAGTGCCGCTTATTTTGATATCACCCAGCAGAACCGCGTCAGTGATGGCGTCACGCCCGGCGGTGTCGAGCAAACCGGTGCGGTGGTGGATGGTTGGGAATTGCAGGTCAACAAGCGCTGGCAGAACTTTGAAACGCAGTTGGCTTATACCAACATGAATGCCACTGATGACAGTACCGGTGAGCGCCTGTCTGCGGTAGCCGAAGAGCAGGCTTCCTGGTGGAACCGGCTCTATGTGGGCGACCATTGGCGGTTGGGTGCTGGGGTGCGCTATGTGGGTGATAACGTTGGCTTTGGCGGTTCGCCGGTGGTGCCCTCAAGCACTCTCTACGACGCCATGGTGGGTTATACGATCGACGATTGGGATTTTTCGTTGGACGTTAAAAACCTCACCGATGACGAAACGATCTCCTGGTGCCGGTATGAGGGCGGTGACTGCGGTTACGGTGCACGCCGAAATGTGACGGCTAACGTGCGTTACCAGTTCTAATCCTGACGGAAAGTCTGGCTTAGCCGACACTTAGTCATAAAAAAGGGCCTACGCTAATTTATCGGCGTAGGCCCTTTTTGTAGGCTGCGGTTAGCGACGTATTACGCGTCGTCAGCCAGTTTATCTTGCGTGCGAAGTTCGAAATCGCTGGCATCGTGGCGTTCGTGCAACTGCTCACTGGGTTCGCCCCAGGTGCGGTTTACCATGCGGCCACGTTTAACGGCGGGTCGTTCGTCGATCTCTTCGGTCCAGCGCAGCACATTCTGGTAAGTGTCCGCTTCCAGGAATTCAGCCGCTTCGTAAACGCGATTTTTGACTAGCGCGCCGTACCAGGGGTGAATGGCCATATCGGCAATGGTGTACTCGTCGCCGGCCATAAAGCGATTTTCCGCCAAGTGGCGATCGAGTACATCGAGCTGACGCTTCACTTCCATGGTGTAGCGGTCGATTGGATACTGATATTTCTCCGGCGCATAGGCGTAAAAATGCCCAAAGCCGCCACCCAGCATAGGTGCACTGCCCATTTGCCAAAACAGCCAGGAGAGGCACTCGGTGCGCTTTGCCGGGTCGCTGGGTAAGAAAGCGTCAAATTTTTCAGCCAAGTAAAGCAGAATAGCACCAGACTCAAACACGCGCTGGGGCGGCGTTGTGGAGTGATCCATCAGCGCCGGAATTTTAGAGTTGGGGTTCACCTCGACAAACCCGCTACTGAACTGGTCGCCTTCACCAATTTGAATCAGGTGAGCGTCATACTCAGCGGCTGTCACGCCTTTCTCCAGCAGCTCTTCGAGCATGACGGTGACTTTGACGCCGTTGGGGGTGGCCAGGGAGTAGAGTTGCAGCGGGTGTTTACCGACCGGGAGTGCTTTATCGTGGGTGGGGCCTGCTACAGGGCGATTGATATTGGCAAATTTACCGCCATTGCCCGGTTCCCATTTCCAAACACGCGGTGGGGTATAGGTGTTATCGCTCATTGGTTCCTCGCTATTAACCGATTATCGGTAATTGCTGGTGTAGGGATGAAGCGTTTCTTTAGGTGACCATAGTAAAGTTATGGGGGTGGTAAAAGGTGCCTGCAAGGGGTAACGGGTAATTAGGCTGTTAATAAAAAAATCGACTTCTAAAGGAGTGTCAGATGCGTGTCATTGGCGTACTGGGCGGTATGAGCTGGGAATCGACCCAAGGGTACTATCGGGCGTTGAACGACGGCGTAAAAGCGGCCCTCGGTGGTTTACATTCGGCCAAGATCGTATTGATCAGCGTCGATTTTGCAGAGATAGAAGCCATGCAGCAGCAGGGGGACTGGGAAGCGGCAGGCGAGCTACTAGCCAGCGCTGCTCAACGCGTCGAGGGTGCAGGCGCTGACTGTTTGCTCATCGCCACCAATACCATGCACAAAGTGGCGCCTGCGGTTGAACGGGCCATCACGATTCCTCTGCTGCATATTGCGGATGCCACCGCCGAGCAGCTGCAGGCCGATGGGGTTCGCCGGGTAGGTTTGCTAGGCACTTGCTTTACCATGGAGCAGGACTTTTATATAGGTCGGCTAGAAGAGCGGTTCGGTATTGAAGTCGTCGTGCCTCATCAGGCTGAACGCGACATCGTGCACCGAGTGATTTTCGAAGAACTCTGTCATGGACGAGTAGACGACGTTTCTCGCCAGCGCTATCTAACGATTATCGATTCTCTTTATGCCCAGGGGGCTCAGGCAGTGATTCTAGGCTGTACCGAAATCGCTATGCTCGTCAGCCAGCAAGACACGCCGGTGCCGCTATACGACACCACCGCTTTACATGCACAGAAAGCGGTGGCGTGGGCATTAAGTGATTAAACCAGCGTCAGAGTGACGTTGATATTGCCACGTGTGGCGTTGGAGTAGGGGCAAACGATATGGGCTTTATCGACCAGCTGCTGAGCGACGTCCTGCTCCAGGCCTGGGAGGCTGATTTTTAGCTCAACTTCAATGCCAAAGCCGGTAGGAATAGCGCCGATACCGACATGCCCTTCGATGTGGGTGTCTTGGGACAGTTTTACTTTTTCCTGGCTCGCCACGTGCTTCAGGGCGCCTAAGAAGCAAGCCGAATAGCCAGCCGCAAAGAGTTGCTCAGGGTTGGTGCCTTCACCGCCCGCACCGCCTAGCTCTTTCGGTGTGCTGAGTTTTACGTCCAGGGCACCGTCGGATGACTTGGCGTGGCCTTCGCGGCCACCGGTAGCGGTAGCATGAGCGCGATAAACAACTTTCTCGATAGTGGTAGTCGTCATTGTGAATCTCCTGTCAGCGTTTATTAATTATCAACTTGCGCTTTTAATTTAGCGCAGCTTTATTTTGCGCGCAATATAAATTGACGAATTATTTTATGGCCTCCGCTACTCAGCAAAGGCTACTGGCTTTTCTGTAAGTTATCGCGCAATCGCACTAGGTCTTCTTTAAGGGCGGTCAACGCTTCGATGGACTGCTCGCTCGCATGCACTACACAGCTAGGAATATGGCCTGCCTGTTCGCGAAGGGCTTTGCCTTTCTCGGTGAGATAAAGCTCGACTACCCGTTCGTCCTGATGGCTGCGTTTGCGATTCAGCAGCTGGTCGGCTTCGAGGCGCTTTAGCAATGGGGTCAGCGAGCCAGGATCCGTCAGGAGGCGTTTACTCATGGTGCCTACCGTGATGCCGTCGTTTTGCCATAAGACCAGCATGGCTAAATATTGCGGGTAAGTCAGGCCAAGCTCTTTAAGTAGTGGCTTGTATACCTTGGTCATCATCAATGACGTTGAATAGAGCGCAAAGCAGAGCTGATGATCGAGTTCTAGTTCGCTACAAGATGGTTGCACAAGTATCGTTCCGATCCGAAATATGTAGGGTAATGTAGCGCGCGAAGCCCTGAGTGGCTATCCCTAGACGTTGGTCGTAAGTTGGCAGTTTTGTTTTGACACGCTTGGGGCAGCTAGCTAGCCTGCGCTTAGTTAATGTTACCGGTAACAAGTTGCCGACCATTAAATGTGTTTTTTACAAATCACCTTTAACAACAATGAATCTTTGGAGATCACGCGATGACTGCTATTTGGCGCAACACTTTGACCTTGGTCGGTGCGACCACACTGACATTCGGCATGGCCCATGCCCAGAGCCCGGAACTCTCCGATCCGCCTGAGATTGAAGGTGAGGTCGTCGGCGACCACGGTTCGCATACGCTGCGTATGGGCATCGGCTTGGCGGAAAGCTCGCCACAGTTCCTTTCTAGCCAATACTTCGGTGAAATCCTGGAGCAACGCACCGATGGCCGTATTACCGTTAACGTTTTCCCTAACAGCCAGTTAGGTGATGACGTTCAAATGCTGGAAATGCTGCAAACCGGCACGCTGGACATGACTTACCCCTCTAGCTCCGCCACGACTGGCTACGTCGAACAGCTTGCGGCTTTCGACCTGCCGTTCCTGCTGCCTAGCCGTGAAGCCGCGGTAGCCGTCATGCAAAGCGATGTGGCCCAGGACATGCTGGACGCCTTCGATGGCAGCGGCCTGAAAGCGCTCGCCTTCTCCGAGAACGGCTATCGTCAGCTCTCTAACAGTGCACGCCCAGTGGCGAGCCCTGACGATGTTGCCGGTCTTGACGTGCGCGGCTTGAGCGTACGCACCATGGAAAACCCAGTGCACTTGGCGATTTGGGAAGCGTTAGGCGCAAACCCAACGCCCATGGCGTTTGGTGAGCTGTTCTCAGCGATGGAGCAGGGCGTTGTCGATGGCCAGGAAAACCCCTGGAGCACCATCCTGACCTCTAACTTCAATGAAGTGCAGGATTATGGCACCGAAACGCGTCACGTCTATACTCCCTTTATCATGATGCTTTCTGAGCGTACTTGGGATCGCATGGCGCCTGAGTATCAGGAACTGGTGCTGGAAGCAGCACGTCAGTCTGCCGAGTATGAGATTCAACTGTCGGCAGAATACGATGACTGGTCACGTGACCAGCTAGCAGAACGGGGCATGGAAATTACCCGTCTGGATGACGAGCAGTTAGCCGCTTTCCAGGAAGCCGTTCAGCCGGTTTACGAAGAGTGGGCGCCGCGCATTGGTGAAGACCTGATCGCTGACATTCAAGAGATCGTTGAAGAGAGCAGCAACTAAACCTTACGTTTAGCGCGCCACCGGGCAGGCACCTCGCCTGCCCGGTGGCAGTGCTACTGGAGTTCCTATGTCACTCTCCTCTACACCCTCTCATCACGCTACACCGATTGAAGACCCTTCGGTGTATCTGGACGACCCCAACCGCAAACTCTTGGAAATCGATACCGATACCCGCCAAGGCCCAGCGTTGTTTCGTTGGCTTACCTTGGGCATGGAGTATTTGATCGGCGCTATTTTAGTGGCGTTGATTGTGTCCGTTTCCTGCAACGTGGTAGGGCGCGCGCTGTTTAATTACTCACTGCCCTGGGCGGATGAGTTGGCGCGTATGCTGTTTATCTGGTTGGTGTTCATCGGTGCCGCCGCGGCGTTTTCCCGTTATGAACACATTGCCGTGGATGCACTGGTACGTCGCTTGCCGCTACGCTTGGCGCACATGCTCTATCTGCTGCAGCATTTGATCATCACCGGCCTCATGGTGGTCATGATTTGGGGTGGCTACCAAGTGTTGTCCCGCTCCAGTGGGCGCTCGGCGATCATGGACGTGCCACTGAGTTTCATCAGCTTATCGCTGGTGCTGTGCGTCATTTTTATTGCAGTGGTCTCGACGTGGCGGATGTGGGTCAGTCTTAAAGTCATTCGCCATCCTGAGCAGGAGCGCTAATCATGCTATGGATTTTTCTGGCTATTTTGTTTGCCTCTATCATTATTGGCTTGCCCATTGCCTTTGGGTTGGGCGTTGCCGCCTTGGTCATGGCGGTGCTCTCCGATATTCCGCTGTCGATTATGATCGAGCAGTCTATTCGTGGTGTGAATAGCTTTCCGCTGTTGGCGATTCCGTTCTTTATTCTCGTCGGTGAGGTAATGAGTAATGGCGGTATCGCCCGCCGCTTGATGGAGCTGGCCGGGGCAATGGTCGGTTTTATGCGCGGTGGGTTAGGGCAGGTGGCCATCACCGGCTCGATGTTTTTTGGCGGTATTAGTGGGTCAGCCGTGGCCGATACAGCCGCCACCGGCGCCATGATGATTCCCTCCATGAAACAGCAGGGCTATACCGCGGCCAATGCCACGGCGATCAATACCGTCTCTTCGGTGATCGGGATCATTATCCCACCGTCGATTCCGCTGATCCTCTACGGCATCGTCACCGAAACCTCGATTAGTCGGCTGTTTATTGCCGGTATCATTCCGGGCCTGTTAATTGGTTTCGCACTGATGGTGACCACCTACATTCTGGCCAAGAAGGATGGCGGCGGCGTACAGAAATTCCGCTGGGATCGCCTCTGGAAAGCCTTCAAAGATGCCTGGCTTGCCCTGGTGCTGCCGGTCATCGTCATCGGCGGTATCATTGGTGGCGTGTTTACGGCCACCGAAGCGGCCGTGGCAGCACTGCTCTATGCGCTGGCCATTTCGCTGCTGGTTTACCGGGAATTCAAGCTCAAAGAGCTTGGCGGCATGCTGATTCGTACGGCTCGTTTGACCGGGATGGTAATGATGCTGCTGGCATTTGCCACGGTCATTGCCTGGTTCCTGACCATCAATATGGTGCCGCAAACCCTGGTCAGCCAAGTGCAGGCGATTACCCAAGACCCCTTCATGCTGCTGCTGATTGTGGCAACGCTGCTGTTGCTGGTGGGCTTCGTTATGGACTTGACTCCGGCCATGGTGATTATGGCACCGATGCTGGCGCCCATTGTGACGTCGGTAGGTGTGGATGCTGCTTACTTCGGCGTACTGATGGCCTTTGTCTTGGGCATCGGGCTGCTCACGCCGCCGGTAGGCACCTGCCTGTATGTCGGTTGCGGCGTGGGTAAAGTCTCGATGGAGTCGTTGGTCAGAGCCATGCTGCCTTACTATGCCGCTCTCCTGGTCGTGCTGGTCGTTCTGATCGCCTTCCCGGGTATCGTGACCTGGCTGCCTGATCTTACCGCCGTACGCGGCAATTAAGGTTTTTGGTAATGAATAGGAGAGCTTCTGTGAAGACCCTCTCGCATCGTATTTTAGTGATGGGTGTGTCCGGTTCGGGAAAGTCGCACATTGGGCGTCAGTTGGCGCACACCGTTGGGGCGACTTTCATTGACGGCGATGATTACCATTCGCCGGCCAATGTCGCCAAAATGGCCAGCGGCACCCCGCTCAACGACGATGATCGCAGCGAGTGGTTGGGAACGCTGGCGGCGTTGATCGCCGACTATCGGGCGCGGGATGCGTCGCTGGTGATTGCCTGTTCGGGGCTGAAAAAGCGCTACCGTGACCGGCTGCGCCAGGGCGACTCAGGGCTGCAGATCCTCTATTTAGAGGGCACGCAAGCGCTGTTGCTGCAACGCTTGGAAACCCGGGCAGGGCACTTCTTTAAGGGCGATACCATGTTGGCGAGCCAGTTGGCTGACTTAGAGCCGCCGGATGAAAACGAGGCGGTCAACGTTTCAATAGCGCTCTCACCGGTGCAAATCGTCGACCAATTTGCCGCCACGCTGCTGCTTCCCAGCCGTACACCCAGCTAAAAAGGCATCGAGATAGAAAGATAGAGATGTAGGTTGAGAAAGAGACAGAGCGTTAGGTAGTGAGGCCGCCGAATCACCAAGGGCGGCCTCATTGCTCCCTCACCGTAATAGGCAGCCTTCCCTTGAAGAAAAAACGCCCCACCCTGCAGGACATTGCTGACCACGTGGGGGCTACCAAAATGACGGTAAGCCGCTGCCTGCGTGACCCTGAAACGGTGTCGGAAGGCCTTCGCGAACGTATTTTCTCGATTGCCGAACAGATTGGCTATATCCCCAACCGCGCACCCGATCTACTTTCCAGGGCCACCAGCCATTCGATTGGCGTGCTGGTGCCGTCGCTGACCAACCAGGTATTCGCCGATATCATTGTCGGTATAGAAGCGTTAACCGAGCCCGCGGGCTATCACCTCATGCTCTCCCACTATGGCTATAGCCCGGAGCTTGAAGAGCGCAGCCTGGCGTCGTTGCTCTCTTATAATGTCGATGGCGTTATCCTCTCTGACCGTGATCACACGCCGCGCAGCCTGCGTATGCTGGAAACCGCCGGTATCCCGATTGTCGAAATCATGGATACCCATCGGCCTCCAATTCAACAGGCAGTGGGCTATGACAACGTACAAGCCGCGTACGACATGGTCAGCGAGATGATTCTACGTGGCCGACGTCAGGTAATTTACCTGGCAGTGCGCCTGGATGAACGCACCCGGCAGCGTGAGCTCGGCTATCGCCGCGCCATGGAAGAGCATGGCTTGACCCCGGTGACACTGCAGAGCACCCAGCGCTCCTCTTACAGCGTGGGGGCTGCGCTGCTCAAGCAAGTGTTAGTCGATTACCCAACGGCAGATGGCCTGTTTTGCACCAATGACGACGTTGCCGTCGGCGCCTACTTCGAATGCCAGCGGCGCGGTATCGAGGTGCCCGCGCGCATGGCGTTGGCGGGCTTTCATGGTCACGATGTGGGCCATGTGATGACGCCCCGCCTTGCCAGCGTAGTGACACCGCGCCAGGCGATCGGCGAGGCCGCTGCCGGTGAGCTGCTGGCGCGTATTCGGGGTGAGACACTGACCCAGAAAATCGTCGATTTAGGCTACCGCATAGAAACAGGCATGACGCTATAGCGCTTGTTAGCGTGTAGCCGTTAACGGCGTAAATGACTAAAGTAGCCTTTTACTTTGGTTGCGAGGCCGCCGTGCAGATCACACAACTCACTATCTATCCCGTCAAGTCGCTAAAAGGCATCAACGTTGATCAAAGCGAGCTGCAGGAGCATGGGCTGGCCTGGGACCGTCGCTGGATGCTGGTCGATACGCATCAGCGATTTATTACTCAGCGCCAGTTGCCAGCGCTTGCGACCATCGAGGTCGCCCTCACCGATGAACATTTGGTGCTTTCCCACCCAGGCGTCGAATCACTGCATATTCCGTTGGCTCAGCCTGAAGGAAATTTGCGCCTGGTCAGCGTGTGGGACGATCACTGTAAAGCGCTGCCGGAAAGCGAGTCCGTCACTCACTGGCTGGTCGCTGCCTTGGGCGAACAGGCGCAAGGGCTTAGTCTGGTGCGTTTTGCGACGGAATTTACCCGCGCAGTCGAAGAGGATTTTCTTGAGGGAGGTGCAGCGCACACCTATTTTGCCGACGGCTACCCGTTTTTGATCACCACGACGGGATCATTAGATGCACTGAATCAAGCGTTAGTGGCAGGGGGAAATGCCCCCATACCCATGAACCGTTTTCGGCCTAACATCTTGATAGCCAGCGACGAGGCGTGGGCTGAAGATCGCTGGGCTACGGTTTCTGAGCAAACCGGGGCCTTTCAGCTAGCGCTGCGTAAACCTTGCAAACGCTGCAAAATCACCGCTATCGACCAGCAGACGGCGGCGGTGCCTGTCCCCGCTGAGCCGCTCAAAACCTTGATCGAGCTAAATACTCAGCCCACCTTGAAAGGCGCCCACTTTGGCCAAAATGCCACGCTGCTGAGTGGTGCTGGTCGCATTATTCGTGTGGGGGATACGCTGGTGGCTGAACCCCGCGACGCCTGACGCGCAGAAGCTTTGTCGCGATGGCCGTGACGATAAGGGTAATCACCATCCCAGCAATAATCTGCAGATTGAGCGTTTCATCGAGCAGTAGATAGCCCCATATCAGCGCGCTCACCGGGACTAAAAAGGTGACGGTCGATGTAGCGGTGGCACCGGCGCTGGCGAGTAAGCCAAAGTAGAGCAGGAAAGCCAGCGTCGTACTCAATGCGGCCAGTGCCAGCGCATTGCCCCACGCCAGCGGGCTGACGGGCTCGCTTGGCCAGAGCAGAAGGCCGGGAATTAGCAGCACCAAGGCCGACATGGCGCTACTGCCAGCAGCCAGTACCCGCGTGGGTAGGTGGCCAAGGCGCGTTTTGGAATAGTTGCCTGCAATGCCGTAGCAAAACGTCGCGCCCAGCACGGCCAAAATAAACCAGCCGTCGCCGCCCAGGGCGAAATCGAGCCGATCCGCTGAAAGTACATAAACCCCGAGCAGCGCCAAAGCGAGGCCTACATACTGCTGGCGCTGTATCGCGGTGGCGAAAAACAGCGCGCCAATCAGGGCGGTAAAAATTGGTGTCGTGGCGTTGATTAACGAGGTAAAACCCGCCTCGAGGCGAGTGGTGGCCAGTGCCAGTAGCGAAAAGGGCAGCACGTGATTGACCACGCCTAAAAACAGCAAGGGCCCTTTATGCTGCCAGATAAGGCGCAAATAGTGCAGGCTGAGCAGTAATGGCATCAACAGCAGAGCGCCAACCCCCATCCGTACGAGCACTAACGGTACTGCCCCGAACTCGGGAGCAGCGACGCGCATAAAGATAAACGAAAGGCCCCACAGCGAAGAGAGCAGTATCAGACGCAGCGCATCAGCCGACGACATGGTGAGTCCTTAGCAGTAAAGCGGTTAGGTAGCTAACTAGCTTACGGCTGAACGAGGGCCGATGGAAGATGGAACTATCGGTACAGCAGAGAAACAAAAAATCAGCTACGCTGGTTAGGTGGTTAAACGGCAGCTGCCGCTTAACCCTGATCGACAACACGTTAATGCATGATTGGCACACACAAGGAGTTGTTATGGATCGTAAAGCTAGCGCACGTTGGGAAGGTGGTCTTAAGGATGGTAAAGGCTCCGTTTCAACCGAAAGTGGCGTTTTGGATGCCAATTACTCCTTCAGCAAGCGCTTTGAAGATGAAAAAGGCACCAATCCTGAAGAACTCATTGGCGCAGCACACGCCAGCTGTTTTTCAATGGCGCTCTCAATGATTCTGGGTGAGCAGGGCTATACCGCTGACTCCATTGAAACCAGCGCTAAAGTGACCCTTTCGCAAAGCGATGCCGGGTTTGATATTTCAAAAATTCATCTGGATGTCGTGGCAGCCATTAGCGGTGCCGATGAAGCTGCATTCCAGGAAGCGGCGGAAAAGGCAAAAGCTAATTGCCCCGTGTCTAAAGTGCTTAAAGCCAATATCAGTATGACGGCGAAATTAAAAGGCTAAAGGTTCGCGACTTAACGTTCACACGCACTAAAAGTGTGAGCGTTAATACTGATAGTCGAAACGGGTATTAAAGTAATTAAGCAGCTTTTAGTCGTTTCGATCAGTTAGATCAGTGCGGATGCGTTAAGCGCAATAAAAAAGCCTTGGCAATTGCCAAGGCTTTTTGTATGACTGACTTATAAGATTGTAGTGATCTTATTCGTCTTCTAAGTCACCGTTACGGTGATACTCTTCGGCAGACTCAAGTGCGTCTTGTGACGCATTAACGGTAATCACGTAATCTTCACCGTCTTCGTCTTTGGTCAGTTCGAGTGAGTCCCATTCGATGGCGACGTTTTTCTCACCCATGCCGAGAAAACCACCAACACCAACGACGACGGCATTGATTTGGCCATCTTCATCGATAACGAGATCGGTAATAGTGCCGATATCTTCGTCATCTTCGACAGAGCTTTTTACTTGATTGCCGGTTAGGGCATCAGCGTGGAAAGTACCTTCTGGCGTTTCCGTTAGATAGGTTGCTTCCATGGTGGTGGTGTTTTCTTCGGCGTTGACTGTGCCTGCAGCAAACATAACAGCCGGAACCATGAGCGTACCTAGAAAAGCGGGTTTGATCATTTTCATTTTACTTGCTCCTTGCGATTTCATTCAGGCTTAACGACTCCGCGTTATGGCCCAAACAAATCAATAGCAGATGGCTGTGTACTAAAAAAGCACAACTCCAGTGCTATTACTCCTGGGGATGTTAATTACATTTGGGTAATTAACGCCGTTCTGCGCGTCACTGCGCTAAGACAACTAACAGGTTAGTCGCTGTGATCAGAAATACAACTAATTAACTCAAACTTTTAGCCGACTACGCGTATGCAGTGTCTCATTAACCGCTAGCCCAGCGTCGCTGTGTCACACGCTGTCGAGTTGACCTGCTCTGCCCCAGTCGTCATATTCCTATTTAAAAAAGGAGACACCCTGACGATGATTCCCCTGTATCACCCCTTGCACCCATTGCGGCGTATCAAGCAGCTCTGCGTAAGCAGTGTCGCGTTGGGCGCATGGCTATTAGCATCGACGGCCGTCGCTGATAGCAGTGAACTACCCAAAGGTCATTTCCCGCTTCCAGAACAAGGCAATATGGTGGGGGAGGTGTATACCGTTACCGCCAGCGAAGAAGATACGCTGATGGATATTGCCCGGGCACACAATGTCGGCTACGAAGAAATTCGTATGGCCAATCCTGACACCAGCCTTTGGGTACCGGGGGAAGGTACCGAGGTGACGATCCCAGGGCAGTTTATTTTGCCTGTCGAAGCACGCACGGGGATTGTCATCAATGTGGCAGAGCTGCGCCTGTACTACTATCCCGACGTAGAAGAAGGCGAAACGCCGCGGGTGGAGACGTACCCCATTGGGATTGGGCGAGATGCCTACAACACTCCGTTGGGCATTACCGAAACCACCATGCGGCTTGAAAACCCTGCCTGGTACCCGCCTGAGTCCATTCGCCGCGAAGCCGCCGAACGCGGCGACCCCGCACCAGCGGTGGTGCCTCCCGGTGCCGATAACCCGTTGGGGCAGTTCGCTATATTGCTGGATATTCCGGGTTATCTCATTCATGGCACCAACCAGCCGGATGGTATTGGTATGCGTGCTAGCCGTGGCTGTATCCGCATGCATCCGGAAGATATCGAGTCGGTATTCTGGCGCGTACCAGTAGGTACTCAGGTCAATATCATCGATTCGCCGATCAAAGTAGGCTGGAATGGCGACGGGCAAGGCCATGTTCAGGCCTTTACCGCCACGGATGAAACGGCTTATGGCATGGACAC
This sequence comes from Halomonas sp. UBA3074, assembly GCF_002366715.1. Taxonomy (GTDB): domain Bacteria; phylum Pseudomonadota; class Gammaproteobacteria; order Pseudomonadales; family Halomonadaceae; genus Vreelandella. The sequence goes on along the minus strand of NZ_DFBS01000004.1, from coordinate 42,893 downwards.
GCTGCTGGATGTGGTCGGCATTATTGAGCACCACGAGGGTGGCCCTAATAGCGCAGATTACGAGCAGGTGCGTGAAGTGTTGGAACGGGCCAATGGACAAATCGTACCGTTAACCTGACCACGCCTTCGAGTGTTAACGCGCGGGATCGAGTACACCGCCCAGCGAGGCGTTACGCCGAAACCAGCCCGCAATACTCGTGCGCGGGCAGCGTGTCGGCAGCACCTCATGGGGAATGGTTTCTGAAAGAAAGCAGGCGAAGGTGCCTGCTTCCGGTATGACGCGGGCGACCTCTTGGCTGGGGTCATCAGGGTGGTAGATCACCATTTCGCCGCCGCCATCGGCTGGCCAGTCGGGGGTTAAATAACCCACCGTGGAGATAACCCGGTTGGCGCGACCGCGAAAGCTATCCAGATGGCGCTGGTAAAAGGCTCCCGGCGGGTAGTGGGCGAAGTGTGCCTCATACTCGAACAGGCCTAAAAAAAGCGCATGATTAAGGGCCTGCTGCAACTCGCTCATGGCGTCCAGATAACGCCGTTGGGCAGCACTCTCGCGATCGAGCCAGTGGATCGCGTCACCGCGAATATCTTTACGCAGCAGATGCTGCTGGCCTCGGCCAATGCCCGCTTCGTCCAAGCCTTGGTAAGCCGCTCGATGCAGCAGTTCCTGATTCAGTGCGGCACACAGTTCAAGGTCGATCACCTCACGGCCAACGTACCAGCCTTGCTCAACCAGCGCATCGACAAGGGCTATCTGCGTCGCTGGCTGAAGCGCTGGCGTGAAGGGGGCAACACTGGGGGTCATTGTTTGGGTCTCGAGGGGGCTGGGCGAGAATCTCTCGTCGCGGAAGTAGAAAGGCGCGTGGTACGTTCGGGATAGTGGCGCAGCGGCCCCAGGGGGCGCTGATGCAAATCAATGGGCATACCAAAGCCTTCGGCCAATAGCTCGACCAGCATCATCGCTGAAAGTCCCCAGATGACATGGCCGTCGACATGGTAGCTAGGCACGTAGTGCGCCACGCCGTCGACCGTAATGACATCGGTATGGGTACGGTGGTCATCTAAAAAATGGCTGAGCGGGACTTCAAAAATAGCGTCTAGCTCCCCGGGGTCGGCCACCAGCGGTAGATCAGGCGGAATGATACCGACCCACGGGGTAACGCGAATGCCATGCAGCGAAATAACGTCCGAAAGTCGCCCTAACGGTTGCACCAGCGCGGGGTCGAGGGCAATCTCTTCCTCTGCTTCACGCAGCGCTGTGGCATACAGGTCGGCATCGAAGGGTTCGCGCTTGCCGCCGGGAAACGCCACTTGACCGCTATGGGTACTCAAGTGGCTAGCACGACGGGTAAACAGTAGGGTGGGGGCCGGTCGCTCGACAATCGGCATCAGTACCGCCGCCTCGGGCATGACCACATGATCCAAGCGTTGAGGCGTCAGCTGTTGCAGCTGGTTGCGCAGTTTCTCTAACATAGGGCATCCAATCACTTTGTTCTCTTTTACCCAGCAGCGGTCATTGACGTCAAGCGCGTCGAGGCTTCTATTCACTAGCCGTTGAGAATACGCGATGAACTTTTGTAGCCACTGTGGTGATAAGGTACGTTTTGCTCTCCCTGAAGGCGATGACCGCCCGCGCTACCTGTGCGATGCCTGCGGTACGATTCATTACCAGAACCCGCGCATTGTGGCCGGCACCTTGCCGGTGAGTGGCAGTAAGGTGTTGCTCTGTAAGCGGGCCATCTCACCACGCAAAGGGTACTGGACACTGCCAGCAGGCTATATGGAAAACGCTGAATCCACCCAGCAGGCGGCCGCCAGAGAGACACGTGAGGAGGCCTGCGCCGAGGTCGAACTGGCCAATCTTTACACCTTGATTGACTTGCCGCATATCAATCAGGTGTATATGATTTTTCGTGCCGAGCTGGTCGGTGGTTTCAGTGCCGGGCCGGAAAGCCTGGAAGTAGCGCTGTTTGAAGAGCACGAAATCCCTTGGGACGAACTCGCCTTCACCACCATTGAGCGCACGCTCAAACACTTTTTCGCTGATCGTCCCCACAATGAGTTTCCGCTGCATATCAGTATGGTGACGCCTGAGGATCGGGAACGCTATTTTGGCAGTGCCTGAGTCTGAACGTTAGCCTCAAGACTAAGGGCTCGACTCGCTATAGATCGGCTAATAGCCACACATCATAAGCGACTTCTTCATAGGGGTGGGCAAGTTTTAAAGCGGCAATGGCACCGTGAACATGCGCTTCGTCGCACACCATTTCAACTTTGTACTCTTCCACCTGTTCCAGGCTGCCAACCGAACCGATATGAGGGTTGGCACCTTCCATCGGGCGAAATTGCCCGGTGCCGCGTGTTTGAAAACAGACATTCTCATACACCCCTATGCGCCCTGCGCCTGCCTCGAACACGGCTTGCTTGACGCTGTCGGCATCTTCAACGGGAACAAAAAAAGCCAGTTTGTACATGCTAGGTCTCCCTGCCATCGGTTCATCTTCAAACGCTGGACTACCCCTATGTTAGCGGATAGACGACTACTGGTCGCGGGCTTGGCTTTGTATGATGATGGTTTGGTACCCGTTTAGTGAGCCATCGTATGGATAAATTTGAGGTAAAGCTGGATCAGGCAGCCCGCGCCGCGTGGATGTCTTACGTGGGGGGAATGACCCAGGATGAGATCGCCAGCCAGTTGGGCGTTTCGCGGCCAGGTGTGCAGCGCTTATTAGCCCTGGCTCGCCAAGAGGGGTTGGTGAAAGTGCATATTGACCATCCGATCTCTCACTGCATGGCGCTGGGCAGCGCGCTGCGCGATCACTTTGGGTTGGCCTACTGCGACGTGGTGCCCGCCGATAACCACGCCGCCGAAAGCGCCGCGTCTTATTTGGCCGTGGCTGCCGCCGAGCGGGTGGCACAGCTGGTCGAGCGCAGCGAACCATTGACGCTTTCATTGGGTACCGGCCGCTCGGTGCGTGCGGCGGTAGAGGCGCTTAGCCGTGTTGAAAGGCCCCAGCACCGCTTTGTATCGTTGGTGGGGAATGTGGCCCGCGACGGCTCGGCTAACCGTTACGATGCGGTGATGGTAATGGCAGATAAAACTGGCGGTGAGCGCTTTTTGCTGCCCGCGCCGGTAGTGGCGGAGACCCTGGCCGAGAAAGAGGCGATGCTGACCCAGCGTCTATTTAAAAAAATTGCCGATGTGGCGCGCGAGTCCGAGGCCGCTTTCATTGGCGTTGGGCGTATCGACCGCCAGGCGACTCTGTTCCAGGATCACTTTATCAGCGAAAGTGAGCTGGATGAGCTGCTGGGCCTGGCCGCGGTAGGCGAGTTGCTTGGCTGGCCGCTAAACCGCGACGGGGAAGTGATCGATTGCTCCATTACCCGGCGGGTCACCAGCCTGCCCCTGGAGCGCTTTGGCAAGCACCACATGGTGGCAATCGCGGGCGGCAGAGAGAAAGCCCCGGCGATACATGCCGCGTTGCGCGGCGGTTGGCTAAAAGGGCTGGTGACCGATGAAGTGGCTGCTCGGCAAATTGTCGAGGCGTTATAGGGGCTTAACGTGTGCGCTGCAACATGCGCGAAGGGTGATGCGTTAGCGTAAAGTCTAAGCTGATCGGCTTTGCTTTTTTTTGGCTAACGTACGATCATTTGTTCGGTTGATGATCAATGAGATCAAGGCAACAACAATGCCAATACATGCCCATAGGAGTGCTTTATGCGACTCGCACGTCACTTGCCCGTCACCGCGCTAGCGGCTGCCATTGCCCTATCCAGCCAAGCCCAGGCGCAAACCGAAATCACCGTGGCGACGGTTAACAATAACGACATGGTGATCATGCAGAGCCTGACTGAGGCTTTTGAAGAAGCGCACCCCGACATTACCCTGGATTGGGTCGTGCTCGAGGAAAACGTGCTGCGTCAACGCATGACGACCGATATTGCCACCGGCGGTGGCCAATTTGACGTGATGACGATCGGGACTTATGAAGTGCCCATCTGGGCAGAGCGTGGTTGGCTTTCTCCGTTGGAAGACCTGCCCGAGGATTACAACGAAGACGACCTGCTGGCATCTGTGCGCGATGGCTTGAGCCTGGATGGCACCCTCCATGCACTGCCGTTTTACGCCGAAAGCTCGATGATGTACTACCGCCAGGATCTGTTCGATAAAGCGGGTATCGAGATGACCGAGCAGCCCACCTGGGAAGAAGTGCGCGAGTGGGCAGGCGAACTGCACGGCAGCGAAGAAGGGCTGGCGGGCATCTGCCTGCGCGGCAAGCCGGGCTGGGGCGAGAACATGGCCTTCATTACCACGCTTGTGAACACCTACGGTGGGCGCTGGTTCGATGAGGAGTGGAATCCAGAGCTTAACTCTGAGCAATGGACGAACGCTGTCCAGTTCTATGTCGACCTGCTCAATGATTATGGCCCGCCAGGGGCTAGCTCCAACGGCTTTAACGAAAACCTTGCCCTGTTCGCACGCGGCAACTGCGCCATGTGGGTAGACGCCACTTCAGCGGCGGGCAAGCTTTACGATCCCAAGGAATCCGAGGTGGCGGACCGCTTAGGCTTTGCCCCAGCGCCTATCGCCGAAACACCGAAAGGCTCGCATTGGTTGTGGTCCTGGGCGCTCGCGATTCCGGCCTCTTCTGAAAAACAGGATGCCGCGCGTGAATTTATTACGTGGGCGACCTCGCAAGAGTACATCGAGCTTGTGGGTGAAACCGAAGGCTGGACCAGCGTTCCTCCCGGCACGCGTGAGTCTACTTACGCGAACGAGCAGTACACCGAAGCGGCCCCTTTTGCTGATTTCGTGCTGAAGGCCATTCAAGAGACTGACCCCAACGACTCAACGCTCGAGCCAAACCCCTACGTTGGCGTACAAACGGTCAACATCCCCGAGTTCCAGTCAATTGGTACGCAAGTGGGCCAAACCATTGCTGCTGCCTTAACGGGTGACACGACGGTCGAGCAGGCGCTAGACAACGCTCAGCGCGCCACTGAACGTACGATGCAACGGGCTGGCTACATCGAAAGGTAAAAAGTAACGAACGCCTGCCGTTTCACTTAGCCAGTAATGGCGACGGCGGGCGTTTTTATCGATGTTTTATAGCAAGTCAGTTTTCCGCAGGTATTCCCATGACTAAACCCCGTGCTTCCGGCCGTACCGTCGGCGGGCTGAGGACGCTTTCGCTTCAAGCGCCCGCAGTGATATTGCTGCTGCTTTGGATGATTGTGCCGTTAGGCATGACGCTATGGTTTTCTTTTCAATACTACAACCTGTTAATGCCCGGCATGACCGGCTTTGCTGGGGTGGAGAACTACCAATACTTACTCACCGATCCAGCCCTGTGGGCAGCCATGGGCAACACGCTGCTGCTGGTAGGCTGGGTGCTGGTGATTACCGTCGTGGGTGGTACCTTGCTGGCCGTGCTGTTCCAGCAGGAGTTTGCAGGGCGTGGTATCGCCCGGGTACTGGCCATTTCACCGTTCTTTGTCATGCCCACCGTGAGTGCACTGGTGTGGAAGAATATGATGATGCACCCCTCCAACGGGGTGTTGGCGTGGTTGGCTGAGTCCATTGGCCTGCCGGCGCTTGATTGGTTTTCGGCGCTTCCGCTTACCTCGATCGTGATCATTGTCGCGTGGCAGTGGTTGCCCTTTGCGCTGCTGATTCTACTCACCGCGATGCAGTCGCTGGACGAAGACCAAGTCGAAGCGGCGCGTATGGATGGTGCCGGGCCAGTGGCGATTTTCTTCTTTATTACCCTGCCGCACTTAAAGCGCGCGATCAGTGTGGTGATCATGATTGAAATGATCTTCCTGCTGACTATCTTTGCCGAGATTTTTGTGACGACGTCGGGTGGCCCTGGTTTAGCGACGACGAACTTGGCCTATCTGATTTACATCCGTGCGCTGCTGGATTTTGACGTAGGCGTGGCGTCTGCCGGTGGGGTGATTGCGATCATCCTGGCGAATATCGTGGCGATCTTCCTGGTCCGTATGGTGGCCAAAAATCTGGAAGACTAGACCGGCAATTGGGAGTAATTCGATGACAACAGTAAGTTCCAAAACGGCGGCGCCACGTTCGGTATCGGGGTGGCGGTCAGCGCAGAGCAAGCGTCTCTTGCTAACGGTAGTGGGCTGGTCGGTGGCGGTGGTCATTTTCTTTCCGATTTTCTGGATGATTCTGACCGGTTTCAAAACAGAAACGGCAGCCATTGCCGATCCTTCGCTGATTTTTTCGCCCACCCTTGAGAGCTACCAAGAGGTGCAGGCGCGCTCTGGCTATGCACGCTTTGCCCTCAACAGTGTCGCGGTGGCGTTTGGCTCCACCTTGCTGGCGCTGCTGATTGCGATACCCGCGGCTTATGCCATGGCCTTTTTGCCGACCAAGCGCACCAAAGGCACGCTGCTGTGGATGCTTTCCACCAAAATGCTGCCTTCGGTCGGTGTGCTGGTGCCGATTTACCTGATTTTTCGTGATGTCGGGCTGCTGGATACCCGCACGGGGTTGATCATCGTCTATACGCTGATGAACCTGCCGATCGTGGTGTGGATGCTTTATACCTTCTTCAAGGATATGCCCAAGGACATCCTCGAAGCAGGCCGCATGGACGGTGCCTCGACCCTGCAGGAAGTGCTCTATCTGCTGCTGCCGCTAACGCTGCCAGGCATCGCCTCGACAGGCTTGCTTTCGGTCATCCTGAGTTGGAACGAGGCGTTCTGGAGTCTCAACCTGACCACCTCGAATGCCGCGCCGTTAACGGCTTACATCGCCTCATTCTCGAGCCCTGAGGGGCTGTTCTGGGCCAAGCTCTCTGCCGCTTCCACCATGGCCATTGCGCCCATTTTGATACTCGGTTGGATGACGCAAAAACAAATGGTACGTGGCCTGACCTTTGGCGCCGTCAAGTAAAGGATATTCCTCATGGCAACACTACAACTGCACAATATTACCAAGCGTTTTGGCGACACCGAGGTGATCAAGGGCATCGACCTTGAAGTGAATGACCGCGAATTCGTTGTCTTCGTTGGCCCATCCGGTTGCGGTAAATCGACCCTAATGCGCATGATCGCCGGGCTGGAAAGCGCGACGAATGGCGATATTTTGATCGATGGTCAGCGGATTAACGACGTTGGGCCCGCCGATCGCGGCCTGGCAATGGTGTTTCAGAGCTACGCGCTTTACCCGCACATGACGGTCGAGGGCAACATGGGCTTCAGTATGCGCTTGGCCGGGGTGTCGAAAGAGGAGCGCCGCGCCAAGGTATTGGAAGCTGCCAAAATTCTGCAGCTTGAGCCACTGTTAGACCGCAAACCCAAGGCGCTTTCCGGCGGTCAACGCCAGCGGGTAGCGATTGGCCGTGCGATTGTGCGTAACCCCAGCATCTTCCTGTTCGACGAGCCGCTCTCCAACCTGGATGCCGCACTGCGTGTGCAGATGCGCATCGAATTGGCGCGTCTTCATGATGAGCTGGACGCCACTATGATCTACGTGACCCACGACCAGATCGAAGCGATGACCATGGCGGATAAAATTGTCGTCCTTCATGACGGTGTGGTCGAGCAGGTGGGGTCGCCCATGGCGCTCTATCACCACCCACGCAATCGTTTCGTGGCAGGGTTTATTGGCTCCCCCAAAATGAACTTTCTCCCCGTGACGCTGGCCAGCGTGTCGCCTGAAGGCGTGACGATCCGCCTGCCGGGTGGCGGTGAGCGTAGCGTACCGGTTGAAGGGCAACGCCTGGGTGCCAACGCAACGCTCGAGCTGGGCGTTCGCCCGGAGCATTTGATACTGGACGATCAAGGGCCGTTGAGTGGCCAAATCAAAGTGCTGGAACGCCTGGGTGGTCAAACCTCGCTCTACGTTCAAATGGACAATGAGTTGATCACCATCATGGCCGATGGCGACGTGGCTTACCGGGTAAACGACACCGTGCACTTCGGCTTTGCCCCTGAGCGCGCGCATTTATTCGATGCGGACGGCCTAGCCCTGCCAAGCCTGCAGCAGCATCCGTTGGCGGGGCTAACTCGTCAGGATAACCGTGCGCCCGGCTCGCCTGCCGAGGAGCCTGCATGAGGACGCTCATCTTTGACTGCGATGGCGTGCTAGTCGATAGCGAAGCCATTGCGGAAGACACCTTGGTGGCATACCTCTCCCGCTGGTTGCCTGACCTGAATATTGATCAAGCGCTAGGCCAAGCCCTGGGGATGACCACGGCGGATATTCTGCGTCATCTCGAAGCGCTAAGCGCCCACGCATTGCCGCTGGATGCGACCGAGCAGGTGGATACCGCCATTGAGGCTCGCTTGGCGCGGGAGTTGAAAGCCATCGACGGGGCCGATAAGGCCGTACGTGGCATTGCGCTGGAAAAAGCGGTGGTCTCGAACAGTCGGCGCAGTCGTGTGCTGGCGTCGCTGGCGAGCACTCGCTTGGCAGAAGCCTTTGGCGAAGTACCTATTTTCACGGCAGACCAGGTGACTCACCCCAAGCCTGACCCCGCGCTCTATCGGTTGGCAGCGTCTCAGTTAGGCCAAGTGCCGCGCGACTGCCTGGTCGTGGAAGACAGCGTTGCCGGGGTGACGGCCGCCCACGCCGCGGGGATGTGCGTCATAGGGTTTGTGGGTGCCAGCCATGTGGATGCTGAGCAGCCAGCGCGACTTACCCAGGCGGGCGCCTGGCGGATCCTAGAACACATGCATGGCTTGGAAGCCTTGGTGGATGAGTGGCAATCCAGTGCCAATAGCGCGACGCCCTAAGGAGAGCGCGATCATGAAACTAACCCACAAAATCGCAGTGATCACCGGTGGCGCCCGGGGTATCGGTTTGGCCATTGCCCAGCGTTACTTGTCAGAAGGTGCCAGCGTCGTGGTGGCCGATATCGACCCGGGCGCCATCGATGAGGCCGTGGCGACATTGCAGCAGCACGGGCGCGCCGAGCAGGTGATGGGCGTGGCGCTGGATGTCTGCGATCAAGGCTCGATCGACGCCATGATCGACGCGGTGACGCAGCGCTTCGGCGGCATCGATATCCTGGTCAACAACGCTGCGGTGTTCGATATGGCGCCGGTGCTCGAGGTGACAACGGCGAGCTTCGATAAACAGTTCGCGGTCAATACCAAGGGCATGTTCTTTACGCTGCAGAGCGTTGCCCGCTCGATGGTCGCCCGTGGCCAGGGCGGCAAGATTATCAATATGGCCTCACAGGCGGGGCGCCGCGGCGAGGCGTTAGTCAGTGTTTACTGCGCTAGTAAAGCCGCCGTGATCAGCCTGACCCAATCCTGCGGGTTGGATCTCATTAAACACGGTATCAACGTCAACGGCATCGCCCCGGGCGTGGTCGATACGCCAATGTGGGAAGAGGTCGATGCGCTTTTTGCCCGTTTTGAGAATCGTCCCCTCGGCGAAAAGAAACGCCTGGTAGGTGAGGCGGTACCGTTCGGACGTATGGGGTTGCCGGAGGACCACACGGGCGCGGCGGTATTTTTGGCCAGCCAGGACAGCGACTACGTGGTGGCACAGACCCTTAATGTCGACGGCGGGAATTGGATGAGCTGAGGTCGCCATGTCGCCTGATCTTGATACGTTAGCCGAACAACTTATTCGCGCCGCCGAAGGCGCCTCGCGTTATTTAGTGGCGTTGGCAGGCCCGCCGGGCGCGGGTAAATCCTACCGGAGCGCCCAGCTCTGTGACGCGATCAATCAGCGCCTGCCGGGGCAGGCCGGGCTGGTGCCCATGGACGGTTATCACTTCGATAATGCTGTCCTGGGTGAACAGCAAGTGCCGCTCAAAGGCGCGCCCCACACCTTCGATGTAGAAGGGCTGCGTTGCGACCTTGAACGCATCCGCCAAGCCGACCAGCCAGTGGCGGTGCCGGTGTTCGATCGCCCGCTGGATTTGGCCCGCGCAGGTGGGCGGGTGATTGGCCTGGAACAACGCATTGTCATCGTCGAAGGCAACTACCTGCTGCTTGATCGCTCGCCCTGGCGTGAACTGCGTCCGCTATTCGATTGGACCCTGTTTCTGGAAGTCGACAATGTCGTGCTGGTGGATCGGCTGATCAGGCGATGGCTTGAAATGGGCCAGGATCGCGCCGGGGCGCTCGAGCGTACCCACCATAAAGACATGCTCAACGCGCAATTGGTAAAACGCTGCTGCTTGCCGCCCGACCAGCGCTGGCGCTGACCCCTTTACGTTACTTTTATTATTCCCATCGTGCCAAGGTGGCCTTGGCTGGAGAGCACCCATGACCCGACTTAACCATCACAACCTGGGCAATCTGACCGCCGATGTTGCCGTGCCTCACTATGACCGTAACGCGCTAACGCCAGGCATCGTGCACATTGGGGTGGGCGGCTTTCACCGTGCCCACCAGGCGATGTATCTGGATGCGCTGATGAACCAGGGCGAGGCGCTGGATTGGGGCATCGTTGGCGTGGGCGTGATGCCTGGCGACAAACGCATGCAGCAGGCGCTGGCGGCGCAGGACCACCTTTACACCCTGGTAGTGAAACACCCTGACGGCCAGTACGAGCCGCGGGTCATTGGCAGCATGGTGAATTACCTGTTTGCACCGGAAGACACCGAGGCCGTCATCGAACAGATGGCCGATCCGGCGATCCGCATCGTTTCGTTGACGGTCACTGAAGGCGGCTACAATTTTCATCCGGTGAGTGGCGAATTCGACCTGGATAACCCTCAGGTGCGTGCCGACTTGGCCAACCCCACCCAGCCGACCACCAGCTTCGGGCTAGTGGTGGAAGCGCTGGCCCGCCGCCGGGCACGCGGCATTGCCCCTTTTACCGTCATGTCTTGCGATAATATTCAAGGGAACGGCGACGTGGCCAAGCGTATGTTCGGCGCCTATGCCCACGCGCGGGACGCCGAGTTAGGTGCCTGGCTGGAAGCCGAGGTGGCGTTCCCCAATGCTATGGTGGATCGCATTACGCCGGTGACTTCCCCGACGGATATTGATGAGCTCAGCCAGCGCTTTGGGGTCGAAGACGCCTGGCCGGTGGTATGTGAACCGTTCACACAGTGGGTGCTCGAAGATCACTTCCCCTTGGGCCGTCCGGCGTTCGATAAGGTCGGTGTCCAGGTCGTCGAGGATGTCGAACCCTACGAACTGATGAAGCTGCGCCTGCTCAACGCTAGCCACCAGGCGCTGACCTATTTTGGTTATTTAGCCGGGTATCGCTACGCCCACGAGGTGTGCCAGGACCCGCTGTTCGTGGATTTTCTCTTGGGCTATATGCGTGAAGAGGGCACCCCCACCCTGGCGCCGGTGCCGGGGGTCGATCTCGAAACTTACCGCTTAACGCTGATCGAGCGGTTTGCCAACCCGCAAATCAAGGATACCCTGGCACGGCTCTGCGCCGAGAGTTCGGATCGGATTCCGAAGTGGCTCGTCCCGGTGATTCGCCATCAGTTGGCCCAGGGCGGTGAGATCGAGCGCAGCGCGGCGGTCGTGGCCAGCTGGGCGCGCTATGCTGAGGGCGTGGACGAGCAGGGGGAGCCGATCGAGATCGTCGACCGTTTGAAAGCCCCGCTAATGGCCATTGCGGCTGAGAATCGCACGCGACCCACCGCGTTTATCGAAAATCGTGAGCTGTTTGGTGACTTGGCCGACGACACCCGCTTTGTGGCGGCCTACTTGAGCGCACTCAAATCACTGCACGAACGTGGCGCACGCGCTACGCTAGAGGGTCTGGCGGCATCCAAAGGAACGTTGTGATGTATATCGGGGTAGATTGCGGTACTCAAAGCACCAAGGTGGTGGTGGTCGACATCGAGCGGGGGATGATCCTTGCCGAAGCAAGCCGTGCCCATCGCTTGGATGAAGCTGAAAATGGCCGCCGTGAGCAGGCGCCTGCTGAGTGGCTGGCGGCGCTGAAAGGGGCGTTCTTTGCGGCGCTCGATAAAGCCGGGGTTTCGGCCAGCCAAGTTCGCGGCATCGGTGTTTCCGGCCAGCAGCATGGAATGGTGGCGCTCGATGCCGATGGTGCGCCGGTCTACCCCGCTAAGCTGTGGTGCGATACCGAAACCAGCGCCCAAAATGCCGATTTGGTTGCCCGCCTGGGCGGTGAAGCGGGCTGCCTGGAAAAACTGGGGCTGGTGCTGCAAACCGGTTATACCGCCTCCAAGGTGGCTTGGCTGCGCGAGCATCACCCCAATGCGTACCACCGTATCGACAGCCTGTTACTGCCTCACGATTATCTGAATTTCTGGCTTACCGGTGAGCGGGCTACCGAAGCCGGTGATGCCTCGGGCACGGGTTACTTCGACACTCGCAAGCGATGCTGGCAATGGCAGGTGTTTGCGGAAATAGCGCCTGAACTCGACCCTGAGCGTGTATTGCCCCGCTTATTGGAAGCCCATGAGCCGGTTGGCATGGTGCGCCCGGTCGTCGCCCGCGAGCTGGGCTTGAGTGATCAGGTCGTGGTCTCTTCGGGTGGCGGCGATAACATGCTGGGAGCCATCGGCACCGGCAATATCACCCCCGGGCTGATCACGCTGAGTTTGGGTACATCGGGTACCGTTTGCGCTTACTCGGCCACTCCCGTGGAGTGCGACAATGCCATGGTCGCCAACTTCTGCTCGAGTACCGGCGGCTGGCTGCCGCTGATCTGCACCATGAACGTTACCTCAGCGACCACGCGGGTTCGCGAGCTGTTCGGCCTGGACCTTGCAGCATTCAGCGAGCGGGTCGCTAGCGCCCCGGTAGGGGCAGAAGGCGTCACGGTGCTGCCGTTTTTCAACGGCGAGCGGGTACCCATGCTCCCCGACGCCTCGGCAGACTTTCTTGGCCTGACCAGCTTGAACACCACACAGGCTAATTTGTGCCGTGCCGTGGTGGAAGGCGCCACTTTCGGGCTACGCTATGGGCTGGAATTGCTGGGTGATTTAACCGCTGGCGCCAGCCAAATTCGTCTGATCGGCGGCGGCGCCAACAGCCCTGTGTGGCGGCAGATGGTGGCCGATATTACCGGTACCCAGGTGATTTGCCCTGAGATTACCGACGCAGCCGCCCTAGGGGCGGCGATACAGGCCGCGTGGTGCGACCAGCGTAAAGAAGGCGTTACGTTGGAAGCGCTGTGTGAAAAATTAGTCCACCTGGATGCCCAGTCACTGGCTGACCCCGATCCAGAACATGTGGCCGCTTACCAACCCATTTATGCACGTTATTGCGCAGCGCTTGAACAACGCCATGGCGGCGCTTAAAAGCATATCAAGGAGATGTTATGACCAGTCAGCTGGAACAGTTGAAGCAACACTCGCTCGTCGTCGCCGATACCGGTGATCTCGAAGCCATTCGCCGCTATCAGCCTCAGGATGCCACTACCAACCCCTCGCTGCTGCTCAAGGCGTTTAGTTTGTCGGGTTATCAAGCGCTGATCGATGAAGAGCTAAGCAGTGTAAAAGCGTCGGGTGGTAGCCGTGAAGAGCAGGTCAAGCACGCGGTTGATCGCCTCGCGGTTGCCATGGGGAGTGAAATTTCGGCGGTCGTGCCGGGTCGTGTTTCCACTGAAGTGGCGGCGCGGCTGTCGTTCGATACCCAGGCAAGCATTGCCAAGGCGCACGAGTTAATCGAGCTGTACGATGCCCGTGGCGTCTCACGCGACCGCGTGCTGATCAAACTGGCGTCTACCTGGGAAGGCATTCGTGCCGCCGAGGTGCTCGAGCGCGAGGGTATTCAGTGCAACCTGACGCTACTGTTCAGCGATGCACAGGCGCAAGCGTGTTTTGACGCGGGCGTGTTTCTGATTTCCCCGTTCGTGGGCCGGGTGACCGACTGGTATAAAAAAGAGACCGGCAGTGAGTACACCCCGGAAAACGACCCAGGCGTACAGTTCGTTCAAGGTGTTTGCGAGCGGGCTAATCAGAGCGGCTACGAGACGGTCGTGATGGGCGCGAGTTTTCGGACCACTGGCCAAGTGCTGGCGCTGGCTGGCTGCCCACGGCTGACCATTTCGCCCGCGTTACTCGAAGAGCTGGAAGCGACAAAGGGCAGCGTCACTGCGCAAATTCAAGCCGGTAAGGAGGCAGGTAAACCCGCCGCGCCGCTCAACGAAGCCGCTTTCCGCTGGGGGCACAACCAGGATGCCATGGCCAACGACAAGCTGGCTGAAGGTATCCGTCGCTTCCACGACGACCAGCTTGAATTAGAAAGCCTAATCGATAAGCGATTAGGCTGAGCTATACGTTAGCGCACGGTTTGAGTGCGTCGGTTTCCAGAGTGCTTTGGTGCCGACGCCGTCATGCTACAGGCACAGGGAGAAAGCCTTATGGATACCACCCTACGCCAGTTGTTGAACGCCATCGCGTTAACCCCAACGGGCGATTTGCAGCCGCTCAGTGGGGGCGATATTGCCGCTGTGTACCGTCTTGAGACGCGCCAAGGGCAAGTGGTGATCAAGCACGACGATGCGGCTCGACTGCGTGGCGAAGCGGAAGGCTTGCGCGCGCTGCGCAATGCCAGCGAGGCGCTTGCAGTGCCAGAGGTGCTGGGGCTGGCAGAAGGCTGGCTGGTCATTGAGTCGCTGGACACCGTGCCCGCCGGGCCGCTAAGCGCAATAGCACTTGGCGAAGGGCTGCGCGGTTTGCACGAAGTGATTGGTGATGCCCACGGCTGGCATCAGGATAATGCCTGCGGGCTCACTCCCCAGCCTAATGCGCCGCTGAACGATGGGCGGGCCTTTCAGCGAGAGCGGCGCCTGTTGCCGCTCAGCGCGGCGTGCTATCAGCAAGGGCTGCTGGAGAGTGGGCTACGCGGGCGTATCGAGCGCTTAGCCTACGACTTAGAGCACTGGCTGCCGGATACGACACCCAGTTTAGTGCATGGCGACTGTTGGTCGGGGAATGTGCTCTTTACCACGAAGGGGCCAGCCCTGATCGACCCCGCCGTATATCGTCACTATCCGGAAGTGGATGTCGCGATGCTGACCCTGTTTGGTTCGCCGGGTGAAGCGTTTTTCGATGCCTACTGGAACGGCAACGTCCCGGCCGATTGGCCGAGGCGTGAAGCGCTGTTTCAGCTGTATCCGCTATTGAATCACCTACTGCTATTCGGTACCGGCTATCGCTCAGCGGTTGAACGCAGCGTGGCGAAGGTCGAATCCTTCAGCTAACGCTTAGCGGGGGTTACCAGGATTTATAAGGCAAGAACTTGCCATTCAAGGTGAGTAATACCCGATCACCTTTAGGGTCTTCGATCTTGTCTACTTCCATGGTGAAGTCGATGGCGCTCATAATGCCGTCGCCGAATTTCTCTTGTACGACATCCTTCAAGGTTTCTCCATAAACGCCGACCACTTCGTAGAGGCGGTAGATGAAGGGATCCTGAGGGATGGCTTCGTCCCAGGCTTTGGTAGGGAACGCCACTAACGCGTCGGCGACATCGCTTTCCACGCCCAGCGTCTCGCATAGTTGATGCGCTATCTCGCTGCTCGCGCTATTCATTCCGTAGCAGGCGGAAGCGACCCAGACCGGTGACATGCCAACCGCTTTACCAATATCGTCCCAGCTCATTTTTTTACGCGCTTTGGCGGCTAGCAGGGTGTGACGCATTTCGAGCTTATCCATGGGGACTCTCCTTAAACATGAAGGGCGGCTAGCGCCCTTGGTGGTGTAATGTGTTGATTAATATAAAACTTTTTTAGCTTGAGTACGTACGTGGGTGGTGTAGAGAACCAATCCCACCAGGGTCAGGCCGCCCACGAGGTTGCCTAGAACGGTAGGGATCTCGTTCCACATAATGTATTGGTACAGGGTAAAGTCGGCGCCCATCATCAGGCCGATCGGGAACAAGAACATGTTGACGACGGAGTGCTCAAAACCGAGATAGAAGAACACGATAATCGGCATCCACATGGCCATAATCTTGCCGGAAACCGTGGTGGAAATAGCAGCACCCACCACGCCCATGGAAACCATCCAGTTGCAGAACATGCCGCGCAGGAAGAGCACAATCCAACCAGCAAGCCCCGCCTCCTGGTAGCCCACTGTCCGGCTTTCGCCAACGGCCATCATCGTTTGGCCAACCGCGTTGATTTCCTCGGTGCCGCCCATGGTGAAATTCAGGTAGCCGAAGGTGGCAATGAACAGCGCGCCCCCCAAATTACCCAGCCCTACCAGGGCCCAGCATTTCAGCATACGCGGCAGGGTGACGCCGGGCCGTTTATCGAGCCAGGCAATCGGCACCAGCATAAACACCCCGGTGAGTAGGTCGTAGCCCATCAAATAGAGCATGACAAAGCCGACGGGGAACAGCAGCGCCCCAATCAAAAACTGGCCAGTTTGGGTCGCAATAGTGATGGCAAAAATAACCGCCAATGCAAGGGTGGCGCCCGCCATAAAGGCGCGGATAAGCGTATCCCGGGTGCCCATATAGACTTTTGCTTCACCCTGATCCACCAACTTAGTGACGAATTCACTAGGCATTAGATAAGACATAAGCAGGTTTCCTGTGTTGTTTCGATTGGTTAACACCTCGCCTATGTGTTTTTAGTTTTCCCTTGCGGAGCAATAAAACAGTGGGTTGCGCTGTCTTGGTGCAAAAAGGGGAAGGCGTTCGGCGCTAACCCTTTTATTGCGATTTATATGCCAACTTGGGTTTATTGTTTTTAAGTTACTGTTTTTGAATGGTTAAAATGTTTTTTGATTAACGCTCTTGATGCCCTTTATCAACAACGAAAAATCGTAAATAACGATATTTCGTTGTTTTATTGACGAAACTTCGTAAATGGCGTGGGAATTGAATGGTAAAGACACCATTCATTTCTGCACCTTGAGATACCCACCCATGGTCGAGCGAGTCCTCATCAACAGCCAAACCTCCGCATTGATGGGCGGTTATTCACCGCTCGCCATGATGGTTATCGACCCGTTTAGCGATCAATTGCTGGCTGCCAACCGGGCTGCCTGCGAGCTGCTGCGTATTCCGCAAAGCCGTACCGGTCCAGCAAGTGACGAGCATAAAAGTGAAGTGCAAAACGGCTTGGAACAAGGGTTGCCCCTATCCTCGCCGTTTAGCCACCGCTTGAGTGCTTCACTACCGCTGTGGGTTAGCTTTACCGGTGAGGTGCTGGAGCAAAAAGCCGCCTGGTCGGATGATTTGGTCGTGCTAGACATGTTGCGCCAGCCGTATCGAGTCGAGGTGTATGCCCAGCGCATCGACGAGTCTCAGCAGCTGTTATTGACCCTGATTGACCGCAACAAGGCCGAGCAGCGGCGCGCAAAGGCAGAATTGGGGCGCCAGCACCGCCAAGGGGAAGTGGGCTGGCAGCGGGTCGAACAGGTATTCGAGCGTATCGAAAAGCAGAATCAGCTGATTCTTGGCGCGGCGGGCGAGGGGATCTATGGCTTGGATGCGGAGGGCAAAACGACGTTTGTGAACCCCGCCGCCGAGCGCATTTTGGGCTGGAGTACCGACGATATGGTTGGCCACGACGCGCATCTCATGTTTCACCACACCCATGTCGACGGCAGCCACTTTCCGGTGCAGCAGTGCCCGATTCACGCCTCGTTCAGCGACGGTCAGGTGCACCATGTCGATAACGAGGTGTTTTGGCACAAAAATGGTGAAGCGATTCCGGTCGAGTACACCAGCACGCCGATTTTTGAGATGGGCCGTTTAGTGGGCGCCGTGGTGTTGTTTCGCGATATTCGTGAGCGCAAGCGCGCCGAGCAGCAACTTCGGGATGCGCTCGCCGAAGTGGAGACGCTCAAGCAGCGCTTGGAACTGGAAAATGAGTACCTCCAAGAAGAGATAAAAGCAGAGCTCAACCATCGCGATATTGTGGGCAATAGCCCGGCCGTGGCAAAGCTGATTAAACAGATCGAGATGGTGGCGCCTACCAGTGCCAACGTATTGATCAGCGGTGAGTCGGGCACCGGTAAAGAGCTGATCGCCCGCGCTATCCACGCGGGCAGCACGCGCAGTGACCGACCACTGATCCGGGTTAACTGCGCAGCTATTCCCCGTGACCTGTTTGAAAGCGAGTTTTTCGGCCATGTCAAAGGCGCCTTCACCGGCGCAGTGCAGGATCGCCCAGGGCGTTTTGAACTCGCCCACGGCGGCACGCTGTTTTTGGATGAAGTCGGTGAAATTCCTCTCGAGTTACAGAGTAAGCTGCTGCGTGTACTGCAAGATCAACAGTTTGAGCGGGTGGGTGACAACCGCACACGGGAAGTCGACGTGCGGGTGATTGCCGCGACCAACCGTGAACTGCGCGACATGATCGAAGTGGGACATTTCCGTGAGGATCTCTATTTCCGCCTTAACGTTTTTCCCATCGATTCGGTGCCGCTGCGCAAGCGGATTGAGGATGTGCCACTGTTGGCGCGGCATTTTTTGCACCGAGCCTGCCTTAAATTCAATAAACCGGGGGTGCGTATCCCACCCGCGCAATTGGAAATTCTCCAGCGTTACCCCTGGCCCGGCAATATTCGTGAGCTTGAAAACGTCATCGAGCGTCAGGTGATCGTCACCCAGGATCGGCGTCTGGTGTTCGATGATCTCCTGCTGGGGGAGCCGCCCCGCTCGTTAAGCCGCACAAGCAACGAGCCCACGGCGGCCCATGAGCGTGGCCAGCAAAATGAAACCACGCTGCTGACCGAGCATGCGCTGAGCCAGCGCCAACGCGAGAGCACGCTAGCCGCGCTCGCCCAGGCAGGCGGCAAAGTGTCGGGGGCGAGTGGCGCTGCGGAGCTGTTGGGGATCAAGCCGACGACGTTAGCGTCACGGCTAACCAAGTGGGGGATAGATCCACGCGAATTTCGTAAAAGAAAACCGAGTGGATAGTCGTCCCTTCCTGCATTGGACTAAGGTAAGCTGGATGCGGCTTGACAATAGGCTGTACACACATTTTTAGATTGTTCAAGGCTAGCATACATACATGAATGTAACTATAATGCTCATCTTTCTGAGTGGCTCAATGCACTAAGTGTCTTTAAAAGCTGAGAGACTTTGTAAGTTGATCGACCTAGCAGACAGATAAGCTTAGTTCGTTCGCCATCCTGACGCTGATACTGAGAGGCAATCCCATGCGACTGGCACACTGGGCAGTCAATGCCCCTTTACGACCCTTACTGGTAGCAGTATTCACGGCTTCTTTTGTGTTGCCTGCTCAAGCGGCTGACCTCCTCACGATCACCCGTGACGCGTTAAACAATAACGCAGCGTTAGCGTCGGCTCGCGCTGAGTATCAAAGCGTTGAAGCTGGCCGAGATGTGGCGCGCAGCGGATTGCTCCCTCAGATCAACGCCACCGGTAATGTTGCCCATAACCAGCAGTACGAAAGCCAGACATCCTCGCGAGTGGGTACTGGCGCGGGGGCAACGACCGGGGATTTTAGTAGCGCAAGCGATGACCGCTACAACACCGTATCGCTCACGTTAGAAGCCACTCAAGCGCTCTATGATGAAGTCACGCGTCGGGAAGTCACCCAGGCCGAACGCCAAATCGACCAGCAGGTGTATCTGCTCGCGGCCACCGAACAGCAGCTGCTGATCGATACCGCCAGCGCTTATTTCGATATTCTGCGCGCTCATGAAATCCTGGAGGCCCGGCTTGCTCAAGAGCGGGCGATTGGCCGCCAGCTTGAACAAGCGGGCGAGCAGTTTGAGGTCGGCTTGATTGCGATTACCGAAGTCGAGGAAGCACGCGCGACCTTCGACCAATCACGCGCTGATCGCATTGCCGCAGAGAGCAACCTTCAGGTGGCTTTCGAAGCATTGGAGCAACTGACCGGCCAACGCTATGCCAGCATTGAAGCCCTCGGTGACAGCATGCCCGTTGGCCTTCCCAATCCAAGTAGCCGTGACTACTGGGTGGAACAGGCCCTAGAACTCAATCCGCAGGTATTGGCGCAACAGGCCGGTATCGAAGTAGCGCGCACCGGTGTGGAAATCGCCCGTGCAGGCGGTCTGCCGACCCTGCAAGCCTTTGGTAATTATCAATACGGTGACAGTGATATCGATAACACCACCGGTGAGGACTCCTCTAGCCAGGTGGGTTTGAGCGCTAACCTGCCCATTTACACCGGTGGCCGCACCAGCGCCAGTATTCGCCAAGGCACTTACCAACTGGAAAGTAGCCAGTACGATTTCGAGTCCCAGCGTCGTTCCTCCATCCAGCAGGTTCGCTCGCTGTACACCCAAGTGAGCAATGACGTGGAAACCGTCGAGGCGCGCCAGCAGGCCATCGTCTCCAATCGCAGCGCTTTAGAAGCCACCCGTGCAGGGTATGAGGTGGGCACCCGTAACATCGTGGACGTGTTGAACGCGGAGCAAAACCTCTACAACGCGATCGCCAACTACGCCGAAGCGCGCTACGACTATGTGGTGAACCTGCTCTCATTGCGTCAGCAGGCAGGGCGACTGGATGTCGAAGCCATTGAAGAAGTCAACGCGTGGTTAACCGGTGATGAGGTGAACTTTATCTTACCCGAGAATGGCGGCGACGATCGTTATGAGAGCGCTCTCGACATCGGTGCTCCGCCCCAGCCTGGCAGTTAATGGTTGTCGATAGTGTATGACCCAAGTGTGCACGTGCTACCAGCCGACTTTTAAAAGATACATGGGAACTTAACGTATGAAGAAGATGATTCACTCACGCCGAGCGAGTCTAGTGACGCTGGTAGCCGCGCTGGCACTTGCGGCTTGTGGGCAAGAGCAAGCGGAGGCGCCCCAACAGGGCGCCCAACAAGAGTCCCCGCCCCATAAAGTCGAAGTGGCTGAAGTGGCGCGTCAGGATATACCGCTGGATAAATCGTACCCCTCCTTGTTGCGCAGCGATGATGAAGTCACCTTGGTGGCGCGTGTGAATGGCTTTCTGGAAGAGCGCCACTTCGAGCCCGGCCAAATGGTCGAAGAGGGCGATCGTCTCTATACCATCGAGCCGGATCTTTACCAGGCAACCGTTAACCAGCGCGAAGCTGATCTGCAAAGTGCACGGGCTGAGCTTTCCCGCGCCCAGCGCGATGCGCAGCGTTTCGAGCAACTGCTAAGCCAGAACTCGGTCAGCCGTCAGCAGTATGACCAAGCGCTTGCCGACCAGCGTGTGGCGCAGGCGAATGTCGCGCAAGCCGAAGCAGCGTTGACCAGCGCTAACCTGGATCTAGGCTACTCACAGGTGACAGCACCGGTATCCGGCATGATCGGCTTAAGCCAAATTAACGTGGGCAACTTGGTGACTTCCGGCACCGAGCTCGCCACGATCACGCCGCTCGATCCTTTAGAAGTGCGTTTCCAATTGCCCCAACGCGATGCCTTTGAGCTGCGTCGCCAGTTGAGCAATGGCATTCAGGCGTCGGATATTACCGCTCGATTGAGCATTCCAGGCATCAGTGGCGGAGATGATTCTGAACTTGAAGGGCACTTAGACTTTTTAGGCTCAAGCGTCGACCGGGACACCAGTACTGTTCAGACAACCGCCACGTTTGAAAATCCGGAGGCTACTGTTCTGCCAGGACAGTTTGTGCGGGTTCGTATTGAAGGTTTAAAACGCTTTGATGTAATTGCCGTGCCTGAAATTGCGGTAACACAAGGCCTAATGGGGCCTCAGGTTTATGTGCTGGATGAAGAGAATAAAGCACGCGAGCGCACGGTCACGTTAGGTGAATTAGCCGGCCCATGGCTGATCATCCAAGATGGCCTGGCGCCGGGAGAACGGGTGATAGTGGGCGACCCTGCTGGCTTAGAGGCGGGTAGAGCGATTGACCCACAGCCGTTTAACGGCAATGCGGAAGCGATAGTAGAGGAGCGCGAACAAGAGCAGTCCCAAGGGCAGGCTGAAGAGGCGCAAGCGCTGGAAGGGGCGGCAGAAGGTCAAGCCGCTGAAGGGGAAGAGGGTGCGCAATAATGAATTTCTCTAACTTCTTCATCAGCCGGCCGATATTTGCCACAGTGTTGGCGATTATCGTGACGTTGGTGGGCGTTATGTCGATGCGTATACTGCCTATTGAGCAGTATCCCAACGTGGTACCGCCAACGGTATCGGTACAGGCTCAGTTCCCCGGTGCGGATGCGGAAACCGTTGCACAGACCGTGGCGGCACCTATCGCAGAAGCGATTAACGGCGTTGAGGACATGCTTTATATGACCTCAAATAGCTCCGATAACGGCACGATGAGTTTAAGCGTGGCATTTAATATCGGCACCGATGGCGATATTAATACGATTAACGTGAATAACCGCGTTCAGGGGGCGCTCTCTCAGTTACCTGAAGCGGTACAGTCGCAAGGCGTCACCGTTGAGCTGCGATCCGACTCTATTTTGATGTTTATCGCGTTGACCTCGCCGGACGGCGACTACGACAAAATTTTCATGCAGAACTACGCGACTCTCAATGTGCTTGACGAATTGCGTCAGGTACCTGGGGTAGGCAATGCAGCCGTACTGGGTGGCGGCGAGTTTGCCATGCGTATCTGGATGGATCCGGATAAGTTAGCACAGTACGACCTCACCCCTAGCGAAGTAGCCAGTGCGATTAGGGCGCAAAATACGGAAGTGCCAGCGGGTAGTTTGGCATCGGCGCCGCAAAGTGATCCACGCGCGTACAGCTACACGATTACCGCTGGAGGTCGCCTCAATGATGTCGATGACTTCCGTAATATTTTCCTGCGTACCAATAATGACGGCTCTTCACTACGTTTGGAAGACGTTGCACGCGTTGAGCTTGGGGCGTCTTCCTACGGGGTCGATGCACGTTTGAACGGCTCAAGCATGGCGCCGATTATTATTAATCAACAGCCCGGGGCAAATGCGCTAGAGACGGCTCAGGGTGTGCGCACGGCGATGGAAGATTTGTCCACGCGCTTCCCGCCCGGGCTTGAGTATGTGGCACCTTACGATACCACGCTGTTTATCGATGCATCGGTGGAAACGGTCATTCATACCTTCATTGAAGCGTTTCTGATTGTTATCGTTATTCTGTTTATTTTCCTGCAGAACTGGCGCTTTACGGTTATTGCGATGTCGGTGGTGCCGGTGGCGGTAGTGGGTACCTTTGCGGGTTTTTATCTATTAGGCTTTTCGATCAATTTGCTGACGCTTTTTGCGCTAGTGCTCTCGATAGGGATAGTCGTCGACGATGCGATTCTGGTGGTAGAGAACGTCGAGCGCGTGCTGAGTGAAGAGGATGATATCAGTGTGCGGGATGCTACTATCCGGGCCATGAAAGAAGTTGGTGGGCCGGTTATTGCGACGTCGCTGATTATGGCTGCCGTGTTTATACCCGTTGCGTTTTTGGGCGGTTTTACCGGGCAAATTTACCAGCAGTTTGCGATTACCGTGGCGATCTCGGTGGCACTTTCAGCGCTAATGGCGTTGACCTTCACGCCAGCCCTGTCAGCGATTTTTATTAAGCACAAAATCGCTGGCGCCGGTCAATCCAAATTCAAGCGCGCCCTTAATACACCGTTTCGACTGTTTGACCGGCTGTTTGCCGGTATTACCTCCGCCTATATGTGGATCGTAAAAGGTTTGGTGCGGCTTTGGCTGCTGGCGCTTGCGCTGACGGTGCTTACCGGCGTGGGTTCTTACTGGCTTTATGCTAATACACCCTCAACGTTGGTACCCGAAACAGATCAGGGGGTGGTGCTGGTAAGCGTGTCGCTGCCGGATGCGGCTTCGCTCGAACGTACCAAGACCTATATGGCGAAACTCAGTACGGCGATTGAAGATATCCCCGGAGTGGAATACTCCTCGGCAGTGGCAGGTTATGACATCCTCTCAAGTGCCGTGAATACTGCTCGCGGTGTGATGTTTATCAATCTTAGCTCTTGGTCTGAGCGTGAATTGACAGCCACCGATCTGGTGGGTCGCATTATGGGGTTAGGCGCCAGCATCGATGGTGGCTCTGCCATGGCCTTTAACTTGCCGCCTATCATGGGGCTTTCTACCACCGGCGGGTTTACCGGTTACCTTCAGTCATTCGATGGGGCGTCAACACGCGAGCTCTATCAGGCTTCGTTGCAAATAATGCAAAAAGCTAACCAGCATCCCGCCTTGAGCCGGGTTTTCACCACCTTCAATGTTAATGTGCCGTCGTATCGTGCCAACATTGACCAGCAAAAAGCATTAAGTTACGGCGTGGCGCTGGAGAACATTAATTCGGCCCTGGGTAATACTTTTGGTAACGGTTTTGTGAACTTCTTTAGCTATCAAAACCGTAATTTCCAAGTTTATCTGCAAAACGAAGACGAATTCCGTCAAACGCCGGAAGACGTCAGCAGTGTCTATGTGCGCGGCGGCAACGGCGAACGTATTCCGCTTTCCGAATTTGTCGAGCTTGAGCGTCAAACCGGTCCGGCGGTAGTGTCGCGGTTTGGGGTTTACGCGGGTGCTCAGTTTCAGGGGCAGCCCGCGCCTGGGTACAGCTCTGCGCAAGCGATCGAAGCGATGGAGCAATTGGTGCAGGAAACGCTGGGAAGCGACTGGGGTATGGGCTGGACCGGCACGGCTTACCAAGAGTCGAACATGGGCAGTGCTGCGACGCTGGCTATCGTTTTCGGCCTACTGATGGTGTTCCTGATTCTGGCCGCTCAGTACGAGAGTTGGTCGTTACCGCTGGCGGTACTCACTGCGACGCCCTTTGCGTTCTTGGGTGGCATCGCCGGCATCGTGCTCCGGGGGTTGGACACCAGTGTCTACGTGCAGATTGGTATGCTGGTGGTGGTCGGCTTGGCGGCGAAAAACGCTATCCTGATCGTCGAGTTCGCTGAGCTTCAGCGTAAAGAGCAGGGTAAGACGATACGTGAAGCGGCCATTACCGCTGCTGAACTGCGTTTTCGCCCCATCGTCATGACCTCACTGGCCTTTATCTTTGGTACCTTGCCGCTTGCATTGGCAACCGGCGCCAGCGATGTGAGCAGCCATCACATCGGTACGACAGTCGCCATGGGCATGTTCTCGGTAGCGACCTTGGGCAGCCTGTTTATACCCAGCTTCTACGCCATGATTGCCACCGCCTCTGACTGGCTGGGGCGTAAGATGAAAGGCGATAAACGCCACTCATCGCAACCGGCGCTAGAGCAGGACCAGCGCTAACCGTTAGCGGTAATAATAGGTGAAAACAGACGGGTATCTCCTTTGGGAGGTACCCGTTTTTTTATTGCCATGACCGGGATCAATACAGCCCTGGCGCCCTAAAGCTAACCTGGACTAAGCTGACAAATACAATACATCGCCGGCTAAGTACCGGGGGAGGAGGACGCCATGAATGAACTTCTGCACGCCGCCACGCTATTCCCGAGCATTGTGTTTACGTTTTTACTCGGTCTTTTAGCGCTCTACTGGCTACTGGTCATCATCCGTTTAGCGCCCTTGGAGCTATTCGAGCGCGACAGTTTGAAAGAGGACCATTTAGCGAGCACGCTGGTCTCACTTGGCTTCGCGGGGGTGCCGGCGACGCTGGCCTTAACGGTAATCCTGGCCATTGCTGGGGTACTGACACTGGCGATTGAAATGCTCGTGCTGCGTTGGTTGCCGCTTGGCTTGATACGCATCCCGGTGGGGGTGCTGGTGCTATGGGGCAGCTTGGTCATTGCTTCGCCCGTGGCGGCAGCGTTTTGTCATGCGCTACACCGTGGGCTGCACCGTTATCGCCCTTTTACACGGCGGTGTTTGCTGGGCCAAACGGTGGTCTTAACCGAGCGCCAGGGGCAGGGTGAGCAGGCCTTCGCGGTGATCGATAATGAGCCCAACAGCAGCGTGAAGCTGCTCAGTAAGCACGATGCCTTGCCGGCGCAGGGCGAGCGCCGGGTTCTGGTGAAGTACCTGCCTGAAGAGGGGGCTTATCGCAGTGTCAGCGAGCAAGAGTATCTTGAGACGCGAGTGCGTTTGAATAAACTGCGCTTAAGCCAAAAAAACCGCCCTTCCAGCCACTACTCAGCCTCTCACTAATCGCTATTTCCACCATCGCCGCCACTGCTGGGCTAGCCACTGCACCATGCTTTTTCCCACGTGCCGCCAGCCAGTGGCGGTGTGCGTTGAGCCACCCGCCACGGGCAGGCGCGGTGCTGAACGCTTTAAAAAATCGCGAATAGGATCCACCTGGGCAGGTTTGTCGAGCATGGGCGCGTGGCCGCAATGAGGCACCGTCAACGTGACCAGCGTTGGCTGTGCTTCGGCCATGCGGGGCAGTGTTTCGGCGTCTAACAGGGTCGATTCTTCGCCGCGGATGACCATCACCGGGCAGCGTATGCTCGCCCAGTCGGCCCAGGTATCCCGCGGCGTGTCATGTACGAATTGCTCGCCGATACGCGGGTCGAAGTGATAGGACCAACGCCCGTCGGGTAGCCGACGGGCGCTGTTGAGTGCTAATGCACGCCAATCGGACGCCTTGGTGATACCAAAGCCCGCGTAGTGGTGAGTGAGCTCTTGCTGGAGTTCGCTAAACGTCGAGAAGTGGTGGGTAACGCCAAAGTAGCTGGAAAGGGCAATCAGCCCCTGCTGGTTCAGTTCTGGCCCAACATCGTTCAGGATGAGCCGCGAAATGCGCCTGCTATGCTGTGGGTCGGCCGCGATCAACATGCCCAGCAGGCCACCCATCGAGGTGCCCAGCCAATCCACCCGTTCGAGATTGAAGTGATCCAGAAGCGCGATGGCTACCGTGACATAGTGGCTATAGAGGTAGTCATGCGCGGGAAATAACGACCAGCTCGATAACCCGCGCCCCGGTGTATCGGGGGCAAGAATGCGCCATTCACTGCCGAGTTCACGGGCCAACGCATCAAAGTCACCGCCGTGGCGGGCAAGCCCGTGCCAGGCGACAAGCGTGCGAGTGGCGGAAGGGTTCCAGATACGAACGGCGACTTCTAATTCGCGTACGCGGATAAACTCCAGGGCATCCATAGCGGGCTCTACTTGGCTAGCGATAGCCTCAGTAGTAGCATATTTGCTGCGTTGCAGCGAGAGTGGTGAGGAGGTTTAACGCTGCATCATGCGAATAGACGTATCGATCAATTCACCACCGCGCTCGCGGATCGAAAAGGCCTCCGGGTTACGCAGCCAATCGTGGAAAAGCCCCCCCAGCATGGATTGCATTAACCGAGTGGCGACTTCCGGGCTTAAGTCATCGCGCAGCAGTTGCTGCTCTTTCGCCAATACAAACACGGCCAGCATTTCCTGGAAACACTCATTGCCAATCTCTTCCTGCATATCCAGCGGGTTAATGTCGCTGAAGAACTCGCAGCGGTGTAGCAAGATCGACAATATGCGCTGGTAAGAGGGTTGTTCAAGGCGCACCAAGCCTGCATGACAGGCAAGCCGGATCGACTCTAGCGGCGATAGCTCGGCGTCCACTTTATCCACTTCATCCATCAAGGATTGAAAGGGCATGCGCACCTGTTCGACCAGGGCCATGAACAGATCGCCTTTATTCTTGAAATGCCAGTACACGGCACCGCGGGTGAGGCCCGCATGGCGAGCAATTTGCTCAAGCGATGTGCGTGCCACGCCTTTGGCAAAAAATACCTCTTCTGCAGCTTCAAGCAGCGCTTCGCGAGTAGCAGCCGCTTCAGCTTTGGTCTTTCTTGCCATGGAAACGCAACCTCATAATCGACTCTGTATGGTCACATTTTAACCTAAGCGAAAGATTATTTACATTCAAAACTGTATGGATAAGAGACGAAGCCCATAACGTGCATTAACAAATTCGTCATTTGGGGAGTGACAGCGTATAAACAGGCAATGACACTAAGCATAGATCGCACTAACGTCGCGGAAATAACCGATTAAAATACAGGACATAACCCATGGCGCGAGCTCCCTTTCAACTGGGCGAACATACCATTATGCCCGGCCAACGCTTACAAGTGGATGTGCCCGTGGCGCGCTTATACACCCACACGCCGCTGCATATTCCAGTCGAAGTGGTGCATGGCCGTAAAGATGGCCCGGTGATGCTGGTGTGTGGTGGCATTCACGGCGATGAGATCAACGGGGTGGAAATTGTCCGCCGTGTGCTGCGCGCGAAAGCGATCAACAGCATTCGCGGTACCCTGATCGCCGTACCGGTGGTCAATGTCTTTGGCTTCTTACAGCAAACACGCTACTTACCCGATCGGCGCGATCTCAATCGCTGTTTTCCAGGCAGCGAATCCGGCTCGTTAGGCGGGCGGATTGCCGCGCTGTTTCGTGAGCAAATCGTCGATCACGCCACCCATATTATTGACCTGCACACCGGGGCCATCCATCGCACCAATCTGCCGCAAATCCGTGCCCAGCTTCGCCCCGGCAGTGAAACCGAGCGCATGGCCGATGCGTTTGGGGCGCCCGTGGTGCTCAATGCAGAGTTGCGCGAAGGCAGCCTTCGCCATTACGCCCAGACGCGCGGCATTCCGGTATTAACCTATGAAGCAGGCGAAGCGCTACGCTTCGATGAGTGGGCCATTGCCCCCGGCGTTCGTGGCGTTCTACGCGTCATGCGGCGCCTAGGCATGCTCACCGGCGAGCAGCGCCGCCGCACGCCAGCCCCGGCCGAACTGGCCAATGGTTCAAGCTGGGCGCGTGCGCCGATCGACGGTATTTTACGCCCCAAGGTGCGCCTGGGCGCGCGGGTGGCCAAAGGCGAGGTGCTAGGCAAAGTGGCCGACCCTTTTGGCAACGACGAGGGCGAAGTGCGTGCCGTCGCCGACGGTATCGTGATTGGGATGAGCCGTTTACCGTTGGCCAACGAAGGCGAGGCGCTGTTTCATATTGCCCGCTTTGACGAAATTGAAGAGGCCGAAACAGCCGTCGAAAGTTTTAACTCCAGTTTGGTGCCACCGCCAGATTCCTTTTATTAACCCGCCCATAATTAAAAACTATCGGTTCGATAGGGAATCGATAGCCTTCACGAATGGCAAGTTAACGCCTAGTTGACTATAACTATGATGGGCTTTGTAAGCGGCTACTAAAATGATAACAAAAGATAAACAGCCAAGCTTTCATCGTACTAGAACGAGTGGCGGCAACACGCCACGTCTACCGTGACATGGAGGAAAAGCGATGACGAGCGATAATACGAAACACACTACAACGGATGCGGGCATACCGGTCACCAGTGATGAGCACTCCCTTTCAGTAGGCCCCGATGGGCCGATCGTTCTACATGATCACTACTTGATGGAGCAGATGGCGGCCTTTAACCGGGAAATGATTCCGGATCGTCAGCCCCATGCAAAAGGCAGCGGCGCCTTTGGTCACTTCGAGGTAACACACGACGTTAGCCAATACACCAAGGCGGATTTCCTCCAGCCGGGTAAAAAAACCGAGATGTTGGCGCGCTTTTCGACGGTGGCAGGTGAGTCGGGTAGCCCGGACACTTGGCGCGACCCGCGTGGCTTCTCGCTGAAGTTCTACACCGAAGAGGGCAACTTCGACATGGTGGGTAACAATACCCCCGTGTTCTTCGTGCGCGATCCGCTCAAATTCCAGCACTTTATTCACTCACAAAAGCGTCGAGCGGATAACGGCTTGCGTGATCATGATATGCAGTGGGACTTCTGGACGCTTTCGCCGCAATCTGCCCACCAGGTAACCTGGCTAATGGGCGATCGGGGTATTCCCGCCAGCTGGCGCCACATGAACGGCTATTCCAGCCACACTTATATGTGGGTGAACGCTGAAGGCGAGCGTTTCTGGGTGAAGTACCACTTCAAAACGGACCAGGGCATTAAGTGCATGACCCAGGAGCAGGCCGACAAGATGGCGGGCGCGGATGCCGACTACCATCGCCGCGACCTGTTCGATGCCATCAAACGCGGCGATCACCCCACCTGGACACTAAAAGTTCAGATCATGCCGTTCGAAGATGCCAAGACCTATCACATCAACCCCTTCGATTTGACCAAGGTATGGCCGCACGCCGACTACCCGCTGCATGAAGTGGGTAAGATGACATTGGATCGCAACCCCGTCGATTTTCATAGCCAAATCGAACAGGCCGCGTTTCAGCCCAGCAACTCGGTACCGGGCACCGGTTTCTCGCCGGATAAAATGCTGTTGGCGCGGGTCATTTCCTACGCTGATGCGCACCGCGCGCGTTTAGGGGTGAACTACCAACACATCCCCGTTAACGCGCCTAAGACCCCGGTGAACAGCTACAGCCAGGGTGGTCAGATGCGTATAAACCACTCCACCGACCCGGTGTACGCACCCAATAGCAAAGGGGGCGCGCACGCCAACCCGGCAAAGTACCCGGAAGATGCGGTATGGGAGACGGACGGCGAGCTGGTTCGCGCTGCCTACACGCTACGCTCGGGCGATGGCGATTTCAACCAAGCCAATGACCTGGTCAATAAGGTAATGGATGACGCTGCCCGCGACCGCTTGGTCAACAACATTGTGGGCCACGTGTCCGACGGTGTTGAAGAGCCAGTGCTATCACGCGTATTTGAGTACTGGAAAAACGTCGACCAAACGATTGGCGAGCGTGTCGAGCAGGGCGTAATGGCGAACCGCCGCGAAAACGGTTAGTAAGCCTACGCGACTAGGAAGACGAACCCGCTACGCTTGCGTAGCGGGTTTTTTTATACGACGCACTTATACAACGAACTTATGCAACGCACTCGGGTTCGTTCACCAAGCTAAGCGCGTCATCAAATAGGCGCAATCCTGCGCCTTCTTTATGGGCGTGTTCCGACAAATGGCGCCGAAAACGCCGGCCGCCGGGGCAACCCTGGAACAGGCCCAGCAAATGACGGGTAATGTGGTTCAGCTTCGCGCCTTCATCCAAGCGCTGCTGCATATACGGCCTAAAAGCCTTCGCAGCATCCAAGCGGCTCGCTGCGGGGCCTTGCTCACCAAACAGCTGCTCATCCACGCCTGCCAGCAGCCAAGGGTTTTGATACGCCTCACGCCCCACCATCACGCTATCCACATGGGTAAGCTGTTCCCGACACTCATCAAGCGTTTTAATGCCGCCGTTAATGCCGATATGTAGCTCGGGCCGGCTCTGCTTTAAACGGTGAACGCGGGGGTAATTTAGCGGCGGCACATCGCGGTTCTGCTTGGGCGACAAACCCTGCAGCCACGCCTTACGGGCGTGCACGGTAAATACCTCGCAGCCTGCGTCAGCAACGATAGCGATAAACCGCTCAAGGTCAGCGTCTTCATCCTGATCATCAATGCCAATACGGCACTTCACCGTGACCGGAATAGATACCACAGCCTGCATCGCCCGCACGGCATCAGCTACCTTTTCGGGGTAACCCATCAAGCACGCGCCAATCATATTGTTCTGCACGCGGTCGCTCGGGCAACCCACGTTCAGGTTTACCTCGTCATAGCCCCACGCCTCGGCAATCGCCGCGCACTCCGCCAGTTCACCGGCATCGCTACCGCCCAACTGCAGCGCCAGCGGATGCTCCACCTCGTTATAGCCCAAAAAGCGCTCACGGGGGGTCCCGTGCAAAATCGCACCGGTCGTAACCATCTCGGTATACAGCAGCGTCCGCTTGGTTAAGGTGCGTGCGAACGCTCTGTAGTCTCTCGTAGTCCAATCCATCATGGGCGCGACGGAGAAAGTTCTATCCAGCTCCGGGCGGGCAATGCCAGACTTCATGCGGGTTGGCGTGGTTGTGGTATCATTCATAACTGTTCATATTTACAGTGGTTGAGCGGCGTTTTACATGGTTCGTTGGTACATATTTGGTACGTGAGCCGCTTTTGATTTGGTACATCTGAGAGGCAAGTATGGCAACGATTCGCAAGCGCCGTAAAAAGGACGGCAGTTTCTCATATATGGTGCAAATTCGCATTGCTCGCCGTGGTCAACCAGACCACTCTGAAACAAAAACATTCCCTAGAAAGGCAATGGCAGAAGAGTGGGCAAAGCGCCGTGAGCTGGAGTTGGCCACACCGGGTGGTGTGCTGACTGCGAAATGGAAAGGCGTTACTTTACACGATGCGATTGAACGTTACCTTCATGAGTTTGCCGATGGGGCAGGTCGCAGCAAGCGTGCCACCATTGAGCAGCTTCGGCGCTTCCCGATCGCTCGCGTCAAAATCACTGAGCTCAGTAGTGAGCAGATTATTGACCATGCTCAGATGCGTAGACGAAGCGGTGTAAAACCGTCTACGACGTCGCAGGACATCACCTGGTTGGGAATTATCTTAAAAACGGCCGTGGCAGCCTGGCGGATGCCAGTGGATTTGAATGAATTTGAGTCAGCTAAGCTCCTGCTCCGCAGCAAAGGTCTGATTAGCAGGCCTGCGTCGCGAGATCGGCGGCCGACAACCGATGAAATTGAGCGACTACGCGCTTACTTCGTTCGCTCCCAGAAGATCCGGCCGAGTGCGCTTATACCCATGGAAGACATCATGGATTTTGCGATCGCGTCAGCGCGCCGGCAGGAAGAGATTACCCGGCTCACTTGGGACGATCTGGATACAGAGGCAATGACCTGCTGGGTACGCGATGCCAAGCATCCACGTCAGAAGTGGGGCAACCATAAGCGCTTTAAGCTCACCCATGAGGCGATGGCCATCATTCAGCGACAGCCGCGTAAAAAAGATGAGCCGCGGATCTTCCCCTATTGGGCGAAATCGATTGGCACTCGATGGAGAGCAGCTACAGAATCCAAAGGGATTGAGGATCTACGCTTTCATGATCTACGCCATGAAGCTACCTCGCGACTGTTTGAGGCAGGCTATGAGATCGTGGAGGTGCAGCAGTTCACGCTCCACGAGAGCTGGGATGTTTTGAAGCGGTATACCCATTTGCGGCCTGAGACTTTGCAGCTTCGTTAGCAGTTATGACAACTAATTTTTTTCTTATTTTAGAAGTTGTATTATGCATCAGAACCCTATTGATGCTCAGAGTCGAATGTCGCAGGTTCTCGTAATTAACCTACTTGGTAATTAGATGTGTTGATATTAGTGAGGTTTTATTTAAGAGGTGCTATAGCTTCGAGAGATAAAAAGTGACGAAAAAAATACATGCTAGAAATGCACTAGTTACTAGATCACTGTAACAGTAATGTAGTGATTTTACTTTGCTTTCAGTTTCAGTTTTGAGGATCTCGATCACATCAATATAGCATCGTGAAATATATTCTTCGCAATCATATTTTTCAACTTCTTTGATATATTCCAAGGCTATTCTGTTGTTCGGTACTATGGGGAAATATCCTATCTTTATTGCTAACATTGCGTTTAACAAACTACAAAATAAATAAATGAATAAATAAACGGCTAATACGATAAGAGCCCAGTCGACACGGTCAGTTGGGGACGTGAAAGGCTGGCTGTTAAGTTTTAGAACTGTACTTAATGCGGCAATCAATAAAGATAGGAGCGATGTAAGCTTTATTGCTTTATCTTCAACGTCTTTGAGCATTTGTCGTTCATCTACATAACGCTCTTTGAGGTATGTTAGCGCATGCTCATTACCGATCATCATAAACCTCTCTTAAAATTACAGCTTTTCAGTATGGCTTATTCATTCATTATCTTCCATTGCTCCCTCGCCTCAGCCCGCTTCTGGTCAATGTACTGCGCCAGGTCGATCGCACTGATGAGCCAGGGGCTTTTTTGCGAATCCCCTGCGCGGTAGGCGGGCACCGGTAGAGCCTGGGCACCAGCGCGGAAAGCGGCGGTGCGGGGGCTGATGCCGAAGAAGCGTGGGGCGACTTCCTCTAGCGGTAGCTCTGCGCGGCCGTCGAATTCTGCGAGTAAGCCAAAGTAAGTGTTCATTGTTGCCTCCCTTGCTGCTTCCACTTCAGAAAGCGTTGGCGAATGCGGCGGAATGTGGCCGCTGCGGTTGGGTTGTGATCTAACTCGGCCCGGCTTTGGATATCGCAAGCGGCGCAGAGCCCGTCGCGGGCGTCTTCTTCGTTGTGGGTGCCGTCGGGTAACTGGAACTCGGTCATGCCGTGTTTGGCGCGCCGACGGCGGTCCAGATAGAGCCGAAAGGCGCTATCCTGGCAGAGCATTGCCGCTTGCCGGGCAAGCTTCCCGCCCTTGAGTTGTTCAGCGCACATGCCGCCTCTGTTGTTCACGAATCCCCTGGCACTCGATGCACGTTGTTGCCCAGGGCAGGGCGTCACGGCGGGCTTGGGGGATCTCGTGGCCGCAGTCTTCGCACTCCGGGTCTGGGTTAGGAATGTAGAGAGAAAGCCGGTTGCTCAAGGCGGCCTCCATGCGGCGTTCCATAAGCTCGGTGGCGATGTCGGCGTTGTCTGCCATGGTTACTGCTCCTCTTGCTTTTCAATGGCAGCAAAGCGCTGCATTAGCTGGTGGCCATTCGGTAGGTATTCGTGCAACTCGCGATCGCTGACGGCTGACCACTCGATCACCGCCAGGGCGGCGCGGCGTAGGTCGTCATCTAGCACCCGCAGGCTGGTCAGGTTCAGTGACCAGGCGTAGCTGTTGTAAACGGCCAGCAGTACGCGGCGGCAGTGCTGCGGCTGGTGGCTGTTACCCTTGGCCACCTTTGCCAGGCGTTTAAGGGCGGCCAAGCCATGTTCGGCAATCTGGTCTCGGTAATAGGCGGCGTTGGCCTCGTCGGCGAGCATTGCCTCCAGTGACTGGCGGTTGCGTTCGCGTAGGCGCTGGGTCACCAGTGGCATTGCGTTTTTAGTGGTCATCACGGGCTCCTTCATGCTTGAAACACCCAGCACTTCACGCTGCCGCCGTTGAGGCGGACGCGAGAGTTCACGGTGCGGTTGGAATCGATAAACTTGCGGGTCTTGCTGCTCTTCAGGTAACGCTTCAGCTCGCGCACCTCTGGGGTGCGCAGCTTGTATTCGGCGCAGGTGCGCTCGAAGTCTTTGAGATTGATAGCGATCAGGTCGCTGCCCTTGCCGTAGTGGTTCAGCATGGGCTCGTCGCGTAGGCCCTCGATATAGTCGAAGGCTTCCCAGAATTCGGCGACCAGTGGGTGGTCGGCGTTGATGGATTGCTGACGCTCCCGGGCCATCTGCTTTATGTGGCCCAGGGCGATATCCAGGGTTTGCTGGTCGAAGAGATCCAAGCCTTCCGGCCCCAGGCACTCCACCAGGGCCATCAACTGGCCGTGGCACTTGGCGATGCGCAGCACTTTGATATCCGGGTCATCTGCCAATTGGTCGGCATAGTGGCGGGCGCGCTTAGTGATCAATGCCAGTAGCGCGGCCTCCCGCTGAGCCACCGCCAGAGCGAACTGGCTAACGTGCTCGATCTCGCTGCGCTCTAATGCCTCGGCCAGTGCCTTGGTCTGTTTGCTCTGGCCTTCGCGGGTGAAGTGCAGGTGGCAGATACGGGTCTGGATGGCTTCGCCTGCCTGAACCGGGGCGTTCTGGCTGATCACGATGCTGCCGCGGAAGGGCGGTTCGTAGGTGTCGTTGCCGCTGTTCTTCACGCCGCGGGCGCGGATCGAGCGGCCGTTAAAGGCAGTCTTGAGCTCATCCCAATCGAACTGCTTCTGTTTGGCGCCGCCTTCCTGCTCGCGGTCGGATTCGATCAGCACCACCGGCAGGTTGCTCACCTGGGCGAAGTTGCGCGAGCGTGCCGGCATGGTGGCCTTGCTGGGGTCGAAGCCTTCATAGTCGCGGCGGCCGCAGAGCTTCCACAGAAACTCGATTAGCGTGGATTTACCGGCACCGGCTTCACCCACAATCTCCAGAAACGGAAAGCTGCCCATCTCGGCGCGGATCTGCTCGGCCAGCAGGCTGCCCAGCCAGTAGCCCAGGGCGATAACGCCGCGGGTACCGAACGCGCCGAGCAGCTGCTGTGTCCACTCGGTGTTGAACGCCTTGCGTTCAGGGTTGATGTGCAGCGCAACGGATTGGCTGAGAGTTTTCAGTTGGCGGCGGGGGCCGAGCTCGAAAAAATCCTCGCTGTTGATCGGCACCACCTTGCCACCGGCTACGGCAAGATCGCCGAATAC
Source organism: Halomonas sp. UBA3074 (assembly GCF_002366715.1). Taxonomy (GTDB): domain Bacteria; phylum Pseudomonadota; class Gammaproteobacteria; order Pseudomonadales; family Halomonadaceae; genus Vreelandella. The sequence goes on along the minus strand of NZ_DFBS01000004.1, from coordinate 7,037 downwards.
ATAGGCGCCGTGCTCCTTGCTGTAGCCGATGAAGTCGATGGTTTCGACGGTTTTGATGTTGCCGATCTGATCCTGCAGCAGGCTATCCAGCTGCTGGCTGGTACCTGTCCATACCGCACCAGGGGCCACGCCCAGCAGGCGCTTCTTGTACTCAGAGGCGGACGCCAGTTGGCCACCGCTAAAGGTGTTCTTGATCGGAGGGCGGCCGTCGGGAAACTCCACGCGGTAGTAGTACCAGCTCTCATCCGTCACCGCGTTAGCTTGGTAATAGAGCGCCGTGGGGTAACAGGTGCAGATCCGCTTCACGCTGCCGGATTGCTCCAGGGCCGCGTCACGCAAGGCAGGGTCGATCTGCCGCTGGTCTTCACCGTCCAGCCCATCGGCGCGCAGGGCGCGATCGAAGGCATCCATATCCAGCTTCCACCACCAGAGCTGGCGTTTGAACTCGAACCAGAACTCCCGCTGTTCGCGGCGCTTGTAAATCAATAGCGCCTTGGCCATGGCCGTGGGGGCCAATAACAAGTCGCCGTGGTAGCGGTAGGTGTCCAGGTGCTTATCAGAAAGCTCGCCGCGCTGGTGGGCATCGTTCCAATCGTGGCCACCGTTGGGAATCTGTGCTACTTCGCAATCCCAGCCTGCGGCACGGGCGCGCCGTACATGCTTGTGAATGGCGTTGTGGCCAGCGCGGTTGTTATCCAGCGCCCACACCAGAGTGGGGCGGCTGGTACCGGATTGGTGGGCGGCATCCGAAAGGGCGTTTAGGGCTTCATCCGGGTAGTTGCCGCAGCTCATGGCGGAAACGGCGGCGATGCCGTGGTGGTAGAGGGCAATCGCATCGAAGATGCCTTCTACAATCCACACTTCACCGGCGGCGACCAGATCCGCCGCGGTGAGTGCAGGTGGGCACCACCACTGCCCCTTATAGCGGCCAACGAAATTGGCTTTTTGCTTGCCGAAGCGCTCCGGGTTATCCAGCAGGCGCTCCCAATAAGCGCCGCCGGGCAGGGCGAAGCGCACGGTGGCGGTACCACCGATCTCTGGTTTCCAGTAACTCTCCTGGGTGTACCAGCCTTGAATGCGGGCAAGCTCGAAGCCGCGGCCATCGCGCAGGTAGCCATCGGCCACGGGTGTTTGAGAGGTGGGCTTTTCGCCCACCTGGGTGCTGTAGCGCTCGCTCCAGGAACGGAACAGATCCGGGAACAGCGCTTTGACGTGGACTTGTGCGCCACAGTTGTTTTCCCGTCCGCACTTCAGCATCCACGGCGCATCCGCGTTGATATACGCTTCGCGCTTACCGCACTCCGGGCAGCGGATCCGTTGCAGGTAGGGGCCGCGCTCAATCGCTTCAAAATCGCTGATTAAGCGCGCAACAATGTCCTGGCGCAGCGATGTATTCACGCTCGCCTCCTTATGTCACAGTCAGTAGCGGGGCCGGTTAGGCGTTTACGATTTCCTTTGCGCCTGCTTGATCGCTTGGGTAAGCAAGGTAGGCGTAAACGGCAGATCGATTGCTGGGTTGGGCATGTCGCTGGGCGTTAGCGTGTTGCACAGCTCTATGCGTGCCTTCGCCCGAAACCCACAGTCGTCATTACGGCATTCCGCGATCGCCTCGCGGTACAGCGGCGTAAGCCCCTGGCTTTTACGAATGCGCAGGTTCTGGTCGCAGTGCGGGCAAGGAATGCGGTGCTTGCTAGTCGTCATCAATGTTTTCTCTCAATGGGGTAAAGGGCGCGGCCACGGCCGGTGAGTCCTTGGGTGCCTTTGCGTAAGCGCCTGCGGAGTAGCCACTCGGCGGCGTCATCCAGGCTTTGCAAATCCTGCTGTTCGCATACCTGCTGCAGCACAGCCGCCAGCTGGTCATCCAGCGGAAGGCGACAATCGCTGCGGGCGGGTTGGTCAGCCATACTTCAGTGCTCCTTGAGGCCCTCAAAAGGGCCTGCGTTTACGACGCCTGCTGGGGCATAGTGCTAACGGAGAGATCAGCAACGCCTAGCGTCTCCAGTGCTTCTTTCAGCACCAGTTGACGCAGCAGCGACGCCCGTTCGATGCCGGTGTAATCCACCAGCGCATCGATCAGCTGGGCCTCGTACTGATCCAAATTGAGAGCGGAGTAGCGAGTGCGCACACGTTTGGGGTCCTGGTACATGGCAAACATCCTTATGCAGGCAAGGTCATTCGGCGTTCAGCGTGTCTTGGTCGTACTGGGCGATACCGCGCAGCAGCAACATGCGGCCGGCGGCCGACATCGAACGCATTTCCAGCTCCTGAATGCGCTTCAGCTCCTCCCGCTCGCTTTCCGTGAGGTGAATCATGACGGGGCAGTTACACCCTTTTGGGGCATAAATTGGCTTTGGGGTAATGGTGTTAGTGGTGGCCATGGGTTAGGCTTCCTTAATAGAGTGAAAGACTTTGAACAAGGCGGCTTAGCGCTCGTAAAGGCGTACCAGCTTGCGCTGCAGGAAGTGTTCATCCATGTAGGTGCGCAGTTCGCAAAGCGCGTCTTCCACTTGATCGGTAGAGGCGTTCTGGGCCAGCATCGTGGCAGCGAGTTGGCCCACGGCCTGGGCGGAGGTGTTCTCTTCCAGCGCTTCAAGATCCGCCAGCGGGTTAGGCGTGTGGGTGCCGCGCTTCAATGCGGTTTCGATGTTGCGGCGGGTGTGTTCAGAGCAGCGCTCAAGCTCCACCTCGACCCCGCGGAACAGGGTGGTCTGAGTAGTAGGCATAAGAATGGTGGCAATGATGGTGACCATGGCAGTGGTTCCCTTTGCGTTGTGTTGTAGAGTGAAAGACATTAATAGAATGGTACCGAACGGTTTCCATGTCAAGGGTGAGAGGATTAAATGGTTTCATTGGGTGAAAGGCTTAGAGAGGAAAGGGAGCGGCTAGGGTTGTCACAAACCCTCTTCGGTGACCTTGCCCAAGTGACTAAAAAGACTCAAATGCTCTACGAGGGCGGTCAACGCAGCCCGAAAGCAGATTACCTAACGGTCATTGCTGAGCAGGGAGTTGATGTCCAATACGTATTGACTGGAAACCGTTCGGTTCCTGAGGCTCAGCCTCTAGGCATGCCATTAAGGGAGCCAGGACCGGATCTCTCTCCGGTCAAGATGTACGACATTGAAGCGGCAGCGGGCGCTGGCCGCAGCTTTGAAGGGGAGCCGGTAAAAACCACGCTGTATTTCTCCAGCGCAGAACTGGCGGAGCAGGGGCTAGACCCTGCGCAAGTGGTGGGCGTTAAAGTGCGGGGTGATTCAATGCTCGGGACGCTAGACGATGGCGACTGGGTATTGGTGGATCGCAGTAATCGCGACCCCAAGCAGGAAGGGGTGTTTTTGCTGTTGGTTAGCGGAGAACGAAGGATAAAACGCGTGCAGCGTTTAGCGGGCGGCGCGCTATACTTAATAAGCGACAACGACCACTACCAGCCGGAAATGATCAAGCCGCAGGATATGCATGATGTGGAGATCTTAGGGCGGTGTGAGATTCGGATTGGCCGGGTCGTGTAAAGTTAAAATAATAAATGCAGTTAAGTAGTTTTGAGACTGCAAAAAATGAGAGGGCCTAAGCATGGCTTTTGATATCAAAACAGCGACTCAGGAAGAACGTAAAGTAGAATATAAGCGCATTGCCGATGAAATGTTTGATGATAGTTTTTTCAGTAAGAAAGAGCTGAACCACCTGCCGGATGCTATGAATGAGGGTGAGCAACTCATATGCTTTACTTCAGGCTACTTGGACTTTAATCCTTGGCTTATTGCATTAACCGATAGGCGTGTCTTGATGCTATGTAAAGGCATGGTTTACGGGCTTAAACATATAGAATTTAACCTAGCCGACGTTTACTCCATCTCTTATAAAACCGGTATAATGAATGGTACGCTGTATCTTCAAGTCGGCACCGATGATCATGCCATTACCAATTTGCCCAAAAAGGCAGCGCCATTATTTGCTCAGCATGCCAGAAAAGCCCTGCATGCCCTAACCTTACCCGCACCCTCTGTTTCAAAAGCACCTTCTGATAACGATGATATTAGCAAGCTTGAACGCCTTGCCGCTCTTCATTATCGAGGCGTTATAAATGACACTGAATTTGCTGAACAAAAAGCTAAAATACTCAGCTCTCAATAGCTTTAAATATCTTATTGAAAACTACACAAGAAGCCAGATTTATGAGTAATGTTAAAACCTTATCCGTTGTTATTTTGTTGGTGTTTTCAAACTCCATCCTTGCCTCAGATTTGCCACGATACGATGTAGAAGGCTATTGCGAGATGATCGCTAGGGGCAGCCACGATATGTTTAATTTCTGCATTGATGAAGAGCAGAAAGCCTATGACGAGCTGGGCACCATGGTGTCATCAGTTGAGACTCAAACGCTTAATTACTGCGATCAAATAGCAGGGGATAGCTACGATATGCTGTTGTTCTGTATCGAAGAAGAAACCGAGGCTGCGGATAATCGGCGTTCGTTTAGTTTTGATTAAATTGCACGGCACCTTGGCCGATGGGGACTGGTGGATCGCAGCAACCGCGACCCAACACAGGAAGGTGTGTTTTTGCTGTTGGTGAGCGGTGAGCGCCGGATTAAGCGGGTGCAGCGCTGTATCTGATCAGCAACAACGACCATTACCAACCGGAAATGATCAAGCCGCAGGATATGCATGATGTGGTGATTCTGGGGCGGTGTGAGATTCGAATTGGCAGGATTGTGTAACTGTAAAACCATAAAGGCAGCTAAGTGGTTTTGAGACTGCCGTAATGACAGGGAATCAAAGAATGAAGTTTGTGAAAGCATTAATCGTATTGAGTGCCGCTGCATTTTCATCCGCAGCTTTAGCAGAACTAAGTGAACAGTACGATACCGTTGAAGAGTTGATGAGCGCCCACCAGGATTATCCACCTTCAGGTGATACATTTGAGATGTTGGATGCGGAAAAGCCCCATTACCGCCTTTCCAAGATCACTGTTGAAAACGATTTAGAAGACGTGGTGTATTACGAATACTGGCGTGCTGCGGTGTACGGCGTATATAACGTGTTTGCTCACACACCCATCGAACAAGTCACCGTAACGGCGACACCGCTAGAAGTCGAAAATTTGATGAACTGGGATCAATCAACATTGCTTGAGGACCAGTCTTTAACCCTAGAAATAAGCCGTGAAGAAGCCTATGACGTGCTGGCGGGTTTGATCAATATTGATTCGCTGAGCGATGTTAAAACAGCCACTGAATATGGTTACCAGTGGTCGGATGGCTTTAATAGCGTGTATTACGAAAGTGAGCAGCCAGGTCTTGATGCATTGATTAAGCAACTCAGAGAATATTGTGATGAGGTTTGTAACTAAGATTTGGGATTCCATTATTCATTTTGATAAATTTCTTTATAATACATTTATTTCAAGTTCGAAACGAGTAGTGCTTTCGGCTATAGCGCTGTATGTTGTACTTCTTTTTGTTTTTGCTAAGGTTTATTTGAGCAATATAGATAAAGGTATTGATGGTTTTTTTGATGCTTTGTATTTTAGTTTTGTTACAATGACAACACTTGGTTATGGAGATATAGCCCCTGATACTAATTTAAGCAAAGGCGCTGTTTTTTTTCAAGTTTCAGCTGGTTTGTTTTTATTTGGTATTGTAATAAGCTATATAGTGAAAGATCATGAAGAAGAAATTTTTAAGAAAGAGAGGCTTGAAAAAAAGAATAAAGATGATATGATTTTTTCAAAATATGTAAAAAAAATGTTAGCTATTACAAAAAGTTTTGATAGATCAATTAATCATTTGATGGAGTGTGGTATAGAAAATGAAGATTTTTTTAGCACGGTTAAGTTTAGTGCACTTAAAAATATGTGTTTGCAATCAGGTAAGATGCAGGATGGCTTGATAGTAAGTCGTATTGATAATTATATTTTCCGTAGAGAAATTTTTCTTAAAGAAATCGAGTTTATGGTTTTGAATTTAAACGCTGAAGCTGTTTCAGAGTTTTCGGAAGATATTTTTGAACATCTTTCACTTTCACAAGAAAGAGAATTTATACTTTTCTTTTCATATTTTGATAAAATGGTTGCCGGAAAAAAACACAAAGTTAAAGATTATGCTTTAGCCTCGTGTGCAAGTCATGAAAGCCGCCCGGCTATACAAAATGAAGGTAATGTGCTTAACCCTTTTGTGGAGTTGTATGACGATGTGTTAAGCCAGAAAAAAATGATTTTAAAATTGAATAAAATGTATAAACATAGCTAATCGTTTTTTGTTTCATTTTAATTTTTTAGATTGGCTGCTTCATTTAGCATGCGCCACCATCAATTCATCCCAGTTCGTCGTATAGCGCGGGCTTCGGTTCGCGCAGCGTAGGTGCCAGGGGGCGTTCTTTTCCGGAAGGCCCAGGCGTACCGTTCCCTTTCCCATCTTTTCGTTGAGCGCATCCATGGTGGCCATGAGTTTTTGGCTGCGCTGGCGTTCCTCTTCCGTTTGCGGTGTGTCCATTAGGCTGAGTTGTTGGCGGTTCTCGTCGGTGAGGTCGATCAGCATCACGCCTGCTTTCTTGTAGCCGTATTTGGGGCGGTAGATCCTGCGCAGCGCCTCCTGGGCGGCGTGGAGTATGTCGCGGGTGTCCTGGCTGGGGCGTTCCATTTCTACCGCTAGGCTGGGGGAGTATTGGGGCAGGTCGGGCCGGAAGCGGTCGGTTTTGAGAAACACCAGCACGGCGCGGGCGAGGCTCTTTTGCTCGCGTAGTTTCTCGGCGCCCCGTTGGGCGTGTTGGCGAATGGCGCCCTGCAGGTCGTAGAGCTGAGAAGTGGGGCGGCCGAACGATCGGCTGGTCATGATGCGCTGGCGTGGCTCGTTGAAGTCGTTCATCTCCAGGCAACTGATGCCGCGCAGCTCCAGTACCGTGCGCTCCATGTTGACCGAGAACTTACGCCGAAGGCGCTTGGCGTCTGCTTCGCGGAGATCCCAAGCGGTGTTGATGCCGAGGATCTGCAGGCGTTCGTTTAGCCGGCGGCCAACGCCCCATAGGTAATCCCCCCATTTTCAG
>NZ_DFBS01000046.1 GCF_002366715.1 Halomonas sp. UBA3074 | reverse complement strand
GCGGCAGGCAATGAGACGATCATAATTTAGCAAACGTTAGTCAGCATGATGTACATAGCCCGTTACGCCTGACGACCATAGCACGCGTGAACCACCTGATCCCTTGCCGAACTCAGAAGTGAAACCGCTTAGCGCCGATGGTAGTGTGGGGTCTCCCCATGCGAGAGTAGGTCATCGTCAGGCACTTATTTAACAAAAAACCCAGTCAACCGGCTGGGTTTTTTGTTGCCTGAAAGAAAATGAATGTCATGGCGAGGAGCGTAGCGACGCGGCCATCTCATCCAGCGGTGGCAAGCAACCCTGAGATCGCCGCGCTGCGCTCGCGATGACAGGGGAGACGCCATAACATGTGGAGAGTGGCTGGCTGTGGCCGACTATATGTCATGGCGAGGAGCGCAGCGACGCGGCCATCTCATCCTAGGGTGGCCAGCCACCCCGAGATCGCCGTGCTTCGCTAGCGATGACAGGGGGCTCGCGATAATAGGTGGAGAGCGGCTGGCTGTGGCCGACTATATGTCATGGCGAGGAGTGCAGCGACGCGGCCATCTCATCCTACGGGGCCAGCCACCCCGAGATCGCCGTGCTTCGCTCTCAAGGGCAGAAGGCAATCCAATAGCAAAGCTACCGCTCAAGGCGCTTATATCGCCTGTTAGCGATGAAATTGCCCTTCGCGTTCTGGTTGCCAAAGGATAGCGTCAATTCTTAACAGAGTATGCTCGTTATTCGGTAGCGGCCAATCAATAGCATCACCTACCTTAAGGCCGAGTAAGCTGGCCCCAATGGGCGCCATGACTGAAAGGCCGTCTTCAGTGCTGCTCAAGGCATGAGGATAAACCAGCGTTCTGATCATCTGCTTTTGGCGGGTAAGGTCAGTGAATTGCACCTGACTATTCATACTGACCACATTGTCAGGAATCTCATTCGGATCAACGACAACGCCACGGCTTAGCTCGTTTTCGAGCATTTCTGCTACCGCTTGATCTTCTTCAGTCGCATCGTCGATTAAACGCTGCAAACGTTCTGCATCAAGTCGGTTAATTAGAAGGGGTGGGCGCTGCCCCATGTTGCTCTCCTTGGCAAAGAGCCGCTAACTGTAAGCGGTGTGGTAGGTTATGAGATTGGTCTAACTGTAAGCGGTGTGGTAGGTTATGAGATTGGTCTAAAAAAATATAACAAAAACAGCTCTTTCCATAAAATAAGAAAGAGCTGTTATAGGCAGTTTACGACACTTCCCACTAAAAGACGATAGTTGCCTACCGTGGCTCGAGTAACACCTCACGACAGCCGTATTGCCCAGATAAATGCTATGATGCCGGTCGCTGTGTGCTAATGGGTGATTCAAAGGTCTGGCACGCGATAGTCCATCTTGTTTGTATTTAACGTTTGAGGTGAAAGGGTGAGTGAAACAGTACCCACTTCGTGGCTCGTTTACTGCCGTCCAGGGTTTGAACATGATGCGCTAGCGGAGCTGCAGTACCATGCCGCGTCGCATGGTGTGACCTGTGAGGCGTCTACGGGCGAGGGATGGGCAAGTTTGACACGTGTGGACGGTGAACCAATAAACGACTTACACCGTCAAGCGGCGTTTCCTCGACTCATATTCGCGCGTCAGAGTTTGGCAGCACTGCCCGCACTTAGGCTCTCCCGGGATGATCGCCTCACCGCCATTTTGGAGCAGGTAAAAGCCAGCCGCTGGAACTTCGAAGATATTTGGCACGAAACGCCGGATACTAATGATGGAAAAGCGCTAGCAGGGTTGATCAAGGCGCTTACAAAACCATTGGCCAGTATGTTGAAAAAGCGTGGTGCACTGCGACGTAGTGCAGGGGCTAGGCGGCTACACATTTTTTGGACCGATGGTGATCAAGTCCAGCTAGCGATGAGCTTTCCGGGCAATCGCAGCGAGCTGATTAATGGAATTCGGCGGCTGCGCTTCCCATCTCGAGCGCCGAGCCGCTCTACCCTCAAGCTGGAAGAGGCTTGGCATGAGTTTATTCCTCGTGATGAGTGGGACGCGCGCTTGGCGCCCCATATGCAGGCCGCTGATTTGGGAGCTGCGCCAGGTGGTTGGACATGGCAATTGGTTCAGCGCGGTATGTACGTGTACGCCATCGATAATGGTCCTATGGATACGTCATTGATGAAAACAGGGCAAATCGATCATTTGAAAGAGGATGGGTTTACCTGGGAGCCACCGCAACGACTGGATTGGTTGGTCTGCGATATCGTTGATAAACCGATACGAGTACTCGCGATGGTAGAGCGGTGGCTTATTCGCAAATGGTGTAAAGAAGCAATCTTTAACCTCAAACTTCCCATGAAAAAGCGGTGGGAAGAGGTAACGCGCTGTCTAAGTATTCTGGATGAGTCACTGGAGAAGGCAGGCGTGCATGCTAACGTATCATGCCGCCACCTCTACCATGATCGAGAAGAAGTGACGGTGCACGTAAGATTGAGAGATTGAAGAAGCGATAAAGTGAAGTCAGTAGCCGGGTTCATAAATCCGGATGGTTTCATCTTCAGTCAACAACGGTAAGATACGCTGCATGGCCGTTGCCCGCGCTTCGCTTGAGTGCCACTCCTTCCAGGCGCGGATATCACGCCATTTGGTGATCATCAGTCGGCGATCGGTATGGCCAAGCTCAACGAGCGTTTCGCCACTGATAAACCCCCTTACACCCAGGGAAACACGCATGGCCTCGCGTGCTGCTTGCTCAAATTCTTCTTCGAGGCCAGGCATGATTCGCCGTTCGATGATAACTTTAATCATACGTTTTGCTTCCTACAGCGAGGATATTAATGGCTGATGATACGGCTCCATTACCCAATTACGATGCATTGTTAGACACCACGGGGCTGTACTGTCCTGAGCCGATTATGTTGATGCACAACAAGGTGCGCGACATGACCTCAGGCCAAGTGCTCAAGGTGATTGCAACGGACCCAGCTACCACGCGGGATGTGCCAAAGTTTTGTCAATTTTTAGGGCATGAGCTGCTTGGTCAGGACACCACGTCATCAAGTAACTACCTTTACTTTATCCGTTTGGCATAGCGCTTAAAAGCAACGGCCCTTTAAATAATGGCGTTTTAAAGCAACCACGCTTGTTGAGAAGCGGCCATTTGAAAGCGCGTGAGGGCAAATCACGCAACTGAATTGCCCTCGGAGTCATGCACTCTTTTTACCAGCGTGCCTTCAATGGCTGTGCAATTCACGCAGGTAAGAGATTTTATTCGCAGGGCACCACCATCATCGCTAATGCGTCCAGGGTGGCGGGGTCTTCTTCCAAAATACGGTTGGCGATGTGGCGCTGAAAAAAGTAAACCGTTTGATGGCGAACGCGAGCGCTGTAAAGGCATTTATCGCCTAGCAAAATGGGAGTCATTGTGGCTTTGTGCTCATCTGCCAGCAATGCGTCCATAGTGCCGTCGCTATAAAGACGCCAACCATATACGGGCTTCATGTGCCAAGGCGCATTGGGGTGGTTCATGCATAACGCATGAGTGCCCAGGGTATCGGGGATTTGCTGAATGAGAGTGACTTCTCCGGATGCTTCGTAGTCGAAGTACTCTGCTGAAGCCACTAGCTCTTGGTATTTGTGGTCGGGCGGTGAGTCGGAGATTTCTTCCGTTTCGGGATCACGATAACCCACGAAATAGCCATTTTCTTGATTGTTAAGCTCATGGCATGCCGCCAGCGTTTCCATCCACGGTACCAAGCCGACAACATTGCCGTCTTCTCTAAGCCCCCAGGCCAAAATAGGCATGCCGTAGTAGCTGTCAGGACTCGCAGCGAGTTGGTAAACCATCTCTAAACCATCTAGCTCAGGGGCTAAACGGACTAAGCACTTTTGCGCCTGCTGACGTTGACGCACAGTTTCCAGGTCGATGACCTGGGCAGAGCGGGGTGACAGGGATGCGCCCATTGTGTCCCTCCTTGTGCTGCGTGGTCATCACATTGGCGAAGCAGTTGCCTAGCTTGCCTCAGTACTTACTTTGTTATTCACCTCACCTATCAACCAATAGCACAAGTTGCTCATAAGGTTAAGGGTTCTGCGGATATTAATTGTTTGCGCACGCTGGAAAGCGAGCTCGGAGCGACTCATGTTCAAAACGAGCTTGCTGGTACTGTTGCCAAGGTGACTGAGGGTCGTTGAGAGAAAGCCAACGTGCTTGGTAATGCCGGATAGCGCTAGGCTTTACCACCTGTTGTGAGTCAATCAGGCGATTGACGGCGGTTAACCAGCGTTTGGCAACTGTTGTCAATGGCGCAACGGGCGGTGTTGCCGTGTCTCGCAAGCACTGAGAGGGCTCTTCGCTGAGCTGGGTTAACGCCTGTTTTAAGAGCGTGTTCGCTTCGTTTAAGCGCTGCGTGGCCAGAAGCAACGCGCGCAAAACTTCAGCCGTCAATGGGCGTTCTTGTAAGGTTTTGAAATGGTTTTCAAGGGTAGAGGAGTCTTGTTGCCAATCGAGATCAAACTGATGGTCTGTCATCTGTTGCAAGTAACGAATGGCGTCGAGTTGGTCAACAATGGCCGCTTCATCTGCTGTGTCAAAAGGCTGGCTGGCCCGTGAAAAACTTTTAACCCACTCGCTGGAGTCAAAAATGGCATTCCAACTGACACTGGGTAGCTGAGCCGTCTTCGTCTCCGTTAGCTGCTGCAGTCGGGTCCGGTCTTCAGCACTCAGCTGGGCTGGAACCTCGCTGCTCCAGCAAGTGCTCAACCGTTGCCATAGCGTGAGCTCATAGAGCCATTGCTGGCTCGGGGGCGCTACGCGGCCTAATTGATTATTACGAGCAGCAATGAGTGACGTGATTTGGCATTCACGCAGAGCGTAGACGTTGAGAATACTGTCTCGGGTTTCGGCTACCTCAATGAGCCGTTCGGAGCGTTCCGGAAAATCACCGATATTGATGGGCTTTGAGCGTTCAATGTCGGCATGGTCGAGGTCATCGGCAAGCTGTTGATGGTAAGCCTGCCATTGTTGTTCAGCGGGGTTATCGCCACAGCCAGACAGTAGGAGGCCCAGGATAAGTATGTGAGGAATATTTACCCACCTAATCATGGTTACCTCCGAAGGCTGATGCGCTGCAAACGCCAGCCGAGTAGCAGGGCTGCGGTGCTGAGACCGGCAATCAAGCCTATCCAATAGCCATGAACACCGAGCGGAGCAACCAGACTACCAATCCCTTGAGAGCCCAGCCAATGTCCACCCCCAAGCCCCACTATCCAGTATGAGAGCACCGTGATCACCATGACGATTCGGGTGTCTTTGTAGCCGCGTAAAGCCCCTGCCAGATTAACCTGTAGCGAGTCTGAGAGCTGAAAGATGACCGCCAAGGCAATGATCGATAGCGCTAGCGCCTGTATCTCGCTATTCGAGGTATAAAGCGCAATGACAGGTACGGCACTCAACCACAATAAAATACTATTGATGACAGCGATGATCACGCTGATCACGATACCGTTCCAAGCGACCTGCCGGGCAAGGCTCAAACGTTGCTGGCCAAGTGTATTTCCCACCCTAACGGTGAGTGCCATGCTCAGGGATAAGGGCAGCATGAATAGGATAGAGGTGAAGCTTAGCGCTATTTGGTGAGCCCCTACGGTCACTTCGCCGAAGCTGGCAATGAAAAGTGCAATGAGCGTGAACAAGGTCACTTCAACAAAAATTGCCACGCCAATAGGGACGCCCACCACCACTAACTCACGGATGCCCACCCACTGAGGCGGTGTTAGTTTTTGCCAAATCGCCACGCTTCGATAGGTGCTTCCTCTGCGCGTGTAATACGCCATTGCTAGGGCCATCGTCCACATGGAGAGTGCGGTGGCAATACCACAGCCAAAGGCGCCCAAGGGGGGCAACTGTTGCAGGATGTCAGGAACACCGTTGCCCATTAGCTCGACCAAGCCCTCGCCACCGTGGATCAATAGATAGTTGGCAGGAATATTGACCCCTAAGCCAATAAGGCTGATCCACAAGGCTGGGCGGGTATGGTTCATGCCGTCTGAAAATGCTCTTAGCGCCTGAAACAAAGCAATGCCTGGCATGCCAAAAGCGACCGCAGAAAGGTAGGCTGCAGACTGGCTTGCCACCGCAGTGGGCACGTTCATTAAGTCAAAAATGGGCATAACCACTGACCAAAGCAGCAGGCCCGCGACAACCCCCAGGAGGAGGGCGACCCAGAGCGCCTGATGGACGGCAGGGCGGATAAAGTTATTGCGCTGTCCTCCTAGCAGGTGGGCCACGATTGGCGTTAGCCCCATCAGCGTGCCCGTCATGAACAGCATCAATGGCATCCAGAGACTAGAGCCTACCGAAACGGCCGCAAGAGAGGTGGCATCATGGCGTCCGGTCATCATGACATCGACAACGCTCATTCCTGCTTGAGCCAACTGGGCACCGCAAATAGGGAATGCCAAATAGAGCAGGGCTCGGGTTTCTGGCCAATAGACCGATTTAACGCGTTGAGTGAAATCGCCCAATGGTGAGCTCCTGGTTGGCGAATTGAGCTGTAAAAAAGCGCTAGATTAGCAGGGAAAACCAAGCCTTGCTTCCCTCTATTCAGCTTGTCCTGAGAAGGACGTTATACTTTCATCACTACCCATGGTAAACGAGGTCTATGTGAATCAAGAGCAGGAGCGATGGACGCTGGCCGATATTACGGCGCTGTTTGATGGTGTGTTTGCCACGCAATATCACACGCGCTTAATTAGTGGGCAGGATGAACCTCTCTATCGTCCAGCGGATAGTGATACTCCCTATCATCAAGTTATTTTTGCACACGGTTATTATGCCAGTGCCTTACACGAAATTAGCCACTGGTGCATTGCGGGTGAAAAACGCCGCCAGCTAGAAGATTACGGTTACTGGTATTCACCGGATGGTCGTAACGCAGAGCAGCAAGCTGCGTTCGAGCAGGCAGAAATAGCCCCACAAGCGTTGGAGTACTGGTTTACCAAAGCATGTGGGCGTCCTTTTCATGTCAGTGTGGACAACCTGGGCGGTGAGGCTGAGGTAGATCGAGATGCTTTTCACAAGCGCGTCATGGCGCGGGCTGAGCGCTACGCAAAGGAAGGGTTGCCTCACCGCGCAGCGGCTTTTCATCATGCTTTAGAGGCTTATTATCAACGAGAGTTGAAACGTGAAGCGGCCATTGCTCAAGGACTTGAAAGGTTGCTGTGCGTGGGTCTATGTTGAAGTTGTAATACTCGTCGTCATTAGGTGTCAAAGGAGGGAATCTTATGACCCAGCACAACGCGAATGGATCAGCCAAAGATGTCATCAATATCCTGACCACAGACCATCAGGAAATGATGGCACTGGCCAGTCAAATCAAAGGCTCAAACGACCCACAGTGGCGAAGAGACACGGCGGATACCTTGATCGCTGAAGTCATGCGCCACGCCGTTGCCGAGGAAATGTATGTCTATCCGGCAATCGAAAAATCTATTCCCAACGGGACCGAAGAGGTCGAGCACGACAAGCAAGAGCACGATGAAATCGTTCAGGTGATGAAACAACTGGAAGACTGTAACGCCGACGATCCGGTTTTTATGGCGCGTCTAGAAAAGCTAGCGGGATTGCTGAGCCACCATGCTGATGACGAAGAGTCACAGCAATTTCCTAAGATGCGCCATCATATGTCCAGTGATCAACTGATCGATTTAGGCGAAAAAGTCGAGCAGGCCAAGACATTGGCACCGACGCGCCCGCATCCCAGTGCGCCTCACTCAGAGCTCTTTCATAAGAGTGTCGGCGCGGGAGTGGGTATGGTCGATAGGCTTCGGGACAAGCTCACAGGACGGAAAACAGCATAAACGCTAACAAAGCATGAGCGCGCCACTCAGTGGCGCCTCTTTTATCCGGCAAATGCGCTTAGCGTTTGACGACCAAAGCTTACTCCTCTTCTGTTAAACGATGGTGCATGGACAGCATGACTTCCAGTTCATGCTCCGGTCGCATGGGTTCTAGGCCCAGCTCGCTAAAGGTTTCCCGCCGTTGGCGATGCCATTCGCTAGGAGTGATCGAAGGGTAAAGAACGGACGCGGGTGCCAGCTCTACGAAAGGATCCAATCCGTAGGTGTCAAATAGCCGCGCCAGGGCCGCTTCGTCATCGCCGTTGTCGCTGGTATACAGCGTGGCGGAGAAATGATCGTTCTCAAGTTCGCGAATCACTTCCAAAGGGCTAACGCCTAAGCTCTCCAGCTCTTCAATGCTGTAGGCGCCCATTGCATTAGTATCTTCTTTGATCCAGCTATCGTCAGGCTGAATCAGCGTTTGCTTTACACGGCCATCGGGTAATGACCAAGCGATGGCGAGGGGTAAGCCATCGTCTTCGCCGGTTTCGATGGCAATAAAACCTGGATAATCGGCCACGCTGATACTCCTTTTATGATGCCGTGGGAAGACGGAAAAAACGCTGGGCGGTTTGTGTGGTGGCGTTGCCTAACTCAGTTTCGCTGATACCGTGCCACTGGGCAATCTCACGCACTATCCACGGTAAAAGGGCGGGCTCATGACGGCGGCCTTTTAACTTCGCCGGTAGGTTGCGGGGCAATAGGTAAGGGCAATCCGTTTCTACCATCAAACGCGCTAAGGGTATATCGCTTACCAATGGGCGCAAGTGATGACCGCGACGCTCGTCGCAAATCCAACCGGTCAGGCCAATATGCAAGTCTAGGTCCAGATATCCATGCAGCGTATCGCGATCGGCGGTAAAGCAGTGCACGACGGCCTGGCTGATATCGTCTCGCCATGCATGGAGGATTTCGCGCATACGCTGACCGGCATCCCGCTCGTGCAGAAACAGCGGCAAACCGCTTTCTACTGCCAGAGCCAGCTGCGCTTCAAAGGCACGCTCCTGCTCCTGGGGCGTCGAGAAGTTGCGATTAAAATCCAAACCACACTCGCCTACGGCGACGACTTCCGGCATGGCGTGCAGGGCTGCCATGGCGCGCTCAAGGTTATCATCCCAGCGACTGGCGTCGTGGGGATGCACTCCCGCTGTGGCGTAGAGGCCAGGATGCTGCTTGGCAAGCGCAACCGCTTGCTCGGCATGCGCAAGGTCGGTGCCCGTCACGATCATGGTGGTTACCTGCGCCGCCTGAGCGCGCTGGATAACCGCGTCAAGATCACGCCCAAAGCTTTCGTGGGTCAAATTAGCGCCAATATCTACCAAGGGGGCGCTAGGCCGAAACTGTAGTGCTTCGGGTAAAAAGTCATCGGCATCAGCAATCGCCAAAGGTATCTCCCTTCTAAGAGGCAAAAGCTTCATTGTAACGGTATGAGACGGCATCGACTAATACATCAACCTTCCCCCTCCAAGAGCGCACATGCGTTACACTGTGCGCCTTATGATTAAGGAGGACACCGCGTGGCCCTGTTACGACTCGAACAGCTGCAACTCGCCTACGGCACTCATGTACTACTCAATCGCGCCGACCTGACAGTTGAAAAAGGCGAGCGGCTGGCGCTGGTTGGTCGCAACGGCACTGGCAAATCCACGCTGCTGAAGCTGGTGGCGGGAGATATTCTGCCCGATGATGGCTCCATCTGGCGCGCGCCTGGCCTTAAAATCGGCGTGCTGGCGCAGGAGTTACCTGAATCCTCCGGTTTGACCATTTTTGATATGGTCGCCCAAGGCCTACCGGAAGCGGGGGAGCTACTCTCTGAATACGATCACCTAATCAATGATCCCGATCCCGATATGGATCGCATGGCGACCCTACAAACGCGCCTGGAAGCCATTGATGGCTGGTCGTTTCACCAGCGTATCGATACGGTGCTCACACGCCTAGGCTTGCCCCCCACAGCGGAGATGAGCTCGCTCTCCGGTGGTTGGCGTCGCCGCGTGGCACTGGCGCGTGCTTTGGTTTCCGAACCCGATCTCCTGCTGCTCGATGAGCCGACCAACCATCTGGACTTAGACACCATTGCTTGGTTGGAAGAGCAATTGCTGGCGTTTAACGGCGCGGTACTGCTGATTACCCACGATAGGGCGTTTCTTTCCAAACTCGCGACCAATATTCTGGAGCTGGATCGTGGCCAGCTTGGTCGCTACCCCGGTAAGTACGAAGAGTATCAGGCCCGTAAACAGCATGAGCTTGAAGTAGAAGCGCGGGAAAACGCCGAGTTCGATAAAAAGCTGGCCCAGGAAGAAGCCTGGATTCGGCAGGGCGTTAAAGCGCGGCGTACCCGCAACGAAGGCCGAGTTCGAGCGCTTGAGGCCATGCGTAACGAGCGTAGCCAGCGCCGCGAGCGTCAAGGCAATGCCAACCTGACGGTAGATCGCGGTGAGCGTACTGGTAAGCGCGTGGTAGAACTGCAGGGTGTCAACCAACGGTTTGGTGATGAGGTCATACTGCGCGATATCAACCTTGAAGTGCTGCGTGGCGATCGTATCGGCTTCCTGGGGCGCAACGGGGCGGGCAAGACCACCTTGCTAAAAATCCTGCTGGGCGAATTGGAGCCCACTGAAGGCAAGGTGCAAATGGGCACCAACCTGAAAGTGGCCTATTTCGACCAGCTGCGCGCCGGATTGGAGCTCGAAAAAACCGTTTACGACAACGTTGCCCAAGGCAGTGATCGTGTCAGCGTGGGTGGCAAAGATCGCCATGTGATGAGCTATCTGCAAGACTTTCTGTTTACTCCTGAGCGGGTACGCCAGCCGGTGAAAGCGCTCTCTGGTGGCGAATCCAACCGTCTGCTGCTGGCCAAGCTGTTCACGCAGCCGGCTAATGTGCTGGTGCTCGACGAGCCGACCAACGATCTCGATATGGAAACCTTGGAGTTGCTCGAAGAGCTGCTGCTCGATTTTGATGGCACGCTGCTGCTGGTTTCACACGACCGTACCTTTATGGATAACGTGGTGACCAGCATGCTGGCCTTTGAAGGCGATGGCGTGGTGCGCGAGTACGTGGGTGGCTATACGGATTGGATTCGCCAAGGTGGCAAATTGCCGCCCGCGCCCTGGGAAGGGGCGGCGCGTCAGCGTACGGAACCCACCTCAGAAGCGCCAAAAAAGGTAGCCGAAGCACCTGCGGCAGTGGCTAAGAAAAGCGTTAAGCTTTCCTACAATCTGCAGCGTGAGCTGGATGCACTGCCTGCTGAGATTGAGCGCCTCGAGAACGAAGTAGAAGCGTTGGAGAGTGAAATTGGGGATCCTGCGTTTTATCAGCAGGATGCTGACACCATTACGGAACGATTGCAGGCGATGGAAAAATTACAGAAGGCGTTGGAAGTGGCCATGGAGCGCTGGATGGAGCTTGAGGCGATGGCAGCAGGGGAATAAAAAAACAGTAACGTTAAAAGGCGCCACAAGGGCGCCTTTTGCGTTGATGTCATTGGGTTGTCGTTCACTCGTCGCTTTTTTCGCCTTTCTTGCCAACGCGCACGGCGAGAACATCGCATTGTGCTCCATGCAGGACACCTGTTGATGTCGAGCCTAGCAGCAAAGCAAAACCGTGGCGCCCGTGGGAACCCACCACGATGAGATCCACGCCATGTTCATCGGCAAAGCGGTGAATTTCAGTGTCCGGCATACCCACAACCACGTGTTGATCAGCTTCGGCAATATGGGGCGCGGCAATTTCAGCCAAGCGTTTTTTGGCATGCTCATCCAACTGGTCTTGAATGCTGGTCAAGTCCATAGGGATATCGCCACCGTAGGCAAACCCTAGTGGTTCAAGGGTATGCATAATGGAGATTTTGGCTTGATCGTTGCGCTCAGCGATTGCCACTGCCCGCTCCAGGATCTTGTGGGAGTCTTTGGTTAAGTCAACGGCAACTAATATGTGGTGATAGCTCATGGCGTATCTCCTTAGTGAGGCTAACAAAGAGAAACTTTGTTGGATGTCCGTTACTTTAGATGGCGTGCCTTAATTTAACAATGATCAGCGTTTTAACCATGACGTGCATCAAAATAACGGCCTGAGTCATGGTGGTTAGAATATTACCTAAAGTGTGGCTCATGTGGAGGGAAATGTAGAGATGGAATGGTTAATCATTATAGCCATAATGCTGTTTGTCATCGCGCCGGTGATGTGGCTCAAACCTAGCCCTCGCCAGAAACGCCATCAGGCGCTGCGCTCCCAAATGGGTAAGCAAGGCGTTACCATTAAATTGGAAAAACCACCGCTTCACCACTTCAAAGGTACGATGCCTGCCTATCGGTGGCACTACCCCCAATCAGCGCCCGGGCCTGATTTCCTGTTGGTCAGAGACAGTAATGCCAGTGAAGCGTTAGCTCCTTATTACGCAGGCTGGCGGTGGCGCATAGCCCCGTTGCGACCGCTCCCCGACGATGCCGAGATAGCATTAAAAGCGTTGCTCGAGCGTTTGCCACAAGACGCGCTTGTGCTTCAATCGACGACCTATTCGCTAACACTGTGGTGGTGGGAGTCGCAAACCGCTGAACGATTCGCGACCTATTTGCCCGATTTTCAGCAACTGCAGCGTTCACTTCAAGGCCATTCGGATCGACCCACAGCACCGCCGATCCTGGGTGACGAGCCGCCGCCATCAGCCACTTCAAAGAGTGATCAGGAGACGGGGTCGTCTTGATCCCGGGCTTGAATGGCTAACCCGTTGGCTTCAATCACGGCTAGCCACTCATTGAGCTGTTCAAGATTCTCTTCGCTCAAACCGGCAAACATTTCTTTACGTGCCTGCTGGGCAACGCTGTCGATTTTTTCCAATAACGGCATCGCGGCAGGCGTTAGATAGATACGCTTGCTACGGCGGTCATTATCGCAGGCACGGCGCTCAACTAAGCCCTGCTCTTCGAGTTGGCCGAGCGTACGCACCAAGGAGGGTGCTTCAACGCCAATGGCGCGCGCCAAGTCGCACTGTGGGTGTCCCTCGCCCAAGCGCCATAAATGATAAAGCGTTACCCAGCGCGTTTGCGTTAAGCCCAAAGGCGCAAGCCGTCGATCTAGAATGGAACGCCATAGATGCGGCAAGCGCGCGATACGAAAACCAATCGTTGAAGCCATAAGCAACTAACTACCAATAAGTGTGAGTAGGCGAATTGTCATAAGCTGTGGCGCTGAATGCAAGGCGCTTTACAACTTAGTCATCCGGTTGTGCCTCTTCATCATTAGTGCGACCAGGCACAAAGCGGCGTAGGTTCCAGTTGCTGAGGCCACTGGCATGTATTTCACCATCGGCGAGCGAGGCCTGCTGGCTATCTTCTGCTACGTTAAAGCGAATCAACCCTAAGCGTTGACCCGTGCTCGTCATTATATCGATACGCCAATCTCCCGTCGGGTCTGCCGGGAAGTTCTGCTTGTGGCTCCAAGCACGATAACCTTGCTCACGTCCACCGTCGATATTGAGCTCCACGACATCCATTTGCTCACCATTATGATGCCAAGCATGGGTAATGGTTTCACTCAGCCCCCGCGGGGCTCTGATAGCGGTATACACATAGAGCCCATTATCGCTAATGGCCTGGGGCGTCAGCGTCATTGAGCCCTGGGGTAAGCGCTGTTCGACATCAAACCCTGGCGAGAGCGCACTGCTGGTCATCCAGAGGCTGGCAGGGGGGACCCAAATGCGCCCTAGCCAAGCGCCATACGCTAACACCAACGTTAAGCCAAAAAAGGCGCACCAGCGCTTGAAAGAACTTTGCTTTAGCAGATGCCAAAAGCTAGGGAGGGCGACCACGACCGTGATTCCGAGCGCTAAGAGTAAACTTTGCCCGGTAGTGAGGTGTACCATGATCGGTAACGTCACGAGTAACACGAGAAACACGCACATGGCGTGGAATAAGAAGTAAAGGCTACGCCAACGTTCGGAAATTTTAAAATAAATGGGATCGATGATAGACAGTAGCGCCATCACGCCTACAAGCAGAGCAAACAGCGTTTGGCCGCTATTCCAAACGGTGGTGACTAAAATAAACGGCAGCGTGAAAAAAAGCGTTTCCTGGTGAATCATCTGGGCAATAAACGTCGTTACGCCTCTTGGTGGCGTTGGGTGGCCACGACGTTGCAGCCAGCGGCTGATTAACCCTTCGGAAAGCAGTAGCGTCCAGGCGAACAAAAGTCCTAGCGCGAGGGCAGCTCCCAGCCACTGTTGGCGATCTACCAGAAAGAAGCTGCCTAACCCGGCCGAAAATGCCATGGGGGGCCACAGCCAGCTCCATGGCTTTAGTCGCTCGACAATGCGTTCAATATACCGCTGAACGGTGGCAATGCGGGATGGCGTGAGCAGTGCGCCCATAGAAAGTTAACCTGCAAAATAATTGGAAGCGTGATCCTAGCAGTATGAACGCACGCAGGGGAGTGCTGGTCTCAGTAGATGGGTAAATTAGCCGAAAGTCAGGGCTTGACGAACACCGGCAACTCAACCAAGCTAAAGCAATCAAACGACCGTATGAAATCGATTGGATTGTATTGACCGTACATTTTCTAGTGGCCGAATAAAGTGTGGCGGGTTCCTTTTAGGGAGCCAACCCGAATTGTGGAGAGAGCGCGGATGATCTATCAAGGCAACGCCATTACGGTGACACGTCGTGACACCCCGAGTGGCAATGACATCGCTATGCTCACTTTCGATCTGAAAGGTGAGTCCGTCAACAAACTATCCAGCGCTGTGGTAGCAGAGCTGGGTGAGGCAGTGAAGGCGCTTCAAGCTGAAAATAGCTTGAAAGGGCTGCTCATTGCCAGCGGTAAAGACGTGTTTATTGTGGGCGCCGATATCACCGAGTTTCACACGCTGTTCGATAAGGGCGAAGAGTACCTGGTAGAGATGAACCTCAAGGTACATGACATCTTCAATGCCATTGAAGATCTGCCGTTCCCCACGGTGACGGCCATTAACGGGCTGGCGCTGGGCGGCGGCTGTGAAGTCTTGCTGACCACTGATTTTCGCGTAATGAGCGAGAAAGCCAAGATTGGCTTGCCAGAAACCAAGCTCGGCATTTTGCCCGGCTGGGGCGGCTGTGTGCGCCTGCCACGCATTATCGGCGCTGATAACGCTATCGAGTGGATCGCTGGCGGTACTGAAAACCGTGCTGATGCCGCGTTGAAGATGGGCGCTGTGGATGCCGTGGTGAGTGCTGAGCAGTTGGAAGACGCCGCGCTGGATATGCTCGATCGTGCCAATGCCGGCGAGCTGGATTACCAAGCCCGCCGTACTGAAAAGACCAGCCCGCTCAAGCTCAATCCCATCGAGCAGATGATGGCGTTTGAAACCGCCAAAGGGTATGTCGCTGGCAAGGCGGGCCCGCATTACCCTGCTCCCGTTGAAGCGATCAAAGTGATTCAGAAAGGGGCTGGTGAGGAACGTGGCCGTGCCCAGGCGATTGAAGCCAAAGCGTTCGCCAAACTGGCGCTTAGTAGCGTTGCGTTCAATCTGGTCGGCCTGTTCCTCAATGATCAAGTGGTTAAGAAGAAAGCCAGCAATTACGAAAAACAGGCACAGCCGGTGAAACAAACGGCGGTGTTGGGCGCAGGTATCATGGGCGGTGGTATTGCCTATCAGAGCGCTTCCAAGGGCACGCCGATCCTAATGAAAGACATTAAGGACGACGCGATAGAGTTAGGTCTGAAAGAAGCCCGCAAACTATTTGCCAAACAGGTAGAGCGGAAGAAATTCACGACCGAGCAAATGGCTGAAAAGCTGACCAATATTCGCCCAACGCTCTCGTACGGTGATTTTGGCAACGTCGACTTGGTCGTTGAAGCGGTAGTGGAAAATCCCAAGGTCAAAGACGTCGTGTTGACCGAAGTGGAAGGCATGGTGAGTGAAAATACCACTCTCACTTCTAACACATCGACGATTTCTATCAACCGCTTGGCGCAAAACCTCAAGCGACCGGAAAATTTCTGCGGGATGCACTTCTTCAATCCCGTGCACCGCATGCCGCTGGTAGAAGTCATCCGTGGTGAGAAGACCTCTGATGCAGCCGTTGCCGCCACCGTGGCCTACGCCCGCGCAATGGGTAAAACCCCGATTGTGGTTAACGACTGCCCTGGCTTCTTGGTCAATCGTGTGCTGTTCCCTTACTTCGGCGGCTTCAGCTTCCTAGTCGAACAGGGTGCTGACTTCCAACACGTTGATAAGGTAATGGAAAAGTTCGGCTGGCCGATGGGCCCGGCCTACCTGCTCGATGTGGTCGGTCTGGATACTGCCGTACACGCCAATGAGGTCATGGCCGAAGGCTTCCCTGACCGTATGGCGCGTGAAGGTAAAACCGCTATCCAGCTCATGTATGAGAACGATCGTTTAGGCCAAAAAAACGACAAGGGCTTTTACGCCTACGAGGAAGACAAGAAGGGTAAGCCGAAGAAAGTGACTGATGAAGCGGCTTACGCCTTGGTCAAAGAAGTGGTGAAGGAGCACAAGGAGTTTTCCGACGAGGACATCATTGCCCGCATGATGGTGCCGCTCTGCCTGGAAACCGTGCGCTGCTTGGAAGATGGCATTGTGGCCACACCGGCGGAAGCCGACATGGCGTTGATCTATGGCATCGGCTTCCCGCCATTCCGTGGAGGCGCGCTGCGCTACATCGATGCGATGGGCGTTGCAGCGTTTGTGAAAGTAGCGGAAGGGCTAGCCGAAGAGCTCGGGCCGCTCTACGCGCCCACCGATAAGCTGCGTCAGATGGCTCAAAACGGCGAGTTATTCTATTCCAGCGATAAATCTGCCAAGCAAGCCTAACCACCACGTATAGGAGATAAAAGATGAGTTTGAGTCCGAGAGATATTGTGGTGGTTGACGGTGTTCGTACCGCCATGGCAAAAGCCAAAAATGGTGCTTTTCGTAACGTTCGCGCTGAGAACCTTTCAGCGGCGGCGATGCAGGCACTGTTTACCCGTAATCCTAATCTAGACCCATCGGAAGTGGACGATGTGATCTGGGGCTGTGTGAACCAGACGCTCGAACAGTCGATGAACATTGCGCGGAATGCCGCCATCATGACCGGCATTCCGCGTTCGGTGCCCGCCCAAACCGTTAACCGTTTGTGTGGCTCTTCGATGACGGCGCTGCATATCGCCGCCGCTAATATCAAAGCAGGCATGGGCGACTTTTTTATCATCGGTGGCGTCGAGCATATGGAACACGTGCCCATGGCTCACGGCGTTGACGTCAACCCCGCAGCGAGTAAGTATGCGGCCAAAGCAGCCATGATGATGGGCCTAACCGCCGAGCTGCTGGGTAAGATGCACGGCGTTTCCCGGGAAGAGCAGGATAAGTTTGGGGTGCGTTCCCACCAGCGCGCCCAGGCGGCGATGGAAAAGGGCTACTTCGATAATGAAATTATCGGTGTCGAAGGGCACGATCAGCGCGGCTTCAAAGTCATGGTGCAGCGCGACGAAGTCATCCGTGAAGACGCCAGCCTGGAGTCAATGGCTAACTTGAAGCCGGTTTTTGACCCTCGTAACGGTACGGTGACGGCAGGTACCTCATCGGCGCTCTCGGTAGGGGCATCGGCGATGGCTGTCATGAGCTACGAACGTGCTCAAGCGCTGGGCCTGCAGCCTATTGCACGCGTGCTATCAACCGGTGTTGCGGGTTGCGATGCGTCTATTATGGGCTATGGCCCCGTTCCTGCCTCCAAGAAAGCGCTAAAAATCGCTGGCCTTTCTGCGGCTGATATCCAGACCGTTGAGCTTAACGAAGCTTTCGCCGCGCAGGGTATTCCGGTCTTAAAAGACCTGGGCTTCCTGGACTCGCTGGACGAGAAGGTCAACTTACACGGGGGTGCCATTGCTCTTGGACACCCGTTGGGTTGCTCGGGCTCGCGTATTTGCACCACGCTGCTTAACGTGATGCAGCAGCGCGATACCACCCTTGGTTTAGCCACCATGTGTATTGGCATGGGGCAGGGCGTCGCAACGGTGTTTGAGCGGTTGAAATAAGCTTGAGCGGTTGAAATAACCGCGGTACTGGCATTACCAACGGCACCCCTTTCATGCGAGGTGCCGTTTTTGTTTGTCAGTTTTTAGTTAGAAAACCACTCTTCAGAAGGGCTCTATTCAGAATCAAAAGCCGTGCGGTGAAAATCTGCGGCGGCTTGGACTTCAGCAATGCCGCAGGTATCTGGCACCGGCACTGTGTTGCCGGCCAGTACTGCCAGGACGGCACGTGTGCCATTGGCCAGCGACTCAAGGTTATAGCCCCCCTCTAATACGAAGACCAAACGGCCCTCGCAGTGCTGTTCGGCCAGCTGTTGCATAAAGCCGGTTAGCGCGCCAAACCCTTCATAAGAAACGTTGAGCGCTAAGTCATGCCAGTGTGGGTCAAAGCCCGCAGAAACTAAGATGATATCCGGTTTAAACCAGGCAGCCGCTGGCGCTAGGATGTCGCGAAAAGCTTTTAAATACGCTTCATCACCGGCGCCAGCGGGTAGGGGGACATTGATGGTGGTGCCTTCGCCTAACCCGGCGCCTACCTCTTCAAGATGGCCAGAGCCGGGGTAGAAAGGCGCTGCTCGGTGTATATCGAAAAACATCACGTTCGGTTCGGCCCAGAAAATGTCCTGGGTGCCATTGCCATGGTGGGCGTCCCAGTCGACGATCAGCACGCGTTCGCAGCCGAACGCGCTACGGGCATGGGCGGCTGCCACCGCGACATTATTAAATAAGCAGAAGCCGCGGGCGCGAACAGGTTCGGCGTGGTGTCCCGGCGGGCGCACCAGGGCAAAGGCGGTTTTCGTGCGTTTTTCCATGACGGCCTCAACCGCGGCAATAGCGGTGCCCGCGGCCACTTCCGCGGCATCAACGCTTCCCGGTGAAACCGCCGTGGTGTCTACATCCAGCCAAGCATTTTTACCCCGCAGGCTAAAAATATCGCTGAGATAGGAAGTGGTGTGCACCCGCGCTAACTGTTCATGGGTCGCCGCTTTGCCGCCCTCCATGTGGAGCCCCTCAATCGGCGCTTTTTCAAGCAGTTGTTGAATGGCTTTTAATCGACCCGGATGTTCAGGGTACTTCCACGGCACCGGTAAGCCAGCAAGAAAGTGGCGAATGCGCTTATCGATTCGTTGAGGTAGAAAGTCGGCGTCAATATTGGGCTCGTGAGCGAGAACGCGATCATCATAGAAAGCAATGACGTTGTGCATAATGGCGACCTTAAATAAGTGCGTTGATTCCTTTCAATCGCGCTGTTGACGCGAAATGCTTATCTACAGTAAGGCAGGCTAAGCGAGGTTATACAATGTCACTCTCAAACAATCTCATTTTCAAACAATGCCACTTTCAACACTAAATGCTAAGGCCATGCTAATTTCTTCTACTTGATCAGCAAACGTTGGCTGCCATTCGCCGCGTAAAATGAGGGGGGGCTGCACCCAACGCCAGCGTAAACCGGTCACAATGCTTTCTACCGCGCGTTGCGTGCCTGTGCCGTCATGGCCAGCGCGGATATAAAGTGCACAAGGCAATCCTTGCTTTTTTTCTATGACAGAATAATAAGTGCGGTCAAAGAAATCCTTTAGCGCGCCACTCATATAACCAAGATTCTCTGTGGTGCCGAGCAGGATGGCATCGCAGGCTAGTACGTCCTCTGGGCCTGCCTCCAAAGGCGCTTTCACGATGCACTGCATTTGTTCCAGATCAGGATGGCTAGCGCCCCGCGTGGCCGCTTCCTGCAAAAGCCGGGTATTCGGTGACGGAGCATGAGCAATCACTAAAAGTTGTTTACCAAATTCATTATTAAGCTCAGCGTTCATAGTGAAGACCTAATTGAGCCACGGGGCAGTAAGGGTTGCGCCAATTAATGGAAATGCCACACTGCATAAGAGTGTTAAAGCTGAGAAGCAATATGTCCAGTCAGAGATCGATTAATGTCTTTTACGATGCCCAGTGCCCGCTGTGTCGACAAGAGCGCCGCCGCTATGAGCAGTGGTCGGGGCAGCACGCCGATGATATAGGCTGGCTTGATGTAAGCGAGCATGCGCCGACCCTCCGAGAAAAAGGCGTTGATCCCGCCATGGCCCTGCGTTCTTTGCACATCGAGACAGCGCAAGGCCAACTGATTGAAGGTATCGACGCCTACCGCTTATTAATGAAGCGAATTCCCTGGCTACTGCCGGTCGCCTGGATAATTGGCCTGCCGGGGATTAAACCAGCGTTGCGGGCGCTTTATGATAGGTGGGTTAAACGTCGCCTAAAGAAACAGGGGCGATGGTCCGTTTAAGACTTAGCCAAGGAAGCTTGCCAATGCAGCAAAGCGCGCATTATCTAGGAGTGTTATGTTTGGGGGCATGCCTGTTACTCGCGGGCTGTGCCGGAGGGCCTCGCTCTTCACCAACCCCTAACCAGGCAGCGGCTGAAGCCTCACCCGCTACGCAGCAACCTACGCCTGTCGCCACCGCCGCGCCGGTGAGTGCTAGGGACAGTGACTGGGTGCCGCCACTGTTTATGAGCCCTGAAGAGGAAGCTTCCTACTACGTTAGCCGCTTGGCCGATCGGCGTTTTGTGGCCAGTTACGGCGATCGTGATAACCGTCGACCCTGGTACATTGCCGCTGAGCGATTAGGTGAAATAGGTCTTCCAGCGGTTCCTCTGCTGTTTGCTCGGTTGAACACCCGCGATGCGTATGAGCAAATGTTGGTGCTCTATGCGCTCCAACTGGCGACTCAGGATCCTCAGCTCATGGCTAGAACCCGTGGCGACTATGTTCAGCTGGGCGTTGTCCTTGACCCGGCGTACAACGCTGACAACGTGGAGACAGCCCAGCAGTGGTGGCAACAGTACGCCTCGGTGGTTAGTTTTTAAATCCATCTTTTCAATCACAAGTCGTTCGAACCCTAAGCGTTACTCAGGAGAGAAGCATGGCATTTGCACTTTCATCAATGCAGGTTACCAGTTCGGCCTTTGCCGACCACCAAGCGATTCCTACCAAGCACACGGGAGAAGGGGACGATGTTTCGCCTGCGCTCGCTTGGCAGCATGCGCCCGAGGGAACTCAGGGATTCGCGGTAATTTGCCACGACCCTGATGCCCCTTTAGTGAAGGAAGGTAGCTACGGCTTTGTACACTGGGTGCTTTATAATTTACCCGCCGAGGCGCTAGAGCTCACCGAAAAAAGCGAGGCGGGCACCCCAGGCACCAATGATAAAGGAGAGATTGGTTACTGCGGCCCCATGCCTCCGGAAGGGCACGGCAAACACCTCTATTATTTCTGGGTGCTGGCGCTGGATCGCCAAACGTCACTGCCGGAAGGGTTGACGCTTGCCGAATTACTCAAAGAGGTAGAGCCCAATCTGCTGGGCATGAATCGCCTGGTAGGGACTTATCAGCGCGGCTAATGCCCGAGGCTAATATTACCCTCGCTGGACATTTTGCTTAACCCGTGTAGGCTCCATCGCTTTCTAAGACCTTGTTAGCGTCTTTTGCAATAGCCAAGTGATGGAGCCGTTCCATGAGTGATATACCTAACTGTCCTGCCTGCGCTTCTGAGTTTAGCTACGATGATGGGCTTCAATACGTGTGCCCAGAGTGTGGTCATGAATGGTCAAAAGTAGCAGAAGCAGAGGGCGCAGATGACGCTTCAGGCGTGCGCGATGCCAACGGTAATATGTTGGTCGACGGTGATAGCGTAACGGTCATTAAGGATCTGAAGGTCAAGGGCAGTTCACTGGTGGTAAAAGTGGGGACTAAAGTGAAAAGTATCCGCTTGGTGGACGGCGATCATGATATCGACTGTAAAATTGACGGTATCGGACCGATGAAGCTTAAATCCGAATTCGTTAAAAAAGCCTAGCGGGTTAAAACAGTTAGTAAAAGACAGGCAGTAAAAAAATAGCCCCCTGGCATTAGCCAGGGGGCTATTTGCTTATCTTTCGCTACGTTGGTTACGCGGTGGTGTTGATTTGCGTACCTACGCTTCCGCTCGTGGCCAGTTGAGGCACCTGAGCAACGCCTTCCATGAGGGCAGAAATATGTGCTGCTTGGCCGTCTAAAGCGTCTTTGAAAACGGTCAGTTGCGCCTGTTGTGCAACTTGTACCTGCTGCATTGCCAATGACGCATTGACCATATTGTTGACTGCTGAATCCATCGTAAATCCTCGAATAGCAGGCTGCCATCCAGTGTGGTGGCACTCAATACTCAGTCGAAATTACCAGACGACCCTCATTAAAGTAAAGCCAAGATAAGCATCTCACAAGCGTCATAGTATTTTTAAATGATAATGATTGTTGTTTTTGATGCGATTGGCGTCGATCATGCTGTTATTTTGCTCAAATTGCTAACCATTTAGCTCAAGGGCTTCACATCAAATTTATACAGGACTAAAATGGTACTCAATTGACGCAGGTGACCTTTGGTGGCCGCGCACTCAGTACATAAAAGGGGAGTCGATATGCTCAAGCTTTCTCGGCTGACAGATTATGCCGCTGTGGTGATGGCGCAAATTGCCCGTCACGCTCACGCATCACATGCAGCTGCTGATTTGGCTGAGGCTGTGCAACTGCCACACCCCACGGTAAGTAAAACGCTGAAAATGCTGGCGCGTGCCGGGTTATTAGTCTCCCAGCGCGGTGCTCAAGGCGGCTATCGCTTGGCGCGGCCAGCATCACACATTACGGCCGCCGACATTATTGCGGCGATTGAAGGCCCCGTTGCCATGACCGAATGCAGCCAAGCAGAAGGGGATTGCGAGCTGGTCGCTACCTGTGGCGTGGCGGACAACTGGCAGCGGGTTTCATTGGCGATGCGCACCTTGCTTGAAAGTGTAACGTTAGCGCATTTAGCCGATACAGCACCGATAAAATTACCGGTGCAACTGCCTATTCAAACGATCAGCCTGTCGGCGGCGTCGGCCTAACAGCGGCGTAAGCACAGCAGGCCTTATTTATTATTAAAGGCGATAATCTCGCCACCCAACTGCCCGGAGGGTATCACCATGGCAAGCGAAGAAATGGAACAGTTGGTTCGTCGCGAATACAAAGACGGCTTCATAACCGATATTGAAAGCGACACCCTGCCACCTGGCCTGGATGAAAACACCATCGCCTTTATCTCCAAGAAGAAGGGCGAACCCGAGTGGATGCTGGAGTGGCGTCTGGATGCCTATCGCCAGTGGCTGAAAATGGAGGCACCCTCCTGGGCGCATCTCGATTATCCGCCGATCGACTATCAGTCGATCTCCTATTTTAGTGCGCCCAAGCGCCCGGAAGACCGCCCCCAGAGCCTGGATGAAGTCGATCCCAAGCTGCTGGAGACCTATGAGAAACTGGGTATTCCGCTCCACGAACGCGCCGCGCTGGCTGGCGTTGCCGTCGATGCGGTGTTTGACTCAGTGTCGGTGGCCACTACCTTCAAGAAGCAGCTTGGCGAAGCGGGCGTTATCTTCTGCTCGATATCTGAAGCTATCCGCGACTATCCGGAACTGATCAAGCAGTACCTGGGCACCGTGGTGCCGGTGGCGGATAACTACTTCGCGGCGCTCAATTCAGCGGTCTTCACCGACGGCTCTTTTGTGTTTGTGCCGGAAGGCGTGACCTGCCCGATGGAGCTGTCGACCTATTTCCGTATTAACGCGGCCAATACCGGCCAGTTTGAGCGCACCCTGATTATCTGCGAAAGCCGCGCTCAGGTTTCTTACCTGGAAGGCTGTACCGCGCCGATGCGTGATGAAAATCAGCTGCATGCCGCCGTCGTTGAGCTGGTCGCTCTGGACGATGCCTACATCAAATACTCCACCGTTCAGAATTGGTACCCCGGCGATGAAAATGGTGTCGGCGGTATCTATAACTTCGTGACTAAACGTGGCGACTGCCGCGGTGACCGTTCACGCATCAGCTGGACGCAGGTAGAAACCGGCTCGGCCATTACCTGGAAATACCCGTCCTGTGTGCTGCGTGGCAAGGACAGTATCGGCGAGTTTTACTCTGTTGCCGTGACGAACGGACGCCAGCAGGCCGACACCGGCACCAAGATGATTCACATTGGTGAAGGCACTCGTTCCTATATCGTGGCGAAAGGCATCTCTGCGGGTCGCAGTGATCAGTCCTACCGCGGCTTGGTGAAAATTGGCCCGCGGGCCAAAGGGGCGCGTAACTTTACCCAGTGCGATTCGCTGTTGATTGGCGACAAGTGCGGTGCGCATACCTTCCCTTATCAGGAAATTGGCAACAGCACGGCGACTATCGAACACGAAGCGACCACCTCGAAAATCGGTGAAGACCAGCTGTTTTACTGCCAGAGCCGCGGTATCTCGGAAGAAGACGCGGTCAGCATGATTGTGAATGGCTTCTGTAAAGACGTTTTCCAAGAGCTGCCGATGGAGTTTGCCGTGGAAGCGGAAGCGCTGCTCAACGTCACCCTGGAAGGCGCGGTAGGTTAATCGTTAGCCGTTTAGACTACTTAATTATATCATTGTCGCCGTAGCGACTCGCCAGAATCAGAAGGTAATCAATATGTTGCAAGTGAATGATTTACACGTCACCGTCGAAGGTAATGAAATCCTCAAAGGCCTCACCCTGACCATCAATGCGGGTGAAGTGCACGCCATTATGGGGCCGAACGGCGCGGGTAAGTCGACGCTATCGGCGGTTATCGCTGGTAAAGATGGCTACGAAGTCACCCAGGGCACGATTACCTTTGAAGGCAAAGACGTGCTTGAAATGGAAATTGAAGAGCGTGCCCAGGCGGGCCTGCTGCTAGGTTTCCAGTATCCGGTCGAGATCCCGGGTGTTAAAAATATCTACCTGCTGAAATCGGCGCTGAATGCCCAGCGCGTCGCCCGCGGCGAAGGCGAAATGCCTGCCCCCGAATTTATGAAGCTGGTGAAAGAGAAGCTGGGCTTTATGAAAATGGATGCCAGCTTCTTGCAGCGTGCGGTTAACGAAGGTTTCTCTGGCGGCGAGAAGAAGCGTAACGAAATCCTGCAAATGCTCGTGCTGCAGCCGAAGCTTGCCATGCTTGATGAAATCGATTCCGGCTTGGATATCGACGCCATGAAAGTGGTGGCTGACGGTGTCAACAGTATGCGCGCTGAAGACCGCGCCATTCTGCTGGTCACTCACTATCAGCGCCTGCTGGATTACATCGTGCCTGATCAGGTTCACGTTCTGGTCGATGGGCGTATCGTTAAAACCGGCGACGCCGAACTCGCTAAGCAGCTGGAAGCCAATGGGTACGAAGGTATCGAGGAGTCTGTGGCATGAGCGATACGCAAACCTTTTTAGACACACTTAAGGCGCGCAGCCCGCACTACAAGGCGGAGCCTACCTGGGTGGCTGCACGTCGTCAGGCGGGCGCTGCCCGCTTTGAAGCACTGGGTTTTCCGACTCGTCGTGATGAAGAGTGGAAATACACTGACGTGCGCTCCATTGCACAAGGCAATTTTGCGCTCGCTGATAACGCTGAGTTTTCTCAAGCCAGTGCGGCCGCGCTGACCCTGCCGATCGAAGCTTACCGCCTGACGTTTGTGGATGGTGTCTTCTCAGCGGCACTTTCGGATGTGGATGCACTGCCATCAAGCGTTCAGGTATTGCCGCTTTCCAAGGCGTTAACAGAGAATCACGAGGCCGTGGGTGGCCCGCTCGGGCGGCTGACGGGCGTGGATTTCTCGCCTTTTGCCGCGCTGAATACAGCGTTTATGGAAGAGGGTGCCGTCGTTCGCATCGCGGCGGGCACGGTGGTTGAAAAACCCATTCTGCTGCAGTTCCTGTCGCGCGCCGGCGAGCCGGTGATGAGTCATCCGCGCGTGCTAGTAGAAGCGGGTAGCCGCAGCGAAGCCACCCTGATCGAGCATTATACTGGCGAGAGCGAAGCGGCTAACTTCACCAACGTCGTGGCTGAGCTAATGCTTGATCGTGGCGCGATTCTTGCCCATTACAAGCTGCAGGAAGCGCCATTGGGCGACATGCACGTGGCGAGCATTCACGTAGAGCAAGGGCGGGATAGCCGCTATACCTCTTATAACTTGAGCCTGGGCGGGGCGCTGGTGCGCAACGACTTGATCAGTGACTTGAACGGACAAGGTGCGGAAACTAACTTCTTGGGTCTGTTCTTTGGTCAAGGCCGTCAGCACGTCGATAACCATACCAAGGTGAACCACAATGCGCCGCTGACGTTCTCGAACGAGAACTACAAGGGTATTTTGGATGACCGCGCCCACGGTGTTTTTAACGGTAAGGTCTACGTCAAGCGCGATAGCCAGAAGATCGAAGGTTTTCAGAGCAATCAAAACCTGCTGCTATCGGACCGTGCCCACATTGACGCCAAGCCTGAGCTTGAGATCTATGCGGACGACGTCAAGTGCTCACACGGCACCACGACGGGCCAGTTGGATGAAGACGCGATCTATGCCCTGCGCACGCGTGGTATTGATGAGGCCACCGCTCGTGGGCTGCTAACCCTCGCCTTTGCAGGAGAGGTATTGGATAAAGTGACGCTAGATGCGATTGCCGAGCGTGTTGAACTGGCAGTGGCGGGTAAACTGCCGGAACGCTTCAATCTGGCGGGGCTGGTTGAGGCGGCAGTCGCCCTTAACGACTAGCGCTACGATTAAACCAGGAGTGATTGATGTCACATACCGTTATTGAGCCAACGCCCACCCTAGAGCAAGCGACGTTTGATGTTACTCGCCTGCGTCAAGATTTTCCGGTGCTGGGCCGTGAAGTACAGGGCAAGCCGCTCATCTATTTGGATAATGCGGCGACCAGTCAGACGCCCCAGCAGGTGATCGACGTCTTTAGCGATTACTACTCGCGCTATAACGCCAACATTCACCGCGGGCTACATACCCTCGCTGATGAGGCAACGGCGGCGTTTGAAGGCACGCGTCATAAGGTGCGGTCGTTTCTCAACGCGGAAGATGCGCGTCAGATCATCTTTACCCGTGGCACCACGGAAGCCATCAATTTAGTCGTGCAGAGCTGGGGGCGTAAAAACCTCGGGCCTGGCGACGAAGTGCTGATTTCCATGTTGGAGCACCACTCCAACATCGTGCCTTGGCAACTGCTGGCCGCTGAGATCGGGTTTAGCATCAAGGTCATTCCCGTGGAGTCGAATGGCGCACTCGACATGGCCGCTTATCGCGAGCTACTCAGTGAGCGTACTAAGCTGGTGGCGGTCAATCACGTTTCCAATGCGCTGGGCACGATCAACCCAGTGCAGGAAATGGCCTCCTTTGCTCATCAGCACGGGGCGCTGATTTTAATTGATGGTGCCCAGGCCGCGCCGCATCAATTGGTCGATGTACAGGCAATTGATGCCGACTTCTATGCGTTTTCGGGTCACAAAGTGTATGGCCCCACTGGCGTTGGCGTGCTGTATGGCAAGCAGGCTTTGCTGGAAGCGATGCCGCCCTGGCAGGGCGGCGGCGAGATGATTAAAACCGTCTCGTTCGGTGCAGGCACGACCTTCGCCGCCATTCCGCACAAGTTTGAAGCCGGTACGCCTGCGATTGCGGAAGTCATTGCGCTGGGGCGCGCGCTCGAGTGGTTAGAAAGCGTGGGCGTTAGCGCTATTGGCGCTTGGGAAGCGCAATTGCTTGAGCGCGCGACACAAGCCGTAGAGCGCATTGATGGCCTGCGTATTTTGGGCACCGCACCGCAAAAAGCAGGCGTGCTATCGTTTGTGGTGGATGGCGCGCACTCGCAAGATATCGGTCTGCTGATCGATCAGCTCGGCATTGCGATTCGCACCGGGCACCACTGCGCGCAGCCTCTGTTGCATCACTTTGGCGTCGATGCCACCTGCCGTGCTTCATTTGCTGCGTACAATACGCTCGATGAAGTGGATCGCTTTGTTGAAGCGCTTAATCGCGTGATTGGCATGGTACGTTAAGGTCGGTTCTTTGAGGATCGTCATTTAAGGATAGTTATGGATCTTGAGCAAGTCGCCAGCCTCGAACGAGGTCAGCAGTTACCCCTTCAGCGCGATGTGGAAGCCATTGCCATTCCGTTTGGCAAGACGGAAACGCTGGCCGAAGATAGCGTTGTCAGCGTCATGCAGGCAAAAGGTAGCTCGGTGAGCGTCGGTTTTGAGGGGCGTCTCTACTTGATAGAAGGGCGCAATCTCGATGCGCTGGGTCTTGAGTCCTTGCCACGGCCCACACTGCCTGAAACGGCCAGTGAGGATGAGATAGAGCAGTTCGTATGGGATCAGTTGCGCACTTGCTTCGATCCGGAGATTCCGGTCAATATCGTTGATCTGGGACTGGTTTACGGTTGTCGCATTGAACGTCTCATTAGCGGCGAGCGCATTGCCACCATTCGAATGACGCTAACGGCCCCTGGCTGTGGCATGGGGGACGTGATTGCTGCTGACGCGCGTAACAAGATTCTCGGTGCGCCACAAATCAGCAAAGTGCACACCGACATTGTCTTCAGCCCTCCCTGGAGCCGTGACATGATGAGTGACGAGGCCAAGCTTGAACTCGGCATGTTCTAACCGCTGCTGGGGAGCGGGATGCATAACCTCTTGTTAACATGGTCAAAGCGCTTGTTGATGTCGCTAGGAGCACTGTCGCTACTGGCGACATTGCTGTTTATAGGCGGCAACTTTTGGGTGCTGGCCACCACGGCGGCTTATATCGAGCGTCAGCCGCAGCAGTGCCGTGCTGCTCGCGTGGGCATTGTTTTCGGCACCTCTCACTGGACGCGTAGCGGCGTGCGAAACCCTCACTTCCATGCGCGAATGCGCACGGCTACCACGCTCATTGAGCAAAAGCAGGTTGAACACTTGTTGCTCTCTGGGGATAACCGTACTCAGGCCTATAACGAACCGCGAGCAATGTGGCGTGAGCTTTATCGGCGGGGCGTCTCGGCCGAGCAGTTGACCATGGATTTTGCAGGCTTTAGCACCTATGACACCCTGGTGCGTGCGCGTGACGTTTTCCAATTGGATAAAGCGCTGCTGGTTACTCAGAGTTGGCATTTGCCCCGTGCCGTTTACATTGGTCGAGCATTGGGTATGGATGTGACGGGCTGCGTGGCGGATGATGCTAACGTCAGCGTGGAGTGGCGATTAAAGCTGCGGGAATGGGCAGCGCGCGTGGCTACCCTGGGCGATTTGTATATATGGGACAGAAAGCCCTATTTCCTCGGCACACCGGAACCCATTGAGTTTAAAAAGCGGGCGCCGATCGACCTTATTCTGCCGTCATTAAACGAACGCTTCACGGCACCCTAGCGGTGGGTTTTGCGCTTTTGCAGCGCATAGAGCTCACGAATCAGTTTACGACATCCCTGCATGCACTCTTCCACCACCGGCTCGATAGGGTCGGGTAAGGGGTGCGTATAGAGGGAGGAGAGCGCCTGCATCAATACACGCTCTTGCTCCAATAACTCATTGATCAGTACTTGGCTATCGTTACCCACGAAGCTTTTCAGCCGACTCCATAGCCATAAAAAATCGTCACGTTCCACATCTGCATCCCGGGGCAGCATTTTTAGATGTGCACGGGCAAGCTCCTGGAGCTTTCGCATCTGCTTGAGCCGCGTCGTGTAATGCGGCTTCAAAGCGTCGCGCAGCGAGGGCCGCAGGCGTTCGATATTATCCTGGAAATAATCAATGCTATCGGCCAGCGCTTCCAATACGCTGTCCATCGCCACTTGGCGATTATCGAGAAACATGAGCGTCTACCTCCTTCGGTGACGCAGATTGTGGGGGGGACAGCGTCGATTTGCCACCCCCGAATCGGATTATTTTAATATTTTGCCTTAGCCTTTAGGCTTGGGCGGCGCTTTACGGGCTGGAGCGGCATTTTTTTCAATGTGTTCAATGATCATGCCGGCAATGTCCTTACCGGTGGCGTTCTCAATGCCCTGCAACCCAGGCGATGAGTTAACCTCCATTATCACCGGGCCGTGATTCGAGCGCAGCAAATCGACCCCTGCGACACGAAGCCCCATCGCCTTGGCAGCGCGAATGGCCGTTGAGCGCTCTTCAGGGGTAATTCGAATCACACTGGCGGTGCCGCCGCGGTGGAGGTTCGAGCGAAATTCACCATCCGCTGCTTGCCGCTTCATTGAAGCAACGACTTTATCGCCAATCACCAGGCAGCGTATGTCAGCCCCGCGTGCTTCCTTAATGTACTCTTGCACCATGATGTTGGCTTTCATACCCATGAAGGCCTGAATCACTGATTCCGCCGCCTGATTCGTTTCCGCCAGTACCACGCCGATCCCCTGCGTGCCTTCAAGCAGCTTGATCACCAGTGGGGCGCCTTTGACCATGGTGATCAAGTCGGGAATATCGTCCGGCGAGTGGGCAAAACCGGTAATCGGCAACCCCAGCCCTTTGCGCGATAAGAGCTGGAGCGAGCGCAGTTTATCCCGTGAGCGAGTAATGGACACGTTATCGTTGATAACGTAAGTACCCATCATCTCGAACTGACGTAGCAACGCACACCCGTAAAAGGTAACCGACGCACCGATACGGGGAATAACCGCATCAAAGTGCTCAATTTCTTGCCCTTTATAGTGAATAGAAGGGTGGTGGGAGGTAATGCTCATATAGCAGCGCAGCGTGTCCACCACACGCGCGGTATGTCCCCGCTGCTCTGCGGCTTCAACCAGGCGGCGAGTAGAGTACAAATTACGGTTGCGCGATAGCAGAGCGATATGCATTGAGAGGACTCCGAGTCTAAATAATGGCGACGAATAATGAGGTTAAGGCTCACCGTGCAAAAATGCTGCACCGGGGGCGATCAGTAAGCGGCGCATGGCGCGGCGTCCTAACAGCATGGGGTGACGCATATTGCTGCGATCAGTCAGGGTCAGTTCAACAGGAAAATTCAAATCGCCCATTTGCATAGGGGTGCGTATGACATAGCGCCACTCGCTGTGACCGTTTGAACTGGTAACCCGGCGTCGATCATGCAAGTGCAAACTGTAGCGATGGGCGGGTGTGGTAGGGCCGCCGCTGTGGGTGATAAAGCTTACCCATAGTTGACCATGTTCATCTTCATGTGTCTCTATTTCTTCTGCATGCAGCGCAGAAGTACGCGCACCCGTATCTGCTTTACAGCACAGGTGAAGCCCTAGCTCAGGTAATGTCACCATTTCACGGCGACCAATGACCGCTTTGGCCTGATAGGGTAATTCCTTCACGGCTCACTCCTTGCAATTAAAAGTGACAACATCTCATCATGCCTTTTTCTGTGACATCATCATGCTCAAACGGCGTTGAATGGAAGAGCCTTCAGGCGCATCGCGCAGTGCCAGCATAATCGGTAAGCGAAGCCGTGGGATGAGCGCCAGATCCCGCACGACCGCGGCAAAATCCGTGCGCTCGTCCTCTGCCAAACGCTGCAAAAAAAGCGGCAAGCGCTCAGCATCTTCAAGGTAAGGCCAGCCGCGACCCGCAATGGCCGCGAGTACATCGGGCCCACTGGCTGCCGTGTCATGCAGTAATGCCGTATACCACTTACCCACTTCACACGCATCGGTGTTACCAACAGCACGTAGGCAGGCGCACAGCGTTTCCACATCGCCCGCTTGGGCAGCGGCTTCACCACAATGGCGCAACGCGGCGGCCAACACCGCGGGTAAGGGTTGGTGCTCTAAACAGTAGCACACAGAACGAATCACGGTGGCCGGCAAGGTTGGAAGCCGCCGCGCCAGTAAATCGGCCTCGGCTTTTTCCATGCGGATAACGTAATCGGCAATGCCCTGTAAGCCTAAGGCTTGCCAATCAATTGTTTGCTGGCCGCTTAGGTATGCATCAACGGGTTCAAAATGTTGGCTAGCAGGAAGGCCAGCGGCATATGTTGCACGTGCATTAAGTACGGCCTGAAAGGTAACGCTAGGCGTGAAGGCGAGCGGATTATCCTTCATTAAATGATTGACGTCCGCTGTGTCTTCACGCCCCACTTGAGAAACTGCACGCCCTAAGGTTTCGAGCAGGCGATTGATGAAGGCGTCGCGCTGCGTAGGGGCGAGCATTCCCTGCTCATCTAGCGGTAGGGCTAAAAACCAAATGGCAGGTTCGGGCATATCGCCCAACCGGAACAGAATGGCTAACCGTGCCTGGCCCTGCCATGGCTCTGGCCAAGCCGTTTCGCCACGCTCAAAAGTAGCTAAAGACTCCCGTGGGCAGGCGACTACATGGCGTCCCATGTGATAAAGGGAAACCTCTGCGCCGCTGCGGGTAAAAAACTCATCAAGGGTTTGAATCGGTTGCATGTCATCCTTCCGCGTTGCAAGCCTGCACTCTACCTTGATGGCGGGTCACTGTCAGCCGCCTCGGCCGATAAATAGCGACCGAATGGCGCGCCCTTCATGACAGTGCGGTTAAAAATTAAACAACTGCTCGAAAGCCCCATGAGATCAAGCGCTGCGATACCTTTCCATAGTTTATCCACAGGCTCGTGCAGGTTTTCTGTGAGTCTATGGATAACTTTTCGCAAAGGAGATGGATTGGCAACCAGCGCATGGAGTAGGGATAATAGCCACAAGACATCTTTTTCTATCTTGAGGCAATGACAAACGACGTTATGACTACTTTTCAACCGCTACAGACAGCCCTCTTAGAACTCGAAGCGGCGATGAAAGCCGCCGATCTATGGCGTATGCCGACACCTGACGCTGATGCATTTGCCAGCCAGCAGCCGTTTTGCATCGATACGATGTCGCTCCCCCAGTGGGTACGTTTTGTGTTTATTGCCCGCCTGAACGCTTTGATTGATGCCCGCGCTGCCATGCCTGCAAAGTGCGAGGTGGCGCCGGCCGTGGCAGCCTATTTGCAGCAAGAGAAAACACCTGCTCATCATCAGCTTCTCATCGTGCGCGCCGTCGAAAAGGTCGATCAGATCGTCACTGAAAGCTAGGCTCACTGGATCAAAAGCCCGCCAGGGGGCAGGCTTTGTAGATAATGACAGCGTACGGCGATGAGCAGGGTGTAGAAGCGATAGCTTAGAACCGATAGCTTAGAATCGATAGCTCAGGCCCGCCATGACCACCAGCGGGTCGATCTCAACGTTTCCTGACGCCGCGCCGTTAACGCTCGCATCGGTATCGATATCGAGATACCAAGCCGCTGCGTTTAACGCCCAGTGATCATCTACTACCAAATCGATACCTATTTGGCCGGCGGCTCCCCACGAATCTTCCAGATCCAGTTCACCAATCGCCAGCGTTTCGTCAGAGAAATGCGTGTAGTTAATCCCGGCGCCTACATAGGGTTGAACGCGGGATTGCGAGCCCCCTAATGGGTAGTACTGAACGGTAAGCGTCGGCGGTAGATGCTTGGTTGAGGCGATATTGTCATCGTTTAAATGGATGTCGTGCTCGAACGGAAGTGCCGCCAATAGCTCTACGCCCACCTGATCGTGAAAGCGGTAGCCAAGGGTAAACGCAACATCGGTTTTATCCTGAACATCGATTACGAGAGCGCCGTCGGCTAGCGAGCCGTTGTCGCTCGTGGGGGCTACCTTGGCAATGCCCACGCGGGTGAATAAATCCCCAGCACCGTAGGCAACGGCGTGGCTGCTAAGCGCCAACGTGGCAGCCGCCATACTGGTGGCGATTAAGGTAGGTAAAGATAAATAGCGCATGGCGTTGCTCCTGGCCGATAACGGAATGGCGGTGAATGGTCGAATTGCTCGAAAGCCATGTAGCCAGTTTATCGATGCAGGAAAGTAACGTTATTGACCCAGGGCAAAGGACGCTGACCTGACAATGAATACGCTTGAAAAAACAAGCTGATCGAAGGGGGAACGTGCAAGGCCTTCCCCTGCCTGGATACCTGAACGGTTTCCAACACGGGAAGGCCTCATCAACGAGCTACGTTGAGTGCCTTACTGGCGCTCTATTAGCGTTGGATATGCTGATATTCACCAGCATCGGCAGTCATGCTGCTGACTGCCAGGATGGCAATGAAGGAAGCGATGAAGCCAGGAATGATCTCATATACGCCAGGACCCCCCATGAATTCGCCGTTCCAGCCCAATGCAATCCAGATCATGACTGTCGCGGCACCGACGACCATGCCAGCAATCGCCCCCGCACCGTTAGTGCGTGACCACATCAGCGACAAGATAATCAACGGGCCGAACGCAGCACCAAAGCCTGCCCAGGCATTACTCACTAGCCCCAGAACCTGTGAATCAGGGTCTGACGCGATAACGGCGGCCACCAGACCTACCAGGATGACACTGATACGGCCCACACCCACACACTCTTTGTCGGTGGCTTCCTTACGGAAGAACAGGCGGTAGAAATCCTCTGTCAAAGAGGAAGACGCCACGAGCAGTTGGCTAGAAATGGTGCTCATCACAGCGGCTAGCAGGGCCGCATAGAGGAAACCCGTTACCAGCGGATGGAACAGCAGATCGGCAAGGATGATGAAGATTGTTTCCGGGTCTTCCACGTTCATGCCATTGCGTACCGCATAGGCCCGCCCGAATATACCTAAAGAGACGGCACCGATCAGCGAGATGGCCATCCAGCCCATGCCGATGTTACGTGCAATAGGCACATCTTTGAGTGTTCTGATCGCCATGAAGCGGACGATGATATGGGGCTGCCCGAAGTAACCCAGGCCCCAAGTAACGGCCGACAGCCAGCCAATAAAGGTCAACCCATCCGTCCAGGACAATAGCGTGGGGTCGACTTCGTTGAGAGTTTGCGATGCTTGGCTGAAGCCACCGCCGCCTTCACCAAACAGTACTACCGCGGGCATGATCACCAATGCCAGCATCATAATGCAGCCCTGCACGAAGTCGGTCATGCTCACTGCCAGGAAGCCGCCCACCACGGTGTAAGCAAGCACGACACCTAGGGTGATGACAATCCCCACGGCGTAGTCGCTTAGCCCACCAAAGTTGAAGATACCCGCAAAGGCGCTCTCGAACAGTTTGCCGCCAGCGACCAAGCCTGACGCGGTATAGACCGCAAAGAAGATAACGATGACGATGGCGGACACCGTTCTAAGCGACATGGCCCGAGTAGGAAAGCGGTTGGCCAGGAAGGCGGGAATGGTAATCGCATTACCGTAGTGAACCGTTTGTTCACGAAGGCGCGGTGCAACCAGTACCCAGTTAAAGAAAGCCCCTACAAACAGGCCGATCCCAATCCAGGCTGAGCCCAGGCCAGAGGCAAAGAGTGCTCCAGGCAAGCCAAGGAGCAGCCAGCCACTCATGTCCGAAGCACCGGCCGATAAAGCCGCGACTTTCGGGCTTAGGGTACGGCCGCCGAGCATGTAATCTTCAGAGGTAGACGTCGATTTGCGCATTGCATAAACGCCGATGGCGATCATGAGTGCAAAGTAGGCAAAAAGGCTGATCCAAACGCCAATATCCATGAAATATCTCCAGTTCATCAGGACGGAGTTAGCTCCGTCAGGTGTCTGCGCTTACCAATAAGATATTGGTAAAGGCGCAGTCTTATAGTTGTTAACTCCTTTACATATTCAGGTTATTGGCTCAAACGAGCGCCCGAAAGGAAGGTAGTCAGAGAGGTTGTCGGTCGTACGTTTTGCAATGTTCCCTATGCCTAGCACACGGCCTGGAGAGGCCGCGTTTGTGAAGGCAATCGCTCTATTATTTTCAACCATGAGACGGTTCCTTTTCAGGAGTTCAGGTTAATAGTGTTGATGAGTCGATCACTCATCGCCTAGCGCCAACAGAGACGCGTTCCCGCCTAAAGCAGCGGTGTTATTGGTAATCGTTTTCTCAGTCACAAAACGTTGCAGATAGTGCGGTCCACCGGCTTTAGGGCCCGTGCCTGAAAGGCCTTGACCACCAAACGGCTGCACGCCCACGACAGCCCCGATGATATTACGGTTGATGTATACATTGCCCACGCGCATTTTCTGCGCTATTTCAGCGGCAAACGATTCGTTACGGCTATGCACCCCAAACGTCAGACCGTAGTTGCGGCCGTTGATGTCGTTAATGACCTTATCAAGCTGGTTAGCTTTGTAACGGACGATATGCAAAATCGGCCCGAACTGCTCGCGGGTGAGCGCATCAATGCTGTCAATAACGAAGGCAACCGGCGCCACAAAGGTGCCTTCCTGAGTATGCTCAGCCGCCATGGGCGTTTCGGCGACGAGACGGTCTTCTGCCTTGAGTTTTTCGATATGCGCCATTAGGCCTTTGCGGGCATCTTCATCGATCACCGGCCCCACATCGGTGCCCAGGTCGCGCGGGTCACCAATGCGTAGCTCATCCATGGCGCCTTTAAGGATCTCAATGACCCGGTCGGCGACATCATCT
This sequence comes from Halomonas sp. UBA3074, assembly GCF_002366715.1. Taxonomy (GTDB): domain Bacteria; phylum Pseudomonadota; class Gammaproteobacteria; order Pseudomonadales; family Halomonadaceae; genus Vreelandella. The sequence continues at coordinate 36,549 of NZ_DFBS01000046.1, read as the reverse complement.
TGCAAATACAGCACGCGCAGCGCCGAGCAGCGTTGCCCGGCGCTCTGGAACGCTGATTGAATGACATCCACCACGACCTGCTCTGGCAGGGCAGTAGAATCCACGATCATTGCGTTCATGCCGCCTGTCTCGGCAATCAACGTGGGCAGCGGCGCATTTTCCCGTGCGGCCAGGGCGCGGTTGATAATGTGGGCAGTATCGGTACCACCGGTAAAGACCACGCCGGTAATGCGGGGATCAGAGGTGAGTACGCTACCCACGGTGGGGCCATCGCCCGGCAGTAGCTGAACCACATCGCGCGGCATGCCCGCTTCGTGGAGCAACTCGATAACGCGGTACGCGACGATAGACGTCTGTTCCGCAGGTTTGGCCAACACGGTATTGCCTGCCACTGCCGCCGCGACGATCTGGCCGCAGAAGATGGCGACCGGGAAGTTCCAGGGGCTGATGGCAGCGAACACACCTTTGCCCCCCATGAACAAGCGATTGGATTCACCAGTGGGCCCTGGAAGCTCCATTACTTGGCCAAAGTCTTCTTCCGCACGCATGGCATAGAAACGGCAGAAATCCACGGCTTCTTTGATTTCATCGACGCCATCGGTAAGCAGCTTGCCCCCTTCTCGGGAACACAGCGCCATCAGTTCTGGCATGTGCGTTTCCATCAGATCGCCCAAGCGGCGCACGATGGCAGCCCGTTCAGCCACAGGCGTGGCATCCCAGCGGGGGAACGCTGCCCAGGCGGCATCTAGCGCCTGCGTGGCTTGGTCCTTGCTCGTCCACTGCACGCTGCCCACCGTCTGGCGGCGGTCATAAGGGCTGGTAACGCTATGCGTGTGGGCCGAATCATCAGCCACCTCAAAAGCGAGCAGCGGTTTGACTGGGTACTGCTGATCCATAAATTCGGCCATCTTCTCCATCTGCGGATAGTAGTGGCTGCGAATGTTGAGATTGACGCCCCGCGAATTGCGTCGCTTAGGCCCATAAATGTCTTTGGGCAGCGGAATGTTCATGTTGGCCAGCGTTTTCTGCTGTTTTAGCGTTTCTATCGGGTGCTGGCAAAGCCACTCAACGGGTACGTCTGGGTCGACCAACTGGTGGACAAATGACGAGTTGGCACCGTTTTCAAGCAGGCGACGAACCAGGTAGGGCAGTAGGTCTTTGTGTGCTCCGACCGGGGCATAAATACGGCAGTAGGTGCCTTTAGGGGCTCGCTCAAGCGCTGCGTCGTAGAGCGCTTCGCCCATGCCGTGCAGGCGTTGAAATTCAAACGGACGGCTATCGTGGTTAGCGAACTCCAGGATCGTCGTCACGGTGTGTGCGTTGTGCGTGGCGAACTGGGGGAAAATACGCCCTTGGGTATCGTTGGAAAGCAGGAACTGCGCGCAGGCAAGGTAGGCCACATCGGTGCCCGCTTTACGGGTAAATACCGGATAGCCGTCGACACCAAGCTGCTGAGACTCTTTGATTTCGGTATCCCAGTAAGCGCCCTTGACCAAGCGTAAAGGAATTTCATCGCCCTGTTGGTCGGCCAAGCGGTTGATGTAATGCAGCACCGGTAAGGCGCGTTTGGAGTAAGCCTGCACCACCAAGCCGAAGTGCCCCCAGCCTTTGGCAGCGTCACTTTCATAAACCGCACGGAACACTTCCAGTGAAATTTCCAGGCGATCCACTTCTTCAGCATCGATGGTGACTGCTACGTCCAATGCACGTGCTTTGCTGACCAACTTGATAACGGTATCGACCAGCTCGGTGAGTACCTGCTCGCGGCGGCCAAACTCATAGCGGGGGTGGAGCGCTGAAAGCTTAATCGATATGGATGGCGCGGGTGTCTTGTCGCTCAAGGTTTTGCAGGTTTTACCCACTTGTTCGATGGCCCGGGCATAGTCATCAAAATAGCGCTGGGCATCGTTGCGGGTACGGGCGGCTTCACCCAGCATGTCGTAAGAGTAGGTATAGCCTTTATTAAACAGCGGCTTCGAGCGTTTTAGCGCCTCGTTGATATCGCGCCCCAGCACGAACTGCTTGCCCATGATCTTCATCGCTTCGTACATGGCGCGACGGATTACCGGCTCGCCCATGCGATTGACCATGCGGTTGATAAAGTTGGCTGGCTGGCCCTCTTTGGGGTGATCCAGCTTGAGCACGCGCCCGGTCATTAACAGCCCCCAGGTCGAGGCGTTAACCATCCACGAGTCGCTCTTACCCACGTGGGACTGCCAGTCGGCGGGGCCCAGCTTATCTTCGATGAGCGCATCTGCGGTGGCTTTATCAGGGATGCGCAGCATCGCTTCCGCGAGACACATCAGCATTAAGCCTTCGTGGGTATCCAGGCTGTATTGCTGAAGCAGTTCATCGATGGTATCGACCGCCGTGTCCATTTTACGGACATCTTGAACCAGAGCGGCCGTATTGGCTTCAATGCGGGCAAAGTCGTCGCGGTCAGCATCAAGCACCTTGATCAGCTCGCTAACATAGGCGCTTTCATCCACTAGATAGTGGTCGCTAACGCGAGCCATGAGAGTGTCGAGATCAGTTTGCCAGATGGCAGGGTCACGCATTTTCTTGGCATTGAGCATTGAAGCCCCCGAAAGTCTATACAGAACGAATGGGTAACAGGGCGTTACGCCCAAGCTAATAAGCGAATGTAGAGTGCGGCCACCTCAGGTGTATGCTGATTTAACGGTAAAACATGTCAATTCCGCGGCAAGCGAGGCGACCTTACGACTTTAGTAGAGTTTTTGTTGGCCTGCTAGCGGGCCCATGGAAGCGTTTGGTGCACTAAAGGCTATGGTCAGACCATCGCCCTGGCGCAATTTACGCGGCGACAACCCATAGCTGCGTCGAAACGCATGAGAAAGGGCACTTTGATTGGCAAAGCCGGTTTGAAGGGCGATATCGGTAAGCGGCAGTCGGCTTTGTAAAATCAGCTGGCGAGCCGCATTCAGTCGTTGACGCTTCACGTATTGCCAGGGAGAAAGCCCCGTTTGGGCCCGGAAACAGTCAGAAAAATGGGCTTCACTCAAACACGCCAGCCGCGCTAAATCGGCGACCCGCAGTTCATCGGCAAGGTGCTGACGAATAAAGCGATTGATGCGCGTTAAGTCGAGGCGTTGTTGGCTGGCATGGTTGGCGGCGCCGAGCCTAGCTTTGAGCGAGCCTAACAGAGTGGCGGCTAAACGGTCTTGCTGAAAGGAGTCGATAGACGTATCAAGCCCTTGAGCAAGCTCGCTTTCCATAAAGGCAAGATAGTGGCGCAGTGCATTGTCCAACCCGAAAAAGCGCGGCGCATCAAATAGCGCTACCAACTCACGGTTTTCCCCAGTCAGTGCGGGGGCATCCTCCGGCAGGTCAAGAATCAACTGTCGGTTGTGGCCATTTCCCGAGTAGTAGTGTTCGTGATTGGCGGGCACGATACACCCCGAAAACGCGTTGACGCGGCCGCCCAACCCTTCGATCTCGAATTCTGACGAGCCACACATCGTAATGACTATTTGGTGAAAGTCATGGGCATGATGTTGCGTAGCGCTGGCGAGAGGAATTTGTCGAATGGTGCTCGGCATAGCAGTCTCCAAAACCGCACCAGCTACTGCTGGCGGAGGGCCGTATGGGCGGACAAATGGTCACGAAGAGCCTGAAGTTCTGCTTGGCCTTCCTGATTGAGTAACGGTTTGCCCTGGGCAATCATCCAGCGCCTACCGTGTTGCTCCATTAAATGCGCGGCACGCCGCCTAATGTCGTCTAGGTACTCATTGTGCCGGATGGGGTAGCCAATGATGGCATTCCACTCGGTTTCGCTTACCTGGCTGTTGAGTGCTTTATCAAATAGAGCCAGTAAATCCTTGGGTTCGGTGCGGTAGCGGGGCGTACTTGAGGTCATTAATACTAACATCACTGCGCCGATGACCAGCAAGCACACCCCAAATACCAAAATATACAGCGCCATTCGCTGAGCTCCTTGCCGTCATCGATGAACGTATTGCTCATTAATTATACGCTTGACGCCGTGTGGATCGAAAATTTTACTTTTTTGCGAACTTTTTAATTGCGGCGTGTCTGAGTAAGTACAGGCAACAGCGCGATAGCAGTCGCTAAAGTTGTTGTTCTGGCTCTTTGTTTTGATCCCTTGCTTCCGCTACTCATTGAGTAGCGGTTTTTTTTGGCGCCTTGTTAACCACCCTACGCCCTTGAATGAAAACCGTCTGGCGTGGCGATCAATGGCGGCGCAACGTCAGCAGCGCAATTAGGATATCACGCCGCGTCACGATGCCTATCAACCGCTGTTGTTCAACGACTGGGTACACTTTGGGCTTGGCGCCGCGCATTTCCTGGGCTAAATCAGTAATACTTTTATTGGGTGAAACGCTGAGGACTTCATGGCGCATCAACTCTCTAACCAGCGGTGCCTCATCGTCATGGTAAATACTATCAAGCACACGGCCCAGCACATCCTGTTCCGAAATAAAGCCGATTAAACGGTCGGCAGCGTCCACAACAGGAGCGCCGGGCAAACGATGCAGCGCCAAGCCCTTGGCTAAGGTCGTGATCGAGGCCTCGGGGGAGACACGGTAGCAATCTCGGGACATGATGTCGCGAACGATGTTAGGGGTTGTTTTATTCATTCTGGACACTCCTCGCTCATCGTGCTCAATGCTGTGACAGCGTAAAGCTCACCGTCAATGCGTTCTCATTGTTTGATGTTGTAGACGCTAAGGTAGAATCGACACTTTCACTGTAGGTGATTTGACCCAGGGTAGCTGTTCTACCCGTTCTATTAATTCAACGCTGTAAGTACTGAATTATCGGCGCGGATAATTTTCTAACCGCTTTAATCGCTCGTTAATTTAGGCACCAAGGAGCTTTCCATGGATGCACGTGAGTATTTAAACCGCAAAGGCGTTGGGGTTGACCGTGATCCCGACCGCCCTAACACGCTGGAAGAAAAAGCCTGGGAGCGGGCCCGAGGCTCTGGACACCAGCGGCCTAAGTCGGGCACGCCCCATGATTGGGAGGATTGGGAGCGTCATCACGATGATCTAGCGGAGGGGTCTGAAACCCTTGAGCAAAAAATCGATAAAGAGGCGCATCGACTTGCTCAAGAGCGTGCCGCTCAAGCTGCAAAACCACCGGCGGCCAGCCCAGTAGAGCATTACACGCCACCCCCTGAAGTGGTATCGATTGCGTCCCCAGCGGCAACGTCAAAAACAACATCCACTAGCCCAGAACAAGTGATGCCGGAACCTGCCGCGTTGAAGCTTGCTTACTACGCGTTGGCAATACTCCTGCCGCCCCTGGCCCTTGGCTTGACACAAGCTGGCCCGAAGCGAGTAGGGATTGCGGTGCTGTTGACCTTGTTGGGCTGGCTGCCGGGTATCGTGTATGCGCTTTGGTGGTTGCAGCGGCGTTAACCAATGTACATGATGAGTGTTTACTGCTTGGCAGGGGCGCCTGGGTGCGTATAATCCCCGTAAACTAATATATAAGATGAGGTTTACGATGGGGTATCTGATTGGTGTCACTGCGTTATGGGCGTTCTCCTTTTCGCTAATAGGTGTCTACCTTGCCGGTCAAGTTGACAGCTACTTTGCTGTGCTCATGCGGGTAACGCTTGCCATGCTAGTGTTTTTGCCCTTTTTACGCCCCAGCCTCCTGCGTGGTAAGCAGCGGCTTGCACTGATGGGCTTGGGGGCCATTCAACTCGGCGTCATGTACACCTTCTTCTATCAGTCCTTCTTACTGCTGTCAGTCCCAGAAGTGCTGCTTTTCACTATCTTCACGCCCATTTATATCGCCTTGCTGGATGACCTGCTGTTTGGTCGCTTTACGCCTATTTATCTGGTGACGGCCCTGCTAGCCGTGCTCGGGGCTGGGGTGATTCGTTATGACGGCGTTGATAGCGGTTTTTGGGCAGGTTTTCTGGTCGTGCAAGGGGCTAACCTCTGCTTTGCGATAGGGCAGGTGGGCTATCGTCGGTTAGCCGCTGATTTGCCATCTTCGCTGGCGTGGCACAACGTATTCGGCTGGTTTTTCATCGGCGCGATGCTGGTGGCACTACCCACTTTTTTACTGTTTGGTAATAGCGCTGCACTGCCGACCACATCGCTACAGTGGGGCGTACTGGCGTGGCTGGGGTTAGTCGCCTCGGGCATTGGCTACTTCGCTTGGAACCAGGGCGCTACCAGGGTGGATGCGGGCACCTTGGCGATCATGAACAATGCCCTGGTACCCGCGGGGTTAATCGTTAATCTAGTGATCTGGAATCGCGATGCGGATATTCCACGGCTGTTGCTGGGTGCGCTGATTATCGTGGCTTCCCTATGGTTGAACCATTGGTGGTGCCAGCGTCGGCAAGTGGCCGTTAGCTAAGCGTATTTGCCCGATACGTGAGGTATCTCCATAATGGCGGCTTATGTTAGCGAGAGCCGGCTCATGAGCAACTCCTTACCACGCGACGCCAACCCTTTAAGGACCGAGTCTTTAAAGACTGAGCCTTTTGAAGATAAGCCTTTAGATGCTGATTCTACAGAGGGAGAGGCCTCAATGCCTCTGTCGCACACGAGCGGCCGAACAGGCCGGCCTTTCAAAACCATTGGGCTGATAGGTCGGCTGGGCAGCGATAAAGTAATCGACTCCTTGCAGCGTCTCGTGACTTACTTGGTTGCCCATGAGTATTCAGTGTTGGTGGAAGATCGCACGGCCACTGCCTTACCCCACCATGGTCAACCGGAAGCCAGTCGGCGCATGCTGGGAGAGTTATGCGATTTGGTCATCGTGGTAGGGGGCGATGGCAGTTTACTGGGGGCCGCGCGTACGCTTTGCCGAAGTGGAACGCTTATTTTAGGCGTAAACCGCGGTCGCTTGGGTTTTCTCACCGACATCTCGCCAGATGAATTGGAAACACGTGTCAGTGAAGTACTGGCGGGCGAGTTTGAAATCGAACAACGTTTTTTGCTTGATGCCGTGCTTTATCGCAACGGTGTTGCGGTCGGCAATGGCGATGCTTTGAATGAGGTAGTGCTGCATCCTGGCAAAGCGGTTCGCATGATCGAATTCGAACTGTTTATAGATGGTCAGTTTGTTTACAGCCAGCGCAGCGATGGGTTGATCGTTGCTACGCCTACCGGTTCTACGGCCTATGCGCTGTCAGGGGGCGGCCCCATCATGCACCCCAAGCTCGATGTGGTAACGCTAGTGCCGATGTTTCCCCATACGTTATCGAGTCGGCCGATTGTGATTGATGCTGCCAGCGAGATTCGCATTCATATTGGAGAGACTAACCAGTCCTACCCGCATATCAGTTGCGATGGTCAAACTCGGGCAGTGGCGAAGCCTAATGATGTACTGGTCATCACCCGCAAGCCGGAGCGTGTGCAGTTAGTCCATCCTATCGGCCATAATTTTTATGAAGTGCTGCGCAGCAAATTAGGCTGGAGCCATCGGTTGGGGGATTGAGTATGGAAGGATATGACCTGATTGGTGATGTCCACGGCTGTGGCGCAACACTGGCTGCACTACTCGAGAAGTTGGGATATCACCAGCGCAATGGTGTTTATTGCCATCCCCGCCGAAAAGTAATTTTCCTCGGTGACTTGATCGACCGTGGGCCGCGTATCCGTTTGGCGGTCACCATTGCACGGCGAATGGTAGAGCAGGGGGAAGCCTATATCGTCATGGGCAACCATGAATACAATGCGCTGGCGTATACGCACCCGGGTCCTGCAGGCAGTCATAAGCGCTGGCTGCGTGAGCACACCCCACGCCATAATCGTATTATTCAAGACACTTTGGAGCAGTATCGCGATTACACCAACGAGTGGGAAGATACGTTGGCGTGGTTTAAAACCATACCGCTCTGCCTTGAAATTGATGGCATCCGGGTGGTGCACGCGTGTTGGGATCAGGCATTGATCGATGCGTTTAAGCAGCGACGCCCAGATCAATGCATGGATATCGCGTTTTTGGTCGAGTCCACTAAACCCGGTACCCAGGCATACAAGATTTTGGATCGGCTCACCCGTGGGCCCCACGTATCACTGCCCGAAGGAATAGCGATACATTCAGGCGATGGGTTTACGCGTAAAAGCTTTCGCGCCCATTTCTGGGCCAAAGATCCACAGCAGTGGGGCGATGTCGTTTTCCAGCCCGATAATTTGCCCGGCGATCTTGAGACGCAAGTGCTTTCCAACGAAGAACGCCAGCAGTTGAGTTATTATGGGCCAGAACAGCCGCCTCTCTTTATTGGTCATTATTGGTGTGAGGGGATACCGGCGCTTCCCGCCAGCAATATCGCTTGCCTGGACTATAGTGCCGTTAAGTATGGACGCTTGGTCGCCTATCGCTGGAGTGGGGAAAGCGTGTTGAATGCCGACCACTTTGTCTGGATTAAGGTGCCTAAGGAAGAGCGGGCGTTACCCAAAGCTTGGGAAATGGACTTCGATTGATAAACGGTTTTTGAAATTACATATCGTTACATTTTTTTTGAAAAACGGCTGAACTAACCGTGCTGTCGGCTATCAGAGTAAGTGTTCCCTTGAATGATCCCTTGCTTTTATTCTCCGGCGGTCCCCACCGCCGGTTTTTTTTTGCCTGTCTGTTGGTGCCAATGCTGGTAACCCATTACCCGCTCCGGTTCACGAGCCGCTAGCACAATGATTAGAGGGACGTTATGCATCCAGTGATGCTTTTGCCCGATCACGCGGATACAAGCCAACTGCGCCAAGCGCTTTGGCACCACCGCATTGGTCACCGCATTACCGATGAAGCCGATGGCCAGTTGCTGTGGATCGCTGACCCACGTCAACAAGATGAACTGACCGCTTTAGTAGAGCGCTGGAGGCGGGGCGAACCCCTCGAGATTCAACAAAAGCAGCCGCGCCGTCGCTCCATGAATGCCTCTGTCAGTATGTTAAAACATGTGCCGGTCACTGCGCTGATGATAGTGGTGAGCCTTGTTGTTTTTGCCCTAATAGCGATATTTGGCGATCAACTGATTGTGGCGTTGACCATCGTGCCCATTGGCCTTTCAGGAGGTGAGCTGGCGTTCGGTACGCTGTCGCAAACGCTCTCATCAGGACAGGTTTGGCGGTTGCTATCGCCAGCCTTTCTGCACTTTGGGTGGATGCATTTAATTTTCAATTTGATGTGGGTGTGGTACTTCGGCCGTCAGATTGAAGGGCGACAGGGCAGTCTTACGATGTTAATGCTGCTCGTCTTGGCGGGTATTGGTGCGAATATCGCGCAATACCTGACGGGCACTGTCTTGTTTGGTGGGATGTCAGGGGTAGTGTATGCACTGCTGGCGCATGTTTGGTTAATGTCCCGCCGAGTACCTAGCAGCGGTTTCTTCGTGCCACAAATGCTGGTGGTCTTCATGCTGGGGTGGATGGTGTTCACCATGACAGACATGGCAGGCAGTGTCGGCTTTGGTAATGTCGCCAATGAAGCGCATTTGGGTGGACTACTCGTGGGGCTTATCACCGGCTGGTATTATTCATCCCGCCGTTTGAAAAATCGTTAAGAGGCCAGTAATGAGCGAAATGACGTTTGATAAAATGATCAACCAGATGACTCCGGCGATCTATGAAAGCCTGAAACAGGCGGTATCACTGCGCAAATGGCCCGATGGGCGCCGCTTAACGCCTGAGCAGACCGAGCTTTGTATGGAAGCCGTGATGCGCTATGAAGCCGAGAATAACGTGCCGGAAGAGAGCCGCGTGGGTTATTTAGAGCAACGAACCTGCGGAGCTACTGCCAGCGGCGCGGGCGTTACGCCTGAAATGGCGGGTTTGGCGCGGGATGCCACGCGTGATTGAAGCAGTAGCACAAGGGTGTTTAAGCAAAATGGCGGCAGCGCTGCCGGGCCGCCAAGACGAACAGGTGGTTTACCACTTGCGTGCAGGGGAGCACCGCATTGCCCTCAACGAGCGTATCGGCGAGCCGCTTACGCTGCAATGGACCGGGGCGATTGCCTGCACTCACTGCGGGCGGGCAACGAAAAAGAGCTTTGCTCAAGGCCACTGTTATCCCTGCTTCAAGCGGTTAGCCCAGTGCGACACCTGCATAATGAAGCCTGAAACCTGTCATTTTTTCCAAGGCACCTGCCGTGAGCCCGAATGGGGCGAGAAGCACTGTTTTCAACCTCATATCGTTTATTTGGCGAACTCTTCTGGCCTAAAGGTGGGCATTACGCGCAAAACCCAAATGCCTACCCGCTGGCTGGATCAGGGCGCCATACAGGCATTGCCCATCCTAGAGGTCGATACCCGCCAGCAGTCCGGCTTTGTCGAAATGCTGTTTAAAGAGCAAGTGGCCGATCGCACCAACTGGCGAGCGATGCTCAAGGGCGATGTCACGCCAATGGATTTAGCAGCTGAGCGAGATCGTTTGCTTACCCTATTAGCGAGTGGCTTAGATCAATTGCGCGATACCCACGGTGCAGATGCCATTCGTACTCTGGAACAGCCTGCCCAAGCATTTCACTACCCCGTCAGCGTCTTTCCGAAAAAGGTGGTATCGCATAATTTTGACAAACAACCGCGGGTGGAAGGCGTTCTTCAAGGCATCAAAGGCCAGTATTTACTGCTTGATAGCGGCGTTATTAACCTCCGCAAATTCACAGGTTACGAGATCCAGGTAAGTTAAACGGCTAGCCAGAGTGCGGCGTTTTGTCTAAGGTTAGGGCAGGAATAATGCCGCCTTAAGCAATGCAAGGAAGCCCCGATGCCCTGGCTTAAACTGCTTCACATTGCCGCACTCGTGATCTGGTGCGGCTCACTGCTGTATTTGCCCGCTTTGCTCAGCCAGTCGCTGCAGCTTCGCCGAGACTCTGGCTTTGCCCAGGGCACGCCCCCCATGCCGCGGTTTTTTTATATCTCGGTGGCGACGCCTGCTGCCCTAGTGGCGATTGCATCGGGTACGCTGCTGTTTCTTATTAATGGCATTTTAGGTGGCTGGCTGATCTTAAAGCTTGGCGCTGTGGTGGCAATGGTGGCCGCGCATGGCTGTTTCGGCTGGTTAATACTTCGACTTGAAACGGGCCACTATCGCTGGGTAAAACCCGCCAACTGGACCGCAATGTGCGTCGCGTTGGCGGCGATTCTTAGCGTACTGGGGTTTGTGTTAGCAAAACCATTGGATTGGAGTTAACACTGTGGCGCTACTTTTCAACGTCGACCCCCACCGCGTGTTCATACACCAGCTGCCCGCCCAGCAGGCCCGCCACGGCAATCAAGCCCGCGGTAACCAACGAAACGGCCAAGCCCCAGGGCAAAATCGCGCTGGCGTCGTTAAACCGCAGCAGCCAGTTCAGCGACGCCAGCGAGAGCATCACAACGGCAACGATGGCGTGGCTCCAGCCGGTAATCAGGCGGCGAATGCGAGGTACGGTCACCAGGTCGATGATGCCTGCCGTACTGGCAATCCAGCCGCCAAACGCACCGACACCAGCCAGCCACAGGCTAGCGCGCAGCCAGAATTCATCACCACTCAGCAAGAAGCCAATGTCGCTGGCTACCAGTGCCAACAGCGCGGCAACAGGGAAGTGGATCATTACTGGATGCAAAGGATGGCCGGCGATAGAGGCGCGGCTCACGATCGAGAGCTGACGATTTTTTGCCATAGTCACTTCCTGTGGGCAGAAAAAGGAATTCAGGCATGAGGCTCAGTGTTCAACACTTAATAAGTACCCGACGTTTAATAAGCATTCAACGCTTAACCCAGCCGTGGGTCAACCGGCTGGGGATTCAGCTCGTACTGTTAGCGACCTTAATGCTAAGCGGTTGTGCGGGCGATAAGTCTATTCTAGACCCAGCAGGCCAAGCCGCGCGAGATGTGGTGATGATCTGGTGGGTGATGCTTGGGTTTGGCACCGTGGTGCTGGTCATGGTCACCGTGCTTTGGCTGTTTACCTTCAAGCGTAAAGAGGTAACGCGCACGCCGGCAGAAGAGCGCCGAGTGGCACGGCGATGGATCATCGGTGGTGGTATCTTACTGCCGGTGGCCAGCATTACCGCGCTGCTCGCTTTTGGGGTGCCAACCGGGCAGCGGATGCTGACGCTGCCGCTTGGCGAGCCGCCGGAGGTCATTGAAGTCATCGGCCATCAGTGGTGGTGGGAAGTGCGTTACCCCGGGGCAGAAGGGGGCGAAGTCGTCACCTCCAATCAATTGATCATGCCTGCAGGCGAGCCGGTCGATTTCCACGTTACCGGTGCTGATGTCATCCATGCTTTTTGGGTGCCGCGGTTAGGGGGCAAGATCGACATGGTGCCTGGGCGCGTTAATAAAATACGCTTGGAAGCGGATGAACCCGCGGTATTTGGGGCTCAGTGCGCCGAATTTTGCGGAGCCCAACACACGCAAATGCAGCTTTATGTGGAAGCCGTCGAGCGTGACGAGTATGACGCGTGGTTAGCTGCCCGCCAAGAGAATCCGCTATCGTCGCTGGCGACGAACGATCAACAGCATGAACCTGCCAGGGAGGCATTTATGAACCATTGCGCGAGCTGCCACCGAGTCGCGGGGCTCTCGAACGGTGACGAAGGGCCAGATCTCTCCGATCTCGGTAGTCGCACCAGTTTGGGCGCAGGCATTATGGCCATGGAGGAAGGTGCGGTAACCCACTGGCTGCAACATCATCAGCAGTTAAAACCGGGCAATAAAATGCCGCCCCATGATGATATTGATACCGCTACCTTGGCGTCCCTGGGTGCTTGGTTGGAGACGCTCACACCATGACGACTATTGACCGCGATGTATCGCCTCCTGGCGATCAACGACACCCCGATCAGTTACACAGCGACTTGAATGAAATTTGGGGCAACCCACGTGGTTTAAAAGCATTGACCATCGTCAACCACACCACGCTGGGTCTGAGGTTCATGATCACTGGGATGGTATTTTTCTTGATTGGCGGCATGCTGGCCATGCTCGTGCGCACTCAGTTAGCGCTGCCTGATCAAGATTTTATGACGCCAGACATCTATAACCAAGTCACCACCATGCACGGTACGGTGATGATGTTCCTGTTCGCTATCCCGATCCTGGAAGGGCTGGCGATTTACATGATCCCCAAGATGATCGGTGCACGTGATTTGGTCTGCCCGCGGCTCACGTCGCTCGGTTATTGGTGTTACCTGTTCGGCGGTATCATTATAACGTTTAGCCTGATCATAGAGATGGCCCCGAACAGCGGCTGGTTCATGTACACCCCGCTCAGCAGCAGCGAGTACTCGCCAGGTTTAGGCTCAGATTTTTGGCTGTTAGGCATCACCTTCGTAGAAATCTCCGCGCTCTCTGCGGGGGTAGAGTTAGTCGTTTCGATACTGCGTACGCGCACTCAGGGAATGGCACTGCATAAAATGCCGCTGTTTGCTTGGTACATTCTGGCGATGGCGATGATGATCGTCTTGGGCTTTCCGCCGCTCATTCTGGGCAGTATTTTGCTTGAACTCGAACGCGCCGCGGGGATGCCCTTTTTCGATGTAGCCGGGGGCGGTGACCCGATCCTATGGCAGCACCTTTTCTGGCTGTTCGGCCATCCCGAGGTTTACATTATCTTCCTGCCGGCGGCAGGGATCGTTTCCACACTGATCCCTGTCTTCGCTGGACGACCAATTGTGGGCTATGGCTGGGTGGTTTTTGCCATTATCACTACCGGTTTCATCAGTTTTGGGCTGTGGGTTCACCACATGTTTACCGTAGGGATTCCCCAACTGGCTCAAGCCTTTTTTTCGGCTGCCAGCATGCTGGTCGCGGTGCCAACTGCGATTCAGGTGTTCGTTTGGCTGGCGACGCTATGGCTGGGTAAGCCAAAAATGAAGCTGCCGATGCTATGGATCGTAGGCTTTTTGGTTATCTTTGTGTGTGGTGGCTTAACGGGGGTGATGCTGGCGCTGGTGCCGTTTAACTGGCAGGTGCACGACACCCACTTTGTGGTCGCGCATATGCATTACGTGTTGGTGGGCGGGATGTTCTTCCCGCTGATTGCCGGGCTTTACTACTGGTTGCCGCTTTTCTCTGGACGCATGCCTTCTGAAACGCTGGGTAAATGGGGCTTTTGGCTGACGTTTATCGGCTTTAATACTACTTTTTTGATTATGCACTGGACCGGGCTGCTGGGCATGCCGCGCCGCGTTTACTCTTATGAACCGGGCATGGGCTGGGATATAACTAACCTCATCTCCTCCGTGGGTGGTTTCATTATGTCGGCCGGCATCGCCATGGTGCTACTGGATATGGCGCTACATTTCCGCTTCGGTAAACCCGCTAAAACGAACCCCTGGCATTCGGATGGTCTGGAGTGGGCTAATCGCATGCCGCCGAGTGCCTATAATTTCGTCAGTTTGCCCAACATCGAAACCCGTCATCCGCTCTGGGATGACCCTGAGCTACCGCGCACCATCGCGGAAGGACAGCATGGCTTGGCCGTCGCGACCCACGGGCGTCGTGAAATGTGGGGCACTGATCCGTTAACCGGCAAGGTGCGGGAAATCATTCACCTGCCGGGCAACTCCTGGTGGCCTCTGTTCGCTGCAATGGCGTTGGCAGTCGTGTGTTTGAGCCTACTGACACGCCTTTACCCGCTGGCCGCTATCGCCGTTGTCATCGCTGTCCTCTTCCTATTGCGCTGGTCATGGGAAAACGGCGCGCACCCCAAGGCAGCGCCTGATGCCCAGGTGGCGCCCGGCGATCCGCCGCTCCATTCGCGCACCATGGATGGCCCAGGCTTGTGGGCAATGTCGATTACCATGCTGGCCAATGGCTCGTTTTTTCTTTCCTACCTGTTTGGCTGGTTCTACCTTTGGACGGTTTCGCCCGGATGGCGGATGCCTGACGAATCGCCCCTCTCCTTAGTGGGCCTGCTGGTGGCCGGTGGGGTACTCACGCTAGGCGCAGGCATCCTCGAGAAACAAGTGCATGGTTTGCGCCAGAAGCGTGATGCGGGGCTGGCGATAGGGATGTTTGGGATCAGTGCGCTGGGCTTTGTCCAGGTAGGCATCACGCTTTGGGTATTGCTGAGCGCAGAACTGGCGGTTACGGAAAGCTCCCACGATGCCATTATCATGGTGGGACTCGCTTATGCACTATTACATGGTGGCTTGGGGGCGGTGCTAGCACTGCTTCAGGGGCTGCGAGTGGGCTTCGGCTATGTGGGCGCCCATGCGCCTTTTGAGCCCGCCGTGGTTGCTCAACTATGGCGATACAACGTGGCGACATTCTGGATTATCGTCGGCGCACTTGCCGTGTTGCCGCGGGTGATAGGGAGCTAAACCGATGGCTATCGCGATACAGCGCTTACATTTAACCCATCCATTGCACTTTGTCATTGGTTTAACGCTTTGGAGCGCTTGGTTTGTAACGGTTTACGGTGGCCATGCTGTGGCCTGTGAAGTGATTCCCCCTGACCCAGAGCAGGGCGTGTTTACCCTGGTGAATGCGATGCTGTTAGTGGTCAGTCTTGCCGCTGTTGGCCTGCTTGCCATGTTAACGGTGGGCTGTTACCGCATGGGTAAACGCCATGAAGGGCGGCTGCGCTTTAATGCGCGGGTGTCAGCCGGGCTGTATCTCTTTTCAACACTGGGTGTCTTGTTTGCTGCGATGCCGATCCTCGGCATTCCGCCTTGCCTGTGAGTGGGATGACGGATACCCGCGCAGAAAAGCTCTATACCCTTCACGGCATGTGGTGCACCAGTTGCGCACTGGCCGTGGAAGGCTCCCTCAAACGGCTAAGTGGCGTGCACGACGTTAGCGTGCATTACCCCAGCGCCACGCTGTGTATAAGCGGCACGCCAGCCGCGACAGAGCTCTCAGTACTTGCTTCAAAGGTTCAGCGGCTAAGCTACCGGCTGACGGAGCTTGAGCCGGTGGGCGATGCCCATGCGCGCTTGGAGGAGGAGAGCCGCTACCTTACGCTGAGGCTGATGGTGGGGTCGCTATTTGGCATGTGGACCATGCTTGCCTCCATTTTGATTTACGCATCGGCTCTGCCCAATGAACAGATCGAGCAGGTGGTGGCGTGGGTGTCGGGGGCTTTTTCGCTTCCCGTGGTGCTGTTTGCCGGTGTCCCGTTTTACCGAGCAGGATGGCGCACGCTGCTCGCCAAGCGCCCTGGCATGGATGTGCTCGTTAGCCTTGGCGTCATGGGTGCGGTCATTGTCTCAATAGGCCTACTGTGGCGTGGCTCAACAGAGGTTTATTTTGATACGGCGGTGATGCTGATTGTGCTGCTATTAGTCGGCAGGTTAGTAGAAACCTTGTGCCGTCATCGTGGGCTGAAAGCGCTGGACGCCGTCTCCCTACCGAATGCAAAGGTACGCGCTTGGCAGCATGAAAAGTGGGTAACGCTGCTGGCTGATGAAGTCGCTGCCGGGTGGCGTGTCGAGTTAGCACCCGGCGAACTGCTGGCGCTTGATGGCACCTTGGTTGACGCGGCCTGGATCGATACCGCCTCGCTGACCGGTGAAAGCCTGCCGCGCTATTTCAATGCTGGGCAAAGGGCATACGCTGGGTGCCGACTCCTGGGTACGGTGCCAGTGGTCATGGAGGTAAGTGCGGGAGTAGGCAAGCGACGCTTAGACCGTTTATGTGACGAAATGCGCCGCTATCAAGCTAAAAAAGGCGAGCTGCAGAAACTTGCCGATCGTTTTGCTGCTTGGCTAAGCCCCCTTGCGCTGCTACTGGCGCTGTTAACACTACCGGGCGCGCTACTAATGGGGCTGGGCTGGGAGGAGGCGTTTGTGCGGTCGCTTTCCGTACTGGTGGTGGCCTGCCCCTGTGCGGTTGGCCTTGCAGTACCGTTGGCAAGCCTTGCTGGTAGTGGCCAATCCATGCAGCAAGGTATTGCGCTACGCGACCCGGCAGCGCTTGAAACCTTGGCGTGTATTCGCTCGGTAGCGCTGGATAAAACCGGCACCTTAACGACCGGCAGTCATTCCATGCTGCATTGGCAGGCGCGGGAGGGTGCTGATAAACATACGGTACAGTGCACGCTAAGCACCGCCGTTGCTGGAAGCGACCATCCATTAGCCCACGCGTTAGCACACTGGTCGAGCAATCCACGTGAGCAGACCTCTGATCAAACCCTCCAGCACGCCATAGCCGTCAATGAATCGCCTGGCGAAGGGCGCCGTGTACAGTTAAATAGCGGCGAGTGGCTAACGCTTGGCAGCGCTAATTGGCTCAATCGTCAGCGGATTGCGTTGCCCTCCCAAGCAGAAGACCCCGCGATGGCGTTTGCTTCTCAAGTGATGTTGGCTGATTCATCGGGCTGGTTGGCGACTTTTTATCTCACTGATCAGCCGCTAGACGACGCTAAACCAAGCGTGAAGCGCCTGCTTGATTCAGGTTATTTCGTCGCGATGATCAGCGGCGACCGGCAGGGGGCTGTTAGCTGGCTGGGTGAACAGGTAGGGCTTGTCCGAGAAGCCTGCTATGCCCAACGCTCGCCCGAAGCCAAAGCTCGACTGCTACAGGCGTTACCTTCGCCAATACTCTATGTGGGAGATGGGGTGAACGACACATTGAGCCTGGCCGCGGCAGAGGTGGGCATTGCCCCACTGAGTGCTAGCGAAGCCGCCCGTGAAGGTGCTTCGGCACAGCTAATGACGCCAGGTATTGGCGGCGTAGTTAAACTGCTTAACATTGCTAAACGCACTCGGCGGATCATGCTGCAAAATCTATTTTTTTCAGCACTCTACAACACCCTGGCTTTGGGGTTGGTGGTGGTGATGGCTATTCCACCCTTGGTCGCGGTGCTTGCCATGGCGGCAAGTTCGCTGACGGTTACCCTCAACGCAGCGAGACTGGCTTGGGCAGAGCCGGATGACAATGACTAACTAAACAGCATAGCCAAGCGCTTGCTTAAGTTGCTCAGCGTGTGTGGCTACCCAACGTGGGTCTATCGCGCCCCAGTCGCGTATCTGATAGCGGCCAATATTATGGCGTTCGCCGTCATCTTTAGTAAACACGCACTCAATATCCAACTCGGCAAGTGAAGCGATGGTGTCCTGGGCGGTGCGCCGCGGCATCCCCGTGACATCCATTAAGGCTGGGACGCTGGCAGCGCCTTGTTCGATTAAATAGGCCACATATAAACGTCGGTAAAAGCTTGATTTGGTTTTGCTTAGTGCGGGCATAGGGCTTCCTTAACAGCAAAATGATTCATCCGCTGTGTAGCTTAAATGAATAAGTCACCTTGCGCCCGCGGCGGGCGAAAATCCCGCGTATTTAAACCCTGCTCGGTGCGATCCTGCATGTTCCACTGGCGGCTGGCGCGTGCAAAACGCTGCGCAATCAGATCGGCAAAGACACCTTTCCCGCGAAAGCGCTTACCAAACTTGGCATCATAGGCTTTTCCGCCCCTGCACTGGTGCATAAGGCTCATCACTTTGGCGGCGCGTTCCGGGTAGTGAGCTTCCAGCCACGCCTCGAATAGCGGCGCGACTTCATAAGGTAAGCGCAGCAACATCCAAGCCGCCGTTCGTGCGCCTGCTCGGCTGGCGGCTTCGAGTAGTTTTTCGATTTCATGATCGGTCAGCCCTGGGATAACGGGTGAAATCAGTGTCCCTACCGGCACACCCGCCGTATTGAGTTCACGGATTGCCCGTAAACGCGCTTGGGGCGACGCAGCCCGCGGTTCTAGCGTGCGCTTTAAATGGGCGTCCAGGCTGGTCAGGCTAACAAAGACCCGCACCAAACGATGTTCCGCCATCTCTGCCAATAGGTCTAAATCACGCAGCACCAGTGTGCTTTTAGTTACCAGTGTTACCGGATGGCGGCACTCGAGTAAGAGCTCCAATAAACGCCGGGTGGTTTGGTAGGTCGCCTCTAACGGCTGGTAGCAGTCAGTGTTACCGGAAAGGTTGATTGGACGGCATACATAGTTGGGGTGGCAAAGCTCCTCCGTCAACCGTTCTACCAATCCGCTGCGGGCAATGAGCTTGGTTTCAAAATCCAGCCCTGGCGATAGATCCCAGTAAGCGTGGGAGGGCCGCGCATAGCAATAAACACAGCCATGTTCACAGCCACGATAAGGATTTAGCGAGCGATCAAACGGTAAATCCGGCGATTTATTCCACGACAGCGCGCTCTTGCTCACCTCTTCTCGCACTTCGGTGGCGATGGTCGTAGACGTTTCCTCACGCCACCAGCCGTCGTCTTCCACCACGGTATGGGTAGGTGCAAAACGGTTGTGCGGATCGTACGTTGCCCCGCGACCTTTACGCACGGCTGAAACACTCGATGTTTGATCGGGGATCGTCATTTGCCACCTCTGACCTGTATAACTAACTATATGGCTATTTATACAGTATATGGCGTTTGGGAAAAGGCGCAAGAAAACGCTTAGCGGCTTAAATAGCAAATTCGGGGATACAAACGCGTCTTTATTTCATACGCTTAAAGAACCCGTTGTTGCCAGCATGGAAAGAGGCGATTTGACCTATGGAACTGCAACCACATTTTGCATTAATGGCATCCTACAACCAATGGATGAATGCCAAGGTATATGAGGCCGCTAGCAAGCTAAGTGCGGCTGAGCTTATAGAGGATAGAGGCGCTTTCTTTGGCTCTATTTTTGGCACCTTGAACCATATCGTTGTCGCCGACACGATTTGGCTTAAGCGGTTTGCGGCTCATCCTTCTTCAGCCGCCACACTGGCGGTAATGGAGCCGCTGCCCACGCCAACGCATCTCAATCAACGCCTGTTTGATGATATGCAAGGCCTAAGCGCGCATCGCCATTGGCTGGACAGCGTGATTATTAACTGGGTAGCCGCGCTGACCGATGATGACCTGGATACGCTACTGAGTTACCACAACACCAAAGGCGTGGCTTCAACCAGAAGTTACTCGCGCCTTATTAACCACTTTTTTAATCACCAAACCCACCACCGCGGGCAGGTATCTACCTTGCTCTCGCAAGCCGGTATCGATATTGGCGTCACTGATCTGCTGGCGTTGATTCCAGAGGAGGTGGAAATATGATGATTATTTTTGTCTCTTATAAGATACGGCGCTATTCTACCTTCAGGGTGTAATTCAAGAGGTGCTCATGCCAGAGATTGATGCTCTGCTAGGGCTTTCATTTTGTATGTGTTTTTTTGATAACAAGCAGCACAAGCTTCCCCACCTGCACGTGAAATATGGTGGCTATGAATTGATAATCGCGATTGAGTCAGGTGAGTGCTTGGAGGGATATTTGCCCAATAAGCAACGTAAGCGGGCTGAAAACCGCATTGCTGAGCATCGTGAGCAGCTAATGAATATGTGGCAGAAAGCAGTAAAAGGTGAAAACCCAGGCAAGTTAGGTGACGTATGTTAAAGATCATTGATGTGGATTTGGTTGGGCCATATAAGCTTGAACTGGTTTTTAGCGATGGTTTTCATGGCGTTGCTGATCTATCAAACTATTTTAGCAAGGCACCCTTTTCAGCAATTAAAGGCTTTCAAAAGTTTTCACTAACCTCGGATGGCTCGCTCAACTGGCGTGGTAACGAGCTTTCAGCGGCCACTTTGCGTGCAGCGACAAAGGGCGTGCAGAGGACAGCAGCTACTAACTTCAACGTGCAGGAAATGGAAGACGTTATTAAGCAAGCCTCCTGGGACTCTATGCAGGAAGGCCGTCCCGACATTTTACAAGCTGCTATTCGTTCCTACGTGGAGCAGTTCGGGCATAGCCAAGTCATTGCCAAAGCAGGTATCAAAAGCCGTACTAGCGCCTATCGTTCTTTAAAGCCACAAACCACACCCAATTTCGCCACTTTGGTTCAGTTGGGGCATGCGGTTATTGAGTTAGCGAAAGAAAGTGCAGATGCGCGTTCCGAAGCCCCTACGAAGCCTTGATAATTAAATGATCAAGCTAGAAAAACTGAATGCTTCGGATGCCGCTGAGGTGGGTAATATCACAGTGCGCGATGATCAGGTGCAATTTGTGGGCACCGCTAAGGAGTTTCTCGCTGATAAAAACGAGGCGACGCACCTGCATGTGATTAAACACAATGACCAAGTGATTGGATGCTTTAAAATCGATATAGCCTACGCTGAGAGCTATGGTTTTTGCACTGAAGGCAGTATAGGCCTACGCACGTTTCTCATTGACGCCAAGCAGCAGGGTAGAGGGTTTGGAACTTTGGCGGTAAAAGCGCTGTTTCCCTACCTAAAAGAAAACTATGCGAACTATCCCCGAATCTACCTGACGGTGAACTGTAAGAACCCAGCTGCATACACCTGTTACCAAAAGGCGGGCTTTCATGAGACAGGTGAGCACTACCTGGGTGGTGGTGCTGGACCTCAACATATTATGTACTGGGACATCCAATGATCAGTACGTCTACCACAAACGGTAGAAAGTTCGTTCTGACTCTCTAGTTTATTGTTGTTATGTAGCTTCCCCTAGATATGCAAAAAAACGCCTTGGTTCTCTCAAACCAAGGCGTCCGTTTCTCTCTCGTTTAGCAGACTAGCCTAGCGCTTCTTCTTGGCAGGCTTCTTATCGGCAGCGGCCGGTGCGCTTTCCTTTTCGCCGCCGCCATTAGGGAAGTGCGCCCGCACCAACTCCAGCAGGCCTTGAGTGGAGGCATCGAAGTCAGCGGCGTTGGTGTCGATGCGTTCGCTGATTTCACCGGCGATGCGCTTGCCAAGCTGTACGCCCCACTGGTCAAAGGAGTTGATATTCCAGATGACACCTTGGACAAATACCTTGTGCTCGTAGAGCGCAATTAGCGCGCCCAGGTTTTTTGGCGTTAGCTCGTCCAGTAGTAGCGTGCTGGAGGGCCGGTTGCCGGGGCAGCTGTAGGGGTCGTGCTGGCTTAGCTCTTTGCTATCTCCTTGGCTGCCTTCCATAAAGGCGTTTGCCTGGGCGAGCATATTGGTGAGCAGGGCGAAGTGGTGGTCTTCTACGCCTGGCTCGGGCTTTAGCGAGGCAATAAAATCAATCGGCACATAGCGGGTGCCCTGGTGCAATAGCTGGAAGAAAGCGTGCTGGCCGTTGGAGCCGGTTTGGCCCCACACGATCGGGCCGGTTTTATAGTTCACCGGGTGGCCGAAAATATCCACCGATTTGCCATTGGACTCCATATCAAGCTGCTGCAGGAAAGAGGGCAACTGATTCAGCGCTTGATCGTAGGGCACGATGGCTTGGGTTTCGGCACCAATAAAGTTGATGTACCAAATACCAATTAGCGCCATCAGCACCGGCATGTTCTGCGAGAAGGGCGCGTTGATGAAATGGTTGTCCATCTCGTGCGCGCCTTCCAGCAGCTCGATAAAGCCTTCGAAACCGATCGAAAGCGCAATCGGCAGCCCAATGGACGACCACATGGAGTAGCGGCCGCCCACCCAGGCCCAAAACTCGAACACGTTCTCTTCGCGAATACCGAACTCCATGGCCGCTTTGCGGTTGGTGGAGGCGGCAATAAAGTGCGCGCCCACGTCGGCGTCTTCGCCGGCATTTTCCAAAAACCAGCGCCGTGCGGTTTTGGCGTTGAGTAGCGTCTCCTGGGTAGAGAAGGTCTTGGTAGAGACGATAAATAGCGTAGTCGCCGGGTCAAGGCGCGAGAGCACCTTCTGAATATGGGTGCCATCCACGTTGGAGACGAAGTGGAAGTGGAGCTCCGGGTGGCGGTACTTCAGCAGTGCGCGAACGGCCATATTGGGCCCCAGATCCGAGCCGCCAATACCGATATTGACCACGTCTTTAATGCGTTTGCCGCTGTAGCCTTTCCACTCACCGCTGCGCACCGCTTCTGAAAACAGCTTGATTTGCTCACGGGTGCGGGTGATCTCCGGCATCACGTCTTCGCCGTCGACATAGACCGGCTCGTCGCCTAAGTGACGTAAGGCCGTATGCAGCACCGGGCGGTTTTCGGTGACGTTGATGATATCACCAGAGAACATCTGCGCACGGCGTTGCACCAGCGCCGAGTGGTCGGCCAGCTCTATCAGCTTGGCGAGCACTTCATCGGAGACGTGGTGCTTGGAGTAGTCAAGAAACAGACCGCCCACCCGTAAGCTCATTTTCTCAAAACGCTGCGGATCATTGGTGAAGTAATCACGAATGCGATCGTTGGCGGTTTTGTCGCGAAGGCGATCAAGCGCCTGCCAGGTGACACTGCGAGTGAGCTGAAACATAGGGCGATCCGTTTGTTATGTGAGTGTGGTAACCAAACTAGTGTGACCAGCTAATAGCGGCGTTATGTAAAAATACTACCTAAAAAGCGCCAAGGAGTAGAGGGTTGGTACGACTTAAATACGCATTAATGCGTAAAAGAACGTAGTGATGCGGGCAGGCACGTTGGCCTGCCCGTAAATACGCTGGGTTTCTCTAGCTGGCGATAGCGACCTGGGCCGCGCCACGTTTGATAAACGCATAGCTTAAACCCGTCACCAATGAGCCAGCCACAATAGCGGCAAGGTAAAGCAGCGCCGGGGTAATGGCATTGGGTATCAGCAGTACGAAGATACCGCCATGGGGCGCCATTAGCTTCGCACCCACCAGCATCGAGAGCGCGCCGGTAAGTGCCCCGCCGGCGATGCAGGCCGGAATGACTCGCAGCGGATCTTTAGCCGCGAAGGGGATCGCGCCTTCACTGATAAAACACAGGCCCAGCACGAAAGAGGCCTTACCTGCTTCGCGCTCCGGTGCTGAAAACTTGTTGCGCGCGACAAAACTAGCAATGCCCATACCAATGGCAGGCACCATGCCCGCCGCCATAATCGCCGCCATGGGGCCATAGGTTTCAGAGGCGAGCAGGCCCACCCCAAAGGTGTAAGCGGCTTTATTGACCGGGCCACCCAGGTCAAAACACATCATTGTGCCCAGCAGAATACCCAGCAGCACCGCGTTTGTGGAGCCCATGGATTCCAAGAAGCTGGTGAGGGCACTAAGCAGCGCCGCGACCGGTTCACCAATCACGTAGATCATGGTCAGGCCGGTAACCAAACTTGCAACCAGCGGAATAATCAGAATCGGTTTCAGGGATTCAACGCTGGAGGGCAGTTTGACGTAGCGCGTCACCGCCAGCGCCACATAGCCTGCCAGGAAACCAGCCAAAATACCGCCGATAAAGCCGGAGCCGATATTGGCCGCCAGCATGCCGCCAATCATACCCGGCGCGATGCCGGGGCGGTCGGCAATTGAGTAGGCGATGTAACCAGCAAGCACCGGAATCATCAGCGCGAAGGCGGTGCCTCCACCGATTTGCATCAGCGCGGCAGCCAGGGTGCCTTCCTGCTCAAAGGCCTCGATGCCAAACACAAAAGAGAGCGCAATCAGCAGGCCACCCGCCACGACCATCGGCAGCATGAAGGAAACGCCGGTGAGCAGATGTTTATAAACACCTTTCTCTTTAACGCTCTTGTTCGCGGTGGCTGCACTGCTGCTACCGTTTTCTATGGCGGCCTCGCTGAGGGCGGCTTCAAGCGTAGGGCGTGGCTTTTTCAGCGCATTGCCGGTCGAGGTGCGGTAAATGCGTTTACCTGCAAAGCGCGATGGATCAACGTCGATATCGCAGGCCAGCACGACCACGTCCGCGTCAGCGATCTCTTCTTCGGTCAATTTATCTTGAGCGCCCACCGAACCCTGGGTTTCCACGCGGATGGCGTGGCCCATGGCTTTGCCCGCCTCTGCCAGGGCTTCGGCCGCCATAAAGGTGTGGGCTACACCGGTAGGGCAAGCGGTGACGGCAACGATTCTTTTTCCGCCCGCCGCGCTGGTGGTGGCTGGCGCACTGGTGGTTTTGGGGGCGCTGTAAAGGGGCGCCTCGCGCTTGGCCTGGGCTAAAAAGTCGTTGGGGTTGGGCAGGGCACTAGCAATCGGCGCCTGAAAGAGGCGCTTGCCTTCAAAGCGCTCCGGGCCGGGCACATGATCGGCGGCGACCACAATGAGATCGGCATGGGCGATCTGCTCGGCGGTGGCCGTTTGTAGCGGTGCGATTTCGCCATGCATTTCAACGTGTACCGACCAGCCTTGGCGTTGAGCCGCTTGTTCCAGACGCTTAGCCGCGAGGAAGGTGGTGGCCATGCCACTGGGGCAGGCGGTAATCAGGATAATGTTCATAGCGTAGCTCCCTCGGTGATGGTGTCGTCAAGACGCCGTATCCGGGTGTGTTGTTGGAGTGAGTCGAAATCTATAGCCAGGGGGTTGCCGACACCGACATGGCGCACGGCCTCGGCAGAAAGCGCAGTGGCAAAACGCAGCGTTTGTTCAGCGTCGTACTGACCGTTCTGATGTGTCAGCAGGCCGTGAAGCATGCCCGCGACAAAGGTATCGCCAGCGCAGACAGTGTTGGTAGCGGTGACCTTAGGCGGCGTGGCATGCCAGGCGCCTTGGGCGTTCACCCAGAGCACGCCTTCGTCGCCTGCAGACACAAGCGCATGGTCGATGCCGTTTTGATGCAACCGCGTAGCAGCCGCCAAGCGCGCTGGAATCGTATCGAGCGCGCCACCTGCCCACTCGGCGAGTTCGCTTTCATTGGGTTTGACCCCCGCTGGGTGGGCGTCGATGGCAGCCTTCAGGGCCGGCCCGCTGGTGTCGACCCATAGTGGCACGCCGCTGGTGTTCAAATGCGCCAGCAGCTGGCCAAAATCAGCCAATGACAGACCCGGTGGCAGGCTGCCGGCGACAACTACCGCCTGGGGTGGTGTCGCACTGTTCAGTTCAGCCTCCAGCGAGGTGATCAGCGTGTGTAAATGCGTGTCGTTGATCGGCATGCCGGGACCGTTGATATCAGTAACGCGGCCGCTCTGCTCGGCTAGCTTGGCATTGATACGCGTGCTGCCAGGGACCCGCACAAAGGCATCAATCAAATCCAACTGTTTGAAGGCAAGGGCAAAGGGTGCATCGTTCTCGCTGCCTAAAAAGCCACTGACCGTGACGCGGTGACCAAGGCTTGCCAGCACTCGGGCAACATTGACGCCTTTGCCCGCCGCTTCTAACTGTGCGCTGCGGGGGCGGTTCACGCTGCCTAGCACTAAAGCGTCAAGGTTAAACGCCAAATCCAGCGCCGGGTTGAGAGTGATACACAGAACGCGGGCCATCAGCGCGCCTCCAGCGCATCGCGCACGTCGTCACTGGTCGCTTGGGCCAGGGCAAGCTGGGCGCTTGCCTGAGCTTCCGCGAAGTCAAACTCGCGCAGGCGAGCTTTGACCAAAGGAATTTGTCGTGCACTGACCGACAGTTCATCAACGCCCAAGCCTACTAATACCGGAATAGCCACGGCGTCGGATGCCAGCTCGCCGCACACGCCAACCCATTTGCCTTGGCTATGTGCGGCCGCTACGGTCATCTCGATCAAGCGCAGCACCGCCGGGTGAAGGCCGTCAGCCTGGGCGGAAAGCTCGGGGTGGCCGCGGTCGATTGCCAAGGTGTACTGGGTCAAATCATTGGTGCCCACTGAGAAGAAGTCCACCTCGGCGGCGAGGCTGGGGGCCAATAGCGCGCTGGAAGGGACTTCGATCATCACGCCCAGCTGTACATCGGTGGCGCGCTGGGAAGCGGGAAGTTCGTGCAGCAGGCGGTCATAGATCACCTTGACGGCACGGAACTCGGCAATGTCCTTGATCATCGGCAGCATAATGCGCAACGGATGATCCTTACTGGCCATCAAGAGCGCACGCAGCTGGGTCTCAAGCACGTCGGGCTGGGTTAGCGCTAGGCGAATGCCGCGCAGGCCCAGAAAGGGGTTATCTTCCTGAGGAACCGGCCAGTAGGGCAGCGGCTTGTCGCCGCCGACGTCCAGTGTGCGTGCGACCAATGGGCGCTCACCCAACGCTTCTACCGCTTGGCGGTATTCACCAATCTGGGTGTCCAAATCAGGCGCGCTGGCGTGGGCCATGAACAGGAACTCGGTACGCAGCAGGCCAACACCCTCGGCGCCGCGCTCTACCGCGTCGGCGGCGTGGGCGGTGTTGCCCAGGTTGGCGGCGACTTCGACACTGTGGCCGTCACGGGTCTGGGCAACCTCAAAACGGGTCTCCCAGGCATCGGCTTCGCGCTGCTGGTGGTCGAGCAACTGCTGCTCGGCACGCTGTAACCGCTCTTCGGAAGGCTGCGATGTTACCCGGCCACGATCGCCGTCAAGTATCAGCATACTGGCGTTATTGAGCGCCATGACCGCTTGCCCCGCGCCTACTACAGCCGGAATGCCGAGCGCGCGGGCCAAAATGGCGCTGTGTGCCGTGGCGCCACCACGTACGGTGAGCAGGCCGCGCACCCGAGAGGTGTCCAGCCGGGCCACATCGGAAGGGCCGATGTCGTCCATGACCAGAATATAGGGGTGGTCAGGCGGTTCGGGCAGCGTCACATCGCAGAGTACGCCCAGCACCCGGCGGCCTACGTCGCGCAGGTCGGCCGCGCGTTCGGCAAGTAGTCGGTCAGCCAGCATTTCCTGGGCGTGGGCGGCGGTTTCGATCGCCTCCCACCAGCCCGCTTCCGCCGAGCGTCCCTCACGAATGGCATCCGTGGCCGCGTGGTGAAGCTCGGGGTCAGCGAGCATCTCTTCATGCATCGAGAGAATATCGGCTACTTCGCCGCCTTGGGCATTACGCACCAGGGTTTGTAGTTGGGCCGCGCCTTCCTGAATGGCGTGATCCAGGCGAGCGAGCTGCTGGTCGGTATCTGTCGCGTGCTGTGGGTACTCAAATTGCAGCGGCCGGATCACAAACACGGGAGCAATGGCCAAGCCAGGTGAGGCAGCCACCCCGGTATGGGGCGTATCGGCGATCAGCGGCTCAACGGCGGGTTGGGTCGCGCTGGCAAGCGGTGCAGCGTCAAAGCCGCCATCGAAAGGCGTTACTTTCTCGCCCAATCCCGCCTCGATCGTTGCCGCTACGCTCTCGAGCGCTTGCTCGGCGTTGTCGCCTTCGGCGGATAGCATCAGCCACTGGCCACGGCGTGCCCCCAGGCCGATCACCTTGGTCAAGCTGGCCGCGGAAACCGGCGTGGCGCTGCCTTCTTCCAGGCGGACATTGATCGCCATGGGCTGGGCGCGGGCGGCCTGAACCAACTGCTTGGCAGGGCGGGCATGAAGGCCATGGGGATTAAGCACCCGAACACGGCGGGTATGGGTAGAGGCGGTTTCACCCGCCAGCAGGGCTAATAACTGATCACTGTTGCGCGTGAGTAACGTGTCGCTCGCGCCGCTTTCCAGCACTGCCATCAGTTGATCCAACAGCGGGCGGTGGGCATCGCCATGGGCGGCCAAGCAAAACAGCGCATGCACTGGGTGGCCGCCGCTTTCTAACGTGGATGAGGCCGGTGTGGCGACCCCAAGCGCGGGCTGATTGACGCCCTGTGAACTGCTGGCGAGCCATAGCCCTTTACCTAACCACGTGGGCTGAGCGGTGGCGATAGCCGTAATGAAAGCGTTATCGACACAGCTGCTTTGCCGCAGGCGGGCAGCGGCGGCGAGGGCAAGCTCTTGCGGATCCTGAGCGGGAAAACTCACACACAGCGTGTCGGCATCCAGGCGTGGCTCAAGCGCTGGTTTAGACAGCAGGCGCGCGACATCGGCAGCGGCGTTGGCACTGGCTAACTGTTCGGCAACGCCTTCACGATCCAGCACGTGGGTGAGCTGGCGCAAAATATCCAGGTGCTCGTCGTTTTGAGCCGCAATCGTCACCAAGACGTACACTAGCTGGCCGTCGTGCCACTCGATTCCCTGGGGAAACTGCAGTACTCGCACGCCGGTTTGTTTCACATGTTGGCGGCTTTCCGGCGTGCCATGGGGGATCGCGATAGCGTTGCCCAGGTACGTCGAGGACTGGGCTTCACGGGCGTGCAGGCCGTCACGGTACTCGGCCTCAACCAATCCGGCGTCCACCAGCGCTTCAGCGGCACTGTCTAGCGCGGTTTGCCAGCTATCCGCATGGCGGTCGAGCAAAATGTCATCGGGGCCGAGGGTCAACATAGAGTTCTCCTGTAAACGCGCTCTGCTACTCCTCAATCTTCAGGCTCAGTACCTAAGGTTCAGTACCTCAGATGAGCGCTGTGGGTCGGTAGCAGGGCGTGTACATAAGTGATCGTTGTAAATGATCGTAGCTAAATGATGATGGCGGTGATGCCAGTAGAATGAAGCTGGCTGCCAGCGAGTTTCATCCTTGCCATCGAATCTGGGTTTAGTGCTATGCTGAATCGATTCACTTCATGACACAAGGTTTGTGCTTTTAGACTTTGGTCTGGTAGGCGCTAACTTGCTGATAAACTGCCCGGTCACATTAAGAGGAACCCGAATGACACTCGCCGATATTGCCCGGCTAGCCGGCGTCTCGCGCACGACGGCTAGCTACGTGATTAATGGCCAGGCCGAGCAGCGCCGCATCAGCGCAGCAACGATCGAGAAAGTAATGGCAGTGGTGCGTCAACATCGCTACCACGTTGACCCGCAGGCAGCCGCGTTGCGCCGTGGGGCGAGTCGTTTGCTGGGCCTGATCGTGCCAGATTTGGAAAACATCAGTTATGCCCGGCTGGCAAAACGCCTGGAGCGCGGCGCGCGGGAGCAGGGCTATCAATTGCTGATTGTCAGTTCGGATGATTGTGCCGAGAGCGAGCGAGCGCTCGCGCTGGCGCTGCGTGCCCAGCGCTGCGAGGTGTTGATCACTGCCAGTTGTTTGCCGAGCGACGACACTTTCTACGCCGATTTGGTAGATGAGGGCTGGTGCGTGGTGGGCATGGACCGTGGCCTGAATCCCGCGCTATTTGCCAGCGTGGTGAGCAATGACTGCGAAGCAGCTGAGACGCTGACTCGCTCGGTCATCGGCAACGCCACCAGGCGCGTTGCGTGGCTAGAGGCGATGCCAAATCTTTCGATCAGTAGTGAACGGCGGGCAGGTTTTCAGGCGGCGCTCAAAGGGGTTGATGTAGAGCCGCTTATTTTAAGCGGCACGCGTTACGAGCGTAGTGAAGGAGCACGCCTTGCCACCCGGCTGCTAGATGAAATGGGCGGCGCCGATGCGCTGGTAACAGCGTCTTATACGCTGCTGGAAGGGGTGTTTGATGTGTTCCTGGAGCGCGGCGGCTTGCCAGAGACCGTTCGCCTGGCCACGTTTGGCGATCACCGGCTGCTGGATTTTCTTCCCCAGCCGATCAACTCAGCGCTGCAGGATTATGACCGGATCGCCGCGTTAACGTTGAACTGCGCCTTGGCCGCCTTAGAGGGCCGCTATGAATGCGGGCTACAGGTGGTTGATCGTCATCTGCATACCCGCTGAACAAGGCGCTCAGTTGTTGCTGATTTAGCGTTAAACGGCTGGCTTAAACCGTCCTGGCCTGCGCCCAGGCACTCGCATCCGGAATCGACATATCGTAACTTTCGCCCAGGTAGGGCGATGAAAGTAGGAAGTCGGCGGTCGCCGCATTGCAGGCAACCGGCACATTCCACAGAGCGGCTAAGCGTAGCAGCGCCTTGACATCCGGGTCGTGGGGTTGAGGCGAGAAAGGATCCCAAAAGAAAATCAGTACATCCAGACGCTGCTCGGCGATGCGAGCACCAATTTGCTGGTCGCCGCCCAACGGCCCGCTCATCAAGCCTTCGACACTGAGCCCCAGGGTGCTTTTCAAGCGCCCGGCGGTGGTGCCGGTGCCAATCAGCTCATGCTGGCTGAGTACCCCCTGCCAGCGGGTCGCCCACTCCAGCATTTCGCTCTTCTTGCCGTCGTGGGCAATCAGCGCAATGCGCTTACGCGCTTGCAGGGTGCGGATGGCCTGGCGGGGCGGTTGCGCGTCAGTCATGGCATTACTCTCCTTGAGGGCCCTGTAGGCCCGTCACTTTTTCTTTTTAAGCTCGCGTGGTTATTGCTCCACTAATCGCTATCGAGAGCAAGGATTTTCATTGTATTGGTACCACCGTGGGCGTTCATATGATCGCCGCGCGTCAGGATCACATGCTCGCCAGGATGTATGAATCCCTGCGCCTGCAGGCATTTCAAGGCTTCATGATTAAGGTTGGCCGGGTCCATCTCGGTGGTGTCGAAAGGTATCGAGACAACACCGCGGTAAAGCGCCATGCGGCGCTGGGCAATAGGGCTGTGGGCCAATCCTACGATAGGCAGCGCGGAGCGAATGCGGGAGGCGATCAGCGGTGTATAGCCGGTCGATGTCATGCAGGCAATGGCGCTGACGCCGGAGAGGTGGTTGGCGGCATACATCGCCGACAGTGCAATGGTTTCATCGATACGCTCGAAACCTTCGTGAATACGATGGCCTGATTCCTGGGCCAGGCGCTCACGTTCGGCACCCAGGCAGACGCGGTTCATGGCCTTGATGGTTTCCACCGGGTAATCCCCCGCAGCGGTTTCCGCTGAAAGCATTACCGCATCGGTCGCGTCGAGCACCGCATTGGCCACGTCGAAGACTTCGGCGCGGGTAGGCAGCGGCGATTCGATCATCGACTCCATCATCTGGGTGGCGGTGATCACCGCACGGTTCAGGGAGCGGGCATGCTTGATAATGCGTTTCTGGGTGCCGATGAGCGCAGCGTCACCAATCTCGACGCCGAGATCTCCCCGCGCCACCATCACCGCTTCTGACGCTTCGATAATGGCATCCAGCGTGGCGTCATCGGCTACCGCTTCGGCGCGCTCGAGTTTAGCGACCAAGCCGATCTCTTTGCCAGCCGCCCCAAGCAGCTCGCGGGCTTCCTGCATATCGGCGGCGTTACGGGGGAAAGAAACAGCCAGATAGTCTACGCCAATCTCAATGGCGGTTTTTAGGTCTTCCCGGTCTTTATCGGTGAGGGCGGGGGCAGAAAGGCCGCCGCCCTGCTTGTTTATCCCTTTGTTGTTGGAAAGTTTGCCGCCTACATGCACTCGCGTATGCACTTCCTGGCCGACCACTTGAGTCACGTCTAGCACTAGCCGACCATCGTCAAGCAGCAGGCGATCGCCCGGAGCCACATCTTGGGGCAGGGTCTTATAGTCGCAGCCCACCCGCTCGGCGGTGCCGCTGTGCGTGTCGAGCGTCATGTCCAGAACGAAGGTCTGGCCCACCTCAAGCTTGACGGCGCCTTCAACAAAGCGCGCAATACGAATTTTAGGGCCCTGTAGATCGCCCAGCGCCGCGACACTACGCCCAAGGCGAGCGGCGATTTCCCGCACGTCGTTCAGTCGCCGACGATGATCGTCGGCTGAGCCATGCGAGAAGTT
Organism: Halomonas sp. UBA3074; assembly: GCF_002366715.1. Lineage (GTDB taxonomy): Bacteria > Pseudomonadota > Gammaproteobacteria > Pseudomonadales > Halomonadaceae > Vreelandella. The sequence continues at coordinate 4,419 of NZ_DFBS01000046.1, read as the reverse complement.
TAGCCGCACCACATCGACGCCTGCTTTGAGCATTGCTTCGAGCACGCCGGGGCGGTCGCTAGCAGGGCCGAGCGTGGCAACGATTTTAGTGCGCCTCAAGGGCACATGAGCACCGGATTCAGAAGGAGAAAGGGGAGAAGTGAAGGCTTGGTCTGCTGTCTTCGAGGTCGCTTTCGTCACGGTGACACGCTCCTTGGCGGGGTGTTGTTGGTGATTAAATATTGGACTACGATAGCGTTTATATAGTAATTTTACTACATATTGGATATTTGAAAGCCTTTTGGGGCGATTGTAAGACTAATTATCAGCCTCTTGACGCTTAAATACGTATTTTTAGTAAATATTTTACAAAATACGCCACTTGCTACCATTGGTTGATTGAGGAGCTATCATGACAATAAGAGTTGCGATTAACGGATTTGGCCGTATCGGCCGCAACGTACTACGCGCCCTTTATGAAAACAGCTACCGTGATCGTGTTCAGGTCGTCGCTATTAACGACCTGGGCGATCCCGCGCTGAACTCTCACCTGCTGCGTCACGACACCGTGCATGGGCACTTTCCTTTCAAGGTCGAGCACGATGCTGAGAGCATCACCGTGGATGGTGACCGTATTGCGATCTCCTCGGAGCGCGACCCTGCCCAGTTACCGTGGGCAACCATGGATATCGACTTGGTGATGGAGTGCACAGGGCTATTTACCAAGCGCGATGCAGCTGCTAAACACATAGCGGCGGGTGCCAAACGGGTACTCATCTCTGCGCCCAGCCCGGATGCCGATGCCACCATCGTTTACGGGGTCAATGACGATATTCTGACGGCCGAACACACGGTGGTGTCGAATGCTTCCTGCACCACGAACTGTTTGGCACCGGTAGCGAAAGCCTTGAATGATGCGGTGGGTATCGAAAACGGTCTGATGACCACGGTACATGCTTACACCAATGACCAGAACCTATCGGATGTCTACCACTCCGACCCATATCGTGCCCGTAGTGCAACCCATTCGATGATCCCGACCAAAACCGGGGCAGCGGCGGCGGTAGGCTTGGTGTTGCCCGAACTGGCCGGTAAGTTCGATGGCCTGGCGGTTCGTGTGCCGGTGATCAATGTGTCGCTGGTGGACCTCACTTTCACCGCGAGTCGTGACACCACCAAAGAAGAAATCAACGCTATCGTCGAGAAAGCGGCGGCTAACTCACCGGTACTGGCGGTTAACGCCGAGCCGCTGGTCTCTATCGATTTCAACCACGATGCCAACTCCTCCACCTTTGACGCCAACCACACCCGCGTGAATGGTCGTCTGGTGAAAATCATGGCGTGGTACGACAACGAGTGGGGCTTCTCCAACCGTATGCTGGACACCGCCATTGCGATGCAGAAGACTGCAAAGTAGTCCGTTAGAAAACCTAAGGGCAGGTATCGCCCAACAACAGCTCTGTTTTGAGCAGTTGTTGGGCGAACGGGGTGCGCCCCAAGATCATCTGGGCGGCTAGCCGCCCTTTACCTGCACTATCCTGTCGCACCGTGGTTAACCGCGGTGCGCGGTATTGTCCTTCAGCAATGCCATCAAAGCCTGTAATGCGAAGTTCTTCAGGTACCTTTATGCCTCGTTCCTCAGCTAACGTGAGGGCGGCCAGAGCAATGCGGTCAGACATGCAGAGCAATAGATCAGGGCGTTGTCCTAAAGGCTGATCCAGAATCTCAGCAATCACGGGCGAACAAACCTCAAACGTGTTTTCTTCTATATTCCATAGCGGTACTTGCTCATTATCAATCCCATGCTCGTCAAGTGCGCGATGAAATCCCTCCAGTCGAGCTCGACTCACCGTACTCGTATCGGGTAGCAGCGTATGTTCCGGCTTCATCCGGCCGTTGCAGGCTTGTTTTGTTAAGCGCAAGTTAATGATCGCTGGACGTTTAGGGAGTGTGCGAAGCGCATGCTTCGCGATCTGGTAACTGGCCGCACGGTTATCAACATGGACAGTCGGATAGCCTTCGATATCGAAATCCACCGTTACCAGCGTGCGCTGGGCAGGTAGCTCGTCTAACAACTTATGGTTGGGCATTAGCCCATACACGATAAAGCCATCGGCAATATTAGCGGAGCCCGGCGGTTGGGAGGCATGCCCACGTCCAGGCACCAGCAGTAACGTATGGCCATGGGCGTCAAGCACCTCAGCGACGCCTGATAAAAACTCGCCTACCACAGCGTCGTTCAAACTGTAGGTAAGACTCTCCGTTAACACCACCGCAATAATTCGAGAACGGCCAGTACGTAGGCTGCGCGCTTTAGCATCTGGCCCGCTGTATCCCAGTCGCTTGGACGCTTTAAGTATGCGGTCACGCAAGGCAGGTGAGAGCTGGTCTGGGCGGTTGAAAGCATTGGAGATCGTCGCTGTGGAGACGCCGAGTTCCTGGGCAAGGTTCTTGAGTGTCATCCGGCGTTGATCAGTCACGATGTCTCCTATGAAGGCTAATTATTAATAAGCTATTGAGCTGAAAGGTGGTCACAAAATAATTCGAACCTCCTCTGTGCGCGGCGCTGCTCTGATGATAAACGACGTGTACGACAGACAACTATCAAAATGCTCGAATACTCGCTTAGAAATCTCACCTTAGACATTGGTCTTTAATTAGCAAATAGCGGTTGTTAAAACAGTGCTTAATCGATTAAGTTTTGGCTATCTTCTCTTAGCTTTGTCGCCTCAGGGCAGGGCATCGTTTAGCGTCATCGCTTAGCGGCTCAAGATATACCCGGATGTTACTTAGCAGAACGCAATAGCTTAGGGCAGATTTTCGATTTTATCTTAATCGATTTAGATAAAAAGCTTCTTGATGATGCACGGAGTGATAAAGCCATCACCACACAGCCAAAACAGTGTGAGAGGGGAGCTAAAAAAAGCGTTTGAAAGCGTGGGATTAAAGACACTAACCAATAACAACAGGTACCAATAACAATGCATAAAATGACATTCAAAACGCCAATAGCGATTGCCGTTGCGGCTGCTAGCTTCGCAGTGAGTGGCACCGCCACCGCACAGATGAGCCTGGAACAACGCTTTGCCGAGTTGGAAGCGCGGATAGAAGCAGCGGAACAACGCGCTGATGCTGCCGAACGACGCGCCGAGATTGCCGAGCAGTCTCAAAGCGCGCCCCAAAGTGACGCTGAGATTGAAGAGCGGTTAGCTCGCGTCGAACGTCATACCGATGGCGAAGAGGGGTTCTCTTTTAATGTTTACGCGCGTTCAGGCCTGCTGATTGGCGAAGATGGTAAAAGCGAGAACGCGGGCCCCTATCTGACGCCAGCGGGTGGTGAAGGCGGGGCGGTTGGCCGTTTGGGCAATGAGCCTGATACCTACGCGGAAGCCATTTTCAATTACCGCATGCAGTTCGATAACGGCGCCAAAGCTCTTTATCGCACCATGATTGCGGATGGCACGACTTCCAGCAATGATTGGACTGGGGGAGAGTCTGACCTTAACGTGCGCCAGGTGTTTGCCGAATTCAGCGATCTCCCCAGCTTTACCGGTGTGTTTGAAAACGCCTCAATTTGGGCCGGTAAACGTTTTGATCGTGACAACTTCGATATCCATTGGCTCGATAGCGATGTGATCTTCCTTGCGGGTACCGGGGGCGGTATCTATGACATGCAGTTGGCGGATAACTGGAAATCCAACCTCTCGATTTATGGCCGCAGCTTTGCCGACTATCCGATTGTGGACCGCGAAAACCCAGGGCTTGAAGGCGATACCGACAACCTTATTCTGACCTCTAACAACTATTTTGGTCATTGGCAGTGGATGCTCAACGGTATGTCCGCGGCGGACAACGACAAGCGGGATATCGGTGCCGGCCAAACGGCTGCGGATACCGGCTTCCACACCATGATTGCTTATCACGGCGATAGCTTCTTTGGTATGGGCGAAGGTAACTTCAAGGCGGCCGTGCTCCATGGCCAGGGCCTGGGCGCTGAAACGAAAAGCCTTGGTTCACGTGGTGAGCTAACCGACGACGCGACCGCCACCCGCTTGGCCCTATACGGCACCACGTACATCGCTCCCCAGTGGCGCGTTGCTCCCTCTATCCTGGCTGAAACCAGCGAAGACCGTTATGCCCAGGGTGACAAATACAACTGGGCGGGCATCAACGTGCGTTTGGCTAATGAGCTAACGCAAAACTTTGAAATGCAGTACGAAGCGGGCTATCAGTGGATGGATCTAGATCCCCAAGGTTATAGCGGCCGCAACGCGGTTGATGGCGGCTTCAGCAAGTTCACGATTGCGCCCACCTTCAAGCCTGAAGTCGGCGGCTTTTGGCAGCGTCCTGAGATTCGCCTGTTCACCACCTTCAGCGACTGGGATGACGATCTCAATAATTACGGGGCTAGCTCACTAGGGCCTGTTGACGTTTTGAGGG
>NZ_DFBS01000030.1 GCF_002366715.1 Halomonas sp. UBA3074 | reverse complement strand
CGGTGCTGGCTCGGGTGTAGGTTCGGGTTGCTGCGATTCTATCCGGGCTTCGCTAATCGTGTTTTGTACCGAGCTGCCGTTTTCTAACGACGTGAGTTCAGCGTTTTCAAAGAAAGTACCTGCCGAGGATGTGCCGGGATTATTTGATGCCTCAGTAGCTGTTGTGTCTGGAGGCGTTTCTGTTGTTGAGTCTTCGCCCTGCGGCATGCTGTCATCGAGTTGCTCAAAGATGCCGATGCCGCCCGGAACTAGCTGTGGCGAGGTATCGAGTGACGGCGTGAAAAAGACTTGGCCCGGGCGAATAAGGGTTTCGCCTGCATTCGTCGACATGGCCAGCATGCCGCTTTCCACATAGAAATAGCTACCTGTATCGACACCGGGGAGAGAGGAAGTTCCCCCTTCCGGTACATGGAGGATTTGAAAGCTGGTGCCACGTATCCCGATGGTGGCAACGGGGGTTCTGTGCGTGACGTTTTGCGGCGCGTTTTTGCCTATGGCGCCGGTAATCGAGCGCAGGCCACCGCGGAGAAGTTCGCCACTTTGCGCAGAGTTCTCCGGTGTCTCCTCGTCGAGCACGTAGCGCTCAAGGATATAGGAGCTATCGGGGCGAATCGCCTTGGTACCGCCGTCGCTATAGCGCAGTTGCAGCGTACTGGCTTGAGCGGTATGAAAGGTATCCCCGGCAAAAAAATCGTCGCCGCGCTCAGCCGGTAGGCGCTGACCATTACGCTCAATAGTGGCATCGCCATGCACAAACATGATCCGCCCTGCTGGCGTATCAGCGAAGGAGGGAAACGGCAGTAGCGCCAGGCTACCCAAGCCGATCGTTGTAAAGCGAGCTAATGGGCGTTTGCGAAAACTGGCCATAATAATCCTCGTTAGAAAAGGTAGCGAAGCGCTAACTGAGTCTGGGAACGGCGCGTGTCAAAGAAATTGACTGAGGAGCGTCGGCGTTCAACATCGGCACTGGCTTCCAATAGCCAGTCCGTATTGAATTGATGTAGCCACGAGAGCCGTGCTTGCCAAATGCGATCGCGGCGGGTTGTGGCTGAAAATTCGTTAAACGGTGCGTAACCATCTTCTTGGTAGGTGCGAATTCGGTGGTTGAGGTTGGCGCGAATCAGGTGGCGATTACTTAATGGATAGTCGATACCTGCGCCTAGCAGCAGGTGCAGAAGATCACCGCCGTCGCGCATGCCAACGGCCCACTCATGCTCGATTTGCGCGGTTAAACGAGTACGAAGCGCGGTATGGTTGGTGACCAACTGAACGCCTAAACGACCCGAATCGTAGTTATTGTTAGCGGCGCTAAAGCGGTTATGCTGCGCGTCGAACTGCCAAGTGAGCTCGCTGTCCAATCCGATAGGATGGCGTAAATCCACGCCGCTGCCCCAGCGGGTAAGCAGACGGCTCTGGCTAGGCCCGCTCCAACCCTGCAGCGCGCTGCCGTTGAGCGTAACTGTGCGCTGTGATGCTAGGTCGCGTTGATAACCAAATTGGGCTTGGACCAGGGTAAGGTCGTAATCTTGCGCCGTCATTTCGGTATAGCGCTGAGCTTGGCCAGTTGTGCTAATACGCCAGCGGGATTGCGCATCAATAGGTAGAGTTCCCTGATAGCTACCTTGGAGCCTCTGATAGGTGCTGGCATCGCGACTGTAGACTTTAGGCGGAGAGCGTTTAAATCCAAAGTCAAGCAAGTCGTTGATGATATCGAGCATTTTTGGGGTAGGAGGGGGAGGGTCGATAGTGATTTCGTTGGGAAATCGCTGCGGATTGCTGTCATAGCCGATATCCACACCTAAAAGGCCTTGATGCTGCGGGCCATTCTTGGCTTGCTGGCGCTGCTCTATTACGGCTTGAAATCGGGCAATGGCGGCTTGGGCATCGGATGGAGGTGAAAGGGCTCGCAACTGCTCAATTTCACGTTCGGCGGCACCTGTTTGGTCGAGCTGTACTAGGGCCGCCACACGCTCCATGCGGGCACCAGCATGGTTGGGTTGACGTAAAATCGCCCTTTCTAATGCCATTAACGCATGACTGGGCTCTCCCGCGCGGAGGGCAGTGACCCCCAGCCAGTAATCGAACTCCGGTTTACCGCTGTGTTCGAGCTCTATGGCTTGCAACTGTGAGTAGGCGGACAAACTCTCGCCATGGGCCAACAAGCCTTTTGCGCTAGCGAGTTCTGCTTGGTAAGCCCTTGCGGGTGAACTCATCGCCACGCTAAACAGAGCACCAAAAAGGCACTGAACTAAGTTGAGCTTGAACTGCCTCATGAAGGCAGGATCCAGTTCAAGTGAGAGGGGAGCTGCTGACAAAGCTCACTGGCAATGCGTTCCCGCTGTTTAGGCTTTAAGTGTGTGATCCATAGCTCTTCCGGGAGCGTGTCCAGGGCATCAAGGAGCGTGGCAAGACGATGCGGCGTTAAGTGATTGCTAATTTTTGCTAGCGCATCAAAGTGGTTACTGTAGGCACATTCGATGGCCAAGCGATTTAGTGGCCCTAGACGGTTAAGCGCTGTAATCGTGTTTTCGTTTAGGCCGGTATCGCCGCAAATGGCGACCTGTTTGCTACCATCGTTAATACAGTAGCCGCAGGTGGGGACTCCATGAGAAACGGGAAACGGGGTCACTTGTAACGGTATGTTCGCTTCTCCGGGTAACGTAAACGACTCCCACAAGGTGATGGGAACAAATTGGAGCACGGGGGAGTCAGCTGAAGGAAGCTGAGTGAAATCAGGCCAAATATGTTCGTTGAATATATGCCGCTTAAGTGTTTCCAACACTTCCGGAAGTGCGTAGACGTTTAGGGATCGCTCTTGCTCGGCCAGCGCGTCAAACTGCATGTCGATTAGAAGGGGTAGGCTAGCGATATGATCAAGATGGGCATGGGTCACCAGTACGCTGTTCAGTGACGTTAGCTCTGCGATACTGAGTCTTTGAGCGCCTGTACCTGCATCAATAAGCGTATAAGGCGGCAAATGGAAAGCACTGGTGCCTTGTTGTGGCTCTAGCCCGCCGCTTGCGCCGAGTGAAGTTATCTGCATGGTATTATTAGTATCTTTGGAAAGGTAAGTCGTAGACGTAGGCAGATTACGCAGTGCGCAACCCTGGTAGCGAGCTGGTATCAACAGCGTCTATTTGGTACTCCTGTAAGTATTGGCGTGCATAATCCAGGTACACACCTTCTTCGATAAACACAGCGAATAAAGCTGGATCAAGGTGATGATCCTCCACCATGCGCCCCATAATGTTCAGGGCTTGAGAAAGCTTCATCGGTGTTTTATAAGGCCGGTCCGGCGCTGTAAGCGCTTCAAAAACATCGGCAATTCCCAACATTCTCGCTGGTAAAGAAAGCTGTTCGCGAGTCAACCCGTTAGGGTAGCCGGATCCGTCCATTCTCTCGTGATGCCCTCCTGCATACTCGGGAACACGCTTCAAATGCTTCGGGAAAGGCAACTCAGCCAGCATGTCGAGCGTAGCGATTACGTGCCCTTCGATGATTTTCCGCTCTTCTTGATTCAGTGTGCCGTGACGGATGCAAAGGTTTTCTAGCTCGTCTTCAGTTAATAGAGGCTGTCGATGGCCATCTATATCTTCCCAGGTACCTTGCGCAATCGCCTGGAGCTGCTCGATATCTTGATCATCAAGGTACTCACCGTCCGTATTCGAACGACGTATCAAAGTGAGATGTTCCCGAAGTGTTGACTGTTTGTTTGCGAAGACTTCGCGTTCTGCTTCAGTAAACAGCTGACCGTTGCGATAAGCATCGAGCTCAGCACGCAGCTGTGCCGCGTTAAGCGCTTGCTGCTTTGCCGCAAAGCGGGCTTCAACGGTAGGAAGGCGGTCAAACAGTCCTTCAAGCTTGGTCGACTTTTCCATGACATGGTGCGGTATGACGACTTTTCCGCAGTCGTGTAGCCAGGCAGCAGTTTTGATTTCGTATCGGTCGGCGTCAGTTAAGGTAAAGCTAGCTACTTCAGGGTGTTTTGAACGATGTGCCGCTTCGGCGAGCAGCAAAGTCGCATCGGGTACACGGCGGCAATGAGCGCCGGTATGAGCAGATTTAGCATCAATAGCGGTGGCGATAACGCGGACAAAGCTGTCGAAGAGAGCCTGCATTTCGTCAACTAGCCGATGATTAGTGATGGCTACGGCGGCCTGCGAAGCAAGCGACTCTGCAATATGCTGATCAGCAGAGCTAAAAGTACCGTCAATACCGCTTGCGGTACGTTTATTCAAAAGTTGCAAAACCGCTACTGTATCGCCCTGGTGGTTGTGCATCGGTACGGTGAGAAAAGCCCTCGACCGATAACCAGTGGCTTGGTCGATTTTACGTGTACCAGCGAAATCGAAGCCTTCTGCGGTGTAAGCGTCTTCAATATTGACGGTACAGTCGTTTAAAACGGTATAGGCTACTACTAGGTGGTGATTGGGTAAGCCATCAGCTTGATATAAATCAATGAGGGGAAACTGTTCGCCTACTGGTTCGCTAAGTCCCCCAAGGCGTAGGTTCAAAGTATCGTTTTGTACGATGGCAAAAGAGAGCTGCTGTTTTGAAGCATCAAAAGTGTAGAGCGTGCCAGCGTCTGCTTGGGTTAATTCCCTTGCGCTAGTTAGGAGGTTCTCTAGCAAAGCATCGTGATTGTGCTCTGAGGAAAGAGCAATGCCAATCTCGTTGAGTTGGCGAATCCGTGTAATGTCATTGCTGTAAGCCTCCCCACCCATATAGCACCTATTTTATTTTGTTTCATTCATTATATAGGATGAAAAAATTTAATCCAGAAAAGATGTAAATTCTAATCGAATAATTTGCTCGGCTAGGCGAAATGAACTAGCTCCAGATTAATAGACATTTGGGATAACAACGTGAAGATTACCTGAATGAGAATAAGCCGATGGATTTTTTTAATCTACTCCCGGTAGTCAAAAGCCCAGGCGGCGATAAAATATCGATATAAGCTATTGTTTATAAAATAAAATATGATTACATCAATCTTTAAGAGAAAAATTGGTCGTCAGATTCTTGGGCGTGAAGAAACTCCCAGCGGACTCCTAAGTGCTTTCAATAAGCCTGCGGCTCACCTGTAAATGAATCATCGGCTATCATTAAAAAGTATGGTGCAGGCACGGCCGCTGCGCTTCGCCAGATACATGCTGCGGTCGGCGGCTTCAATAAGTTCAAGAGGTGTCCGAAAGATAGCGTCACTCATGCTGGCAATACCGATCGAGGCACTCACCTTAAGAGGTTGGCCCGATATTTCGATCATCGTGGTAGTTAGCAAAGCGTGGTTCAACTGTTTGGCTAGATGTTCAGCTTGCTCGGGTGACTGTTGCGAAAGCAATACCAGGAACTCTTCGCCTCCGTAACGACCCACCATAATATCCTGTAGATTGACCGCTAAACGCTTTTTCTCGGCTACTAAGCTGGAAAGGAGTCTGGCGAACTGTCTCAGAACATCGTCGCCTACTTGGTGTCCATAAGTATCATTAAGTTGTTTGAAGTGATCCAGATCAATAAAGATTACGCTTAGCGTTTCTTGGCCAGAGGTGGCTTGCTCGAAAAAAAGTGCCAGTTGCTTTTCTAAATATGCGCGATTGGCGATACCGGTGAGTGGATCTGTCCGGCTCTGGTGATCAAGGAGGGTATTTTGCTCCTGCAGGGCAATGCTTTTTTCCTGCTCACGTTTCAGTAGTAACTGAAGCTGCTGATTTCGCTCGTGCAACAGTTGTTTGGCTTCTGCCAGCAGTACCTCACTGTTGAGCATAGGGGGCATGATGAGGTTGAACAGCTGTGCTATAGGCGGTAGCTGCGTTTGCAAATGATCCAGAAGAATGGCTAATAGCTTGGGTTCTAATGCTGGATGGTGCGTTACTAATTCTCTAAAACACTTTTGCGGAGTGGGTGAAAGCCAAGCGTCGGCAATACTCCCCGAAAGTTGCAGGCACAGTAGGGGAGTTTTAATAGTCTCATTGCCGTCATGGCTTTGAGCGACCAAGATGGCGAGATTCTCAGGTATCCCCAAACTCTTCAAAAGCCAGGCACCAATGGCGGCATGATCGCAACCAAAGAGTGCTTTTTCCTGAGCGCAAAGTGCATTGTGATCGTGTAGATATATCTCCAGCATTTCTGCATAAGGAGGTGCGATTTCATGCAGCGCCATTATCCCGATATCCTGCAACAGCGCAGCGGTAAAGAGCTGCCTTGTTTGTGACTGACACAGAAAATGTTCGCTGAGACATTGTATGCTGAGTGTTGCGATTAGGGCTCGCTGCCATATATATGTATAAGTGGCAGTGCTCTGTTTACCTCCAATCAAGCTAAAGCTCAATACGGCGGCAATGGTTGCGTCAGTACCAAGCCGGATGACAGCTTCCCGGCAAATCGTGACTTTTTTCTTGGTTCCCCGGTACAGGGCACTATTGGCAAGAGATAAAAAGCGCACGGTAAGGGCGGGGTCACGCTCTATAGCATTGGCGTAGTCGCTCAACGAGGCGTCCGGATCTCGGGCTATTCTGAGCACTTCCAAGACCGCGCCAGGTATTGAAGGCAATGTGTTGCAATCCTTCAGTCGTTGCGTCAACGCGGGCGGTAAGTCGAAAAACGCTGGCGAGATAGTACTAGCCAAATTGGTGCTAACGGTCGGTGCCTGGAAGTGCTCGGACATAATGATTCTCTTATTTTTTCGGCCATGGCCTAGTAAGCAGTAGGCCATTGCTTGGCTTTTTTTCTTGATATGGGTGCTAGTTTTATAATGAAATACGCTTACAATTTTTGTACTAGCCGTTTTTGTAATCGCTAAACAGCCTTCAGTCGTCCGATATTGAAGAAAAACCTTATTTTTCTTGAGCATAACGGCGTTTTCTGATCTGAAGTCTGCACTAACTGTACCCTTCCCCGATTGCTTCACACATCAATTAAGCTGTTTTCATTCTAGCAGGGTGCTTTACCAAAGGCCATAATAGATAGTAATGATATGATAGTTCTAATGAAAATTTACCAGGGCACATTGCCCTAGGAATTCTTTGAATTTCTCGGGGCTATGTCGACACCGTTTGATCGTATACAAGAATTTTGGAGGGTGCCTGAGCGGTCAATTTGCATATCAGCGTAAGGTTTCCATCTATAAAGGCACCGTTTTATCAGATAGAAGTAATTAGCTGCTTTTGGCCGGGTAACGACGGCCCGAAATAGTCCATCGTTCATCCTCATCCAACTTCTATCTGTTCTGCCATTTCCAACGCGTCATCTATCTCTTTCCCTAGATATCTGACCGTGCTTTCCAGCTTCGTGTGACCCTGGAGGAGCAGCTGCATAGCCCCTTAAATTTTTCGTGAGGCTTTATATCAGCGACACTTTACTGCGGCGTATATTGTGCGTGCCATAAATTGACGCATCTAAACTTTTTTTGTTGCCGCAGGCTTCACGACACGGGGCATATTGGCGTGTGACGAGATGTTTTACACCATCAATACGGCGATGAAGCATGAAGTCTTCGCTTCTGGGTTGAGCTAGCGGTATCCAGTCTCCAATTGCGATACGGGTTTGCTCGGTTATTTCGAACTGGACAGATCGATACGTTTTTGGCTGCATTTACGAAGGCTCGTGGGGATATGCCCGCACTATGTGCTATATCTCGTACTCGATAATTGACGAGGTTGCAGCCTCGTAATTTACTATCAATGGCTAAGTTGAGGAGGGCGAGGGCTCGTGTTTTGGGCAATCTGTAGATGACTACGAGCCGGCCAATTATATTTAAGACGCAAAGGTGCCTTCTGCCCAACCAACTTGCCTGTATTTCAGGTTGTAAAAGAGATGTCAGCCGAAACCTTCAGGTCCTGATTCTCCACAGTTTGCAGTCAGAGTATGGCTCAACTCAAGCAGACCAGTTGCTATATAGATAGACCCAGGGTGATAAAACAGCGCCTCTATGGTTTTGCAATCGCCAGCCCATCCCACTTTGTTGTTTATCTAACCGTGGGCGCTTACAACGCAATTGCCAGGTATAGACCTTCATTGGCATCCCTAAGCCGCGCCGTATTCTTACCATATTCATACATAAGCTTGACCATCGTGGCCATCAGCTTCTCATTACGTGCCCACAACTCAGTCAGGGGGGGACGTCGCCCTCGGGTGGCTGCATATTTACTGTATGTATATCGAGCGCTTCACCTGAAAGGTTTTTTTTGAGAACATGCTTTAGAGGGCGATGAAGAAGGCACCCTTTTTCTATTAAAATAACAACATTTTTTGTAATTAAATAATTGTCTTAGCGGCGACACTTGACCGAATCGTTTACTCCTTTCAGCTTCTCTTACAAGGCACATAGACTCAATATGATCCAAGCTCTATCTATCCCTAACGACATGATGATCCGTAAAATTGAAAGCATTGTGGCTCTCTCCGACGAGGAGCGACAGGCTATTAAACACCTGCCCATCAAAATAGTGGACATGAAAGCATACCAAGACATTGTGAATATGGGTGATCACCCAACGCAGTGCTTCATGGTGCTAGAGGGATTTGCATGTGTCTATAAGGAAACAATTGACGGAAATCGTCAGATATTAGCCATTCATATTCCTGGCGATATGCCTGATTTGCAAAGCCTGCACCTTCCGTTTCTGGATATTAATATCGCTACCCTTAGCGCTTGTAAGTTGGGGTTTGTCCAGCACGAAGACGCTCGCCGTATATGCGAACAATACCCCCGTTTGGCCACTGCATTTTGGCGCGAGACACTCTCACAATCAGCTATTTACCGTGAATGGATTGTGAATAATGGCCGCCGTAAAAGCTATACCCGCATCGCTCATCTTATTTGTGAGCTCAAGGTTCGTTTAAATGCAGTGGGTTTAGTTAGAAACAACCGATTTATAATCCCAGCGAGTCAAGCCGAGCTGGCTGATGCGACGGGAATGACCCCAGTTCACATGAATAGAGTGCTCCAAGAGCTTCGTGCAGATGGGTTAATAAAAGTCGAAAGATCATCTGTATCAATACCTGATTGGGAAGCGTTGAAATTGTCGGGTGAATTTGATCCTCTCTATCTTCATTTTGTAAATGAAGTGGCTTAGCGGTCTGAATCGCGCCGGGTTTCGTAGACGCCTCCAGGCCTTATTCACTGGCCAAGTTTTTTTAGACGGTAGGCGTAGGCTGCGCGTGTCATTCCAAGGCGTTTCGCTGCCGCCGTTATATTCCCGCCGCTATCAATATTGGCGGCTTGAATGAGCGCTATTTCGACTTCTTCCAAGGACATGCCAGCGTCTAGTAGTGGCTGAATACGCTGGCGTGGAGAGGCGTGGTTTGAGCTCTCATTGGGTAATGACATGAGCATGCCCGTGTTATCCAGGCCCTGAGCTTTCTCGCGCTCCAGGGTAGGGACGCGATAATCGCCAAATAACGCTTTTTCAGTAAGGTGTTTGTTATCATCGGTAAGAATGACACCACGTTCGACGCAGTTCTTAAGTTCGCGTACGTTTCCTGGCCAGCGGTACTGGTGCATGGCTGAACGAGCCTGATCGGAAAAGCCGAGTGTGCGGCGTTGATAGTGATTTTCAAAGTGGCTGAGAAAGTGTTCCGCCAATGGCACGATGTCGTCGAGGCGCTGACACAAGGGTGGCACGCTTAACGTAAAGGCATTAAGGCGGTAAAACAGATCTTGGCGAAAACTACCCTGTTCAACACGTGTTACTAGGTCAGTATGGGTAGCGGCAACGATGCGCACGTTGACCTCTTTGACGCTCTCTCCGCCGACGCGTTCGATCTGGCCTTCCTGTAGCGCACGCAAAAGTGCTGCCTGCGCTCGTGGTGAAAGCTCAGAAAGCTCATCCAGAAACAGGGTGCCCCCGTCGGCGCGCTCAAAACGTCCCATACGCGACTGAACCGCACCGGTATAGGCACCTTTTTCGACACCAAATAGTTCCGATTCTATGAGCTCAGGCGGTATGGCCGCGCAGTTCACTGCTATAAACGGCCCGCTGGCACGAAGGCTATGATCATGCAGACGCCGTGCAAGAATCTCTTTACCCGTACCGGTTTCACCCAGTAGTAAGACGGGGACCTCTGAGGGCGCCGCGCTATCGAGCATAGAGAGCATCTCGCGAAAGGCTGGCGTTGAGCCAATTGGCCCCCAGGTTTCCTGGTCACGAGTGCGGGCAAGGTCGCTTTCCAGTGTGGCAATGCGTGCCTGAAGCTCGTAAAGCTCGTCAATTAGCGGGGCCTCGCGTAGCAATTCAGCAAAGGCGGCATGGTCGGGCCACTCTTCGGCCAGCTTGCCAATAATTCGGCAGTTGTCGTCACCACAGGCGCGGCAACTCACTTCTCTGTATTGTACCTCGCGTCCCAAAAGCTGGGTGGCGTAGCCTGATGCATAACCCAGCAGCGTCCAACATGCCGGTTCGCGCTGCGGTCCACGGGAACGCCATACGTCGACTTCAAACGAGCCTTTCCAGATAAATTCGCTATAAAAACGATCCTGTTCGAGATTTATCTCCAGGCTGATCGGCACTGCCTGCACATGCCCTTGCAGCGCATGTATCTGTGGCCCGGCGAGAAAGCTCTCCTCCAACCCTAAACGCTCCCCCCTCAATGACGCGCCAAGCTCGGCATCCATCAGTCCTGAGTAATATCCCAGGCGCATAAAGATGCCCCGGGCGCGCTCCATACCCAACGTCGTAATTAACTCGTTGCGAAAGAACGCCGACGCAGCAAGCGGCATCAGCAGCATGCGCTGCTCGCCTAACCATATTTGGCCCTCTTCGGGAAGAAAGCGTAGCGCGTCCATTAAGTCGCGAGCATTCGGGTAGTCAGAAGATGAGATAAACATGCCGACTCACGTTGAGGTTGGTAACGAAGGGAGGTAGTGGCAAAAGAGTATCACTTGGTTTGCAGCCTTAGAAAAGCACAACAGCTACAAAGAAGTGAACGGAGGTTGATGATTTGATGAAGTGTTAATCAAATGGTTAAACGCTATTTACGAACAGAGGTTCGCAAGGCGGACTTAAAGATCGTGCAGGTTAGCTAATCCCTTGATAGCCGTCCTATTTCTAATATCGGCATGTTTTTTGAAAGGTAGTTGCTAGAAGGCCAGCGATAAGCCATTTATTTATACTAAAGTATTACCTTTCAATGGTTGTGCTGAGTCCCTTGCTAATGACATGCCCCTGTCGAAATAACGGATGATGCTGATATGTACAACATAACAACCGATAGGTATGCCGTGAATAGCAACGGCACAAACCGCCTGCCGTTTCGGCTCCTTTCATGTACCGCTGTTAAGCGCCTAGCAATTGTAAGTGGTCTATTGCTGCCAATGGCAACCGCTAGCTTGGCAACGGCTGCCGAGGAGCGAGAACCTGCCGAGGTGTATCGACAGGTTTGCTCTCATTGTCACAACCTGGATAAAGCAGTTGGGCCCATGATTACCATGCCTTTTCCTGAAGGTGCCTGGGAGGTGCGGGGTAATCATATTCGTAACACGGTTAGGCAGGGCCGTGCTGCGATGCCTTCATTCCGAGAAGCCAAAATCAGTGATGCCGAACTTGAGGGACTGATTGACGCTTTATTGCGTGGTGAACTGGCAAATGCCGCCGTTGGTGAGGAGTAATGCCATGAAGCTAACACGCCGAGCATTACTCAAAAACAGCTTCTTACTTGGCGCCACTGCTCCGCTCTCGCTTGGCAGTGCGCTCGCCTCGAATCCAGCAAGTGCACCACAGCAAGGCCCAATCACCCTTTATGGCAGTGATAAATCGACCACCGAGCTAGGACTTGGGCTCCGCCAGCAAGGCTTATTACCACGCTATGAAGGGCATTTTAACCCGCTCGCGCTGAGTGCCTTGCCTAGCGGAACGCTGGCAGCTGGCTTTACGGATGAGTCGGGAATCGTGCTGCTGACGAGCCTACTTGCCGGGCGTGGTCGGATTCTTGCGCTAGGGCGCCATGAGGCAGACCGGCATCAGTTGCTAAGCCATCGTGGCCCTATCATCGATTTAATGACAGTTGAAACAGGAAGTTGGCAAGCGTCCCTCGGGCGTGAATATGGTCGCTTGGTGTCGACTCCCGGTCGCGGTCGTCATGCTAAAGAGCTCCCTCGCGCGGCAACGGCAGCCAATATTCGTGAGCTGAGCTTCCTGGTCCAACTCTGAAGCTATATCACAATAATCGAGAGACACGTTTATGAGTACTACACAGCGTATTCTGCCTAAAGGCGTTGCGGAAGCTGATTTCGATGCCGCGCTAAGTCTTTTTCGCGACACGATTGGAAGCGAGAGCGTTTTGACTGAGAGCGAACAGCTAGCGCCCTATACCAAGTTCATGATGGCCGGTGAGGACGCCGACTATATTCCCTCGGCAGCGTTATTGCCCAATAACGCCGAACAGGTGCAGGAACTTGTACGTATCTGCAACGAGTATAAAGTGCCGATTTGGACTATTTCGACGGGTAAAAACCTTGGCTATGGGTCGGCTGCCCCCGGCGAGACGGGGCAGGTAATTCTTGATCTGCACCGCATGAACCGAATTATCAACGTTGATCCGGAAGTGTGTACCGCACTGATCGAACCCGGCGTTACCTATCAGCAGCTCTACGACTATATCCAGGAGAAGGGCTATAAGCTGTGGTTGGACCCGCCCGCGCCGTCTGCCATTGCCGGGCCTGTAGGCAACACGCTGGATCGTGGTGTGGGTTACACGCCTTACGGCGAACACTTTATGTTTCAGTGCGGCATGGAAGTGGTGCTGGCCAATGGCGAGATGATTCGCACCGGCATGGGTGGTATTGAAAACTCCAGTTCATGGCAGGTGTTTAAATGGGGCTATGGCCCCTATATCGATGGCTTGTTCACCCAATCCAACTATGGCGTCGTGACCAAAATGGGGCTATGGCTGATGCCCGAGCCGCCGGCGTATCGACCCTTTTTGATCCAGTATCAAGACCCGGAAGATATCGCCGAGATCGTTGATGTGCTGCGTCCGCTGCGTATCTCGCAGATCATTCCCAATGCCGTGGTCATCGTGCATACCCTGTGGGATGCCGGTACCCACGTGGTGCGTAAAACCTACTACGATGGTAAAGACTCCATCCCGCGAGAGGCCATTGAGCGCATTAAGCAGGATGAAGGCATCGGCGAGTGGAACGTCTACGCGGCACTTTACGGCACGCCCGAGCAGATCGAGATCAACTGGAAGATCGTCGAGCAGGCCTTCGGGGCTAGTGGCAAAGCTAAGATTATGTACGGCGAAGAAGCCGAGCAGCGTGGCGGTGGCTTCGAGTACCGCGCAGCGTTGATGAAAGGCGACATGAACCTGCAGGAGTTTGGTCTTTATAACTGGCGTGGGGGCGGCGGTTCTATGTGGTTTGCCCCGGTATCTCAGGCCAAGGGCAGCGAGACCAAGGATCAGACCGAACTAGCCCAGCAAATTCTTGGCAAGTATGGCTTTGACTACGTCGCCGAATACATCGTCGGCTGGCGGGATATGCACCACGTCATCGATCTCCTCTATAACCGTGAAGATCCAGAGGAGACGCAACGTGCCCACGACTGTTTTGCGGAGTTGATCGACGAATTCGCCAAGCGGGGCTATGGCCTCTACCGCACCAATACTGAGTTCATGGAGCAAGTAGCCGGTACGTTCGGTGAACCGCTGCGCAATGTACATACCGCACTCAAGAATGCGCTCGATCCCAACGGTATTTTATCGCCTGGCAAGTCGGGTATTCGTCAGTAATCCCCAGCAACTAAAGCGTCTCAGTGGCGCCGCATCAGTAGTTCTTATGACCATTGATGCGGCCCTGAGACGCCTCGTAAACAGTTAAAACAATAAGATGGAGCTATTTATGGTTAAGCGTTATAGGAATTGTTTTGTAGTTGCCTTACTGGCTGCTTCCTTCAGCCTGCCAGGCATGGCTGATGACAGTATGGGTGATAGTAGTAATGACGTATCGCCCCAGCCCCGTACCACCGTGGTCATGATGGGGACGGGAACCCCCGTCCTGAAGCATGACCGGGCTGGGCAGGCCATACTGATTGTAGTGGATAAGCAGATGTATCTTTTTGATGCAGGCCCTGGCTTCGTCAAGGGTTTTGATGCTCTTTCTGGCAAATCCTTTATGCCGGAAGACATTTACTTCAGTAACGATTCTGTTTATGGAGAGATGAACAAGGTGTTTATTACCCACCTTGATTCTGACCACGTTCTTGGTCTACCGGAACTGATGTTGCGCCCTTGGATCATGGGACGCAGTGAACCGCTGAAGATGGTTGGTCCCCGAGGCCTCAATGAAATGGCCAGCAATATTATCGAAGCCTACCAGAGTGACATTGATCATCGCTTGTACGGTACACAGCCGGCCAACGAGCTTGGCTTCACGGTTGATGTGACCGAAATCAGCGATAACCAAGTGGTGCATGAGGACGACAAGGCTACGGTGACGGCTTTCCGCGTTCCTCACGGCAGTTGGGCCGAAGGGATGTCCTTTGGTTATCGCGTCGAAACGCCGGACAAGACCGTGGTAATCAGCGGCGATACGCGTCACGACGAAGCACTCTATGAGCACTTCGAGGGGGCCGATATCCTGATTCACGAGGTGATGAGTAAGGCTGGCGTCGGGCAGATGGCGCAGGATTGGCAAGATTATATGTATCACGCTCACACTAGCACTCAGCAATTGGCTGACATTGGTAACAAGATAGCGCCTGAGTTGTTGGTAATGACCCATCCGCTACTCTTTGGTCAGACTGACGAGCAGCTTCATGACGAGATGGCCGGCTATTACGACGGAAACTTTAAACTGGCAAGTGATCTCGATATCTACGAGTGAAACCTGTCACCTAATATCTTGGCCATAGTATCTAGTATTAGTATTTGTGATACATGGCCATTGGAGGAATCGAAATGACCGAACACTACAGCGATTTTCATCTTCAGCCCATCGCCGGTGAATGGCGCGAGGGCAGCAGCGAGCGCACCGTTGACGTCAGCAACCCTTACGACGGCAGCACGCTGCTGACAACGCGCCTCGCCAACCGTGATGATTTAGACGCTGCGTTTACGCAGGCGGAAAAAGCCCAGGCTGAGTGGGCGGCAACGCCACCGGCCGAGCGCGCTGGGTTAATGCATCGGGTGGTCGAGATATTTGATGCGCGCAAGGAAGAAATCATCGACTGGCTGATTGGTGAGTCGGGCAGCACCCGGCTAAAAGCTAACGTTGAGTGGGGCGCGGCGCGGGGTATCACCCAAGAAGCCGCCAGTATGCCTGGGCGTGTCCATGGTATGACGATGGACTCCAACGTGCCGGGTAAAGAAAACCGCGTCTATCGCAAGCCTCTGGGTGTAGTGGGAGTGATTAGCCCATGGAACTTTCCGTTGCATCTTTCTCAGCGCTCCATCGCCCCCGCGCTGGCGCTGGGTAATGCAGTCGTCGTTAAGCCCGCCAGCGATACGCCGGTTACCGGTGGATTACTGCTCGCTAAAATCTTCGAGGAAGCAGGCCTGCCCGCAGGGCTTCTCAGTGTGGTCGTCGGTGCTGGCAGTGAAATCGGTGATGCGTTTGTCGAGCATCGCGTGCCGCGGATGATCTCCTTCACGGGCTCGACACCGGTGGGCCGCGGTATCGGACGCATCGCCAGCGGCGGTGAACATATCAAGAAGGTAGCGCTGGAGCTGGGTGGCAATAGTCCCTTCGTCGTGCTGGATGACGCGGATATTGAGCAGGCGGTTAATGCCGCGGCGATGGGCAAATTCCTTCATCAGGGGCAGATCTGCATGGCGGTCAACCGCATTATCGTCGATGAAAGTATTTATGATGACTTTGTGGAACGCTTTGTCGCCAAAGTGAACGGGCTGCAGGTAGGCGATCCCAACGATATGTCCACCGTCATTGGACCGGTTATTAATACCAAACAACGTGAAGGGCTCGAAGAGAAGATTGCTACCGCCAAGCATGAAGGTGCCCGCGTGCTGGTAGAGGGCGAGATTAACGGCCAGATAGTGCCGCCGCATGTGTTCGGTGACGTCACTCCCGATATGGAGATCAGTCGCGAAGAGATCTTCGGCCCGTTGGTCGGCATACAGAAAGCTCGCGACGAAGACCACGCGCTAGAACTCGCCAACGGCACCGAGTATGGCCTCTCCAGTAGCGTTTTCAGTGGCGATATTGAGCGGGGTATGCGCTTTGCCAAGGGCATCAAGGCTGGCATGACGCACGTCAATGACATGACGGTTAACGACGAGGCCCATGTGCCTTTCGGTGGTGAGAAAAACTCCGGCCTTGGCCGCTTTAACGGCGACTGGGCGATTGAGGAATTTACCACTGATCACTGGATCAGCGTGCAGCAAACGCCGCGACACTATCCCTTCTAAGAATCTGGGTTAATTTCCTTTCTTTCCTTATTGTGACTGACTGCTCGCTAACAGCGGGCAGTCAATGGATTGGTAAAAGAGACAAAAACCATGAAAAAAATGGCCTCCCTTTTCTTGGTGGCACAGAGTGCTAGTGCCGCCGCGCCGTCTGCTCTTGCCGTCAACGGCCACTACTCACTCGGTATCGAAGGTTTGAGCGCAGCGGCGGCACCGCCTCAGGGGCTTTATTATCGAGGCTACCTAGTTCATTACGATGTCGACAATTTCAGCGATGGATCAGGCTCAGCCGTGCCGGGTAACAATAGTGGCACGGTCAACGCACTAGCTCACCGCTTCATCTGGATGACGGACAAGACAGTTCTAGGTGCCGATTACGGCATGGAAACAATTATCCCAATGCTGAAAGTGGAGTTTGATCTGGATATTGCCGGAGGGAATCGCTTTGATGACGGCGGCATCGGCGATATATTTGTCGGCCCGCTAATTCTCGGTTGGCATGGCGACCAATGGGATATCACCTTCGCTGGCGGCCACTGGTTCGATACCGCCAATTTCGATGCCAATAACCCAGCTTCGGTGGGCAAGGGCTATGGTACGACCATGCTGACCTTGGGCGGCATGTGGCATTTTGACGAGGAGAAACGTTGGAATGTTTCGGCACTGTCTCGTTATGAGATAAAGACCGAACAGGAGGATACTGATATTACTCCAGGTGACAGCTGGCTAGTGGAGTGGGGGCTCGGTCATCGTTTGAGCAACGGGCTTGAAGTGGGATTGGTTGGTTATAACGCCTGGCAGTTGGAATTCGATGAAGGCGCACCTACCACCAGCAAAGCGGAGCGCCATGCTATCGGTACGGAAGCAGGTTACCTATGGCCCACCGTCGGGGTGATGCTCAAAGGCGCCTATTACCATGAGTACGACACGCAGGCCGGTGGCCTAAAAGGTCTAGAGAGCGATGGTGACACTCTCCGCTTGCAGTTGACCAAGTTTTTTTGATTTGAGCGGCTCCCGTTCAAACCGAGCGGAAGCATGAAGGGAGAATAGCCATGCAAATTCAAGCAGCGGTGACGTTAAAGAAAGGCGACGATTTTCAGTGGCAAGGCGTGGACTTGGCTGATCCGGCTAGCGGTGAAATACGCGTGCGTATCGTTGCGACCGGCGTTTGTCACACCGATGCGGTGGCACGCGATTTGGGGATTGCACCGTTTCCTATTGTGCTCGGGCACGAAGGGGCGGGCGTGGTCGAGGCGCTTGGTGCAGGTGTGACCGGGCTGAATATTGGCGACCATGTGGTGCTGTCGTTTGCTCATTGTGGGGGGTGTGGTCACTGCCTGACCGGGCATCCAACCGTCTGCGACACCTTTAACGAACTCAATTTTGGCGGCGCCATGGATGATGGCAGCCACCGGCTGCAACGGGATGATGAAGCGTTGGCCACTTTCTTCGGCCAATCTTCGTTTGCCACATACGCGGTGGTAAGTGCGCGTAACGCAGTAAAGGTCGATCCCGAGGTAGAGCTGGCGCTGCTCGGCCCATTAGGTTGCGGTATACAAACGGGCGCGGGAACGGTGCTCAACAGTCTTAAACCTGAGTTTGGTAGCTCGATAGTAGTGTATGGCTGTGGTGCGGTGGGGCTTTCCGCGGTCCTGGCAGCTAAGATCATTGGTTGTCAGCGCATCATCGCAGTCGACATTAACGATGATCGTTTGGCGCTTGCTCGTGAGTTGGGGGCTACTCACACCGTTAATGGCAAGCAGGAAGAAACGGTCGATCGCGTGCGCGAGATTACCGGCGGCGGCAGTGAGTACGCGGTGGAGACCACCGGTGCGCCCCTTGTGGTACGTCAATCGCTGCAGGCGTTACGCCCCCTGGGTGTCTCGGCAATTGTCGGTGTTACCCCGGAGGTCACGCTGGATGTGCACCACGACTTGATGGCTGAGGGTAAGTCGATGATTGGTGTCATTGAGGGCGACTCGGTACCGCGTGTTTTCATACCGCAACTGGTGGCTTACTACAAAGAGGGACGCTTTCCCTTCGATAAACTGGTCAAGTTCTACTCGGCGGACCAGATCAACCAAGCCTTTCAAGATTCGAAGGATGGAACGACGGTCAAGCCGGTGTTAAAGATTGGCTAACGCTTTAACTATTGAGAGAGGCATTCGACACCGGCAAAATTTTATAAATCCATAGCTTCAGGAGCTAGCTGAGTCAGCACGCTTTCTGTAAAGCTAGCTCTCTGTGGTGTCCGCTACCTGTGGTATTGCTTTTCGCGTTCGGGTTGCCAATAAATGGCATCAATACGCAGGCGTACTTCGGTATTATTAGGAAGCGGCCATTCGATGGTGTCGCCGACTCTGAGACCGATGAGTGCGGCGCCAATGGGCGCCATAACCGAAATGCCATCCGCTACGCTATCCATGGAATGAGGATAGACCAGGGTACGAATCATCTTAAGCCCACGCGTGAGGTCGGTGAAGCGGACCTGGCTATTCATGCTGACCACGTCATCCGGAATATCCTCTGGATCACAGACTTCTCCTCGCAACAATTCTTCATCAAGTAGCTGAGCTACAGGCATGTCTTTATCAGAGGCATTATCAATCAAGCGTTGGAGACGCTCGGCATCAAGACGGTTAATAATAATAGGAGGACGTTGTTTCATATCTACTCTCCTTAGCCTATTTGCTTTCCTTGGAAAGCAATCCATTTAGCCAATAAAAAACAGCCCTTCCTTAATAAAGGAAGGACTGCATACTCTTTACAGTATAAGTGATTTAAACAATAAAGACGATCAGGTGACGCCCTGCTCAATCATGGCATCCGCGACCTTTCTGAAACCTGCAATATTGGCCCCTAGTACCAGATTCGTCGTATCACCGAACTCGGCGGCTGTGTCAGCACACTGCCTGTGAATATTAGCCATAATCTGCTTCAGCTTCTGATCAACCTTTTCCAGCGGCCATTGCTCCATGCTGCTGTTTTGCGCCATTTCTAGCTGGCTGGTAGCGACGCCACCAGCATTGGCGGCCTTACCCGGCCCATAGGCAACCTTTGCCTTTAAGAAAAGATCGACGGCTTCTTTTGTGGAGGGCATGTTGGCCCCTTCACTAATACACGTTACGCCGTTAGCAAGCAGGATTTCTGCATCGCTCTCGGTCAGCTCATTCTGTGTTGCGCAAGGGAAGGCTGCATCGGCTTGAATACGCCATAAGGCATGCCCGCCCTGAGGGTAATCACGCGCTGAAATATAGTGCGCATCAGGATGTTCGCTTAAGTAGGCTTCAAGAGAGGTGCGTTGCACTTCTTTGAGCTGCTTAAGTAAGCCTAAATCAATACCATTTTTATCATGGATGGTGCCTTGTGAGTCGCTGCAGGTGACCGGTTTGGCGCCCAGTTCGTAGAGTTTCTCAATGGTGTAGATCGCAACATTACCAGCGCCAGAAACGAGGCAGGTCTTGTCACGAATGTCTTCTCCACGGTCAGCCAACATATTTTGTGCGAAGTAGACCGCACCGTAGCCGGTGGCTTCTTTACGGCCAAGCGAGCCTCCCCAGGTAAGCCCTTTGCCTGTTAGCACGCCTTCATAATGCCCGGTGAGCCGCTTGTACTGACCAAAAAGATAGCCAATTTCACGCGTACCGACGCCAATATCACCTGCAGGCACATCGCAGTTCGGGCCAATATGGCGGTACAGTTCGCTCATGAAGGCTTGGCAAAAACGCATGATCTCGTTATCGGATTTGCCCTTTGGGTCAAAATCGGAGCCGCCTTTACCACCGCCGATAGGCAAACCAGTTAGCGCATTTTTGAAAATCTGCTCGAAGCCGAGAAATTTTATCGTGCCTGACGTAACGCTGGGGTGAAACCGTAAGCCGCCCTTGTAAGGGCCAAGAGCTGAGTTGAACTGTACGCGATAGCCTTTATTGACTCGTACGCGTCCGGCATCATCTACCCAGCTTATCCGGAACATGATTTGTCGTTCAGGCTCAACGATTCGCTCTATGATGCTGTGTTGATGGTAATGAGAAGTCTGTTCGAACAGTGGGCGTAGGCATTCAAGCACTTCTTCGATGGCTTGATAAAACTCTGACTGTGCAGGACTGCTTTTCTGAAGACGTGTAAGCGTATCGTGGACATAGGGCATAAGAGCATACCGTGACAGTTATTAATAAAGATTGGCTGGCCAGAGCGTGAGAATATTTAACTGCCAGCATGCTTCTTTGCATAGCCTATGCAGGTTCGGTATGAACGAAATTAAAGGAATTATAGACCAAAGTATATATTTCTTAAGCGTCTAACGTGGTCTTCTAAAATAATAATTAACGTTAAATCAACGAAAATCGGTTGCCGGTATATTGTTGATTCGGCATTGTTCCATAAGTTTGTTATTGATATTAATGTTAATTTTTTTTAGCGATTTGATGCTTACTCCGAGTGAAGCATACTTATGTTATGGTTACTGGTCTTTCTTGATACTTTACCATCAGCTCGCTCATCGCTTCTTTCAGAAGGTGAAATCAGAACTTTGTCATGACTGTCTGTTCAGCTCGCAGGTAATAACTTCGAGCTTTTTCGGACTATGCACCGAGAATACCGTTCGTTTTGGTAAATATTGACTAAAAAGGGCATTGATATTCTCATTGGTAACCCGTTGTCCGGGGCTATAGGGACGTAAAAGTAAATCGCCACGCCGGTTTCTTGAGTGACTTTTGCATGCTTTGCCTTTTCAAGCCCCTGGTCATAGGTCATGCTATTTCCGAGTGTTGATCTGTATACAGTTGAAGGCTGTACTGAAGTCTCTACCGCTGAAATGTCGATTGTTTTTCCATTTTTGCGAGGATTAAATAGCCGCAGTGGAGAACTCTACCAAAGTGCCTACCGCAGACGCATCCCCCTTGTCCTAGATCGGATTGCCTTTACCGTGGCAGGGAATTTCACTCTTACTTACCTCGGGGGACATAAATTAATACAGATTATGTCTAGAACCGGAACATGTTCACCAACTTCGCAACGGCGATACAAGGGGGGGGGGGGTACCTTGCTGCAAGAAGTGAC
Organism: Halomonas sp. UBA3074; assembly: GCF_002366715.1. Classification (GTDB taxonomy): domain Bacteria; phylum Pseudomonadota; class Gammaproteobacteria; order Pseudomonadales; family Halomonadaceae; genus Vreelandella. The sequence goes on along the minus strand of NZ_DFBS01000030.1, from coordinate 5,768 downwards.
TCCGGATGGCCAACTGGCAGGGCATAAATGGCAGCATAGTTCGTCTATCTGCAGACATAGTCATCGCGCGGTCAGGTAACTTCATAACCTTGAACTTGACGCTAATCTGTTATGGAGACAATTGTCATCGCAACATATGAATGATTAGATCAAAACGCTCGGCATCAGGCAGCAGCTTATGCTTCAAGCGATGGGATGCTTCATGCTTTTTTCGCTGATGTATGGCCGGTCATAATATTCGTTCTACGCCATGTGGTTAAGGCATATTCCACAAGAAAAGGTTGAAGAAGCTCCTCTCAAAGGTAGGGTTTAAGCCGTAGACTCATCCCTTAGGCTTGGTTTACTTGGTCAGTGATCCCCGTTAAACGAATATGAGGTCGACGACTTAAAAAATTACCTAATAATTGACCTATATCAAAATTTGAAAATTAATTGCCTCTGGTGCCTAAATTTAGGACTGCTACTGCCGATAGTTCATAGCGCTGATTGATGACTTGGCTCTTACTCGCTTGAGCTGAATTAGCACGCCTCCCTCATAGTTGGATACCTTCGTTACCGATTGATCCCTATAATAAAGAGTAGAAAATGCAAAACATACTGAAAAATCTCTCCGTTAAGACAGGTTTGACGGCTGTACTAGGCCTGTTTGCTGCTTTGATCATTCTAGTCGCTGCCTTGGGCTACCAGTCGAGCTCACTGGGTGCTAGTTCGATTGATGAACTTAACCGTATCAATGTTGAGCAGTTGAACGCCGTGAACCGTGCTCAAGTGAATATCGCTGATACGCAACTGTTTTTCCTAAATCACCTCGACGCTTTGAACGAAGGGGAGCAGGCTCTGGCAGAAGTACATCTGGAAAAATCTGGACAATTGCTACAAAGAGCCAAGGAGCGTTTTGCAGCCTTCGCAGCGGTACCGAAGTCGGAGCAAGGAAAGCCCTATGCTGAAGCGCTAACAGCTGCGTTTAATCAACTAGTGACGCGCGGTTTAGAGCCACAGTACGAAGCATTGGTTCGCAATAATGAAAGCGCCTTCCGTGTGGCCAAGGGGGAGAGTGATCAGCTCAACCTAGCCTATATGCAAGCTAATGAAGCTTTTATTAATTATGCTACCGCACGAGGGCAGGCTCTGTTGAGTGGTTATTCATCAACCATGAACACCGCTAAATATGTTGGTATGGGAGCATTGCTACTGGTTTTCATTAGTATTATTTTGGTAAGAATGGGAATGATGCGTGTCGTCATTCGCCCCCTCCAGGAAGCAGTGCACCATTTTGAACGTATTGCCAAGGGGGACTTATCACACAAGATTGAGGATCGTGGTCGCAACGAAATTGGCCAACTTTTCGGGGCCATGCAGCATATGCAGTCAGGACTTTACCAAACCGTCTCGTCCGTGCGGGACAGCAGTGGTTCTATCCATATCGGTGCGCGTGAAATTTCTGGTGGCAACGCCGATCTTTCTTCACGTACCGAGCAGCAAGCCGCTTCACTAGAAGAGACGGCAGCTAGCATGGAACAGCTTACCGCCACAGTGAAGCAAAACGCAGACAATGCTCGACAGGGCAGTACCTTAGCGAGTGATGCTTCTGCTACCGCAGCACGTGGTGGCGAGGCTGTAGGAGAAGTGGTTGTAACAATGCATGGCATAGCGGAAAGCTCTAAAAAGATAAGCGATATCATTGGAGTGATCGATTCCATTGCCTTCCAAACCAATATTCTGGCACTTAATGCCTCTGTAGAGGCTGCCCGTGCGGGGGAGCAAGGTCGAGGTTTCGCAGTCGTAGCGACTGAAGTGCGTAATCTAGCTAGTCGTAGCGCTGACGCTGCTAAAGAAATCAGAGCATTAATCGAAACATCAGCAGGGCAGGTTGAGCAAGGCTCAAACCTAGTGGAAGGGGCAGGCCGTAGGATGGAAGAGATTATGGCTTCTGTGAAGCGTGTTGCAGATATTATGGATGAAATTTCGGCCGCGTCTATGGAGCAGAGCGACGGCATTGAACAGGTAAATCAGGCCGTGTCTCAGATGGATGAGGTTACTCAGCAAAACGCTGCCCTCGTTCAGGAATCCGCAACTGCGGCAGCGTCTTTAGAAGAGCAAGCAGCCCAGCTTGAATCGGCAGTGGCTATCTTTAAACTGTCGGAGGAAGATCATCGAGGCCACCTTCCTATCGGTAAACCAATGACTAGACCTATCTCCCCCAGTACCCAGGTTCGTCCTAAACTGGCTAGCACAAAAGCAGCTGAATTGGAATGGGAAGAATTTTAAAGAGTATTTTGCACTTAAAGACTTCACCCATTGTAACGAACACCCAGTCCCGCAGCGGCTGGGTTCTCATTGGCTCAGTCCACGTCGCTGGTGGCTAGGACCAAGCGATCTATAAAACATGGTTTGGGTACTAAGAACATGTTTTTTCGCAGGCTTTTCATACCTACAAAATTGAAAAACGTGGAAGCTATCTGTTCTTGTGAGGCTCGCTCTGCAAATGACGAGCTATGCTGAGAAAGTTAGCTGGCTCAATGATTAACCCGCCCGCTAATAAGATTCAGGTTGCATCAACCTCTCTGTTGTCATGAACCTGTCAAGCCCGGTAAAAAATTAAAATACTGAGGGACTCACCATGGCGATTCTAAGCGGTCAAACCACTCCCTTCACCTCATTCCTTCCTCAGCCTAATAAACTCATCCTGATGCTAGTATTTACTTTGGCCCCTATCCTTTTATCATCAATGAAACAACACAATATCTACACACTGCTTGGCTGGGTGGGTCGAGGTCTAGCATCGTTGTCACTCTAAGCTCAATATACTGCTTACCTAAAGCCTTATCTCATATACATATGCTGAGCTCAAAGGCACGTTTTCGTCAAGGGCCCAGGCATGTAAAGTGGTCAGGTCGGTCGGGTCGAATACTCTGGGACTGCCCCGGCAATTTTAATGAGGCTTGGCCTTTGTGTTTGGAAACCACGGTTTAGAGGGGGCTCGTAATAGAGTCGCTGTGTCTCTTGCGTTTTGTCTACTGAGCACATTTAATTCAGCAATTTTGTAACTGTTATAACGGCTAAACTTTTCTACGAAATGTAAGCGATACGCGATAGTGTTTATCTCTCGCCTGCCAGGTACCGTTCATGAGATTGATATTTAACAAAAAAGACTCTTCTAACCATCGTGCCCAATGCTCGTTTATGCGCTTGATCACGTTCCCCTTTGCTACGCTACGCAGGCGCTTAGTGGTTGGTGCCGTAGTGCTATGGAGTTTGCTTTGTCTTATTGTTTTAATTTTCGGTTGGCAGGCGGGTAAGTTCCTGGTTAATGAGACTAACTACCAGCATCTGCGTTATGAAACAGAGCTCATCAGTAACTCCGTCACCCTTCAGGTGAATGAACGGTTCAGAGAGCTCGAACGTTTGGCAGAGAGGGTTCCGCTACCAAGAGAGGGGGCTCTATTTGAACAGCATGCTTACAAGATGGAACCTCTCTTTGAAGCGCTGATGCTCTTTGATGTGAGTAGCCAAGTCGTTGATGAATGGCCTATCGACGGAGGGCGCCGCGGCAACAATTTCGCTGACCGTGAATATGCTCGGTTCATGAATGCTTTTAATACACCGTATGTCAGTGAGCCCCTCTTTGGGCGAATTAGCAACACACCATTAGTGCTCATGCTGGTTCCTCTCCGTGACGATGAGGGGCGCTACACAGGCTTTCTCGGTGGCTTAGTTAATTTTAAGCAAAGCCAATTATTTAGAAACTTCGACCAACTTCGATTGGGCGAGGGCGGCTATGTGACAATTACGACAGCGACTGGCCAACGTATATACGACCCTTACCAAAAAGAGGCCATCGTAACGTTACCTGACACTATTTCCCCAATCTTAAGGCAGGCACTGGATGGTTGGGAAGGTGAGAGTCATGGGCGCTCGCTAACAGGTGAAGATCAACTAGTCGCCTATCGACAAATTTGGCCTGCGAACTGGATTGTCGGCGTACACCTGCCACAAGTGCAAGCTGAAGCCCCTCTTATTGCGGGCATGAAGAAAATCACAATCTACGTTTGGGGCATACTTATCCTTATTTTGCCTCTAATATGGATATTGACCTGGATGGCGTTACGCCCTCTAGCGCATCTTGCTCGACAGGTTCAGGAACTTCAAGATGGGTACCGCTCTGTATTGAATATTCCTACTAATACAAAGGAGCTTCGCCGCGTTATTGATGTAATTAACGCTACGGAGTTTGCTCGCCAAAATAGCTTACGTGATTTAGCCGAACAGGAAGCCTTGCTAAGAGGGACGTTGACCTCTTCTCCGCAGGGTATGTTTGTGACAGATCAGCGTGGGCAATTAACGTTTATCAATGATGCCTTACATCAGCTTTTGGGTGAAGACCCTCCTGATAGCCTGCAAGATTGGAGCGATCGGATTCACCAAGATGATCGCCAAGATGTTGAGACAGCTTGGTTAAGTAGTCTAGTAAAACAAGCGAATTATGCTGGTCAGTTCCGCTTCTTAGGTGCTGATCAAGGCGTGCACTGGTTAGATGTAAATACAGCGGCTGTAAGTATTGAGGATCAGTTTATTGGGACGGTCGGTACGGTGCGCGATATAACTCAACATCAACAAGACTATGCTCAAAAACTTTGGGAAGCAGAGCATGATTCCCTTACCGGGTTACTTAATCGTCGAGGTCTGACTAGGTATCTAGAAGAGTTGTTTATTCAATGGCAAGGTGCGGAAAAACCGACGGCGGTCATGTTTTTTGATTTAGATCACTTCAAGCCAATCAACGACCAAGGTGTGCACGCCTTAGGCGATCAAGTGCTTCAACAGATTGCTCGTATCGTACAAAGCGAAATTCGCAGTAGTGATCATGCAGCTCGCCAAGGGGGAGATGAATTTGCCGTATTGCTGCCAGGTTGTACCCTAGCACGTGCACTCACCATTGCCGAGTCTGTGCGGACGAGCATTAACGCAAGCTCGATTGAAGCTCAAGGGCGCCAATGGCAAGTCACCGCCAGTATTGGGGTGAGTCATTTCCGTCAAGGTGATAAGACCATCGACGACGTTCTCAATCGCGCCGACACTGCCAGCTACAGGGCAAAGCAACGTGGACGTAATAAAGTCGACGGTGATATCGAAGGCTAGCCGAAAATCACTGTATCCTACTGAAATATGGGTGCTTTCGTGTGACTTAGGCTCTTCATGTAGTATGAAGGGCTATCAGTTAAGATGGTCTTTTTAAGAGCAAGTGAGTCCCAGCCTTCGTAGGGTGAAGTAACAGCTGTCTCTTCGCTGCTTATTATGCAATTAACGATTGCTTCTGTGTGCTGGTGTAAAGGTGTAGTGGCATAGTGAATTTGGCCACCTACTTAGAGGTGCTAATATGCACCAAGACATCACTAGGTGGCAGCATGGCAACAAGACCAAAACGTAACTTTAGCCCTGAATTCCGACTCGAAGCAGCACAGCTAGTCGTCGATCAACACTACACGGTTCGTGAAGCGGCTGAAGCCATGAATGTGGGGTATTCGAGCATGGATAAATGGGTTCGTCAGTTACGCCAAGAGCGTGATGGCCAAAGCCCTAAAGCAACGCCCATGACACACGATCAACTCAGGATTCTCGAGCTTGAAAAGCGCATCCGTGACATTGAGATGGAAAAAGACATCCTAAAAAAGGCTACCGCTCTCTTGATGTCGGACTCCCTGAACACTTCTCGCCAATCGAGAAACTCAAGACGAGCTACCCGGTAAAAAAACTGTGTGACGTGTTTG
>NZ_DFBS01000015.1 GCF_002366715.1 Halomonas sp. UBA3074 | reverse complement strand
CTCTGAAAATGGGGGGATTACCACGTGAAGTCCTTCTTTAACCATGTTTCTCAGTACCTTGGCCAAATAGCCAAGAATCACCACCTGGATAACAACAGCACCGCCATGCATTAGCAAGCAGTAGAGTAAATCTACAAAGCCGTGGCTACTGTCACCAGCTATCATGCTTTCCATATCGCCCATACTGTTATAGAGCTGGACGACACCTTGGTATTGGAGCCAAGTAAATAGAACATGGTGTAGCGCAATGACTAGACCACCAAATGCAATAACCCGCCAGTCGCTGTAAAGGATCAATACAGATAGCAGGATAAAAATACTGAAGTGTGCCTCAATCAGTCCACCACTTTGTTCGATCAACACGGCTGACCAGACCATCATCACGGCAGCTTTGACGAAGCTGTTAATAACGTAACCGCGCCATTGGTGTTGGACGATGTAGGTCAGCGGCAGAGTAATCACCCCCACTACGACAGCCAATAATAGGGTTTGGGTGAAAATACCCACAACTACACATAAGAAAACGATAAAGCCTATCGGCAACCACATGAGTCTGTCGGTGCGTGCGATATGGTTTGAAAGTGATGCATCAGCCATTATTTTAATGTCCTTTTTAGTATTATAAATGCTCATAATTGCTAAATACATGTCATGCATTGTACAAGTATGCTTATAAAAATGAGCAGTACATGATGATTAATTATTACGTAAAGCTGGCATGATCTACTGCATCGTATTCAACTATTGCATTTGAGAAAGCCTTTACCGTGCTGGGACGACCAAACAGATATCCCTGATAAATATGGCAGCCCAGTCGAGCCAGCACTACGCGCTGCTCGTCGGTTTCCACTCCTTCGGCAACCACCCGCAGTCCCAGGCTTTCTGCAAGGGTAATGATGGTGGCAGCAATTGGCGTGGCTTGCATATTCAGGGTTAAGTCCCTGACGAATGCAATGTCGATTTTAAGCGTGTCCAAGGGCAGTACCCTGAGATACGAAAGTGATGAATAGCCCGTGCCGAAGTCATCCAGTGCAAAGCTGATTCCCACTCGTTGTAACTGTTCCATTTTTTTTATGGTGCTATCAGTGTCACTTAATAAAAGCGATTCGGTAAGCTCCAGCGTTAAGCGTACGGGTGGCGCATCATAGCATTGGATGAGCGCCAGCACTTGTTCAGCAAAATCAGGCTGCTGGAATTGACGAACGCTGATATTTAATGACAGCTTTAGGTCTTGGAACCCCGGCATATGACGCCACTCGCCCAACAGGCGGCAGCCTTCTTTCAATACCCAGTGCCCCAGCGGCAAAATTAGCCCTGTTTTTTCAGCGACGGGAATAAATCGCCCAGGTGAAACCATACCTCGTGTTGGATGCTGCCAACGTATAAGAGCTTCGGCTCCGATTACTTGCCTTTCGGCATCGACCTGAGGCTGGAGATAGAGGCACAGTTCGTCGTGCTCAATGGCGTATTGCAATTCACGTTCAAGCGTCAGGCGCTCTTCCAACTCGTCTTCTTGTCCTTGATGAAAGAGCCTAGGTTTACCATCCCGGTGTTGTTTGGCTTCCAGTAGGGCAAGTCCTACTCGTTTGAACAGCTGCGGCGTCATCTCCCGGTCGTGGGGTTGAAAGATAAGCACCCCGACATTTAACTGACACGGATAGGTATGGCCTTGCAGCAAATAGTCAGCCGTCAGCGATAACACTACCTCATCAATAAAGCGCATTGCCTCCTGCTCGGCGTTGGGCGCTTCGTGCGAAACAAGAGTGCCTGCTAAGGAAAACTCGTTACCGTCGAGCCTGGCAACGAGCCATTCAGTCTCTAGCCACTGTTTAAGGCGTCCGCCCAATTGGCGAAGCAACTCATCGCCGATATCTTGCCCTAGGCTGTCGTTGAGTACTTTAAAACGATCAATATCGAATAGAGCCAAAAATGCATACGGGTGGGTGAGCGACTTCTTGGCGCAAAGCTCGGCAAGTTTTTCCTGCAGCGCTCGCCGGTTGGGAAGCTCTGTCAGCCTATCGTGATAGGCAAGGTAGTGAATACGCTGTTGGGCCTGCTGTTCTTTAGAGCGGTCGCTGAGCAGCGCAACGTAGTCCTGGTCGTCGCTGTCGGCGTAGATGACAGGGCTTACTCTCAGCCATGCGGGAAAGCTTTCACCATTGGCGCTCAGTGCGTTGATCATTCCACTCCATTCACCCTTTTTTTCTAATACTTGGCGTATGTGTTTGCTGAGTGAATGGCTTTCTTCAGCGTAGTTAAGTTGTGACACCGGCATGCCTTCAAGCTGCTTGCTGCTGATACCCGCCAACCGTTCAAACGCAGCATTGCACAGACGAATCCGGGCCTGTTCATCGAGCAGGATCACGCTATCCTGAAGAGCGGAAATAACCTCAAGTAAGCGGGTTTGAGTCATGTGTTCATGGCGCTCGCTGGTATGCAGGCGGCGCTGCACTCGGGTACCTATTAGCGCGAGCAAGGCTATTAATACAGCAACGCTACCAATTAAATAAATTATCCAGTGAGACATGTGCAAGGCAGGCGTGCCAGCATCATCAGTAGGCAAAAACCAGGCAGCCTGCATGGCGACATAATGCATGCCGCAAACCGCGACAGAAACGCAAAGTGCCGCAATAAAGGCGCAGGTTCTGGCGCGCCTCATGCCCCATTCGAGCTGGCAAAGGCGATAGGCATAAACGCTGACAATGCCTAAGCCAACGGCGACCAGCAGCGATAACAAAAATAGGTCCAGTGCATGGTATAGCTCGGCGGGCATGCGCATCGCCGCCATGCCGCTATAGTGCATTGTTCCTATACCAATTCCTAAACCAAGCCCTGCTATCACTAGGGCGCGATGGGAAGGGTTTTCGCGCGAAATGACGGCCATGGCACATAAACTACCGAGGATGGCGGGAATAATGGATAACATTGTAGGCAAAGGAGCGTGACTGACAGAAAAGTCCAACCGATAGGCATGCATGCCGATGAAGTGCATGCTCCATACGCCCAAGCCCATGGAACTGGCACCAGCAAGTAGCCATGTGCTGCGCCAGATCGTCTTAGATCCCTTCCGCACCAGTTTAATAATATCCAAACCTGCGAATGAAGCGACCCAAGCAACTAGCCAGGAGAGCAATACTAAGAAAAAATCATGTTCTCCCTGAACCGCGTTTATGATGTCCGGGTCTTGCAACATATTGAATAACATTGATTGATCGTCAACCCGTTGGCTATCGGTAATACAGTTACTATCGGCTCCTACTCCTAAATCTGTAATGGGTTGACTCAAAGTCGTCTAAAAAGTCGCCCAAATATCCTAAAAAATAATACGTAACGTAATGCACCCCAACGGGGTGTATGCAACGTTAAGGGTAGGCTAATGTAAGAAGGGAAGTTGACTTAAAAAATGGCTGCTCACCGGCAACGAAACAGGTGTCACCCTCAACAGAGAAGCGGTGGGGCATTTCATGGCTCAATCTCAGAACAGCACGAGCGGAGTTAAGCACTTAAATCACGCCAAATTCTTCAGCTTCATTGGTGTTAATGGCAATTCTATACGCGTCTATTAATCACCGCTTTCACCCGAGAGAATAAAGGCCTTCGTCACTCTCTCGTGACTCCAAAGCGGTACACTGCGTTCGACCTTCTAGGAAGATGAAGCGTTCAGAAGCAGGGAATTACAATGTAGTGGTCAAGAAAAAATGGCCACCGATTTATAGCTAGTCCAGTACTTTTTCTTTGCCTGATTCGTACTTCTCTCTTTGTTGTGCTGAAGCTGGCTGTAATGCCCGATTAAATAGTTCACGACACGAGGAGAAAGCGCTTCAAGTAGCAATCGGCCTTGTACTTTCGGATGGCGCAGGAGATCACGCACTGCATGACAATGAAGATCAGCGTTTCGCCCCGATCATCTTTCTCTTTTTAAATTCTGGCCAAAGCTTTTCTTGCCGGTAGTCGATGGAGGCCTCATTGAGTCGGCTCGGCTAGCGCTTGGGCATTTTTCAGGGCTAGCCCCCATTGTCTGAGAAGATCACTCATCGACGAGGTACTGTAGTGAACGTCGGCCAGGCGTGCGAGGGCATCGGTAATACGCTGCATCGTACAGCGCTGTTCTTCAAAGCTGAATCCTTACTGTCCCAGAACTTTGAGCGCTCCTCACTGCCTTTTGAACATAGTCGAGCCATTTGCTGATGGCGTCTTGGGTGACCTTCAGGCGCCGAGCGGCCCGATTGACTCATGCCAGCCTTGACCCATTTGGGAGCGAGCTAACGACGCTATGCTTGAGTTGACTCCACTAAGATAACGATGCCATGCCAGAGAGCAGAGTATATGCTCGGGCGGCAGGCTATCCATGACGAAGTGCCTGTATCGACAGTAGTAATAAAACCATTAACAAAAATAGATTCAACTCATTGATTGTATTGGTTAATATCAATTCCCTTGTAATATGTCATGAGGGTTTTTCAACTCTTGAATTTCTGAACGATGCAGGTTTGTTGTTCGATGATCTCACTGATGAGCTGCGGCCTGTGGAATAAATATCCTTGGCCGGTCTTTATTCTGGACGAGTTCAATAAATAGTTTTTTTCATCCAGTGTTTCGACGCCTTCCGCGATCACGGACATGCCTAGCGATGCACCCAGGGATTCTATTGCCCCTAGGATGCTCTGGCTTCGCGGTCGCTGATGTATAGAAGTTATCAGTGATCGATCGACCTTGAGTTCGTCCGCCGTGATGTCGGCAAGAATAGCCAGGGATGAATAGCCTATCCCGAAATCGTCGATGGAAACGCCGACGCCCGCTTCCCTGATCAAGGGCAATACCTGCGTTTGAAAAGCGCCGGCTGCGAGGAAAGATTCTTCCGTCACTTCGAGCAGAAAGCGCTCTGCACTCCCGGTATCGGCTATTCGCCTTATCAGCTTCTGCATGAAGAGTGTTTTCGTTGCTTGGGACGCCGATATATTGATGCTGTATGTTGTGGCCGTTCCGAACTTGGCATCGAGTAAAGGTAATCTTTGGCTCAGATTGTCGAGAACGATATCGGTGATCCCATCCAGCAGGTCCAGCTCCGTAGCAAGCTGCAGGAATGTCGCCGGCGAATGGATAGTGCCGTGACGATCAACCCAGCGGACCAGCGCTTCAAATCCGACAATGTCCTGAGTGCGTAGATCGACTTTCTGCTGCAAGGCACACTGGAATTCACGTTCCGACAGGGCAATGCGCAGCCGATGTTCGAGTGACAATCTCTCTGACATCTCGTTACCCAGCGCTGAGCTGAAAAACGTGAAGCTCCCCTTATGCGCAGTTTTGGCCCGGTACATGGCTGTGTCCGCATGACGTCGGAGCGTATCATAGTCATGGCCATGTTCCGGCCAGAGCGCGACGCCAATCGATCCCGAGGCTCTAATTTCCTGCCCTTCAATGCTGAAGGGTTGTCGTAGCTTATCGCTTATGCGGTGAATAAGGACTGATATTTCTGATTGCTGTTCAATCAGGTCAAAAACGATAACGAACTCGTCGCCACTGATTCGCCCGATAATGTCCATTTGCCGGATTTCGGTGCCAAGCCTGTCCGCGACACTCTTTAGCAGCGCGTCGCCCACCGTATGGCCGTAGAAATCGTTGACCCGTTTGAAGTCATCGAGATCGAGAAATGCCAGGGCCATTTTCTGCCCCGGCTGTTTGCGCGCAAGGATAGCCTCGACGAGTTCCTGAATATATGCGCGGTTGGGTAAGCCGGTAAGCTGATCATGGTTGGCGCGCAGCTTCAGCGCCTCCTGGCTGACTTTCAATTGTTGGGTCAGATGTTGCAGACGATGACTTTCCGCCTCGGTCTGGCTGGCACGCTTGGCCGCAAACGCATGGGAGGCCAGCAGAGAGAATTTGCGGGCAAGCGTCACGTGGGTGCGGTCAAAGCCAGGGTGATCCTCATCCCGTAGCAACATCATGAGTCCGCGCTGACCGCGCACGCTCAACGGCAAATAGAGGGTAGGCTGCGATTTCGACAAACCGTCAATCTGAGGCCAGGCTTCATCATCCGCGGTGGAAATCGTCGTTACAATGCGTCCAGAAAGCACCTTGCCAAATTTCCGGCCGTTTTCCCAGAGTGACGCGACCGCCGCAGCGTGGGTTGAGGCGACGCATTCCAGCTTGCACGGATCTTTTATATTTTCGATGAGGACAATAGCGTAAGAGCACTCGAAAACCGGCAATAGAGCCTTGAAGACACCCACAAAAGGGTCGACGTTGCCATCGACATCAAGCATCGCCTCCAGCGCCTCGAGCAGTACATTGGCATGCGTTACCTCGACGCGTAGGGTGCCTACCTCGCGGCGCAACGCTACCAGTGCTTCGCGAAGCTCTTCGGAGCCTTCCAAGACGGGCTGCATCTAGTGCCCAAAGGCAACAGCGGAGATCATCAGGTTGCCATGCGCATTCTTTTCAAGCACGGAGCCTTGTTCGCCGAAGGTAAAACATCCCAGGAAGGGCATATTTTTGAAGCTTGCCGACACCGTCTGCGAAACTTCGGGCATCTGTTCGCCAACAGCGAGCATGCAGCCCGCACAATAGACAATCAGTCCGCCAGCTAGATTCTCGCTGCCGCCGGGAATTGCATCCGCTGCCGCCGAGGCGACCTTACCAGCACGCTGGATCAATCGGGTTCTGTCCCCGCGCATGCTATAGAGACGAGTGCCTTCTTCGATGGAGGCAAACGTGGAAAGCGACTGATTTTTTCCGATCTGCTCAGGGTGAATGAGAAGATATTGAGTGACACCCTCGATTTGACCCGCATCGATGCCCAGCGGATAGGTGGTGGTGTCCTCGAGGATGCATCCTCCGTTCTCTATCTTTTCTGATAAGACTCCGCCAATCCACCGGTTGTAAACCTCCGCCGCCGGCTCGCCGTCAATGGTTAGAACCTGCCGACCACTGACTTTGGTGACGACCCCGCTTTCGCCGGAAGAGTCATACCCGATACTTGTCACAAGGCCACTCGCACCGCTAGGCTCGTAACCTCCCTGAAAAGCAAAACCAATGCCGCCGGAGGAAAACAACACTGCCACCACGAGACCGTCGTTCATAGGTCCCTCCGGCCCGATCTGGCGCCATCCGCCGGCCACCGTGTTGTCCGCGGAACTGCCGCCTATAATGGGACATCGGTCGCCCACCACGCGCCGGAGGCCTTCGATCACCGCTTCCTCCCGCCCGGGGGCCTGATAGATCCAGATCAATTCCGGCAGTTCCCCAGAGCAATCCGCCGCCGCCAAGGCCGCATGAAGCGTCTGTTCGGCACATCCGCACGCATCCGCCCCAAGCCGGACGGCGGCGGTGCCGTAGTCCCCGTCCGCATCCTCGATCAAAAGCAGGCCGATCGATCCCGCACCGCCCAGCCCGGCTTCACTCATTACTCCGCTACAGGAGGTGCCGCCGAGCAGGGCAGCATCCGGGAAACGAGTGCGAACGTAATCGAAAATCAACGCATCCTCATGATCGCCGTCATAGAACATACAGATAAGATTCGGGTCGATCTCAACGTCGTCAATAGCGATGGCTAACTCCGATAGGGCCTCTGCGGTGGACGAGTTCGATACAACAAAAGACTTCAATGCAACCATAATGTTTGCCTCTGGCATTGAGATCGCGCGCCTGGAGCTGACCGACGAGGTTTTACGCTATTCGGTTTGCGAAACTATTGAGAATTTGAACGGTGCGCCACTTGAGCAAGCCTGTATTGAGTTTTTATCGGCATGTGACAGTGAAACTTTAACTGCTCTAATTGGGTAAGACGTCCCGAAAAGCCTAATGATAAAGGCCGTGGAGGTTTTTCTTGGTCTGGCGAAAGTTTTCCGGACACATTTTCCAAACGACAGCTTGTTGCGCTTATGGACAACCGGTCGAACCCCTCATCTCAAAGAGTCCGTTTTCAAGAGCGATGTCACCCCCTGATTGAGTAGCGCTACACTTTAGAGTCCGATCCTACGAAAGGAGATTGGACATGAAGAAGCGTTTCAGCGAAGAACAGATCATTGGTTTTCTGGGCGAAGCCGAAGCAGGACTGCCCATTAAGGAGCTATGCCGTCGGCACGGTTTCTCAGAAGCCAGTTACTATCTATGGCGCAGCAAGTTTGGCGGCATGAGCGTACCTGATGCCAAACGACTCAAGGAACTCGAAGCCGAAAATGGGCGCTTGAAAAAGCTGCTCGCGGAGTCGCTACTGGAAATGGAGGTCACTCGCGAGGCGCTGAGAAAAAAGTGGTGAGTGCCGCTGCACGCCGCGACGTGGTGCGCTTCATGGTGTCACGTGGTCTGAGTGAACGCCGAGCGCTCCGTGTCATCCATATGAGTGCCAGTGCATTGCGCTATCAAGCGGCCCCTGACCGCAACAAGGCTCTGCGTGAACGTATTGTTGCCTTGGCACACCGGCATTGTCGCTATGGCGCTGGCATGATCTACCTGAAGCTGTGTCAAGCCGATGAACGGGTCAATCATAAGCGCGTCGAACGCCTCTACGCGGCGGCTCGCCTGCCGGTAAAACGCCGCAAGCGCAAGAAGGTTCCTGCGTCTGAGCGAAAGCCCCTTGGCCACCCTGGTGCCGCCAACCAGGTCTGGTCAATGGATTTTGTATTTGACCGTACGGCAGAAGGCCGCGTGATAAAGAACCTCACCGTTGTCGACGACGCCACCCATGAAGCCGTGGCAATCGTGCCTGAAAGGGCCATTGGCGGTCTGTTGTTAACTCGGATTCTAGATCAACTGGCTTTACAACGTGGCCTACCTAGCACCATTCGTACGGATAATGGAAAGGAATTTTGTGGGCGCTCCATGCCGTTGTGGGCTCATCTACATGACGTTGCGCTGTTTTCAATCGAGCCTGGAAAACCCAATCAAAACGCCTACATCGAATCGTTCAATGGGCGTTTTCGAGATGAATGTCTAAAGGAGCATTGGTTCACTAGCCTGCATCACGCCAAGGTTGCCATCGAAGGATGGCGCCGGGAGTACAACGAAGAAAGACCGAAGAAGAGTCTTGGCATACTGACACCTTCAGCCTATGCCGAGCAACTGGTGTTAAAACACGATAAAGTTACGTCTGACTCTAAACCCGGCTGCTACTGAAAAGGGGGTGACGTCGCTCCATCAGGTGGAGGACAAAAATGGCTCAATTCATGCTCGTCATGTGCTAAGGGTAATTTACAGCGGGTGGCCCGACCCCTAGCGGCCTGTTTTGATTGACAACGGCTGGGATTGAATAGGCCATTGAGCGACGAAGAAGCTAGGGTCGATTCAGTTTCTTATTTGGTCGGCCCGTTCCCGCTGAGGATTTTTCACTTGAGAGTGGTAGCACTTTAACGGTCAGCAAGACCTGTTAAAAAAGACGTTCGCTGTTGGGCTGTGAAGCGAAATACCAATAACTCTCAGGATTTCAATAAACTAACATGGTACTTTAACATTACATTAGTAATGAGGCCTTAGCGTGGCGATAGCCCCTTCTCTACAGAATCCTTCCATGGAAAACCGCTATTGGTACTGGCTACAGTTCATCGGAGGTGTGATTATTACTGCTCTCTTGTTAGCAGAGAAAGTAGGCTGGGTACCAATACCGGTTCTGGAACGTCTTGAATGGCAGGCGTATGACCTGAAAGTGCGCAGTACGCTCAGTGAACAGGCCGATCCGTCATTAGCGATTATTGATATTGATGAGCGCAGCCTCTATGAAATAGGCCAGTGGCCATGGCCACGAGCTACTGTAGCGGAGCTGGTGAATACGCTGTTCACTGAGTACGACGCCGGGCTTTTAGGCGTCGATGTGGTTTTTGCCGAGCCAGAGACCACGCTTTGGCAGCAGCACTGGGAAAATTTTATCCGTGACTATCCCCAGTTAAGTAATATACCCCCCCCTCTTGATGGCGATGAACAGTTGGCAAGCGCCTTGTCGGCCCACCCGGTGGTATTGGGGTACTATTTTCAAGCCTCCCGCCAACCTGGTGACCCACCTGCACTTGGGCAGTTACCCGTGCCTACCATCGTCGCAGAGCCCCGGCCTCTCCCTTTTCACGAACCAGAACGCTATACCGCAAACCTGCAGGTATTGCAGGACAATGCACTGAGTGCTGGCTTCTTTGATAATCCCCGTGTGGATGAAGACGGGGTGTTTCGTCGTGTGCCCATGCTGCAACGCTGGGAAGGGGAGTTGTATCCTAGTTTACCCCTGGCGATGCTACTCACATTATTAGGGCAACCATCGATCACGCCCGTCATAGGCGAAGGGGCTGGCGTTGCCCAATTGGAAGGGTTGAATGTCGGCGGCTTCGAGATCCCCGTTGATGCGCGGGGAGCCGCACTGGTGCCCTGGTATGGGTCGCGAGGCCACTTCGATTATTTCTCAGCGACCGATATTTTGAAAGGGCGCCTTGAACCGGGCGCACTGGCTGGGAAAACATTGATCCTAGGCGCATCCGCCCCGGGGCTAATGGATTTACGTTCAACGCCGGTCGGGGGTGTCTATCCAGGGCCCGAGATTAATCTCAGCCTGTTGGCTGGCATGTTGCACCAGCGCATACATGCTCAGCCACCCTGGGTGCTGGGCTTAGAGGTAGTCAGCCTGATTGCCTTGGGCGCTTTTATGGTGCTGTTATATCCCCAGTTAAATGCGCCGCTACTACTAGTGGTGAGTGGGGGACTGCTTTTCTCGGCGGTAGGAGGCAACCTGTGGGCGTGGTATCAGGGGCTTGCGTTGCCTATTGCAGGGTTATTGGTATTGCTGGTGGCACAGATGCTGTGGCACTTAGCAATGAACTTCCTGCGTGAGACACAGCAGAAACGCTGGGTGGCCGAGCGTTTTGGGCAGTACATTCCGCATCAGTTGGTTGAAGATATGGTCGAAAGCGGTGAAAGCTTTGGCTTGGAAGGGGAGGAGCGAGAACTAACCGTTCTGTTTTCAGATATACGGGACTTTACTGCATTTTCCGAATCGATCCCGCCCTCGGAGCTTACCGAAATCATGAACCGCTTGTTGACACCGTTAACAAGCGCTATCCATCAACATAATGGCACTATCGATAAGTACATGGGGGATGCCATTATGGCCTTCTGGGGCGCGCCGCTGCACGACGAGCATCACGCTAATCATGCGCTTGAGGGTGCCTTTGCCATGTTAGACGCGCTCGACGGCATCAATAATGAGTTTATCTCCGAAGGTAAACCGGCGCTGGCGATGGGGGTAGGGCTGAATACCGGTTCCATGAGCGTGGGTAATATGGGCTCCAGTTTCCGTATGGCCTATACCGTCATGGGCGATAACGTGAATCTCGGTTCGCGCATGGAGGGGTTGACCAAAAAGTATGGGGTGAGCTTACTCGTCAGCGAGACCACCGCTAAGCAAGCGCCGAAGTGGTGTTATCGTCGACTGGACAAGGTGCGCGTTAAGGGTCGCAGCACACCGCTGTGGATTTTAGAGCCACTGGGTCGTTGGGAAACACTCTCAGAAGAGAAACACCAGTGGCATGCCGCATTTGAGCAAGCGCTGGAGCACTACCACGCTGCGGATTTTGAATCCGCTGAACGCACTTTCCGTGAGCTTGATGTGCAAGACCCACCGACGCAAATGTATCTGGCGCGCATCGAACACTTCAAGTCAGCGCCGCCCCAAGAAGACTGGGACGGCGTCTGGACACATACAGAGAAGTAACGACATCCGCCTCTTTAAGGCTGTGGAGCAAGTCGAACAAAAATACCAGTGCCACTGTAGTCGCCGGTTTGTTCTCCCCAGGCTTCGATCAAGCTCATTATGGTGGCGGCTTCCTCCCCGATATAGCGGCCATTGAACTCGCCACCTTCGAAGCAGTTACTATCTCCACACGCCTCGTGGGTTAGGTTGATACCGTCCAGCGAGAACGTGTCAGATTGATTACTGCCTAACAGCCTGCCAAAGCCGTCTAATAGAATCTCGACCTGCACGCCTTCGCTGTTTGAAAGCATAATAGAACTGTTAGGTAGGATAGGAATAATATCGCCGCCATCGCTAGGCACTAAGCCAGTGCCGCCGACCCAGTTGAACGTCACGCCCGTTTCGAGCTGGTCGCGCAAAGCGCTAAGGGCTGATTCACTTAGTGACGCGCTTAAGGAATCAGAAATTTCATCGGATGCCGCAATAAAGACAATGGATTCGTCCAGTGCCTGTGAGCTATCCACAGAAGCGGGTACTTCTGTGCCGCTCTTCCAGTAACCCCAAACTATTTCACCGTTATCAACAGGGTACGATCCTTGATCTGTAGGTGAGATATTTTGGCGGTAAAGTTCGTCAATATCATCGCTGTCTGCAGCATTAAGCAGCATATTGTTTTCTGTCGGCACAAAGTCGAGCCAGATTTGAGAAGTATCGTCGCTACCTGCAGTATTAAACGCTGCCTGGGCGTTCGAGCAATTGCCATTGCTATTGTCAATGCAATCGCCCCCGCTGTTGTTGCCATTGCCATTGCCATTGCCATTCCCATTTCCGCCGTTTCTTCCGGTTCCCCTTTGAAACGCCGTAATATGACTTTCGGATGCACTCTTTAGATCTTCAAAGACTTCTCTTACGTCATGTGGAAGTTCTCCCACAAGAAATTTCTCATACATTGCCCGGAGCCTTTTGTCTTTTGTCATCTCTTTCCAAAGCCAAAGAATTTCGATGATAATTTATCGGTGATTTCCCGCACTTCCTCGACCCTCAGTATATAAACCATGACTCCATAGACGATGGCTCCTGAAACGCAAACGCCAATAAGCTTCGCGAATCTGGCCAAAACAAGCCCCGAATAGATGTCGATCATTCTATATCCGACAAGGTACACTACAAATCCCATAACAGCTGAAGCAAGAACAGCTTTGATGAAAGTAGAGAACATCTTCCTGTACTCAACCGAGATATTCTTCTTTTTGAGTCCCAAAAATTTAACTGTTGCCGCAAATGTCCCCGCGATGCTGGTTGCAAGCGCAAGGCCATTATGCTTCATCAGACCC
>NZ_DFBS01000012.1:152624-299673 GCF_002366715.1 Halomonas sp. UBA3074 | reverse complement strand
GCCAGTTTTACTTGACCACTACATATCGAACAGCAGGCTTTGCTGATCTTTGCTTGAAAGCTGGGTTACCTGGGTGAGATCGCCGTCAGCTATATGACGCACAACGCTGGCGGCGTAGCGGGGATCACCGCCTAAACGCCGGGAAACATCGCGGATAACCAAGCCCATCAGCAGCGTTACCGGTAGGCCTATGATCAGCAAGATGCCATTTGAGTGAATCAAACCAGTAATAAACGCTTCATTGATGTCGTCCACATACACGCCCGTGGCTAATGACCAGCCCTATTCGGGAAGGTGAGCGACATAACTGGTTTTGGGCAGTTGTTCTTCACCCCCGGCGCGGGTCGAGTAGTAATTGACGTGACCACCGCCTGCTTGGGCAACGCGCAGCAACTCCGGATAAAGCGCCATGCCGCTAGCGTCTAGATAGTCAGTCATGTCCGTTCCGGACTAGCGGCTGGGATGTGAAATAACTAATAAGTCATCATTAAAAGCGAAAATATACTCGCCCGCGCCGAAGCTGACGCTTGCCATATTGTCGATCGCGCGCTGTTGCGCCTCTTCGAGGCTGAGCTCACCGGCGGCAACCCTTTCCTGAAGGGCTTCAATTTGATTATGGACGCTTTCGACCACGTATTGAATGCTGTCGCGGCGTTCGTTGACAATCGTTTGGCGGTTCTCTAGAGCCAGCCAGCCCACCAAGAGCAGCATCGCGATCCAGATGATGCCCAGTGTTCCCCACAATTTTTGTGTTGTTGTTAAACGAGTCATGTTGTTCCTTTTTTATATTTGGTTAACTTTTTACTTATCGGCCTCAATCTTATTTGCATTAGCCCTTTCAGCGTTAAGTATTGTTGTTAGGTATTGTTAGCAAATGTTATTTTCATTTATATTCTTAAAAAGAATAAACATATACCTATACTTGCCCTATGATGCTGGTAAAGACGAAGCTAGCGATTAAGGAGGTGCGCCGTGGAGTGGACAGCAAGCTTGCAAGGGCTGGGGGGAGGAGTATTGATAGGGCTTTCCGCCACGTGGCTAATGGCAACATTAGGCCGAATAGCCGGTATCAGCGGGATTATTGGTAACCTGATTACACAACGCCCGAAAGGCGATAGCACTTGGCGAGTAGCGTTTGTTTTGGGGCTGATCAGCGGGCCGCTATTGATCATGGCCGTCGGTGGTGGTTTGGGTAATGTAGCGGGTAGCCCGAGTGACGTGATTGGCGCGCCCGCCGGTGGTGTTGGGCTGATGTTGGTGGCTGGCTTGTTGGTAGGGGGGGGGCACGGGGCTGGGTAGCGGTTGTACCAGCGGGCATGGTGTCTGTGGGTTGGCGCGCTTGGCGCCACGCTCCATGGCCGCTACCGGTATGTTTTTGCTGGCGGCGTTAGTGACCGTTTATATCTCGCGCCATCTATTAGGCCTAGGCGGTGTGCAATGAACAGGAACGCAATGAAAACCGCGGCAGGTTATGCGGCGGGGCTGCTTTTTGGTTTAGGTTTGGCGATATCAGGCATGACCGACCCCGCCCGGGTACTGGGCTTTCTCGACGTGGCAGGCGCTTGGGACCCCACCTTGATGTTTGTGTTGGGCGGGGCCGTAGTCACCACCTTTATCGGCTATCGGTTGGTATTCAAGCGTTCGGCCCCACTGTTGGGCGGCGGTTTTCAACTACCCACTAAACAAGAATTGGATGGCAAGTTGCTGGGCGGCGCCGCCCTGTTTGGCATTGGCTGGGGGCTTTCCGGCTACTGCCCAGGGCCCGCAATCGCCTCTATTGGCGGCATATCGCTACCGCTAGCAGCCATGCTAATGACGATGGTAGTGGGGTGGTTCCTCGCGAGAAGGCTTGGCTAATCAATAGACGTTATATGGAAGCTGCTGACTTGCAGGCAGCAGCTTGTCAAACATGGCGATTGGACTCGCCTGCAGTGTTTGTTGCCAATGTTGTCATGGGCTTGGTGCAGGGGGCGCCACGACAACTTCGTCCATAAGAGCAGCTAATGTGAAGAGAGTTCGCTGAAAAAAGCAGGATTATCTTGGATGGTGGCCAGCACTTTTGCTGCCAGTCCTGTAGGGTTGCGACGTTTTGCCTCCCAGCTCTTGATCGTATCGACACTGGTACCCATGGCATCAGCAAACTCAGCTTGAGATACATGCAGCTTAGCGCGGATAGCTTTCACATCGGCTACTTCGTGGCGCGTGGTGCGAACTGCCTTAGCATTACCCTTCTTAATATCCACGGCTTCTTGCAATGATGTGTGGAGTTCATCAAATATGCTCATTCGGAAATCTCCCCTTTTAAATAGTGACTCAGTGCTTTTAAGGTGGCTTTTTCAGCGGATGTTAAGCTGTCTTTCATGCTCTTGGGGTAAGCTAATATCAAATAGATGATCTCAGCGGTAGCCACGAAGTAAATGACTCGAGCGCCGCCTTGTTTGCCTTGATTTCCTAATGCCATGCGTATTTTGCGTAGCCCGCCAGTTCCCTGGATCAAATCGCCTTTGTCCGGCTGGGCAATGAGAATTCGCTGGAGATCCTTAAGCTCATCATCGGTAGCCATGGACTGAATCTGCCGGGTAAACGTCGGGGTTTCGATAAATTCAATAGCATGACTCACGTTAGGGAGATCCTATTTCAGAGCACTGTTACGTGTACATGGTACTCTTTCTGATACAAAGGGTCGATGATTTTGCGGTCCAAATAAGCCGGGGTTGCTTCGCGTGGCTCGTAGCGAGTTTCACTTGTCGTTGTGTGTCGCGCAGCGACGCAGCAGCCTCAGTTGGTGTAGGCAGCTAAGCCTATGGCGCTTCGCCGCCCATCATTTCGATCAGTTGCTCATCGCTGGGTAGGCCTTGGACGCGATCAATGCGAACCGTGCCGTCTTCAGTGGTGCGCTGGAAGGCGCTGGTAGGGGTGGCGTAAAGGCCTAGTTCTTCAAACAGCTGGTTATTGGCATACACTTGCTCTTCGAACTCTCTGGACTGGGCGCTGGCGTCGACGGTTTGCTTGCCGCTTTCATGGGCGTGCAGGGTGGCCGCAGGGTCATCTGAAGCGAGCAGGTTTGCCGCTTTGGCAGGGCTGTCGGGCGCTAAGATTCCCACCATGATATGGCGCAACTGTACCTTGCCTGCTTCTACCCAGGGGCGAACCTCTTGCCAAAACTGGCGGCAGTAGGGGCAGTTGGCGTCCGTGAACGTATAAATGACGCGAGGCGCATCGACATCGCCATCCTGAATCCAGTGGCTTTCGCTGAGCAACTGCCAAGTTTGGGCTTCTAGCGGCGCGCGGACGTGCTCGTCCAATTGGGCTTCGGTGAGGTCGTTACCCTCGCTGTCCATCAGTGTTCCCACCAACGCGTGCTCGCCATCCGGGGTTAGGTAAATCGCCATGTCCTGGCCCTGAACGCTGGCGCCGTAGCCGCGTAAACCCCCGGGGGCGTCAAACGCGCCATGTATTTCCACGCCCTGGTCGGCCAGCGCTTGAACAGGGGCGGGAAGCTTGTCGGTGTCGTTCGCCGAGGTATTGCCAGTCACAGTGAGTAGTAAAAGTCCGCTGATGACGAATGACCATTTCAATTGCATGCAGGTGCCTTATTTAATAAAAGAGCTGAATAAAGGGTTGAATAAAAAACTGAGAAAAAATAGCTGTATGAAAAAAGAAGCTAGTCGGTGGCCACCAACCAGCGTACTGCATAAGGTGGCAGCGCCCCTTCAGCAGACCAGGGATTATCTGAATCGAGCGCCTGCCAGGCGTGCTGGCTCAGCGCTTCGGTGACGGCTTCACCCACCCCCGTCAAAGGAAGCGGCTGATCGGTGACATTATACACCGCCAGCAGGCGGCGCCCATCGTGAAGCGGGCCGCGTTCCACCGCGAGCAGTTCCGGCGGTGATGCCAATACCCGCTGGGCTGCTGTCGGATGGAAACAGGGCTCTTGACGGCGCTGGTCGAGTAGCTTGTTCAAGGCGTTAAACACGTCGTGTGTCGGCGTAGAGGGGCTGTCCAGCAGCAGCTCTAATTCATGACGCTGCCAGCGCCGCCGGTTGATCGAGCGCAGCCGCCCACTGCGCTCAACACCCTCAACATCGTTGAGCGTGCCGGTGAGCGTATGAATATAGAGCGCTGGGATGCCTTGCAGGCTGAGCATAATCGCCTGGCTGCACAAAAAGCGGGCGATTTGCCAAGGGTCAGGCCCTCGCCGCGTGCCGCGCATGGCTTCGAACCAGGTGATATTGATTTCGTAGGGCGTGTCGCTGCCGTCTGGGTTGCTGCGCATGCTGACAAAACCGCCAAATTTATGCATCAGCTCTAACAGTGCGTCCCGTTCGTGGTCGGGCAGCAAGCCTTCCAGGGGGCGTACGCCAATGCCGTCATGGCTGGCAGTGAAGTTCAGGTATGTGCAGTGGTCGGGCAACACAGGCAAGCTAGCCAGCCAGGTTTGCATAGTGCTGGCTTCGCCACGGGTTAGGGTATGTAACAGCAGGGGCGGTAGGGCAAATTGATACACCATATGCGCTTCATCAGGCGGGCCTTCGGGAAGTCTTTCAAGCCCGAAGTAGCTGATATTTTCTTGATGGGGCACGTTGGTTTCGGTGATCAGCAGCGTGCCGGGGGCAACATGATCGATAATCGCGCGCAGCAAGCGCACGACGGTATGCGTTTCCGGTAGATGAATGCATGACGTACCGAGTCGTTTCCATAGGAAAGCCACTGCGTCCAAACGGATGATCCGCGTGCCTTGCTCCAGGTAGAACAGCAGAATGCCGACAAAATCGAGCAACACATCAGGGTTTTCAAAGTTTAGGTCGAGCTGGTCTTCGGAGAAGGTTGCCCACAGGTAACGGGTGCCACGCCGGGTGGAAACGGGCACCAGCAGCGGGCTGCTGCGGGGGCGAACGACCTGGGAAACATCGGTGTCGGGGTCGACTTCGATAAAATAATCGCGGCCTGGCAGGCTGCCGCTCAGGTAGTCGACGAACCACAGCGATTCTCGCGAGACGTGATTGAGCACCAGGTCGGCCATTAAATCATAGTGGCTAGCGAGTTCGCGGATATGCGACCAGTCGCCCAGCTCGCTATTCACTTCACGGTAATGGATCACCGAGAAGCCGTCGTCGCTGCTCCAGGGGAAGAAGGGCAGCACATGTACACCACTAATGCGGTCACCCAGGCGTGCTTGAAGGAAGTCGCTGAGCACTGCCAGCGGCGGCACGCCCTCTTCTATAATGGAATCACCGTAGCTAATGACCCATTGGTCTTTTTCGCTCCAAGACGGTGCGTTTTTAGCCAGGGCATCACCGGGGACGGACGAAAAGGGGGCAAGCGACAGAAAGTGCTCAAGATGCTGATTCAAGCGGCGCTGTACTTCGCCTGCACGCGGCCCATACAGGTGAGTGAGGTAGCCGTTTATGGTCTGCTCAAATGGTGACATGGGTGGCTCCTGATAAACAATCTGCGACAAACGCTGCAGCTTGTGTGCCAAATCGTTACAATATGAAGTTGATACCGCGTTTAAACGCTAAGAAGCCTTCGTTTCAGGCAGCTATTACTCGTTTAAACGCTACTAATAGCACACACATAGACAGGTTATAACACGCTAACTCGTGGAGTAGTCGACACGAGCTGACAACAGGTTGACCGCCATGCATTGCCCTTTTTGTGGTGCAAACGATACTCGAGTGACCGATTCACGGCTGGTGGCCGATGGCGACCAGGTGCGCCGTCGCCGCCAGTGCGCGAGCTGCCAAGAGCGCTTTACCACCTACGAGACCGCTGAACTCGTGATGCCTCGGGTAGTGAAATCAGACGGTTCGCGCGAGAGCTTTAATGAAGCCAAGTTACGGGCGGGCATGCTGCGTGCGCTTGAAAAGCGCCCGGTAAGCGCTGAGTCCATTGAAGCCGCCGTGGAGCGCATACGTCAAACCCTTCGCGCGCGCGGTGATCGTGAGATCAACGCTCGCGATATTGGTGAATCGGTGATGCAGGCGCTCAAAACCCTCGATCACGTGGCTTATATCCGCTTTGCATCGGTGTATCGCAAGTTTCAGGATTTGGACGAGTTCCGCGCTGAGATCGATCGTCTTTCTCAAGAGCCGTCAAAATGAGTGCGCTGTTTAGCCAAGACGATCACCGCTATATGGCGCGGGCGCTCAAGCTGGCACAAAAAGGGCTGTACACCACCGACCCGAATCCACGGGTGGGCTGTGTGATCGTGCGTGACGAGCAGGTCGTCGGGGAAGGCTTTCATGTGCGTGCCGGCGAGCCACATGCAGAAATCCATGCGCTCGCAGCGGCTGGCGAGCGGGCCCAGGGCGCGACCGCGTATGTCACGCTTGAGCCCTGCTCTCATACCGGGCGAACCGGCCCCTGTGCGGTGGCGCTCAAGGAGGCCAAGGTATCGCGGGTTGTTATCGCGATGCAGGACCCCAATCCTCAGGTCAGCGGCCAAGGTATCCGGCTGTTGGAAGACGCCGGTATTAAGGTGGCGGTAGGGCTGCTTGAGAGTGAAGCGCGGGCGCTGAATCCTGGATTTATCGCGCGTATGACTCTTCAACGGCCATTTGTGCGCCTGAAGATGGCGATGAGCCTGGATGGCCGAACCGCCATGGGCTCAGGGGAGTCGCAGTGGATTACCGGGCCCGAAGCGCGTACTCAGGTGCAGCGGCTACGGGCGCGCTCAAGTGCGATATTAAGCGGCGTCGAATCGATCATCATGGACGATTCGCGGTTAACCCTGCGCTCAGAACAGTTACAGCTGGCCAATACCGAAGACGTCCTTCAGCGCCAACCGCTGCGGGTGATTTTGGATACGCGGCTGCGTTTACCCTTGGCGGCCGCCTGTTTGCGTGAGCCGGGTCGTACGTTAGTGATGACCACGCCCGCCCACTCAGATGAAAAGCGGGCGCGGTTGACCGAGGCGGGCGCTGAGGTGCATGTGCTGCCTGCCGGACATGATGGGCGCATTGATTTGGCCTTAATGTTGCGCTGGCTAGCCGACAACGAACAGGTGAATGAACTGCTGGTGGAAACCGGAGCGACTCTGGCGGGCGCGATGTTGGATGCAGCGCTCGTGGACGAGCTGCAGTTGTTTGTCGCGCCCACCTTGTTGGGGGGCGAAGCCAGGCCGCTTTTTGCACTGCCAGGGCTCTCCCGCATGGCCGACCAGCGGCGTTTAACCATTCATGATATGCGAGCGGTGGGTCGCGATTGGCGTATTATTGCGTCCCCTCAGCCGACTAGCGCAACTAGCGATACCAGGGTACCCTGACGCGCGAATTCGCCGCTGACGTGACACTTTTTGGGTGACGACTTTTCGTTACAAGCTGGCGCAACCATTTTTTTGCGGCAACGTTACGCGACAACTTTTGGAGATTCCATGGCGCACTCCTCCTCTAGAGGCTTAGCCCCCATCGCCGAGCTGGTAGATGATATTCGCCAGGGCAAAATGGTGATTCTCATGGACGATGAGGATCGCGAAAACGAAGGTGATATCATCATGGCTGCCGAAAAAGTGCAGGCTGAGCATATCAACTTCATGGCTCGTTTTGCCCGTGGCCTTATCTGCATGCCCATGACCCGTGCCCGCTGCGAGCAGCTTAATTTGCCGCTGATGGTGCGTGATAACGGCTCCGGCTTTGGCACTAAATTTACGCTTTCGATCGAAGCGACCGAAGGCGTTACTACCGGCATTTCTGCTGCCGATCGCGCACGCACGGTGCAAGCGGCCGTGGCGGCCAATGCCAAGCCTTCGGATATCGTTCAGCCGGGGCATATTTTCCCGCTGATGGCTGAGCCGGGTGGGGTGCTGCGTCGTGCGGGTCACACCGAAGCGGCATGCGATTTGGCGGCGTTAGCGGGGTTTGACCCCAGTGGCGTGATCTGCGAAATCATGAATGACGACGGTAGCATGGCGCGCCGCCCGGAGCTTGAAGCGTTTGCCCACGAGCACGGAATTAAAATGGGCACGATCGCGGACTTGATTCATTACCGCATCGTCAACGAGCAGACCATCGATCACCTTGAAGCCTCCACGGTGACAACGTCTCATGGTGAGCTGACGCTGCATGTGTTCCGTGATCGCATTCAGGGGGCTCATCACTTGGCGCTCGTCAAAGGGCAGCCTACGCCTGACGTGCCGACGACGATTCGCGTGCATCTCACCGATACGCTGCGTGATGTAATGGGCTTGATGAAGGGCGAGCAGTGCCGTTGGGATGCCCACCGAGCGCTGGAAGAGATTGCCAATGCCACCGCAGGGGTGTTTGTGTTGATTGACGATGGGCGCCCCCACCAGGATCTCAAGGATCAACTGGATATCTTTTTGGACCGTGTTCGCCAGCCGCGCAACAGCGACTCTGATGGCGCTGGCAATTACTTAACCATCGGCACGGGGTCACAGATACTGCGCTTTTTAGGCGTGGGCAAAATGCGCTTGTTGAGTTCACCGTGGAAGTTTTCCGCGCTATCCGGCTTCGATCTCGAAGTCGTCGAGCGTCTGGGACCTAATGACACGGCGGATGAGCCAACCTTTCAGCAGGACTGATTCAGCAGGACGAATGCAGCAGAATCAATCCAGCAAGACTAATTAGCAGGAATAAATTGATGAACTCCCTTTCTCAAGTTGAAGGTACTTTTGTTGACGTCGATGGGCATTATGTCATCGTGGTCGGCCGCTTTAATCATCACGTGGTGGACAGCCTGGTGGAAGGGGCGGTCGACAGCCTGACGCGTCATGGCGTCGATGCCGAGCATATCCACATTGTTCACGTGCCGGGTGCCTGGGAACTGCCGCTCGCGGTCAAGCGTGTGTTGAAAGTGATGAAGCCAGATGCCGTCATTGCGCTAGGCGCGGTGATTCGCGGCGGCACGCCCCACTTTGAATACGTGGCGGGTGGCTGCAACACGGCGATCAATCACTTACAGCTTGAGTTCGATACGCCGGTCGCCAACGGGGTGTTAACCGTTGAGTCGATCGAACAAGCGATTGAGCGCGCGGGCACCAAAGCTGGCAACAAAGGCACTGAAGCGGCCATGGCGGCGATGGAAATGGTATCACTGCTGCGCGCGCTGCCCTTAGGAGACTCTCAATGAGCGAGCGTAAACCCTCTGCCGCTCAGCAGGGCCGCCATGCGGCTCGTGAGCTTGCCGTGCAAGGGCTTTATCAGTGGCACATGACGGGTAAATCCATTACCACCATCGAAGCCGAGTTTCGCAGCCAGGTCGCCGATGATGACCTGGAAGATCACGAAAACTGGGTCAAGGTAATGGAGATCGCCGATAAGGCACTGTTTCACGATTTGCTGCATAACACCGTGCGTTTCAAGGCAGAGCTCGACCGTGAAATCTCCCCGCTGCTAGACCGGCGCTTGGAAGATCTCGACGCCGTCGAGCTGGCGATTCTTCGCTTGGGTGCTTATGAGCTATCCCGGCGCTTGGAAGTACCCTATCGTGTAGTGATTAACGAAGGCGTTGAGCTGGCTAAGTCATTTGGCGCCACCGACGGCCATAAATACGTGAACGGCATTTTAGACAAGCTGGCGATTCGCCTGCGTAGTGCCGAGGTCAGCGCTCGCCGTCTCTGAACGCGAGCGTCTTGACAATGCGTTTAAGGGGCCTTTGTGCTTGCCGAATTTGATTTGATCCGACGCTACTTTGTGTCGTCGCAGGAGGCGGCGTCCGCGTCAAATGGCGTCACACTGGGATGTGGAGACGACGCCACGCTATTGGTGCCGCGCGCGGGTCAACAGCTGGCCGTGAGCGTTGATACCTCGGTCGTCAATGTGCACTTTCCTGGTGACGCCCCGGCGTTTGCGGTGGGGCATCGCGCTTTGGCGGTCGCGCTTAGCGATTTGGCCGCCATGGGGGCGTCTTCCCGTTGGTGCCTGATGGCGTTAACGCTCGACCAGCGCCAATTCGCTGATGAAGAGGCCGCCCACGCATGGCTCGCCGAGTATGCGCATGGCTTTCACACCCTCAGACAGCAGCATGACACCACGCTGGTAGGTGGCGATGTCACTTCCGGTGCGCTGTCGATTGGCGTGACGGTGATGGGCGACGTGCCTGTGGGCGAAGCGCTTACCCGAAGCGGTGCTCAACCCGGTGACCTGATTGCGGTCACCGGTGCATTAGGTGGTGGGGCAGGGGGGCTGGCGCTCTGGCAAAAAGGTGAGCGTGATCTTGCCCATCCTTTGCTACGTCGCTATTTACTGCCTGAACCGCGCTTGGCGGCGGGGGTAGCGCTGCGAGGGCTCGCCACGGCGGCAATGGATATTTCCGATGGGTTAATGGCTGACCTGGCACACCTTCGCGAAGCCTCTCAAGTGGGCGCCGTTATGACGCTGGAAGCGCTACCGCTAGCGGACGCTCTCGAAAGCCTGTTAGGCCGAGAGATGGCCTTGAAGGCAGCGCTTTCCGGGGGTGATGACTACGAACTGCTGGTGACGTTAAACGCTGACAGTCTGGCAGAAGCCCAACAGCGCCTGGCGCCATTGGGGTTGACGCTGACGGTGGTTGGCCACTGCCGTGAGGCATTGGGCGTTAGTGCCTCTGACCAGAGCGACCTTAGCGGCTATGCCGGTTGGCAGCACTTTAGTGGGGATACGCCATGAATCGTGCACCGAAAAGTGTCTGGCGTCGCCCAACACATTTTTTTGCCTTTGGCCTGGGGAGCGGCACCGTGCCGTGGGCACCCGGCACCTTTGGTACGCTGGCGGCGATTCCGTTCTACTGGATGATGGCGGACCTGCCGCTGGGGTGGTACCTAAGCATTTGTTTTGTTGCTTTTGTTGTCGGCGTATGGCTTTGTGATAAAACCTCGCATGACTTGGGCGTACACGACCACTCTGGGATCGTTTGGGACGAGTTCGTCGGTTATTGGTTGACCATGGCCGCGGTGCCTTTTTCATGGGAGGCTGCGCTGTGGGGTTTTGTGGTGTTTCGTATCTTCGATGTCTTCAAGCCCTGGCCGATACGCTGGGCTGACCGGCGTGTCGCAGGTGGTTTTGGGATTATGATCGATGATGTGATGGCAGGGGTTTACGCCTGGAGTACCATGCACCTATGGTTCTGGTTACACTAAAAAACTAGTACGGATACGAAAATAGTACGGACACTAAGCACTATCGGTTGCTGGCGCCATTTCCGTGCGGTGGCTCCAAGGAGGTAGCATGCGCAAGGAACGTCTGATTGTCCCTACCTTGGCGATAATCGCCGTGGTATGGATGGCAGCGCAACTTCTCTCCAGTGTTCTTTTTGAACGCAGCCTGCGTCAGGCGCTGGAAGACCTGGAAGCGCGCGGCGAGTGGCGCGTCAACAGAACTGAGAGTCACCAGGGCTGGTTAAGTTCCCAAGGGCGCCTATTACTTTCACCACTATTGGGGCGCCCCTGGCGGCTTGAGCTGACTTATCGTGCCCGCCACGGCATTTTAAGTACGGATGTCGAAGGTACGTTGCTGCCTCGCCTTGATACCGTTTTGCAGCAAGCGGTAGGTGAAGTGACGGCGCCCTCTGTACCGCGCTGGCAAGGGCGTTACCATACCCTCAGCGGTCACAGTGAGTTACGCCTTGCCCTGGCCCCCTTTGTGATTCAACAAAATGGTCGCGAGTTAGCTGTTCGCGGTGGACGGCTGCGCCTGGAAGGTGTCTTTGGCGATTGGCGTCTGCGCGCCTTACTGGATCAATTAACGCTGACCGATGGGGCCGCTCAGCTCACTCTGGGCCCGTCGGTGCTTGAAAGCCGCTACACCTATACCGAGGGCGCTTATCACTTCGCCCAACGCGACCATCTGAATATTGAAACACTGACACTCAGCTACCCCTCCTATGATATTCAACTGGCGCCGCTCGATCTGAACAGCCACATGGTGTTGGACGAAAGTGAGCTGCGTATCAAAGGCGATCTCGAAGTCGGGGATGTCATGGTGCCCACGGAGGCGCCAGAAACGCCGCTGCTCACTGGGCGCATCGAAATGGAGCTTTCGCGTATCAACGCCGATGCGGTTCGCCACGCCATTCGTCGTTTACGCCAGGAAGCCGCTTGGGGAGATGCCAGCTTACCGATGGCCGAGGGATTATTGGCGCGGCTTGAGCCGGATTTGCGCAAGATGCTGAGCGACTCACCCCGCCTGGATGTGCCCACTATCGCCATCGATAGCCCCTTACTCGGTATTCGTCTCGATGCAGATGGTGCGCTGTTTTTCGATGCCCGCCAGCTAGATGAGCTTAGCGTGATTCGCTTGGACGAAAAGAAAGAGCAGGCCCAGTGGCTAGACCGTGTAGACGGTGATTTTACTTGGCACGACGCTCCCACCGTCGCTGCCCTCTGGTTGGGTCTGCCGCTTGGCACCCGCGAGCTGCAGTTCGATGTGGTGCGCGGCGTCTGGCGCGTCAATGGCCGCCCCATGCCCGAGCTATGGCCGTAAGCCAGTCATTGCCAACTTTCACCCTACTTTATTGCGAACTTTCCCCCTTTGTTATTGCGAACGCAGTGAAGCAATCTGGGGTTGTCCTGGTTGGTCATCGCGAGTGACGCGTGGCGATCTATGGTTGGTTGCCACCGCGGGTAGAGATTGCCGCGTCGCTGCGCTCCTCGCAATGACATAGGCGCTGCTCCTTGCGATGCTATAGTGGATTGTCATTGCGAACTTCCCTCCCTTTGTCATTGCGAACTTTCCCCCCTTTGTCATTGCGAACGCAGTGAAGCAATCTGGGGTTGCCCTGGTTGGTCATCGCGAGTGACGCGTGGCGATCTATTGTTGGTTGCCACCGCGGGCAGAGATTGCCGCGTCGCTTCGCTCCTCGCAATGACATAGGCGCTGCTCCTTGCGATGCTATAGTGGATTGTCATTGCGAACTTCCCTCCCTTTGTCATTGCGAACTTTCCCCCCTTTGTCATTGCGAACGCAGTGAAGCAATCTGGGGTTGCCCTGGTTGGTCATCGCGAGTGACGCGTGGCGATCTATGGTTGGTTGCCACCGCGGGCAGAGATTGCCGCGTCGCTTCGCTCCTCGCAATGACATGGGCGCTGCTCCTTGCGGTGCGATGGTGGATTGTCATTGCGAACTTCCCTCCCTTTGTCATTGCGAACGCAGTGAAGCAATCTGGGGTTGCCCTGGTTGGTCATCGCGAGTGACGCGTGGCGATCTATGATTGGTTGCCACCGCGGGTAGAGATTGCCGCATCGCTGCGCTCCTCGCAATGACATAGGCGCTGCTCCTCGCGGTGCGATGGTGGATTGTCATTGCGAACTTTCCTCCCTTTGTCATTGCGAACTTCCCCCCTTTGTCATTGCGAACGCAGTGAAGCAATCTGGGGTTGCCCTGGTTGGTCATCGCGAGTGACGCGTGGCGATCTCGGGCTGGCTTGCCACCGCTGGTAGAGATTGCCGCGTCGCTTCGCTCCTCGCAATGACATAGGCGCTGCTCCTTGCGATGACATAGGCGCTGCGCTTCTCGAAATGATAAGGGCGGCTTCTTGTAATGAGGGGGGAGTCACCTTGCAATGACATACACCAAGATTTTTCTCAGTGAGATAAAGCGAAGACGCTTTACAAAGCCATCCCAAGGGTTGAAGTTTGGGCGCACTGCCCGCATCCCATGAACAAAGCTAACCGGTGGTCACCGCCGGTATCGGTTCATTGGAGGACGCATGAGCGACCAGGATTACGAACGCGATCACGAACACCACGATTGGCAACTTGACGATGAAACATCAGCGACTAACGCTGATGATGAAGGCCATGCTGACGCCCAGGGCGGCGATGAGTACCGTTCGGACGGCGAACGAGTAAATTCATTGGTACCCGCCAGCGATATGCTGCCGGAGCGCATTTATCTGCTGCCTATTCATAACCGCCCCTTCTTCCCCGCCCAGGTTCAGCCTTTAGTGGTCAATCGCGAGCGCTGGGAAGAGACCATGCGTCGTGTCGGTAATACCCCGCATCACACGCTGGGCGTAGCATTCGTGGGCGAGCAGGGCGTTACTTCGCTTGACCACGAAGGCTTTCCCGACATCGGTACCGCCGTTAAGGTGCATAAGCTCAAAGGCGAAGACGACCAGATCCAGTTTATCGCCCAGGGGCTTCAGCGCTTCAAGATTACCCGCTGGCTCTCCAAAGAACCGCCTTACCTGGTGGAAGTCACTTATCCCAAAGAGCCGGTCGACGCGGAGAATGAAGAGACCCGCGCCTATGCCATGGCGATCATCAATGGGATCAAAGAGCTACTGCCGATCAACCCGCTGTATGGTGAAGAGCTCAAGCATTACCTGAACCGTTTTAGCCCCCATCAGCCGGGGCCGCTGACGGATTTTGCCGCTGCGATCACTTCCGCGAAAGGGCCCGAGCTTCAGGATGTGCTCGCCACGCTATCGGTGGAAGAGCGGATGCAGAAAGTCTTGCCGCTGCTGCGTAAAGAGATCGATGTAGCGCTGTTGCAGGGCGAGATCAGCGAGCAGGTCAACGCGCAAATGCAGGATCGCCAGCGCGAGTTTTTCCTGCGTGAGCAGCTCAAGGTCATCCAGCGCGAGCTGGGTATCTCTAAAGACGACCGTGAAAACGATGTCGATACGTTCCGAGCGCGGCTGGAATCGCTGGTAGTGCCGGAGCGCGTGCAAACCCGTATCGACGACGAGTTGAATAAACTCAGCGTGCTGGAAACCGGCTCGCCGGAGTATGGCACCACGCGTAACTATCTTGATTGGCTCACCTCGCTCCCTTGGGGCGTTACCAGTCAGGATCAGCTTGACCTTCCTCATGCGCGCCAAGTGCTCGATCGCGATCATGACGGCCTAAAAGACGTTAAAGAGCGCATCATTGAGTTTCTGGCCGAGGGCACTTTCAAAGGCGATGTCGGCGGCTCGATCGTGCTGTTGGTAGGCCCGCCTGGGGTGGGGAAAACCTCCATTGGCCGTTCGATCGCCGAAGCCCTGGGGCGTCAGTTCTACCGCTTCTCGGTAGGTGGTATGCGTGATGAAGCTGAAATCAAAGGTCATCGGCGCACCTATGTCGGGGCCATGCCCGGCAAGCTCGTGCAGGCCTTCAAAGAGGTCGAAGTCGAAAACCCGGTCATTATGCTCGATGAGATCGACAAGCTAGGCCAATCTTTCCAGGGTGACCCGGCGTCGGCGCTGCTGGAAGTGCTGGATCCCGAGCAGAATGTTGATTTCCTCGATCACTACTTAGACGTGCGCATGGATCTTTCCAAGGTGCTGTTCGTGTGTACGGCGAACACGCTGGATTCGATTCCGGGACCGCTGCTCGACCGCATGGAGCAAATCCGTCTCTCCGGCTATATCGCCGAAGAGAAGCTGGCGATTGCCAAGAATCACCTGTGGCCGAAACTACTCAAGCGCGATAACCTGCCCAAAAAACGTATCAACTTATCCGATGCGGCCTTGAAGCAGGTCATCGAAGGCTATGCTCGGGAAGCCGGTGTGCGTCAGCTTGAGAAGCAACTGCACCGCATTGTGCGTAAATCCGCGGTCAAGCTGCTCGAAGAAGACATCGAAACCGTCAAAATATCGGTGAAGAACCTGGAAGAATTCTTGGGTGCGCCGATCTTCCGTAAAGAAAAAGTGCTCACTGGCGAAGGGGTCGTAACCGGCCTTGCCTGGACCTCGATGGGCGGCGCGACGCTGCCGATTGAAGCGGGCAAAGTCCACTCGCTGGATCGTGGCTTTAAGCTGACGGGCAAACTCGGCGAAGTGATGCAGGAGTCGGCCAATATTGCCTACAGCTATACGCTGGGCCACTTGCAGGAGTATGGCGCCGATGCAGACTTCTTTGACTCGGCCTTCGTACACTTGCACGTGCCAGAAGGCGCTACCCCTAAAGATGGCCCCTCGGCGGGGGTGACCATGACCACAGCATTGCTCTCGCTAGCCAAGCACAAGGCGATCGATCGCCCCTTGGCCATGACTGGTGAGCTAACCCTGACGGGGCAAGTGTTGCCGGTCGGCGGTATCCGCGAGAAGGTGATTGCCGCACGGCGCAGTGATATTTTTGAATTGATCCTGCCCGACGCTAACAAGCGTGATTACGAAGAGTTGCCGGACTACCTCAAAGAGGGCATGACGGTGCACTTTGCCAAACGTTATCGCGACGTGGCGGATGTCGTGTTTGGTCGTGGCTAGAATTGCGTTTAACACTGCTTTATTAATGATTTAGTGTCTATCCAAGCGCCCTACGAATGTAGGGCGCTTTTGTTACAGTTGTGCGTTAGTTTGCCGATAGATAGTGCAGCGATAATTTTTATTAAAAATTAAATATGCCTAACTCTTGGAGAGCTAATGCGCAACAACCAGCCCGTGACGCAACGCGAGTACGTGTTAAGCGAAGAGGCAGTACTCATTTCCCGTTCGGATTTAAAAGGGAATGTCACTTACGCGAATCCTACGTTCGTTGACGTCAGCGGCTATAGCCGTGAAGAGCTCATTGGCTCGCCCCATAATCTACTGCGCCACCCGGACATGCCAGAGGCAGCCTACGCCGACTTCTGGAAGACCATTCAAGCCGGCGCCACCTGGCAAGGCGTGGTCAAGAATCGGCGTAAAAACGGCGATCACTACTGGGTACACGCCACCGTCGCCCCGTTGCGAGACGGCGAGCGCTTGGTGGGGTACACCTCTGTTCGCCGCAAAGCCCCCGCAAACTTAGTGGCTAGGGCGGAAAAGGTCTACGCCGACATTCGCACCAAAGGTAAATCCCGCTCTTACAAGCTCGCCCAGGGAACGCTTCGCCGCAAGGGCATAGCGGGCGCCTTTTCGCGCTTACAGTTGTCTAGTTTAAAAGCCAAGCTCACCAGCATGGTGGTGGCATCGCTACTGTTGCTCTGCCTGTCGGGCGCCTTGGGGGTGTATGCGCTTATGGTTTCCGGCGAGCGGCTGGAAACCATTAATCGTTCAGGGCTGGGTGA
This sequence comes from Halomonas sp. UBA3074, assembly GCF_002366715.1. Lineage (GTDB taxonomy): Bacteria > Pseudomonadota > Gammaproteobacteria > Pseudomonadales > Halomonadaceae > Vreelandella. The sequence continues at coordinate 282,763 of NZ_DFBS01000012.1, read as the reverse complement.
GGTTGCCTCTCTACAGCACATCGAACGCTATATGGGACAAACGGTCGAGACGCTGGAGCCGGTCGTGCGTAATCCACGCCAAGTGGATCTTGACGCCGTTAACGCTGAAATTGGCGATTATGTCAGCGCGTTGAACACGCTATGGCTTGATTACAATGTCGATGACGTGGCTGAGGCAGAAGTTACCCAAGCGTTCGATAGTGCGCTGACGACCTGGGATGAGGGCGTAGAAGCCACCCTGGTAGCGATTCAGGAAGGCAACGGGTTTGCGGCGTTCGAAGCTTTTAACAACATCGTGGTGCCAACGACAGAATCGCTGCGTGGAATGAATAGTGCGCTAGTGGACCAAGTGCGCGCCGATGCGCAAGCACTGGTGACGCAGGCGCAACAGGGCCGCCAGCAGATGCTGCTTGCCCAACTGGCGCTTCTGGCCGTCGGTTTTTTGGTCATGATTGGCATGAGCATGATGATTTTAAAATCCGTGTTCCGCAGTTTATCAGGGGCGCGGTATATCACTTTTCAGATTGCCGCCGGTAATCTAGCCGCCCGGGAGCGGCGCCAAACCAACGATGAACTGGGCGAGCTGCTCTACTCGTTGGACACCATGCGCTTCAGCCTCTCCAGTATTGTGGGCGATGTGGAAAACCGCGTTTCGGTGGTCACCCCCGCGATTCAACAGATTGCGGCCGAAAATGAAGAGCTCTCATCGCGTACGGAACAACAGGCATCGTCGTTGCAGCAGACCGCGTCGAGCATGGAAGAGATGACGTCAACGGTGCAGCAAAATACCGAGAATGCCCGTCAGGCAACGGATTTGGCGGTACAGAACGCGGCCAGCACCAAAGATACCGGCCAGCAAATGCAGCAACTGGTAGAACGCATGCAGCGTATCGCTCAGAGCGCTGAAAAGATGACCGAAATGATCAGCGTGATCGACGGGATTGCCTTTCAAACCAATATTCTGGCGCTCAACGCCTCGGTCGAGGCCGCACGTGCTGGTGAACATGGCCGTGGCTTCGCAGTCGTTGCCAGCGAAGTGCGTAACCTGGCCGGGCGCAGTGCCGATGCTGCCCAGGAAATCCGCAAGATGATCGATAGCACCACTCAAGAAGTCAGCGGAGGCCGGAGCGCGGTCGAGCAGGCAGAGCGGGCGATTGAAGAAGTCTCCCAGCAGGTGAGTCGAGTCAGTGAATTGATGGCTGCCATTAGCACTGCTTCTACCGAGCAGAGCAGCGGGATTGGCCAAATCAATACGGCCATTGCTGAGATGGATCATGTCACCCAGCAGAATGCCTCGAAAGTTCAGTCGATTGCAGCGTCAGCCGATAATCTCTCGCTCGAGGCGCATGAGCTTGCCAACGTGGTGGATGCCTTCCGGCTGGAAGGTGCCCAGGATGAAAACATCAACGAAGCGCGGGCGAAGTTGCAGCGCGCGACCCATGCCTTGAACAAAGCAACGCGTGGCTTACCCGCGCCTGCTGAACAGCATTCCACGTCACCCGCCGCCCCATCCCGCCCTGATCAGTGGGAAGCGTTTTGACGTTCCGATAATGCGGTTAGGTGATTGATTTCCCTTCGTTCATTTTCACAACATGCCACCCTTGCGGTGGCATGTTTCATGCACAACCCCTAATTGAAAAGACTTAGCGCTAGGGAGCTGCTAAGACGAAAGATGGCGCAAGCCTTCAATAAAAAGTAGGGGGTTTAAATGCATAATGCCGCACAAATAGCATCCACCGTGTACGAGCTAGCCGAGGATGACGTGTTGATTTCACGCTCGGATCGCCAGGGGCGAATCACTTACGCCAATCAAACCTTTGTGGAGGTAAGCGGCTACGCGTTGGATGAGCTGATGGGCGAACCTCATAGCCTGTTTCGCCACCCCAGCATGCCCCAAGCCGTGTTTAAGAATTTGTGGGCAACCATTGAGGCAGGCAAAACCTGGCAGGGTTTGATCAAGAACCGCCGAAAAAGCGGCGAAGGCTATTGGATGCATACCACCATCGCACCGCTACTCGATGGGGAGCGCGTAGTGGGCTATACCTCTATTCGGCGCAAAGCCACCGCCAACGCGATTGCCCAGGCAGAGCGCGTTTACGCTGCGATGCAAACGGTCAAAGCGCGGGGTTTTAAGCTTCATTATGGTGCAATTCGCCGTACCGGTCTGCGTGGGTGGGTAAAACGTTTCAGTTTCAGCAGTATGCAAGCCAAGCTCATGGGCATGGTAATGGTCGCGGTACTATTGCTGGTGTTGGCTGGCGCGGCGGGAGTCTATGGCTTAACCAGCTCTGCTGACAGGCTGCGTACGCTCAATCAAACCGGCCTTGAAGGCATTTCCGATCTTCAGCAAATCGATCAGCGTGTCAGTCAGGCGATACAGGCGCTCGAGCCCGCGGTGCGCAACCCACGTCGCGCTGATTTGGATGCCTTGGAAACACAGTTGGCCACCATGCAGGGCGATATCGAGGAGTCCTGGCAGAGCTACACGGCCCAGCGCGAAGCGGGCAGTGTGCAGGAAGGCTTAACCGCCCACATCAACACGTTTGTTGAAAGTGCCGACATTACCTTGACCGCCATTCGCGATGGCAATGGATTTGCTGCCTTTGAAGCCTTTAATGACAACGTGCAGCCCACGTCTGAAAGCATTAGTGCCACGGTCAACCTATTGGTCGAGCAGGAGCGAATCGCGGCCCAAGCGCTCATGGCCAGTGCTGAACAGCAGCAACAGGTGCTGCTATATGGCCAGTTAGCGGTACTACTGCTGGGTATTGCCGTGATGATCGGCCTGAGTATGGCGGTGCTGAAATCGCTGATTAAATCACTCAACGAAGCGCGCCGCGTGACCTTTCAAATAGCCGCAGGCAATCTCGCCAACCGCGTTACGCTGAAACGCAATGACGAGCTGGGCGAACTACTGCGCTCGCTAGAAATCATGCGAGCGAGCTTATCGGGGCTGATCACTGAGGTGGGCAATAAGGTCGATGTCGTCACACCGGCGTCTGAGCATATCAAACAGCAGAATGAAGAGCTGGCATCGCGCACCGAGCAGCAGGCATCTTCACTGCAGCAAACGGCCTCCAGCATGGATGAAATGACGGCGACCGTGCAGCAAAATACCGAAAATGCCCGCGAGGCTAATCAGCTAGCCATGCAAAACGCCACTACCAGCCGTGAAACCGGCGAGCGCATGCAGGCACTAGTGGAGCGGATGGAGCGCATTGCTGCCAGTGCCAATAAAATGACCGATATTATTAGCGTGATTGACGGCATTGCTTTTCAAACCAATATCCTGGCATTAAACGCCTCAGTGGAAGCTGCCCGGGCCGGTGAGCAGGGGCGTGGTTTTGCCGTGGTGGCAAATGAAGTGCGCAATCTGGCGGGGCGCAGCGCCGATGCCGCGGGCGAAATTCGCAGTTTAATCGATGCTTCCTCCCAGGAAATCAGCGGCGGCGCCCAGGCGGTCAAAGAAGCCGAAGCGGCTATCGATCAGGTCGTCACGCAAGTCATGAAGGTCAGCGACATCATGAAAGAGATCAGCACCGCCTCTGATGAGCAGAACAGCGGTATCGCCCAAATTAATACCGCTGTTTCCGAGATGGATCACGTCACTCAGCAGAACGCCTCCAAGGTGCAATCGATTTCCAGCGCCGCTCAAGACCTGACACGTGAAGCCTTGAGCCTCGCTAACGTGATTGCCGCTTTTCGCCTGGAGGGCGCTGCCGAAGAGAGCAGTGACACCGCGCGCGAGCGTGTGCTCAATCAGTCAGGTTTGCAGCCGCCGCTTCCCTTAGCCACTACTTCCTCTTCAGGGCTCTCCCTGCCTCCGCAGCGTTCACATCAACGCGCCGCTGCTCCACCGTCAGCCGAAGAGGCCTGGGAAACGTTTTAAGCCAGCGGCGCCACCCTATAATCCAGCGGTGCCACAACCTCAGTGCCATGGAAGGCGCTTATCTCTGTGATTCGTCAAGAATCTCACTTCAGCCTTAATCTTCAGTCTCAACTGCCCGTGCCTGCATCTAGTCTCTCGGTAGTGCTCATGCCACAATTCAAATCGGACGATCAACGTCAACTTGAGCGATGCTGAGCTGGCGGCTCGCCGCGAGGCAGCGATGGCAGAAGGCGCCGCGGCCTGGACACCGGCTACAGCGGTCTGCTTAAGATTACACACAGCTGAAACACACGGTCAGCCCGAGTAAGGAATCAAATGAAGGCGATTATAAACGTTGGATTAGTCGGCTACGGTTTTGCGAGCCAAACGTTCCACGCGCCGCTGATTCAGGCCACGGAAGGCCTGGATTTGGTCGCGGTCTCCTCGAGCGATGCGGCCAAGGTGCAGGCGTCGCTGCCTGGGGTGGAAGTCGAGAGCCAGGCGATGGCACTGTGTCAGCGCAAGGATATTGATTTGATCGTTATTCCTACGCCAAACGACACACATTTTTCGCTCGCCAAGGCGGCACTCACGGCGGGTAAGCATGTCGTCGTCGACAAGCCTTTTACGGTCACGCTTTCGGAAGGACGGTTGCTTAAAAAGTTGGCGGATGAAAAAGAGCGCTTACTGTCAGTCTTTCACAACCGCCGTTGGGATAGCGACTTCTTGACCGTTAAAGCGCTGCTGGAAGCGGGTACGCTGGGTCGAGTAGTGAATGTTGAATCGCATTTTGACCGCTTTCGACCGGAAGTGCGTGACCGCTGGCGCGAGAAAGCGACGCCTGGTGGCGGCATTTGGTACGACCTGGGGCCGCATTTGCTGGATCAGGCCTGTGAGCTGTTTGGCATGCCTCAGGCCATTCTGCTTGAGTTGGGCACCTTGCGTGATGGCGCCAAGGCCGACGATGACTTCCTGGCCTTGCTCGATTATGAGGATTTTCGCGTGACGCTCGCCGCGAGCACGCTGGTCGCCGACCCTACGCCGCGCTTTCGGATTCATGGCACCCAAGGCAGCTTCGTTAAATATGGTCTGGATCCTCAGGAAGACCGCTTGAAGGCAGGCGAAGTGCCTACGTCACAGTGGGGCATCGATAGTCAGCCTGGCATCCTAACGTTGCGTGAAGGGGAGGGTGAAAACGCACCGCTCATCCGCAACGAGTACCCAACGCTGCTGGGCGACTACCTGGCGTATTACCAGGGCATCGCCGCTGCTATCCGCGACAAAGCCCCGCTACCGGTAAGCGTCGACGACGCCCTGCGTTCGATGGCATTGCTGGAAGCAGGGCTTGACAGCCACCGCCAGCGGCGCTGGATCGCTTTGAAAAACCATCTTTAAAGCAGAAAGTGAAGCTGAGAGAGCTCTTTGTCATTGCGAACGCAGGCCTTCTGTCATTGCGAACGCAGTGAAGCAATCTCGGGTTGGGGTGCCGCCGCGGGTTGGGATTGCCGCGTCGCTGCACTCCTCGCAATGACATAGAGGTCAGGGTCTCCTCTCCCGGCATTGGGTATGTCATTGCGAACGCAGTGAAGCAATCTCGGGTTGAGGTGCCGCCGCGGGTGGAGATTGCAGCGTCGCTGCGCTCCTCGCAATGACATCAAGAGCAGGGCGCTCCTCTCCACGGCATGGGGTGTGTCATTGCGAACGCAGTGAAGCAATCTCGAGTTGGAATGCCGCCGCGGGTGGAGATTGCCGCGTCGCTGCGCTCCTCGCAATGACATCGAGAGCAGGGGGCTCCTCGCAATGACACAGGTCGCAACGGCATCAGGAAAATACCTGCAGTGTACAAGGAAAGCTTTGCGTTTTTACTTCAAAGCAGATCCGTCGCGCTATCGCGCTTCTCTTCTCGCAGCCTGTCACGGGCGATATAGAGTGCGGCGATGGCGCGGGCCTCATGAAAATCTTCGCGTAACAGTAACGCGGGTAGGTCTTCGATCGCATGGGTTTCGACGATCAGCGGCTCGGGTTCATCGCCCGGCAGGCGTTTGGGGTACAGGTCGGTGGCGAGCAGCACCTGCATGCGGTGGCGCATATAGTTGGGTGCCAGGGAAAGCTCAACGAGCGGCTCGATGCGGTGCGCACCCACCCCACACTCTTCCATCAACTCACGGTTGGCGGCGGTAATGATATCTTCGCCGGGGTCGACCAGGCCCTTTGGCAACGTGAGCACATAATCTTCAAATCCAGCCGCGTATTCACGAATGAGCAGTACGTGGTCTGGATCAGGCATTGCCACCATCATCACTGCGCCGCGGTCAGCGCCGGTCAAGCGTTCGAATTGACGCTCTTCGCCATTGGAAAAGCGCAGATCTAGCGACTCAATCTGAAACAAGCGGCTCTGGGCAACGCGCGTACGCGAAAGAATTTGCGGCTTACGCTGGTAGCCGGAGCGAGTATCGCGGCCATCTTCAGTGCGGTTCGAGGGTGGCTGCGTTGGTGGGTATGTAGACATAAACCTGTGCCTCCATGGCTGGAAAAAGGCGGTTACGCTACAATAGCACGCTTACTCCTTATGCGACTGGAGCGGCAATGATTGATTGGCGCGAGATAGATACCGTCCTCCTCGATATGGACGGTACGCTGCTGGATTTACATTTCGATAGCCACTTTTGGCTGGAGCATTTACCGCGACGCTACCGTGAGCTGCATCAACTGGATGAAGCCTCGCAAGACGCGCTGCGTGCCCGCATTATCGGTGAGCAGGGTACCCTGAATTGGTATAGCTTGGCGTACTGGAGCCGCGAATTAGGAGTAGATATCGTGGCCCTGAAGCGGGAGGTGCAGCACCTGATCGGGCTGCGCAGCGATGCACTGGATTTTCTGAAGTGGCTAAAATTAGCGCACCCCAGGGTGGTGCTTGCCACCAACGCTGATCGCGCCAGTTTATCACTCAAGCTGCCGCTTACCGGCCTGGAAAGCTATTTAGACGCCATCGTCTCCTCCGAAGATGTCGGCGCTGCCAAAGAGGAGCAGGCGTTCTGGTTTGCATTACAAGAAATTGAAGCCTTTGATCCGGCGCGCACGCTATTTATCGATGACAATCCCCGTGTGTTGGAGAGCGCGCGTGAATTCGGCATCAAATATTTATTGGGCATTAAACAACCTGACAGCCAGCGGCCTGAAAAGGAGTTACAGGAGTTCATAGTGCTTGACCGGTTCGCGCATTTGTTACCCGAACAACGGCCGGAACAGCTGTCAGATAGGCAAGGAGAGCACCCATGAGTGAGAGCGTACGCTTGGATAAATGGCTCTGGGCAGCACGCTTCTTCAAGACCCGCGCGCTGGCTAAGAAAGCCATTGAAGGTGGCAAAGTGCAATACGATGGCGCCCGGGCGAAAACCAGCAAGCAGGTCGAGCTAGGGGCCATTATCCGTGTGCCACAGGGCTGGGATATTTACGAAGTAGAAGTCATCTCGCTTTCCGACCAGCGCCGCGGTGCCCCGGAAGCGCGCACGCTGTATGCCGAAACCGATGAGAGCGTACAGCGCCGTGCCAAAGAAGCAGAGGCAAGACGCCTTACCAATGAAGTCATGCAACACCCGCTCAAACGGCCTGACAAAAAGCAGCGCCGCGACATTCAGCGCTTTCAGCGTCACCAGGGTGAATAACCCCTGTCTTTAATACACCAGTTAACCCTAGGTTGCCCATTATGTCCGATCAAATTCAGCGCTTTATGTTCGATCACACCAATGTTCGTGGTGAGATCGTTACCTTAGCGGCCGCCTACCACGAGGTGTTGGACCGTCACGCCTATCCACCCGCGGTCAATGAGCTATTGGGCGAGCTGCTCGCGGCCGTCGCACTGCTCACCGATACCGTGAAATTGGATGGCACGCTGAGCATTGAAGTACGCGGGCGCGGCGTGTTGTCACTGCTGATGGCCGAGTCCAACCCCGGTGGTGAGCTACGCGCGATTGCCCGCATCGCGGAAGACGCCGCGCTGCCGAGTGAGCATGCCTCCTTCCGCGAGCTGGTCGGCGAAGGCCAAATCGTGATCACACTCGACCCCCGCGAAGGGCATCGCTACCAAGGGATTGTCGCGCTGGATCAAGAAACGCTGGGCGGCTGTCTGGAAGCCTACTTCAGCCAATCTGAGCAGTTGCCCACCCGGTTATGGTTAGCGGCCGATGAGAAACGCGCTGGAGGACTACTGCTGCAGCGCCTGCCGGAAGAGTCACAAAACCAGGATGTCGATGCCTGGGATCGCAGCGTGCAGTTGGCCGATACGATCAAAACCGAAGAGTTGCTCGGTTTAGAGCAGCGCGAAGTGCTCTATCGCCTCTACCATGAAGAAACCGTGCGCGTGTTCGACCCGAAGGCGTTGCGTTTTGGCTGTACTTGCTCGCGGGAGCGGATGAGCCATGCGTTGCACTCATTAGGCAAAGACGAGTTGCGCGATATTCTCCACGAACAGGGCGCTATCGACACTCAATGCCACTTTTGCCACACGAAATATCACTACACGGCAGCGGATATTGAAACTTTGTTGGACGACCCTGAAGCGCCATCCCCTACAATTCACTAAGTGTGTAGTCGAGCGCGCGGGAGCTTGGATTTTAGCGCCAAACGAGGAGGGCCAGTAGATTCAATGAATTTGGCACGTTGGCTAAACGGGCGTTTTAATTCCTACTGCGCTGCAACACAAAATATAGTGTCTTTGTAGTAGTTTAACTACAAGATATTTGATCTTCGCCCCCGTTTCCCGGGGGCTTTCTTTTTGCCATAATGCGCCGGACTTCAGCGTACCCAGCCGAATTAGCAGGGCTGGGGTGAACTTTAAGGCGTCGGAAAGAAGGTGATTACAAAGTAGCTCAGCCCTCCTTTGTAGACAGCTTCTAGCGCCCGGTAACGAGATATAATGGCCTCAAGGCCCAGGAATCGACATGACCACGACTCAAGCTCCCCAAGCCCACGTCAATCTCAGCAGCGCCGAACTTATCGAGCGCGCCGTGGCACGTGGCGAAGGCCGCCTCTCGGCTAACGGTGCTCTGGTAGTTAATACAGGCCTGCGTACCGGCCGCTCACCGAAAGACCGCTTTATTGTCGATGAGCCCTCTACCCGCAGCCAAATCGATTGGGGGAGCGTCAACCGCCCCTTCGATGCAGATAAGTTCGATGCCTTGTGGAACCGGGTCGATGATTACCTGAACAGCCAAGAGCACTTTGTCTCTGAGCTTCATGTGGGCAGTGATGCGACGCATTACCTGCCGGTGCGTGTCACCACCGAGACCGCTTGGCAAAACCTGTTTGGCCGTACCATGTTTGTGCGCCCCTTGGCTTACAACCAGGCTGCCAAAGAAGAATGGACCATTCTGAACGCCGCAGGCTTTGAGTGTGATCCTTCTCGCGACGGCACTAACTCTGATGGCTGTGTGATCATCAACTTCGCCGCGAAAAAAGTGCTGATTGCTGGTATGCGTTACGCTGGTGAAATGAAAAAAGCCATGTTCTCCGTGCAGAACTTCCTGCTGCCGGCCGCTGACGTCCTGCCGATGCACTGCTCCGCGAACGTCGGTGAAGATGGCGAAACCTGCCTCTTCTTCGGTCTCTCTGGCACCGGTAAAACCACGCTTTCTGCCGATCAGGCGCGCTTTTTGATCGGTGATGATGAGCACGCCTGGGGTGACGACATCGTCTTCAATATGGAAGGCGGCTGCTACGCTAAGTGCATCGATCTTTCTGAAAAGAATGAGCCGGTCATTTGGAACGCAATCAAGTTTGGTACCGTGCTTGAAAACGTCGTGCTGGATGACCGTCGTGAGCCCGACTACGCCGATGATAGCCTGACGCAGAACTCGCGTGCCGCTTACCCATTGGAGCATGTCGAGAAGCGCGTACCGGAAAACCTGGCGGGCGAGCCGAATGCAATTGTCTTCCTGACCTGCGATATGTCCGGTGTGCTGCCTCCTGTCTCGATTCTTAGCAAAGAAGCCGCGGCCTATCACTTCCTGTCCGGTTATACCGCCAAGGTAGGCTCGACTGAAATGGGCTCTTCTGAAGGCTTGGCTGCCACGTTCTCCACCTGCTTTGGTGCGCCGTTCTTCCCGCGTCCTGCACGCGAATACGCTGACCTGCTGATCAAGCGTGTCGATAAGAAAGATGCGCAGGTATATTTGGTCAACACTGGCTGGACTGGCGGTGCTTACGGTGAAGGCGGCTCGCGCTTCTCTATCCCGACGACGCGCGCCATCATCAGTGCCATTCAGTCCGGCGTGCTGCGCGATATCGATACCAAGCACATCGACGGCCTGAACCTGCAAGTGCCTGTCGCCGTGCCGGGCGTTGATTCCAGCCTGCTCGACCCGCGTGAAACCTGGCAGGACCGTGACGCCTATGACCGCCACCTTAAAGAGCTGGCGACCAAGTTCGTCGATAACTTCAAGAAGTTCGAAGGTGTTAACGAAGCAATCATTCAGGCGGGCCCCCAGTTAACCTAATGGGGTGCGGCGGGTAAATCCTGGAGCCGGTGCGTTTGCTAGCTATAGAAGCATTTAGCCAAAAAGGCCATCGCCCAGTGTAAGTAGTCGACGGTTTGAACGACTAAGTGGTTAGAAGCGATCGCCATTAACATCGATCGACGCCAAAATGGGACAGCGCTTCGGCACTGTCCCTTTTTTGTTGGCTACTTTCTTCGCAGAACAGCACGGGAGCGATACCCATGAAAAGACGTCAATTCTTAGGCTTAGCAGGACTGACCGGCGTAGTCGGGGCCATACCAGGCCTCTCGTTTGGCTTTCCACGGCTTGATCTTGAACCTGCGCCAGACTTGGAGAAGCTAGAGCTAAGTAAAGCAGAGTGGCGCGAACGGCTCTCCGATGAAGCCTACAATGTGCTTCGCGACCATGGCACTGAACCCGCTTTTTCGAGCCCCTTAGATAAACAGTGGGGAGAGGGCGAGTATCGCTGTGCGGGCTGCGATCTATTACTGTTCACCAGTGAAATGAAATATGATTCCGGTACCGGCTGGCCAAGCTTTTTTGAGCACGTAGAAGGACACATGCTCACCGAACTTGATTTCAAACTGGTGTGGCCACGTACCGAATACCATTGTGCCCGCTGTGGCGGCCATCAAGGCCATGTCTTTGAAGATGGACCAGACCCTACCGGCCTGCGCTGGTGTAATAACGGCGTTGCCCTGCGCTTTGTGCCTGCTTGAAGAAGCGAGCCAGTGAGATGAGGGCGATATAAAACAACTATTAGGAGCGTTGCGTGAAAGATTGGTTGCAAGGACGGGTGACTCAAAAAAAGCTCTCAAGAATTCATAATTTACACGATGTGGAACGGCTGGCGCGGCGCAAGCTGCCCCGGCCAATTTTTGGCTATATCGACCATGTCGCCGAGGATGGAAGAACCCAGCACGCTAATCTGACCGCTTTTGATGAGTACCGCTTTATGCCCAAAGCGTTTGTTAATGTGTCGCAGATTGATCTGTACACAGAGCTCTATGGCAAACGCTACGCCGTTCCTTTCGGTATCGCCCCCATGGGCATCAGCGCACTGTCGGCTTACCAGGGCGATCTGGTGCTGGCTCGGGCAGCCGCGCAGCGCAACCTGCCTATGATCATGAGTGGTTCGTCGCTGGTCCCCATGGAGGAAGTGGCGAAAGTCGAAGGAGCCGACTGGTTTCAGGCCTACCTGCCGGGAACGCCCGAAGGTATCGAAGCGCTGCTTGAGCGAATCAAACGAGCCGGCTTCAAGAAGCTGGTGGTTACGCTTGATTACCCCGTGCCGCCCAACCCGGATAATTTTCGGCGCTCAGGCTTTTCATCCCCTTTGGAGCCTACGCTTCGCTTGGCAATCGATGGCTTGATGCGTCCAGGCTGGCTATGCAATACCTTCCTGCGCACACTGTGGAAGCAAGGCATGCCGCATTTCGAGAACAACCACGCCGAGCGGGGCGCGCCTGTGATCTCTCGCCAAGCCGCGCGAGACTTCTCAGGGCGCCGTCATTTCGACTGGGGCTATCTCGATCTGGTGCGCCGCTTATGGCCCGACACCTTGATTGTCAAAGGCGTACTCAACCCGGAAGACGCAGTGCGTGCCCATCAAGCAGGGGTCGATGGCATTATTCTTTCCAATCACGGTGCCCGCCAATTGGATTGCACTGTTTCACCGCTTCAGGTGTTGCCGGAGATTAAGCGCCGCGTTAGCGATATTCCCATTATGATCGACAGCGGCTTCCGCCGTGGCACCGATGTCATCAAGGCACTGGCGCTGGGAGCAGACTTCGTGTTCGTAGGTCGTCCCTTCAATTACGCGGCCGCCTGCGCAGGTCAAGCGGGTGTTGAGCATGTCGCTGATCTTTTACAGCGTGAAATCGAGCGGAATATGGCGTTGTTGGGGCTTACCAGCCTTTCACAGCTAGATCGCTCCTGCCTCTACCACCCCAAAACCGGTGAAATTCCTCAACCAATCACAACCTAAACCCTTCCACAATATGCTCGGCCAGGCTATCGATAATGGGTGATTGGGTGGAGGAAGTACGCTGCAAGACGATAGACGCCTCCGGCAATTCGGGGAAGCCCTCTTTTTCACCCAAAATCTGCATATCGGTAGTGATCAGGCTGCGCATCCAGGCAGAGACGGCCAACCCCGCGCCCACAACGGCTTGCAGGGTAGCCAGACTGGGGCTGCTGTAAGCGATTCGATAGGTTCGGCCTGCGCGGTCTAGCGCATTACACGCATGGCGGCGACAAAAGCAGGGCGCCTCGAACATGGCCAGCGGTACCGGCGTTTGTAAATGGGTGCTGTGGCTCTCTGCGGAGACCCATACCATGGGTTCACGTCTTAATATGGTGCCAATCTCATCGCCTATTTCCCGCGTCATTATGATCAGGTCAAGGCTCTCTTGCGGCTGCTGGGAGAGCACCGAAGAGGGCGCGCAGTGCACATCGACATCCACCAGCGGCCAAGCCTGAGAAAAGGTCTTCAGAATGCCGGGTAGAAAGCGCATCACATAGTCATCCGGCACGCCCAGGCGTACACGGCCCACCATGTCCGGCTGGCGCAGCAGCGTCAGTGCTTCGCCCTGCAGCGATAAAATCTTGCGTGCATAGCCAAGCAGCGTATGGCCTTCGCTGGTTAGCAGCAGTTGGCGGTTCTGGCGTACAAACAACGGACGCTCGATAACGTCCTCTTCCAGCCGTTTCATTTGCATGCTGACGGCCGATTGTGTGCGGTTAAACGTCTGGGCGGCGCGAGTGAATCCGCCCTGGTCGACTATCGCCACAAAGGTGCGCAGTAGTTCGTGATCAATGGTGGGTAGTGTCGCCATAGGTATCAATCTTATTGATGTTGTTTATAAGGAGTATTCGTTGGATTGATTTTAGACGTTGCTCAATACTTCCTTCAACGCTTATTTGCTATGCCGTCGTAAGCGGCTATGAGGAGCTTGAAATGGAGTGTTCAGTCGCAAGTCATCAAAACGCGCAGCGCCAGCAGGTGGAGCCGTGTGCAAGCAAAGTAACCTGGCAGGAAAAGTTTTATCGTTGGCGACAACTGCGTCGCGAGCGCTATGCATTGCGTCACTTGAGCGACGATATGCTGAAAGATATTGGTATCAGCCGCGAAGCCGTTCGGCGCGAAGCGCGCCGGCCGTTTTGGGATGACCGTGGCTGGCGTCGTTAGCCAGCCGCCGGTTGAGATTGCCGCGTCGCTGCGCTCCTCGCAATGACAAGTGGGAGGTCATTGCGAACGTAGTGAAGCAATCTCGGGGCTATTCTTAAGGTCATGCCAGCCGTGGTGGGTTTGTGATACCTTGTGGGCACTAAAAAATGCTGCATGAGTTAGTTGCAATTTATGGATGTCAATCAGCGTATTATTTCCCGTTTGGCCACCGAGCTAAGCGTAAGACCCGAACAAGTCGCCGCCACGGTGGAGTTGCTGGATGGCGGCGCCACCGTGCCGTTTATTGCCCGTTACCGTAAAGAAGTCACCGGCGCGCTGGACGATATTCAACTGCGCCAACTGGATGAGCGCCTGCGCTACTTGCGTGAGTTGGAAGAGCGCCGTACCGCTGTTCTCGCCGCCATCGATGAGCAGGGCAAGCTGGACGGCCCATTGAAAGCGAGCATCGAGGCCGCTGAGACCAAGCAGCGGTTGGAAGATTTATATCTGCCGTTCAAGAAGAAGCGTCGTACCAAGGCGCAGATTGCGCGTGAGGCGGGGTTAGAGCCGTTGGCCGATGCGCTGCTCGCCGATCCAACGCTTAACCCGGAAAGCGAAGCGGAAAACTACCTGCGTCCGGCTGAGGGTGATATCCCTGCCATCGAAGATGCAAAGGCAGCGCTGGATGGTGCCAAGCAGATCTTGATGGAACGCTTTGCCGAAGACCCCGAACTGATTGGCCAACTGCGCGAACGCCTCTGGCAAGAGGGCGAATTAAGCGCCCGCGTGCTGGAAGGCAAGCAGCAGGAGGGCGCTAAGTTCTCCGACTACTTCGAACACGATGAAAAGCTCGCCAAAGCGCCATCACACCGCGCCTTGGCTATGTTCCGGGCGCGCAACGAAGGCGTATTGAGCCTGTCGATCCGCCTGCCCGGTGAAGAGGAAGCGCCGGTGCACCCCGCCCAGGTGACGATTGCCAAGCAGTTCGGCATCAGCGACCAGGGCCGCCCGGCGGATAAATGGTTAGCGGAAGTGGTGCGCTGGACCTGGCGCGTGAAGCTCTACACGGCACTTGAAACCGAGTTGCTCGGCCGCTTGCGGGAGCAGGCTGAATTGACGGCGATCGAGGTCTTCGCGGCCAACCTCAAAGACCTGCTGCTAGCCGCGCCAGCGGGGCAGAAAGTGACACTGGCTATCGACCCTGGTCAGCGCACCGGCTGCAAGATCGCGGTGATCGATGCCACCGGCCAGTTTGTGGATCACACCACCATCTACCCGCACGCACCGCAAAACCAGTGGAATGAGTCTTTGAGCGTGCTGGCCAAGCTGGTCAAGCAGCACGGCGTCGAGCTGATTGCGGTAGGCAACGGTACCGCCAGCCGCGAAACCGACAAGCTGGCGGGCGAGTTACTGAAAGCGTTGGCGCCTGACCACCGCGTGAGCAAAGTGATGGTGTCGGAAGCGGGGGCTTCGGTCTATTCCGCTTCAGAGTATGCTTCCCGGGAAATGCCCGATCTGGATGTCACCGTGCGGGGCGCTGTCTCGATTGGCCGCCGCCTGCAAGACCCTCTCGCTGAATTGGTGAAAATCGAACCCAAATCCATTGGTGTAGGCCAGTATCAGCACGATGTTTCCCAGGTACAGCTATCGCGTAGCCTGGAGGTGGTGATTGAAGACTGTGTTAACGCCGTGGGTGTCGATCTCAATACTGCTTCCAGTGCGCTGCTTTCGCGAGTGGCGGGTTTGAGCACGGCGTTGGCTGAAAACATCGTTGCCCAGCGCAATGTCAAAGGTGCCTTCAAAAGCCGTAAAGAGCTGCTGGAAGTCAGCCGCTTGGGCGCAAAAACCTTTGAGCAGTGCGCCGGTTTCCTGCGTATCCATAACGCCGATAACCCTCTGGATGCCAGCGCCGTTCACCCTGAGGCCTACCCCTTGGTAGAGCGGATCGCCAAGCAGAGCGGCCGTGAAGTGCGCGGTTTAATCGGCGACAGCACAGCGCTAAAAGCGTTAAAGCCTGCCGACTTCGCCGATGAACGCTTTGGTGTACCCACGGTCAGCGACATCTTGAAAGAGCTTGATAAGCCTGGCCGCGATCCGCGTCCGGAATTTAAAGCCGCCGAGTTCCGCGAAGGGGTCGAAACGCTTAATGATCTTAAGCTTTCGATGGTGCTGGAAGGCACGGTGACGAACGTGACGCACTTCGGTGCTTTTGTAGATATTGGTGTTCACCAGGACGGCCTAGTGCATATCTCAGCACTGTCGGATCGTTTTATCGACGACCCACGCAGCGTCGTAAAAGCCGGGGACATCGTCACCGTCAAAGTCATGAGTGTGGATATTCCGCGTAAGCGGGTAGGGCTGTCGATGCGCTTGGATGACCAGCCGGAAACTGAAAACGCAGCCAATAAGGGCAGTGGTTCGCCTACAGATCCGCGTAGCGGCTCGCGTAAACCTGCGCGCAGCCAGCGCGACAGTGCAAAGTCTACCGAAACAGCGGCCCCTATGGGCGCGTTAGGTGCGGCGCTGTTAAAAGCGCGCGGCGGCAAATAGTCGCGCGCCTTGAAAAAGCCATATCTTGAAAAGAACATAGTTGCCGCCATATCCTGTTGTCTACTTTCGAACAGCGATGATGGCGATGCCACCTGACTACACCAAGGCCCGCTCACGGCGGGCTTTACTGACAAGGAGTGTTCACCTTGCCTGAACCACTCACTGTGCCATCTGCGCTGACCGCGCAAGTCGAGCGCCTGATTCCCAGTGCGCGCCTTGGTCGGTTGGGCCGCCTGCGTCGTGGGCTTGAAAAAGAGGGGTTGCGGGTTGATGCCAATGGCCACATTGCGCAAACGCCGCATCCGCACGCGCTGGGCTCTAAACTTACCCACCCGCATATCACCACGGATTATTCAGAATCGCTATTGGAGTACATCACGCCCGTATACTCCCAGCCGGGTGAAGCGCTGTGCTTTTTGTCTGATCTGCACACCTTTACCTATCACCACCTGGAAAACGAGTGGATCTGGCCCGGCAGCATGCCGTCGCGGCTCTCGGGCAACGACAGCGTACCGATAGCGGATTACGGCAGCTCCAATGTCGGCACCATGAAGCATGTTTACCGCAAAGGGTTGGACATGCGCTACGGCCGCATCATGCAGGCGATTGCGGGCGTTCACTACAACGTGTCGCTGCCGGACGATATGTGGCACGCCCTGCGTGAGATGGAAAAAGCCACCAATATTCCCTTTAATGATTACCGCTCAACCCGCTATTTCGGGATGATTCGCCACTTCCGTCGGCATAGCTGGTTGCTGCTTTATCTGTTTGGTGCCTCACCGGCTATCGATAAGAGCTTTTTACCCGGCGACAAGAAAGTGCCGGAAAAACTGCAGTCACTCAGCGACGATACCTACTTCGCGCCGTATGCAACGACGCTGCGTATGTCGGACCTGGGTTACCAGAACAAGGTGCAGTCCCAGCTCAAGATCTGTTTTAACTCGCTCTCCAATTACGTCAACACCCTTCGCCATGCCATCTCGTCGCCTTGGCCGGACTACGAGAAAATGGGGGTTAACGTCGATGGTGAGTGGCGTCAGCTAAACGCCAACATTCTGCAGATCGAAAACGAGTACTACAGCGATATTCGTCCCAAGCGTGTCGCCAAGCATAACGAGACGCCCAGCCAGGCCCTCGAAGCTCGCGGCGTGGAGTACATCGAAGTGCGCTGTCTGGACCTCAACCCCTTCGATCCGCTCGGCGTGACCGAAACCCAGATGCGCTTTGTGGACACTTTCCTGATGTGGTGCCTGCTCAGCGACAGCCCGTGGATCTCCGACGAAGAGTGTGACCGCTTAGACGACAACCGTCGTTGGGTCGTCGAACGCGGCCGTGATCCTGAGCTTGAACTCTATAATCACGGCGAAACCACTTCAGTGCGGGAATGGGGCGAACAAATTTTCGCCGAGATGGGGGAAGTCGCTCGATTGTTAGATGCCGTCGAAGAGGGCAGTCCTCATGCAGATGCTCTGTCAGAACTCGCCCCGCGCCTTACAGACCCTTCACTAACGCCATCAGCCCAGGTGCTAGAGAGGCTCAAAGCGAACGGCGGCTCGCTGAGTGATTTGATGCTTAGCCTGGCCCAGGAGCAGGCGGAACAGCTTAAAGCAGAACCGATGCAGCGCAGCCGCGAAGCACTGCTTGCCCAGCTGATTGAGACCTCGCATCAGCAACAGCACGATATTGAAGCCGCTGATGAAGAGACCTTTGAGGAGTTTCTACAGGTCTATTTCACAAAAGCTCGCGAGTCCCGCGCCTTATCGGCGCTGCCACCTGAGGTTCGTCAATGATCCTGCAGTCCTTTCGCTCGACGGCCCTGGCCGGGTTAGCTTTTTGCGTTTTAATGATGGCAGTAGCTCTAGGGCTTGAGCATATCGGTGGCTTTGAACCTTGCCCGCTGTGTATCTTCCAGCGCGTGGCGGTCATCGCGGCGGGCATTGTGTTTGCCATTGCCGCTATCCACAGCCCGGCCGGTCGCGTGGGTAAGGTGATTTACGGTTTGCTGGCGCTGGTTGCCGTGGGCACCGGTGCCTTTATCGCCGGGCGTCATGTGTGGCTGCAAGGCTTGCCCGCTGACGAGGTGCCTTCCTGCGGCCCTGGGCTCGATTACATGATGGATATCCTACCTATGCAGGATGTCGTGGCCATGGTGTTAACGGGTTCGGGGGAGTGTGCCAATATTGATTTCTCCCTGTTGGGTCTATCGCTACCTGCATGGACACTGATCGGTTTTGCCATTCTGGCGATCGCCCCGTTAAGGATGCTGTTTTTTAAAAGCCGGGGTTAACCGTGCGTCAGTGATAAGGAGACCGGCATGCTTTATCAACACTTCACGACTCAGGAAGAGATCGACCGCGCCTACGATCCGATGATTGGTCGAGACCCGTTGATGTTGGTAAAGGATTGGCGTCAGCGCAGTGAAGCGTCACGTATACGTCACCGTGTAACGCTCGATCTACCTTATGGCCCAACGCTTGCTGAGCGTATGGATATCTTCCATGCCGATAACCCGAATGCCCCCGTCCATGTCTTCTTCCATGGCGGCTATTGGCGTTCACTGAGTCACCGTGAATTCAGCTTTATCGTCGATGATCTGGTCGGTGCCGGTATCACCGTCGCAGTGGTCAACTACGCACTCTGCCCACAGGTGCGTTTCAGTGAGGTTGTGCGGCAGAGCCAGGCCGCGATTGCCTATCTCTACAAGCATGCCGCTGAGGTGGGCGTCGATCCTGAACAGCTGAGTATTTCGGGCCACTCGGCGGGCGGGCATCTATGCGCCATGCTGATGGCGACGGACTGGGAGGGTTCGTATGGTTTACCCAACCAACTGATTCGCGGCGCGCTCTGCATCAGTGGCTTATATGACCTGCGACCCTTCCCTTGGTCGTGGCTGCAACCCAAACTTCAGCTTAGCGGGCGTGATGTACAGGAATTCAGCCCCTTATGGCTGCCGTGCAGGGTGCCTACTCCTATTAAGTTGGTAGCAGGAGCCCTGGAGTCAGACGAGTTTGAACGGCAGATGAGTAGCTACGCTGAGCACTTGAACCAGCAAGGCCAAACCGTTACCCAGCAGCTACTTCCCGATGTCGATCACTTCTCGATTCTTGAGCACTATCTAAACGATGGCTGCTTTATGGAGTGGATTAAAGGGTTTCACGGGTTATAAGAACACGCCTTAGCTCTGAGTGGAACGCAATAGCCTTCCGCGGGGGCGCTGTGAACCCATCCCTGGGCGCTACTTTCGCCATCCATGGCGAAAGACCCCCGCTGCAGGCTATTCCGTTCTCGTGCTCAGTGTTATCTCTCAGTAAGCAATTTTATACAGCCGAAATAACCGCCGTTGCTTCGATTTCTACCTTAGCTTGATCTTCCACAAGTCCAGCTACTTGAACCATCGTCATGGCCGGAAAATGCTTGCCCAGCACTTCGCGGTAGGCAGCGCCCACCTCTTTAAGCCGTGCCAAATACTCCTTTTTATCCGTCACATACCAAGTTAAACGCACGATATGCTCTGGGCCTGCATCCGCCTCTTTTAAGATCGCCACGATATTCTGCAGCGCCTGGTTTACCTGCACGACAAAGTCATCGCTTTCGAACACTTGGTCGGCATTCCAGCCAATCTGACCGCCTACAAAAACCGTCTGGCCGGTAGCCAACACACCATTGGCGTAGCCGATGGCAGGCTTCCAATGAGAAGGATGAAGAAGCTGATGAAAGGTGGCGTCACTCATGATGGCTATCCTTATAAGTTATCGACGGTAATGCGCTGGCGTATTGCCTCGGTCCATGGCATCGACTTACCGCTATTTAAATCCATAAAAACTAGGGTGGAACAACTCGTTAAGCGTTTTTGGTCGCCGCAGTAAGCGGTGATCTGCAGAGTCAGGCTGCTACGGCCCAACGCCTGCACCAATAATTCGAACGTTAGCAGCTCACCCAACCGGCTTGGTGCATGAAACTGGGTGTCGATAGCGGCCGTGGGAACCCCGGTACCACTCTCCACATGTAGCTTATTGAAGTCGTGGTGTAAGTCCTGCTCGAACCAGTCCTCCATCACCGAGTTGATCATCTCAAAATAGCGTGGATAAAAAACGATTCCCGCCGGATCGCAGTGCTGAAAGCGAACTTTGCGCTGGGTAGTAAACGTCATTGTTTTCTCACTGTTTTAATTCCCAACGTTATTCTCAACGTTATTATCAACTACACGCCCAAGTATCGGTCGCGAATGCTGCTATCCAACATGGTGGGTTTGCCGTCCCACACCGTGCAGCCTTTTTCCAGAATGGTGCAGCGGTCAGCGATGGGTAGAGTTTCGCTTAACGATTTATCCACCAGCAGCGTGGCCTGACCCTGCTCCTTGAGCAGCCGAATCGCCCGCCAGATCTCCTGTCGAATCACCGGTGCCAGACCCTCGGTAGCTTCATCCAGCACCAGCAGGCGCGGGTTGGTCATCAACGCCCGTCCAATGGCCAGCATCTGCTGTTCACCGCCAGAGAGCGTTTTGGCCATTTGCGCGCGGCGTTCTTCCAAGCGCGGAAATAGCGTTTCCACTTTCTCCAGCGTCCACTCGCCGGGGCGGGCCGTGACCAACAGGTTTTCACGCACTGACAAATTAGGGAAGCAGCGGCGCCCCTCAGGCACCAGGCCAAGGCCCGCCTTGGCGATGCGGTACGCGGGCAGGCGGCGTATGTTCTGCGACTCGAACTCAATCGTGCCGCGGCTGGCCGGGGTCAGCCCGAAGATCGAGCGGATCGTGGTGGTCTTGCCCATGCCATTGCGGCCCATCAGGGCAACCATTTCACCGGCCGCAACCTCGAGCGACACACCGAACAGCGCCTGAGAGGGACCATAGAACGTCTCAATGTCAGCAACTTTAAGCATCAGCATCTCCCAGGTAGGCTTCACGGACGCGCGGATCCTGCTTGATGGCGTGGCTATCGCCATGGGCGATCACGCTGCCGGACACCAGCACCGAGATACGGTCAGCAAGGCGAAAGACCGCTTCCATGTCGTGTTCGATCAGCAGAATGGGCACTTCCAGCTTCAGCGCCTCGAGCAGCTCGGTCAGCTTTGCCGAGCCTTCCGGCCCCAGGCCCGCCATGGGTTCGTCCAGCAGTAGCGCGCGGGGCTTGAGCGCCAGGGCGCAGGCGACTTCCACTTGGCGACGCTCACCATGGGAAAGCTCGAATACGGGTGTCCAGGCGCGGTGGCTGAGCTGCATGCGTTCTAGTGCCGCATAGGCGGGGTCGAGCAGGTGATGATCCCGGGCGACGGGCTTCCAGAACCGAAAACTGTGACTCTGCAGCGCTTGAACGCCCATCATCACATTGCGCATCACTGAAAGCGGTTCAGCCAGCGATGACACCTGAAAGCTCCGCCCCAGTCCAAGACGTGCGCGCTCGGCAATGCTCATCGTTGTAATGTCGGTACCAGCCAGATAAACGCGGCCCTCGTCGGGGCGCAGGCTGCCGGCAATCTGCCCGATTAACGTAGATTTACCCGCGCCGTTGGGACCAATCAGGGCATGGATTTCTCCCTGCTTAAGATCCAGCGACACATCGTTAGTCGCCTGTAGTGCTCCAAAGCGCTTATGTAGATTTTGCAGTGACAGGACAGCTTCACTCATTGCGCTCACTCCCGGCCAGCCAACCCATCACACCGTGCTTGGCAAACAGCACGACGCCAAGCAGCACCAGCCCTAGAAAGAGTTGCCAGTACTCGGTGATGCCACCCAGGAAGGTTTCCATCATCACAAACAGCACCGCCCCGGCCAGCGGGCCATAAAGGCGCCCCACGCCCCCCAGGATGACGATGACCATTAGCTCGCCGGAGAAGTGCCAGCTGAGCATCGAGGGGCTGACGAAGCCGTTCAGGTCCGCGTAGAGCGCCCCGGCAAGCCCGGTGATGGCCGCCGAGATAACGAACGCCACCAGACGAATGGGATACGGGCTGACCCCTGCCGTTGCCAGTCGTACGTCATTCAGCCGAGCCATGGTCAACGCAGCACCAAAGCGCGATTTCATCAGCCGCGAGGTGATCGCCATGGCCAGTACCAGCCCGGTGAAGCAGATCAGGAAATAGGTCAATGCATCACTGCTGTCGACAAGCGGCAGGGTGTTGCGGATATAGATAGGCAGCCCATCCTGACCGCCGTAGGTGGGCCAGGAGTTGGCAAAGTAGTAGATCATCTGCGCAAAGGCGAGGGTGATCATGATGAAGTAGACGCCGGTGGTGCGTAGCGAAATGGCGCCGATCGCCAGGGCCAGCAGGGCGCACAGTACGACAGCGGCCAGCCATACCACCAGTAGGCTATCGCTGCCCGGCACGCTGAAGGGCCAGCTCATGAATGGCGTCATGTCGAAGGCATGGTAGGCGCTGATGCCCGCCACGTAGCCACCCAGGCCAAAATAGGCCGCATGACCGAAGCTCACCATGCCGCCATAGCCAATCGCCAGGTTGAGCCCGACGGCTGCCATGGCAATGATGGTGACCCGCGAGGCCAGATTGACGTAATAAGTGTGACCCAAAAAATAGGCGGCCACAGGCAGTAACAGCAGCAGGCCGAGCAGGATCATCTGAACCAGCCCTTTGCGGTCGAAGTGGCTCTCTGCGTGGGTTGCTGGCGCAGCGTTCTTGGAAAGGGAAGTGGTATTAGTCATTGGCAGCAAACAGTCCCTTGGGCTTGAACGCGAGGATGACGGCCATGAGGATATAAATCAGCATCGCAGCCAGTGAAGAACCGACCCCAGTGGCTTCAGAAGGCGGCATGAAGGTTTGGAAAAACAGCGGCAGGTAGACGCGCCCCAAGGTATCGACAATCCCCACCAGCAGCGCCCCGAACAGCGCGCCCTTGATCGAGCCGATACCGCCAATCACGATGACCACGAAGGCTAGGATCAGCACCGGCTCACCCATGCCGACCTGCACGGACTGCAAGGCCCCCACCAGCGCGCCGGCCAGGCCCGCCAGCGCAGCCCCCAGGGCAAACACCACGGTATACAGCTTGGCAATGTTGACGCCCAACGCACCAATCATCTCGCGGTCGCTTTCGCCCGCCCGAATGCGCATGCCCAGCCGCGTGCGGGAAATCAGCAGGTATAGGCCAATCGCAATAGCGACCCCTACGCCAATCAGCATGAGCCGATAGATCGGGTAGCGGGTCTCCCCAGGCAGGGTGACAAACCCGGTAAGCCAGGAGGGCGGGCTCAGCCATAGCGGCGACGAGCCGAAGAGCCAGCGTGTGCCTTCGGAAAAAATCAGTATCAGTGCAAAGGTCGCCAATACCTGATCAAGGTGAGGGCGGTGATAAAGACGCCGTATGATGAGAAGCTCAACCAGCGCGCCGACCAGGGCCGCGGCCGTCATGCCCGCCGCTAGGCCGATCAGAAAAGAGCCCGTCGAGGCAGTGACCGCGGCCGTGGCGTAGGCGCCCACCATGTAAAAAGAGCCGTGGGCAAGATTGATCAGGCCCATCACCCCGAACACCAGGGTGAGGCCGCTGGCCATCAAAAACAGCATCGTGCCTAGCTGAACGCCGTTAAGCAGTTGCTCGATTAGCAGGGTAACGGACACGTTAGTTAACCTTAACGAAGATGAAGAGAAGTGGCTGGGTGCTCGCACCCAGCCGAGGTGAGCTTACATCTCACACTGTTCGTAATAGACGTCCTGGATATCTTCGATGGCGACACCGATCAGGCGATTGGTAGGCTCGCCATCGTCACCCTCCACGACTTCACGCACGTAGATATCCTGGATGGGATGCTGATTGGGGCCAAAGCGGAACTCACCGCGCACGCTATCGAAATCAGCAGCCCGCAGCGCTTCGCGGAAGGCATCTTTGTCATCGGGGTGGGCAGTTTCCAGTGCGCTGAGAATCAAGTTGGCTGTGTCGTAACCTTGTGCAGCGTAAAGCGTCGGCATGCGGTCGTAGGCGGCTTGGAAGCCCTCTACAAATCGGTCGTTGGCTTCATTCTCCAGGTCGTAGGCCCATAGCGAGGTGTTGCGTGCACCAATCGCTGCACTGCCGACCGCTTTGATAAGAATTTCATCAAACGAGAACGCCGCGCCAAAGATCGGCATGTCAACGCCCGAGCTTTCCCACTGCTTCATGAACGAGATACCCATGCCGCCGGGCAGGAAAAAGAACAGGCTGTCGGCATCGCTATCGCGAATCTGGGCGATTTCAGCCGCATAGTCGGTCTGACCCATTTGGGTGTAAAGCTCGCCAAC
This sequence comes from Halomonas sp. UBA3074, assembly GCF_002366715.1. Classification (GTDB taxonomy): domain Bacteria; phylum Pseudomonadota; class Gammaproteobacteria; order Pseudomonadales; family Halomonadaceae; genus Vreelandella. The sequence continues at coordinate 258,453 of NZ_DFBS01000012.1, read as the reverse complement.
GACCTCACCTTCATACAGGTGCTTGAAGCCCGCGAGCGCATCGGTACCCGCCGGGTAGTTGGGCGCCATGATGATCGGTCGCTCATAACCCTGTTCGCGCATGTAAGCTCCCATAGCGCCGTGCAGGTTGTCGTTCTGATACGCCACGTTGAAGTAGTTCTCGTGACACATGCGACCAGCCAGGTCGGAAGGGCCTGCATTGGGGGAGAGGTAGAAGGTGCCCTGACGGGTAACGGTAGGTACCACCGCCATCGCCAAGTTGGACCAGATGATGCCGGTCAGGATATCGACTTCATCGCGCTGCATGAACTCATTGGCCAAGCTGCGCGCCAGATCTGGGCGGTTGGCATCATCCTGAATCAACACTTCCACATCGTCACGGCCGGACTGCTCAAGGGCCAGCATAAAGCCGTCACGAACGTCCACGCCAAGATGCGAACCGCCACCTGAAAGCGTGGTGATCATGCCAATTTTGACGTCTTCAGCGTGCGCGGTCAGCACGCTTGAAGAGAGCAGTAAACCAAGGCCAAAGCGGGATATCATTTTCATGGATCATTCCTCATTTTTAATCGTTTATTGCTTAGAGGGTCATGCGTTAGTGTCATTGCTACTTATGCCGGTGCTATTTATGTTGATGCCTGGAGAGCCAGCGCTCGGGTAATGTTCCTGGCTCAGCCGAAAGCGCTGAACCTTACCCGTGGGTGTTTTAGGTAGTGCCTCGATAAAGCGTAGGGAGCGAGGGTACTTATACGGCGCGATGGTCTGCTTCACGAAGTTCTGCAACATTTGCTGACATTCTTCATCTTGCTGAAAACCATCGTTTAGAACAACAAAAGCCTCGACAATTTGCCCACGCTCTTCACTGGGTGCGCCAATCACCGCGCACTCCTTAACGGCGGGGTGTGCCAGTAGCGCCGCCTCTACTTCTGGTCCAGCAATGTTATAGCCAGCTGAGACGATCATATCGTCGTTGCGGGCGGCAAAGTGGAAGTAACCTTCCTCGTCCTGGTAAAACGCATCGCCGGTAATATTCCATCCATCTTTTACATAGTTTTGTTGGCGCTTGTCGGCCAGGTAACGGCAGCCGGTTGGGCCGCGCACGGCCAGTTTGCCGACCGTGCCGCGCGGGACATCCTGCATGTCGTGATCAACGATACGCGCTTCATAACCCGTCACTGGCTTGCCGGTACAGTGGGGACGATGGTTTTCCAGGCGATTAGTGATGAAGATGTGCAGCATTTCCGTAGCGCCGATGCCATCGAGAATCGGTGTGCCGGTTTGCTTGATCCAGTCGTGATAGATCGGCGCGGGCAGGGTTTCGCCAGCGGAGACGGCAACGCGCAGGCTGCTTAAATCTTCATGACGGGTAGGAGAGGAGAGCATCGCCCGATAGGCCGTTGGCGCAGTGAACACCACCGTGGCCTGATACTCGCGAATGATATCCATCATGTTGGGTGGGGAGGCGTGCTCGAGCAGCACGGCGGTGGCGCCAAAGCGCAGCGGGAAAATGGCCAGCCCGCCCAGGCCAAAGGTGAAGGCCAGCGGGGGAGAGCCGACGAAGACATCTTCCGGCGTTACCTGCAAGACTTCCTTGGCGTAGCCGTCGGCAATCACCAGCAGGTCGCGATGAAAGTGCATGGTGGCCTTGGGCGAGCCAGTGGTACCCGAGGTAAAGCCCAGCAGCGCCACATCTTCGGCGGCGGTATCGACGGCATCAAAAGTGGCGGGTTTGCTTAACGCCAAACGGTCAAGCTCTGCATCGTGGTTGGCGGTGCCATCAAAGCCGACAATACGTTTGAGGGCGGGGGTAAACTCCTGGCAGGCAATGAGCTCATCCAGCAACCGGGTATCGCACAGGGCGAGGCTGATTTCCGCTTTATCGATTACCTGGCATAGTTCTTTAGTGCGCAGCATCGGCATGGTGTTGACCACCACCGCGCCCGCTTTCGTGGCGGCTAACCAGCAGGCCACCATCGCCGGGTTATTGGCAGAGCGGATCAGTACCCGTTGGCCAGGGACCACGCCCAGGTCTTCGACCAGCACGTGTGCAAGGCGGTTGGTCCACTCAGTGAGCTCGCGGTAAGTGCGGCGTCGGCCATTACCTGCCAAGGCAATCCGTTCACCGTGACCCTGGTCGAGCAGCCGGTCGCAAAGTTCAACGCCTGCGTTCAGTCGTTGAGGATAATCGTAGCCCGCGAGCAGAAACTCAGGCTGACAATCAGTGGGTGGCAGGTTATCCCGCGCAAAAGTATCAGCATGAGCCGACTGGCTATACATGACCAACCTCCGTATTTGGTATCGTTGTTTATTCCTGCCAACGTCCCGAAAGAAGCGTCGGCAGGGATACGGTGTCTGGCGTTGTGTTTTATTGTTTTTAGGTTTTTACGGCTTCGTGCTGCTTACTCCTCCGCAAGCATGCTGCGGGCGATGACGACTTTCTGTACATCGGAAGCACCTTCGTAAATACGCAGTGCGCGGATTTCCCGGTAGAGGCTTTCGATAATATGGCCCTTGCGAACGCCGTCGCCGCCGTGTAGCTGAACTGCCTGGTCAATCACTAACTGGGCTTGGTCGGTGGCAAACAGCTTGGCCATGGCCGCTTCACGGGTCACTCGCTCAGCGCCTTGATCTTTCGTCCAGGCAGCGCGGTAGACCAGCAGGGCGGCGGCATCCACATTGAGCGCCATACCCGCCAGGTGCCCCTGCACCATCTGTAGATCGGAGAGGGTGGCGCCAAATAGTTCGCGAGAGCGACTGCGGGAGAGCGACTCTTCCAGTGCTCGGCGGGCGAACCCCAGCGCTGCCGCGCCAACCGTGGAGCGAAAAACGTCCAGCACCGACATGGCGATTCGAAATCCCTGTCCCGGCTGGCCGATCAAGGCGCTAGCTGGCAGTACCATATCGTTAAAGCCCAGCCGTGCCAGCGGGTGTGGCGCCACGGATTCTAAGCGTTCACGAATTTCCAATCCTGGGGTGTCGGCGGGCACTAAAAAGGCTGAAAGCCCCTTGGCACCGGGGCCTTCACCAGTGCGCGCAAAGACGGTGTAGATATCGGCGATGCCGCCGTTGGAGATCCAGGTCTTTTCGCCATTCAAACGGTAGCTGTCGCCGTCACGCTCGGCGGTGGTATCCAGTTGCGCCACATCGGAACCGGAGCGCGGCTCGCTCAGAGCAAAGGCCGAAAGCGCTTCACCACGGCGGGTTTTGTCCAGCCACTGCTTCTGTTCATCGCTGCCATAAAGGCTGATGGCGCCGGTGCCCAGCCCCTGCATGGCAAACGAAAAGTCGGCCAGGCCATCATGGCGGGCGAGGGTTTCACGGATCAGGCAGAGGCTGCGCACATCGATATGCTCGCCCGCCGTGCCTTCCAGAAACCCAGCCTTGCCTAAATCGCGTACCAATTGAATGCAGGTCGCATCCACATCGCTGTGGCCGCGAGGAAGTTCAGTGCGGCACCACGCTTCGAGCTGCTCGGAAAGTTCGCGGTGTCTGGCCTCGAAAAAGGGCCACGCTAGAAAGCTCTTGTCGCTCATCAGTCCCCCTTGAACTCAGGTTTTTGCTTGGCTACGAAGGCGTGGTAGGCGCGCTCGAAATCGTTGGTCTGCATGCAGATCGCCTGGGCCTGGGCTTCCGATTCGATCGCCTGCTCCAGACTCATCGACCACTCCTGGTTTAACTGGGTCTTGGTAATGCTGTGGCCAAAGGTCGGGCCCTGAGCCAGGCGAGTGGCGTAGGCAATGGCATCTTGTTCAAGGGCGTCCGGCTCGACCAAGCGATTGTAGAAGCCCCACTGGAAGCCCTCTTCGGCACTCATACTGCGTCCGCTGTAGAGCAGGTCGGCGGCACGGCCCTGGCCAATGATGCGCGGCAGAATTGCGCACGCGCCCATATCGCAGCCCGCCAAGCCCACGCGGGTAAATAGAAACGCCGTGCTGGCGCGCGGGGTGGCAAAACGAATATCCGATGACATGGCAATGATCGCCCCCGCGCCCACGCAAATGCCGTCCACAGCGGCAATGATCGGTTTGCCGCAGTTCAGCATCGCCTTGACCAAGTCTCCGGTCATGCGGGTGAATTCGAGCAGGCCCTTCATATCCTTGCCCACCAGCGGGCCGATAATCTCGTGTACATCGCCGCCGGAGCAGAAGTTCTCGCCGTTGGAGGTAAACACCACGGCATGCACATCGGATGCATAGGCCAAGTCACGAAAGGTATCGCGCAGCTCGGCGTAGCTCTCGAACGTCAGCGGGTTTTTGCGCTCTGGGCGATTCAAGCGGATGACGGCAACGTCACCACGCATTTCCCAGATAAAGTGCTCGGGTGCCAGATCAGCCATGCCCTTCATATTATTGTTCTCGCCTGTGTGATTAATGGGTATCGTCAAGAGAAGCGGGCAAGCGGTGGAGCAGTTCGCCGATATGGTGGGCATCCTCTTCGGTCACCCCTTCGAACAGCGCGTTGATCCAGCGCTCATGCTCCACGGCCATGGCACGGAAGCTTTCTCGACCGGAACCGGTCAGGCAGACCCGCGTAGCGCGACGGTCGCCCTCGATGGCAATGCGCTCCACGGCGCCATCATCCACCAATCTGTCAATAATGCCGGTGACATTGCCGTTGGAAACCCGCAGTCGCTTAGATAGCTCGTTCATCTTCAAGCCCTCCGCACTGGCGTACAGGGCGGCCATGACATCAAAGCGGGGGAGTGTGGAGTCGTGCTCGGTACGCAGACGTTCACGCAGCTCGGACTCTACCTGACGGGTAACCCGCAGCATGCGCAGCCATAAGCGCAGGCGCTCCTTGCTTAAGCTATTTGTACCCGAGCTTTTTTTATCCATATCTCCAGCCGTCATACTTCACCCCCTGAGATGGAAATCGCCTGGCCGTTAATCGCGCCGCTGTTAGGCCCGCATAGCCATAGGGCGGTAGCGGTGACCTCAGCAGGCGTGACTAAGCGTCCAGTGGGGTTGGTAGATTGAAAATGCGCGGTGGCCTGTTCGGCGGACTGGCCGGTTTTGGTCACGATGTTGTCGACGCTGGCGGCCAGTAGCGGTGTATCGGTGAAGCCCGGGCAGAGCGCATTGACTGTCATATCGCGAGTGGCGGTTTCAGCAGCCAGCGAACGCACCAGTCCCACCACGCCGTGCTTAGCTGCGCAGTAAGCGCCCACGTAGGCGTAGCCTTTCAGGCCAGCGGTGGAGGCAACTGCGATCAGGCGTCCGCCGTCGTTTAACTGTTTTAAGCCTTCGCGCAGGGTTAGAAATACGCCGCTAAGGTTGACGTTCAGCATGCGCTGCCACTGCTCAAACGAGGTCTTGGCGAATGGCGCGCTCTCTGCCGCCCCGGCGTTAGCGATAACGATATCCACACGGCCGATCTTTTCGAACAGCGCCACCATGGCGGCCTCGTCGGTGACATCCACCACGGCGATATGGATACCTTCGTGCTGTTCGGCGACCGCTCGCAGGGCAGCTTCCCTGCGGCCGGTAATGATGACTTCGGCGCCCGCCTGGGCAAAAGCCAGCGCCATATCGGCGCCAATGCCACTGCCGCCGCCGGTAATAACCACTCGCTTACCGGTTAAGTTGTTAGCAGACAGCGTCATACCCAACCCTCACCACGTTCGGCCAAGCGCTGCAATTGATCCGCCCCTGCCCGGTAGGGCGCGGGCCATGACACCTCGCGATCCCCCAGCCCGGCGGCCACATGCAGCAGCCAGTAAGGGTCGGCCAGGTGTGGGCGGGCGATACACACCAAGTCGGCGCGCCCCGCCATCAAAATCGAATTCACATGGTCGGCCTGATAGATGTTGCCCACCGCCATGGTGGCGATGGATGCTTCGTTACGAATCCGGTCAGAGAAGGGCGTCTGGAACATGCGCCCATAGACAGGTTTGGCCTGCGTTGAGGTTTGCCCGGCAGAAACATCAACGATATCCACCTCCGCGTCGCGCAGCCGCTTGGCGATCTCTACTGCATCGTCAGGGGTGATGCCTTCATCATCGCACCAGTCGTTGGCAGAAATGCGCACCGAAAGCGGCTTGTGGGCGGGCCAAACGCTGCGCACGGCGTTGATCACCTCCAGCGGAAAGCGCAGTCGGTTGTCTAGTGAGCCGCCATACTCATCGTCACGGTGGTTGGTCAGCGGGGTAATGAACGAAGAGAGCAGATAGCCGTGGGCGGCGTGTATCTCGATCATGTCGAACCCGGCGCGGTAGGCCATCTGAGCGGCACTCACGAACTCGTCGCGCACCCGGTCCATATCATTGCGATCCATCGCTTTGGGTACTTGGTTGCGCGCTGACCAAGCCACATTAGACGCTGCCATTATCGGCCAGTTGCCATCCGCAAGTGGGGCGTCCATTTCCTGCCAGCCAAGCTGGGTAGAGCCTTTGGGGCCGGAATGACCAATTTGGGCACACAGCTTGGCCTGGGTTTCTGAGTGTACAAAGTCACTCAGGCGTTTCCACGCCGCTTCGTGCTCCGGGGCGTATAAACCAGGGCAGCCGGGTGTAATGCGTCCGGTGGGACTGATGCAGGTCATTTCGGTGTACACCAGCCCTGCACCGCCCTTGGCGCGTTCGGCGTAATGGCTGAAGTGCCAATCGGTCGGGCAGCCGTCAACGGCTTTGTACTGCGCCATGGGGGAAACCACGACGCGGTTGGTCAGCGTCATGTCGCGCAGTTGGTAAGGGGCAAACATCGGGGCGCGGGCACTGCCCGGGTTGCCCGCCTGGGTCTGAAACCAGCGCTCGGCGCTCTCCAGCCATTGTGGGTCGCGTACCCGCAAGTTTTCATGGCTAATGCGCTGAGAGCGGGTGAGCAAGGAGTAGTTGAACTGCACCGGGTCGAGATCCAGATAGCGCTCCACCTGCTCAAACCACTCGGTGGAGTTGCGCGCCGCAGACTGCAGGCGAAGCACTTCGAAACGGCGCTCCTCCTCGTAGCGGGCGAAAGCCTCTGCCATGGTGGGTTCACTGTGCAAGACATTGGCCAATGCGATGGCGCTCTCCAGGGCCAGCTTGGAGCCCGAGCCAATCGAAAAGTGTGCCGTCGCCGCGGCATCACCCATCAACACCACATTCTCATAGCTCCAGCGCTCGCAGAGTACCCGGGGGAAGTTGATCCACGCCGAACCGCGTATATGATTGGCGTTGGTCATCAGCGTATGGCCGCCCAGATGCTTGGCAAAGATGCGTTCGCAGATCGCAATGGATTCCTGCTGATTCAGCTCACCGAAACCGAATGCCTGCCAGGTATCTTCGCTGCACTCGACAATAAAGGTCGCGGTGTCCTTGTCGAACTGGTAGGCATGGGCCCATACCCAGCCATGCTCGGTCTTCTCGAAAATAAACGTAAAGGCATCGTTGAAGGTCTGGTGCGTACCCAGCCAGACAAACTTGCAGGCTCGTACATCGATATCGGGTTTGAAGTGCTCGGCGTAAGTTTGGCGGGTGCGGGAGTTCAAACCATCGGCGGCGAGCACCATATCGAACTCGCGCCGGTACGCATCGACGCTGGTCTCCTGCACATCGGTTTCAAAGCGCATTTCCACACCCAGATCCCGGGCGCGCTCTTGAAGCAGAATCAACAGTTGGCGGCGACCAATGCCGCAGAAACCATGGCCGGTCGACACGGTTTTAACGCCGTTATGCACAACGGCAATGTCGTCCCAGTAGGCGAAATGTTCACGAATGCGCTCGGCGCTGACTGGGTCGTTGGCCGCCAGGTTGTCTAGAGTCTCATCGGACAGTACCACGCCCCAGCCGAAGGTATCGTCTGCCCTGTTGCGTTCAAACACCACGATCTCATGGGAAGGATCCTGCAGTTTCATACTGATGGCGAAGTAGAGGCCAGCAGGCCCTCCGCCCAGGCAGGCGATTTTCATTTTTATTCTCCATGGGAAAGCTCACTCTTTTATGAAGATAGGAGGGGGTGGAATAAAATTCAAGCTTAAATTATTTATGTTTAAAATATTATTTTATGCTTACTTTCCTTACTCGGCCTCCGGTGCCACTCGCAATGTCTACGTTAAGATGAGAGCATCAATATTCCCAACGCAAGGACAGGCTTCATGGCTTGATAACGGTGCTCATGTGCCATAGAAGAAAGCGTTATGGCGGATGAACATTTAGTACCAAGGAAACCGTACTTGCTGGGATTGACAGCGATAGTCGAAGGCGCGACTCTAACCCTGTTCATTGCCCTAAGCGGCTGGTTGTTAACGCTGATAGCTGTTAACTGAAAGTGGTTAGTTGATCGCAGTTAAAAAGGTGAGTTAAGGAGAAAGCCCCATGCTCGAAGATTGCAAAAATGCCCTGGAGCGCTGGGGAGGCGTGCACACTTTGATCGATCGCTGGTTAGATCAACGTCGTCAGCTATTGATCAGCTTCATAGAGTTGAAGGAAGCGTGTGACGCCGAACTGGAAGCCGTAAGCAAAGCCCCTATTGATACTTTCAGTGAGCAGTTGATGGACTATATCAGCGCCGGTCACTTTGAGATCTATCCACAGCTGTCAGAAGAGGCACAAGCCTTTGGTGATGATGCTGCGCTGGTTATCGCAGAGAAGCTGCTTGAGCGTCTGGAAATGTCGACCGAGATGGTGCTGGAGTTTGATACCGATTTCGGCTCCACCCTTAGCTGCGAGCAAAATATTGCCCGCCTACCTGCCTGGATCGACCGTCTCGCCCGCGGCTTAACGGAACGTTTTGCGCTGGAAGACCAGTTGATCGCGCGCCTGCACGCCGCGCACAGCCCGCAGAACGCTAAAGCACCTGCTTAACCTGAGATTGCTTCGCTTCGCTCGCAATGACACTTCACCTGTCATTGCGAGGAGCGGAGCGACGCGGCAATCTCTTCAGCGGTGGCACAACCCTGAGATTGCTTCGCTTCGCTCGCAATGACATGAGGGTGCTGGCAATGACATGAGGGGGCTCGCAGTTACAAGTCTATTCACCTTTCACCCCCTACGCCTTAACTTCCCCCCAATCACCAACATACAGGGCGTGAGCAATAGCGTCAGCGCAGTGGCGAAGGTCAGGCCGCCGGCGATGGCGCTCGACATCTGTGTCCACCACTGGGCGGAGGGCGCGTTGAAGCCAAGCGCTGGCGTGAACAGATCCACATTGATGCCCAGCACCATCGGCATTAGCCCCAGCACTGTGGTAATCGCCGTCAGTAACACCGGGCGCAGGCGCAAGCAGCCAGCTTCTAAGGCCGCCTCGCCGGGCGTCATGCCTTCTTCCCGCAGCTCGTTGTAGGTATCGATCAAAACAATATTGTTATTGACCACGATACCCGCCAGGGCAATCACGCCCATGCCCACCATGACAATACCAAACGCCTGGCCGGTAATGAGTAGGCCCATGAGTACCCCTGCGGTGGAGAACACAATCGCTGAAAGCACTAGCCCCGCCTGATAGAAGCTGTTGAATTGAGTGACCAGAATCAGCGCCATCAGGCCAATCGCGATCATGAAGGCGCTGGCTAGGAACTGCATCGACTCCTGCTGATCCTCCTGCTCGCCTGCCACATTGACCATCAAACCGTCAGGCAGGCTGTCGCTGCCTGCTTCGAGCAGTGCACGCAGGCGCTCATCGGCAAGGTAGCCAGGCGCGAGATCGGCATCAATGGTAATCGCCCGGCGGCCATCGATACGGTTAAGAGTGCCCACCTTCGGTGCCGGTTCCAGGGTCACAAAGTGTGAAATCGGCACCTGCCCCCGCTGGGTATTGATGGTCAAGCGCTCTAGCTGATCCAGCGAGCGCCAGTTTTGTGGCAGGCGTACGCGGATATCCACCTCATCGCTGACTTCAGGCGGGCGATAGCTCGCCACCTGCAGGCCCGTGGTCAGCAGTTGCACCGCGCTACCAATGGTGGTGACATCGGTACCCATGCGTGCCGCCGCTTCCCGGTCGACGTTTACACGCCACTCCACCCCCGGCAGGCTACGGTTATCCTGAATGTCGGTAAAGCCGCCCAGCTCACGCATCAATTGGGTCAGTTGGTTAACTCCGGCATCGGCCACCTCGGGGTTGGTGGCACTGACTTCCAGCACAATCGGCTTGCCGCCGCCGGGCCCCATCTCCTGTTCCTGAAACTCTAGCGTAATGCCGGGAATATCTTCCGCACGTTCCGCCATGTCAGCCAGGATTGCCTGGGCAGGGCGGCGCTCGTGCCAGTCGATGAACTGGAACTGCAGCATGCCGATCACATCGCTGCCCATTTGCTCGTTAGGCACTGCAAAGGAGCGCGCATAAAGCGCCCGAACTTCGCTCATGCCGGATAGCTTGGCTTCCACTCGCTGCACGATGGCGTCGGTCTCCTCGGCGGAGAAGTCCCCCCGAGCGCGCACCAGCACCTGGGCGCTATCGGGCTCTACGGCTGGGAAGAAATCGACGCCGTGATTGAAGCGCGCGTAGCCGACATACAGCAGTACCATCAGCAGTACTGTCACCAGCAGTACCCAGGCGGGGTGCTTGAGCAGTCGGGCCAGGAGATGGCGGTAGCCACGCCCGAACGAGGTGGTTGTAACCTCCTGCTTAGCGCCGGTCTGTTGCACGGCAGGGCGGGTAAACAGGCGCCCAAGCGTGGGTAGAAATACCAACGCCATGGCTAGCGACGCCAGCAGGCACAAAATCACGGTGGCGGGCAGGTACTTCATGAACTGACCGACCACGCCGGGCCAGAACAGCAGGGGAATGAACACCGCCAGCGTCGTGGCGGTCGAGGCAATCACCGGCCAGCTCATGCGCGCTGCGGCGTTCAGCCATGCCTGATGGGACGGTTGACCATCGCGCAGGTAGCGGTCGGCAAGCTCACTGACGACGATGGCGCCATCGACCAGCATGCCGGCCACTAAAATCAGGGCAAACAACACGACGATATTGAGCGTAAATCCAAACGCCCATACCAGTAGAATGCCGGTTAAAAATGCGCCGGGAATAGTAAGCCCCACCAGCAGCGCCATTCGCCAGCCCATCGCCGCGACCACTACGATCAGCACCAGTACGACAGCCGTCAGCACATTGTTTAACAGCTCGGTGAGCATGTTCTCAACGGTGGTCGACTCATCCAGAATGGTGGTGAAACGCAGTTGTTCGGGAAGCAAATCGTCGGCTTGTGCCAGACGCTCGCGCACCGCATCGATGGTGGCGATGATATTGGCCCCGGCACGCTTGGAAATTTCCAGTACCACGGCGGGTTGGCCGTCAATGCGGGCGAAGCCTTCCGGCTCTTTGTAGGTGGGGTTAATCCATGCCACATCGCCAAAGGTGACGACGCGGTCTTCATCCACCTTGACCGGCATATTCATGACGTCCTCAAGGGATTCAATAATACCAGGGACTTTTAATGCCAAACGTCCCGCGCCGGTATCCAGACTGCCAGCGGCCACCAAGCGATTATTACGCGACACCTGATTGAACAGCGCGTCGAAATCGACCCCGTAGCTTTCGAGCACCAGCGGATCCACAACGATTTCCAGCAGGTCTTCCCGCTCACCGGCTATGTCGACTTCCAGCACATCGGCGATGCCTTCGATCTCTTCCTGCAGTCGTCGGGCTATCGTCATGCGTTCGCGGGTATCCAACTGCCCTGAGAGGCCAATGGTTAATACCGGGAATTCCGAGACGTTGACCTCCATGACGCGCGGCTCATCGGCCTCGTCAGGCAGCTCGCTACGGGCAATATCAACACGATCACGCACGTCGGTGAGCGCGGTATCGGGGTCAAAGCCAGGGTCGAATTCCAGCGTGATCGAGCCATGGCCTTCGCTTGATTGAGCGGTAAACTTGCGCAACCCTTCAATGCCGCGCAGCTCCTGCTCCATGGGGCGAATCAGCAGTCGCTCGCCATCCTCGGGGCTTACGCCCTCGAGCGACAGCGAAACGTAAATCATCGGAATGGTGACGTCGGGATTGGCTTCTTTAGGTATCATCTGCCACGCGGTGATGCCCGCCAGTAGCAGACTCACTAATAGCAGCAGCGTGGTACGGGTATGGGCGAGCGCCGCGTTAATCAACTGGCGCATGAACGCTATCCTGGCCGGTTTGCGATTGCGTGATAGTGGCTTCTTCAGTAGGCACCGGCGTCACCGATTCGCCGACGTCTACCATCCCCGCGCCCAGCGTGATCAAACGCAGCGGGTCAGGCAGGCCGGTGACATAGGCGCGCTGAATATCGGCGCTCACCAGTTCCACGGCGGTCTGCTGCACCTGATCGTTCTTATCCAGGTGCTTGACCGCCAGTTGGCCCTCACTGTTCAAACTAAGCAGGGCGGGCGACAGGGTGTGCACTTGGCGGGGCGGCAGCGTAATCGTCAGCTCTGCACTACCGCCAGCAAGGCGCTTACCAGCAGGGTTATCCAGCGTGGCTTCGATGTAAAAGGTGCGAGTGGCCTCTTCGGCGCGGTGGCTAATAAACGTCAATTCACCCTCTAAATGATCGCCATTGAGTAGTCGCGCGGTGACCGGCAAGCCTTCGCTCAAATCACCTACCTGCTGCTGAGACACCCAGGCCGCGCCCTTCAAACGGCGGTCATCCACCAGTTGACCCCACTCTTCACCAGGTTGGAGTAAATCGCCCAGTTCCACCTGCACGCGGTTAAGCACGCCGTCAAATGGTGCGGTGGGGCGGCTGTCATCCAGCTGTTTTTGTAGCTGAGCGACCGAGGCGGCGCTGGCGCTCAAAGCGCTCTGCAGGCGCAGCAGCTCCGGCTGCGATATCAATTCGCGTTGGCGCAGGTTACGCGCACCGGCATACTCCGCCTCGGCGACGGCGAGTTCGTCCTGGGCCTGCTGCAGTTGCTCGGGCAGGGCGTCGTTATCCAATACCAGTAAGGTGTCGCCTTCTTCAACGCGGCTACCCTGCGCTACCGGCTTTTCAGCTACGAAGCCCGCGACGCTGGCACGAAGGGTGGCTTCGCGTGCAGCGGTCAACTGTCCCTGAATGATCTGTTGGGGAATGAACGGCGTGCTTTGTTGTACTGAAATCTCTACCCGTGGCCCTGACTCGCTGCGGGGAGAAGCATCCGGTGCGGTGGTTTGAAAACGTTGAAAATTACCAAAAGCGAGCCATATCACCAGCGCCAGCATTAATAGGCTAGCCAAAGCGTAAGAGAAGGGAATTCGTCGCATGGGGGCGTCCATGTCCTTAGCATTACAAGAAAGGAGGGCGTTAAGCCGAAGACACCATAGCGCAACTCGGCCTTTTCAGCGAGGGTCAGGCCGTCGCGAGAAGGGTAAGTGTGCTAAATGGGTAGTCGTCTCATGTCTGATTGAGTTTTTGCTCGACTGGGCATACCATCTTTGCGTCTTGAGTTCTGTTGAGCCACTCCTCAGGCGAGAACCATCCCTAGGCGAACCTATCAAGGAGCAATGATGAAAGATCCAGTACGTATTGCGATTACCGGCGGCGCCGGTCAGATCAGCTATTCTCTTATTTTCCGCATCGCCGCTGGCGACATGTTGGGGCCGGATCAGCCTGTCATTCTCCAGCTTCTGGAAATTCCCCAGGCAATGGACGCCCTGAACGGCGTGGTAATGGAAGTCAATGACTGTGCCTTCCCGCTGGTTCAAGACATCGTTGCCACCGATGACCCGAACGTCGCGTTCAAAGACGCCGACTTCGCTCTGCTGGTAGGCGCACGTCCGCGTGGCCCGGGCATGGAGCGTAAAGACCTGCTGGAAGCCAACGCCGCGATCTTCTCCGTTCAAGGTAAAGCGCTGAACGATCACGCTAACCGTGACGTGAAAGTGCTGGTCGTCGGTAACCCGGCTAACACCAACGCGCTGATTGCTTCTTGCAACGCGCCGGACCTGGACGCAGGTCAGTTCACCGCGATGACGCGTCTGGACCACAACCGCGCGCTGACCCAGTTGGCACAGAAAACCGGCAAGCACGTCACTGACGTTGAAAACATGATCATCTGGGGCAACCACAGTGCCACCCAGTATCCGGATCTGGCCCAGTGCAAAGTCGACGGCAAAGCCGCTTTTGATCTGGTCGAGCGCGACTGGTACGAAAACGACTTCATCCCCACCGTGCAGCAGCGCGGCGCGGCGATCATCAAAGCACGTGGCGCCTCCTCAGCCGCTTCTGCTGCTTCTTCCGCCATCGACCACATGCACGACTGGGCGCTGGGTTCCAAAGGCATCGTCAGCATGGCAATTCCGTCTGACGGCAGCTACGGCATTGAAGAAGGCATCATCTACTCCTACCCAGTGCGTTGCCAGGGTGGCAAGTATGAAATCGTTCAAGGCTTCGAAATCGACGCCTTCAGCGAAGAGAAGATGAAAGCGACTGAGAAAGAACTGCGCGAAGAGCGTGCTGCCGTTGAGCACCTGCTCGGCTAAACGCGCCCGCTGACGCTTTTATGAGCGCCAGTTAACGCAAAACCCCGCAAGCTTCGCTTGTGGGGTTTTTTATCCCTTGTGCTTTAGTAGTGCACTGGTACCTAGTAGATGAATCGGTTCTTTAGTGACTCGAATTTTTGGTAGAAAGGGTGTCAAATGGTGGGTAAGTCACTTGGGTGTAGGAGGCAAAATGCAGGCGATAGAATTCGAGACAGATATTCAGAACGGGGTAGTGAAAATCCCCGACGAATATGGTTATTTAAAGAACAGGCATGCCCGAATCGTTGTGCTGTATGAAAATACCACCGAGGAGACGAACATCTCTGCTGACCAGACGTGCCTAGATTTTGCTTCTGTCAAAGCGCCATCGCTGACCGCACACGACGGAGTCGAATACCAAAGGAACTTGCGGGATGAGTGGTAAGTACCTGCTGGATACCAATGTCTTCATCAATGCCATTGAGCGTCAGCTGCGTCTCCCCGCTGCCCATTACGCCTTTTCGGTCATAACTGAACTCGAACTTCTAGCCTTTCCCTCGTTACCCTCAGACGAGGAACAGGCCATTAAGGCGATACTGAGTCAGTTGACTAGAGTAGAACTGGATAATCAGGTTAGAAATGCGACCATCGTGGTGCGGCGTACTACCCAAATGAAACTGCCAGATAGTGTTATATCTGCTTCAGCATTTGTAACAGCGGCTACGTTGGTGACTGATGACGCCAAATTAGCAGCAAAACATGCTGGCGATGTGATATCGCTAGACACTCTTCTTAGTCGCTAACTATTTACCTGCGAAGGATAAGTATTGATGCCGGGTTGGCAACTGTGGCGATAATGCGGATGGCGCCGCCCTCTATGTCAGGTTACTGCTGTAAAACCTTCGCTATGTGTGTGTCTTAAATACCTCACGCACCATATCACCCCAAACTTTTTCTTCAGCTCAGTCTCGCAAGCTCATGATCCGCCATTGGCGCTCTTCGGCAACTTTGCGAAGTGTGTCGTCAGGGTCAACGGCGACAGGGTGCTCGACTTTTTCTAATAGCGGTAAATCGTTGTGCGAGTCGCTATAGAACCAGGCGCCTTCCATGCTTAGGTCTTGGTCTTTTAGCCAATGCTCAAGGCGCGTGACTTTGCCTTCACGATAGCTGGGAATTCCGGATACCCGGCCGGTATAGCGCCCCTGGTTCACTTCCGGATTGACCGCGATTAAGTGATCGACCCCCAAACGCTCGGCAATCGGCGCGGTGATAAAGCGATTAGTGGCCGTAATGATCAGCAGCGTATCGCCTTTGGTGCGGTGGCGGGCCAGTAGCTCTTCCGCTTTGGGTAGAATGCTGGGCTCGATTTTGCTGGCCATAAACTGCTGATGCCAAGCAGAAAGCTGTTCTGGCGTATTGTCGGCCAATGGTTTGAGTGCCATTTCCAGAAAAGCGGCCATATCCAGGGTGCCGGCATTGTAATCAGCCATGAAGCGCTCATTGGCTTCCCGATAAGCGATGGGGTCGACGGCGCCTTGTTCGAGTAAAAACTCGCCCCAGGCATGATCGCTGTCGATGGATAGCAGTGTATTATCCAAATCGAATATGGCCAGACTCACGGCGCTCCCCTTTTAATGAATGCTTTTTAGTAAGTGATAGTGGCGATGATTGATCGCGCAAAAGACGCTAATTAGGCAAATAGCGGTGGCGGATTATCGCAGAGTCGCCATGGCATTCCCACCAACGCAGGTTCTTCGCTCCACGCTGATACGCAACCATTCATCACTTAGCGTTATATTGTATTGATACGCTTGTCTCCCTTGTGGAAAAATGGGGACAACTGAAAATTTATGAAGGTGATGTCCGTGATCGACGCTGACGGCTTTCGCCCCAATGTTGGCATTATCATTGCCAATAGCCAGGGGCAGCTGCTTTGGGCGCGTCGGGTAGGACAAAATGCGTGGCAATTTCCCCAGGGGGGCATCAATGCAAGCGAGACGCCACAACAAGCACTTCTTCGCGAGCTTTACGAAGAGATCGGCTTAACCGCCGACGATGTTGATATTGTTGCCTGCACCCGGGGCTGGCTACGCTACCGTCTGCCACGACGTATGATTCGCACACATTCGCGTCCGGTCTGTATAGGCCAGAAGCAGAAGTGGTTTTTGCTTAAAATCCGTTGCCAGGAAAGCCAGATCTGCATGACGGCGACCCCAACACCCGAATTCGATGGGTGGCGGTGGGTGAGCTACTGGTATCCGCTAGGGCAGGTAGTGCCTTTTAAGCGAGAGGTATATCGGCGTGCGCTGCGAGAGTTGTCTCCCCGCGTTCAGCGCTTGGCACAGGATGAAGATTAGGGCAGTACGCCGTTGCCCCAGTGAGGGCTGCCCACGTCAGAGGTAACCCAACGTTGGGTAGCGGTCGTTTGCCAAGAAATTCCTCAGCGAGGCAAATAACAGTGAAAAGTAAAACGTCCATGCTTGAGGTGTTGCGACGAGTCATTCAGGAAGTGAACGGCGCGCGCAATCTCGATGCCGCGCTGTCTACCATGGTGCGTCGAATTCGCAAAGCGATGCAGACTGACGTGTGCTCTTTCTATCTCTACGATAAAGAGCTTGAGTCGCTGGTGTTAATGGAGACCATTGGTCTGCGAACCCAGGCCGTTGGGCGCGTCGTGCTACCGTTAGGTGAAGGCTTGGTCGGCTTAGTGGCCAAGCGCAGTGAGCCGTTGAATCTGGAAGACGCCCAAACCCACTCGCATTTCCGCTATTTCGAAGCCACTGGCGAAGAGCGCTACTCCAGCTTCTTAGGTGTGCCGATCATTCACCAGCGCCACATGTTGGGCGTATTGGTGGTTCAGCAGGCTGAAAAACGCCGCTACGACGACGAAGACGAAGCCTTCCTGGTGACCATGGCCGCGCAACTGGCAGGGGTATTGGCCCATGCGTTAGCCACGGGCAATCTCATGCGGCCGGCGCTTGCGGGTGGCCAGGCGATGTTTAAAGGCGTTGCCGCGTCACCGGGCATGGCGATGGGGGAAGCGGTCGTCATTACCCCGCCAGCCGATTTGAACAGCGTGCCCGACCTTGTGCCTAGCGATCAGGATTTTGAAGTTGCCCGGTTAAAAGAAGCCATTGGCAAAACCCGTAGCGAAATTCGTGCGGCAGCGGAGCGCCTGACCAACCGCATCTCTGCCCAGGAGCTGGCGCTTTTCGATGTTTATCAGCAAATGCTGGGTGAAGCGGCGCTGGCCGATGAAGTCGAAAAGCGAATACGTGAGGGGCAGTGGGCGCCAGGCGCACTTGCCGATGTCGTCCGGCGCCATGTTCAGTATTTAGAGCGGGTTGACGATAATTACCTGCGCGAGCGGGCGGCCGATATTCGTGACTTGGGCCGTCGGGTGCTTGCCCATCTTCAGGAAGATACGCCTTCCACGCCAGAAACCTACCCTGATAACGCTATTCTGGTCGGCGATGAAATCAGCGTGGCCATGCTGGGCGAAGTGCCCCGCGACAAGCTCAAGGGGCTGGTGTCGGTGCGGGGATCGAGCACCTCCCACGTGGCGATCGTCGCGCGCGCCATGGGGATTCCCACCGTACTCGGCATGGTAGATTTGCCGCTACCACGCCTGGGCGGCGCGCCGGTCGTGCTAGACGGTCACCGGGGCCGGCTGTTTGTACGCCCAGCGCCTGAACTTAAAGCGCGTTACGCCAGTCTGATCGCCGAGGAAGAGGCGCTCAGCGAACTGCTTGAGCACGAACAGGATTTGCCCAGCGCCACACCCGATGGCCATACCATGCCACTCATGGTGAACACCGGGTTGGCGGTCGATGCCACGGCACTGTTAAAAAGCCGTATCGGCGGCGTGGGCCTTTACCGTACCGAAGTGCCGTTTATGATTACCGAGCGTTTTCCCGGTGAAAAAGAGCAAACCCGGCTCTATCGTGATCAGCTAGAAGGCTTTGCACCGCTGCCGGTGGTGATGCGTACACTGGACATCGGGGGCGACAAGGATTTGCCCTATTTCCCTATTGAAGAGGCCAATCCGTTCCTGGGCTGGCGGGGCATGCGGGTAACGCTGGATCACCCCGAAGTGCTGATGGTGCAACTGCGCGCCATGCTTAAAGCTTCCATCGATTTAGACAACCTCTACGTGCTGTTCCCAATGATTACCAACGTAGAAGAGGTGGATGAGGCGCTGCGCTTACTGGATCGTGCCATTTTAGAGCTGGGCGAAGAGGGGATTACCGTGTCCAGGCCCAAAGTGGGCGTGATGATCGAAGTGCCTGCCACGATTTACCAAATGGATGCGTTGGCGAAACGCGTCGACTTCTTCTCGGTGGGCAGTAACGATCTTACGCAGTACCTGCTGGCCGTCGATCGCAACAACCCGCGGGTATCGAGCCTTTACGATGCGCTGCATCCCGCGCTGCTCGGAGCATTGCTGGAACTTGCCACTGATGCCACGCGGCTTAACAAGCCCATATCGCTATGCGGTGAGTTGGCGGGTGACCCGGCCGGGGCACTGCTGTTGATGGCGATGGGGTTTACCAGTCTCTCCATGAACGCCCCTAGCCTGCCCAAAGTGCGCGCGGCGATCCGCCGGGTGCCATTTACCGATGCAAGGCAGCTACTTCAAGAAGTCATGGAACTGGATACGCCCGCCCAGGTGCATGCGCATTTAGATCAGCGCCTGGATGAATGGCAGCTATCTCACCTAATGCCGCCTCGGGATTAGGTCGTAGGCAGTGAAGCGTCGCTGGGTAGCGCTAGGGTGGTTTGATCCTCAAAGCGCCCCAGCGGCCCAAAGCGTTGCTCGGTCATCTCAATATTGCCTTGGGCGTCTAATGTCAGCCATGAAGTCGCACGGGTGCCATAGCGCTCGCCAACGATAAAAGCCGCGGAAAGCTGGCGCTCCAATTCAAGGCCTACCCCTGTATCCGGTAACGCCTCCTCGGCGGCCTCTTTTGGGTTGTGCATGGCGTGTTGAACGTCGTTAGGCCATCCCTGGGTCAGGTCTACCTGAGAAAGCGAGCGTTCGAGCGCGCTGCGAACCTGCACAAGCTTCGGCCATGGTGAATCTAGATCCGCATTGGAGAGCCCATGAACCCCGGGAGCTACTTCATGCAGCGCTAAACGATCACGTCCATGATGTAAATGCCAAAGCCGTTGGGGGGTAGCCACCAATAAGTTAAAGCCAGCATATCGCAAGGCGCCACCTTGACTCAGCTCAGTGAGCCAAGCGTCAATATCGTTGCACTGTAGGGCGTTGGAGACCAGTTCCCCGCGGCTAGGCGCCCCAGCGGGCACACTCAGCAACGGGTCGCGAACGTTAGTGAGCGCGGCCACGAGGCCACCCCGTTTGGCAGCCAACCACGAACCACCTGCCTCTAAATCACGACCACCCACGATAGCCGGATTGTCACGCCACGCTGCAAGGGGCGCAGTAGGGCGCTCATGGAATTCATCACGATTGCCCATTAGCCGCAACGGCGTCGGCGTGCCGGGTTGCCAAGCAAGCGATATCAAGCACATAACAAACTCTTAAGTAAAAAGGATGAAAAACGTTCAACGGAAGAGCAGCATGACAGTAACGAAGGGTAGACGTACACTTATGTCGGTATCACCTTTGTAGCATAAGTTATCACATCAAATGTGTGAGTTAACGCAGTTAGTAGGTGCACAGAGGTCATGCCAGGGTCACGTTATCAGCGGCCATTTGGTCAAAAGGAAGGCGAGATCATGCAACGCTATCAAAGGGAGCACTTTTGGAACGCCATCGTGTGGCCACTGCTGTGGCCTTTACTGCTATTGCAGGCGGCTTTGATCGTGCTTTGCCTCGTCGTGGGTGCCATGGTGTGGTGGATGTCGCCCGCTAACGCCTCATGGAGTACTACGCTGTGGTTGATGTCCGCTTTACTGATTGGCAGCAGCTTAAACGTGGGTGCGTTTCTGATGTTGATCAAGACCCGTGGCCGACGAAAAGATATCCGTTTCATGCAGGAGCTCGCGGAGCTGGAACGGCACAGCCAAGCACTCTGTGCCACCGTTATGCAATCACTGCCCGATCTTAAATGCGCCACCTCCAATGACATCGATGAATCTCATCTGCCTCTTCAGCGATTGGCCCGAGTTAACGAGGTACTCGCCGTGCTCGAAAGTCGTCTGCACCGCACGCAGGTGGCAAACGCAGCCTCTAAAAGCACTCAGCAGGAGCAAGAACAAACCCTGCTGGATGATCTGCAGCATCAGCAGCGGCAACTCAAGCATTTAATAGCGGGGCGCGACAGGGCGCGCGAAGAGTCGCGCTTGAAATCAGGCTACCTCACGCTGCTCCAGCATGAAACGGACGCTTTGCTAGAACATTTAAGCGTGATGGCGGATAAAGAAACGACCGACAGCTCTCGGCAAAACGTCATGGAAGTGCGTGATCGCTTATCGGACATACGAGCGCTGTTAACCAACCTCGTTCAGCAGAGTGTCGATGAGACTGCCGTAGCAGGTGCGGTGGCCACCACTGACGACGTCACTAAAGGCCAGCGTGTTGGTCTTCAGCGTCATTTACGCGTGCTGGTGGTGGATGATGGCCCGGTCAATTTGATGTTGGCGCGGCAAATGTTGGAAACACAAGGCCTCCAGGTAGAAGGCGTCAGTAGTGGCGAACAGGCGCTTGAGCGCCAGCAAAGCGCTTTTTTTGACCTGGTGTTCATGGATATCTTCATGCCTACCTTGGATGGGCTCGAGACCACCCGGCGCTGGCGTGACTATGAACGCACCCATGGAGATAACCAAAGCAGCGTACTGGTTGCGCTCACCGCAAACGCCGACAACGCAGGGCGTGATGCATGCTTAAATGCTGGCATGGATGACCTGCTCGCCAAGCCCTATCAGCCTGAAACACTGCTGAATATGATTACGCACTGGTTCCCCGGCAAGATCAAGCCGGTACCCTCTGCATGACCATTGCCGTTGCCTTATCGATCTATTTAACGCTCGGGGCTGTGGCAGGCACCATGGCGGGCGTCTTTGGCGTCGGCGGTGGACTGATTATCGTGCCTGTGCTGGTGTTTGCCTTTGGCTTACAAAACGTCGCCCCCGAGATCATCATGCACCTCGCCATTGGCACCTCTCTCGCGACTATTCTGGTCACCGGTTCGTCCTCAGCGCTGGGACATTTTCGGCGCGGCAGCATCCATCACGCATGGCTCAAGGCGCTATTGCCTGGCTTGGTGGTAGGCGCCGTTGCTGGGGTGTTTGTGGCCGACAATCTATCGGGCACATCGCTAGGAACTATGTTTGGCATCTTCGTTCTACTCATTGCTGCCAAGATGGTGTTCGGTCTAACGCCCAAGCCCGGCAGTGTCGCGCCAGGAAAATGGATAATGGCATTGGCGGGTGGCGTCATCGGCGGTATTTCCGCTCTTTTCGGGATTGGAGGTGGCGCCATGACAGTGCCATTGCTGTCTCGTTGCGGGGCTAGTATGACCCAAGCAGTGGGAACGGCCGCCGCCGTTGGGTTACCCATCGCGTTGGTGGGAGCGCTGGTATTCATCATCGTTGGCTGGGGAAACCCGCTGTTGCCGCCCTGGGCGACGGGCTTTGTCATGTGGCCTGCTTTTTTCAGTATCGTAGTAACCAGCGTTCCATTTGCCCGCTTAGGCGTTAAACTTGCTCATGTGTTACCCGCCCATGCGCTTAGGCTCTCCTTTGCCCTACTGCTAGCAGTGGTTGGGGTGCGGTTTCTCCTCTCCTAGCGGCTGATGGTTTAGCCAATGAGATGAGCCCTGTTAGTGATTCATGAATGAATTTTCCCTTTGGATAGATTTGAGAGTGTAAATGATTAATTACCCGACGATTGACCCGGTGGCGATCTCCTTAGGGCCGCTACAAGTTCATTGGTATGGCCTGATGTATGTCGTAGGTTTTGTCGCAGCATGGTGGCTGGGTTGCCGTCGGGCATCGCGGATTGGCCTCAATAATGACGATATTGGCGATTTGCTCTTCTACTGTGCCATTGGCGTGGTCGCCGGTGGGCGCCTAGGTTATGCGCTCTTCTACGGGCTAGGGCAGTGGGCCGCCGACCCACTCTGGATATTCCGCGTATGGGATGGCGGCATGAGCTTTCACGGCGGTCTACTTGGCGTATTACTTGCCGCATGGATATTTGCACGGCGTAAACAGCTGGCATTTCTAACACTCACCGATTTTATCGCCCCGTTAGTGCCGATTGGCTTAGGTGCCGGGCGCATCGGTAACTTTATTAATCATGAGCTTCCGGGCCGCGTGACCTCGCTGCCTTGGGGCATGCCGTTCCCCGGTATGGGGCCTGAACCACGCCACCCATCAGCGCTCTATGAGGCGTTGTTAGAAGGTGTCGTGTTGTTCGCCATTCTATGGTGGGTCTCCGCCAAGCCCACATCGCGCGGCTTTTTATCCGGGCTGTTCTTAGTCTGTTACGGCGTATTCCGCTTTATGGTCGAATTCGTCCGCATGCCTGACGCGCATATAGGTTTCATTGCTTTCGGTTGGGTCACGATGGGGATGCTGCTCACCCTTCCCATGATCGCGCTGGGCCTTATCATCATCGCCTGGTCGCGCTCTCAGCCGGTGGACGTGAGGTCATAAAGCACGTCAGCATCCAGCATTAAACCAGCGTGATAAAAAGAGGGGCAATCTTCGCATTGCCCCTCTTCACCTCACCCCCTAGAATAAAACGCTACACCGCCTGTTAATTTGGAAATTCTGTGACTGCACCAACGCCCGCGCTCGAGCAACCCTATTTAGATTTGATGCAAACCGTTCTGGAGCATGGCATCGATCGCCATGACCGCACAGGTGTGGGCACTCGCTCCGTGTTTGGCCACCAAATGCGCTTTGACCTCTCTCGTGGCTTTCCGCTGCTGACGACCAAAAAGCTGCACCTGCGCTCGATCATTCATGAGCTCTTATGGTTTCTCAAAGGCGACACCAACATCGCCTATCTAAAAGAGAACGGCGTGCGGATTTGGGACGATTGGGCAGATGAAAACGGTGATCTAGGCCCCGTTTATGGCTATCAGTGGCGTAGTTGGCCTGATCCTAAAGGCGGCAGCGTTGACCAAATTGCCAAGGTGCTGAACCAAATTCGTACCTCGCCGCAGTCGCGCCGCCTTATCGTGTCTGCCTGGAACCCGGCTCAGGTCGATGAAATGCAGTTGCCGCCGTGCCACTGCCTGTTTCAGTTTTACGTTGCCAATGGAAAGCTGTCTTGCCAGCTCTATCAGCGCAGTGCCGATATCTTCCTCGGCGTGCCGTTCAATATTGCCAGCTACGCACTACTGCTAACCATGGTGGCACAGGTGACGGGGCTGCAGCCGGGTGAGTTTATCCACACCCTCGGCGATGCGCACTTATACAGTAACCATCTAGAGCAGGCCAAAGAGCAGCTCACGCGTTCGCCCAACGCTGCGCCAACGCTAGTGCTCAACCCAGACGTTGATGACCTGTTCGCGTTCCGCTTTGAAGACATTCAGATCGAAGGATACGAAGCGCACCCACACATCAAAGCCGAGGTCGCGGTATGAGTTACGCAAGCGATAGCTTCGATTCCCTGGTGCCAGTAGCAATGATCGTGGCCATGGCAAAAAACCGAGTGATTGGTGTCGAGGGCAAGCTACCCTGGTACCTGCCGGAAGATCTCAAGTTCTTCAAACGTATTACCCAGGCTAAGCCCTTGGTCATGGGCCGGAAAACCTATGCCTCTATTGGCAAGCCGCTGCCGAATCGGCTGAACGTCGTCGTTACTCGAAATCCCGAGTTCAGCGAGGAAGGCGTGCGCGTTTGCCACGACCTGCCTGGAGCATTGGCGCTAGCGGACCAACACGCCACCATAGAAGCGGCGGAAGAAATTATGGTCATGGGGGGCGGAGAAATTTACCGCCAGGCATTACCCTTCGCTCAGCGGCTTTACATAACGGAAGTCGATGTAGAGGTAGAGGGCGACGCCACGTTTCCTGACTTCGAACCCAGCGAGTGGCAAGAAGTACAGCGCGTAGCGGGGCTGCCAGCAGAAGGGCAGCCAAACTACGATTTTGTCGTCTACGAGCGCATCGCCGACTGAATGGGTCAAAGGAGAAGGCTATGGCCGCCAGCTTAATGAATTTGTTGGATGATTTAGAAACGCGCCTTGAACGCACCCAAGCTGAGCTGCATGCCCTGCGTGAGGAAAATCAGCGGCTCAAGCAGCAATTGACGCAGCCACATGCTCAAGAGCAAGGCGTGCCAAGCCCGATCCCTGCCACCGTCACCGAGGCATACAGCGAAGAAGCTGTTTATCAAGAAGCTACTGATTCAGCAGAAGCTGAACAAGAAACGCCTCAAATCGGCGCTCAAGAAGCAGACCGGCCAGAAGAGCAAGAAGCGTTTGAGCCAAGCGTTGCTGCATTTGAGCCAAACGTGACTGAAAGCCTCGTTCGTGACAGAGCTAGTGAGAGCATTAGTGACAGTTATGAAACGGCAAATAACCTGGCAGAATCATCGCAAACGGCTGAAACGATCAAAACACCTTCACCGCATGCCTTGCTAAATCAGTGGTATGAGCGTTACCCAAACGCCTTTTTTAAAGGGCATACTAAGCCACTGAAAATAGGTATCCACCAAGACCTGGCAGAGCGTGAAGCGTGGCCTAATAAGTTGATTCGGCGGGCCTTAGCCAACTACGTCAACCTACCGCGCTATATTAAAGCAGTACGTGTAGGGGCGGAAAGGGTCGGTTTAGACGGCCAGCCTGCAGGAAAAGTTGATAAAGAAGCTGCACAGCACGCCTCAGAAAAACGCGGCGATAAGAAAGAGGGCGGGGAGGTGAAAGAGCGTGCCCCGGTCAAGAAAGCGCAGCCTAAACCTTCGACGCCAACGGCATCAAAGCGACCTCAAGAGCCGTTAAAGCAGGCTGAAAGTGAAAAAAGTGAACCACGTAAGACGCTTAGCCTAGAAGACAAATTGCTCGGCTTGCAGCAGAAATTCAAAGGCCGCTGAGACCAAGCCGAAAGGCTAGGGTTCCATAAAAAAGCATAAATAGTAAGAAAACACTGTTTTTTTCTATTGCGTTCCCTGGAATCCCGGTATAGAGTTTGTCCTGCGAGCATTGGACTATAACAAGGCTTAGTTGAGGACATGCCGCATACCTCCGGAAAAACGGAGGATGGGAAAAGAGCATGGCCCGCAAGCCATCTGCCGTCTCATCAAGAGCCGAGCAGCAACGATCGAAACAGTATACGAGTTAAGGAACTTACATCATGAAAAAAACACTTTTAGCGACTGCTATCGTTGGCGCCCTGGGCGCCTCAGCTGCAGCCCAAGCTGCAACTGTTTATGACCAAGACGGCACCAAGCTGGACGTCTATGGCCGTATCGCTATGGGTATCGCCGGTGGCGGCCCTGAGTATAATAGCGACGGTAATCGTATTAATACCGATGCTGACTTTGTTGATGTTTATTCTCGCCTTGGTCTACGCATGAGCCACGAAGTTTCTCGCGACTTGACTGCTTTCGGTCGTTTAGAGTGGCGTTTCGACGGTGATGAGCGTACCGGTCCTAGCGGCAACGGCAACACCGGCTTTAAAGAAGTTCGTCAGAGCTACCTCGGTCTGCAAAGCGACCAGTTCGGTACTTTCCAGGGTGGTAACTTTGACTCCTTCTACAACCAGTTCGTTTCTCTGCCGTTCTATGTTTACATCGACCGTGGTTTAGAATTCGCTGGTCACCCGAAACAGTCACGTGGTGACTCGATCGGTTACTACACGCCTGACCTGAGCGGTTTCACCGTCTTCTTGCAGGGCAAGCACTATAGCGACCGTGGTGTTGAAGCGGCACCCGGTGTAACTGAAGAGCCAGGTCAAGGTACTGAAGTAGCTGCACAAGGTGGTGTTCGTTACGCGCAAGGCCCCGTTACTCTTGGTCTAGGTTTTGTAGACGACATTGAAGAAGGCGGCGGCAACGACGAAGTGCTGTACGGCTTGATCGGTTCATACGACTTTACCGACCAGTTCTCTATGCGTCTTGGTTACGAGACTCGTGATGAAAATGCCGATTATACACCGAGCGCTACTGGCGAAAACGGTTATGATAAAGTAGGTCTGGGTGGCACCTTCACCACTGGCCCTTGGGCGTTTACTGCTGATTACTACAATGTAGACAGTGATAGTGACGAGACCCGCCACGCATGGGCCGCAGGCTCTTACTACAAAGTATCCAGCAACTTTGACGTGTTCGTTGAAGTCGCCGATGGCGATTCAAGCTTCAGCAGCGATGAATCCAGCGTTGACGACAATATCGATGCACTTAAAGAAGACGTTTACTGGCTGACTGGCGCACGTTACCACTTCTAAGCTTGGTTTAACTACCACGCTTGAAGGGTTAACTGCCTAGCAGAATCAATAGAACCGGCCTCTTATGAGGCCGGTTTTTTTATTTGATAAGATGTATTTTCAGTTATTAATAACAGCGTAACTATTAATAAATAGGTAGTGAGGGAAAAGCACTCTTCTTTATTAATTGTTATCTGATAATATTTTTACTATCTAAGACGTTAAATCGGTTTTGAATAGGCGGGTAAAGCGTGTAAGAGGTTCAAAGTAAAAAGTGCACTTAACCGTTAAATTCTCTACTGCAGATCAGTTCCTTGTGGTCAGCTTTTTGCTTCTAGGCACACTATCTTGCCTGCGGACATACGGGGTATTATTCTAGATACCTAACTTTAATGTTTACATTTGTATACATTGGGTGTTATTTTTTAACCAAAAGCTACCTATGGAAGCATTATGTGCGGCATTGTCGGCGCGGTTAGCGCAAAGGATAGCACGCCTTTCTTATTGGAAGGATTGGCAACACTGGAGTACCGCGGCTATGACTCGGCGGGCTTGGCCCTGCTTGATAGCGAGAGCTTCAATGGCTTGCAGCGTGCGCGCTCCAAGGGGCGCGTGGTTGAGTTAGCCAATAAGGTCGCCCAAGAAAGCTTGCACGGAAATGTGGGCATTGCACATACACGCTGGGCTACCCACGGTGTTCCTGCCGAGCGAAACGCCCATCCCCATATTTCGGGTGGCTTGGCGGTTGTGCATAACGGCATTATTGAGAATTACGAATCTTTGCGCGAAAAACTGCAGGGATTCGGCTACGAATTTACCTCTGATACCGACACCGAAACCATTGCCCATCTGATTCAGGCTTGCTTTAAAGGTCAGATTGGCGAGCCTGCTGAAAACCTGTTTTCCGCCGTTCAGTGTGCCGTGGTGCATTTAAAAGGCGCCTTCGCTCTGGCCGCTATTTCAGAGGAAGAACCTGATTGCGTAGTGGTGGCCCGGGAAGGTTCTCCCTTAATGCTCGGTATTGCAGAGGATGGTCACTACGCTGCCTCGGACGCTTCTGCCTTGTTATCCGTTACGAAGCGGATGATGTATTTGGAGAATGGGGATGTTGCCCGATTAAGCCGCGATGCAGTAGCCGTGGTCGATAGAATCGGTCAGCCTACCCAAACAGAAGTGATTACCTCTAGCTTGAATGCCAATGCGGTAGAGTTGGGTGATTACAATCACTACATGCAGAAGGAAATCTTCGAGCAGCCTCAGGCACTGAGCAATACGCTCGAGATGATTAGTGGGGCAGGCCAGCTACAGCCAGGCATCTTTGGAGCCGAGGCTGCTGACATATTTCAACAGATAGACTCGGTGCTGATCATTGCTTGTGGCACCTCGAGCTATGCGGGCATGACCGCCAAGTATTGGATCGAGCAATTAGCGGGTATTGCCTGTAATGTGGAAATCGCTAGTGAGTACCGCTATCGGCAAAGTGTGCCCAATCCTAAACAACTGGTAGTGGTCATCTCCCAATCGGGAGAAACTGCCGATACCCTCGCCGCGCTACACCATGCCAAATCCCAAGGGCACGCTTATACCTTGGCGATCTGCAATGTGCCAGAATCGGCGATCGTGCGTGAAACCTCTCTGCGGTTCATTACGCGTGCTGGTCCAGAAATTGGCGTAGCCTCCACTAAGGCATTTAC
Source organism: Halomonas sp. UBA3074 (assembly GCF_002366715.1). Taxonomy (GTDB): domain Bacteria; phylum Pseudomonadota; class Gammaproteobacteria; order Pseudomonadales; family Halomonadaceae; genus Vreelandella. The sequence continues at coordinate 230,085 of NZ_DFBS01000012.1, read as the reverse complement.
TACTCAGCTAAGCGCACTGTTCCTGCTGACCCTATTGCTGGCAAAAGCCAACCAGCGCTTAAGTGACGCGGATGAAAAAGCCTACCTGGATGAGTTAAGGCACTTGCCCATTGCCGTGGACAAAGTACTAGCACTGGAACCCAGCATTAAAAATTGGTCGATGCATTTCGCCAATAAGCATCACGCACTATTCCTGGGGCGTGGGCGGCACTATCCCATTGCGCTGGAAGGTGCATTAAAACTGAAAGAGATCTCCTATATCCATGCCGAAGCCTACCCAGCGGGCGAGTTAAAGCATGGCCCCCTAGCATTGGTCGATGCTGAAATGCCGGTAGTCGTGGTAGCCCCTAACGATGAAATGCTGGAAAAGCTCAAAGCCAACATGCAGGAAGTGAGCGCCCGTGGGGGCCAGCTTTACGTATTTGCTGACGGCGGCAGTCGGGTGCAGTCTTCCGAAGGCGTGCATGTACTGCAAATGCCAGAGCATTACGGCTTACTTTCGCCTGTATTGCATGTCGTAGCATTGCAACTGCTCTCCTACCATGTGGCCTTGGTGAAAGGCACCGATGTGGATAAGCCGCGCAATCTCGCAAAGAGCGTCACCGTAGAGTAAGGCCAACATTTGCTATATAGGTTTATATAAAATGCGTAAATATTTCGGCACTGACGGTGTGCGTGGCCGGGTAGGCGAGTTCCCAATGACACCTGATTTCGCTATGAAGCTTGGTTGGGCGGCGGGGCAGGTGTTAGGCGCTGAGGGTGTTAAGGAAGTACTGATTGGGAAAGACACCCGCGCCAGTGGTTATATGCTGGAATCTGCGTTAGAAGCAGGTTTTTCAGCGGCGGGTGTGAACGTTGCTTTGGTAGGCCCATTACCCACGCCGGGTGTTGCCTATTTGACCTCTACCTTCCGGGCCGATGCGGGTGTGGTTATTAGTGCTTCGCATAACCCGTTTGACGATAATGGCATCAAGATATTTGCCCAGGGCGGCCATAAGCTAACCGACCAACAAGAGCACGAAATCGAGCGTTGGCTACAGGTAGCAATTGATGGCGGTATGACGTGTGTCAGGTCTGATAAATTAGGTAAAGCACGCCGCATTGATGATGCTGCAGGTCGTTATACGGAGTACTGCAAAGCGAATCTGCCAGGTCACTTAAGCCTTAACGGCCTGAAAATTGTTGTCGATTCGGCTAACGGTGCAGCCTATAGAGTGGCGCCCGCCGTCTATAGTGAATTAGGCGCCGAGCTCATTAGTATTCATGCCACGCCCAACGGCATCAACATTAACGAGCACTGCGGTGCTACGTCTATGCAAAGCCTAAGAGCGGCGGTACTAGAGCACCAAGCTGACTTGGGTATCGCACTGGATGGTGATGCTGACCGATTGATGATGGTCGATCACACCGGCACCGTTGTCGATGGTGATGAACTTCTTTACCTGCTGGCGAAAGATGCTAAGGCCTCTGGGTATACCGGGGGTGTGGTAGGCACTCAAATGAGTAATTTGGGTTTAGAGCAAGCCTTGGCAGGATTGGAGATTCCTTTTCTGCGCGCGAAGGTCGGCGATCGCTATGTGATGGAGCAGCTTAAAGCGACAGGCTGGAGGCTGGGGGGAGAAGGGTCTGGCCACTTATTGAGCTTAGATCACGCTTCAACAGGGGATGCCATCATTGCCTCATTACGTGTCATGACCTGTCTATTGCAACAAGAAACGATTCTGTTCGATGGCAAGCAAGGCATGGTAAAGCTACCTCAAACACTCATCAATGTGCGCTACAGTGATGCTAATGATGGGGATCCGTTAGAAAAGGACCAGATCAAAGCAGTGGTCAATCAAGTCGAGGCCGAGCTAGGCCAAGATGGCAGGTTGTTGTTGCGCAAATCAGGCACCGAGCCGTTGATTCGCGTCATGGTGGAAGCGATTGATGCCAAGCAGGCTCGTCGCTGCGCCGAGCAAATAGCAGACGCGCTTAGCGCTTAATAAGCTTCTGTAAGCACGTATTCACGGTGTTATGACTACATAAAGCGAGGGAGACGCAAATGGATGCTGTCACGAAGGCTTTTTACGATGAAACACCGAACGCTAACGAACCTGCAGAACGCGTAGCGTTTGGCACATCCGGCCATCGTGGCCGTTCTATTGAGCGTACATTTAATCAAGCGCATATATTTGCTATCACTCAGGCGGTGGTCGATTACCGGCGCGAAGCGGACTATCAAGGGCCGCTTTTTTTGGGCTTTGACACCCATGCGCTTTCACGACCTGCCTGGGAGTGCGCGCTTCAAGTGTTAGCGGCTAATAATGTGCCTGTGTTTATTGAAAAAGGGCACGGATACACCGCTACACCGCTGGTTAGCCATGCTATTTTGCAGCTCAATCGTCATCACGGGCTGGGATCGCCTAGCGCAGGACTGGCAGACGGCTTAATTATCACGCCGTCTCACAACCCGCCAGAAGATGGCGGCATCAAGTACAACCCCCACCACGGTGGGCCCGCTGAAACGGATATCACTAGCTGGATTGAACTACGTGCAAATGCCTATCTGCTGAGAAATTTAACCGATGTGCCTACAGTGCCAGTCAAGCAGGCGCTAGCGCATGCTCAGCAGTACGACTTTACAGCCCACTATGTCGCCCAGTTGGCCGAGGTGGTGGATATTGCAGCGATTCAGCAGGCGAACCTGACGCTGGGCGCCGACCCAATGGGGGGCACGGCTTTGCCGGTTTGGCAGGCTATCACCGCACACTACAACCTCAATATTGAAGTAGTGAATACGGTTATTGATGCCAATTTTGCGTTTATGCCGCCGGACCACGATGGCAAGACGCGTATGGACTGTTCGAGCCCGGCGGCGATGGCGAATTTGCTTAAGATTAAAGACCGGTTCGATATTGCCTTTGGTAATGACCCTGATGCGGATCGTCATGGCATTGTGGACGCCAACGGCTTAATGAATCCGAACCATTTTTTAGCGGTGTGTATCGATTACTTAATCACCCATCGTCCTGAGTGGGCCGCAACGCTAAAAATTGGCAAAACGCTGGTGTCGTCTTCGATGATCGACCGTTTAGTGGCTGCTCATGGTCGCGAGCTTTATGAAGTGCCCGTTGGTTTTAAGTGGTTTGTCGAGGGACTGCATGAAGGTTGGTTGGCATTTGGAGGCGAGGAGAGTGCTGGTGCGAGTTTGCTGACTCGCGATGGCAGGGCATGGTCCACCGATAAAGATGGCATCGTGATGTGCTTACTGGCTGCCGAAATCATGGCAGTCACCGGTAAAACGCCTAGTGAATACTTTCAAACACTGACCGAGCGCTTTGGTGTGCCGTTTTATAAGCGCGTTGATACTGCTTGTTCAGCCGAAGAAAAGGCAGCATTTAAAAACCTCAGTGCTGAGAGTATCAATGAAGCTAGCTTGGCCGGTGATGCAATTACAGCGGTCCTAGTGGCTGCACCGGGTAATGGGGCAGCCATTGGTGGCATCAAAGTAACGACCGATAGTGGCTGGTTTGCAGCTCGTCCCAGTGGCACCGAATCGCTTTATAAAATTTACGCGGAGAGCTTCAAAGGCGAACAACATTTAGATGAGCTCATCGAAAACGCAAAATCGCTATTAGCGCGTGTATTGAAGTAGTACCAGAAGATTCATATTGCGCGCTATCTGTTTGTCTATTATTAAATAAAGTGCTTGATGGCGCTTCATGGCGTAAAGCTTGCTTTATTACCATATGAAGTAATACAGCAGGCTTTTCCCATTAGAGTATGCGAGTTCACGGAGGAACGAATGTACACATCATCACCACAACGGTTGTCACGTGTTTATACACCCGTCAACGCTTTAGAAGCACATGCGGAACATTTACAGGCGCAGTCCCTTAGCGATTTAATCGGTGGCGATTCGGATGCTGCCTGTCACCGTGCAACCGCCTTGGCTTTTACACTAGGTCCGCTTTACCTCGACCTCAGTAAGCAACGCATTACATCAGAAACGCTTTCGTTATTAGTGGATTGGGCGCACAGCTGTGGGCTGGAGTCGAAACGCCATGCGTTATTTGCTGGAGCCATGGTAAACGCATCTGAGCGTCGATCTGCGCTGCATATGGCAGCACGCTGGCCAGCTGATACAGCGCCGCCAGAAGGCATGGAGGAAGCGGTGGCATTTTGCCAGTCTCAGCGTGCCCGCCTAACGGCCCTGGTCGAACGCTTGCATGACGCTAACTGGTTTGGCGCGACGGGGCAGGCAATCACTGATGTGGTGCATATTGGCGTAGGTGGCTCAGATTTAGGGCCAAAAATGATCAGTGAGGCGCTAGCAGACAGCCCAAGCCAAAAACGTATCAATGTTCATTATGTTTCTAGCATGGATGGCGCGCAGCTGCTGCCATTGATGGAGCGTCTCGCTCCCGCTACGACATTACTGGTATTGGCGTCAAAATCATTTACCACTGCCGACACGCAATTTAATTTGCGTACAGCGTTGGCGTGGCTAAGTGAGGCGCTTGAAATTGATGTGCCCACGGTATGTCGCCATCAATTAGTGGGCGTATCCGCCAAACCTGAAAAAATGTCTGAGTTTGGTATTCCTACCGAGCACCAGTTAATTTTTAAAGAGTGGATTGGCGGGCGTTTTTCGTTGTGGTCGCCCATTGGTGTCAGCGTGGCAATGCAACTCGGCATGGAGTGTTTTGACGCACTGCTGGCGGGGGCTCATTCCATGGATCGACACTTCATGGAAACGCCATTGATGGAAAATTTACCGACGTTAGTGGCGCTGGTAGGCGCTTGGAATTGCCAGTTTCTGAACATCCCCACCCATGCCGTACTGCCTTATGATGCTCGGCTGAAAAGTTTACCTGCCTATTTGCAGCAGCTAGAGATGGAATCGAATGGTAAAAGCGTGTGTTTGGATGGTCGTTCTGTCACGCACGCCACCTGCCCTATTATTTGGGGCGATGTAGGACCCAATGCGCAGCATGCGTTTTACCAATTGCTACATCAGGGTGGGCATACCGTTAGTGCTGATTTTGTCGCCGTGGCGCGGCGCGAAGTTGAAGCTCCGCAGACGGTGTGCGATTCGCTAGCCGCTCAGGAGCAATTGACGCTCGCCAATTGCCTGGCTCAGGCACAGCTGTTTGCCTTGGGGGATGATGCCATTCCAACCGCCTTACGAGGGCACATGGCACAGGGGTATCGCGGGAACCAGCCTAATTCGCTGCTACTCATGAAACAGTTAGATGCTTGGAGCTTAGGCGCGTTGCTGGCACTCTACGAGCATAAAGTGTTTGTACAGTCAGTGCTATGGAACCTAAATCCGTTCGATCAACCGGGCGTGGAGTTAGGGAAGCAATTGGCAACAAGTCTGTTTAACGTACTGTCAGGTAATGCTTTGGAGCAAAGCTTGGTAAAAGACCCTAGTACCCAACAGTTGTTAAACAAATTGGTTGAATGGCGTTAGTAAAGACACGATCAAGGAATCAGATGATGACGCAGGTGCGAAAAGCGATTATACCGGTAGCGGGTTTTGGTACCCGCCTATTACCCATTAGCAAATCGATCCCTAAGGAAATGGTGCCTGTGGTCGACCGGCCACTTATTCAACATGTGGTAGAAGAGGCCTTAGCCGCGGGAATAAACGAAATTATTCTCGTCACCCGTTCTGGAAAGTCGGCGATAGAAGACCATTTCGATGCCCATGCGGAGTTAGAAGACGCATTAGCCAGCAAAGGCAAAGATGATTTGCTGAAGACCTTAGCATCCATTGCGCCACCGTCATTAAGGATTACCAGCGTGCGCCAGCCAAACGCCCAAGGGTTGGGGCACGCTATTTATTGCGCAGCACATCTGTTAGAAAAGGACGAGCCCTTCGCCGTTATCCTGCCGGATGTATTGGTTAAACCCCAGCCCGGCGCTAATAGTTGTGACCTTGGCGTTATGGTCACTCGCTGGGAAACCAGCCGAGCGGCGCAAATAATGGTGGAAGCTGTCCCCGAAGAAGAAGTCTACCGCTACGGCATTGTCGATTGTGGAGGCAACGAACCCCAGGCGGGGGAAAGCGCTAATATGCGCGGCGTAGTGGAAAAGCCAAAGCCCAACGATGCGCCTTCACGGCTCTCTGTCATCGGCCGTTATGTGCTGCCATTTCGAATAATGGAACTGTTAAGCGACCAACCGCCTGGTGCAGGAAACGAAATTCAACTCACCGATGCCATTGACCGATTGATGAAGGAAGATAAACCGGTTCAAGCTTTTCGAATGAATGGTCGTACCTTTGATTGCGGCCACATCGACGGTTGGTTAAAGGCTAATACGACGCTTGCTCGAGAAGCAGGCTACGACGTTTGACATTGCCTCTCTTATCGGCAGCTCGCGGCGCTCTTGTTGCCTATTAGTGCGCCAGCGAGTCAGATGGCGAGAAGGGAATATCCGGTCAACTTTCGCTTTTTTGTAGACCCACCACAGGGACCTCTAAGTGCTGTGGCCGGTTAAGCACGTTGAGCAGGACGATAGCACGCTCTTCTCCCTTGCAACGCGTGAAAATGGCTTCTAAATCCTTGAACGGGCCTTCCGTTATAGTCACTTTCTCGCCCGCACTAAAGTAGGTGTGGATACTGTCCTGGTGGTGTGGTTGAGAACGGAGAGTATCGATCAGCGCGTTAGGCGTGGCGATTGGTTTATTACCAAACGTGAGTAACCGCAGCACGCCGCGCGTGGAACGAATTGGACGCCAGTTGCTGACGACCTGATCCAGGCGAATGAACAGATAGTAAGGAAATAGCGGCTCGGTCACACTGACTAACTTGCCTTGGCGTTTCCGCTTAAGGGTTAGCACAGGATGAAAAACGTCGTAACCCTGGTTAGTGAGATGTTCAGCGGCGCGAAATGATTCCCCACCTTTGCATTGAATAACATACCAAGAGGGCGTCGCACCTTCTAAATCGTTCACAGAATCCATCCAATCATCCTTGGGCCTAACGCGTGAGCTATGTTTACCGTATCAGCAAGGTTACGGTAGCTGCGTCGCTAATGCATGTAACGTTTGGTCAAAATGTATTTTACAGGCACACACAAGAAGAAAAAGTGCATGACTGTGCTTTTCTTTTCTGCCCCTGTTGTAGAAAAAATATTCATTTTTTTGTGGTGCGCCCTAAATGATTGATTAAGTTTCTAAAGAATTGAGGGCAAAGCGCGATAATAAACTCATGAAAATAGAAGCATTGGGGTGGTGGGTCATCGGTTTCTTGGCTCTTTCGCCTGACCAGAAGGTGGTAGCATCGCAACTCATGCATAAAACAAGTGTCTCTACTTTGACGCGAAGGTGGCTTCGAGACCTTTCAACGCGCACTTTTCTTAAGTTTTTGGTACGTTAGTCGCATCAAAACCTTACTAATTTTTAAGGCGCATACATACGCTAATGATTTCTCTCGCCATCAAGGTAATGCTTTGCGCTTGGCCAATTTCATAAATTCGTTCCCATGCTTTCGTACACTTAAAGGTCGGCTATTGCTGGGCTTGGCGGTTACGTGGCTAATGGTCATCGCAATCCTGTTAGGTATGTCATGGCAATTTGGCAAAACCATGGTGCAAGAAACCAACATGTCGCATTTGCGTTACGAGGCCACGCTGCTAGCGGACGAAGTAACACAGCAAATTGAGCAGCGTTTTCATGCGTTGAGCCGATTAGAGGAAATGATTGGAACGGACGATGACTCGGATTGGATAAACCATCAACTGCGCCAGAGCGACGGACTGCTTGCTTGGTTTGAGGGCATAGTCGTCAGCAATAGCGAGGGGAGGATAATCGCCGATTGGCCAACGGTTGTTGGGCGCGTAGGACTGGAAACCGATGACCTTGAGTATTTTCGTATGCTGCGAGGCACTCAGCAGCCTTATGTTAGCGAGCCTTTTATTAGTCGAGCCAGCGGCATGCCCATCGTATTAGTGGGGGTACCCCGCTTAAATGCACAAGGTGGTTTCGATGGTTTTGTCGGTGGTATTTTGAACCTGGATTCAGGCGGAATATTCAGCCGCTTAGCTAAAGTGCGTTTGGGCGAAAGTGGCTATGCAGGCGTTGCCACGGCGTCAGGTAAAATTCTATATCACCCAGAAAGCGAGCTCATCAACGCATCCGTTCCGACTAAGGAATTTAACCCTTGGCTTGATTTAGCCCTTGCTGGCTGGGAAGGGGACAGTGTCGGCAAATTATTAAATGGCCAAACAGCGCTGCAATCGTATGCCCAGGTTTGGCCCGCAAGCTGGGTCGTTGGGCTCTATTTGCCCATTGAACAAGCTCAATTGCCGCTGACTGACTTCATTTACAAACTCTGGTGGCTGTGGATATCGTTGGCGTTTTTGATGCTGCCGATACTCTGGTGGTTGTTGGGAAGAGAGCTATCGCCTCTCAAGCACTTAGAAAAGCAAATTGGCGAAGTGGGGCAAGGTCACCGGGAAAACGTTAGCCTCGCTACGAATATGCAGGAACTGCAACGAGTGGCCTCTACCTTCAACCGGGTAGAAGAAGAGCGGCAACTGTTGTTAGGTAACCTTCAAGAGCGCGAAGCATTTCTCGATTCTGTCCTCAGTGCTGTACCGCAAGGCATGTTCGTCGCCAACATTAAAGGCGACATTACCTACATGAATCCGGCATTGCTGGAGATGCTGGATATTCCCGCTGACCTGCCGACGGATACGTGGCTTTCGCAGATTCATATAGATGACCGCGAAGGTGCTAAAGATATGTGGCTGCATACGCTTAAAACGGGCATCGATTTCATGCGCCAACTGCGTTTTTTGCGTAGTGATAACGAGCTGCTGTGGCTGGATGTGCACGCCCGTGTCGTTTTGCTCTCTAAAGCCGGACAAACTCTTGGGTTAGTGGGGGTCGTCAAAGATATTACCGAACGCCGGGAGCTGGAAGCACTTCAACGTTGGGAAGCAGAACACGACCCATTGACCGGTTTGTTAAATCGCCGCGGATTTGAGCGCCGTCTTGAAGAAGCCTTCGCCGATTTTCAAAAAACCAGCACGCCCTCAGCGCTTTTGCTGTTCGATTTAGACCACTTCAAGCCCATCAATGACGAAGGTGGCCATGCCTTGGGCGATGAAATGTTACGCCGCATTGCTCAGGTGGTTGCGTGGGAAGTGCGTCGTAACGATCACGTCGCGCGCCAAGGGGGGGATGAGTTTGGTGTGTTATTGCCCAGCTGTACCTTATCGCAAGCCCAAAAGGTAGCCGATGCACTACGCCAGGCAGTTGCCGAAATCTCTGTGACGCATGAAGGCAAAGTGTATATGGTCACATTGAGCATTGGCGTGACGACATTTAATGAAAACGATGTCAATGTGACGAAAGTGCTGGCCCGTGCAGATGCTGGGAGCTATGAGGCTAAAAATAGAGGAAGAGACGCAGTAGTGGTGAACCTTCCCGGTGATGAGGATGATGTGATGGAGCTGTTTGATCCGCAAAAATAGCCATCGCTTCTTTAGTTAATCGACAATACCTCCTTAACAGTGGAACATAAGCAGGTACTGAACTTGTCGTAAAAGCCCATTATCAACCGCCAGGCTGATCGAGACACCGTTTTGAACCTACTAGAACTGTTTGCCCGCACGCTGGATATCACGCTGCCTGTTTTTGCGATGGTGTTTATAGGCCTCGGTCTTAAGCGCTTGAAATGGATCGATAGTGCCTTTGTTGCAACCGCTTCCGCGTTAGTCTTTAAAGCAACGCTGCCTACCCTGATTTTCCTGAGCTTGATAAAAGCCGACCTGAGTGTCGCGCTCGATGTATCGCTGATGGCTTTTTTTGCTGCCGCTACGCTGGCCCAATTTCTGTTGAGCTGGGGGTGGGCACATTACCGGGTTGCGCGTGAAGATCGCGGCATTTACGTGCAAGGGGCATTTCGGGGTAATTGTGGCGTCGTTGGCTTGGCGCTGGCGGCGGGGATGTACGGCAACTACGGCCTTTCAGCGGGTAGCCTGCTGCTAGGCGTGGTGATCGTGATGTACAACGCCCTCTCCGTGGTCGTGTTGGCTACTTACCAGCCTGGCCAGTCGACCGATTGGCGCAGTTTGCTCAAGCACGTTGCCACCAACCCTTTGATCATTTCGGTATTTGCGGCCCTTCCGTTTACCGCTTTTTCGATACCGCTGCCCAGTTGGTTGATTACCTCCGGCGATTACTTTGCCTCGTTAACGCTGCCTTTGGCCCTGATTTGCATTGGTGCCACGCTGTCAGTCTCCAGCATTCGCGATAGCCGCCAGGTAGCCCTGGGGGCCAGTTGGATGAAGATGGTCATCTTGCCGGTGCTCTCCACCGCGGCAGCTTGGTTAGTGGGCTTTTCGGGCGCCCAGCTCGGGTTATTGTTCCTGTTCTTCGCCAGCCCCACCGCCGCCGCCAGCTTTGTGATGGTGAAAGCGATAGGGGGCAACGTGGCGCTCGCCGCCAACATCATTGCGATCACCACGCTGATGGCGAGTGTAACCGTCACGCTTGGTGTCTTTGCGCTGCGCTTGCTCGGCTGGATTTAAGCCGAGCAGGGCAACTTGGTTGGCCCTGCCAAAGGGGACGCGTTATACTATGCGCCCTCAAGATTAGCTACCGCTTAACGTCCCTGTAGCTCAGTAGGATAGAGCAGCCGCCTCCTAAGCGGCAGGTCGCAGGTTCGACTCCTGCCAGGGACGCCATAGGGCTATCTTGAGCAGTTCTGACAAAACCAAAATAAAGCCTAACACTCTGAAAAGCTTTATTTTATGACCCTCGCCGTTCCCTAGCATTCCTCCCAAAGCCCGCTGCCAATTGGTAGTCAGAAGGGTATATACCCCCATTCGAAGATGCTCGGTATACCGCCATGGCACTAACTGTTCGACAGATAAACGCAACCAAGCCCAGTACAAAAATGGTTACCTGTCCAGTGGCCTGAGATTAGAACGTACGATCTCGCCCGAGGGGCAGCACCGCTCAACTGAACCTTGAAGTGAGCAGGCGTCAAATGTCGGCGCTAGGGGATTTGTTTCTCAGCCGCATCCCTGTTGATCACGCGCCCATCAAGCTTCCTGGCACCGAGATCCCGAAGCGCCTGCCATTTGAAGACTATAAAGATGGCGGCTATTACTCACCCATCCGCTTCCCCCGTGAGCTGAAATAATTGGATAGCGGCGATACCGCCGCCTAGCACTCGATCACGCCCTTAAGCCAAAGCCCCGCCTGTGTGCGGGGCTTTCTCGTTTTAAAACATTAGCGAGGCTTACAGCGGCACACAGCGGCTATATGGGATGGTTGCCAAGGGGTAGGCCACCCAGGCCGCCGCACCCTACGGCGTGTTGTCCCCCACCCGCCTGCGGTGTTCGCTTGTCGGGTATTTCTTCATGCACCCTGCAAAATGGGTCAAAGCATTCTATTGCTGGGCTGTAGGCGGAATTTTGGTGCATGGGGGGTCATGCGAAATCATGCACATTTGGGTTACATTTAGGAACCAACTAGTGAGCAGCCCTCTAAAGCGTGGCCACTGGCAGGCCGACAGCTATAAAGGGGGCTCCTAATAAGGCCGGGTAATGCCGAGACTTACCAAAAATTCGGTGCAGGAAGGTCGGAAGTCGTAGTTGATCGGGTTGTACATGTGAAGCGGAATGGTGAACACTGCTAAAAATAATTAAAGTGGGGATTGAGGCTTATAAGTAACAATTAGCTTGCGCCCACGATTTAATTGGACATTGGATAGGAAGCAAAGGGAATGCAATTCATAACTAACGGCCCTGACATCCCGGATGCTCTCTTACAGGCGCATGAAGAAAACCGAGTAGTGTTTTTCTGTGGCGCGGGCATTTCTTATCCCGCTGGTCTGCCGGGTTTCAAAGGTCTGGTGGAAGAAATCTACAAGAGGGCCGGAACGACTCTTACTGTCATTGAGCGCGAGGCCTTCGGGCATGAGCAGTTTGATGCCACACTTGACCTACTCGAACGGCGTCTACCGGGTCAGAGATTGGCCGTCCGTCGCGCACTAGCCAAGACTTTGAAGCCAAAGCTCCGTCGTAAGGGGGCCACTGATACACAGGCGGCTCTGTTGCGTTTGGCGCGCGACCGCGAGGGCGCGCTGCGGTTGGTCACCACCAACTACGACCGCATCTTTCATGTGGCGGCCAGACGCACCGGCCAAGAGTTCCAAACCTACGCCGCCCCAATGCTTCCTATTCCTAAGAACAGTAGATGGGACGGGTTGGTCTATTTGCATGGTTTGTTACCTGAAAAGGAAGACGACACAACCTTGAACCGCCTGGTGATTACCAGTGGTGATTTTGGCTTGGCATATCTGACAGAGCGCTGGGCGGCACGCTTCGTGAGCGAGCTATTTCGTAATTACGAGGTATGCTTCATAGGTTATAGCATCAACGATCCGGTGCTGCGCTATATGATGGATGCACTGGCGGCTGATCGAATGCTAGGCGAAATTACGCCGCAGGCTTGGGCTCTAGGCGATTGCGAGCCGGGGCAAGAGTCCCAGAAGACCATTGAATGGGAAGCAAAAGGTGTAACGCCTATTCTCTACCAAGTTTCCGCAGGAAGTTACGACCATTCCGCGCTGCACCAGACCTTGCAAGCTTGGGCAGATACCTACCGCGATGGGGTGCAGGGCAAAGAGGCCATTATCGTCAAACACGCTTTAACCTCGCCACAGGACAGCACAAGGCAGGACGATTTTGTTGGCCGGGTGCTGTGGGCCTTGTCGGATCAGTCGGGCTTGCCGGCAAAACGCTTTGCTGATTTCAACCCCGTTCCTTCGCTAGATTGGCTGTTAGAGACCTTCACGCTTGAGCGTTTCGGGTACGGCGATCTGAACCGCTTTGGGGTATTAACGAATGACAAGTTGGATTCCACGCTGCATTTCAGCTTGATAAGGCGGCCAGTGTCCTATGACCGAGCACCGCCGATGCTGCTTGCCGACGGCAACACTACCAGAAGCCAATGGGATAGCGTGATGTTCCACCTAGCTAGATGGCTCCTACGCCATCTGGATGATCCGAGGCTGGTCATCTGGATTGCAGAGCGAGGTGGGCAGTTGCACGATCGTTGGAAATGGCTGCTGGAACAAGAGCTGGATCGTTTTGCTTCATTAGAACGTGATGGCAAGCTCTCGGAGCTGGATGAAATTCGTTTGCACGCATCTAAGGCGATTCCAGGCCCTATAATGCGTACCTTGTGGCGCCTACTGCTTAGTGGTCGAGTGAAGTCTACATGGAACGACGCCGACATTTATCGATGGAAAGGCCGTCTTAAGCGGGAGGGGTTGAACACTACGCTGCGTTTTGAGTTGCGAGAGCTGCTTGCACCAAAAGTGGTTATAAAGCAACCTTTTCGCTGGTTCGATGATCCGAATAGCACTGACGAGCCTATCCAGATTAAGAAATTGGTCAACTGGGAACTAGCCTTGACCGCTGACCACACAAATACTGCTTTGTCCGACATGGCTGATGAGTGCTGGATATCAGCCCTACCGTGTCTATTGGAAGATCTCCAACAGTTATTACGTGATGCGCTGGACTTATTGCGCGAGTTGGGCGATGCCAACGATTTCAGTGACTGCTCGTATTGGGACCTTCCCTCTATTACCCCACATTGGCAGAACCGTGATTTAAGTGAATGGGTACACTTAATTGAACTGCTCCGTGATGCTTGGCTAGCAGTTCGCGTCAACGATAGCGCTCGCGCGACACGTATCGCCCAAAGCTGGATCGAATTGCCATACCCTACCTTCAAGCGTTTAGCTTTGTTTGCCGCCAGTCAGGATGACTGCATAATGCCCGAACAGTGGGTCGATTGGCTGGTGAACGAAGAAGCATGGCTGCTTTGGTCTATAGAAACACGGCGGGAGGTGTTCAGACTGTTCGTTCTGCAAGGGCGGTATTTGTCAGGAGCCGCCCAGAAGCGTTTAGAAGTGGCCATCTTGAATGGACCTCCGCGCGAGATATACCGAGACGATCATGAAGAAGATCAGTGGCAAGAATTTATGGCTCACTCTGTCTGGTTATACCTGGCTAAGCTGAATATCTCAGGCTGCATTTTGGGTGAGTCGACAGCTGCGCGCTTGGAAGTAATTTCCGATACGTATCCGGACTGGCGTTTGGCGACTAACGAGAGAGACGAGTTCTCGAGCTGGATGAGTGGTACTGGCGATCCAGATTACGAGGATCGCATAAAAGTTAATATTGCCCCTCGCAAGCGACAGGACTTGACTACGTGGCTTAAAGAGAAAGCTCCCAAACGACGAGCTTTCTATGAAGATACCTGGCGTGATGTTTGCCGCACGCGCTTTTTTCACAGTTTGTTCGCGTTGTGTGATTTGTCGCAGGATTGCATATGGCCCGCAGACCGTTGGCGTGAAGCTCTACAAGTTTGGGCCGAAGAAGGCATGGTGCTTCGCTCTTGGCGGTACGCAGCACCACTGCTGCAATCAATGCCCGATGATGTGCTTCAAAAGGTTATCCACAGTGTTACGTGGTGGTTACAGGAGGTATCAAAGTCTATAAATCGCCACGAGAGTCTTCTAAAGAATTTATGCCATCGAGTGTTAACACTACCCCTTGAAACTGATCAAAGTTCCCTTGTTAACCGTAATGATGACGAAACCAATGACCTCGTTGGATCTGCGATAAATCATCCCGTCGGACATGTAACGCAGGCACTTATCAATCTTTGGTTCAAACAGAACCCTAACGATAGCGATCTGCTTCCTGCCGACCTTGAGCCCATTTTCACTGCACTATGCGGCACAGAGGTCGAACAGTTCCGCCCCGCGCGGGTAATAATGGGTTCTCGGCTGATTTCATTTTTCCGTGTGGATCGCCTCTGGACCGAACAGCACCTTTTGCCTCTGTTCGATTGGAGTAATCCCTTAGAAGCAAAAGCTGTCTGGGAGGGGTTCCTATGGTCTCCCCGTTTGTATCAGCCGTTGCTTATTGCTTTCAAGCCACAGTTCTTGGAAAGCGCAAAACACTACGGCAATCTTGGCAAGCATAAGCAGCAATTCGCTGTTTTCCTGACCTACGCAGCATTGGATCCTACTCAAGGCTTTACTGTCGATGAGTTTCGATCAGCAATAGGGGCGTTCCCACAAGAAGGCTTGGAGAGATCCGCTCAGGCCCTTTATCAGGCGCTTGAAGGCGCAGGCGATCAACGTGAGGACTATTGGATAAATCGTGCTCAACCTTTTTGGCAAAATATTTGGCCAAAGTCTCGTAGCTTAGCCACTCCACGAATTGCCCAGTCCTTAGCACGACTGGTCATTGCTGCTAGACGGAAGTTCCCGGCGGCCTTGGATGCGGTGCAGGACTGGCTAAAACCAATTGAGCAACCTCACTATATCATTCGTTCACTTGCCGAATCTGGGCTCTGTAAGCTGTTCCCAGAGGAGGCTCTACAGCTACTGGATTTAATAATTGCCGACCAACAATGGGTGCCTAAGCAGATCGGGGATTGCTTAGACGAGATGGAAGAGGCTGCGCCACAGATTGTTCAAGGTGGCCGTTTCCAGCGACTTAAAGAGTATTTACGTATGCGCGGAATGTAATGGTGGCGTGAGAAAGTGGGTGGTTCAATTCCCTAACCAGCGCATGTTGTTGAGCTGTTTCATTGCTTTTTAAATCAAGGATAAATATGGGCGATTGAATATCAGAATAGTCTCTACGTTCGCTTTTGGTTGCAAGTAGTCTTATATGAATCAAAAATTAATAAGCAGGTGTAGACAATGTCTGTAGGTTAGTATGTTAGCGGTTTTAATTAAGTTTATGGTATATCGACATTAATATTTTTTTATTAAACTTATTTAAATCATTGTCTTATGGCTTTCATTTGGTTCCTGCCAGGACGCCCCCCCAAAAAAAAGCTACCGCCCATTCCCATCAGACAACTATTTGCCCGCTTTGCTATGAAATGGGTACTAGTCCCTGCACCGCGGCCCCATACTGGATCGACAAATAATAATCAAAAGGAAGGGCCGTGATTATTAAATCGATAATTTTAGTGCTGGCCCTATGCGTCTCAAGCGTGGCAAACGCTCAGCAGTCGGTGGCTGCTGCTGACCATTGGCTATCACAAGCCGAGTTGGTCGTGACGTTTGAAGAGAGTCGATGTGACCTAGCGTTCGATACGATGCCGAAAGAATTTTTCCTAGCCCAGGGCGGGTCTGTCGTACGTGCTCCAAAGGCAAGGCCTGTGGTAATGCTTGCATCAACCGTGACTATACCTGCCGACAACCCAGAGGCTGTGCTTGTGATGGTTAACTATAAAGTGAAGTAAAAATATTGATCGGTTTCGCTTTCGTGCGCGGCTTACGTATTGGGGCTGGGGTTGATTACGCTATTCGCGGGGCGGTGGCCAGTGTATGAGGGGATTAACCTGAGAAAATGCTTGAGGGGAAGCGCTTTCGGATATCGCTGAACGTCACATGAATAAGGAGGGGAGTTTCAAAGGTGCCATCCTTGGCTTGCCGCGCGTCCATGTTCCTTCCGCCTAATGTCTATCCCTAGTTTCGTCCTTGAGCAAGTACAACGTACTCCTTGTACGCGGCATGCTTTGGCGTAGGGATACGTTAGCTGATCTGAAGGCGAGATTATGTAAGCTATTTCTGACACGTTTGTAAGATATGGCTTACAAGAGGCAAAAAAAGCTACTAAACGTGATGGGGCGGGGAGCAAACATGAACGACATTGCGGTCTAATATTGCACTGCCTGTCAGATTTAACATTTGTTTTTGGTCCAGTGCGCGCCCTAAGCGTGCGCATTACGCGTATAGTTGGCTTGTTTTTATCAACGGATAGGTAAAGGAAGCAACTGATGAATTTTCATAAGCGCGTTGTCATCGGCGGGGGCATTGCCATGTTGGCGCTGCTGCCAGCCTCATTACTGGCACAAGATGCTCACATTGGCAGTGTGCGCACGGAGTTCAAGCTGCTTGGCCCTAACAATACCATTGAGGTCGAGCGCTTTGACGATCCTAAGGTACAAGGTATTTCCTGCTATCTTTCCTATTCGCAAATCGGTGGTATCTCCGGTGCGGTAGGGCTTGCTGAGGAAGCTAGCGAGGCCAGCGTGGCCTGTCGGCAGACAGGGGAGATCGTGTTTAATCCCGCTGACGTCGAAGAGCAAGAAGTGGTTTTTACCCAGCGCCGCTCGGCCCTGTTCAAAAATATGCGCGTCGTTCGCATGCACGATAGCGAAACCCAAACCTTTGTGTACCTTACCTACAGCACTAAATTGGTGGATGGGTCACCTAAAAATGCCATTAGCGCTGTCAATTATGGGGATTTTTGAACTGGGCGGTTGATGATCTAACGGCATTGCTTGAAGCCGTTCTTACCCCTGTGCTCTTTACTCCATCATCACTCAATCACGACTTGACCATGGCGGTCGGAATACCGCTATGGGTGTGGAGCTGATGTGCTTAGCGGGCGTTGCCTAGCGTCTGTGTCCAGTAGGTTTCATAGCGTGATTGGGGGTTGCGCGCTTTTGCCATGCCCATCTCGGTAAACGTACCGTTCATGATGTTTTGGCAGTGGCCAGGGCTTGCCAACCAACCTTCCACAACGGCAGAGGCTGATGTGTGCCCAGCGGCGATATTTTCACCCACGGCTTGCCATACGTAATCCTGGTGATTGATACGCTGCTCAATCCCGCTGCCATCCGGCGCGGTATGGCTGAAATAGTCATTTTCCGCCATGTCTTGAGAGTGTCGTTCAGCCGCTGCTTCCAGCTTACAATTCCAAGTTAACGCATCCACTGGCTCAAAGTATTGCTCGCCGCACTGCCGCTGTTGGCTGCGTGCCTTGTTGATCAGCGTGAGCATGGCCTGCTTTTGATCAGTGAGTTCACACTGGCTTTCCGCGCTGGCGTCATCGCCAGTAGATTCGCCGCTCGCCAGTGCACTGCTGGCACCCATCAGCATTGCCAAACTGAAAAGCACCCCGCAAGCGGGGTGCTTATAGAGGCGATTAGCCGCCGAATTTTTCATTCTCACCTAGATCCGGTGTGGCATCTTTTTTGAGGTTAGCTTTCGCTATTTCATAAAGCTGGAAGGTTTTGCTCTCTTTGGCCTTCCAGTGCTCACCCATGTGTACTTTGATTTCTAACAGTGCCACGTCTGGGTCATCTTTACCTTCAGGAAACCAAGCCGCCACGAAGGGGTTCCAATATTTTTCGATAAGGTCACGGTTGTCGATCAGGTTGGCTTTACCGGATAGCGACACGTACACACCGTCTTCCTGATCAGAAAAGCTCAGACACACATCGTGGTCACTTTCGGTTTCAATCACTTTTTCAGCGCTGCGACGCGTAAAGAACCATAACGTGCCGTCGTACTATTCTTGCACTAAGTGCATGGGGCGAGCTCGGGGGGTATCGTGATCCGAGGTGACGAGCATACCCACTTTGATATCCTTGATCATCTTCCAGATCTTTTGCTTATGTTCAGGGCTGGACATAACTTCACACTCCTTATGAATTGGTACAACTTTTATCCTAGCTGACATTACCGACCCCGGCAACCATCGTCCGATTTCCGCGCCTATGGCGGAGCTCAGTGGGGGCTATGTCGCCTCGGTAAAGTAGCCTTGTAGAGTAGCCACCATCACCTTACCCCACTAAGCTAAACACCAATGTGCCAGTAATCATTAGGAGGCTGTCATGCCGTTAAGTTCAACGCGACGTGCAACCGGGATGAAAATGAAAGCGCAGCGCGTATGCCTATTCACCGTTTTCTTGGTCGTGGCGGGCTGTGCCACGCAAAAGGGTGGTGAGCACTCCCCAAACCCAATGACCCAGCGCGCCGCCGAGTATTGTGAAAGCTTGGGGGGTGAAACCGAAGTACAAGAAACGCGCCTGGGAACGGGGCGTTATTGCCGCTTGCCGGATGGCCGGGTCGAAAATCAGTGGCAGCTTTACCGCTCTGAACGTCTCGATAATGACTAGCGCCTTTTTGGTACCCTTTATGACCGACGTTGAGTATAGCGATGCGTCTTAATTACCAAGGCCCACTCCCGGAAATGGTGGGCTTTTTATTGTTACCGCAGTATTCGATGATGGCTTTTTTTGCCGCCGTGGAGCCTTTGCGGATCGCGAATCGCATTGCAAACCGCCCGTTGTTCGATTGGACGCTGATCAGTGCAGATGGCGGGCCGGTAACGGCGTCTAACGGCATGACGCTGATCGCCGACCAGGCAACGTCTGAGGTACACCACTTACCGTCGTTAGCGGTATGCAGTGGCTTTACGCCAGAAGCGCATCTTAGCCGGCCGCTAATGGCCTGGCTTCATCAGTTGGATCAGGCCGGCTGTTGCCTGGGCGGTATCGACACAGGCGCGTTTTTGCTCGCGGCAACCGGCCTGTTAAAGCACGAACGAGTGGCGCTGCATTGGGAGAGCCTGCCGGCCTTTCGTGAGCGCTTTCCCGGTATTGAAACCACCGATGAACTGTATGCGCTGGGCGATCGGCGTTTCTCTTGTGCAGGTGGGGCAGCGGCCATGGATATGTCGCTGGAAGTGATTGCACGGCGCCATGGCGCAAAATTGGCCATCGATGTTTCCGAGCAACTTATCCATGACCGTATCCGCACCCGTAGCGACCAGCAGCGCATGGCATTGGTAAAACGCCTGGGGACGCATAACCGGCGAGTGGTGGAGGCGGTGGCGCTCATGGAGCAGAACTTGGAAGAGCCACTTGCGCTCGAGGACGTTGCCAGCCGGGTAGAGGTGTCGGTTCGCCAGTTGCAGCGCTTATTCGAACAAGAGTTGGAGGTCACCCCGCGCCAGTGGTACCTGCAGCTGCGCATTAAGCGCGCCCGGCGGCTGCTGGCCGAAACAGATTTGGCGGTACTCGCGGTAGGCTTAGCCTGTGGGTTTAGCTCCTCATCGAGCTTTGCGCGCGCCTTTCGCACGCATTATGGGTATTCACCCCGGCAAGTGCGAGAAAAAGCGAAAGAGGCGGCAGAAATGTCGTCTAATGGCGGTGAAGTGTCGCTTAGTGACTAGTAGTGGGGAGGCAGCCGCGCATACTGACTGAACCCAATAAATAAGAGGTTCTCTGCTATGTCCTTTCCTGCCAAGTCTTTCGTTGCCAAGTCGCTGTCGCTCAAAGCGGGCTTTTTACTTTCGGCGTTTGCTGCCACGCCTGCCATGGCAGAGCTCGATGAGCTGCGCTTTGGTGTGCCGCCTTGGCCCGGTGTCACGGTTAAGTCAGAAGTGGCTGCGCAACTGTTGGAGACGATGGGTTACGAAACGCGTCAGCAAGATTTGGCCGTGAGCGTGATTCTGGAAGGCTTGTCGCGTAACGATCTGGAAATCTATCTAGGCGGCTGGTATCCGGTACAGACGGATATGGTAGAGCCGTTGGTTGCGGACGGGAAAGTCGAAAAAGTGGTTTCCAATATCAGTGGCGCCAATTCGGGTTTGGTGGTGCCTCAGTACGTTTACGATGCCGGTGTCACCACGGTGGCTGAATTGGCCGCCCATTACGATCAGTTCGACGGTGAAATCCAGGGCATCGAAGCGGGTACCGGGATCAATGAGGCGATTCTAAACGCGATCGACAATGACCTCGCGGGGCTGGGTGATTGGCAACTGCGCGAAAGCTCGACCTCGGCCATGCTTGCCCAGGCAGAGCAAAAAATGGCTGACGAGGAGTGGGTGACGTTTGTCGGTTGGGAACCGCACTGGATGAACGTAAGCTTCGATTTAGCCTATTTGGCGGACAGCGATGACGCGGGTGTCGCTGCAATTGAAAGCACGGTGTGGACCATTACGCCTGCCAGCCTGGCTGAGGAAGCCCCCCAAGCGCACCGCTTTCTATCCCAGTACGTGGTCGCCATTGAAGACCAGAACGAGTGGGTGCACGAATACAGCTATGAAGAGCGCCCAGCTGATGAAGTGGCCCAAGAGTGGATTGGCAACAACTTAGATACCGTTGCCGCTTGGATGGAAGGTGTCGAAACCCGCGAGGGTGAATCCGCCATCGAGCAGGTAAGGGCTCAGTTCGGCGCTTAACCGCCCGATAACCTAGCCCCCACGACGCCCCACGAAAAGCGCCTTATGGTTTAAGGCGCTTTTTTAGTGCCTGACAAAACGCCTGCCAGGCGTTCCCCATCTCGGCTAATTGAGATTGAGCATGAAGGGCGCCATGCACCATCTGCGGTGCGCAGCGATAGCCTATCGAGGCACCTTCAAGGCGCCATTCTGCCGCCGCGGCTTCGATTGGCCGCGTCAACGGGTCGTGCTCTACGGTAAGTATTTCGATACCCGAAGCCGGTGGGCTGCGATCCCGCTCAGTGGCGATGATTTCTGGGCATTGCGCCCGAATGCTCACTATATCGCGACGTGACAGTAGCGGTGCATCCTTCCCCAGGCACGCCAGGGAAAGCTCACCGACCGGTGGATAGATTAACCCCAGCGGCGGTGCATCGTTCAACGAGTGGGCAAGGTCAATCGCGAGCCGCCCGCCCGCACTATCACCGACCAGGGCGCTTGGCTGAAGGGCATCTAATACCGTACGGCACTCTGCCAGCATGACGGGGTAATCTACTTCTGGCGCAAGCCGGTAGTTCACGCTGACCACTTCGTGATTGAGCGCCTGGGCCAAGCTGGCGGCGGTGCCATGGTGGCTATCGACGGAGCCAATCGTAAAGCCTCCCCCATGGATAAACAGTATGGCGCCAGGCGTGGATGACTGGGGAATAAAACGGCGCACGCTGACGCTTTCTATCACGCTATCTTCAACCCGCATGCCGTCTGGGCCGGGTGGGGTGAAGGTGCTGCAAAGTTTATCGTAGGCGCGCCGTGCTTGGGGTAATGGCATGTCTGCCATTACCTCGAGCCCCGCGCCAAAGCGCTGATTAAACGCCTCTACGTTCATCGCGTGGGCTCCCTGTTAACGACGAATGCCGATAGAGCGGCCAGCCAACTCCGGCCAAGCGTCGCGGTTTGCACTAGGGAGTTCGGCGATGCGCTGTGTGACCGCTTCGGGGAAGGGGCTTGGTCGGCCTGATGCTTGCTTCATGCCCATCAGCATCTGCTCGCTGGTGGCCAACAGATTGGCCTCGTCATCGAACATAGCGAAAAACACGTGCAGCCGTTTGGCATCGCTATCTAGCAGCGTTAGATCAATAGTGAGCGGCTGGTCTTGATGCGCTTCACGCCGATAGCAGAGATGCGTTTCCAGGGTATAGATCGTGTAGCCATAGTGTTCACGGCCTGCTTCATCCAAGCCTATCTGATCAATCAGCGCTTCACAGGCCTGGGAAAAGACGCGGGCATACGCCGCGTCGTTCATGTGTCCGTTGTAGTCGACCCAGTCAGCAACGACCTGGGTTTCCAGAATGATCATTAAATACGCCCCTTTAAGCCTTCGGCTTCCGGCCAGTATTTCTGTACTACTTCCATCAGCTCGACTAAAAAGTCATCCCTGCGGCGATCCAGCGTCGCGACCGAGCGGCCAGCTGTCTGGTGTTCGCAGCCTTCGACCACTTTATCGATCAACTCATCGGTCAGCTCGGGGGCTTCCAGCTTGGTCCAGGGCAGTTTTAAGGCGGGACCAAACTGCTCCAGCATGTGGCGCATGCCGGGTTCGCCACCGGCGAGGTGGAAGGTGAGGAAGGTGCCCATCAGCGACCAGCGCAACCCGCAGCCGTAAACAACGGCGGCATCGATCTCTTCGGTGGTGGCCACGCCATCGTTGACCAAGTGCAGGGCTTCCCGCCACAGCGCTTCCATCAAGCGGTCGGCGATATGGCCTTCAATCTCACGGCGAACCACCAGCGGGCGCATGGCGAGCGATTGATACAGCCCTTGGGCACTTTCGATCTGCGTGGGCTGGGTGGCCTCACCGCCCACCAGCTCGACCAAGGGGAGCAGATACACTGGGTTGAAAGGGTGGGCGACGATCACGCGGCCAGGCGCTGTTTGGCACTGCTGCTGTAGGTCGGTAGGTTTGAAGCCGGAGGTAGACGAGCCAATGATCACTTCCGGTGCGGCAGCCGCATCGATAGAGGCCAAGATCTCTTGCTTGAGCGGCAGGCGCTCGGGCACGTTTTCCTGAATCAAGTCAGCGCCATCCACGGCATTTTCAATCGTATCCGCAAAGGTCAACCGCCGAGGGCTCGCATTGGCTGCCAAGCCGAGCTGGGTTAACGAGGGCCAGGCATTATCGATAAACGATTGGGTGCGCGCTGGCGCGTTGGGGTCCGGGTCGAAAGCGACGACGTCCCACCCTTGGGCGAGGGCGCGGACGATCCAACCGTTGCCAATCACACCGGTACCAATAACGGCTAAGCGGCTCATGCTTCACCTCCTGCTGTGTTACCCATGATACGTCCGCTCACCGGGTCGCGTAGTTTGAGATGCGCGCGGGTTTCTGCGGGGGTCATGACGCGGGCGCCGAGGTTTTCGATAAGGGTGGACGCTTTTTCGACCAGTTGGCCGTTATTGGCCAGAACGCCTTTTTCCAGAAACAGATTGTCTTCCAGGCCGACGCGGGCGTGGCCCCCAAGCAGCACCGCTTGGGCTACCATCGGCATTTGATGGCGGCCAATGCCGAAGGCGGCCCAGTTGGCGTTGGTAGGTAATTTGTTGCGCATGGCCAGCATCGTTTCGGTGTCCGCTTCGGCGCCCCAGGGGATACCCAGGCAGAGCTGATAGAGCGGGTCGCCATCGATCAGACCCTCTTGCTGAAGCTGGCGGGCAAACCAGACGTGGCCCAGGTCAAAACACTCCAGCTCCGGCTTAACGCCAGCGGCTTGAACGAGGCGGGCGTGCTCGCGCAGCCAGTCAGCCGGGTTGACGTAGACCATGTCGCCAAAGTTTAGGCTGCCACAATCCAGCGTACACAGTTCGGGTAGCAGTTCGCCCACCGGGGCATGGCGTTCTGCGGGCGTTTGGATATCGGTGCCGGGTCCGCCGCGAGTGGGGTCTGTGGCATCGGGTATCCAATCGCCGCCGCCGCCCGCCGTGATATTCATGACGATATCCACATCCGCTTCACGTACGCGCTCCATTACTTCGCGGAACTGGTCGGTGGAGTGGCTGATGCCACCGGTTTCCGGGTCGCGAACGTGGATATGCGCGATGCTGGCCCCGGCGTGAGCCGCTTCGATGCAGGACGCTGCGATGGCCTTGGGGGTGACGGGAACGTTGGGATTTTTGGCGGTGGTGTCACCGGCGCCAGTGACGGCACAGGTGAGGATGACATTGCGATTCATGGCGCGCTCTCTAGTAACGATTTATTCGCTTACTAGTGTGTCGCGGTGAGCAGAGAATAGTTGTCGTAATGCGTCATTCACTGTACATAAATGGCAATTTTTGGCCTGTGGGGCGCTCGCCACCACGTTTTAAGCCCTCGGAATGCTTGCCTGAGATATTCTGATCAAGCACTCACTGAGAAGACGTATTGACCGCTTTGATTGCCGATCTAAACTCAATAAGCGCGTGCAAGGTTAACAACAATTACAAACAACGTACGGAAGGAGTGCTTGCCATGTACCCGAAACCCACACTGCGACCGCTAGGTGCCGCCATCGCCGCGGCGGTCATCGCCGGTTTACCGGCAGTCACGATTGCCGCTGGCCCTGAACTGAGCCAAACCGAGGTGTTGTCTGGCCTTGAAAATCCCTGGGATATGGCCTTTTTGCCAGATGGCACGATGTTTTTCACCGAACGCTGCCGTGGCCTGTCGGTGCGGCTCCCCGATGGCGATGTTCAACATCTGCTAGGCATGGAAGGCACCGATGACTATGCCACGACCGCCGAGGATCTTGTCTGCCAGGGGCAGGCGGGAATGAACGGGGTGGCGATCGATCCCGATTTTGACAAAAATCGCACGATCTATGTGTACTCGGCGTCCAACATGTCTGAGCCGCGCACCAATCGCGTGCTCCGCATGACGGTCAACAGCGATTTTGATGAGGTCGCCGATCGCACCGATATCGTCGAGGACATTCCCTACAAGCCTGAAGCGACCGACCACCCCTTCGGTGATGCTGGCGCCCATAATGGTGGACGAATCCGTTTCAGCCCGGAAGATGGCTATCTGTATGTGACGACTGGCGATAACCATAACAGCGAGATTCCTCAGTCGCCGGACCGTTTAGGGGGCAAGGTGCTGCGCATTGATCGTGATGGCAATGCTGCTGAAGGTAACGAGCCGCCGGAAGGGTTTGACCCACGCATCTATACCTATGGCCACCGCAACGTTCAGGGCATTACCTTCCACCCAGGCACCGGCCAGCCAATCGTGACCGAACATGGCCCTTGGCACTCCGATGAGATCAATGCGCTGGTCAATGGTGGCAACAGTGGTTGGGATCCGAAACCCAACATGGCGGGTCGTGGCGATTGCCCCGATGATTACTGCGGTTATGAACCCAATCAGGGCGAAGGGATGGACCCTAAGGAGCGGGCGGCCTATATGCCGGTAACCGACACCGAGACCTACCCCGATGCCATGAAACCGGCCTGGGGCAACGATGGGCTTTCCCAAGGCATCTCCTCTGCCGAGTTTCTAACCGGTGAGCAGTGGGGGGAGTGGGATGGTCGTCTGATCGTTGGCTTTTTGGGGATTGGTTTTGGCGGCACCCCCGTTGGGCAACGCATCAACGTCATTGATATTGCCGAGGACGGTCTGTCGGTTAACGACGTGGCCGAAATGTCCCCACCCATGGGGGCGGCACGTTTCCGCTCGATAGTGCTAGGGCCGGATGGCGACCTGTACACCGCCGTTGATGAAGGCAGCATTTACCGCATCACGCCGGAATGAGCCATGGGCAGCCGCGCTGAACGATAACAGTGCGGCTGCTTGCTTACCGCCGTATTGGTTCAAGCGCCATTGAGAGGGAACAAGGTCATTATGAAGAGATTATGCTTTTTCGTTGTTGCGACGGCACTGACGGTGGCGTCGGCCGGTGTGCAGGCTGCCGATAAGGCCGCGGGAGAATCGATGTACGCCGATGCCTGCGCCCAATGCCACGGCCCTTCCAGAAAGGGGATGGCCAGCTTTCCATCCTTAACGGGCCGGAGTGTGGATTACATCACCTCTCGGCTTGAAACCTATCGTGCCGGCGAGCGGGTCGGCTCGAACTCCGCGTTGATGATTCCCAATGCGGCCGATTTATCGGACGATGACATTGCCAATCTGGCTGCTTATATCGCCGATGATACCGAGTAACAAAATACGGGCGTTTGGCAGGCGCTGCTGCCTCCATTGAGCCACCCAGGCTGTATAACCTCGGTTTGTTAATAGCCGGTCATTTCCAGGTAGCCCTCGCCACGCGGTTCGCCACTGGCGTGGTCGTTGACCTCCACTTCGCCCTCCCAGTAGGGCACGCTGGTGGTCATCCAGCGGTTGGCGTAGGGCGCTTCAACGGTGACATCTATATCGACTGACGGCACTTCCAGACGCCAGCGAGTAGGAATATCACGGCCAGCCACGGCAGAGGTGGCTAGCGGAGTCATGGTTATATCCGCGTTGGTCAGTGAGGTGGTTTGGCCTTGGGGCGTTATCCAGGTGCCAGAGCGATAGTCGCTTCCTTCCTCGCCATCACCGCCGCCACGCAGTTGAAACGCCATCAGCTTGTGGCCGTCATCCAGATGAATCGAGAACCAGTCCCAGCCCGATTGGCGGGCATCCAATAGCTGGCTGCTCCACTCGCGATCAAGCCAACCGCGCCCGCTGACCGTTTTGGTCTCACCGTTGAGGGTGACGTTGCCGGTTATCTGCCAGAAGGGCTGGCTGTAATACATCGAGCCCTGGCCATTGGCGGCTTTCTGGCTGAAGCCCTCGCTGCCATGCAGCACCAGCGGCCCTTCGGCAGAAAGCGATAGCGAATAGCCAAAACGCTCAGCGCCTTCGCCGCTGTAGGCGCTGAGCGTCAGGTGGCTAAAGTCGGGGTTAGTGGCTTTTTCGTTGGCTTTTAGCTGCCAGTCATCCAGCCAGGCATGAAAGGGGCTCGCGGTGGCGCCTGCCTGGCTTTGCTGGGGAGTGATCGCTTCTGCCTGTGAATGGCTGCGCCCGAAACGTTCGGCTACCCGATGCTGCTCGCCTTGGGAAATCGCCATGTGCGCCATCCACAGTTGATCTGCCGCCCAGGGCGTCGGGGACGGGCGCTCGCTGGGTGGCATCAGCGCTTGGCGAAAGAGCGTCCACTGAAGGCCTAGTGGCTCGCCGTCGGCGTCTTCCAGATTCGCGGTTAAGTACCACCACTCGATACGGTAATCCGGATGGGCGGCGTGATCCGTTGGGAACGACAGCCGTTGGCTGGGCTCAGCGTGCAGGAAGCCATCGGCATCCTGGCCCAAACCGGCAAAGCCGGCGTTACTCGAGGTTGACGGCTCCTCCGGGCTACAGCCGCTTAAAGTGAGGGCAGTGGTGAGTATTAGCAGTCTGATTAGGCTCATTGGTTGGCCTCTTCCGCCAGCAGCGTGCGCGGCGAGGTGCGCCAGAAGCGAAGCGCCGGTAGTGCTGCCGACAGCAGCGCCACAGTGACCGCAGTCGCCAGCGTAATGGCCATTTCACTGGGGAATAGATAAAGCGGTAATCGCCAGCCGAAGGCGGCGACGTTGATGATGGCGACCAATCCCCAGGTAATGGCAATGCCCAGCGGAATTGCCAGTAAGCCGGTCACCAAGGCCGCGCCCCCCAGCTGTGCCAAGCTGAGTTGGGCAAGCTGAGCGCGAGAAATACCCAGCGCCCAAAGCGGTGCCAGTTGCTGGCGCCGGCTGCGTGCCTGGGCGAGTAGGCTGGCCAGCAGGGCCAGTGCCGCGACCCCTAGGGTCAATACATTGAGTGCGCGGGTGATTGTAAAGGTACGCTCAAAAATCTCGGTGGCGACACGTTTGATCTCGCGCTGGTCGCTCAGCGCATCGCGGCTTAGCTTAAAACGTGCGCTAAGCGCGCTGCGCAGCGCTTCTACATCGGCATTATCGTGCAGCACCACGCCCATCGAGCCTGGCGGCGCCTCAAATCGCCTAGCAAGCTGGGGCGATGCCATGAGCACCTGGCCACTGGGGTTGCCATAGTCGGGGTAAACGGCTGCGATAGGCAGTGTGGCGTTGGCATTCGGGGCATTGATGGTGAGCTGGTCGCCAGGGGAAAGGTTCTCAGCGGTGGCGAGTTGCTCGTTAACGAACACAGCACCTTCATCAAAGGCTGCCCAGGCAGCATGACGGCCTTGTTGAGTGGCCAGCAAGGGCCAGTGCGGCGTTAATGATTCGCCTGGGGTAATGCCGTAAAGCTCGATAGGGGCGCCGAGTGAGCGGCTGCCTTCGGGGATGGTGATAAGCGCTAAGGTGGCATCGCTACGGCGGGTAAGTAGGCGTTCTGCCACTTCTGGCCGCCCCGCCAGCCACGCATCAATCGCTTCATACTGCTCGGCGGGGGCGTTTACATAGAGCGGGGCGACAAGGCGTTGGTCAAGCCAGTCCAAAAAAGTGAGGCGAAAGCCACCGACCATGCTACCGACGCCCAAGTTAGTGGCGAGCGCGATGAGTAGTGCCATCATGGCGAGCGAGAGTTTGGGCAACTGAAGCTGCATATCCGCCATTGCCCAGTGAATCAGCGGCCGCCTTCGGGTGAGGTATGTCAGCGCTTTTAGCACCAAGGCTAGCAAGGGTGGCAGCCATAGCGCGCTGCCTAGAAGCAACGCGGCAATTAGCCCAAAGCCTGCAGCTAAGCCATCCCCTGGCGGCTGAAAGCGTAACCATATAGACAGCGCTAGCGAAACGCCCATCGCGACTGCGCCAGCGATACTCATGAAGGTTAACTGCCGCCGATACCCGCTGCGCCAGGCCTGTAGCTGCCCTAACGCCAGCAGGTTTAAGCGCGCCGCCCGCCACAGCACACTGCTGCCCGCCAGCAAAAGCCCGCCGAGGCTGACTGTGAGCCCGCCTAGCCAGTAATGCCAGGGTAAGCTAAGTTCTCTGCCGACCCCTGCGCCATAGAGTGAGCCCAGGGTGGCGGCAACATCGGGGAGCAGCAGGCGTGCCAGCCATACGCCACTGGCAATGCCCGCCAACGCACCGATCAAGCCGATAACAATGAGTTCGACGCTGAGAGCCAGCACCAGGCTGCGCCCCGAAACCCCCAGCACCCGCAGCGTGCGTAGCATACCCAGGCGCTGCTCCAAGGCGAGGCCTAGGGCGGCTTGCACTATCAATAGCCCTACCACCCAGGCAAGAAGACCTAAGGCCGTCAGGTTTAAATGAAAACTTTCGGTCAGTTGGCCGGCGGAGGCGAGGCTATTGGCGCGGGTGAGTGTTAGCCCGGCGGGCGCATTCGCGAGTGACCCGGGAGCGGCCACGAGTCGCGTTATCGCTTCATCGCTTTGCAGAAGGCGCCCCGCGGCGGCAATATCCATTATTAGCGTATCGGGCGGTAGTGCAGGTACCCGCACGCTTGGCGGCAGCGTTTTACCATCTGCCAGTTCGGAAGTAGTGGTTAATGTATCGGGCGCTACGCGCGTTTGCCACGGCGGCGTTAGAAAATCAGTCAGGGCTCCTGCGGAGTCGGCTTGGGCCAACGCGTTATCACTGGGCAGGGTTAGTGGATCAATGCCGATCAGTGTTAGCCGTGTTCCATCCTGGAGAACGATTTCCCCTTCTAACATGGGAGAAACGGGCAAGCCTGACTGACGTAAGGCGTAGTAATCGGCTTGCGTTAAGGGGGCGCCATCGCGTCTCTCAAGTTGGTCTAACTGAGTGGCAAACAGTGCATCCGCACGGGCATAGCTATCGCGCGCCGTGGCATTGATTGCCTGAATACCGCTCCATAAGGCGCTGGCCACCCAAAGGCCAAGCAGCAGCATGGCTAACTGGCCAGGGTGACGGCGGTAGTGGGTGAGAAGCGTGGCCAGTACCGTGGGCAGCGCTTTGATCATAGCGCCACGCTTACCAATTGGCCGTGGCGCAGATGCAGGCAGTGATCAAGCGGTGCTGCTACTTGTGGGCTATGGGTGACCACCAGCAATGCACACTGGGTTTCATGAATAAGGCTCACGAGCAGTTCAAGCACTTCGCCCGCGGTGGTTTCGTCTAAATTGCCCGTGGGCTCGTCCGCTAGCAACAGGGGCGGGCGCAGCGCCAGGGCGCGGCCAATCGCCAAACGCTGCTGCTGCCCACCGGAAAGCTGTTCTGGGTAACGTTTTTCTAAGCCTTCAAGCCCCAGCCGTTGGATCAGATAGGTGAACCACTCGGCATTTTCGCGATTGGCTAGGCGCGCTTGTAGGCGCAGATTATCGATCACCGTGAGGCTAGGCACTAAGTGAAACTGCTGGAAGACTAAACCCAACGATTCGCGACGTAGTTTAGCGCGTGCGGGTTCGGCTAATGAGGCAACGTTATTCCCTGCCAGGGTGATGCGGCCTGTATCGGGCAGGTCTAACCCGGCCGCTAAGTGCAATAGGGTGGATTTGCCACTTCCCGATTCGCCCATCAAGGCCATGCTTTGGCCCGAGGCTAGGTGAAAAGAGACATTATTGATTACGTTTAACGAACCTTGAGGCGTTGTGTAGGTTTTGTGTACCTGATGAAATTCCAGCATAAGCTGCCCTTTTGGTGATGCAGCGCTCTAAATGCAACGCCGATGGGCTAGTCATCGATAGGCGTCATCGGTTGGCTGCGCTCGCCGTAAACCGCTATTCCGCCGCGACCTGTTCGTTTGATGAAGTACATGCATTTATCGGCCGCATCAATAAGTTCATCGGCACTGGCAAAGCCTCCATCATCTGTGCAGGCTATTCCAATAGAGACCGAAACATGAATAGGATTTTCCCCATTGCTGGCCATAGGCGTTTGTTCAAGCCGTTGAATAATTCTTCTAGCGAATACATGGGCAGCTTTGGCGTTTTCATCCGGTAAAATTATCAGGAACTCTTCACCGCCCCATCGTCCGGCTAGATCCCCTTCACGAATCAATGCCTGGAGCGTTTTGCCAAATTTTTCGAGCACTTGATCGCCCATTTGGTGCCCGTATTGGTCATTTAGTTTTTTGAAGTGATCTAAATCGATAAATACCACTGACATGATGCGCGCCTGTTCTTGGCATAAAACGAAGCGTTTTTGCATCTGCTCTTCAAGCCAGGAGCGATTAGCAAGGCCGGTCAACGTATCTGTCCGCGAACGCTCTTCCAATTTATCCTGCCGATGGCGTAAAGATGCCAACTCAGCCTGTTGAACATCTAGACGTGCATTAAGCTGTAGCGTTTGACGAAAGAGCAGTTGTTGAGCTTCAGCCAATAGGGATTCGTTGTCCTGCATGGGTGGCGCCGCCATTTGCAGCATGTCGGCTAGCGCCGGCAACTGTTCCTGAATATTTTCTAATAACAGGCGTAAAGAAATCGAGTGAGCGTTCTGATAAGTTTCAAACTCTCTAATAACCGTAACCAGAGATTGTGCGGGATGTGACGATAACCAAGCATCGGCAATAGGGCCGGAGAGCTGAATGCAGAGCATATCTGGAGCAGCGATGTCGTATTCGCGATGGCTGTCTCCAATACGCTGAGCGAGCGGAGTAGGAACTCCCCACTTTGCGGCAAGCCAAGCGCCAACTTGAGAGTGGTCACAGCCAAAAAGCCGCTCTTCTGATTCAGTTAGCTGCCGATGAGACAGGGCCTCTTCATTATATAAATTGCTAATTTCTGATGGATAAGTGGCCCTCAGCGCCATGATGCCAATATCTTGAAGTAGTGCTGCTGTGAATACCGCCCCTGACTTATCAGGACATAAGTGGAGGGCGAGGTGGCGTGCAGCTAATGAGGCGATGATGGAGCGCATCCATACATGTTGATAATGTGTATCGACACCCTTATTTTGCAGTAGGCTAAAGCTCATCACGGCAGCCAGCGTGGCGTCCAAACCTAAGCGTGCGGTCGCCTCCTGACAGGCGTGCACTTTGGTGTGAGTGCGTGAAAAAAAAGCGCTATTAGCGAGCGTAATGATACGCATGGTCAAGGCAGGGTCACGCTCGATAGCATTGGCGTATTCGTTAACCGAAGGGTTTTCAGTGCGCGCTATTTTTAAAATTTCAACAGCAACTGAGGGTAGCGTTGGCAAGTCTTGGCATTTGAGTAGGTCAGCTACCAAAAACGTAGGCAATTCAGTCGTCAAGACCAAGTCTTTTGAATTGTCGGATGTCTGAATTACCTGCATTACTCTCTCCTTGACGCGTATTTGCCAGCTTCAACACAGCCTAGAGCCTTACCTGGCAGTTCTTAAGCGGTGATGATTTTATTCAGTCGTTTGTAACAAGCCATCATAACGCAGCAAGGCTTTGAAAGGGATACGTATCAAGCTATCGGCTTCGTTTCTGCTTTTTTTAGTCCGCAGCCCATAGGCACTTGAAAATATCGCTATTTTTCGATGTATTGATCGAAGGTAACATTTCGTTCTTCTCTGTGCGTAGTTTTTACCCTAAATTTTCTAGGGAATGGTTATCGGATCGGAGGCATTAGATTTATCTGATTAACATAGTTTTACTTTGGTTGTAATTTTGTTTTTATATAAACATGTTTTGTATAGGAAGGCAGTGGTTACTTAAGCACTTTTTTAGGCGCTTATATGTAAGCGGATATTCGAGCAACAGCCTATAAACCCTGCTGAACCAAGCGGTATAGATCATGCAAATAGGAACGGATAAATTTATTATTGATTTATGATTAAACGTTGTGTAAGCGATGCTGATTATGGATGTTGATGAGCGTGCTAATTTGAATAGCTGTAATTGTCAAAAAATGTCACAAGAGTATGCTTTCTTAGATACTTTAATTAAGTAAAGCCCCATAGTTACTAGGTGGAATGAGCACCAATAAAAAGTAGGGGGCAAACATGCGTCATAATGGTTATATTTCTCAAGTGAACTATGCTATCAATCCTGAAGATTTCTTAATCTCAAGAACTGATGCTAATGGATATATTACTTATGCAAATCCACGCTTTATTGAAGTCAGTGGCTTTGAAGCTAACGAGCTTATAAATGCACCTCATAATGTGGTTCGTCACCCCGATATGCCGCCAGAAGTTTACCGAGATATGTGGGAAACATTGCGGGCAGGCTCCGCTTGGCAAGGCTATGTCAAGAATCGCCGTAAAAATGGCGATCACTACTGGGTTCATGCGAACGTGGTGCCGGTGGTTGAAAAAGGGGTACTGCAAGGATACGCCTCTTTACGCTCATACGCAGGGGAAGAGAAAGCCCGGTATTTTGAAAATATTTATCGTCAAATGCGTGAAAAAACGTGCCCTTACTACGTTAAGAGAGGCCAGTTAAAGCGGCGTGGATTATTAGGTAAGTTGCCCAGTTTTAGTATTGGGAGTATACGTTCACGTGTAGTTTTCGCTAGCGCTATCGGTATGGCGCTGCTTATTGCCAGTAATCTGGCGGGTGCTTACTTAGCGTTGCCAACGTGGCAGGCGGGCATTGTTTCATTTGCGCTGGGTATGCTGCTGTTACTTATCAATGTAGGGCTCTTAGGGTCACTATCCCGGTCAGCAAGTTCGTTGAAAGAGTTTGCGCTGCAGTTGGCGGCAGGAAACTTAAACGCTGCAATACCTTCGGCTAAGCGCCACTCTTTGCGTTCCACGTTAGAAGCCCTTCAACTGATGCGGCGCTCGTTACTGTCAATGGCCAACGACATTCAGCGCAATATGGAGGTTATTACCCCCGTCGTACATGAAATCGTTAATAACAACAGTAATATGGCGAACCGACTTGAGCAACAGGCGAGCGCTGTACAGCAAACCGCTGCCAGTATGGAGGAAATTTCCAGCACTGTACGCCAAAGTGCAAGCAATGCGCAGTT
The DNA here is from genome assembly GCF_002366715.1 of Halomonas sp. UBA3074. Taxonomy (GTDB): domain Bacteria; phylum Pseudomonadota; class Gammaproteobacteria; order Pseudomonadales; family Halomonadaceae; genus Vreelandella. The sequence continues at coordinate 196,267 of NZ_DFBS01000012.1, read as the reverse complement.
GGCTAGCCAAGCGGCCGATAGCAATCTGCATGAGGTAGACACGGCAACTCGATTAACCGATGAATTAACGAATGCGATGGATGACTTGACGTCGAAGTCAGAGCGAATGCGAGTGATGGTGCAAACCATCGATGCTATCGCTTTTCAAACCAATATCTTGGCGCTCAACGCTTCAGTCGAGGCGGCTAGAGCCGGGGAGCATGGCCGGGGATTTGCCGTGGTGGCGCAGGAGGTTCGTAAGCTTTCCAACCAAACCGCTGAAGCCGCTAAAGAAGTACAGCGTATGATCGAAGGTACCAATCAGAGCGTGCTGGAGAGTGTTTCCCACACCCGTGAAACGCGTGCGGCTACGCTTAGGATCCGGCACGCAAGCCAAAAAGTGAATGATTTGATGGATGAGATTACCCGTGCCGCCCACGAACAAAGTGATGGGGTAACGCAAGTTGGCTTGGCCATCACGGAGATCGACACCACCACTCAGGCAAGCGCGAGTGACATGGAAAGTTACCGCCGAGTTGCCGGTGCGTTGCAGGGGGAGGCGACATCGTTAAGTAACAGTGTGAATGCATTCCGTACCTCTCAAAGCAGCCAAACGCACGTGAATGATTTTGGGGTGGGTAAGTCAACCTCTCTGATGACTGTTAGTACCCCTAAAGCGCGTATTTCCCAGCCAGCATTTTGATGCGCCCCGTTCTATACATCTGGTTCATAAGTCTGTTTTAAAACCTCTGCGGTTAGGCGTCGACTAAAGGCTAAGCATCTTAGCCTTTTTTTATTTTCTGACTACTACCATACTAGTCATATCAGTTCCTGTCGCTAATCGTCATGGGCTTCTCTATTAGGATCAGGTGCAATGCAGACGACATTACAAACGCTATGGCAGGAAACCCATGAAGGGGAATCGGTTCGCCAACGGCTATTTCATGTGCTGAGGCAGTCGATCATTCAGATGGTGCTGGCACCTGGTCAGGCGCTGTCGGAAAAAGAGCTTGCCGACACCTTTTCGGTGAGCCGACAGCCGGTGCGGGAAGCTTTCATAAGGCTATCTGAAGCTGGGCTGGTAGAGGTGAAGCCCCAGCGTGGCACCTATGTGGTCAAGATCTCCCAGCAGGCGGTGCTCGAGGCGCGTTTTGTTCGTGAGGCGGTTGAAGTTGCCATTGTAAGGCTGGCCGCCGAAAAAGGCCTTGAGCCAACAGTGCTAACCGATTTGCACGATCTGTTAGCCCGCCAGCGTCGCTGTATTGAACCGAATGACAACGATCGATTTTACCGTCTTGATGAAGCCTTCCACCGCACGCTTTCTCTAGGGGTTAAACAGCACGCCGCCTGGAAAGTCATCGAGGAAGTTCGTGCGCAGCTTGACCGGGTACGCTACCTGAGCGTGCCCCATAGCACTCCGTTGGAACGGCTTGTGGATCAGCACGCCAGCATCGTTGCTGCCATCGAGGCCCGAGACACCCAGCAAGCTGAAGAAGCGATGTCACTGCATTTGCGTGAAATTTTGGTCTCTATGCCCGACCTAGTGCGTCGTTTCCCCGCGATGTTTGAAGGAAAAACAGCATTCGAAGAACAACAAAGCCCAGCCCTGAAACAGGAGACGATCCAATGAAAATTGAGCAGGCTTATACCATTGTGACCTCGCCGGGACGCAATTTTGTGACACTGAAGATTGTGACCGATCAGGGTGAGTACGGCATTGGTGATGCAACGCTCAATGGGCGTGAAATGGCCGTTGTGGCTTACCTGGAGGAGCACGTTATCCCGACATTAATCGGCCGTGACCCTCAGCGCATCGAAGACATCTGGCACTACCTTTACCGCGGTGCTTACTGGCGTCGTGGCCCCGTGACCATGAGTGCGATTGCTGCCGTTGATATGGCGCTTTGGGATATCAAAGCGAAGCTTGCGGGTATGCCGCTGTATCAATTATTAGGGGGTAAGAGCCGTGACCGAGTAATGGTGTATGGCCATGCGACGGGACGCGATATTGACGCGTGCCTGGAAGAAGTCGCTCGTCATGTGGCTGAGGGCTATAAAGCGGTGCGCGTTCAAGCCGGCGTGCCCGGTATTGCGAGTATTTATGGTGTTGCCAAAAAGGATGGTGAGCCTTATGAGCCTGCCGATGCTGATTTGCCCGCCGAGCACGTGTGGAGTACCAGTAAATATTTAAATCATGTGCCTAAACTATTTGCCGCCGTGCGTGAGCGGTTTGGTGACGATTTGCACGTGTTACACGATGTTCATCACCGCCTGACGCCTATTGAAGCTGCTCGGTTAGGTAAAGAAGTAGAGCCCTATCATCTATTTTGGCTTGAGGACTGCGTACCTGCTGAAAATCAGGAAGCGTTTGGCCTTATCCGACAGCACACCACCACACCGCTGGCCGTGGGTGAAGTCTTTAACAGTCTGTATGACGCCAAAGCGCTGATTGAAAATCAGTGGATCGACTATATCCGCGCCACTCTGACGCATGCTGGCGGCATTACCCATATGCGGCGTATTGCTGATTTAGCGGGCCTTTATCATGTACGTACCGGCTTCCATGGTCCGACGGATCTTTCGCCAGTTTGCCTGGGCGCGGCGATTCATTTTGATAGCTGGGTGCCCAACTTCGGTATTCAGGAATATATGCCGCACACCCGCGCCACTGACGAGGTCTTCCCCCACGACTATCGCTTTGAAGATGGCCATTTCATCGTTGGCGAAAAGCCGGGGCACGGTGTGGATATCGATGAGCGGTTAGCCAAGCAATACCCCTACAAGCGTGCCAGTCTGCCCGTTAACCGGTTAGAAGACGGCACATTGTGGCACTGGTAAAGGAGGCCATCTAGATGAAAGCATTTCAGGTAAAGGCGCCGCATGACTATCAAGTCGTGGAAATTGAGCCGCCCAAGGTGGCTGCGGGTGAAGCATTGGTACGCGTCGCATTTGCCGGTATCTGCGGCTCGGATATGCACATTATCCATGGCGACAACGCCTTTGTGCGTTTTCCGCGCATCACCGGCCATGAGTTCGCCGGGGTAGTGGAAGCGGTAGGAGAGGGTGTGACTGACGTATCCGTCGGGGCTCGCGTGTGTGTTGACCCGGTTATCAGCTGCGGCAACTGCTATCCATGCCGAATTGGCCGCCCCAATGTGTGCAGTTCGCTTGAAGTGATCGGCGTGCATCGCAATGGCGGTTTTGAAGAGTTGGTAGCCGTCCCCGCCGCTAATGTGCACTTCCTACCCGAGCATATCGGCCTAGACGCAGCCGCCTTGGTTGAGCCTTACACCATTGCCGCCAACGTACTCGATCGCATGCAGCCGCACCCGGGTGATCGACTAATGATTCTGGGCGCCGGTGTTATCGGCCTGACGATCCTGCAGATGGCCCTGGCCAAGGGTATCGATGAGGTCATCGTCACTGATGTTATTAATGAGCGGTTAGTGGCGGCAAAGCAGCTTGGGGCAACGCAGGTATTGAATAGCCGCGAGCAGGATGTGGAAGAAGAGGTGCTTGCCTTAACCCAAGGGGAAGGCGTACCGCTGATTGCCGATGCGGCCTGCGTCCCAGCGCTGTTACCACAAATGCTGCGTTTAGCTTCACCAGCAGGGCGGATTGGCCTACTGGGCTTCAGCGTTCAGCCCAGCGAGCTAGTGCAGTTAGAGGTGATTAAGAAAGAACTGACCTTGGTAGGGTCACGACTCAACAACCGTAAGTTTCCGGAAGTGCTAAAGCTAATGGCAAGCGGGCAGTTGGATCCGTTGGCGTTAGTCAGCCACCGGTTGCCGTTAAGCAACATGCCCAGCGCCATCGACATGCTTGATCACCGACCAGAAGAGGCCCGCAAGGTGCTGATTAAAATCGGTGCTTAAGAGGGCTATACCAACCCACGCCAACCCACGTGCAATTAGAAACTGCAATTAACAACTAACAACACCCGTGTGCAGGAGAAAGACAATGATTAAACAACTGATCACCAGCGCTGTTCTTGGGGCCGCCATGCTAGGCAGTCACTCACTAATGGCCGCCGATTTTACTCTGCGTTTTGGCCATTTAGCCAATGAGCAGAACATCTGGCACCAGGCCGCCGAGAAATTCAAACAGGAAGTCGAAGCAAACTCCGACGGGCAGATCGAGGTACGCCTCTACCCCAGTGAGCAGCTCGGTAACGAGATGGACGTGATCAACAGTATCCAATTAGGCACGGCGGATATGACGATCACCGGTGAAAGCTTGCAGAATTGGGCGCCTAAAGCCGCGATGATGGCGGTACCTTACGCCTTTCGTGATTCCGAACATCTCCATGCGGCGGTGAATGGTGACATTGGCGATGAGATCGAGGCGCAAATCACCGAGCGAACTAATCTGGTTCCTTTGGCATGGTTTGAGCGTGGCCCCCGTGAGCTGACCTCCAATCGTCCCATCCGCACGCCTGATGAGCTGGATGGTTTACGCCTGCGCGTGCCGAACGTGCCGCTGTTCGTTGATACCTGGCAAGCAATGGGTGCACGGCCCACCCCAATGGCGTTTAGCGAAGTGTTTACTGCACTGCAACAGAACACTCTGGAAGGGCAAGAAAACCCGCTTAGTCTGATCGAAAGCGCCAGCTTCAATGAGGTGCAGGACTACGTCAACATGACCGGCCATGTGCGCAGTTGGATCTATGTGGTGATTGGCCGTAACCAGTTGGAAAATATGCCGGAAGCGCTTCAACAGGTGGTGCGAGACGCTGCTCAAACGATGCAGGCGTATCAAGCCGAGCTTTTCGTTGATGATCAAGCCCGTCTTGAGCAAGCGTTACAGGAGCGTGGCATGGAGTTCGTGGAAGTCGATGTCGATGCTTTCGCAGAGAAAGCTCGCCCCGCCGTGCTGGAAGCTTTAACCGAAGAGCAGCGTGAACTCTTTGACGCTATCCAGGGATTGTAATGTCGCTGGCAAGTTTGCTGTTAAAGCACTGGTAGTGAATTGGTATCGAAGATGGGCTGGCATACGCCAGTCCATTTTCGGAGGCACAAGCTGCTTGCCCATGAGGATACGGTTATGAACACGGATCAAAAAGCGCTTGAACAGGAAGCGTTGGAGAGCTTGGCTTCAATGTCGGCTGTGCCGAAAATAAAAGGGCCCATCGGGCGCCTGATTAGCTGGGTGGATAAGTGCTTTCTGACTTTGGCCGTGGTCGCGCTGGTGGCGATAGCTGTCACGGTGCTGCTGCAAATTTGTTCGCGGCTATTTTTGCCGTTTTCGATAGCCTGGACCGAAGAACTCTCGCGTTATCTGTTTATTTATATGGTGGCTCTGTCTGTTGGTGTGGTGCTGCGACAGAACAGAAACATCAGCGTTGAGCTTTTCCATCATCTGTTAGGGACGCGCATGCAGGCAGCCTTTCAAGTATTGATCTGTGCGCTGATTGGTCTGTTTGCCTTATTGGTGCTGCCTTACGCTTGGCAGTATGCGCACAACGGCGCTTGGCAAACCTCGCCAACGCTGCATGTTCCCATGCTGTATATCTTTTTTTCCACGGTAGTCACCTTTGCACTTCTCCTGATTTACAGCTTGCTGGGGTGTCTTGAGGGAATTATCGCAATGTGTCGCTCCTCTGCCTCCCTTCAGGAGTCATAAGCATGGAAGTTATTATTCTCTTTAGTGTTTTTTTGGTTTTGCTCTTGGTAGGAATGCCCATTGCGTTTGCGCTAGGGTTAGCCTCGCTCTCTTATCTAGTGCTTGAAGGCATTTCATTAACCATCGTACCGCAGCGCATGTATGCGGGTATCGACACCTTCGTGCTGCTCTGTATTCCCGGCTTTGTGTTGGCTGGTAATTTAATGAACGTGGGCAATATCACTGATCATATTGTGCGTTTCTCCAACGCTCTGTTAGGTCACATTCGCGGCGGTCTTGGTTTGGCCAACGTGGCCGGGTCGATGATTTTCGGTGGTATCTCCGGTACGGCAGTTGCCGATTCCGCCAGTATCGGTTCGGTGATGATTCCCGGTATGGCGCGCTCGGGTTATGACAAGCCGTTTGCCGCGGCCGTCACCGCCGCCTCGTCAACCGTTGGTCCGATCATACCGCCCAGCGTGCCGATGATTATTGCCGGATCTCTCAGCGGTATTTCGGTCGGGCGTATGTTCCTGGCAGGTGCCGTGCCGGGGCTTCTAATGGGGCTCGCCATGATGATTACGGTTTATATCCTGGCCGTTCGACGTGGTTATCCCAAAGAGCAGCGAGTGCCTTTTTTGCAGCTGCTGCGCGAAGCCAAAACAGCCTTCTGGGCACTGCTGATGACCGTGATTATTCTCTACGGCATCATAGGCGGCTTCTTTACTCCTACCGAAGCGTCGATTGTGGCTTGCCTCTATGCGTTGGTCGTTGGGATGTATGTCTATAAAGGCCTGACGTGGAAAAAGCTGCCAGCGATTTTGTCAGACACCGTATTAACCTCTTCGGCACTCCTACTGATGGTAGGGTTAGCCAACCTGTTTGGCTGGATACTCACCAGTGAACAGATTCCCCAAATGATCGCTGCGCTTATACTCTCCATTAGCGATAATCCGCTCATTGTTTTACTGATCCTTAATCTGATTCTTTTGTTTATCGGCGCTTTTATGGAGACCATTGCCGCACTGATTATTCTTTTCCCAGCGTTGGTGGGCGTAGCCACGGGTGTGGGGGTCGATCCGGTTCACTTTGCGGTAATCGCGGTATTGAACCTGATGATTGGGCTGACAACACCGCCGGTGGGGGTATGCCTCTTCGTGGTGGCGGGGATTGGCAAACTGCCCATGTTGACAGTGGCCAGGGCCATCGTCCCCTTTTTACTCTGCAACTTGGCGGTGCTGCTGTTGGTGACTTATGTCCCTGCGATTTCGCTTTGGTTGCCTAACTTGCTGATGGGAGAGTAATTAATGATGGCTCCACAGTGTATTGAAGCAACGCCTGCAAGCGGCCAAATCGGGATTGTCCACCTTGGTTTAGGCGCTTTCCACCGCGCCCACCAAGCGGTCTATTTAGAGCGCTATCGCCAGCGCAGTGGCGATGTTACTTGGGGCGTATCTAGCGCTAACCTTCGCGCTAGCATCGGTTTAGTGGATGGGTTGCGCACAGCAGGACATCGCTATCATGTTGCTGAGTACGCCGATAGCGACAGCGTCACGCTGCTTGAAATAGGCGTGATCGAAGAGACGCTATTTTCAGGGCGTGATAGTTCGGATAGTTGGGGGCGCGATAGAGAGGCGCTGCTGGCGCGAATGGCCTCTGTGGACACCCGTATCGTTACCTTGACAGTCACCGAGAAGGGCTACTTTTTAAACCCTGCGAGTGTTGAGTTAAGAGCTGATGCCTCCATGATCATTGGTGATATCGCCTCGCCCCAGCAGCCCCGCACCGCCCCGGGGTTATTGGTGGAAGCGTTATCACGGCAGCGTGAGGCAGGCATTGCCCCCTTTACCGTGCTCTCGTGCGACAACATGCCCGATAACGGACAGCGTACACGCCAAGCGGTGGTGCAATTGGCCGAGCATCGAGACCCAGCATTGGCCAGTTGGATTGCCAGTGAAGTGGCGTTCCCCTGCAGCATGGTGGATCGAATCGTGCCTGCCATGACCGACGCCGATTTTGAGCGCTTAGCGGTGTTGGGCATTACCGATCCAAACGCCGTGGTATGCGAAGCATTTACGCAGTGGGTGGTCGAAGATAATTTCCCCCAGGGGCGGCCCGACTGGGAAGCCGAGGGGGTTGAGATGGTCGCCGATGTGGCGCCGTTTGAAACCATGAAACTGCGCATGCTCAACGGTAGCCACTCCTTGCTTGCCTATCTTGGCGCGCTTGCTGGTATCGAAACGGTTTATGAAGGCATCAATCACGACAAACTGCACTCCCTGTTGCGTCGCTATATGCTTGAAGAGGCGGCGCCTACACTTGAGATGCCCAAGGGAATGAATTTAGAGGGCTACGCCGATTCGCTGTTGGCGCGCTTTTCCAACGACAGTCTGCGCCACCGTCTGCAGCAAATTGCCATGGAGGGTAGCCAGAAGCTTCCGCAGCGCTGGCTGTCTGGTGCACTAAAGCGAAGTGCTGCTGGGCAAACATCGCTCTGCGTGGCACTGGGAATGGCGGCATGGATTCGCTACACCGCTGGCGAAGACTTAGAAGGGAATCGCTACCCCGTCGATGACCCCTTAGCCAAACGCTTTGCTGATTTACACCATACCCATAGCGCCGATCCCCGCGCGCTGGTGGCAGCCTATTTAGCCATGGAAGATGTGGTGCCTAACGCATTGGCAGCCGATAAGGCGTTTGCACAGGCCGTACTCGCGGCGTATCAAACGCTGGCCCAAGACGGGTTGAATGGGGCGATCGCGGCGCTTGAGCGCAACTAACAAAAAGGAAATCACCATGGAGCATACCTGGCGCTGGTTTGGCCCTAATGATGCCATTCGGCTAGAAGAGATTCGCCAGACAGGCGCAACCGGTATCGTCACGGCACTGCACGAAGTGCCTAATGATCAGGTTTGGCCGGTTGAGGCAATTCATGAACGTCAGCAAATGATCGAAGCGGCTGGCCTGACGTGGTCGGTGGTGGAGAGCGTGCCGGTGCATGAGTCGATCAAAAAAGGCTTACCCGAGCGAGATACCCTGATTGCTACCTACTGCCAGACGCTGCGTAACTTGGCGGCCTGCGGTATCGACACCGTTTGCTACAACTTTATGCCGATACTGGATTGGACGCGTACCGACTTGACCTACGAGCTGCCCGACGGCGCCTTGGCGCTGCGCTTTGATCAGATGGCATTTGCCGCTTTTGATCTTTACCTGCTGCAGCGGCCAGAGGCTGAGCAAGCGTATAGCGATGAAGAGAAAGCTCAGGCGCGCCGCCACCTGGATGGGTTAGATAGCGCTGGCCGTGACAAATTAGTCAATACACTGATAGCTGGGCTGCCGGGTGCCGAAGAGCACTACACCCTTGAACAGTTTCGCAGGGTGCTTGCAGAGTACGCGGATATTGATGCGGCTCGGTTAAGAGAAAACCTTAACTACTTTCTGCAGACGGTGATTCCGGTGGCAGAAGAGATAGGCATTCGTATGGCGATTCATCCAGATGATCCGCCGCGGCCGCTATTGGGCCTGCCACGAGTGGTGTCGACGCGTGAGGATGCTCAATGGGTTATCGATTGCGTGCCTAGCCCCGCTAACGGTTTGACGCTTTGCACGGGCTCTTACGGCGTTCGTGAAGATAATGATTTGGTAGCCATGACTCGTCATTTTGCCCAGCATATTCATTTTATTCACCTGCGCGCTACCCAGCGCGAAGCGGATACGCTCTCTTTCCATGAGGCGCCGCACCTAGCCGGTGATGTGGATATGGTGGGAGTGATACATGCCTTGGTGGATGAAGAGCGGCGACGTAAACGAGAGGGTGGGGCGCGGTTGCCGCTACGGCCTGATCACGGCCATCAGGTTATTGATGATCAACAGCGTAATACGGCACCGGGTTATCCTCTCTACGGGCGGATGCGCGGTTTGGCTGAGCTTCGCGGTGTAGAGCTGGCGGTTCGGCAGTTAACGGCTTCTTAGGAGAGATATGTGCTCAAAGCAAATAGCCGTAAATAAAGGCGGCGTGGAGATCAGCTCCAGCCTGTTGTCCGGCGTCAGCCTGCCTGCAGCCGTGGTACATGAAGCGGCGCTTGCACATAACTTGGTGTGGATGCAGCGATTTGCCGACGCCCACGGGGCTCAGTTGGCCCCCCACGGCAAAACCACCATGACGCCAGCGCTTTTCCAACGTCAGCTTCAGGCGGGTGCCTGGGGAATCACGTTGGCAACGGCTCCCCAGTGTCGTGCGGCTTTTGCGAAGGGGGTTACGCGTCTGCTGATGGCGAACCAGCTCGTCGGTCAGGCCAATATGGCCATTATTGCGAGCTTGGTCGAGCAAGGGGCGTCGTTTTACTGCGTGGTCGATAGTCAGGAGAACGTGCGTCAGCTTGGGCGTTTTTTTGCTGAGCGGGGATTGACGTTGTCGGTGCTGATTGAAGTGGGCGTGACCGGGGGGCGGTGTGGTTGCCGTACTCAGCAGCAGATTCTTTCGCTTGCCGAGACCATCGCTGATGCGCCTGCACTCTTGCTGGCAGGCTTGGAAGGCTACGAAGGGGTCGTGCATGGGGATAACCCTGAGGCCGGTATCCGCGCCTATGCGCAATATTTGGTTGAGGTTGCCGTAGCGCTTGAAGCGGCAGGGCGCTTTGCTGAAGACAAGCCGATTGTCACCGCATCAGGTTCCGCCTGGTACGATGTAATTGCCGAAGCCTTTGACGGTGCGCCACTGCAGGGCAGCTTCACGCCCGTCTTAAGGCCGGGGTGCTATGTGGTACACGACCATGGGTTGTACCGCGAGGCGCAGACCGCCGTGTTGAACCGTCGGCCCGACTTGCACCAGGGGCTCGAGCCTGCGCTTGAAGTCTTTGCCCAGGTGCAGTCGCTGCCCGAACCTGGGCTCGCCATCGTGGCATTAGGTAAACGCGATATTGGTCATGACCAACTACCCATTGCCCTGCGTCGCTACCGGGAAGCTGGCACGCCAGCGCAGCGGCTATCAGTGGCTGGCTGGGAAGTCACTCACATCATGGATCAGCACACCTTCGTGCGACTGTCCGACGATGCCCACGACGTTAAGATCGGTGACATCGTTGCGTTTGGTGCCTCCCACCCCTGCCTGACGTTCGATAAGTGGCGCCAACTGCTGCTGGTCGATGACGCCCTGAACGTGAAAGAGCACATGGCGACCTGCTTTTAATCATCGCTTTGCTCGTTTTTGCGGCTAGGCGGTAACGGCGGTCGATAGGCGTTGGATGACCGCTGGTAGCTCGTTGGCGTGGTGAATACTCACTGCGCCGTCGGGCGTGCTCTCCTCGCTGGGGAAGTGATTGAGATGGATGACGTGCATGCCTGCCGCCAAGCCGGCTTCTACACCCACCGCCGCATCATCGATCACGATACAGTGGTGGGGCGCAAACCCCATGGCGGCCGCTGCTTTACGGTACAGTTCAGGGTCTGGCTTCCATACATTGAGGGTATAAGCGCTGAACAATTGACCTTGAAAGTGATGCCCCAGGTCGGTGCTCTCCAGGGCGCAGCGAATTTTGCGTTCAGGCCCGTTAGAGACCACGGCTTTTGGGTAGCGGCTTAGCTGTTCCAGTGCATCGGGAATGCCCGCAATAGCCACTAATTCCGCGCGCATTCGTGCTTCCATACGGGTTCGCATACCCGCTTCGAGCATCGAAAAATCACCTTCCGCCAGCGCCTGAAAGCGCTGTTCGAGCGTTTTGACGATGGTGTGGAAGCGTACGCCGCGAAACTCCTCCATATACTGCTGCGCTGAGAAGGAAAGGCCGAATTCGGGAAGGATAGTGCCCATTACTTCGGCGAGAAGGATCTCGCTATCGACCAAGGTGCCATCGCAGTCGAACAGAAGACAGAAGTGGGTGGGAGCATTGCGGGTTGAACTCATTGATTAACCTCTTCGTTAACCAGACTGATCGGTCTCTTACCCTGCAGTGCCAAACGGACGTTATCGACTGCCCGCTGGGCCATGGCGTCGCGGGTTTCGTGGGTGGCGGAGCCGATGTGGGGGAGTGCCACCACATTAGGCATGTTAAGCAGGGGAGACGAAGCGGGAAGCGGCTCCTGCTCAAAAACATCGAGTCCGGCCGCTTGAATGACGCCGTTTTCGAGGGCGTTAATCAACGCGCTCTCATCGACCACCTTGCCGCGGGCAATGTTGATGAAGATGGCAGAAGATTGCATGAGCGCAAACTGTTGGGCGCCGATCAGCCGTTCGGTGTCGGCGGTCAGCGGTACGGTGACGCAGACAAAATCGGACGCGGCCAGTAGTTCATCGAGTTCACAGCGCACAGCGCCGAGCTCTTGTTCCAATGCGGGCTTGGGAGAGGCGTTGGAGTAGCGCACTTTCATACCGAACCCCAGAGCACCCCGCCTGGCAACGGCCTGGCCGATACGGCCGAAGCCAATCATGCCTAGGGTTTTGCCGTGTACATCGCTACCAAACAGGGCGGGGCCAATGCTTGCCTGCCACTTACCGGCTTTCACCCACTCCGCTAGCTCAACCACCCGGCGTGCCGTCGCCATGACGAGGGTAAAGCCCGTATCGGCAGTGGTTTCGGTGAGCACATCAGGCGTGTTGCACAGCATGATGCCGCGTTTGGTCAGCTCTTCGACGGGAAGGTTATCGTAGCCCACCGAGATGGTCGCGATGACTTCCAAGTTGGGCGCTGCGTCCAATAGCTGGGGAGTGATTGCCAGGCCGGAACCGATAATGCCGTGCACTTCCGCCAGCAGGGCGTGGTTGTCTGGGTCATTTAGCGCTGTCGTTTTGGGTAACACGCTCACATCAAACAAGTCGTTAAGCGTCGCTAGCTGCGCGTCGCTGAGTCTTCCTTGAACCACTAGACGTTTTTTCATTGTTATCTCCAGGTTGTAAAACGCTGATTGAAAGCATCACAGAGCGTACTAAGCACTCATCACGGCTGGCCGGCTTCAAGCGCCTGTAACTGCTCGCGGTTTGGTAGCCCTTCCATATCTCCCACCACTTGGATGGCCTGCGCGCCGACCAGGTTGCCACGCTGAGCCGCCTGACGTGCGGTACAACCATCGAGAAGCGCGCTGATCACACCAACGGTAAAACCATCACCGGCTCCAACGGTATCCACCACTTCCGCGACATGACAACCTTCAACCGTAAAGTGCGCATCTTGCCCGTCCAGGTGACCGCGATAATAGCTACCTTCCGGCCCTAGTTTGATGATGACCGCCGAGGCGCCTTGATCCAAATAATAGCCTGCTATGTCGTAAGGCGTCTTTTGCCCAGTCAGCAATTGCCCCTCTGAGAGACCCGGCAGCACCCAATCCGATAGAGCGGCGAGCGCGTTGAGCGTTTTACGCATATCAGCTTCACTGGCCCAAAGGCTGGGACGTAAATTAGGGTCAAACGAGATGCTGGCGCCACTGGCTCGCGCACGCTCAAGGGCATGGTAAGCAAGTGCTCGGGCGGTGGCCGAAAGCGCCGGTGGAATGCCCGTCGCGTGAACATGGCGCAACGCGGCAAAGTCTACCCCGTCAGCGTCTTGTGCGTTGAGGTGGCTGGCCGCGCTGCCGCGCCGGAAATACTCTACTTTGGGATCGGCCCCGTCCAGAGCACGCTCTTTGAACAGTAGCCCCGTGGGGTGTTGGGTATCCGTTTGAAGATGGCGGCAGTCAAGCCCTTCGTTTTCCAAGGTATGGCGAATAAAGTCGCCAAAGCTATCACTGCCTACACGGCTTAACCAGCCAACATGAAACCCTAACCGCGCTAGGCCAATGGCCACATTGGTATCTGCACCGGCAATTCGGCGCTGAAAATGCTCAATGTCGCAAAGCTTGCCGGGAGAATCTGCCACGAACATCGTCATGGCTTCGCCAAAAGTGAGGATTTCGGGTGGGTGGGTCGAGGGGTGGGGCATGGTCAGTGATCTCTTGGTGTTGTTGATCGTTGGTGAATGGGAACGATACCATTTCTGCCATTTTTATGAAGCTAGGGCGTTCATAAAATGCTAACGCCGGGTGGAACCGCGCTCGATGAGACTGGGGGCAAAACTCAGTGTGGTTGGCTGAGGCGAGATTAGCGGGGCAATCTTATGTCTCAAACAGCTTATCGCCGCTTTACCAATGGCATCGGTGGGCTGAGCTAGCGTGGTAATGCCAGGCGTGACTAATTCGCACCAGTCGAGTTCATCGATGCCCATTAAACCGACCTCGCCGAGTGGCCATCCCAACGTCTGAAAAAAGCGCGTGACGGCCAAGGTCGCAGTGCCGTTGCCGCATAGCACAGCACAGGCGTGCTGAGGGTGTGCGGCTAAAAATTGGCTTAGTGTCTTAAGGGCGTCGGTCTCATCAAGTGTGCTCAGCAGTAGCGTTGCATGGCTAAGCGCACGTTGTTGGGCGCTCTGGGTAAAGCGGCTTAGACGTATCTGACGAGTGCTGGACTGGCCGGGCGCTTCGCTGACGTAAAGCACCGCCAGATACCCCTGAGCCGCTAGATGATCGAGCGCGCTGTCGATAGCCAGATGATTGTCGAGGCCAACGACGTCAGCGTCGATATGACCGACTTCACGGTCAAGCAGCACCACCGGTGTGCCTTGGCTGATAAATGAATGGAGCTGGCGTTCAGGGCTTCCCGCGGCGTTAACCACTAGGCCGGCCACTTGATACGCGCCGAGTAGCGCTAAATGTTGGCGCTCCTGTTCAGGGGCGTTGTCGGTATTACAGACCAATAGTGAATAACCATACTGACGACATGCTTGCTCGACGCCGTGGGTTATTGCCACGGAAAAAGGATTTCGAATATCAGCGACCAACATACCGATGAGGGTAGAGCGCCCCCCTTTTAACCCCCGCGCCATTTGATTGGGCTGATAGCCTAGCGTGCTGGCTGCGTGGGCGATCCGAGCCTGAAGGGCAGGCGACAGCCGCTCACGTTCATCGCCAAAATAGCGCGAAACGCTGGTTTTGGAAGCGCCCGCTAATCGGGCGACTTCAAGGATAGTGGAACGTCGCGAAGCGCTTGGTAGGGTCATTCAGATCGCTATACTGGAAAATGGGAACGTTTCCATTCTGAGCATAGGACGACGCAATATCAATACGCCCTGCGCCTTTAAGCTTGCTTAGCCAAATGAATATCATAATCGGAGGGATTAACCGTCCCCTCTAACCGTCCAATTTGGGTGAAGTCACCGCTCTCAAGCACGGTATCAATGGAGGTATCCTTAAAGGACAAATTTTTAATCACGTTGACTTTGCAAGGCATGCCCTTGGCGTCTACATCCATGATCCAGGCTAAAAAACCGTTAGAGAAGCGTGCCAAACTGCCAATGGGATAAAGGCCAAAGTGCTGAATATATTCTACTAACATGGATTTTTCGTATTGAGACGATTGTTCGTTTACCCAGCGATAGGCATCCAGCGGTTGCCGCGGTTGTTGGCTGTTTCGTTCGTAGGTCAATTTGTTGATTACTTTCAGAACGCTTATTAATCGCACGCGCTCTGACAGGTGCTCTTTGGTTTTACCGTTTGGATAACCGCTGCCATCAAGACGCTCGTTCGCATTTTCGATAATGTCCTGACAGGTGGGGCTGGGATGCCATTCTAAGGTGGAGAGCTTGGCGGTTAGCGCGTTGACATGGCCTTTGAGTATTTCTGTTTGCTGTGGCGACATATGCACTTTTAGTGACGGAAGCTGCTCGCTAATCAATAACGGTTTGCCCATGGTATGCAGCAATGCGCCCGCCAGTGCTTCGCGGGTTTGTGGCGCGTGGGGGTCGCGCGTTATCAATATCATCGCCAGTTGGCTACCCACCTGGATTGAATGTCGCACCCATTCGGGTTCGTTATGTAAAAAAGCAAGTGCATACTGCAGCGCTTTGCGATTTTGATTGATCATGTAGAGCAGGCTATCGACACATTCGTATAAACTTTCCTCGGGAAACACATTTTTATTTTTAATGAACATGAGGATCACTTGGAGCTGATGGGCTATCTCCAATACGCCCCGGAGGAGAGGGGATTGCTGGGCATTTTTTGTGTGCTCCCGTTCAGCTTTTTGCTGCATTTTTTTCTCTTTCGCATCGGCGATGAAAAGGCGTGACTTGGCCCGTGAAGCGTTCTCTTGTAGCCCTGAGCGAAAGGCAGCTTCGAACTCCGTTTCGGACACATAATGAAAGAGCGTTTCTGTCACAGTAGCTGGCATGTTAATGAATTCAATACCAACCGCTGCGTAGCCATGGCTTCCAAAAGGCCGCATGTGACGTATGCATCCCTCAGCACTAAACGTGTCCCCGTTGGGGAACTCGAGTGCCACATTGGGCAGTGTCTGATTAATGCTTAGGGCCATGCTATCTTCAAGGCTGATGTAAACTAAGCAGCCTCCGACGGAAAGATTGCGTATCTTGCCTTCCACACTCAGCTCATGCTGAAAGACAGTAAGATAAACACGCGCCTGCATGCCAAGAATAAAAGGGACACGTAAAGCGCCGCGGTTATCCGAGGCAAAAAGAGAGTTGGGAAGCTGGCACTCTAAATGATACGTAAACGTATTTATTTTAGTGACATTTGCAGGCACGTGCTCGATATTATAAATTTGTTCCTCTTCGCCCGTTGTCTGGTGAAAGGTTTCAATATCAAAGCAAATAGTATTTTGGTTTAAATAGGGAGATAAAGAGGCGCCTGTGTAGTGTATGGCTAACGTTAATTTTCCATTCTCTAAATCGGTGGCTATAGCCGTCGCCTCAATGGCGTAAGCGGCTTCTTTTGAAAAGATAGAAATTGTATGATCTTTATGGAGCAGTGATTTTATTATTTGGCTAGTCGCATTTTGGTTTGCGGTTTTATTAATAGTCATGTCATATTCACCCTATTAGTTATGCGAATAGTAATTTTTGTGTAGGTGATGACTTACAAGTAGTTGTTTACCCCCCCCTCTCCAGCGCGAAAAGTGCTTATATCTTGGCCAATTAGCTATGATTTGCCGCCTTTTTGCAAATCAATTCTATATTTGTTTTTATCATATATAGTTATTCTTTAATAGCTTTTGGTTATATGCAGAAGGCGTATTAATGCTATTCGGCTGCGCAGATCGAATCAGGTAAACTGCGCGTTTTCTTGCAAAGCGATAAAAGCGGCATGTCCTTTAACCATGAAACGGCAAACTACGCGCTGACCCCGGCTGGCGATCGATATTTCGATGGTTTGACCGATAAGTTCTCACGTTCCCTTTATCAGGCTCCCCGGGGAGAGCTTCGGTTGGTCATGCTCGACTACTTGTTGCCCCAGTTGTTGAGCTTAAGCGACCAGCACGTGCTCGATGTGGGGGGTGGCTTGGGCCAACAAACGGCGTGGTTTGCCAAGCATGGGCACAGGGTGACCATGGCGGAGCCTTCCGAGGACATGCTCAGTTACGCCCAGCAATGGCATCGCGATGAAGCACCGCTTCCTCACGCCTCTATTACTTATCTACAGGCGCCTTTGCAGGCGCTTCCCCAGCAAGCCCCAGGGCCGTGGTCGTTGATAGCGTGTCATGCCGTGTTGGAGTGGCTGGGAAACCCACAGGCTGCCCTGGCTACCTTGAGCGATTTACTGGCGCCAGGCGGCCAGCTAAGCCTGATGGTGTTTAATCGCGATGCACTGCGCTTCTCTAATGCCATCAAAGGCAATCTTGAAAAGGCGTTGAGTGATCGTTTGGAGGGGAAAGGAAAACGGCAGCGCTTAACGCCCATTTCACCGGTTACCCATGCCGATATTGCTCAGTGGAGCGCAGTCAACGGACTGAAAATAGAGGCCGTGGCTGGCATCCGAGTGTTCCAAGATTACTTACGCCATCCCCCCGCAACGCCTTTAGAAAAAGAAACGCTATTGGCGCTAGAGAAACAGTACTGTCGCCAAGACCCGCACTGGCGATTGGGGCGTTACCTACTTTACACCTTAACGAAACCGGAGAGCCCTGAATGAGTGCCCAAGCCCCTGCGTGTCAATTACTAGCGCGCCAAAACGATAAGTACGCAGCGCTGTGGGTCGTAGGCCCGCCTGTGGATAGCTGGCTCATTGATCAGTCAGCGGGAGTAGTGAGCGGTGATTTGGCGGTGTTAAATGAATGGAAGACAAAGGGCAAGCAAGCCTACACACCTTTTGACCTGGCCGCAGGCGAGTCATTTGGAAAAGAAGTAGTGCTGTTTTGGCCAAAAGCTCATCAGTTAGGTCTCTGGTGGTTGAAGTGGCTATGTGAACAACTACCTAGCGGCACCCGGTTAGAGATTGTTGGTGAGCATCAGGGGGGGATCAAGCGCGTTCCCAAGATGTTGGATGAGCTGGGAATGACGTGGGACAAGCGCGACAACGCGCGTCGCTGTTCACTCTTTGCCACCCATACCATTGCGTTAGATTCAGCTAGTGATAACGCTTGGCAAAACATTGAAGCGCTGGGTTTAACCTTGGTCAGCCATCCCGGTGTCTTTGGCCATGGCAAAGTCGATGAAGGTACGCTGTTAATGTTGGCAAGCATTGAGGATAGCTTGCCGAAAAAACCGCTCAAAGTACTGGATATGGGCTGTGGCGACGGTATTGTCAGCGCTTGGTTGGCCCAGCGTGGCCACCTTGTGACCGCCGTGGATATTAGTGCCTTTGCGATAGAAGCCTGTCAACGCACGTTAGCCGCGAATGGGCTCGAGGGGCGAGTACTCGTTAGCGATGTCTTTAGCGCGCTTGAGGATGAGCAGTTTGACTGGATTATTAGCAATCCCCCCTTCCACAAAGAGCGCGATATCAGCTATGGCCCAAGCCAGCGCTTGATTAGCCAAGCGCCTGAACATTTAAGCGCCGGCGGGCGCCTGGTGATTGTGGCGAACGGGTTTCTGCCTTACCCCGATCACTTACAGCGCGCTTTTCAAGATTTTCATATCTTGGCGGATAATCGCCGCTTCAAGGTATACACAGCAAAGCAACTCAGCCGCTAGCCCCAGCCGTCAATCAACTTCTACTATAAATGAGACTTCTTAAGCCGCTATTTGGCCCAGGTAAGCTTGCCAGGGCCAAAGTTGCTCGTCCATACTCGATTTATTGGTCAAGCTATCATACAGTCAGATGTTACGACTCTAGGCATGTGCCTACCATTCTGGGTCATGCCGCTACCACGGATGTGCCACATGATGCGACTCAACAACAAAAATGCACTGGTCACCGCCGCTGCGAATGGCATTGGACGCGCTACCGCCGAACGCTTTGTAGCTGAAGGCGCACGCGTATTTGCAGTAGATATCGATATTGCCACGCTAGAAGGTGTGGAGGGCGTTGAAGCCTATTGTCTGGATGTCACGGACAGCAAAGCGATTCATGAACTGGCTAGCTCTCTGCCTAATGTGGATATCCTCTTCAACTGTGCGGGCATGGTGGCAGGGGGATCTGTGCTCGAGTGCGATGAAGCCACTTGGCAGCGCTCACTGGATCTTAATGTCACCTCGATGTTTCATACCTTGCAGGCTTTTTTACCGGGCATGCTGGTGAATGGGGGCGGCAGTATTATCAATATGGCTTCTCTGGCCTCAAGCGTTAAAGGCGTAGCTAACCGCTGTGCTTATGGTACTTCCAAGGCGGCAGTGATTGGTCTCACCAAATCGGTTGCTGCAGATTTCATGACTCAAGGTATTCGCTGCAACGCCATCTGCCCGGGTACTGTCGACTCGCCCTCGTTAAAGCAGCGTATTGCAGAGCAGGCGCGCAAAGAGGGGCGTAGCGATGCTGAGGTATTGGCTTCTTTCGTGGCTCGCCAGCCAATGGGCCGGCTGGGGCGGGTGGAAGAGGTGGCAGCGTTAGCCACTTTTCTGGCCAGTGACGACGCCCAATTTATTACTGGTACCGCGCAACTCATCGATGGCGGCTGGGCAAACTGATTCTTTAAAAAGGATAACACTATGAAGCTTTTACGTTTTGGAGCGTCTGGTCAGGAAAAGCCGGGCATTCTCGATAGCCAGGGCAAGGTGCGTGATCTTTCGGGCATCATTGACGATATCGCCGGTGATCTGTTGAGCGATGAAGCGCTGCAGACACTGCGTGATACGGATATTTCTGCCCTGCCTGAGGTAGCGGCGGATGTGCGTTTGGGGCCCTGTGTGGGTCGGGTCGGCAAGTTTATTTGTATTGGCCTCAACTACTCAGACCACGCCGCGGAAACCGGCGCCGAGGTGCCGCCAGAACCGGTTATTTTCAACAAATGGACCAGCGCCATCTGTGGCCCCAATGACGATGTGGAGATTCCACGCGGCTCAAAGAAGACCGATTGGGAAGTAGAGTTGGGCGTCGTTGTGGGTAAGGCCGGCCGTTACATTGATGAAGCCGATGCGATGTCGCATGTCGCAGGGTTCTGCGTGGTTAATGACGTCTCTGAGCGCGAGTTCCAGTTAGCGCGTAGCGGTACCTGGGACAAGGGCAAAGGGTGCGACACATTTGGCCCCTTAGGCCCTTGGTTGGTAACGCGGGATGAAGTGGCTGACCCCCATCAATTGAGTATGTGGCTGGAGGTGGACGGCAAGCGTTACCAGGATGGCAGTACGCGCACGATGGTGTATCAAGTGCCTTTTCTGATCAGCTACTTGAGCCAGTTCATGAGCCTGCAGCCTGGCGATGTCATCTCGACCGGTACGCCCCCTGGCGTTGGCATGGGTCAGCAACCACCTGTTTACCTTCGCGAAGGACAACAGATGCGCTTGGGTATTGAGGGGCTCGGTGAGCAACAGCAGCGCGTTGTTCAGGCGTAAGCGCGGGCAGGAGGTTAGGTCAATGCAAGTGCTTGTGTGTTCAGAACCGCACCATCTTGAGCTACGATATGCTGACCGCCCCGCGTGCACTGCGGGGCACGCTGTCGTGAAAATCCAACGTATCGGCATCTGCGGAACGGACATTCATGCTTACGGTGGCAATCAGCCCTATTTTCAGTACCCCAGGGTACTAGGGCATGAGCTTGCCGGTGAGATCGTCGAAGTGGCTGATGAGCACGATACTCCTCTGCTTGGCCAGCAGGTGTACGTCATTCCCTACCTGCATTGCGGTGAATGCCGCGCCTGCCAGCAGCTCAAAACCAACTGCTGTCAGAACATGCAGGTGATTGGCGTACACCGGGACGGTGGAATGGCGGACTATCTTGCTGTTCCCACCACCCATCTCGTGGTGTCGGACACGCTGAGTATCGATCAGCTGGCGCTGGTGGAGTGCATGGCGATTGGTGCTCACGCGGTCAGACGCAGCGCGCTAGAGGCCGATGAGTTGGCGGTGATCGTTGGCGCAGGCCCAATTGGTATGGGCGTGCTGCAGGTAGCTAAAAGCCGCGGTGCCCGTACATTGATGGTAGACACTAACTCATCGCGGTTATCTTTTTGCCGAGATGTATTAGGGGCCGATGCGGTGGCTAACCCCAACGAAGACGATGTGATGGCACTTATCAGCGAGCGCAATCATGGGGCACTGGCAGACGCGGTGTTCGACGCCACCGGAAATCCTCACGCCATGCAGAATGGGTTCGATCTTGCAGGCCATGGCGGGCGCTATGTGTTAGTGAGTGTGGTGAAAGCTGATATTACGTTTAGCGATCCTGAGTTCCATAAGAAAGAGTTGACCCTGATTGGCAGCCGTAATGCGACGCGTGAGGATTTTGAGTGCGTGGTGTCACTGATGGAGAGCGGAGCGATCAACGCGGAAGCGATGATTACTCATCGCGCCCCACTCGCCGATGTGCCTGCCCGCATGCCTCAATGGTGTGACCCTGCCCATCAGGTTATCAAGGCTATGATCTCGATCGATTCATGAAACGCTTTGGAATGTTTTCTTAAACGCTTGTCACATTCGGATGGTCAGCTGAAGGCGTGCTGGCGTATTTTCACCGGGCAGGGCGCTAAACGATTAGCCCCGGTAGTCGAGAGCGGTAATGGTGTAGAACATCTCGCCATTGGGGGTGAGTACTTTCGCTTCATCGCCAATCTGCTTACCCAGCAGGGCCTTGGCCATGGGAGCATCGATACTGATCCAGCGTTTTTTGGTATCGATCTCGTCATGGCCGACGATTCTAAGTTGGACCTCTTCCCCATTTTCATCTTCTAAGTTAACAAAAGCGCCAAAAAAAACCTTGCTGGTGTCGGCGGGAAGGCGATCGACGATTTGTAGCTCATCCAGCCGCTTGGTGAGATAACCGATACGTGCGATCACACGGTTGAGCTCTTTTTTGTTATACGTGTAATCAGCGTTTTCACTGCGGTCACCCTGCGCGGCGGCTTCACCGACCTTGGCAGTGATGGCCGGGCGCTTGACCCTTAACAGGTGATCCAAGATAGCGCGCAAGCGAGCCGCCCCTTCCGCGGTAATCAGATTGCTCTTGGGGGCCTGGCGCGGATCTTTGGCTGGATCGCGCCAGCGGGTCATGTTGCGGCCTTTCATTACCAATTCCCTATCCTATTTCGAGCTATCTACCTTACGTCAATTGCGGGATGCATACCAAGCAAGATACACCGAGCGAATCATTCAAACGTTTGTTACATTTTTTGCTATATTGGTGAAGAGACCCGCCAAACGTAGGTCTCGTTGGACAACAATAATTCAGGAGCCTTTATGCGTACTCTCTCATTTTTACCCCTCTCTCTATCACGTTCGTTGATCGCCGCTGCCGTGGGTACGGCGCTCGTGCTTTCTCCGTTAACCGCGACCGCCTTCGAAGGTGAGCTGTTTTCGCTGAAAAACCGCTGGGAGCACACCGTGACGGACATGCCCACGAATGAGCGAGAAAGTACATTGAAAGCGCTGGCAGGCGAAGTAGAGCAATTGGTTGAAGAGCACCAAGACGAAGCGGATGTGCTGGTATGGCAGGGCATTATTCTGGCCTCTTACGCACGTGAACGAGGCGGTTTGGGCGCCTTGGGAACCGCTGGCGATGCGCGCGACGCGTTGGAAAAAGCGATTGAGATCGACCCGCAAGGATTGAACGGTTCTGCCTACGTAACGCTTGGTGCGCTTTATGACCGGGCGCCTGGGCGGCCACTCGGTTTCGGCAACAGCGAGACGGCTGAACGCATGTTTCAGCGAGCTTTGGAAATCCGTCCGGACGGTATTGATGTTAACTACTACTACGCCGCTTTCTTGAAAGAGGAGGGCAATGAGCAGGCAGCTCGCGAACACGCCCAGCGAGCGGTGAATGGCAACGCGCGCGCGAGCCGGCAAGTCTCGGATGAAGCGCTACGCCGCGATGCCGAGACGCTGCTCAATCAGTTGTAATCCACTCACTGGATTGGCATTCCCGGTGGCAAGCACTGATAATAGGGCGATATCACCACCGGGAGTGCCCCAATGGCGACCAACTCCGAGCACGACGCAGCTCAATACTCTCCATCGCGGGAGGCCCCTTTTCGGCATACGTCGCTGAGCGTTCCCTTATTGAAGCGCAGTGATGTCGATTTGCTCAAGCGTGAAATTCTGCATCAAGGTTTTTTTCGACTCGAAGCGTTAGAGCTTCGTCACCGCCTGTTTGAAGGTGGTTGGAGCGAGCCCATGCGACGTGAAGTACACACTCGCTTCGACGCGGTTGGCGTGCTGCTCTACGACCCCGAACGGGATTTAGTGGTTCTGATCGAACAGTTTCGCGCAGGCGCCATTGATGACGCGGTTTCTCCCTGGAAGCTTGAGCTTGTGGCAGGCCTGGTGGAAAAGGGCGAGACGCTGGAAGACGTGGCCCGTCGCGAAGCATGGGAAGAAGCCGGTTGTAAAGTGACCGAACTGACCAAACTTCATACTTATTACCCCAGTCCCGGTGCCTGCAACGAGCAAGTGACGCTCTTTTGTGGTTTGGTAGATTGTCATGGGCTTGGCGGTATTCATGGCTTAGATGAAGAGCATGAGGATATACGGGTACACGTCATGCCGTTTGCCAATGCGTGGGAACTCTTGACGCAAGGACGACTCGACAACGCCATGTGCCTGATTGGTCTACATTGGCTTAATAACCAACGAGCCTCACTACGCGCCGCTTCACAGCGGGCGTCGACACAAAGCGAAATAAACGAGGAGTGAACATGGCGAGAACGGCCTATGTCACCGATTTAAAAACGCTCCAAGGGGAGTGCAGCGCCAACTATTTACGTTTGGTGCGCCTGATGGGCGACATGGAGGCCGGCCAGCGCCGTGATATCGCCCTGCACGGTGATCAACAGCATTTCGGTGATTTGCACCTCTATATCCAGGAGCAGGCGCCTTACACCACCATGGTGGATGTGTCACAAACTGGCCCGCTTGATACCGTCATCGAAGGGCCGCGCATGCGCGTACACCTCTACCATGACGTACGCATGGCGGAAGTGACCGACTTCCAGCGCGAGCGTCATTTCAGCGGTCGCTACCGGTACCCCAATGCGCGAATGCATCAGCCTGATGAGAAACTGCAGCTCAACCGTTTCCTGGGCGAATGGTTGGCTCACGGGCTTGCTCATGGCCATACCTATGATGTGCCGGAGATGCCCTGATGCGGGTGGTACAGATTACCGATGCCCATCTCTATGCGGATACCGAAGCGCGCTCCCGCGCGGGTATCCCTTGGCGGCAGTTTGAACAGGTCATCAACGCCGTGGTGGCTGAGCAACCCGATCTCGTGCTCTTCACTGGCGATGTCAGCCAAGACGAGTCGGCTGCTTCTTATGCCTTGGCGGTCAAAGGATTAGCGGCGCTGTCTTGCCCTTGGTATTGGCTTGCCGGTAATCACGACCAACAAGCGTTGATGGCCGCTGAGCGCCCACTGGTAGAGGAAGTGGAGGTAGGTAGCTGGCGCCTGCTGTTGCTGAATACTCAAGTAGCGGGCGAGCCCCATGGCGAACTAGGGAGCAAGCAGCTAGCGACGCTGGCGGAACGCTTACAGGCGGATAACCGACCCACGCTCATTGCTATGCATCATCCCCCGGTTGACGTCGGGGCAGTGTGGATGGATGCCATCGGCCTTCAGGATCGCGACGCCTTTTGGCACGTGCTGGGTAAACACGCGCATGTTCATATCATTTTGTTTGGCCATGCACACCAGGCCTATGCCGAACACCACCGCAGCGGCGATGCCACCATCGACGTTTACGGTTGTCCCGCCATGGCGGATCAGTTTTTACCCGGCGCCGAGCATTTCGCGATTGATGAAGCATCGCGGCCTGGCTATCGCATCGTCGATTTACACTGGAGCGAGCTGGCCGGAGGCGAATGGCAAAGCTGGATTGAGCGCATCGGTTGACGGGAGCCACGCCCAGAATCTGCTCGTTAGGTGATTAAGGAATAAAAAGATAGTTATTAATTCTTTTGGGTTATTATCGGCGCGGCGTTACCCTACTCACATTCGAACGTAAATTTTTGAACGTACCTGTTTGAACGTACACGGCTTTCAGCGTGTGTAACGAGCTTGTACTTGTGAGGTAAGGGGCCATGACCCAATTGTCTACATCGTCTTTTAAGGAGCGGTCGTTACAAGAACGGTCTTCAGAGACGACTGCTACAACAACACGTTCTTCAGCGGCGCCGCAAGACGCTTTCACTGCGCCTGACGCTGCCCGTCTGACCCATCTTAAGCAGTTAGAAGCCGAGTCAATTCACATTATTCGTGAAGTGGCCGCCGAGTTCTCCAATCCGGTGATGATGTATTCCATCGGCAAAGACTCGTCGGTCATGCTGCACTTGGCACGTAAAGCCTTTTACCCCGGTACGCCGCCTTTCCCGCTGATGCATGTGGATACCACATGGAAATTTCGCGAAATGATCGAGTTCCGCAACCGCATGGCGGAAGAAGCGGGGATGGAGCTGATCGTACACACCAACGAAGAGGGCCGGGCAGCCAATATCAACCCGTTCGATCATGGCAGCGCCAAATACACCGACATCATGAAAACTCAAGCGCTCAAGCAGGCGCTGGATAAATACGGTTTTGATGCGGCTTTCGGTGGTGCGCGCCGCGATGAAGAAGCGTCGCGTGCTAAAGAGCGCGTTTACTCTTTTCGTGACAAATATCACCGCTGGGATCCCAAGAGCCAGCGCCCCGAGCTATGGAACGTGTATAACGCCAAGGTCAATAAAGGCGAGTCCATTCGCGTGTTCCCGCTCTCTAACTGGACTGAGCTGGATATCTGGCAGTACATCTACTTAGAGTCGATCCCCATTGTGCCCCTCTACTACTCGGCCAAGCGCCCGGTCGTCGAACGCGATGGCATGCAAATCATGGTGGACGATGATCGCCTGCCGTTAGCACCCGGCGAAGTGCCGGAACAGAAGTCAGTGCGCTTTAGAACACTTGGCTGCTATCCGCTGACCGGCGCCGTGGAGTCTGAGGCTGCCACCTTGCCCGAAATTATCCAGGAAATGCTGCTGACCCGTACCAGCGAGCGAAGTGGCCGCGCCATTGATCGCGATCAAGTGGGTTCGATGGAGAAGAAAAAGCGCGAGGGGTACTTCTAAAATGTCTCATCAATCCAACTTAATCGCCGATAATATCGAGCAGTACCTGCACGAGCACGAAAACAAAGACCTGCTGCGCTTCATTACCTGTGGAAGCGTGGACGATGGCAAGTCGACCCTGATCGGCCGGATGCTCCATGATTCGAAAATGATCTTCGAAGATCAGTTGGCGGCCATCACCCAGGCGTCTAAAACCAGTGGCACCACCGGCGATAGCGTCGATTTGGCACTCTTGGTAGATGGCTTGCAGTCAGAGCGCGAGCAGGGCATCACCATCGATGTGGCGTACCGCTTTTTCTCCACCGATAAGCGCAAGTTCATTATTGCCGATACGCCTGGGCACGAGCAGTACACGCGCAACATGGCCACCGGTGCTTCCACCGCCAGCCTGGCGATTATTCTGATCGATGCCCGCTACGGGGTGCAGACCCAAACCCGGCGCCACAGTTTTATCGCCGACCTGCTGGGTATTCAGCACCTAGTCATTGCGGTCAATAAGATGGATTTGGTGGGCTTCTCTGAGCAGCGCTATAACGAGATAGTGGAGGAGTACCGCGCCTTTGCCACCAACCTGCAAGCGCCGGATATACGCTTTGTACCCATGTCGGCACTCAACGGCGACAACGTGGTCAACCGTAGTGAGCAGACGCCCTGGTACTTCACTGAGGGTTATGAAGGGCTAACACTGATCGAATTGCTCGAGAGTGTCGAAATCAGCCGTGATCAGAACCTCAGCGATCTGCGTTTACCGGTGCAGTACGTCAACCGGCCGAACCTCGATTTTCGCGGTTATTGCGGCACGCTGGCGGCCGGTGTTATTCGCCCCGGGCAGGCCGTTAAAGTGTTGCCGTCGGGTAAAACTTCAACCGTGGCGCGGGTGGTTACGTTTGATGGCGATCTTGATGCCGCCTATCCCGGCCAAGCAATCACTGTTACCTTAGACGGCGAGATTGATATTTCCCGTGGGGATTGGTTGGTGGCCGCGGATAGCGAACTACCGCTTTCGAATACCTTTAAAGCCGATATCGTGTGGATGCATGAAGAGGTATTAACCCCTGGCAAGCTTTATGATTTTAAGCTGGCAACGCGCGACCTTTCCGGCCAGGTAAGCGCCATTGATTACCAAATCGATGTCAATACGCTGGAAAAGCATACGACGCATTCGCTGGGGCTCAATGCCATTGCCCGTTGTGATGTGGAATTGACCGCGGCCATTCCAGTGGACGATTACCGCACGAGCCCAGGCACCGGCAGTTTCATCATTATTGATCGGCTGACCAACGTTACCGTTGGGGCAGGGATGATACGCGGGACGGCGAGTGAATCAGCCTCTGTCACGCCATCGACCGATTGGGCGGCCTTTGAGCGTGACCTGAATGCACTGGTGCGTAAGCACTTTCCACATTGGGAAGCCAAAGATATCAGCGGTTTATTTAACCGCTGATAGGCGAAAGACTTGTTCGTTCCTTGCAACGTATACATGCGACGAACGTAACCTACGTCATTGCGAGGAGCGAAGCGACGCGGCAATCTCAGGTTTAGCATCACCGCCGGTATGAGATTGCTTCGTTGCGCGCTCCTCGCAATGACAGTAGTGGTTAGGTTTACTCAGCGTTAGGGAAAAACAGCTGCTGGCCGTCTACCTCAAAATCCGCAATCGCTTGCTGTCCCTCTTCAGAGACCAACCACTCGTGCCACTGAGCCGCAAGATCGTGTTTCAGATCTGGGTGGAGCTCTTCAGAAAGCAGTAGGCTGCCGTACTGGTTAAACAGCGCTTCGTCGCCTTCAAACAGCAACGTCAAATCCTGAGGATTTTCAAATGCGACCCAGGTGGCGCGGTCGGTAAACGTATAGGCATCCATACCCGCCGCGGTGTTCAGTGTCGGCCCCATGCCGCTGCCCAGCTCACGATACCACTCGCCCTCTGCTGTCACTCCCGCATCTTCCCACAAACGCAGCTCAGCGCGGTTGGTGCCGCTGTCATCGCCGCGCGAAGCAAACGGGGACTCGCTTTCCGCTATGCGCTGCATGGCCTCGATGACGTTTTCACTGTCACTGATGCCCGCCGGGTCATCACTCGGCCCAACGATAACGAAGTCGTTGTACATCACGTTGAGGCGTTCAGTGGCATAGCCCTCCGCCACAAACTTCTCTTCACCCGCCGTGTCATGCACTAAAAGGCTATCGGCATCGCCACGGCGACCGATTTCAAACGCTTGACCCGTACCGACAGCCACCACACGAACCTCGATACCCGTCTCTTCGGTGAAGGTGGGGATGATCGCGTCGAACAAACCTGAATTTTCAGTGGAGGTGGTGGAAGCCAGGGTGATGTAATCATCGGCCGCCATCAGCGTGCCGCTAAAAGTGATACCCAGGGCGCCTGCCGTTATCAATGCGGTGGATTTCTTCATTTTATTGCTCCTTGCTCATTTTTGATTAGTCACAGAGTTCATGCTTTTCAGGGTTACCAAACCAGCTCACCCCGAATAAATGCCCCAGCCTCGGGTGAAGCGGGGGTCGTAAAAAAATCATCGGCTGGGGTATGTTCGAGTAATTCGCCGTTATGCAAAAACAGCACGTCGTTGGCTAAACGACGCGCTTGATGTAAATCATGGGTGGTCATCACGATACGAGTACCGCTGTGATGGAACTCAAGCACCGCGTCTTCTACTGCTTTGATAGCCGCCGGGTCGAGGGCAGAGGTGGGTTCGTCTAAAAACAGTACGCGCGGGTTGAGCAGCCAGGCCCGCGCCAGCGCCAAACGTTGTTGTTCGCCACCGGAAAGCACCCGTGCCGGCCGTTTAGCCAACGACGCCAAGCCAAACTTTTCAAGCGCGCTCATCGCCTGCGCTTTGCGGGATAATCCTTTTAGCTCGGGGCGTGGGATTTTGTTGATCGCTAGCACATAGGTGAGATTATCCAGCGCCGAGCGGCGCAGAAGCACCGGGCGTTGAAACACCATCGCTTGAGCCGGTGGTTCACTTTGCCAGTGCACCGAGCCACTAGTGGGCGTGAGTAGGCCGTGGGAAAGACGCATCAACAGGCTTTTACCAGCGCCGTTCGGGCCCATGATGAGTGTTCGGTGGCAGCCCGCCAGTTGCAGTGTGGTCGGCTTGAGTAGCGTGTTGCCGCGGTGAACAAAACTGACGTTTTCCAGTTGCAGCGTGGCAACGGGGGGCGCTTGATATATCGTCATCCCAGCCGCCTTTTTGCCGTCTCACCGATGACATGAGCAATCGCATTAATCATGGTGACCAGTCCAAGTAGAATAATTCCCAGCCCTAGCGCCATGGGCAAGTTGCCTTTGCTGGTTTCCAGCACAATGCTGGTCGTCATGACGCGGGTCACGCCATCGATGTTGCCGCCGACAATCATCACCGCGCCCACCTCGGCGCTGGCGCGGCCAAAGCCCGCTAAAATGACGGTCATGAGCGCAAAACGGGCATCCCAAAGCAGGGTAGGGATCATCCGGCTACGCGTTAAGCCGAAGGAGTTCAACTGCTCGGCATACTCGCCGTGGAGTGCCTCGACTTGTTGGCGGGTTAGGGCGGCGATAATCGGTAGAACGAGAATGACTTGCGCGATGACCATCGCCGTGGGGGTAAACAGCAAACCCCACTCACCCAGTGGGCCAGCGCGTGAAAGCAGTAAATAGACGCAAAGACCGGCGACGACGGGCGGTAACCCCATCAGTGCATTGAGCGCGACGATCACCGCGTTGCGCCCCGGAAAGCGCCACAGCGCAAGAGCGGCACCCAGCGGAAGTGCGAGCAAGCTGGCAATCAACACCGCCATTAGAGATACCTGCAGCGACAGCATCACGATTGAGATTAGGGCGCTGTCCATGCTCATAATCAGAGCGAGGGCAGTGCTGAAGGCGTTGTCACTAGTCAGCATTGAGTATTGGCGTCGTTATTAGGTTCGTTTCGGCATAATGTACCCAAAAATGACCGATTGCACTCTAGGCTGAAATTGATGCAGTCTTATGCAGTAAACGCCATTAATGGTCTCCACTGCCAGGGAGGGGTTTGTTGCGATGGTTGAACGACACGCTTATTTGACCACGGCTGAAGTCGCCGATTACCTACGTCTGAAAGAGCGTAAGGTGTACGACTTGGTCAGCCAAGGCCAAATTCCCTGTAGCCGGGTTACCGGCAAACTGCTGTTTCCACGCCAGCAGATCGATTTATGGGTGCTGAGTCACTTGGAAGGCGACCAAGCGCAGCGTTTGTCGGTGCCGTTAGTCGTCGCGGGTAGTCAGGACCCCTTACTGGAGTGGGCCGTAAGAGAAAGCGGTTCTGATTTGGCCATGCTCTGCCAAGGCAGCGGTGATGGCGTGCGCCGCCTGCTGGATGGCAAGGCCATGGTAGCCGGCATTCATCTGCTAGACCCAGCGACCGAGCGCTATAATGAGCCCAACGCGCTCGGTTTGAGCGGTATGCGCGACCTGCTAATCGTTCGTTGGGCCACGCGTCGTCAGGGGTTGCTGTTGCCTACCGGTAACCCACTGAAGATCAAAACGCTAAACGACTTGAAACGCCTGAAGGTGCGCGTAGCGCATCGCCAGCCTGATGCTGGCGCGGCGCACCTGCTGGGTTTCTTATTGCAACAGGCCGGTATAGACCGTTCAGCGCTTACCTGGGCGCCACACGCTTCCTTGAGTGAAGATGACCTGGCGCTCAGTATTGGCCAGGGCGAGGCCGATGCGGGCTTGGGGGTCGAGGCCGCGGCCCATCGACAGCAGTTAGCCTTTATTCCCCTACATGAGGAGTCGTTTGACCTCGTGATGCAGCGGCGTAGCTATTTTGAACCCGCGGTTCAGCGGCTAATGGCCTTCGCGCATCAAGCGCGCTTTACAGAACGCGCAGCACAGTTGGGGGGTTACGATATCGCTGAAACGGGTAAAATTGTCTACAATGCTTAGCGGGCTATTAATTAACCCCGAATCCTGCGTAGCAAGGCTTGACGCTGTTGTTGTATGCGCCACACTAGTGAGGCGCTAAAAACACCCATCATCACGAAATGGAGAGCATGATGACACAAGCATTGAATGGTAAACGCGTTGCTATTTTAGCGGCCGCTGGTTTTGAAGAGTCTGAGTTGAGCGTGCCGCGTGCCGCCTTACAGAAAGAGGGTGTAGAGGTTCACATCGTTACACCCGACGGTAAGGGCATTCGCGCTTGGGCAGAAACTGAGTGGGGTGATACTTACGAGGCCGATAAAGCCCTCGCCGACGCCAATGAGTCTGACTACCACGCGTTGGTTCTTCCCGGTGGCTTATTCAACCCCGACGAACTGCGCACTAACGACGATGCCCTGAGTTTCGTTAAAGCATTTTTCCAGGCAGGCAAGCCCGTTGCGGCTATTTGCCATGCGCCCTGGATTTTAATTAACGCGGGCGTCGTTGAAGGGCGTCGTATGACGTCAGTGCCTAGCGTGGCACAGGATCTTGTCAATGCTGGCGTTGAGTGGGTGGACGAGCCTGTCGTGGTAGACAGTGGCCTCGTCACCAGCCGTACGCCAAAAGACTTGGATGCCTTTAATGCCAAGTTACTCGAAGAGCTGCAAGAAGGTCGTCACGCCGGTCAGCACGCTTGATGGGGCTATTGCGCCAGTGGGCAAGCTTTGCCAAAAGGCTTGTCCACGTCATTGCCAAACCCATTAAAGGCGACAGTAGCCGTGGGGGGATGGTGGTTCATCCTTACCGCGGCTATGGTTCTCAACGTGAAATATTCGTAATGGGCAGGGTTTTTCGCCAAGCAGCCCTGGGGCGGGCGATTCCCCGCCATGGCATGCTGCGCGACACGGCCGATGTCGCGCGGCGCATTTTTCGCCGCGGGCTCGCCAATGCTCAGGTAGAAGTCCGCATTGGTGATAATCAGCTTTGTGTGAGCACCGATCGCGATGGCTATTTCGATGTCCACTTGCCGATCAGCCATACACTTCCTATCGATGTCTCTTGGCACCGCGCCGATATCTTGGTCCATCGCGAAGACCAAGCGACAGTGCGTACCCATGTTGAAGTTTATGTGCCGCCACCAGAAGCGGATTTGCTGGTGATAAGCGATATCGATGACACCGTCATGTTCACTGGCGTGGCGGAAAAGCTCAAAATGCTTTATCGCCTATTTGTCAAAAAACCCCATCGCCGTACCGCTTTTCCTGGCGTGGCGTCGCTGTATCAGGCGCTTTATCGAGGCGTTAGTGAGCGTGCCGAACGGCCCATTCTCTATGTCTCACGCGGGCCGTGGGCGATTTACGAAATGCTCGAGACGTTTTTTCAGATCAACCGAATTCCTGTCGGTCCGATACTTTTCTTGCGCGAATGGGGGATCTCCTGGCGTCGCCCCTGGCCAAGGCGTGCCGAAGAGCATAAGCGTGACTTGATCGATCGTATGCTAACGCTGTACCACGACATGCCCTGCATACTCATTGGTGACAGCGGCCAGCACGATCCCGAAGTGTATATCGAAATCGTCAAAGCCTACCCGAACCGCATCAAAGCCATTTATATTCGGCGAGTCGATAAAGACCCCCAAAGAGAAGCAGCAATCCAGCGGTTGCGCGATGAGTTGGTCGGCACCCAATGTGATTTGGTGCTCGCTGCCGATAGCGTGCTGATCGCTGAACATGCGCATGCCCAGGGCGATATTTCCATTCATGGTTTGCAGGCCGTCAAGCGCGATGTGGAAGAGCATCGCAACAATCCCGTTTAATCGCCATCCTGTCTGACACTGTTGCCAGTTCAGTTCCCATGGTAAAAGCTAAGCTGAAAAGACTTCGTTAACCGTCAAGTGATAGAAGACGGGGTTATGTCGATAGGGGCTGCCATGGTTGTTCTGCTGATTATTGTTGCACTGACCATTTTTGTGCTCCCCAATGTCTGGGCCAAGTGGGTACTCAAGCGCCACACGAAAGGGCGCGACGATTACCCTGGCACCGGTGCAGAACTCGCCGATCATCTGCTGCGCCGTCTTGGGGTTGAAGGTGCCAGCGTAGAGCGCACCGAGTTTGGCGATCATTACGACCCAGAAACACGCTGCGTACGGCTCTCCCCGGATAATTACGATGGCCGCTCGCTGACCGCCGTCACGGTGGCAGCGCATGAAGTGGGGCACGCCATTCAGCACCATCAAGGGTATGCGCCGCTGTTGGCGCGTAGCCGGTTAGTAGGGGTGGCTCAAAAAGCCGAAAAACTGGGTGCTTTGCTGATGATGGCTGCGCCGTTTCTGTTTTTGTTGACGCGTTTACCGGGGGGCTTGGCAATCGTGATTGCCATGGCGGTCATCAGCTTTGGCACCGCAGCGGTGGTGCATCTAGTGACGCTACCGGTGGAGTTCGATGCCAGCTTCAATCGCGCGCTACCTTTGTTGAAAGAGTACGTGCCGCCTGCCGACATGGCTGGCGCCCGGCATGTGCTCACCGCCTGCGCATTTACTTACGTGGCCGCTTCGCTGGCCAGCGTAATGAATCTAGGCCGCTGGCTGGTGATTTTGCGGCGGTAAGTAACGTTATCTCTTCAGCCCGTAGGTTGTATGAAATCCTGCTCCAGGCCTGCTATCGATGCCGCTAGCCAGTGATCGCCGCCAGCAGCGCATCGGCACGCTGAGCAAGGCCATCGCGGGAGAGCCTGGCCCTGTCACGGGCGTCGTCACTGCCGAGTTGCCTGGCATTGGCATCCACGTTGAGCAGCACGCTGTGCAGTGAGGCATGCATCAACCTTGCCCCAGCGTGCGCGTCGCTAACAAACTGCTGCTCGATGTGTTCTCCCGCCTGCTGCGTCAGTGCCAGCGCCGCAGCACATATCTGCGCCGTTTTCAGCGGCACTTCAACGGCAGTATCGGCCGCCGCATGAAGGGCGCTTTGACGCCCTGCGTCCTCCTCATCCCGGCCCACGGCTGCCATAAATGCCTCAAAGGCGGCCACGTCTTCTTGGGCCAGCGGCGCTAGGCGCTGTTTAAGTGAGGTACCTTCATCAATCAATGCCTGACGCTGTGTTGTGGCATCGTGGCGCTGGCTCAGATGCAGCCCCTTGAGCACGAGCGCCAAGCCCAGGTCGGCACTCACCACGGCCACCGCGCCGCAACCTGGCATCGGCTCGCGGGACACGGTGTCGCGAAAATCGCTCAGCTTATGTTCCCAGAACGGTGCGGTGTTATCCGACATGCGTCTTATCCTTTTTTCATAGGGTGGTGGTCATACCCCAGCACGTTTCATGCTTTACACAATGCGCTCAAGGGCGGTTTGCAATACTTGGCGCGTCTCGGGACGCACGCAGCGCGCCTGTTCCTGGCCATCCCTAAGAAAGATCAGCGTCGGCCAGCGCTTGACCCGGTATGACCGTCCCAGTCGTTTTCCCTTGCCATCCTCGACTCGCACATGGCGTACCCCAGGGGTTTGATCAATCACTTCCCTGATCAGTGGCTGCGCCGCACGACAGTAGCCGCACCAGGGCGTGCCAAATTCCACCACTACCGGCCCCTGACTGGCATCCAGTTCGCTTCGCTTTGGTACGGTGCTATCGGCTATAGTCATGTGTTCTCTCCTGAGGTGGTGACAGGCCCCGCATCCCTGGAGGCCTTGTGGGTATAGCGTCCGATCAAGATAAACGCGATAACCCCGGCTTATTCGCCACTATCACCGCGCGGCGCGGCGCGGGGTAGCCTTCAATGGTGCGGCTACGGTCTTCCGGGTCAAGAAAATCGGCCAGCGATTGATAGGTCATCCATTCGGTCGAGCGCTGCTCATCCAGCGTAGTGACCGCTTCATCCACCACGCGTACATTGGTAAAACCGCAGCGTTCCAGCCAGTGGCAGAGCGCTTTTGAAGAAGGCAGGAAGTAGACATTCGGCATGGCCGCATAACGTTCGCCGGGCACGAAGACGGTCTGCTCGTCGCCTTCCACTACCAGCGTTTCCAGGACCAGCTCGCCGCCGGGCGCCAAGGCTGATTTTAACTGCTGAAGATGTTCCAGGGGCGCAGGGCGATGGTAGAGCACGCCCATGGAAAATACCGTATCGAAAAAACCGAGGTTCTCCGGCACATCCTCAATGCCCACCGGTAAGAACTGCGTTTTTCCGCCATCGGCATCGCCGACGAAGTGGCGTACCGCCTGAAACTGCCAGTAAAAGCGTGGCGAGGGGTCTATGACCAGCACGAAGGCCGCGCCTGCCCCGGCCATCCGCCATGCGTGATAACCGCTGCCACCACCCACATCGAGCACCTTACGATATTGTAGCGGTGCCAAGTGCGGGGCCACTCGTTGCCATTTCCAGTCCGAGCGCCATTCGGTATCGATATGAATGCCACCCAGTTGAAAAGGGCCTTTACGCCAGGGGGCAAGCTTTCTTAGCAGGTTAAAGCACTGACGCTGCTGGCTATCACTCAAGGCAAGGTCGACGGTGACCGTATCGCTGTTTAAGTCCACGCGCCTGTCAGAGGGCAGCGCTGGCAGTTTAGCAACGGCTTTTTCCCAGGCGGAAAGGTCGCCATGGCGGTTACGATCTAACCCGTGGGCTAACTGCTCAGGTAGCTTTGCAAGCCAGGGTGTTAGCGAAGCATCCAGGGTTGCTTGATCCAAAAACGCCTGATAAATCGCGCGATGATCGTCGGATAACGGCGCCACCTTTAACCCTCCTTAAACGCAATTAGCGAGGCAAAGTTAAGGTACTGGAACCAGGTCATCGAGCGCGGAAACCCAGCCTGCTTCAAGCGGCCATGAAGAGCGTCGAGGGTATCCGGTACCAGTACGTTTTCAAGGGCGGTGCGCTTTTGGCTTATTTCCAGGTCGCTATAGCCATTGGCACGCTTGAAATCATGGTAGCGCTCGACCCGCCAGGCGTTGTCGCGCTCGTCGGCATCCACGGTTTTCTCTGAGAGAATCAAGACGCCCCCCGGCTCCAGCGCCGCATAAAGCCGTGCCAACAGCGCATCGCGGTCTGCAGCAGGAAGAAACTGCAGCGTAAAGTTGAGAATGATCATGCCCGAAGGCGCATACTCAAGTGCACGGATATCGGCTTCTTCCACCTGCATGGCATGCTCGGGGCACTCTTGTTGAAAGGTCTGGCGTGCCTGGGCCACCATGGCTGGCGACAGGTCCACCCCTGTATAGCGAAAGGCGTCCGGCGGTAGTGCGCCCGCCAATGCCAGGCCAGAGGCGCCCAGAGAGCAGCCCAGATCATAGACATGGGCGCCATGGCGAAGGTGGCGCTGGGCAATCAGGCTCAGCATGCCAAGAATTTGTCCGTATCCTGGCACCGAGCGGCGGATCATATCCGGAAAGCAAGCGACCACTTTTTCGTCGAAAGAGAAGCGCGCTACGCGGTCAAGGGGTGTCGAAAAGATAGCGTCACGGTAAGATGCATCACTCATGGGCAAGCCGGGATTGTAAATGAGGCTGAGTAGTTTACGCGCCCTTGTTGACACAGAACAGACCTGTCTGGCAAAGACACGGACTGCAAGGATCGACGCCACAGGAGACGGCATATGGCTTCAGCAACAAACGCTACCCCCGATACGCTACCTGCGTGGCAGACGTTGAAGCATCACGCTGAGACGCTGCAGCACGTCCACTTGAAAACCCTCTTTGGCAGCGAAGCATCGCGCTGGGAAAGTTTTACCCGGCAAGTGGCGGGTTTGACGCTGGACCTTTCCAAGCAGCGCTGGGACGACGATACGCTTGAGCATTTGTTTACCCTGGCCAGCGAAGCGGGTGTGCCTTCCGCTATTGAGTCACTGTTAAGCGGCAAACGCGTCAACGTTAGTGAAAACCGCCCAGCCTTGCACACGGCGTTGCGTCTGCCAGCGGATGCCACGCTTGAGGTGGAAGGGGAAGATATTGTTGCGGCGGTACATGAAAGCCTGGCTCAAATGGAGCGTTTGGTTAGCCGCCTACATGCCGGTCAGTGGCGTGGCGCTACCGGTAAGCCTATTCGCCATGTGGTCAATCTGGGCGTAGGCGGTTCGGATCTAGGCCCTCTCATGGTCACCCATGCATTAGCCGATTTCCGCCCCAGCGATGTTCATCCCGTCGAGGTGCATTTTGCCTCCACCATGGATGGTTCACAGTTGGCGGACTACTTGAGCCGGTTGAACCCTGAAACCACTATTTTCGTGCTGTCGTCCAAATCGTTCACCACCATCGACACGCTCTCGAACGCCAACACGGCGCGTGAATGGCTGCTGAGCCGTTTGACCCAGCATGGCGCGTCCCCCATCAGCGCTGAACTGGTAGTGCGCCAACACTTTATTGGTGTTTCGGCAAGTCCTGAAAAAATGAGTGAGTGGGGAATCACGCCGGATCACCAATTGACCTTCTGGGAGTGGGTAGGCGGACGTTATTCACTGTGGGGCACGATCGGCTTGCCGATTGCCCTTGTGGTAGGGATGGATAATTTCCGTGAATTCCTAGCGGGTGCGCACGAGATGGATCGGCACTTTGCCGAAGCGCCGATGGAAGACAACTTGCCCGTGCTGCTCGGCCTGGCAGGGATCTGGAACGTGAACTTTCTGGACATTCGCGCGCACTCCATTCTGCCTTACGACGGTCGGTTGGAGTATTTCGCCGCCTATCTCGAACAGCTCGAGATGGAGTCCAATGGCAAGTCGGTTACCCGCCAGGGCCAGCCGGTCAGCTACTCTACCTGCCCGGTGCTCTGGGGGCAGCTTGGTCCCAATGCGCAGCACGCTTTTTATCAGTTGCTGCACCAAGGCACCCAGCCTGTGGTGTGCGATTTCATCGCGCCGCTCAAGCGCTATGATGAGGTAGAAGACCCGGATACCCGGCGCCACCTGAAAACCCAGCACCGTCTGGCACTGGCCAACTGCTTTGCCCAGTCACGCGTATTGATGTTAGGCGACGATGCGATAGACGACGATGGCCCACGCCCCGAACATAAGCGTTACCGTGGCAACCAGCCATCGACCACGGTGCTGCTCGACCAATTAACGCCCGCGACGCTTGGTGCGTTGATCGCCCTTTACGAGCATAAGGTATTTGTTCAAGCGGTCATCTGGGACATCAACCCGTTTGACCAGTGGGGTGTTGAGCTGGGCAAGCAGATTGCCACGGATACCCAGAAAATCATCGACCATGAGGGCGATCTATCGCGCATGGATGCCTCCAGTAAGGGGTTGATTGAAGCGTTCTGGGCGGCTGAGCAGGAGTAATGAAGCCATTCAAGCCCGGGGCTAATCCGGCGACAGGTCTACGAGGAGGCGCTGTGAACCCATCCATGGGCGCTAAATTTGCCATCCATGGCAAATGACCTCCTCTACGACCTATCCCCGGCGCCCCTGGTAATAAGCATGAAGCATGGCTAGATATACAGCTTTTTGCTTTTCCGCTATCCTGTGCTTCTTTGCAAGTCGGCAATGACACTTTTCAGCATAAGATATGGCTGCCAGTACGATTTTTCAGGGAACCGACGTTACATGACCCAGTTTGATGCCTCTCAGTACGGCGCGAGTTCCATCGAAGTCCTGTCCGGGCTCGAGCCGGTACGTAAGCGTCCCGGTATGTATACCGACACCACACGTCCCAACCACCTTGCCCAGGAAGTGATCGATAACAGCGTCGATGAGGCGCTCGCGGGCCACGCCACCGCCATCAGCGTCATACTGCATAGTGACGGCGGGATAGAAGTGCAGGACAACGGGCGCGGTATGCCGATTGACCTGCACCCCGAACACGGTGTTTCGGGCGTGGAGCTTATCTTTACCAAGCTCCATTCAGGGGGTAAATTCTCCTCGACCAGCTATCGTTTTTCTGGCGGTCTTCACGGGGTAGGCGTCTCGGTCGTTAACGCGCTCTCTCGCCGATTGGATGTTGAAGTCACCCGCGGCGGCGCACGCCACGCCATGGCCTTTGAGTTCGGTGAGAAAGTCGAAGAGCTGCATGAAATTGGCAAAGCCCCCAAGCGGGCGAGTGGTACGCTGGTGCGTTTCTGGCCGGACGAAAGCTACTTCGATAGCCCCAAACTAGCACTCACGCGTCTGAAACACCTGCTGCGTGCCAAAGCGGTGCTCTGCCCCGGCTTAAAAGTTACCTTGGTCGAACCCGACGGCACCACCACCGAGTGGGAATTTGCCGATGGCCTGCGCGACTATCTGGTCGAAGCCACCGACGGCTACGAAGTGCTCCCTCGCGAACCTTTCGTTGGCCACTTCAATGACGACGAGCATGGGGTCGATTGGGCGGTTCAATGGCTACCGGAAGGCGGTGAAGCGCTGCTGGAGAGTTACGTCAACCTGATCCCCACCCCGCAGGGCGGCACTCACGTTAACGGCTTTCGTTCAGGGCTGCTGGATGCGCTGCGAGAGTTCTGTGAATACCGCAGCCTGCTGCCTCGTGGGATCAAATTGACCGCTGATGACCTTTGGGAGCGCGCCTCTTTTGTGCTCTCGGTAAAAATGCTCGACCCCCAGTTTGCCGGGCAAACCAAAGAGCGGCTCTCGTCGCGCACCATTGCTGGCTTTGTCTCGGGAGTGGTGAAAGACGCTTTCTCGCTGTGGCTCAACCACCACGTGGATCAAGCCGAAGCGATTGCCGAACTGGTCATTAGTGCGGCACAGAACCGTCAGAAAAAAGCCAAAAAAGTGGCCCGTAAAAAGGTCACTTCCGGCCCTGCGCTGCCCGGTAAGCTGGCGGACTGCTCCGGTCAGGATCCTGCTCAGAGCGAGCTGTTTTTAGTCGAAGGGGACTCGGCGGGAGGCAGTGCCAAACAGGCGCGTAACCGTGAAACCCAGGCGATATTGCCGCTGCGCGGTAAGATCCTCAACACCTGGGAAGTGGAAACCCACGATATCTACGGCTCCCAGGAAGTCCATGATATCGCCGTGGCGATTGGCGCCGACCCCGGCAGTGCTGATCTGGAAAAGCTGCGCTATCACAAGATCTGTATTCTCGCCGATGCCGACTCCGACGGCCTGCACATCGCGACGCTACTCTGCGCGCTGTTCGTGCGCCACTTCCCAAGCCTAGTGGATGCAGGTCATGTTTATGTCGCGATGCCACCGCTTTACCGCATCGATTTGGGCAAAGAAGTGCATTACGCCCTGGATGAGAGCGAAAAAGCCGCCATTCTCAAGCAGCTCGCTAACAAGCGTGGCACGCCCAACGTCCAGCGCTTCAAGGGCCTGGGTGAGATGAGCCCGCTACAACTGCGTGAAACCACCATGTCGACGGAAACCCGGCGCCTCGTCCAGCTCACTCTAACGGAAGGCGACGGCACCATGGAAATGATGGATATGCTGCTGGCCAAAAAGCGTGCCAGTGACCGCAAAAAGTGGCTGGAAGATTACGGCAACCTCGCAGACATTGAGGTATAACCCCCGATGACCATGGATATTCAAGTAGCGGAGGGCGACGTCGAACGTCTCTCCCTGCGCGACTACACCGAAAAAGCGTACCTCGACTACTCGATGTACGTCATTCTAGACCGTGCGCTGCCCAATATCGGCGACGGTATGAAGCCCGTTCAGCGCCGCATCATTTATGCCATGCGCGAGCTGGCGCTGCACGCCAACGCCAAGTATAAAAAGTCGGCGCGTACTGTCGGTGACGTACTGGGTAAATTTCACCCCCATGGCGATAGCGCGTGCTATGAAGCCATGGTGCTGATGGCGCAGCCGTTTAGCTACCGTTACCCACTGGTAGACGGGCAGGGCAACTGGGGGAGTCCCGACGACCCCAAATCTTTCGCTGCCATGCGCTACACCGAGGCCAAACTCTCCAAGTTTGCCGAAGTGTTGCTGGGTGAGCTCGGCCAAGGCACCGTCGATTGGGTACCCAACTTTGACGGCACCATGCAAGAGCCGCTGGTACTGCCGGCCAAACTACCCCATGTACTGCTCAATGGCGGTACCGGGATTGCTGTCGGTATGGCCACCGATATTCCGCCGCACAACGTGTCGGAAGTGGTCGAAGCTACCTGTCACCTGCTGCGCAACCCCAAGGCAACGACTGCCGATTTAATGGAATTCGTGCCCGCGCCGGATTTTCCCACCGATGCGGAAATTATTACCCCGCCCGCGGATCTGCGTAAGCTGTACGAATCAGGCCGCGGCTCGGTCAAGCTGCGCGCACGCTACATTCGCGAAGAAGCCAATATCGTCATTACCGCGGTGCCCTATCAGGTGAGTGGCGCCAAGGTGCTGGAGCAGATCGCCGCGCAAATGCAGGCTAAAAAGCTGCCTATGGTGGCCGACCTGCGCGATGAGTCGACTCATGAAGAGCCCACTCGGCTGGTGATCGAACCGCGCTCCAGTCGTATCGACGTTGAGTCATTGATGGCGCACCTGTTCGCCACCACCGACTTGGAAAAAAACGTGCGGGTGAACATGAACGTGATCGGCCTGGACGGGCGACCACGGGTCATGCCGCTGCCAGAAATGCTGGGCGAATGGCTACAGTTCCGTCGTAGCACGGTGCGTCGCCGTTTGGAGCACCGCCTAGGCAAAGTCGAAGACCGCTTACATATCTTGGAAGGCCTGCTGATCGCCTACCTCGATCTTGACGAAGTGATCCGCATTATTCGCGAAGAGGATGATCCCAAAGCCTCGCTGATCGCGACCTTCAGCCTCTCCGAGCGCCAGGCCGAAGCTATTTTAGAACTGCGCCTGCGCCACCTTGCCAAACTCGAAGAGATGAAAATTCGTGGCGAGCAGGACGAGCTGGAAAAAGAGCGCAAGTACCTGCAGGGGTTGCTGGGCAGTGAAGCCAAGCTCATCACGCTGATGGAAAAAGAGATCCGCGCGGCAGGCAAAGAGCATGGCGACGAACGTCGCTCCCCGTTGGTCGAGCGTGAAGAGTCCAAGGCGCTGTCGGAAGTGGAGCTATTGGGTGCTGACCCGATTACCGTGGTGCTTTCCGATAAAGGCTGGATTCGCGCGGCCAAGGGCCATGATATTGATCCTGAAGGGCTCTCTTATAAAGCGGGGGACAGTTTCCAACTGGCGGCGCGCGGTAAAACCAACCAGCCGCTGGTACTGCTCGATGATACCGGTCGCGCGTATAGCCTTTCAGCGCATAACCTCCCCAGTGCCCGCGGCCAGGGCGAGCCCGTGACCGGACGCGCCAATGTCGCTGCTGGAGCGAAAATGGCGGGGCTGATGCTGGCGCCACCGGAACGGCGCTTCGTGCTCGCGACTGACGGTGGCTACGGCTTTGTTGCACGGCTTGATACGCTCACCGGGAAAAATAAAGCCGGTAAAGCCGTGCTTAGCCTGCCTAAGGGCTGCAATGTGATGGCCCCGATCGAAGTGCCCGACGGGGAGGAACTGTGGGTAGCCTCGGTATCCAACGAGGGGCGGCTGCTGCTGTTCCCGTTAGAACAGCTACCTGAGATGTCCAAGGGCAAGGGTAACAAGATGCTCGATATTCCTGGCCCGAGAGCGGCTCGTCGGGAAGAGTTTGTATGCGGCATCGCCGTGCTGGCTGCTAACGAGCCGCTGATGATTCATGCCGGTAAGCGCAAGCTCACGTTGAAAGCCGATGATCTGGCCTACTATCGCGGAGAGCGCGGTCGTCGTGGCAGCAAATTGCCTCGCGGCTTTCAAAAAGTAGATCGTTTAGAGGCAGGAGAATCGTAAATGGCACGCGGTGATTTGATCCTAACCGTACTGGCGCCGCGTTTAACGGCGGATATCCAATCGCAGGTTGATGCGCTGGTGGTGCAGTTTGACCTACAGGAAAAGAGTACACAGCGCTTGGCGGGCGGCTCGTCGGGCACCAGCGGCATTGAGTGCATCGAAAAGCGATTGGCGGGTGATCATGCCGATGTAGACGCTGTTCGCCATGCCGCCCTGTTGCTCAGTGAAACGCTGGATGTCGATATCGTCATTCAAGAAGATCTGCGCGATCAGGTTCAGCCCCGCCTGGTATGTTTCGATATGGATTCGACGCTGATCAAAGCCGAAGTCATTGACGAGCTGGCGCGCCGCCATGGCGTGGGCGACGAAGTGGCAGAAGTAACCGAGCGTGCCATGCGCGGTGAGCTCGATTTCAAGGCCAGCTTTCGCGAGCGCATGAGCAAGCTGGCCGGGTTGGATGAAAACGTGCTGGCCGAGATTGCTGCTGAGCTACCGCTGATGGACGGCGTTGAGCGTCTGCTAACCAACTTGAAGCGCCTGGGATACCGTACTGCCATACTTTCCGGTGGCTTTACCTACTTTGCCCTGCACTTACAGAAAACCCTTGGCTTTGACGAGGTGCATGCCAATGAACTGGTCATCGAAAATGGCAAAGTGACCGGTGAAGTGAGCGAGCCGATCGTGGACGCTGAGCGTAAAGCAGAATTATTGGAAGCCATTGCCCGCCGTGAAGGCTTTTCATTGGGGCAGACCATCGCTGTGGGCGATGGCGCCAACGATCTTAAAATGCTGGCCAAAGCTGGTATGGGCGTTGCGTTTCGGGCCAAGCCGATGGTGCGCGCGCAAGCGCGCCAAGCGATATCGACAGCAGGCCTGGACGGTGTGCTCTATCTATTAGGACATCACCAACAGGATTTGACACCGTAACCCTGCTGGAGAACACATCATTGCGAGGAGTTTACGACGCGGCAATCGTAGCCTCGGGAGGCTCAGTTCAACGAGAGATTGCCGCGCTTCGCTCG
>NZ_DFBS01000012.1:0-152607 GCF_002366715.1 Halomonas sp. UBA3074 | reverse complement strand
CGCAATGACCAAAGCATGATTGCCACGCTTCGCTGCCAATGATCTAAGCGCGATTGCAAGCTTTGATCGTATGACCTTCGCAGGTGTGCTGCGCTTTTAGCCGTGGCCTGTGTCTGGGTGGGGAACCGGTTTGTCGCCTATCTCTTCGGCGCGTAGCTCTATCGGTTTGCCCTGGGTTTTATCAGCGTGTTTCAAGCGCAGGTGCAAGCCAGACTTGGCTAGCAGGTGAGCGCTGACCGGCGCGGTAATAAACAGGAACAGCGTAATCAGCATCTCCTGAATATCCGGTTTACCCTCTACACTCCAGAAGTAGAGCATGGAGCCAATCAACATGCAGCCGATCCCAAGCGTGGTGGCTTTGGTCGGGCCATGTAGGCGCATGTAGAAATCACGCAGGTGCGCCATGCCCAGTGAGCCGATAAATACAAAAATCCCCCCAGCGATCAGCAGCAGCGAAATAAGCGCTTCAATCATTACTGACATAGATCCCCCTGGTTTCCATTGATCATTCGATAATATCCCCGCGCAGAATGTATTTGCATACTGCCACGGTACTAATAAAACCTAACATCGCAATTAACAGCGCAGATTCGAAATACGTTTTGCTGTCCAGCCATAACCCCAATAACACGATCAAGGCAATGGAGTTGACGTACATGGTGTCTAGCGCCAGCACGCGATCTGGCAGGCTGGGTCCAATGGTGAGACGGTACAAGTTCATCAGCAGCGCCATCACAACCAACGCCAAGGTGATATAGAGCGCAACACTTAGCATTCGTAAATCTCCTTTAGCGGGCGTTCATAGCGCT
The DNA here is from genome assembly GCF_002366715.1 of Halomonas sp. UBA3074. Taxonomy (GTDB): domain Bacteria; phylum Pseudomonadota; class Gammaproteobacteria; order Pseudomonadales; family Halomonadaceae; genus Vreelandella. The sequence continues at coordinate 151,798 of NZ_DFBS01000012.1, read as the reverse complement.
CGCGAATCTGTTCAATCAGCGCCTCTTCATCGTCTACGTTCAAAGCGTGAATCAGCAAACTCTTACCATCCATGCGCAGATTGGCGGAAACGGTGCCTGGGGTCAGACTGATCGTGCTGGCCAATAGCGTGATGGTGAAACGTTCCTCGAGGATTAGCGGGTATTCGATAAAGTGAGGTTTTAGCTTGCGCCATGGGTTGGCGATCAAATAAGCCACCTCAAAGTTGGCGGTGATGATGTCGCCCAATACGCGAAAGATAAAACGCAGCAACGCAATGGGCTTGGCAATGCGTGGGCGGGCGTCCCAAAAGCGGTGGGTCAATAAGGGAATTAGGATGGCTAATGAGCCACCCAGTACAAACTGGCCAAACGCATAGCTGCGAACCAGTAACAGCCAAACCAGCAGGAGCAAAAGGGACAAGACAGGCGTGGGTAGCCAAGAACGCGGAGTGATCATTGGGCATCTCCAGCATCAGGTAAAAGCGTACGTATGAGTACCTGTGGGTTGGCTAACTGGTCAGCCGTGGCCTGGGTGTAACTGCTCACTGGCCCCGCCAGTGCCACTAATAGCGGCGCTGCACTAAGCAACCATACCACCCCAAACCACTGGCGCCGGGGCAATGCGGTGCCGCTGGTATTGCCCCGGTGGCTACGCCAGAACAGCGTAGAGCCTGCGCGTGAAAGTGCCACTAGTGAGGCGAGGCTGGAAAGCAGCAATAGCGGCCAGAGCCAAAGGCGCTGATTCCCTTCGGCTGCATTTAGCATCAATGCCTTGCCGAAAGCGCCGGAGAAAGGGGGGACGCCAGCCACCGCGATAGCGCCGATAAAAAACAGCATCGCGAGCGCTGCTCCCTGCACCATCGGGCGACCTTTCACCAAGCGCGTGCCTGCTTTACCACGTTGAAGACCAATCATTTCGGCTAATAGGAACAGGCCACCGGTGATTAAGGTGGTATGGATTAAATAATAAAGCAGGGCGGAAACGGCCTGGGGCGTGCGCATACCGATACCCGCCAACAGCGTGCCTACCGACACCAGCACTAAATAAGCCACCAGCAAACGTAAATCCCGCGCGGCCATGACCCCGACGCCAGCCGCGGCCAGAGTTGCAAGCGACAGCCACCATACCCAGGGGTGTTCCAGCGCTTCCAAGCCGCCAGCGCTTTCGCCAAAAATAAGCGAATAGACACGCAAGATGGCATAAATACCAACCTTGGTCATGATGGCAAACAGGGCGGCCACCGGCGCGGGTGCCGATGCGTAGGCTTTAGGTAGCCAGAAGTAGAGCGGTAGAATGGCGGCTTTTAAGCCAAAAACAACCAGCAGCATCAGGGCGCCCGCAGTGACCAAACCATCGCGTTCCTCTGGCAGTTCGGCCACCCGGATCGCCATGTCGGCCATATTAAGTGTGCCCGTCGCGCCATAGAGAATCCCCACTGCAATCAGAAACAGCGAAGAACCCGCGAGATTGAGCACCACATAGTGAACGCTGGCTTGAATGCGCGCTTTGCCACCACCGTGGAGTAGCAGTGCGTAAGAGGCCAAAAGAAGCACTTCAAAAAAGACGAACAGGTTGAATAAATCGCCGGTCAGGAACGCGCCGTTAATCCCCAGTAGCTGCCACTGAAATAGGCCGTGAAAATTACTGCCTTTCTCATCATCACCTGCGCAGGCAAACACCACCGCGCCAATGGCGAGTACAGCGGTGACTAACAGCATAAGTGCAGAGAGACGATCAAGTACGAGCACGATGCCAAACGGCGCCTGCCAATCGCCCAAGGCGTAATAGGTGATTTCGCCACTGTCTGCTTGACGTAAGAGGGCTATTGTCACAAACAGCAGTAACACAGTAGCGACAACGCTAACCGCACGTTTGTAGCGCACCAATCCTTGCCGTTGATAGAGTAATAAAATACCCGCTACTAACGGTAAAACAACAGGAAAAACAATAAGGTGTTGCATCATTCGCGGTCTTCCTTTTTACCGTCGACGTGGTCGTTGCCCACTTCGCTGCGTGCACGCATTGCTAAAATCACCACGAATGCCGTCATTGCAAAGCCGATCACGATCGCGGTGAGTACCAGCGCTTGGGGGAGTGGATCGGCGTAGCCATTCTCCTCCGACACGATAGCGGGACCATCGGTCGTTAAACCACCCATCGAAAATAGGAACAAGTTCACTGCATATGAGAGCAGTGTTAAGCCCACCACGACGGGGAAGGTACGTCCTCGCAGCATTAAGTAAAGGCCACAGGCGGTTAGCACGCCGGTGGTCATCGCATAGAGCAGTTCCATTAACGAGGCTCCTGGGCAGAAGGGGTGGCAGCGTTAGCATCGGTCTCTTTTTCTGACGCTTCGGTCACTGGGCGATGTGCGGTGGTGACTTTGCCAAGGTTGGCCAAAATCATCAGCGTGGCGCCCACCACCGCCAAGTAGACACCTAAATCAAACAGTAGCGCGGTGGCCAATTCGAAAGTGCCGATCAGCGGGAGGCTGAAATAGCCAAAGGCTGAGGTTAAGAATGGATGACCAAACAACCAACTGCCCAGCCCCGTTAAGGTAGCAACGGCGACACCGATGACGGCCACGGGTTGGAAAGGGAAGTCCAAGCGCGCTTGTGCCCATTCAACGCCCCGGGCCATATAGAGCAGAATCAGCGCGACAGCGGTAATCAGGCCGGCGATAAAGCCGCCACCCGGTTGGTTGTGTCCACGCAGGAAAATAAAGGCAGAAACCAGCAGGGCAAGCGGAAGCAGTGTCATTGAAATTGACGTAAGTACTGCTGGGTAGCGATCAGGGGACCATACCCGGCCTTCGCCATCGCTATGTGGCATAAATAAACGTAAGCGGTTGAGTAGCTTGAAAATTGCCAAGCCAGCGATAGCCAGTACCGTGATCTCACCAAGCGTATCGAAACCACGGAAATCGACCAAAATAACGTTGACTACGTTATAGCCGCCACCGCCGGACTTGCTGTTTTCCACAAAGAAGTTAGAAATCGACAGCGTGTCCCGCGTCAGTACCGCATAGTTAAGACTCGCGATCACCAGCCCCAGCGAGCCTGCGAGCAGCATATCGCGAACATTGCGCAGCGGGCTTGATTCCCGGGGCGTTTTTTGGGGTAAGAAGAAAAGGGCCAGCATCAACAAAATCATGGTGACGACTTCCACCGATAGCTGGGTAAGTGCCAAGTCGGGTGCCGAAAAACGTGCAAAGGTCAGGGCCACAAATAGCCCCACTACCGACAGCATCAGCAGCGAAATCAACCGGTAGCGATGAGTGGCGGCCGTCGCGACACCACCGAACATCAGCATGCCCGCACCGAGAATAAGCACGCCGTCCAACGGCTGATTACCTGCGCTTCCGGTTAAGTTGCCCATCTGCACGAGGCCGATGGCACCCATGATCAGTGCCGCCAGCCATAACCAGCCCACATAGCGCTGAAGTGAATTTCCTTCTAATGCGCCAATAGCCTGCTCAGCGCGGTAGCCGATTGAGATAAGAATGCGCTCAAACACCCGGCGAGCATCGACGCCTGCAAACTGTTGGGTAAAGCGACGCATATCAGCATGGCGCCAATAGAGCGCAATGCCAACGACGAAGGCGAGCAAACTCATGATGAGGGGCAAATTCACGCCGTGCCAAATAGCCAAATGGAAGTCGAGCGGGCTACCGATAACGGCTTGACTGGCCAGCGATAGCAACCCTGTTGCCATCAAAGCAGGAAACAGACCGACCACCACGCAGAGCACCACCAATATTTCAACCGGTAACCGCATTAGGTGCGGGGGCTCATGAGGTGACTTGGGGGGTGCTTCGCGCGCGGGTTTGAAGAAAACGGCGTGCACCAAGCGCAAAGAATATGCGACGGAAAGGATACCGCCCAAGGCAGCTAACGCAGGCAGTAACCAGCTTATGCCGCCTAATACGGGCGTCTCCAGCGATTCAGTAAAAAACATCTCTTTGGATAAGAAGCCATTAAACAGCGGTACACCCGCCATGGCGGCGGCGGCCAGGGTGGTGAGCAGGGCCGTCACCGGCATCGCTTTTTTCAGGCCCCCCAGTTGTTTTAGCTCCCGCGTGCCAGCTTCGTGGTCAATGATGCCAGCACTCATAAAGAGCGCGGCTTTAAACGTCGCGTGGTTAAGGATATGGAACAGGGCGGCCAAAATGGCCATCGGACTGCCAATCCCTAATAGCACGGTAATCAAGCCTAAGTGGCTGACGGTAGAAAACGCCAAGATGCCTTTGAGATCGGTTTTTACCAATGCAAACCAAGCGCCGTATAGCATCGTCACGATGCCAACCAGCGAAACCACAACACTCCACAGTTCGCTACCGGCGATAGCAGGGTGTAAGCGAGCCATTAGGAAAATACCGGCTTTAACCATGGTGGCCGAGTGCAAATAGGCCGACACCGGTGTCGGCGCTGCCATCGCGTGGGGTAACCAAAAGTGAAAGGGAAACTGGGCTGACTTGGTAAAAGCCCCAAGCAGTACCAAGACGAGCATTACTGGGTAGCGCGGATCGGCAAGAATCGCGTCGCCACTGGCCAATACATCGCCCATGTTGAAGCTACCCGCCATGTCACCCAGCAGCAGTAATCCTGCCAGCAGCGCAAGGCCGCCCGCCCCCGTCACCGTTAGCGCCATGCGGGCGCCTTTACGGGCATCCGATTGATGCGACCAAAAGCCAATGAGCAGGAACGATGATAGGCTGGTTAACTCCCAGAACAGCCACAGCAGAATCAGGTTATCCGACATTGAGATGCCGACCATGGATGCCATAAAAAGCATCAGAAAGGCGTAAAAACGACCAAACGGTTCATCTTTCGCTAGGTAGTAATGGGCGTACAGAATAATTAACAGGCCAATGCCTAAAATCAACAGATTGAACAGCAGCGTTAGCCCATCCAGGCGAAATGCTAAATCCAGCGCCAATTCCGGCATCCAGGTAGCCGAAAAACGTAGTTGCTCGCCGTCTAGCAGCGCAGGCACGTTGAGTAGGGTCATCACTAAAGCGGTCGCAGGCAACACCGCCGTCGCCATCGAGCAGAAGCGGCGACCACGCTGAGCGGTGAGTACCGGCACCAGCACGCCTAGCAGAGGCAATAAGGCTATCCAAAGCAGTGTCATGGGCGTCCATCCAGCGCTAAAATAAAAGTCAAAAGAGTACCAGCAGGGCGCTTTAAAAGCGTTCTGATGGCTTAGGATACATCAAGTGAAACAAGAGCATATCACTTGTGTAGCATGTGTGTAGCTTTAGTATAAAGTTTGCTGGTTAACCTTTGAGAGATCTGTCGTTCCATGAGTGAGTCCTTTACTACCTGGCAAAGCCGTTTTGAAAAGCTGCGCTCAAATAAAATTTTCGAGGCGGTCGTCATTTCCATCATCGTTATTTCCGCCCTGGTGATAGGGGCGAAAACTTACGAGGAAACGACTCAAATTGAACAGTGGCTGCTCTATCTTGATATCGCAGTGACGATTTTTTTCCTGGTGGAAATTTTAATCAGGATGGCGGCTGAACGCACGCTTCTTAGTTTTTTTAAAAAAGGTTGGAATGTTTTTGACTTCCTTATCGTGACAGCCAGCTTAATTCCCATGGATGATTCTGAAATGGTGCTGCTAGCTAGGCTGCTGCGTATTTTCAGGGTGCTGCGTTTAGTGTCGATGATTCCCGAGTTGCAGATGCTGCTTGGAGCGTTGGTGAAGTCGGTTCCTCGCATGGGTTATGTCGTGCTGCTGATGTTCATCATTTTTTATATCTACGCCGCCCTGGGTAGCTTTCTCTTTCATAATGTCGATGACTTTTTATGGGGCAATATTTCCGTTTCGATGCTTACGCTGTTCCGTATTGCCACGTTTGAGGATTGGACCGATGTTATGTACGCCACGCAAGAGGTGTTCGCGTGGAGTTGGATCTACTATTTAACGTTTATATTTCTGACCGCGTTTATTTTTCTCAATATGATGATTGGTATCGTGCTGGATGTGATGCAAAAAGAGAGCGCCTTACTCGATTTGAGTAACGATGAGGGCGACGCCGCTCAGGTGCAGGGGCTGCGCGCCGATGTGCGTGACTTGCGTGCCCAGCTTGACCGCATGGAAGCAGCCCTTGCGCAGTCACACTCGTCCCGTGCGCCATCCCATCAAGAGCTGGGCGGTAACCACATCCTAAAGCCCACAAACGACTAATGCTAGGAGAGCTGCCATGATGTTGACTGACCCCGCCAAAAAGTACCGCCCCTTTGTGGCCGTTGATTTAGCTGACCGTCAGTGGCCGAACCAGCGCATAGAAGCAGCGCCAATATGGTGTAGCGTGGATCTTCGCGACGGCAATCAGTCGCTGATTGATCCGATGGATCAGGAGCGCAAACAGCGCTTTTTCGACATGCTGCTGGACGTCGGTTTTAAACAGATCGAAGTCGGTTTTCCCTCTGCCTCGCAAACCGACTTCGATTTTGTGCGCTCGCTGATCGAGCAGAATAAAATTCCCGATGATGTGACCATTCAAGTGCTGACCCAGGCGCGTCCGCACTTGATCGAGCGCACCTTTGAAGCCCTGCAAGGGGCCAAAAACGCCATTGTTCACGTCTATAACGCCACCGACCCAATGTTCCGCCGGGTGGTGTTTAACGTGGATAAAGCGGAGTGCGTGCAGATTGCTATAGAGGCCACTCAACAGATTCGCGCGCAGATGGAAGCCGCGCCGGAAACTAACTGGACCTTTCAGTACTCGCCGGAGCTATTCACCACCACCGAGATGGATTTTGCCGTTGAGATCGTCGAAGCAGTCATGCAAGCCTATGGCGCGAGCACTGATAAACCGATGATCGTGAACCTGCCTGCCACGGTAGAAGTGGCGACGCCCAATAACTATGCCGACCAAATTGAGTGGTTCAGTCGTAACGTTAAAAATCGTGGTCATCTGATTGTCAGTGTTCATCCGCATAACGACCGTGGTACGGGCGTGGCGGCGGCAGAGCTCACCTTGATGGCCGGTGCCGACCGTGTCGAGGGCACGCTGTTTGGTAACGGCGAACGTACCGGCAACGTCGATATCGTGACGCTTGCCATGAATATGTATACCCAGGGTGTTCATCCGCAGCTCGATTTTTCCAATATCACCCCGATCATGCGTGAAGTGGAGTACTGCAACCAACTGCCCGTGCATCCGCGCCACCCTTATGTGGGCGATCTGGTGTTCACGGCTTTTTCTGGTTCGCATCAGGACGCTATCAAGAAAGGCATGGCCGATCGCCGTGCGAATCCTGACGCCGTGTGGGATGTGCCTTATCTGCCCATCGATCCGCTCGACGTGGGCCGTAGTTACGAAGCCGTTATCCGGGTGAACAGCCAATCGGGTAAAGGCGGTGTTTCTTACCTGCTTGAGCAGGAGCATGGCATTGAGTTGCCGCGTCGCCTCTCTATTGAGTTCAGCCAGGTGGTGCAGGAAGTGGCTGAACGCACCGGGCGCGAGATCACTTCTCAGATGATCTACCAAGCGTTCGCCGATGAGTACCTGGAGCAGCGAGCCCCCTTTGGGTTGGTGAGTCATCGGCTCTCATCCGAACCTGACAGCCCCAAAGTGACGCTGGAGGCCGTCGTTGAGACTGATGGTAGTCGCCAGACGCTCGGCGGTGAAGGCAATGGCCCGCTAGCCGCCTTTGTTAAAGTGCTGGCTGCCGCCGGGCACGATGTGGAAATCATTGACTACCACGAGCACTCCCGCGGCCAAGGCGCCGATGCCGAGGCAATCGCTTACGTGGAAGTACGTATCGATGGTAAAGCAGTGTTCGGCGTGGGCACTGACGAAAGCATCACCAGTGCTTCCATGAAAGGGGTGCTCAGTGCGATCAATCGCCATCACTCCACCCAACCCGCGGCGGCCAACGTGACGGCAGAGACTCTGGGGTAACGCCCGGGTTATTCCTTTAGTGAGGCAAAAGCGATGCGGCCCTGGCAGATCATAGTGATGACGGCGATGGTAGTCGCAGGGCTTGCCACCGCGGTGGCTTCCCACGAACCCTTTGACGCCAAATTGGTGCGCTTGGAAGCACAGCGAGCGCTGCCTACGTTAAAGGACTCGCTTCAACAGGAAACGCCAGCGATCAATGCGCTTTTTCTCAACTATGCCGACGATCAAGCGTTATGGATGAGTGCTTCGCTGGCAATGTTGAGTCATGGCGACGTGGCACGTGATGTGTTGGTCGAGTACGGTTTGCTGCCCCAGTTTCAGCAAGTGCTGGTGCGCTTCGGTGCGGATGCGGTGCTACCCATTAGCTACTTTCGTGATCACGATATCGCCACCCTGCGAGCGCAGCACTGGGTGGGGGAGCGCTATCAGCAGCTTAGCCGCTGGTGGAATGAGGAGGATGGCGCGGATTCAGCGTTCACCCCTTATCGCCGTGGCCAGATGGGTATTGCCTTGCTGGATGACAATGGTCACGCGCTGCTTAATCAGTTCGTGGTTAGCGAACAGGGCGAAGTGGCGTGGCTGCAGAGTGAGCGATTAGTGGCGGGCGTGGGCGATTTTTTTACCAGCGGCTTGCGTGATTTGGAAAGCCAGTGGCGGCGAGGCGATGACATTGGCGCCAGTGATGTAGGTTGGGCCGGAGTGGATCTGCTGGTGATGGCCAGTACCGTCAAGGTACTCCGGGCGGGCAGGGCTGCTCGTGCTGCGCGGGTGGGTAGTGTTGAAGCGCAGGGTGCTCGCGCTGGTTGGCGCCAAGGTATTGTGGCCACCAGCGGTCGCTTCGCAACCTTGCCCCGGATGGCCAAAGTAGCCGCTGTGGCTGGCACCGCCTATATCGTGGTTCGTCACCCCAGTTTAGTCAGTGCTCTGGGCGCCAATCTTTCCACATGGCTGGGTTGGCCAGCATGGGTGGGGCAGTTTGTTATTTGGCTAGTGGTGTTACTGCCGGTTCTGTTCATGGCAAGGTTTATCTATCGCTGGTTACTCACGCCCCTGCTGTGGCTGATGATGCCGTTAATGCGACGCTTGGCGAAGGCGGCGAGCAAAGCGATAGCCAGCCGCGCGACTAGGCCCGCTGCAAACCTCGAATGAGCGCTTCCCAAGCACCCATAATGCAAACGCGGCCAATAAGGCCGCCCCGTTTGTTTACTATCGATCAAGCATGCCTTTACTCCGGCAATGCATAAACAGCGACTTGATCGCCTACCTGGTTTTTCAAAATGGTATTCCCGCCGGATACAAAGGCAACGTATTGCCGACCCTCATACTCATAAACGGCAGGGTTGGAGACGGACGGCGCCTCGCTCTGATCCGACCACAGCTCTTCACCGCTCTCAAGAGAGTAAGCACGTACTTTGGCATCCATGGAAGCACCGATAAAGATCACGTTACCCGCGGTGACCGCTGGGCCACCAATGGTAGGGGAACCCCAGCTTTCCGGCATGTAGAAGCCATACTGCTGTGAAGCACCCAGTGGGCGGCGCCATTTGATATCACCAGTGGTCATGTCGAGCGCCACGAGCTCACCAAACGGCGGTTCCCAGCAGGGCATGCCCAGTCGGTTGAGGGCAACCTCAAGGCGCATACCGTAGGGCGCCCCTTCCTGAGAGGCAAAGCCGCTCTCGTTGCCCGATGCTCTATTGGCTGACTCGTAAAGCTCACGGCCATAAAGCCTGACGTGCTGAACGATATGTGACGTATTGACCACCGCTGTCTGACTCTCTGGGTCGAAGGCTACGCCGCCCCACTGCACGCCCCCTGCACTAATCGGGAAGCCCAGTGTCCCTTCCCCTTCGGTAGTGGGCGGGGTGTACATGCCTTCATAGCGAAGGTCTTCCCACAGGGCCGAACACTGCCCAAAGCTAACTGCGTCTGCCAGGGCCCACACCTTGGGCTTCTCTGACTGATCCATCAACGGAGCTGGCTTCGTCGGGAACGGCTGAGTGGGCGCGTAGACTTCCCCCTCTACAGCGCCATCACCGCCTGGCACCGGCCGCTCTTCAATCGGCCAAACTTCTTCACCGGTTTCGCGATTGACCACAAATAGGAAGCCCATCTTGGTCGCCTGGATCAGGGCCGGTATCTCTTCACCGTCGACTGTAATGTCCATGAGCGTGGGCGCAGAGTTGATATCGTAATCCCAAATGTCGTGATGAACCCACTGACGGGACCAGACCACTTCGCCCGTTTCAATATCCAAGGCAGTGGTTGACGTACCGAGAGGGACTTCTTCCGTACGATTACCGCCCCAATAGTTGGGCGAGGGGGAAGACACTGGAAGGTAGACCAGGCCAAGCTCTTCGTCGGCAGACATATGTGTCCACACATTGGCGGTGCCGCTCTGCTCGCGCATCTGATCGCTCAGTGCCTGGAAGGTCCATTCAAGTTCGCCGGTGCGAGCATTGATGGAAAAGACGGTGCCAGGGGGAGCCTCTTCATAGGCCCAATCCATGCCTGCCCAACCCAGAATCAGACGATCTCCCACCACGGTAGGCGGCTGCAGCAGCGACAATGGCCACTTATCGTTGGTGTCGTTCCACTGATTGGCATTGAGCACGCCGTTATCGGCAAACCCTTGGCACGGCTCGCCGCTGTCGGCATCGACCGCAAACAGTCGCGCATCCATGGTGCCCATGTAGATGATTTTCTGGCAGGACTCGCCAGCCACCGGATCATCGGCCTCCCAGTAAGCCACGCCACGATTCTTCAAAGCAGGCTGGGTGAGGGCTTCAAGAGAGGACTGGGTATCGAAGCTCCATTTTTCTTCGCCACTTGCGGGATCCAGCGCGATAATCCGGTAGAACGGTGTGCCGATGTAGAGCGTGTCGTTGGCAAAGACGGGGGTCGCTGACCAGACAGTTGCCGGTAAATCACCCGAACCATCGGCGACATCGCCGGTATGGATTTCCCACACCTTCTCTAACTCGCCGACATTATCGGCGTTAATCTGATCCAGCGGGCTATACTTTTGCGCGTTGAGCTGGCCATGAAAGCTATCCCAGATGGGCTCGCCAGGCACTAGCGGGATGGGGGCAGTGTTGGTTGCCTCTGCCGCACTGTTTGCCGGACTATTTTCTGAACTATTCTCCGGACTATTTGCCGGTTCATCTGGCGAGTCTTGTGCCAGTAACGGCATGGGAGACAAGCAAAGCACCAGCGCAGTGGCCGTGCGCCAACCCAGTGTGGCAGGCGTAAAATGAGGGCGTTTAGTAACTGAAAAAGTGGGCATCGTCGGCTCCTCAGGCATGGGCAGGTTGGGCATGGTGCGAAGGACGAACCATATCTAGTATCAGGCCGATGAAACCGACCCCCATCGCTGCGCAGATCCACCACTGATGCAGCAGCATTCCTGCGAAGAACGTACCCAAGAGCCCCAGTAGGATGAGAACGCGTAATAGGATGGCCGCTTTTTTCTGTTTGACGGCTGCAAGAAGGAGCGCCAACACTCCCAGCGCGAGACAGGCCAAAATGGCTACCAGGGCGCCGAGTGTCCCCGTCACGCCAGTGAGAGGTACAAAATAAGCATAGAGAGCGATGGCAAGCCCAGCGAGCGAGGCAATCAATAGCACTATTGCCCCCAGCCGGGTCGGACGTAATGTCGACATAGCGTTATTTCCTCCTTGAAAAGTTTCAGAATAGTAAGGCGAGCGCCTCACCACAAAGTAATTAGCACTATAACGTTAGCAGATAACGAAGCATTTTTGGCACGCAAACGGCAATCGAAAAAACAAAACCCACTTTGGGCGTCATTAAGCACCAGGACGCCCGGAGTGGGTTTTTTGAAATGTTGTCGCCCTCAAAAGCGGTATCAATGTTACGGCACGCTATGAGTGGCAATGTTGAGTAGGAGTGAGCAACTTAACGCTTCCACTTGGCCAGATACCCTTCGCGCGCAGCTAGGTACAGGCGACGATTACTTTAAAAGCTTTATGACCTCCTCAACGGTAAATTTGTCCAGGCTAGTAGTGTCCAGGGTTGTGAACATGATTTGGCGAAAGCCCGACGCTTTGAGCGAGCTTACAAAGGCGTTTTGCTCAGTTTCCCAGGCACTTCGCGCACCAGCCGGGGCATTAAAAATCCGGGTAAGTGTTCCAGCAGCGCTTGAACGAGCGCTTGGGCCTGATGATCGGGGACGTCAAAGTGGGCGGCGCCCTGAACCGGGTCGAGTACGTGCAGGTAGTAGGGCAATACGCCTGCCTCAAATAGCCGCTCAGAGAGACTCGCCAGCGCTGGTACGTTGTCGTTGATGCCCCTTAACAGTACGCTCTGATTCAGCAGCGTCGCGCCGGCCTGTTTTAAGCGCGTACAGGCATCCACCACGGCCTGATCGATTTCATTAGTGTGGTTGATATGCAGCACAACGACTTTTTGTAGACGGGTTTTGCTTAGCCAACCGAGCAGGGCCTCATCCACGCGGTCGGGAATGACCACGGGCAAGCGGGTGTGGATGCGCAGCCGTTTTAGGTGAGGGATGCTTTCCAACTGTTCGACCAGCCAGCCAAGCTGGCGGTCGCTGGAAGCCAACGGGTCGCCGCCGGAAAGAATCGCTTCGTGAATGGAGGTATCCGCACGCAGGTAGTCCAGCGCTTCCTGCCACTGCGCACGAGAAGGTGAGTTCTCACTGTATGGAAAGTGGCGGCGAAAGCAGTAGCGGCAGTTGATCGCGCAGGCGGGGCTGGCAATCAGCAGCACGCGATTGGCGTACTTATGGATCAGACCTTTGACTGGACGGTGGTCGGCCTCTTCAAGCGGGTCGGTCACATACCCAGGCGTCGCGTCGGTTTCCTCTCCAAGAGGCAGTACTTGGAGAAGCAGCGGGTCATTAGGGTCATTGGGTACAATACGCGCCAGGTAAGCCTCGGGAACACAAATCTCAAAGAGCTGATGCCCGGCGTGGGCACCAGCCAGCCACGCCTGGCTCAAACCAAGGCGCTGGCACAGGGCGGCGGGGTCGCGAATCGCCTGGGAAAGCTGCTGCTGCCAGGCGCTAGGCATCTGGGCAGCGGCCTGCTTAGCAGCGATAATGATGTTCTCCTGCAAAAAGCCCTCCTTCGGGTTATCATGCGCGCACTTATGGAATGAAGTTATTAACGGCGAAGCACGGCTTCGCGCATTACGTTGCTGAAATTAAACATTGAGAGGCTTTATGGCGAACTATTCTACCAATGAATTCAAAGGCGGTTTGAAAGTAATGCTCGACGGCGATCCTTGTTCGATCGTTGAGAACGAGTTGGTGAAACCGGGCAAGGGCCAGGCGTTCAACCGCGTGAAGCTGCGCAACCTGATGACGGGCCGTGTCGGTGAGCGTACGTTCAAATCGGGTGACTCGTTGGAAGGTGCCGATGTCATGGATCTAGAGATGGAGTATCTCTACACCGACGGTGACATGTGGCACTTCATGAAGACCGATGGCTCCTTTGAACAGTACGCGGTAGAGAAAAAAGCCCTGGGCGATACCGAAAAATGGCTCAAAGAGCAGGTGCCTTATACCATCACGTTATGGAATGATAAGGCTATTTCGGTAACGCCGCCCAACTTCATTGAGCTGGAAGTGGTTGAAACTGACCCAGGTTTGAAAGGCGATACGGCGCAAGGTGGCTCTAAGCCTGCTACGCTATCTTCTGGCGCTGTCGTGCGCGTACCGCTGTTTATCAATCAAGGCGAAGTGTTGAAAATTGATACGCGCAGTGGTGATTACGTCTCGCGTGCGTAATTAATAGCCACGTCTACATTACATCGTAATGATGGCCACGCATTTTGCGTGGCCATTTTTTGCTGGGCAAGTATTGCTCAGCAAGCATTTACTACCCAACGTATATCCAGAAACGGGTTTCAAAAAAGAGCTTGTCTAAGGAGTAGTGATGGCCATTGATTGGCAACCCTCGGCGTCGATTGAAACGCTCCGCGAGCGTGCGCGGTTGATGGCCAACGTGCGGGCATTTTTTGCTCAGCGTGATGTGCTAGAAGTGGAAACACCGGTGTTGGGACAGGGGGGCAGTACCGACGTGCATTTGGTCTCGCTATCGACGCTTGCCCGCACGGACAAAGGCCAGCGTAAACTCTGGCTACAAACCTCGCCTGAATTTCATATGAAGCGGCTACTCGCTGCGGGCAGTGGCCCTATTTTTCAGCTCGCCAAAAGCTTTCGCGATGGTGAAGTAGGGGGGCGCCACAACATTGAGTTCACCATGCTGGAGTGGTACCGGCCGCAGTTTACCTTAGATAAGCTGATTGATGAGACGGCGACCCTGGTCATGTCGCTACTCCCGGTTTTTCCTGGCCCCGTCGTGCGTTACCGCTACCGAGAACTTTTCCATACCCACCTAGAAGTGGACCCCTTTACCACATCGCTTGAAAAGCTGCGGTTGGTTGCCGCCGAGCGGGCGCAAATGTCTGCACAATCGTTGGCCGGTGAGGGGCGCGATACCTGTCTTGATTTGCTCATGAGCATCGTGATCGAGCCACAGTTAGGCCAGCATGAACTGAGTGTGGTGGTGGACTATCCCGCAAGCCAGGCAGCGCTGGCACAACGCCACCAGGATGCGGAAGGAGAGTGGGTGGCTTCGCGCTTCGAACTCTACCTGAACGGTATTGAGCTGGCCAACGGTTATCATGAATTAACCGATGCCGCTGAACAGCGGAGGCGATTTACAGACGATAACGCCGAACGCCGCCGCCTGGGCTTGCCGGAAGTGAGCATTGACGAGCGGCTGTTGGCTGCACTGGAGCACGGTATGCCAGCCGGTGCGGGGGTGGCGCTGGGGATTGATCGCCTCATCCAGCTGGCGCTGGGCAAAGCACGCCTGGAAGACGTGCTCGCCTTTTCTACGCCTCGCTGCTAAACCGATGTCTCGCTTGTGGGGGGCGCATCGTTATCAGGGGTGGGAGAATCGGTGTTGCCCAGCGATTGCCCCATGCTGACCATCACACCTTTAGGGTAGTCAGCGAAGTTTACCTGTTTGGTAAAGCACATCACGACGGTAGAACCCAATTTGAAGCGACCCATCTCGGCGCCTTTTTCCAGCGTGATGGGTTGCCCAAACTGCATACGTTGAGGTTGGCCCGCCAGCGGCGTTACCTGGCCCGACCAAACAGTCTCAATGGCCGCAACTATCATCGCGCCCACCAATACCATCGCCATGGGGCCATGTTCGGTATCAAATATACACACCAGCCGCTCGTTGCGGGCAAACAGGCCCGGTACATAGTTGGCAGTGGCTTGGTTGACCGAAAAGAGCCTGCCCGGCACATAGATCATTTCTCTCAGCGTGCCGGTCACCGGCATATGCACGCGGTGATAATCCCGTGGGGAGAGATACACCGTGGCAAAACTGCCGCCGAGAAACTCCTCCGCCAGGCTGGTATCGCCGCCCAGCAGCGTTTGCGCTGAGTAAGTGTGGCCCTTGGCCTGAACCAGTTGGCCGGCTTGCAAACGCCCATATTGGGAAAGCGTGCCATCGGCAGGGCTCAATATTCCCTCGCCTAATGGCCGTGCATCGGCTTTTAACGCCCGGGTAAAAAAGTCATTGAACGTTGCATAGGCGCTAGGATCGGGTTCCAGTGCCTGGCTCATGTCGACATTAAAGCGTTTGATAAAGGCGTTAATCAGGGTGTTTTTTACCCAGCGGTTATCACACTCACCAAACTTACCCGTCAGGCGCGATAGTGCGTGCTGGGGCAAGGGATATTGAAGTAGCGAAAAGGCTTTTTCGGAAAGAGTCACGGTAATATTTTCACTTCTCTATCGGGGTGTCGTCGCGGTTGCCCCATTCGCCCCAGGAGCCTGCATAGCCGCGCATCGTAAAGCCTAGCGCTTTACCTACCAACCAGGTAAAGCTGCTGCGGTGGTGGCTTTGGCAGTGGGTAGCGATTTCCATATCGGGGGTCAAGCCTAGGGCGCCCAATTCGGTGATGAGCTCGGCGTAATCGCGAATACGCAGTGCGCGTTGGCGATCCATGGCGTGGAGCCAGTCCATATTGACTGCCCCTGGGATATGCCCAAGGTATTTGTTGTTACCTCGGTCCCCGTCGTACTCCTCTTTGGAGCGCGCATCCCATACCGCGAACTGCTTGTCGTCCAGCTTTTCTTTGATCTCGTCGCAGGTGATCAGTGCCTGCGGATTGAGGATTTCAGCGTGATAGTCGCTCGGGGTGGGAGCGGTAGGCTCGCTGCTTTCACTCAGGCCTGCCTCGCGCCACGCGTGTATGCCGCCATTCAAATACGAGTAACGCGTATGGCCGATGAGATCTAACGTCCATAACAGGCGTGCCGCCCAGCCACCGCCTTCGTCGTCGTAGGCCACTACGTGGGTGTCGCGGGTCAGCCCTAATGCGCTGAATAGGCGTGAAAGTGCTTCTACGCTGGGAACGTCGCTGGGTACCGGCCCTTCGCCACGCATCAAGTAGCGGAAGTCGAGGAAAATAGCACCTGGCACGTGGCCCTGACGGTAGCTGTCGCCGTTGACCGGGACATCGATAATCAGCAGCTGGGGATCGTCTAGATGCGCCTCCAGTTGCTCTGGTTCAATAATCAGTGGTAGAAGGTTGACTTCCGACGACTGGCTTTCAGTGCTCATGGGTAACTCCTGTCAACGTTAGCCGTTCAAGCTATCAAGAATACGGCGATAGCTGGCAAAGCGTGCTGGATGAATCTTGCCTGCCTCGACCGCCGCGAGTAAAGCGCAACCGGGCTCATTACGGTGGCGGCAGTCACGGAAGCGGCAGTGGCCAAGGTAGTCGTGAAATTCGATAAACCCGTCGGTGACTTCCTGCTCATTGAGATGAACCAAGCCGAATTCGCGAATACCCGGTGAGTCGATGACATCGCCATCCGCTATCTCGGCACGGCTCATCGTATAGAGGCGCGCCGTGGTGGTAGTGTGCGTGCCTTTACGAGAATCTTCTGACAGCGCGCCAATACGCAGGGTTTCATCCGGTAGCAGCAGGTCGATCAACGAGGATTTGCCCACGCCACTTTGGCCAACGAATACCGACGTTCGCCCCTCAAGCTGGTGGCGTAGCTCATCCAGCCCGGTGTCTGTAGCAGTGGTAGTACGCACGACGGGATAGCCCAAATCGCGATAGCGCTCCAGCAATTTACCGAGTTCGCCGCCATCTTCGGGCAGTAAGTCGGTTTTATTGAGCACCAGTACAGGCGCGATGCCAGTAGCCTCGGCGGCGACCAGGTAGCGGTCGATAAGGTTGGCGTGAGGCGCTGGCTCGACCGCAAACACGATCAATAATTGATCGATATTGGCGGCCACCGGCTTTAGCTGGCCGCGGGCATCGGGACGTTTGAGCACGCTTTCACGCTCTTCACGAGCCACCACAACGCCAGAGCCTTCCTGTCCGGCACGCCAAATGACCCGGTCGCCGGTGACTAGGCCGTCCAGGTTAGCGCGCAGGTGGCAGCGTACCGGTTCATTATCGCTATTACGTACTTCCAGGGTGCGGCCAAAGTGAGCAACGACACGGCCCGGCTGTTCGGCACCGTATTCACCGGCGGCAAGTTTTTCAGCGTCCTGTACATCCCGCTTTTCAGCGCGCTGGGCCCGTTCCGCCTGGACTTTCTCGACGCGCCATTGCTGCTGACGACTTAATTTACGTTTGCTCATGACCACCTGTTGCTCGGTACAATAGGGGCATTGTACCTACCAAGTAGCCAAGCTGTCCCGTATAGCTGCTTGGTAAGCCTATTTAAGGCACACTGACAGGCTATTAATAGCCAACATGGGCAAAAGGATAACGGTAATGAGCAACGATACAACGGCGGCGATGACACCACGGGATGATCTGCTGGTCTGGATTGATCTGGAAATGACGGGGCTCGATCCTAATAAAGAGCGCATCATCGAGGTGGCGACGCTGATTACCGATGCAGACTTAAACGTGGTCGCCGAGGGCCCGATCATTGCGGTGAAACAGCCCGATAGCCTGCTGGCGCAGATGGACGACTGGAATCAGAAAACCCACAGCGAGTCGGGCTTGGTCGCCCGTGTCAAAGCCAGTCACGTGGAAACGGCTGAAGCCGAGCAGCAAACCCTGGCATTTCTGCAACAGTACGCGGTGGCGGGCTCCTCACCCATGTGTGGCAACAGCATCCACCAGGATCGACGCTTCTTAGAGCGCGAAATGCCTGCGCTACTCGACTTTTTTCACTATCGAAATCTCGATGTGTCGACCTTGAAAGAAGTGGCTAAACGCTGGAACCCTGGTGCGCTGGCAGGCTTCCAGAAACGTAACGTGCATTTGGCGATGGACGATATTAAAGAGTCGATTGCCGAGCTTGCGCACTACCGCAGCACATTTTTGCGCGTTGAGCAGGAAAGCGACGAAGAAGAGTAAAGTGGTTAAGACATATCGGTGGCAATACGCCTGCCGCGCTTGAGGCGCTGTTCCTCAAGCGCCCAGGCGACATGTTCACGCACCAGTGCGCTTGGGTAGGCGCGGCGCGCCCAAAGCGCGGCTTCCACGGCATCGCTCCAGGCCGCGTTGCCCAGGCCAATGGCGAGATTGCGCAACCAGCGTTCATAGCCGATTCGGCGTATGGGGCTGCCAGCGGTTTTATCCAGAAATTCCGCCTCGCCCCAGGAGAACAGGCCGATTAACGAGGCCCGATCCAGGTCGTGGCGTGGGGCAAAATCATCTTCCTGGGTGGTGCGGGTAAAGCGCGTAAAAGGACAGACCAACTGGCAGTCATCGCAGCCATAAATGCGGTTACCCATGGCACGGCGGTATTCGACGGGGATGGCGCCGTGTAGTTCGATGGTCAGGTACGAAATGCACTTACGCGAGTCGACCACCTTGTCATCAACGATGGCGCCGGTAGGGCAGGCGGTGCGACATGCGCTACAACTGCCGCAGTGCTCTTGCTCAAACGGCGCATCGATTGGCAGGGGAAGGTCGGTATAAAGCTCACCCAGAAAAAACAGTGAGCCTGCTTTGGGGTTCAGCAGCATCGCGTTCTTGCCGAACCAGCCTAAGCCGGCCTTTTGCGCTAAGGCGCGCTCCATGACGGGGGCTGAGTCCACGAAAGCACGGTAGCCAAAATCGCCGACTTCCTGTTCAATTTTTTTTGCTAATAGGGCTAACCGTTTGCGTATTAGCTTGTGATAATCACGCCCGAGAGCGTAGCGGGAAACGTAAGCGCGGTTGGGTTGGCCCAGTACCTTGGTGCTTTCCACCTCAGCGGGCAGATAATCCATGCGCACGCTGATAATGCGCTGAGTGCCGGGTTCAAGCGCCGCCGGTCGGGTACGCTTCGTGCCGTGCTTGGCCATAAAGCCCATTTCACCGTGGTAGCCCTTTTCAAGCCACGTCTCGAGATGGGCCTCATGGGCCGACAGCTCAGTATCGGTAATGCCGACCTGCTGAAAGCCCAGCTCTCGCCCCCAGGTTTTAATCAGGTCGGCAAGGTGGGCAAGTGTTTGGTCAGTCATTGCACGATGCGAACGTGCAAAGGCAGTGGAAGTAGACATAGTCAATCAACAGCAAGGCATTAAGCGCGCTATGCTAACGCATCGGCAGCCATCAAAACATGTGAAAGGAGAGATCGTGACGATCCCGAATACTTCCATGCTACGCCCTCTCTACAAAGCCGCCCAGGTGCGCGAGCTGGATCGGCGTACTATCGCCGGTGGTATCGATGGTTTTGCATTGATGCAGCGCGCCGCTTCCAGCGCTTGGCACAGTTTTCGTTCGCGCTGGCCCCAGGCACGCAGCTTAACCGTGATGTGTGGAAGTGGTAATAACGGGGGCGACGGTCATGTACTGGCAGCGCTGGCCATGCAGTCTGGCCTCAAGGTGCAGCGGGTGACGCTCAAGCCACTGGATGAGCTAAGCGGCGACGCCGCCCGAGCTGCGCAATTGGCCACCTCTGCGGGCGTGGGTTGTGAAGAGTGGGAGGCGGGCACTGTATTGACGGGCGAAGTCATTATCGATGCCTTGTTAGGCACCGGTTTGACGGGCGACGTTGAGGGTCGCTTTCGGCGAGCCATCGAAATGGTCAATGCCGCGCAACGGCCGGTGCTCGCCATTGATATTCCCTCTGGGTTGGTCGCCGACACTGGGGCAGTGCCCAGTCTTGCCGTTAAGGCCACCTGCACGGTGACCTTTATCGGCGATAAGATCGGTTTGCATACGGGCGATGCGCCCGCTTACACCGGCGAGATCGATTTTCGACCGTTGGGAGTCAAGTCCCAGGCATATTTTGATATTCCCGCCACGGCGTGGCGGCTGGACGATTCGCTACTGATCGATGCCTTTGCCCCGCGCCTGCGCACTAGCCATAAAGGCTCGATGGGCCATGTATTGGTCATGGGGGGCGCTCCCGGCTTTGGTGGTGCGGCGCTGTTGGCCTGTCAGTCCGCCGCACGTCTTGGGGCGGGCAAGGTGAGCTTGGCGACAGCCCCCGACCACATAACGGCGAGTTTGGTACGCTGCCCTGAAGTCATGGCCCATGGCATTCGTGGTGGCGCTGACGCAGCTGAGCTCCCTGACACGGCTGATGTTGTCGTGGTGGGCCCTGGCCTTGGGCAAGCAGCCTGGGGGCAGGCCATATTGCAGAGTGCGCTGCAGGCAGACGCGCCCTTGATCGTCGATGCCGATGGGCTGAACCTATTAGCGCGCCAATGGCCAGAGGTACGGCGCGACAACTGGATATTAACACCGCATCCCGGTGAAGCTGCGCGGCTCTTAGGCTGTTCGGTGGCGGATATCCAGGCTGATCGACCTGCGGCCGCCCAGGCGCTACAGCGGGCACGTGGCGGCGTAGTGGTATTAAAAGGCGCAGGGAGTTTGATTGCGGGCCCCAGTGGTTTAGTGGTGTGTCCCTATGGGAACCCCGGTATGGCCAGCGGTGGAATGGGCGATGTGCTCAGCGGCATGCTGGGAGCCATAGTGGCGCAGCGGGGTGAGGTCGAGTTGAGTGCTTGGCTTGCCACCATGGTGCATGCACTGGCAGCTGATCGAGCGGCAGCGCAAGAAGGTGAGCGTGGCTTGCTGGCCAGTGATCTGGCATCCTATGCGCGAAAATTGATTAATCCGTGAAGGCAGCCCCCATGCAGGTGCAACTAGATAATGAAGAGGCCCAGGTCGCGTTTGGTGAAGCGCTAGGGCATGCATTGCAACGCCGTGGGCTGGTGTTCCTTGAAGGTGACCTAGGCGCGGGTAAAACCACCTTAACCCGTGGCATCTTGAAAGCTTATGGCCACCAGGGCGCGGTCAAAAGCCCTACTTATACGCTGGTAGAGCCCTACGAGCTGGGCTCTCAGCGAGTGTATCATTTAGATCTGTATCGCTTATCCGACCCTGAGGAGCTTGAGTTTATCGGTGGTCGCGATGTATTGGCCGACGAGGCAGTGTGTATTATTGAGTGGCCCAGTCGGGGAGAAGGGTGGTTACCCACGCCTGACCTGCGCCTTGCTTTGGCAGTGGCTGAACAAGGCCGTTTGATCACTTTAACGGCTTGCAGTGATTTGGGCGCTCGGATCCTGTCATTGCTAGCGCGCCAGGCCCATGAAGTAAGCCAGGCCGGTGCAACAAGTAAAGTAAGCGACGATCAGTTGGAGAATGGTGTGATTCAATGGAAATGAAGGCCGCTGCGGCTCGTGTACATCGTCTATTGGCCGTTAGTTTCTTTGCTCTCACGGCGATCAACGTTCAAGCGTCCAGCGTCGAAAGCATGCGCTTATGGGCGGCGCCTGATCACGCGCGTTTGGTGTTTGATCTCTCTGCGGCCACCAGTGCCAATGTGTTTTCGTTACAAAATCCTGCGCGTTTAGTGATCGATTTAGACGATACGCAAATGGATACCGACCCCAATACTCTGCCCCTGAACGACAGTGCCATTACATCGGTGCGCACGGGTACTCGTGAGGGCGGCGGTTTGCGCGTTGTGCTCGAACTCAATCGTGCCGTCGAGCCACGCCATTTCACCCTGACGCCGAACGATCAATACGGGCATCGGCTGGTGGTGGATCTTGAGTATCCGGGGGAAAGCGCGGTTGAGAATCCCATCGATCCTATCGAGGCGATGATTCGTGAACAGGAAATTCAGGCACAGCGCGCCACGGCCCAAGCACAACTGCCGGGGAGTGTAGCGCCACCAAGCAACGACGCACCGGCTGAAGTGCAGGAAGCCAAACCGCATCCGCGTAGAGATATCATTATTGCGGTGGATGCTGGGCACGGTGGCGAAGACCCCGGGGCCATCGGCCCTTCAGGCACCCGTGAAAAAGACGTGGTGCTGGAAATTGCCCGGCGGTTAGCGGCGGAAGTCAATGGTACGCCGGGCTTCAAGGCGGTGCTAACCCGCGATGGTGACTACTATATTGGGCTGCGTCAGCGTACCGCCCTGGCACGCGAGCAGAAAGCTGACTTTTTTGTCTCGATCCACGCCGACGCCTTTACCAGCCCACGCCCTCAGGGCAGTTCGGTCTATGCACTGTCGCAACGCGGTGCCACCTCGGAAACCGCCCAGTGGCTGGCGGATAGCGAAAACCGTTCCGACCTGATCGGCGGCGTCGATGGAAGTTTATCGCTACGCGATAAGGATCAGGTGCTGCGCGGTGTGCTGTTAGATCTCACCATGACCGCCACCTTGAATGACTCACTCTCTATTGGCGGGCAAGTGCTGGAACAGTTGGCGAGGGTGAATCGGTTGCACAAATCGCGGGTCGAACAGGCTGGGTTCATGGTCTTGAAATCGCCGGATATTCCTTCTCTGTTGATCGAGGTTGGTTTTATTTCAAACCCGGATGAGGAGCGCCGCCTGCGGGATCCGGTGCACCAGGGAGGCCTATCGCAAGCGATTTTCAGTGGCTTGCGTGACCACTTCCAGCGTTACCCGCCGCCCGCTAGTTTGCTGGCCTGGCAGCGTGATAATCAACGTCGCCCTGCGGGGAACGAATACCGTATTCAGTCAGGCGATACCCTGTCGGCGATAGCTGTCCGCCACGGCGTGCCGGTAAATCAACTGAAGCAGGCCAATGATATTAATGGTGATGTGATACGGGTCGGCCAAGTGTTGCAAATCCCTCGTTCATAAAAATCGTTTTTGAGGTGTTGTGTTGACTGAGATGACCGCCGCTACATCGCGTATTCAGGTGCTCGACCCACGGTTAGCCAACCAGATTGCGGCTGGCGAGGTGGTAGAGCGCCCCTCGTCGGTCACAAAAGAGCTGATAGAAAACGCGATTGATGCGGGCAGCCAGCGTATTGAAGTGGAAATTGAGCAAGGCGGCACGCGGCTTATCAAGGTGCGCGATGACGGCATTGGTATTGGCGAAGATGATTTACCGCTCGCTTTGGCGCGCCATGCCACCAGTAAAATCGGTAGCTTGGAAGATTTAGAAGGCGTTAGCTCGTTAGGTTTCCGAGGCGAAGCGCTGGCTTCGATTAGCTCCGTTTCCCGTTTGGAGCTCATTTCTAACGCTCAGGAAGACCCTCGTGATGGTTGGCGGGTAGTGGCGGAAGGGCGAGGTATGGAGGCGCGAGTAACGCCAGCACCCCATCCACGGGGAACCAGCGTTAGCGTGCGTGATTTGTTTTTTAACACCCCCGCCCGACGCAAGTTTCTGCGCACCGAAAAGACCGAATTCGCGCATGTGGAAGAAGCTTTTCGTCGTCAGGCGCTGTCGCGCTACGACATTGCCTGGGTGTTGCGCCACAATCAAAAAGTGGTTCACCAACTTCCCCCAGGGCACTCGGCGGCCGCTCGCGAACGGCGGATTGCTTCACTGCTGGGTAAAAACTTTATCGAGCACGCTCGCTATATCGAACGCGAAGCGGGAGGTTTACGGCTAAGCGGTTGGGTGGGGCTGCCCACCCACTCTCGTTCCCAGGCTGACCAGCAATACTTTTTCGTTAATGGGCGCGTAGTGCGCGACCGCCTGGTGGCTCATGCGGTGCGTCAGGCGTATCGCGACGTACTGTTTAACGGCAGGCATCCGGTGTTTGTGCTTTACCTGGAGCTTGATCCCGACGTTGTCGACGTCAATGTCCACCCGACGAAACATGAAGTGCGTTTTCGCGATGGCCGCATGGTGCACGATTTCCTGTACTCCAGTCTGCATCACTGTCTGGCATCCTCTAAGCCCGCAGAAAGCGATGAAGAAACTAGCGTCGAAGAGGCAAGTGCTTTAGCTGCCTCTCAACAGCAAGAGCGTGGACAGCCGCCCCATGGAGAAGTAGGGGGAGGCGAAAACACCGAGCAACCGCGTTGGCAGCAACAGGGTATCGCGCTCACGCACTCGCCTGATCGCCACCCTGGTGCAGAGCGAGTGCGCCGCTTTATGCAGGGGTATCAAGCGCTGCACCCCAATCATGAAGAAACGCTGTTAACGCCCCAGGCGAACACCGCGGGTACAGAGAACAGTGAAGTGCGTGAAGCTCCACTAGCGATGCCTGATAACGACCCCACGGCGGCGCCACCGCTTGGGTTTGCGCTGGGCCAACTGCACGGCATTTATATCCTGGCTCAGAATGCGCAAGGGCTGGTGCTGGTCGATATGCATGCTGCTCATGAGCGAATCGTTTACGAGCGGATGAAAACGCAGTTAGCAGCGGCTAAAGGCATCGATGCCCAGCCGCTATTAGTGCCTGTTTCCATCGCCGCCAGTCGGGCAGAGGTAGCCACCGCCGAGAGCGAGCAAGCAGCGATTGCTAAGTTGGGTA
Organism: Halomonas sp. UBA3074; assembly: GCF_002366715.1. Taxonomy (GTDB): domain Bacteria; phylum Pseudomonadota; class Gammaproteobacteria; order Pseudomonadales; family Halomonadaceae; genus Vreelandella. Next base: position 127,151 of record NZ_DFBS01000012.1, on the reverse strand, counting down.
TCGAGCTGGATGTCGCTGGGCCTGAGACGTTGCTGGTGCGCCAATTGCCAGCGCTCCTTTCACAGGCAGACCCTGAGGCGTTGGTGCGCCAGATGCTAGAGGAGCTTTCGCGCTATGGGCGCACGCATCAGGTCGAGGCACGATTGCATGAGCTACTCTCTACCATGGCGTGCCACGGCAGTGTACGCGCCAACCGGCGGCTCACTATTGATGAAATGAACGCACTGCTGCGTGATATGGAGCGAACGAAGCGCAGTGATCAGTGTAACCATGGCCGTCCTACCTGGACCCAAATGGGGCTGAAAGCGCTTGATCGGCTGTTCTTGAGAGGGCAGTAGCAGCGCGATCTGACATTTAACGATTGATAAATAGTGGAGCATTACCCGCGCATGGCTGATACGCGTCCTTGGGCAATTTTTTTGATGGGCCCGACGGCCGCCGGGAAAACCGACACCGCGATGGCGCTGCATGAGCGCCTGGGGCATGAGCTGATCAGCGTTGATTCGGCGATGGTCTATCGCGGCATGGATATTGGTAGCGCCAAACCTAGCCCGGCTGAGCTTTCCCGAGCCCCTCACCACTTGATCGATATCCGCGACCCTGCGACCCCCTATTCTGCGGCTGACTTTCGCGAAGATGCCCTCTCCCTGATGCGGCAAATCAGCGCGGCAGGCAACGTGCCTCTCTTAGTGGGCGGCACTATGCTTTACTACAAGCGCTTGGTTGAAGGAGTGGCGAACTTACCTGCTGCTGACCCGGTTATTCGCCAGCAGCTTGAAGCAAAGTGGCAAAAAGAGGGGCTTTTATCGCTGCATAAGCGCCTAGCCGAAGTGGATGCGGTTTCCGCCCAGCGCATTCATCCCAACGACCCGCAACGCATAATGCGCGCACTCGAAGTGTATTATGCCAGCGGTCGTCCGATGAGCGACTTATGGGCAGAGCAGTCGCGGGAAACCTTTCCCTGGCGCGTGTTGTCGATAGCGTTGGCACCCAGTGATCGCCATCTTTTGCATCAACGCATCGCCAAGCGCTTCGAACTAATGATGGCAGAGGGCTTGATAAATGAAGTCGCTGCCCTCAAAAAGCGTAATGACTTACATTTAGGTCTGCCGGCGATGAAAAGTGTGGGGTACCGCCAAGTGTGGGAATACCTCGAAGGTGAGTATGATTATGCCACACTGGTAGATAGGGGCGTCATTGCCACTCGCCAGCTCGCCAAGCGTCAGCTAACGTGGTTAAGAAGTTGGCCATCGCTTGAATGGGTGGATTCTCAACGTCCTGACGCGCTTGATAAGGTGTTGAAAATCGTGCGTGAAAGCGGTGCTTAGCGTAAGATAGTCCGTTAAGATAGTGATTTAGTAAGCGTATGTTTTCGAAGGGTCGTTAGACACTTTCGACGACATTAGGCTTTTCAGGCAAAAGATTGCGGCGTAGCACTAGTAGGGCACGCCATTTGAAAATTAACCCCAACGACAGTTTTAGGGAGAGCAACATGTCCAAAGGGCAGTCCCTTCAAGACCCTTACTTGAACATTCTGCGCAAGGAGCGCATTCCGGTCTCCATCTTTTTGGTCAACGGCATCAAGCTACAAGGCCAGATCGAATCGTTTGACCAGTTTGTTATTTTATTGCGCAATACCGTTAGTCAGATGGTTTATAAACACGCTATTTCTACGGTGGTTCCGTCTCGTAACGTACGCTTGCCTGCGCAAGACCCGGCAGAGCAGGATGCGGAGATTTAACACCGCTGAATAAGCAAGAGATTCCACGAGGTATTGATTGTTTTTCGAACGCCCAGACGCCGGTGAAACGGCAGTTCTTGTTCATGTCGATTTTCATGATGAGCAAAAACGTGAAGACCCGGGTGAGTTTCTAGAGCTCGTACGCTCTGCGGGTGCAGAGCCTGCGACTCTACTCACCGCCAGCCGCCATCGACCTGACTCGCGCACTTTTATCGGCTCAGGTAAGTTGGAAGAGTTGCGGGCACTGCTCGCGGCTCATGAAGCCGAGTTGGTGATCTTCAATCACAGCTTAAGCCCCTCCCAAGAGCGCAATGTTGAGCAAGAGCTCAAGTGCCGAGTGTTGGATCGTACCGGTCTGATTCTCGATATTTTTGCGCAACGGGCAAGAACCCATGAAGGTAAGCTGCAAGTAGAGCTTGCCCAGCTTGAATATATGTCGACACGCCTGGTACGCGGGTGGACACACCTTGAACGCCAAAAAGGCGGGATTGGTTTGCGTGGCCCTGGTGAAACACAGCTTGAGACGGATCGGCGTTTGTTACGTGGGCGGATTAAATCCATTCACAAACGACTGGATAAAGTGCGCAGCCAGCGTGACCAGAATCGCCGTGCCCGCGCCCGTGCTGAAATTCACAGCGTTTCGCTGGTGGGTTACACCAACGCGGGTAAATCAACGCTGTTTAATGCGTTAACGAATTCTGAAGTGTATGCCGCTGACCAACTGTTTGCGTCGCTCGACCCGACGCTAAGACGGCTTGAAATTGAAGATGTTGGGCCCGTGGTAATGGCTGATACCGTTGGCTTTATCCGCCATTTGCCGCACAAATTGGTTGAAGCGTTTCAGGCCACGCTCCAGGAGGCTTCAGAAGCGTCCTTACTGGTGCATGTGATTGATGCAGCAGACCCCGACCGCGAGTTAAACGTAGAGCAGGTAGAGCTAGTGCTAAAAGAGATCGGCGCTGATGATGTGCCCGTTCTCAAGGTCATGAATAAAATCGATAAGCTCGACAGCGCGCCCCGTATCGAACGAGATGGCCATGGGGTGCCGGAAGTCGTTTGGCTCTCGGCGAAGCAGGGTCAGGGGCTTGAATTGCTGCACGAGGCGCTAAGCGAACGTTTGGCAAATGATGTCATTGGCTTTTCGCTGACACTGACGCCCGAGCAGGGTAAGCTGCGTGCTGGTCTGCATGAACTTAATGCTGTTCGTGAGGAAGCGTTTGACGAGCATGGGCGTTCAGTCCTGGATGTTCGTTTGCCGCGGCGTGATTTCAACCAATTAATGGCTCAATTAGGTGAGCGTGCCAACCACTATTTACCCGAAGCGTTGCGGGAAATTGATGAGTGGTAAGCGGCTCATTGCTCATTTGAAAGCGTTATCTGTATTCTAAATTGTATAAAAATGGTACAAGTTTTATAGAGCAATAATATCAAAGTGCGATGCTGACGCGTCATGCGGTGGCATCAGCGCTAGCGAATACCTTAGTGGAGACGAAGTATGGCCTGGAATGAGCCTGGTGGTGGCAACCAGCATGACCCTTGGAGTAGTGGCGGCCGACGCGGTGGAAACGATGGCGATGGAAACCGTGGCAGTAATAATGGTGGCAACGGCGGCAACAATGGCAATAAGGGAGGCAACAACCAAGGACCTCCTGATTTGGATGAAGCGCTGAAAAAGTTTCAAGACAAGCTCAATAGTATGTTGGGTGGCAGCAAGAAAGGCGGTGGCAAGAAGGGCGGTGGCGGTAGTGGTAGCAAAAACCGCAATCCTTTTGCACTGCCAGGCTTGCTGGTCGTTGTGGCGCTGGCGATATGGGCGGCCATGGGCTTTTACTTAGTGGACCAGTCCGAGCGTGGCGTTGTCCTTCGCTTTGGTGAATTCCAGGGTATCGTTGAGCCTGGTCTGCAGTGGAATCCGCCACTGATCGATGATGTGCGTATGGTCAATGTGACGCGGGTACGCTCACTTACCCAAACGCAGTCCATGCTGACCCGCGATGAAAACATCGTTGAAGTAGAGATTTCTGCCCAGTACCAAGTCGCTAATCCACGCGATTTCGTGCTGAATGTGCGTGATCCTGCTATTTCGATTGAAAACGCATTGGACTCGGCGTTGCGCCACGTGGTGGGGGGTACTGACATGATCGATATCCTAACCTCGGGTCGTGAGATTCTGGGCAGTTCAGTCTCAAGCCGTTTGCAGTCTTATCTCGATAACTATGGTGCTGGTATTCGCTTACAAACCATTAACATTGAATCGACGTCGGCCCCTGCACCGGTAATCGATGCGTTTGATGACGTTATCCGTGCCCGCGAAGATCGTCAGCGTACGATTAACGAAGGGATGGCATACGCTAATGCGATCATCCCTGCAGCTCAGGGTCAGGCGCAGCGTCTCGTTGAACAGGGCCAAGGGTATCGCGAGTCGGTAGTCGCGGAAGCGCAGGGTCAAGCCAACCGCTTTAACTCACTGCTTTCCGAGTACGGTAATGCGCCGGAGGTCATGCGTGAGCGTATGTACCTAGACACGATGGAAGAGGTGTTTGGTAACTCGCCGAAGGTGCTGCTGGATGTCAGCGAAAATGCCCCGCTAATGTATCTACCGTTAGACCAGATGCGTGGCGCCACTAGCGGCAATCGAAGCAATTCATCGTCTGACAATGCCGAGAGCAGCAGTGATGAGCAGCTTGATGCTGATCTGCTCGAGCGCTTACGTAGCACCCAAAGCAGCTCCTCGTCGTCGAATAGCAGTAGTAATAACGGCATCCGCAGGGAGGGCCGGTAAATGATTAATAATCGATCCCTGCTGATAGTGGGTGGTCTGGCTGCCGTTGCGTGGCTGGCGAGCAACACTTTGTATGTAGTAGATGAAACCGAGCGGGCGGTTAAGCTGCGCTTTGGTGAAGTCATCGAAGAGAATATCCAGCCTGGCTTACACGCCAAAGTGCCGATTGCGCAAACTATCCGTAAGTTTGATACGCGCTTGCTAACGCTGGATACCGACACGAGTCGCTATCTGACGCTTGAGCAGAAGGCAGTTATCGTCGATTCCTACGTTAAGTGGCAGGTGGTTAATCCTACGCGCTACTACGAAGCGACGGCAGGCGATGAGCTAATGGCGATTCGGCTGATTCAACCGCGTGTGGATGAGAGTCTGCGTAACGAGTTTGGCCGTTTGAATCTTCAGGAAATCATCGCTGAACGACGCGATGACCTGATGACTGGGCCCACCGCAGAGCTCGATGAGTTAATGCGTGAAGAGCTTGGTGTGGCTATCCGCGATATTCGTATTAAGCGGATCGACTTGCCCGAAGACGTATCGGCAGCGGTGTTTGAGCGGATGCGCTCTGAGCGTGAGCGTGAAGCCCGCGAGTGGCGTGCGCAGGGTCAGGAAGAGGCTGAGCGTATTCGCGCTAACGCCGACCGTCGTCGCCAGGTGTTGCTGGCTCAGGCCAATGAGCGTGCCGAGACGCTACGCGGTGAAGGGGATGCCCAGGCTGCCGCGATCTTCTCTGAAGCCTACAGCCAGGATCAGGAGTTCTTCTCCTTTTGGCGTAGTCTAGACGCTTATCGTACGAGCTTTGCTGATGACGGCAATCTGATGGTGCTGGAGCCGGATAGCGATTTCTTCCGCTATTTGCGTAACCCAGAGCCGCAAGGTAGCGAAAGCGATAGTGAGTAAGTGGCTTTAGGCCGGGGTTCTTCGTCTCGTCACTCCTAGGACGTGGCGGGGTTTATCCGGCCAATAAACGTGATAGAATTCACTAACCGGGCGTCGCCCGGTTTTTTTGTGGCCCTCATTTAACGCTGGCGTTGGCAATCACATTGCTTCGTTACTGCTTGAGTTTGTTGGGCCTTCATCGTCTTGCAGGATTGTTTACATGACCATCGCTGACCGCTGGCTACTGCCCGACGGCATGGATGAGGTGCTTCCGCCTCAGGCAAGCCGCATGGAAGAGCTGCGCCGTGCGCTGCTCGATCTCTACCATTGCTGGGGCTACGACCAAGTAATGCCGCCGCCGGTGGAGTTTTTAGACTCCCTGTTAACGGGGACCGGTACCGATCTTGATCTTCAGACGTTCAAGCTCACTGATCAGTTAACGGGTCGGATGATGGGCGCCTCGGCAGACGTAACGCCGCAAGTAGCGCGTATGGACGCCCACTCGCTCAAGCGTCAGGGTCCGGTGCGCCTTTGTTACTGTACCAATGTGCTGCGGGCTAAAGCGGATCAGCACCAAGGTGGCCGCAGCCCTGTGCAGGTCGGTGCTGAGCTGTTTGGCCATGCAGGGCTGGAGGCGGACAGTGAAATCATCCATCTGGCGCTGGCGAGTATGGAAGCCGCCGGGGCTAAGGAGATCCACTTAGCGCTCGGCCATATCGGCATTTACCGCAGTCTTGTAGAAGCCGCTGCACTCAGTGATGAGCAAGAGAGCGCGCTGTTTGAGGCGCTGGCGCTCAAGTCACCGACGCAGCTTGCACAGCTTGTTAGTGCTAGCGTTAGCGACCCGGCGTTAGCCGATATGCTGCTGGCGCTGGGTGAACTACACGGCGGTGCCGATATTTTAAGCCAGGCGCGGGAGCGTTTTGCAGGCGCACCTGCCTCGGTGACAGCGGCACTGGATCAATTAGAGGCGCTCTATCAAGGCGTGCTGGCACGCTTTGATGTATCGCTCTACTTTGACTTGGCTGAGCTGCGTGGCTATCAATACCACACCGGTATGATGTTTGCTGCCTACGTGCCGGGCTATGGTCATGCGCTGGCAAAAGGCGGGCGCTATGACGACACAGGGCGAGCCTTTGGCCGTGCGCGCCCTGCCACCGGGTTCTCGATGGATTTGAAACAGCTGGCGTCGTTGGCGCTGGCTGCTGAAAGCCGCGGCAGTATTTGGGCACCCGCCCAGCAGGATGAGTCGCTCAACGCTGCCATTGTTGCACTGCGTGAGCAAGGGGAACGCGTAATTCAAGCGCTGCCTGGGCAGCGTACTGGGCCGGCGGAGCATGACTGTGACCGCCGTCTTGAGCTTATCAATGGTCGTTGGCAGCCAACGGCCCTGACACAAGAGACGAGTGCATCATAATGGGTAAGAATGTCGTAGTGCTGGGCACCCAATGGGGTGACGAAGGTAAAGGCAAGATCGTTGATCTGTTGACAGAATCCGCCTCTGCGGTAGTGCGCTTCCAGGGTGGCCACAATGCCGGCCACACGCTGGTCATCGACGGTGAAAAAACCGTTCTGCACCTGATTCCCTCCGGTGTTTTGCGCCCAGGCAAAACCTGCGTCATCGGCAACGGTGTAGTGCTTTCGCCTGAAGCGCTGATCAAAGAGATCCGCGAACTTGAAGCGAAAGGCGTACCGGTGCGTGAGCGCCTACGTCTGTCACCGGCTTGCCCGCTGATTCTGCCTTACCATGTACGCTTGGATCAGGCCCGTGAGAAAGCCCGCGGTATCGCCAAAATTGGCACCACCGGCCGGGGTATCGGACCTGCTTACGAAGACAAAGTAGCCCGTCGCGGCCTACGCTTGGGCGATATGCTCCACCGTGAGCGGTTTGCTTCCAAGTTGGGCGAAGTGCTCGACTACCACAACTTCGTACTGGTGAATTATCACGGCGAACCAGCAGTCGATTTCCAGGAAGTGCTCGACGGCGCGATGCAAATGGCCGAAGAGCTGCGACCAATGGTCTGTGACACGGTCAGCATGGTGCACGACCTGCGTAAAGCCGGTGAGAATATCTTGTTCGAAGGCGCGCAAGGTTCGCTGTTGGACATCGATCACGGTACTTATCCCTACGTGACCAGCTCTAACACCACGGCGGGTGGCACGGCTACCGGTTCCGGTGTCGGCCCGCTCTATTTGGATTATGTGCTGGGTATCACCAAAGCTTATACCACGCGCGTAGGGTCAGGCCCGTTCCCGACCGAGCTCTTCGATGTCGATGGTCGCCACCTGGCCGAGCGTGGCCATGAGTTCGGTGCAACCACTGGCCGTGCACGTCGCTGTGGCTGGTTTGATGCCGTGGCTCTGCGCCATGCAGTCCAAATCAACTCGGTTTCCGGCATCTGCCTGACCAAGCTCGATGTACTGGATGGCTTGGAAAATATCCGCGTTTGCGTTGGCTATCGCAGCAAAGACGGGGACGTGTTGGATAACCCGGTAGACTCGGAAGGCTATGAAGCGGTTGAGCCGCTTTACCAGGACTTACCCGGCTGGAAAGAGTCAACCCTGGGGGCTAAGCGCGTAGAAGATCTGCCGGCTAATGCCCGCGCCTATATTAGTTTCCTCGAAGAGAAGGTGGGCACCAGCATCGACATTATCTCCACCGGCCCCGATCGCATGGAAACTATCGTTCTGCGTAACCCTTTCGATAGTTAATTCACGTCTAGCCGGGTGCAGGCATCCGGCTTGGTTTGGACGGTTTAGGGGCAACGGCGTTGCCCCTTTTTGCATCCAGTAAGCGGCATTAAAAGTCGATCCCTCGGCGCGCCTGTAAGCCATTGTTGAAGGCGTGGCGAACTTCCTGCATTTCGGTCACCGTATCGGCCATGGCGATCAGCTCGCGGTGGGCACTTCTTCCCGTGATAATCACTGTCTGCTCTGTCGGCCGGTTTTCTAGCGCTTGTTTAACGGTTTCAATGTCCAGGTAGCCGAACTTGAGCATGTAGGTGATTTCATCAAGCACCACCAGGTAGGTCTCTGGGTCCGCAAGCATCCGTTGAGCGTCTTTCCATACTGCCTGGCACGCGTCTGTGTCCGCTTGGCGATTCTGGGTGTCCCAGGTAAAGCCGGTGGCCATAATCGCCACCTCAAGGTTGGTGTCCTCCTCTAAGCGGTTGCGCTCACCGCACTCCCAGAGCCCTTTAATGAACTGCACCACGCCAACCTTGTAGCCATATCCTAACGCACGAGTGACAGTGCCCCAGGCGGCCGTGGTTTTGCCTTTTCCGTTACCGGTGTTAACAATGATTAAGCCGCGTTGCTCATCAGCACTAGCGACTTTTTCGTCGACTCGTGCTTTGAGTTTCTCCATCGATGCTTTATGGCGGGTGTCTCGATCACTCATGGTCTCTCCTGAATAGTGGGTTCAAAATCGTTAGCTGAGAATATGTCGCCATCCTAAGCGGTAATGCTTTGGCTGAACATGGCAGTAAGCACTGGTTAGACTAATTTGTGTACAACTATTTTCCGTCACAATGAAAGGTTTGTTAAATAAATTTGACTTTATAGCAACAGAAAAGCAACAGGATTGGCCCGTAGGGGGCTGGCTGCTCTAGAATAGGTGGCCATGTCTTGCCAGGAATTACATCATGCCCTCTTTTGATATTGTGTCAGAGTTTGATAAGCACGAAGGTGCTAACGCTATTGATCAAGCGAATCGTGAAGTTCAGTCGCGTTTTGATTTTAAAGGTGTCGATGCCAGCTTCACGCTTGAAGGCGACAAAGTACATTTGGAAGCCGAAGTCGATTTCCAACTCAAGCAGATGCTGGATGTACTGCGAGCTCGCTTGATTGCCCGCGGCATTGATGCACGCTGCATGGATATTCAAGACCCGGTGCTTTCGGGGGTCAAAGCACGCCAGGAAGTCGCTTTGAAGCAGGGATTGGATGCGGCAGAAGCTAAAGATGTGGTTAAGCGTATTAAAGCCAGTAAGCTAAAAGTGCAGGCGCAAATCCAGGGCGAGAAGGTGCGGGTGACGGGCAAAAAGCGCGACGATTTACAAGCCGTGATGACGTTGCTACGAGGCGAAGAGGGGCCAGATTTGCCGCTTCAGTTTGATAACTTCCGCGACTAATAATTTCCGCGACGAAGCGGTGCTGTTGAGCTGTCGAACATTTTAATGATGCAATAATCGTTTTATACAGGAGTCACGCACTATGTCTGATCCGCAGCCGGTTTATTTAAGCGACTACCAGCCGCCCGCCTACCGGGTAACTCATACCGAGCTGACGTTTGATCTTGACCCCGCCGCGACCCGTGTGAAAGCGCGACTGTTGATGGAGCGTCATGCCGACGCTAACGCTAATGCGCCGCTTGTACTAAACGGTGAGCATTTAAAGCTTATTTCCCTGTCGATTGACGCAACGCCACTCGATGAAGGTGCTTATCAACTGGATGCAGCGTCTCTGCGTATTGATGATGTGCCTGAATCGTTCGTGCTGGAAAGCGAGGTGGAAATCGCGCCCAGTGAGAACACTGCGCTAGAAGGCCTGTATCAATCTAACGGCATGTACTGCACGCAGTGCGAAGCGGAAGGCTTTCGCCGGATTACCTTTTATCCCGACCGCCCGGATGTCATGGCGACTTTCAAGGTCACCGTGGTAGGCGACCAGCAGCGTGAGCCGATACTGCTGGCAAACGGCAACCCCGTCGCGCGCGGTGAAATGGAAAACGGGCGTCATTTTGTGACCTGGGAGGATCCGCATCCCAAACCCTGTTATCTGTTTGCACTGGTGGCGGGAAATTTACATCGCGTTGAAGACTACTTCACCACCATGAGTGGCCGAAACGTCGCGCTGCAGATTTGGGTCGAGAAAGAGAACCTGGATAAAACCGAACACGCGATGGCCTCTTTAAAGCGCGCCATGGCGTGGGATGAGCAGGCCTATGGTCGCGAGTATGACCTGGACCTCTTCATGATCGTTGCCGTCAATGATTTCAATATGGGCGCGATGGAGAATAAAGGCCTTAACATCTTTAACGCCGCGGCCGTGCTGACCCATTCCAATACGGCCACCGATGCAGCGTTCCAGAATGTCGAAGGTATCGTCGCCCATGAATACTTTCATAACTGGTCCGGCAACCGCGTCACCTGTCGCGACTGGTTCCAGCTCTCGCTAAAAGAGGGCTTTACCGTATTTCGTGACCAGTGCTTTTCGGCGGATACCAATTCAGCGCCGGTCAAGCGCATTCAGGATGTCGCTTTTTTCCGTACGGCCCAGTTTGCCGAAGACGCTGGTCCCACGGCGCATCCTATTCGCCCTGATCACTTCATTGAGATTACCAACTTTTACACCCTGACCATTTATGAGAAGGGTGCAGAAGTGGTGCGTATGCTGCGCAATCTGGTGGGCGAAGAGAATTTCCGGCGTGGCTCTGATCTTTACTTCGAGCGATTTGATGGTCAGGCAGTGACGATCGAAGATTTTGTAGCCTGCATGGCGGAAGCTTCTGGCGAGGATTTCAGCCAGTTTATGCGCTGGTACTCCCAGGCCGGTACGCCGGAAATTGATGCCCACGGCGAGTATGACTATGTGCATGGCGAATATCATTTAACCCTGCGTCAGCGCACACCGGCGACGCCCGGCCAGCCGGATAAATTGCCGCTGCACATACCTATTCGTATGGGGCTGGTGGGTACCAAGTCGGGCCAAGATCTTACTTTGTCACTCGATGGCGAAAAGATCGGTAAAGATGCCGTTATCCACTTGCGTGATGATGAGCAGACCTTTGTATTTACCGATGTTGCCGAAGCGCCGGTGCCTTCGTTACTACGTTCATTTTCCGCCCCCGTTAAGCTGCATTTTCCCTATTCAAGAGAGGATCTTGCCTTCCTGTTGACCCATGATAGCGATGGCTTCAACCGCTGGGATGCCGGGCAACGCTTAGCGCTATTGGCCTTGGACGACCTGATTGCTGCGCATCGTAACGGCGTCGAAAAGGTAATGGATAGCCGTGTTGTCGATGCCTTTAAGGCGCTACTGACCGGCTCGATGAGCGATAAAGCGGTATTGGCTGAAATGTTGACGCTGCCGTCAGAAGCCTATATCGCGGAACAGCAGCCGATTGTCGATGTTGATGCTATTCACGCGGCGCGTGAGTTTGTGCGCCAGTCGCTGGCCTGGGCATTACGCGAAGAGTTTTTGTCAGTTTATGACGCCAATGTAACGGAAGAGCCGTACGCACCGACACCAGAGCAAATTGCCCAGCGCAGCCTGAAAAACGTGGCGCTCTCCTATCTCATGTCGATTGAAGACGAGCAGGGCTTAGCGCTATGTGAAGCACAGTTTGCCGCTGACCATAACATGACCGATGTGCGTCAAGCGCTGACACTGTTGGTTCATAGTGATCGCGATGATTTGGCCTCGCCAGCGTTGAAAGCCTTTGGTGAGCAGTGGGCACATGATCCCCTGGTCATGGATCAGTGGTTCTCTATCCAGGTCTCTCGTCCTCAGGAAGATGTGCTGGAGCGGGTGAAGTACTTGATGCAGCACCCTGCATTCTCACTTAAAAACCCCAATAAGGTGCGCGCCTTGATTGGAGCATTTGCCCAAAACCGAGTGAATTTCCATCGCTTGGATGGTCAGGGATATCAGCTTCTGGCCGATGTGGTGATTGAGCTTAACCGACTTAATCCAGAAATAGCCGCACGCCTAGTCACGCCGCTCACACGCTGGCAGCGTTTTGATGAAACCCGTCAAGCATTAATGCGGTCTGAGCTTGAACGTATTAGGCAACAGCCGTTGTCTTCAAATGTCTACGAGGTGGTCGAGAAAGCATTGGCATAGGTGCAGGAAGACTAGGTGCAGGAAGACTAGGTGCAGGTAGAGGCATAGTGGGAAAAAGCAGTTAACCAAGGAAAGGAATAACAACGGTGACAGACTCTCAGCAACACTATTTACTTATCATCAATGGTAAATCTGCCGGCAATCCGGCATTGCGTGAAGCAGTCAATGAACAGCGCCAAGCAGGGATGCAAATTACGGTTCGCGCTACCTGGGAGGGAGGCGACGCTGCTGATATTGCTGAGTTGTCAGATGCTATGGGGATCACTCATGTCATTGCCTGCGGTGGTGATGGCACGGTGAGTGAAGTCATGAATGGGCTGATGCGCTTGCCCCATGATCGACGCCCCGTGTTAGGCATTGTGCCATTAGGCAGTGCCAACGATTTTGCCACCTCCGTTGGGCTGCCGTTAGAACCCGGGGCAGCCTTGGCAGCTGCCAGAACACTACGTGCTTATCCCATTGACGTGGTCCGCGTGACGGCGGGTGCTAAAGAAGAGTCGTCTACCAGCTACTATATTAATATGACCACCGGAGGGTTTGGTGCCGAAATTACCTCTTCAACCCCGAAAACCCTAAAGCGATTATTGGGCGGGGGAGCGTACTCATTGATGGGGGCCCTCAAGGCATGGCGTCACCGCAGCTATCGTGGCACGCTGCACTGGGATGAAAAAGAAGAGAGTGCATCGTTATTACTGTTGGCGCTGGGCAATGGCCGTCAGTCAGGCGGCGGGCAAGTGCTGGGGCCGAGAGCGAAGCTAGATGACGGCCGCTTGGACGTGCTGTTGGTGAAGGACTTCAGCTCGGTGACAGAACTCACCAAGTTGATTAGCGAGCTGCAAAGCTTTCCTTATGAAGGCCGGTTTGTGCGTTATTTCACCACCACGCAATTGAAGGTGACAACTCAGGCGGGCGACTCACCCTGGCCCTTGACGCTGGATGGCGAGGCGCGCTGTTACGACCATTTTTGTGCCGAAGTGGTGCCGCTTGCCCTGCGAGTGCTGTTACCTGAGGATTGCCCTTTGCTCACCCCCTCCAGCAAGCCTTAGCGGTATATAAGCATTAGCCGTATTTGTTCAGCTTTTAAGCGTTTTTTTCAAGGAGAGTATCGAATGGCCAATCGTGTTTGGGTACCTGTCGTTGCTGCCATGGCACTGTTGCTGAGTGCCTGCGGTGACTCCCAGGAAGACCCCACCGTGGCTCCAGAAGATAATTCTGAGGTAACGGATGATGAGGCAGTGCGTGACGACGAGTCGCCCGAAGCGGCGGAAAACGCGGCAGAAATGGATAGCCCCGAGCAGGTAGAGGATGATCTTGAAGCACAGCAAGCCGCTGAAGAGCTTGAACAAGCGGAAGCGATGCGTGAAGGAAGCGAGAGCCCCAATGGCGCTAATTCCGCGGATGATGCAGCCACGGTAGATGCCGAAGAGGACACGCTTGCCGCCGACCCTGATGAGGTGCTAGATGAAGAGAGCGCTATGCCGGGGGAGGCCACTCGCTCAGACGTTGATGAGATGATTGCTGAAACTGAACGCCGTTTTGAAGAGGCAGAGCAGCGTCTTGAAGAGCAGTTTCAAGAGATAGAACAACAGGCACCCACTTTAGAGCCGATGGAGAGCGAAGACTTCTCCGCGAGTTTCGATGAAAACAGCAGCCTGCCAGAAAGGACGCCCTTGGAGGATAACCGAGAGGCAACCGATGTCGAGGCATTGATCGAAGATACAGAGCGTCGCTTTGAAGAAGCGCAGCAGAATCTGGAAGAGCAGTTTCAGGAGCTCGAGAGCCGTGAGGCGGAGACAGGGCCAGCGATCGAATCGGATAACGAGAATGAGCTCGATACCCGTACCGATAACCAAGCTGCCAACCCAGACCGTGACGAGTAAAACCGTGAGGAGTAAAGGGGTGGCTCTGTGCTACCGGCGGTTAAACATCAGCCATAAAAAAGGCCCGCATGTGCGGGCCTTTGTCCATCCGTTAGCAATTAAGCTGGGCGGATGTTGGAAGCCTGAAGGCCTTTTTTACCCTGAGTCACTTCAAAGCTGACTTTTTGACCGTCTTGCAGGGTCTTGAAGCCTTCAGCTTGAATTTCGGAGAAGTGGGCGAACAGATCGTCTCCGCCGTCATCAGGAGAGATGAAGCCGAAGCCTTTAGTATCGTTGAACCACTTAACTGTGCCAGTTGCCATTTTCTATTTCCTTAACGTGCTTAATATTCAAACGGGAAACTCTATTGTCCGCCCGCTACAATCACTCTAGATGTAAACTCCGCTGTCGTCCAGCGTCATTCCTAAGATTTTTTATTTCAAGATGAGTAGGTTTCTATGATGCAGCTAGGTTTTATCGATGCACAGTTTCTATCCTTCCTATTGGCTATCACGCTATTAACGATTAGCCCTGGCGTGGATACGCTGTTAGTCATTCGCAACACGGCGCGTGGAGGCGTGCGCGATGGTGTTACCACCAGTGTGGCTATCTGCTGTGGGCTATTTGTCCATGCCACTATTTCAGCACTAGGTATCTCGCTCATTCTGCTGCAATCCGCCTGGGCCTTTCATATGCTGAAACTGGTGGGCGCCGCTTACTTGATTTGGCTAGGCATTACCAGTTTGCTAGCAGCACGAAGAGGGCAGGCGCTCCCCATTGGCGGCGTGAGCAGCAACGCTCCAAGCGTTTCTCGCTGGCAGCCGATCAAAGAGGGCTTTCTTTCCAATGTGTTGAACCCCAAAACGGTGGTGTTCTATATGGCTTTTCTGCCTCAGTTCATCGCGCCTGGCGATCCTGCTTTACTGAAATCGCTCTGGCTTGCCGGTGTGCACTTCATCATTGCGAATATTTGGCAGATCAGTGTAGTCATGATGGTGGGAAGTGCCGGTAAGTGGCTTGCTAATGCACGCTTCGCGCAAACGTTGAACGCTGCCACGGGGGCCGTATTAGTGGTGTTTGGTATTCGTCTGGCATTAACACAGCGCCCGATCTAAATCGGGCGCTGGGGAGCGGGAGATCAAAGGTTGTTTACCGGCGAGCGAGCAGGGCCCGGTCATAGCGCACCTGCTGCTCGTTTTCGCTTAGTAGCGAAACGCCTTCACTACTGCCCCCGTTGGCAAGGCTCTCGTAAATCACCCGATAGCTAAGCACTGCTTGTACATAGTCCCGCGTTTCGCGGAAAGGGATGCTTTCCACGAATAGATCAAACGCCTCTACGCCATCGCCCAACCACTGGTCAACACGTCCAGGGCCCGCATTATAGGCAGCAGCGGCTGCCAGACGATTTCCTTGGTAGCGCCGTAACTTGTCGCGCAAATAGGTGCTTCCCAGGCGAATATTGAGCGCCGTATCTAACACGCCATAGGGGCCAGGATCGCTGATGCCCAGTTCACGGCTGACTTGGCTAGCCGTGCCTGGCATTAGTTGCATCAAGCCCCGTGCGCCGGCGGGTGAAAGGGCGTTAGGGTTGTACGCGCTTTCCCGACGGGCAATGGCCATTAGCAGGTAAGGATCGACGCCAGTGAGTTGCCCCCAATGCTGAAAGCTATCGTAGTAAGCCTGAGGGAAACGCCAATCCAGGGCATCCCACATCTCGGCAGCAATGGTGGTTTGCACCAGACGAGCATGCCACTGCTGTTGAGCAGCATAGTCGGCTAACGCACGAGCTTGTTGCGGCGTGCCGCTCTGCACGGCGTTTAACCACTCGCTATTGGCTAGGCCGTCCTCCCCAATACGAAGCAATGCCTCGGTGCGTTGAACGGCGGGTAATTGCGCGATCCGTTGCCGTGAGGCTTCATCGAAATGATTGCGTTCCATATTCAACTGATAGGGCTGGCCGAGTTTTTCGGCGGCTGCAAAGCCGTAAAAACTGCGGTCTGTCGCTGCCTGCTGGTAGCGTTCCTCGGCGGCTGCATGATTGCCAAGCTGGGCGTTTGCTCGCCCTAGCCAGTACTGCCAGCGACTATTTTCTTGCTGCTCCACCGGCATTTCGGCAATCCAATGGAGTACACCATTCCAATCACGATTCGCCAGCGCATGGCGCACACGCAGCTCTGATACACGCTCGCTCTCAAGCGTTGGCAGTACGCTGTCAATCCAGCTAAGGGTGCCCGGTACGTCGCGCACCAGTGCATAGAACGCCAGCTCTTCCTCGATCGCAGCGCGGTCGCTGGGCAAGAGGTTGAGACGGGGAGACAGTGCTTGCCAAGTGGCAAATGCGGCGGCTGTATCGTCACGCGTAAAACGCTGCATGGCAGCCTGATAAAAGCTAGCGGTGGCCGCACACTCAGGCCCTAGGCAGGTGGGTGCTTGGGCAATGGCTCGTGGATTGTTGGTAGCGCTCTCCACGGTGTCCAGTGCGGTTTGCCACTGGCCGTCTAATAGCCCGCCCAGATAATTTGAAAGACGCGTTTCTCCGGCCTGCCACGCCAGCATTTTGCGCTCCCAAATAGCGGCGGCATCAATAGTGCCATTCCCCCGCAGGCGATCAAATAGGGGGTCGCAGGCATCGGGCTGAGAGCTACCCGTAAGCCACAGTTCAAGGCCCGCTTCACTGGCTAACTGAGGCTGTGTACCAAGCAGCGCCGTATAGTAGTAGCACTGCCGCGCTGTGCCAGCAGGCTCGCCGTCAGCTACCGCCAACAAGTCGTTGTAACGCCCAGCATGCCCAAACTTGGCAATGGCTTGCCCGCGCATCCAGCCCGCCAGTGGAGAGTCAGCGTACTGATTGATATAGTCATTGATGGCGTCAGCGGAAAGATGAGGCAGTTGCCCACGTAACCGGTGATACTCCACATAGCCCCGCAGCGGATGGCTTTCTACCGAGCGAGTGTCTACCTGCTCCCATTGCTGCTCTCTGGCGGCAGCCAGGGCATCGCGTAATTCGCTGTCTGAGGCAGCCCATGAAAACGCGGGTATCCCCACCAGCAGAGCAGAACATAGCAGGCGAGCGGTACGTCGAAAGGGTGAAACCAACATGGTGCTCTCTCTCTATCAAGGTGATGCTATTTGAGCGCAGCGGAAGCGGCTCAGAGTCAATATCGAGTGTCCGCTATACTGAACGAATGTAAATAACCATAATCTGACTGCCCAAATACTCGGAGGATTTAATTACAATGGCCCCATTATCCACTTGGTGGTTCCTGCGTCGACTCAAATCCCGCGTTTGGGCGACAAAACGTATCGTGCGTGCGTTGAAACTGTTTATACCCATGACGCGTGACGTGGTACGCGGCGATTTTCGCCCCATTCCCTGGTCGGCATTTGGCATGATGGCCCTAGCGCTGGGCTATTTGGTACTGCCGTTTGACTTGATACCGGATTTTCTCATGCTGATCGGCGTGGTAGACGATGTGCTGATTGTTGGCTGGCTGCTAAATCGAATCGATCTGCGCCTGGAAGGCTATCGTGCATGGAAATATAACGACCCTGATGTAACGCCTTCTTGAACCTCCGCTGTTTCTTGCTCTCAGCTGCTTGAAAAAGCGCAGCTTATCCCCATATCTGATCCACGAAACCTATTATGTCTCTGCTGATTTGTCGGCAGAGGCAAGTGACTCAACGTGATCCATAAGGGCTAAGCGCATGACTACTGCTACCCACGAAGAAACACTTGGCTTTCAAACGGAAGTTAAGCAGCTCCTAAATTTAATGATTCACTCCCTGTATTCCAATCGGGAGATTTTTTTACGCGAACTTATCTCAAACGCCGCCGATGCCTGCGACAAGCTGCGCTACGCGGCACTTGATAACGATGCGCTCTACGAAGGTGACAGTGAGCTGCGTATCGAAATTGAGCATGACCGTGACGCCAACACTATCACCCTGCGTGACAACGGTGTAGGCATGAACCGCGAGGATGTGATCGCTAACTTAGGCACGATCGCGCGTTCAGGGACGGCTGAGTTCCTCAAGCAACTTTCTGGCGAGCAGCAAAAAGATGCCAAGCTCATCGGCCAGTTTGGTGTGGGTTTCTACTCGGGCTTTATTGTTGCTGACGAAATTGCCGTGCGTACCCGTAAAGCAGGTTCCGAGGCAAATGAAGGCGTTGAATGGCGCTCAAAAGGGGAAGGCGAATTTACCGTTGCCGATATCGAGCGTGCCCAGCACGGCACCGAAATTACCCTGCATCTGAAAGAGGACGCTAAAGAGTTCGCCGATGATTACCGTCTCCAGGGGCTGGTTCGCAAATACTCGGACCACATCGAAGTGCCCGTGCGTATGCCGAAAACCGAAACGGCGAAGGACGACGAAGGCAACAGTATTGAAGGCAGTGAAGTAACGACCTGGGAAACCGTTAATGAGGCCACAGCCCTTTGGTCGCGCCCCAAGAGTGAGGTTTCCGAGGACGAGTACAAGGCATTCTACAAGCACGTTGCCCACGATTTCTCCGATCCGTTAACCTGGAGCCACAACAAGGTCGAAGGCAAGCTTGAGTACACCAGCTTGCTGTATGTGCCTGGCCGCGCACCGTTCGATATGTTCGACCGTGACGGGGCGCGCGGGGTGAAGCTCTACGTTCAGCGTGTCTTTATCATGGATGATGCCGAGCAGTTCTTGCCGCTTTATCTGCGCTTTATCAAAGGTGTGCTGGATACCCGTGAGCTGTCACTCAACGTTTCTCGTGAGCTGCTTCAGCAGGATCCCAATGTCGAAAAAATCAAGTCGGCGCTTACCAAGCGTGGCTTGGACATGCTCAAGAAACTCGCCAAGGATAAAGAGCAGTATCAAACCTTCTGGAATACCTTTGGTAGCGTATTGAAAGAAGGGCCGGGCGAAGACCCATCTAACCGTGAAAAAATCGCTGGTTTGCTGCGCTTTGCATCGACTCACACCGATACGGCTACCCAGGAACATGCGCTGGCTGACTACGTCGAGCGCATGAAAGAAGGCCAGAAGAAAATCTATTACGTGGTGGCGGATAGCTTCAATGCGGCTAAAAACAGCCCGCACCTAGAGATCTTCCGTAAAAAAGGCATCGAAGTCCTTCTGCTGTCGGATCGTATTGACGACTGGCTAATGAGCCACCTCACCGAGTTTGACGGTAAAACCTTTGCCGACGTGGCCAAGGGCGAGCTGGACTTGGGCGATGTCGAAGACGAAGAAGAGAAGAAAGCCCAGGAAGAGACGGCTAAGGCCAAAGAGGATCTGGTCAAGCGTGTTAAAGAGGCGCTCGGTGACGGGGTGCAGGAAGTGAAAATCACCCATCGACTGACCGATTCGCCGGCTTGTGTGGTATTGCCAGAACACGAAATGGGCTATCAAATGCGACGCATTATGGAAGCGGCGGGTCAGCCGTTGCCGGAGGTGAAGCCGATTCTTGAGCTGAACCCCAGCCATGCACTCGTGACCCGCTTGGAAGGTGCTGAAGGTGATCTGTTCACGCAGCTCTCCTACATTCTGCTGGATCAAGCCATCATCGCTGAAGGCGGTCATTTGGATGATCCCGCCGCCTACGTGAAGCGCCTTAACAGTGTGTTGACCGCTTAGTAGGTTTTTACACTTAGTTGCTATTACTTAGGCGCTATTACTTAGGCGTTAGTAATAGACGCTCACCTTTATCAGCGTCCAAGACGGCCCGTTTGGTTACCCAGGCGGGCCGTCTGTTTTAGCAGGCGAGTTTTGATAGAGTGGGCGTGCACGTTCTGCGAGACTTTTTAGGACACCATCATGGCTGAGCAGCAAATCAAGGTCGCCGTACTCGGGGGCGGTAGTTTCGGTACGGCATTGGCGAGTATTGCCGCCGATAATGGCGCCCACGTCCGTCAGTGGATGCGTGACGAGACGCTGGTCGCGCAAATCAATCACGAGCACCGCAACGGTCGCTATCTTCCTCATTACGCAATGAACCCAGCGGTGGAAGCCTCTACCGATCTGCAGGCCGTGCTGGCTGAAGCGTCGCTCGTACTGATCGCGATTCCATCAAAGGCGTTTCGCAGCGTGGTGCAGGCGGCAAAAGCGTGGTTGACCCCCGAGCAAATTCTGGTCAGTACCACGAAAGGGATCGAGCAGGACGGTTTTTTGCTAATGAGCCAAGTGCTCGAGCAAGAAACCGGCTATAGCCACATTGGCGTTATTGCCGGGCCCAATCTTGCCTCCGAAATTGCTGATAAACAGTTAACCGCCACCGTTATTGCCAGCGCTGACCCGCTAACCCGTACCCGCGTACAGCAAGCGCTGGGCTGTCGCTATTTCCGCGTTTACGCCAGCGATGATCGCCACGGTGTCGAGTTAGGGGGCGCACTAAAAAATATTTACGCCATTGCTGCCGGTATGGCGGCAGCGTTGGGAATGGGTGAAAACACCCGCAGCATGTTGATGACCCGCGCGCTGGCTGAAATGAGCCGCTTTGCGGTTGCTCAGGGTGCTAACCCGATGACTTTTTTAGGCTTGGCAGGCGTAGGAGACTTGATCGTTACCTGTTCGTCCAACCTTTCACGTAACTACCGGGTCGGTTATGCGATGGGAGAGGGGCGCACGCTTGAAGAAGCGATCGACTCCCTTGGCCAAGTGGCGGAAGGGGTAAACACCGTTAAGCTGGTATGCGCCAAAGCGAGTGAGATGGGCGTTTATATGCCGCTGGCGGAAGGGCTTAATCATGTGCTATTCGACGGCGTGCCAGCCCAGGAGATGGCGCGCACCCTGATGATGGGAGAGCAAAGCAGTGATGTAGAGTTTATCCTGCCCCGTGAAGCCGTTCAGCAGGCCCATCGCGAACAAGCCTATTATGACCGAGCGCCTTCCGCTGAAAATAAGGGAGGCTCGCATGGCTGATATACTGATCATGCGCCATGGCGAAGCGGAACCGGGATATCCCGATGCTACGCGTCGCTTGACACTGCGCGGCAAGCAAGAGGCCGATACCATGGCCCGCTGGTTGGCCGAGCGCGTGGCGACGGGTGAGCTGCCCCTGCCCGCGCTCTACGCGAGCCCCTATGTACGGGCGCAGCAAACCGCGCAAGCGCTGTGTGAGGCACTGGGTACTCGGCTTGAAACGTTAGACTTTATCACCCCTGACGACTTTCCCAGTGCTGTGAGCGACTGGCTGCTTGAGCAGCCTGAGGGCGCACCGATTATGCTGGTGAGCCATATGCCGTTGGTGGGTGACTTAGCGGGACTGCTGGTGGAGGGGGCGACTGCGCAAGGGCTTGGTTTCCCCACGGCTGCCATTGCTGAGCTTGAAGCGGATATATGGGCTGCGGGCTGTGCCCAACTGAAGCGTTTTACCCAACCCAGCCAGCTTTGATGAGCATCGCCACCAAAAGCGGCTGCCGAGGCAGCCGCTAGGGGGTGAGCGCTTTCAGGCAGCCTTACGCTTACAGCAGTGCGTCGAGCTTCTCTTTTAGCAAGCCATTCACCTGTTGTGGGTTGGCGGTGCCACGTGATGCTTTCATTACCTGGCCCACAAAATAGCCGATCATCTTGCCGCGTTTTTCTGGCTCCGAGTCACGGTACTGGGCGACTTGGGCGGGGCTGTCGGCGATCACTTGATCAATCATCGCTTCGATCGCGCCGGTATCGGTGACCTGCTTGAGCCCTTTGGCATCAATAATGGCATCGGCGGACTCGCCCTGGCCATTCCACAGCGCTTGAAACACCTCTTTAGCTGCTTTGCCGTTGATGGTGTCGTCCAGCACGCGACTGATCAGCTCGCCTAGCTGGCGCGCAGAGATAGGGCTATTGGCAATGCTCAGGTTTTCGCGATTAAGCGCGCCGGAAAGCTCACCCTGTACCCAGTTAGCCGCCTGCTTGGCATCGCCGCACTCTTTATGCACCGCCTCAAAAAACTCGGCCATATCACGGCTGGCCGAAATGACGTTGGCATCATAAGCCGACAGCCCCAGCTCGTTTTGGAACCGCTCGCGCTTGTCGGCGGGCAACTCAGGCAACTGGCTGCGCAGGTGATCCAGGTAAGCTTGATCCAACACCACCGGCAGTAGGTCAGGGCAGGGGAAGTACCGGTAGTCGTTGGCTTCTTCCTTGGTGCGCATGCTGCGGGTTTCATCGCGATCGGGATCGAACAATCGGGTCTCTTGCACCACGCTGCCGCCATCTTCGATTAGCTCGATCTGGCGCTCGACTTCAAAGGCGATGGCGCGTTCGACAAAGCGGAAGGAGTTGACGTTTTTAATCTCTGCACGCGTACCGAAAGCTTCCTGGCCGGTGGGGCGCACTGAAACGTTAACGTCGCAGCGCATGGAGCCTTCCGCCATGTTGCCGTCAGAAATGCCCAGGTAGGTGACGATCGAGTGAATCGCCTTGAGATACGCCGCGGCCTCTTTCGCGCTCCGCATATCGGGCTCTGAAACGATTTCCAGTAGTGGGGTGCCGGCCCGGTTCAGGTCGATACCGGTCATGCCATGAAAATCTTCATGCAGTGATTTACCAGCATCTTCTTCAAGGTGGGCATGGTGAATGCGGATAAGTTTGGTGGTGCCATCTTCCAGGGTAATTTCAACATCGCCCGGCCCGACAATGGGGTGATACATCTGGCTGGTCTGATAGCCCTTGGGTAGGTCAGGGTAGAAGTAGTTCTTACGGTCGAATACCGATACTTCTGCGATATCCGCATGCACGGCCAAGCCGAACTGCACGGCCATCGCCACGGCCTGTTCGTTGAGCACCGGCAACGCACCGGGCAGTCCTAAATCGACCGCACACGCTTGGGTATTGGGCTCTGCACCAAACGCTGTCGAGGCGCCGGAAAAAATTTTGGAACGTGTTGCGAGCTGGACGTGGACTTCAAGCCCAATCACGGTTTCCCATTGCATTAGGCGTACTCCTCGGCAAAGGCAGGACGTTGTAGGTGCCAATCGGTCGCTTGTTGAAACTGGTGGGCGACGTTCAGCAACTGCGCTTCGGCAAAGTGGGTGCCCAGGATCTGCAGTCCCACGGGGCGGCCATTGGAAAAACCGGCCGGCACGCTGATGCCGGGGATGCCTGCCAGGTTAACCGCGATGGTGTAAATATCCTGGAGATACATCGAGACCGGATCTTTTTTAGCGCCCAGATCAAAAGCGGGAGTGGGAGAAGCAGGGCCCATCAGCACGTCCACGTCTTCAAAGGCATCCAAGAAGTCTTGGCGAATCAGGCGGCGGACTTTTTGCGCTTTGGTGTAGTAGGCGTCAAAAAAGCCTTCCGACAGCGTGTGGGTGCCAATTAGGATGCGTCGTTTGACCTCTTCACCGAACCCTTCAGCACGTGAGCGGGTATACAGGTCGATCAGGTCGCTGGGGTTTTCACAGCGGTGGCCAAAGCGCACGCCGTCGTAGCGTGACAAGTTGGAAGACGCTTCCGCGGGAGCAATCACGTAGTAGGCCGGAATCGCATAGTGCGTGTGCGGCAGGCTGACTTCACGCACCGTCGCGCCCAGCGATTCGTACACTTTCACTGCTTCGCGAACCGCCTTTTCGACGTCAGGGTCTAGGCCATCGCCAAAATACTCTTTCGGCAGGCCAATCTTCAAGCCTGACAGCGGCGCGTTAAGGCTCTCGACATAGTCGGGTACGCCGCGTGTGACGCTGGTCGAGTCACGGCTGTCGTGGCCCGCAATCACACCCAGTAAATGCGCGCAATCTTCGGCGCTGCGCGCCATGGGGCCTGCCTGATCAAGGCTTGAGGCGTAGGCAATGATGCCAAAGCGTGATACCCGACCGTAGGTGGGCTTTAAGCCGGTGATGCCGCAAAACGCTGCGGGCTGGCGGATGGAGCCGCCTGTGTCGGTGCCCATGGCGGCAGGCACCAAGCCCGCCGCGACCGCTGCGGCGCTACCACCGGAACTGCCGCCTGGCACGGCGGTTAAATCCCAAGGATTTTTGACCGGGCCATAAAAGCTGTTTTCGTTGGAGGAGCCCATGGCGAACTCATCCATATTGGTTTTGCCCAGGCTGATCGTGCCCGCTGCATTCAGCTTTTCAACCACGGTGGCGTCGTAGGGGGAGATGAAATTATCCAGCATTTTTGAACCGCAGCTGGTTTTGACATCGCGCGTACAAAAAATGTCTTTGAGTGCCAGGGGAATCCCAGCCAGCGGACCAGCGTTACCTGCCGCGCGAGCATTATCCGCTAATTCGGCATGCTTGAGCGCTTGCTCAGCGGTCACGCTGATAAAACTGTTCAGCTCGCCATCAGCTTTTTCGATGCGCTGTAAATAGTGAGTGGTCAGCTCTCGGCTTGAAAACTCGCCGCTTTTCAAGGAGGCCGCGAGTTGCGTTAATGTTTTCTCATACATGACCCGGAAGCTCCGTTCAGGGGCGAAAAAAAGAGGCGGTGTGAGTGGCTTGGGTAAATTCGGTGGCGTTGCTATTCAACAACGCGAGGCACCAGATACAAGCCGTTTTCCACTGCCGGAGCACAGCGCTGAAACGTGTCGCGCTGGTTAGATTCGGTGACTTCATCGGCACGCAGGCGTTGGGTCGCGTCTAACGGATGAGCAAGCGGTTTAACGCCCTCAGTGTCGAGGCTTTGTAGCTGGTCGACCATGTCCAGAATCCGGCTTAGGTCATCTACAAAGCCGCTGGCTTGGTCATCGCTAACGGCGAGTCGGGCCAAGTGAGCGGCCCGGCGCACATGAGATTCTTCAAGCGCCATGATCGATATTCCTCGTGAACGTAATGGAACAATATCCGCTTTGAGCGGTATACATAACGATATTCAAAAAACGTCTTGTGTAGCAGACGTGGAAAATAGCCGCAAAAGGTACCACATATTGGCCTTAACGGGCAGTATTAGGCACGACTCGTGCTTGCTGCCAGGGGGTTGCGGTGATACCGTTTGCATCCGCACAGGGTTCCCGGTCTGCACTAGGTAACAACATCCATGTTTAAACGTTTAAGGGGGCTGTTTTCCAGCGATCTATCGATCGATCTGGGTACGGCCAACACACTGATTTATGTTCGCGGTCGCGGTATCGTGCTTGATGAGCCGTCCGTGGTTGCTATCCGCCAGTCAGGCAATATGCGCAGCGTTGCGGCAGTCGGTACCGATGCCAAGCGAATGCTGGGCCGTACGCCTGGCAATATCACTGCGATTCGGCCGATGAAAGATGGCGTTATCGCCGACTTTACCGTCACCGAGCAGATGCTTCAGCACTTTATCCGTAAAATTCATCAAAGCACCTTCTTGACCCCCAGCCCACGCGTGCTGGTATGCGTTCCTTGCATGTCAACGCAGGTAGAGCGCCGAGCCATTCGCGAGTCGGCAGAGGGTGCCGGTGCCCGCGAGGTGTTCTTGATAGAAGAGCCGATGGCCGCAGCGATTGGCGCGGGCCTGCCGGTGGATGAAGCGCAAGGGTCGATGGTCGTGGATATTGGTGGTGGTACCACTGAAATTGCGATCATTTCGCTCAATGGCGTGGTCTATTCAGAATCGATCCGCGTAGGCGGTGACCGTTTTGATGAGGCGATCACCGCGTACGTGCGCCGCCACTACGGCAGCTTGATTGGTGAAGCCACCGCCGAGCGCATTAAAGAAGAAATTGGTTGCGCCTACCCAGGCGGCGAACTGCGCGAGATCGACGTGCGTGGTCGTAACCTGGCCGAGGGCATCCCTCGCAGCTTTACGCTGAATTCGCACGAAACCCTCGAAGCGCTGCAAGAAACGCTGGGCTCCATCGTGGCCGCCATTAAGAGCGCCCTTGAGCAGTCTCCGCCGGAGCTGGCTTCTGATATTGCCGAGCGCGGCTTGGTGTTAACTGGTGGCGGTGCATTATTACGCGACCTGGATAAGCTCATTGCCGAAGAGACGGGTTTGCCAGTGATTGTGGCTGAAGACCCGTTGACCTGCGTTGCTCGCGGCGGTGGTAAAGCGCTTGAAATGATTGATCAGCACACCTTTGAGTTGCTGTCGAGCGACTAATCGCAGCGGTTAATTGCGGGGGGATTGCCTATTAAACCGCTGTTTTCGCACGGGCCACTGCCGGGTTATCGGCTGTTTTTCTGCGCCTTGGCTGCCAGTGCTTTGATGTTCGTCGACCAGCGCTTTACGCGTATGGAGCAAGTGCGCGCGCAAATGTCGATGGTCGTAGCGCCAATTCAATGGGTGGTTAGTGTGCCTAGCGACCTGCTCAATTGGGGGTCGTTAGCACTTTCTGATCAACAGGCGTTGGTGGATGAAAACCGGCGTTTGCGCGAGCAGATTCTTACCCTTTCCCATCGTGGTCAGCGAATGGCCAATTTGACCGCTGAAAATAGCGAGCTGCGCGATTTGCTGAACGCCGCTAAGCGCCGTGATATTCCCTATATCACAGCGGAGCTGCTGTCGCTGGACAACGATCCTTTTAGCCATCAGATGGTGGTGAACCGTGGGCACCGCAACGGTGCTTACGTGGGTCAACCTGTCATCGATGCGTCTGGCTTGGTGGGGCAAATTACGGCTGTTTCGGCCTACTCCAGCCGCGTTCTGCTATTGGCCGATGCGAGTCACGCCTTGCCGGTGCAGCTCAATCGTAACGGACTGCGCTTTATCGTTCAGGGGGCAGGGCGCTACAACAGCGTCAATGTCATGCATGTACCTGATACGGCGGACATTCGTGAAGGTGACCTGCTGACGACATCGGGCCTGGCCGGGCGCTTTCCGCCCGGTTATCCCGTAGCGCGTGTGACTGAAGTCTTTCACGATCCCGGTAAGCCCTTTGCACGGGTAACGGCCGAGCCCATGGCGCAGCTGCAACGTTCTCGTCACTTCTTGCTGCTATTTCCGCCGCCCCGAAAAGAAGTGGATGAGCAAGCGTGGGACGAAACATTGGATATCTCGGCAGAGGCGTTACGCTCTTCGCTGCAGTTGGCCACTCCCGAACAAGAGGTGCCCTGATGGCGCGTGCACCGGTAGTACCCATTTTAGCGATTTGGCTAAGCCTGCTGTTGGCATTATGTCTACAGGTCATGCCGCTAGCCGATGGCTGGCAGGTGTATCGCCCGGAGTGGCTGGGCCTGATGCTGATCTACTGGTGTATGCGAACGCCTGACAGGGTCGGTGTCTTTCATGGCTTTGTGCTGGGTATTTTGATGGATTTGATTGAAGGAACGGCGCTTGGGCAGCATGCGCTTATTTATGCGCTGCTCGCGTTTCTATGCGCGCTGGTGTATCCACGTTTCCGGGCTTATTCACTGGTGCAGCAATCCGCCCTGGTGTTGGTTCTGCTCGGGCTAGTGCAGCTCGTTGCGCAGTGGCTACGCACGTTGGTGGGCGATTTTTCGATCCACTTAGCCTTTTTAATTCCCTCGCTGATCAGCGCATTACTATGGCCTTGGCTGGCAACGATGTTCCAGGCCATAGAGCGTCGGCTGGCTGCGCAATGACGATGACAACCCCCGTCTTATGCTTAGCCTCTGCTTCTCCTCGACGCCGGGCGTTATTGGCTTCTATTGGGGTGCCTGTCACGGTGCATCCGTGCGATATCGATGAAACCCCGTTTGTCGATGAGGCGCCCGCGGCGTATGTAAGCCGTCTGGCAATGGCCAAAGCTGAAGCGGCTGCCCCCCTAACGGACTTGCCAACGCTAGGTTCAGATACCGCTGTGGTGGTGGATGGGCGTATTCTAGGTAAGCCGATAGACGCCCAGCACGGCGCTGAAATGTTGCAGCTGCTGTCGGGGCGCCGCCACGAGGTGCTGACCTCCGTCGCGGTAAGTGGGCCGGAAGGCATGCTCTCCTGCTGTGTTGCTACCCAGGTGACGATGCGTGAAATTGATACACAGGAAATAGCGGCTTACTGGCGTACCGGCGAGCCTGTCGATAAGGCAGGAGGCTACGCGATACAGGGGTTGGCAGCCGTGTTTGTAAAACAGATTCAAGGCAGTCATTCGGCGGTGGTAGGGCTACCGCTGTTTGAGACGACGCACTTGCTACGCCGACAGGGTGTGCCGATCTGGCAGCGCGTTTAACTGCCTAGAACAGAGGGCCGCCTGCGTCGCTGGTAAGGAATACGTCAACCAATAAGGAATTTTGCATGAGCGGTGAAGTTCTCATCAATTTAACGCCAATGGAAACCCGCGTCGCGCTGGTTGAAAATGGCGTCTTGCAAGAGGCACTGATCGAACGTTCCCGTCGGCGTGGCATCGTGGGCAATATCTACAAAGGCAAAGTGGTAAGAGTGTTGCCTGGCATGCAGGCTGCCTTTGTTGATATTGGCCTGGAGCGGGCAGCGTTCATTCATGCCCATGAAGTCATGCCGCCAGGCACGCCGCCAGATGAACAACAGACCATTGGCCAGTTGCTCCACGAAGGACAGGCGCTGGTAGTACAGGCCACGAAAGACCCCATTGGTAGTAAAGGGGCGCGTTTGACCACGCATCTTTCGATCCCCTCACGCTATTTGGTCTATATGCCAGATTCACCGCACCATGGTGTATCCCAGCGCATCGAAGACGAGCGTGAGCGCGAGCGCCTGAAGGCACTGCTGGATAGCAGCGTAGCCGAGCAAACCTTGGAGGTGACCGGTGGCTTTATTGTTCGCACCGCCGCAGAAGGGGTAGGCGATGAAGAGCTGAAAGGCGATATGCACTTTTTGCTGCGGCTATGGCGTAAAGTGAGTGAGCGTAAAATCACCGCCACGCCACAGAGCGTCATTTATGATGATTTACCCCTCTTTATGCGTACGCTTCGCGATGTGATGCGCGACGATATCGAAAAAGTACGTATCGATTCACGGGAAAACTTCGTCAAGCTGGTCGAGTTTGCTGAAGAGTTTATGCCGGATGCGGTCGAGCGTATCGAGTACTACCCCGGCGAGCGCCCTATCTTTGATCTTTACAGCGTCGAAGATGAAATTCAGAAAGCCTTGGGGCGCAAGGTACAGCTGAAGTCCGGCGGCTACTTAGTGATCGATCCGACCGAAGCCATGACCACCATTGATGTGAATACCGGTGGTTATGTTGGTCATCGCAATCTTGAAGAGACCATTTTCAAAACCAATCTCGAAGCAGCCACGGCGATTGCTCGTCAACTGCGACTGCGTAATCTAGGCGGCATTATCATCATCGACTTTATCGATATGATTGATGTTGAGCACCAGCGTCAAGTATTGCGGGTGCTCGAAAAAGCGCTAGAGCGCGACCATGCCAAGACCAAATGTACTGGCGTGACCGAACTTGGTCTGGTTCAGCTTACCCGCAAACGCACCCGGGAAAGCTTAGAACAAACGCTCTGTGAAGCCTGCCCGACCTGTAGCGGTCGTGGAACGCTTAAAACCCCAGAAACCGTCTGTTATGAAATCTTTCGCGAGATTCTCCGTGAAGAGCGCGCCTACAGTGCCGAGACCTACATGGTGCTTGCCTCGCAGCCAGTCGTTGATCGTTTATTGGATGAGGAGTCAGCGGCGGTGGCAGACCTGGAAACCTTTATCAATAAAACCATTCGATTCCAGGTCGAGCAGCACTACTCCCAAGAACAGTACGATATTGTACTGATGTAATCATGCAGACTCGTTCGCTGGCGCGTTGGGGGTTGGTGATAGCTGCTTGGCTATTGGGCAGTGTGGCCGTATTGCTGCTGCTATTCCGTTTGGCCATTAGCCAGTCCGACGCGCTTACACCCCGCATTGAAGCGCTGCTTGAAGCACGTATTGGCGTGCCAGTGACCATTGAGCATTTGTCGCTGTCGCTCGCCCGTAGCGACCTGTTGTTACGCCTGGATGGCCTGCGTGCGGAAACGCCCGACGGCCAAGCACTGTTTTCCTTGCAGCATGCGGGGCTGCGTTTGGATACCTGGGCGTCGCTTGCCAATTGGGCGCCCATCTTCAGCGATGCCCGGATAAGCGGTACCGAATTCCACCTTTATCAAGGAGAGGGCGCCGCTTGGGAGTGGCCCAAGCCTGCCGAGTTGCCGCTGTTGATGGCGGCTGAGCCGGATGTCGACCTGGCCACTATCGATGATTGGGCAGGTCTCGTTCTGCGCCAACGTCTCTGGGTGGATGATACGCGCGTTGTTCTTCACGGCCGGCACGACACCGTAATGCTGCATGCACAAACCCTGCTGTTGACCGGCGATGAAAGACGCACCCGGTTGGAGGGTGCCATCAACATCGCCGAATCTCTCCAGCAAGCCCGCCAGGTAGCCCTGCCCGCCGCTGAAATGAAGGTTGAAATGCAGCCTGGTCAGCAGGGCTTTAGCGATTTTTCCGCAGCCCTACAGTTGGATATTCAGCTTGATCAGTTGGTGGTGCTGGCAGCGATGTTCCGCCCTGATCATGCGGCCTACTTAGAGCAGGCCGGGGGGAGCGCGCGGCTGTGGGGACGCTGGAGCGCTGGACGACTTGAAGAAGCCCGGGTGGCGGTTGATGTGCCGCAGTTAACCCTGCGCCACAACGTTCAATATGCGGTGTTAAGAGATATCGAGGCCAATGGCTTATGGCAACGTGACGGCGACGGGGGGGAGGCATGGCTAAGTGGCGATGCCGATAGCGTCGAATGGGCGCAGCCTCCTGGTGGCAGCGTTGGCCCCGCGTTGCCGCGATACTGGCACGCCACCCATCAACCAGGGTTGTGGGAAGTGCGTACCAGTGCTTTTGAACTCGCCTCACTGACGGCTTGGCGCGACTATGTGTTGCTTCCTGAATCCGTGACGCGGGTATTGCAAACCTTGGCACCTCGTGGCCAGGTGCAAGGACTCCATGTGGGGCAAAAAGAGGGGCGCTGGGGTGTCGACGCGGCGTTGACCGGGGTCGAAGTGTCCCCTTGGCAGCAGGCGCCTGGGGGCGGACCACTGGACGCTTGGGTACAGGCACGCGACTTTCGCGGCCTTGTGCTGTTTAGCAGTAACGGCGACAGCACTCTCTATTTTCCAGAATTCTTCGCCGATCCCATGCACTTACGGCGCGCCGAAGGGGAAGTTGAGTGGGTATACGACGGGCCCAATACCATGGTGAGTGGCAAGAACCTCAGCGTTAATTGGGATGGCGCACAGGTGTCGGGTGGTTTTGGTTTGGTCACCGGCAACCAGCGCGGCCATTTTGGTTTGGATTTGAATTTTAGTGAAGTGGATGCGCTAGACCGTCCGCTGGCGCAATGGCTGCCGCTTAGCGTAATGGATGACGGTCTTCGTGATTGGCTACTCGATGATATTGGTGGCTACGTCACCGAGGGGTCGCTGCAGTTAAGCCAGCCACTAGGTAAAGACGTCACCGCAGAAGATTTTACCGCTACCCTGGCGCTGGCGATTAGCCAGGGGCATTTGCCGATTGCGCCCGGGTGGCCACGCCTTGAAGAGGTAGCGGGGCGTCTACTATGGCAGAACAAGGTATTAGCCGCGGAAGTAACGCATGCGCAAAGCCATGGTGTCACCGCTTCAGAAGGTGATGTGGTCATGGAAGATGAGGTGCTCAAGCTATCAGGCCAGCTAACGGCGGACGGAGCCGCCTTGACCAGCTTTCTACAAGCCATGCCCGACACGGATCTGTCTCAGTTGAGCGATCTCGATGTGATCGGTGAGGTAAATGGCGATATTGCGCTTTCCTTGCCCTTGGAAACCCCGGATGCGCTGCAGCTGGAAGTGAATGCGCTTCCACGATTTTCCGACGTCATTTACCAGCCGCTGGGTTTACGCCTTCAGGCGGTGGAGGGAGATCTTGCTTGGCTCCAGAACGGCGAGCGCCGGGGGCTGGTCGGCGAAGCCAGTGGCCAATTGCTAGGCGGGGAAGTGGCGGCAGAGTTCAATACCCAGCGCGATGAGATAGCACTGCAGGGTAATGTCGCCACCGCCGAGCTTTTTGAACTCGCAGGAGTGGATGGCCGTCAGGGGCGTCTACCGCTCGAAGGGCAACTGCAGTGGCAGGGTAATATCAGCCTATTGCCGACGCCCATCCTGCGTTTGAATAGTCGCCTAATGGGTATCACCAGTCATTTGCCTGATCCTTTTGCCAAGACTGCCCAGCAGCCATGGCCCTGGCAAGTGACGGCTGACCTCAAGGCCGGGCGGGTCGAGAGCCGTTTGGCTGATATTGCTTCCGCGCAACTGCAGCAGCGCAATGGCTCTCTTGCCGGGTCGTTCTATCTAGGTAATGAGGAGACCCGCGCGCACACTTGGCCTACGCAGGCCGGGTTGAGCATTGACGCCGATGTGCCGCGTATTGACCCGCTGGCTTGGCAGCAGGCAATTGCACCGTTGATGGCAAAAGGCGCGTCTACCTCCCGCAGTGGTAACGATCAGGTGCCCTTAACAGTCGCGTTAACGACACCCTGCGTGGTGTATCAAAATGAGTGTTTAGGCAGCCTTAGTGCCACCGGAGGTATGAACGGTGGCCTCATGGATATGGATTTAAGCGGTAATCTTGTGACCGGGCGTTTGCAGTATAATGCGCAATCGCCGCAGCCTTTGGACATGACGATCGAAGCGTTGTCGCTTGATCGTTTGCTGGCGTTAGCTAACCAGCAACATGACACTGATGCGCCTACGCCAGACTCCTGGATGCAAGCGGTTGAAACCCAGCGCGAGGAACCAGTCGCCATTCCTGATTGGCTGGCCGATGTGCCTAATGGGCGATTGCGGTTAGCTGAAATTGCCATGGGGCCACGCCGTTTCGGTCCGTTGACGGCTTATTGGAAAACCGATGGCGAGCGCTTTTCACTCACGCCGGTGGGTTTGACCCTTGGCCAGCTCTCCGCACGGGGTGAGCTGTACTGGGAAGGTGATTCGGTTACCAGTCATACGCGCGCGAATATTTCTATTCAAGGGGGAGATATCGGTACTGCCCTTGAGCGTCTTGACCAGCCTGTGGCCATGCGCAGTCGTAGCACTGATGTGGTGGCGTCACTTGATTGGCCAGGGGCGCCTTGGCAGTTGGCGCTAAGTCGCTCAGATGGCTATATCAGCACCGATATTCGTGACGGTAGCTTCGTCACCTTGGAATCGGCGCCTGTGCGTTTAATCGGCTTACTCAATTTCGATAATATCCTGCGGCGGCTACGCTTGGATTTTTCTGACGTGACCGGTCAGGGCACCGCCTTTGACCGGGTCAACGGGACTGCCGATGTCACTGCCGGGCTATTGACGTTACGCGGGCCATTGCAAATTGATGCGCCGGCCACCACCCTAACCCTCACTGGCAACGTCGATCTTGTCTCGCGTGAACTTGACCAACGGCTTGGCGTCACACTACCCGTGACGCAAAGTTTGCCCATCGCGGCCATTGCCGTCGGTGCGCCTATTGTTGGTGGTGCGCTTTTCCTTGCCGACCAGCTGTTTGGCGATGCCTTAGATCGCGCCACGACGCTCCATTATCGCGTGCGAGGTCCCTGGACCTCGCCGCAGGTTACTTTAGAAGGCCCCCAATGACCGCATATAAAAGTGATGTAGAAACGGCTGCCGCCATTCTGTTGACGCCCGGAGGGTTGGATCTAGCGGCCCTGGAAACGGGGCTGGGCTACGCCATGGGCGCGGGCATCGATTACGCCGATCTTTATTTTCAGCGCACGTGGCAAGAAGGCTGGGTGCTGGAAGATAGCGAGGTAAAAGAGGCTAGTTATAATATCGACGGTGGTGTTGGTGTGCGCTCGCTGGCGGGAGAGAAAACCGGTTTCGCCTACTCCAACCAAATCACGGCGGATGCGCTAATGGATACTGGCCGCACGGCGGCGGGCATTGTGCGCAGTGGTAAGCATTTGCCTGGTCAACTGGTGCGTCCGGTCTCCGCCGCATCGCGCTATGCCGGTATCGACCCCTTGGCAGGGCTCAGTGCAGAAGAAAAAGTCGCCATGCTCAAGCAGGCTGACCGGGTAGCGCGTGCCGCTGACCCGAGTATCAGTCAGGTGAGTGCCTCGCTGTCTGGCACCTATGAAGTGGTGCTGGTGCGGGCGAGTGATGGCACGCTGGCTGCCGATATTCGCCCGCTGGTACGTTTCAACGTTAGCGTTATCGCGGTGAAGAATGGTCGCCGCGAGCGCGGCAGCGCTGGCGGCGGCGGACGCTACTCAATGGCCAAGCTGCGTGACGATCAAGTCGCCGAACAGTACGCTAAAGAAGCGGTTCGTCAGGCATTGGTCAATCTGGAAGCTGTCGATGCGCCGGCCGGGCAAATGCCCGTCGTGCTGGCCTCGGGCTGGCCGGGCATATTGCTACACGAAGCAGTAGGGCATGGCCTGGAAGGCGATTTCAACCGCAAGGGTAGCTCCGCTTTTGCTGGCCAAATGGGTAAACGCGTTGCGTCTAAAGGTGTCACGATCGTGGACGATGCCACCATCGCGGATAGTCGTGGCGCCATGAGCGTGGATGACGAGGGCACGCCAGGCCAATACACGCCGCTGATTGAAGACGGTATTTTAACGGGTTATATGCAGGACAAGCTGAATGCGCGATTGATGGGCATGGCCCCTACGGGCAATGCGCGGCGTGAGTCGTTCGCCCACTTGCCGATGCCGCGCATGACCAATACGGTCATGCTGGCGGGGCAGGATGAGCCAAGCGATATTATCAAAAGCGTCAAGCGAGGCATTTATGCGGTGAGCTTTGGCGGCGGCCAAGTGGATATCACCTCGGGCAAATTCGTATTCTCTGCCAGCGAAGCTTACCTGATTGAAGACGGCAAAGTGACCGCGCCTGTTAAAGGGGCCACGTTAATCGGCAATGGTCCTGAAGCCATGCAGCGCGTTTCCATGATTGGCCACGACATGGCGTTGGACACCGGGATTGGTGTGTGCGGTAAAGAGGGGCAAGGCGTGCCGGTAGGGGTCGGGCAGCCCACCCTGAAATTGGATGAGCTGACCGTTGGCGGTACGCAGTCGTCTTAAGGGCAGGTCTTAAAGACAGGCCTTAAAAGCCGTCATCAAAGCGCGAGCGTTTCGCGCAGGTGTTTGAACAGCTTGCGCGAGCTGGTGGGCGGTTTACCTTGTTCGCGCTCCCGCTGGGCATTACGAATGAGCTGGCGAAGCGTCTGGCGATCCGCATTCGGATACTCGGCCATAAACTGGTCGACCGCGGCATCGCCTTCGTCAATTAAACGATCACGCCATTTTTCGAGACGATGAAACGCGTGGTCGCGCTGCTCCTGCTCTTGATCAATGGCGTCGAAAACGCCTTGAATGGCGGTAAGGTCCTCTTTGCGGATCAGCTTGCCAACATACTGCATGTGACGACGGCGGCCTTCATGGGAACGAATGCGCGAGGTTTCCTCAATGGCGCGCAACATATCATCGGACAGGGGAAAACGGGCGCGTTCGGCCGGTCGCATAGCGATTAACGTTTCTCCCAATGCCTGTAAGGCATGCATTTCGCGTTTGAGTTGCGACTTGCTTGGGCGTTCTTCCTGCGCTTCTAATTCATTAGTACTTGGGGCGGTATCGGGACGTTGCTTACGCATAGTGTGACTCATAGACAAGATTCGTTGCGGCATTATACCAGCTGCGAGAACAACATTGATTCGCCGAAGACATTCTGTTGAAAGACAGTCGGTGGAAAAGGAGGCCATATGGCACAGGCATTTGATGCAAACGCGCAGCAGTCATTACTGACCGCGCGGGCCGAAGAGGCATTAACGCTAGCAAAGCGATTGGGCGCAGATGCCGCTGAAGTGGGCGCAAGCGTTGATCAGGGCATCGGCGTTAGCGTTCGACTGGGAGAAGTAGAGACGGTCGAATTATCGCGTGATCAAGGCATTGCCGTGACCCTCTACGTAGGTCAGCGTAAAGGCAGTGCGTCTTCGACGGATGCCAGTAGCGCCTCGATCCAGGCAGCGGTTGAAAAAGCCTTGGCAATTGCCCGTTATACCGGAGAAGACCCCGCCGCAGGATTGGCCGATGCATCACTAATGGCGTCTGAGCTGCCAGATTTAAAAGTGCACTACCCTTGGTCGCTGACCACGGATGAAGCGATTGAGCTAGCGCTTGCCTGCGAGCAAGCGGGGCGCGACGTTGAGGGTATCTCCCAGTCAGATGGTGCGTCACTCTCGAGTGGTGAAGGCGTGCGTGTGTATGCCAATAGCCACGGTTTTCTGGGCACCCAAAAAGGCAGTAGCCATTCGCTGTCGTGCATGCTGATCGCCCAGGATGCGAGCGGTATGCAGCGCGACTACGACTATACCTCTGCGCGTGATCCCAAGGCGTTGCGTGACCCTAGCGAGGTAGGGCGCGAAGCGGCTGCACGGACGCTTCGCAGGCTGGGTGCCCAGCGTCCGCCAACGGGTACCTTCCCGGTACTGTTTGACCCATCGCTCTCCAGTGGCTTGATCGGGCACTTGCTGGGCGGCTTGGCAGGCGGTGCGTTATATCGGCAGGCCTCGTTTTTGTGCGACCGGCTTGGTACGCCGCTGTTTCCTGATTGGTTCAGTTTGGAAGAGCGGCCAATGGAGATCGGTGCAACGGCCAGTTCGCCATTCGATGGCGAGGGGGTACAAACTCGTAATAATCGCTTTATCGATCAAGGCCGCATTGCCAGCTATATGCTCTCCTCCTATAGCGCTCGCCGGCTGGGGATGGAAACCACCGGTAATGCTGGCGGAGCGCGCAACGTGCGTTTAGCCGCGCCGCTGCAATCACGCGAAAGCTTGCTGCAAGAGATGGGGCGGGGTATCTGGGTAACCGAGTTGATGGGGCAGGGCGTGAACGGTGTTACCGGTGACTACTCCCGCGGCGCGGCAGGCTTTTGGGTCGAAAACGGAAAAGTGCAGTATCCGATCGAAGAGTTCACCATTGCTGGAAACCTGGAGCAGATGTTTGCCGGGTTGGTCGGTATTGGCGATGACACCGATACCCGCGGCAGTGTTCACACGGGTAGCTGGTTGATTGATGCGATGACGGTGGCGGGTAACTAATTCGTTCGAAGACGGCTACTGGTCTTCTTCGAAACGAGCATCGAACAGCGCTTGGATAGCATCAAGCGCCTGTTCGGCGTCATCGCCTTCGGCTTTGATGGTTAGCTCAGTGCCATAAGGGGCGGCAAGCATGAGCAGTGACATGATGTTAGCCGCGTCAGCGACCTGTTGCTGTTTATGGACACGAATGGTTGCCGTGAACTGTTGGCCGCATTTAACCAGTTTGGTTGCTGCGCGTGCATGTAAGCCACGTTGATTGGTCAGTGTAAGTATTCTTTCTGGCACCCTGGTTCCTTTTCGCCGAGTGGTGTCATTAATGAGTAGAAGCGCTTAAGACGTTGCCGATTGCTCGCCGGTGTGAGTAGTCGCAGGCGGAGCCGCTGGCTGTTCGCTTAATGTGTACTGCAAGCCTAACTCGCGATGACGCAGTTGAATCTCGCCCATGCTATGCACTAACCGCTCTGCTAACTGTTCAACCATATAAACCGAGCGGTGTTGTCCGCCCGTACAGCCAATCGCAATAGTCATGTAGCTACGTTGGCTATCTTGATAAGCGGGTAGCCAGCGCTCAAGCCAAGCCTGAATATCGTTACTCATGGCGTCTACGATGGGGTAGCCGCTCAAGAAGGCCACTATATTGGCATCGCGGCCTGTGAATTGGCGAAGCGTGGGATCCCAGTAAGGATTAGGCAGACAACGTACGTCGAAAACCAAATCAGCATCCAGCGGCACTCCACGCTTATAACCAAACGACTCCAGTGTCAGTGTGAGCTTGTCGCGCCGCTGATGGGCCACTTGGTCGGTAATCCGGCGGCGTAAATCGTGAACCGATAGCCGTGACGTATCGATCAATAAATCAGCCAGATCACGAATATCGTGTAGCGTCTCTTCTTCTTTATTGATGGCTTCTTCAAGTGTCATTTCGCTGTCGCGCGTGAGCGGGTGGCGACGGCGAGTGGCGGAGTAACGCTCGAGCAGTATGCGGGCGTCCGTGGTCAGATAGATCACTTGAAAATCAATCTTACGTTGCCTCAGCTCCTCTAACATAGAGGGCAGTCGCTCTAGCGCGCCAGGCAAGTTGCGCGCGTCGATGCTGACCGCTAAATGGGCGCGGTCGCCTTTGTCGCGCAGTTCATCCACCAACGAGCCCAGCAGCATGGCAGGAAGGTTATCAATCGCATAATAGCCAAGGTCCTCGAGCGCTTGTAAGGCGATAGATTTACCTGAACCAGAGCGGCCGCTAATGATCACAAGTTGCATAGAAGAGTCTCTCTTTGCTTTGATCAACAAGCTGCGTTGAGGGTGGTGAGTTTAAATTCCCCGCTACAAGGTACTGCAGGCCTTAGGCGATTACGGGGAACTTTGCTCACGAATTTTGGCGGTAAGTAACTCAAGTAACTCGCGCTGGCTGCCTGCTTTACGCAGCTGCTGGCGGGTGCCTGCATCGTTCATGATGGTGGCTACTTGCCCGAGCAGAGAGAGGTGTGTGTCATCCGCCTCTTCTGGCACCAATAATACGAATACCAAATCAACAGGATCACCGTCGATGGCATCAAAATCAATGGCTTCTGCGAGTTTTAAAAAACCAGCAATGGGGGCTGAGCAGTGGGGGC
Organism: Halomonas sp. UBA3074; assembly: GCF_002366715.1. Classification (GTDB taxonomy): domain Bacteria; phylum Pseudomonadota; class Gammaproteobacteria; order Pseudomonadales; family Halomonadaceae; genus Vreelandella. The sequence goes on along the minus strand of NZ_DFBS01000012.1, from coordinate 88,580 downwards.
TACGCGCATGAGGGATCGCTACGCCGTTACCAATGCCGGTACTGCCCAAGCGCTCACGACCGATCAAGCGGCTGAACACTTCTTGGCTGTCCAGGCTGGGAATATTTTGGGCAATAAAGGTGCTGAAAAACTCCAGCACCCTTTTTTTGCTGCCCCCGGGAACGTCAAAAAGAACACGTTCCGGGGGGAGTATGGTTTCCAACGTCATTGAATTAACGCACGCCAGCGCCTTGGGCGCGGGCTTGTGCTTTTTCCTTATGTTTAACAAGTTGACGGTCAATTTTGTCCGCTAAGGCGTCAATCGCGGCGTACATATCACTGTCTAGGGCTTCGGCATGTAAGTCAGCCCCGGCTGCATGTAGCGTACAGGCGGCTTGTTGGCGCTCCTTCTCCACCGATAGGGTGACTTGCACCGTGGTTATATTGTCGTAATGGCGCTCTACACGTTCAAGCTTTTCGTTGACATAGTCACGCAAGGCGTCAGTCAGTTCTACGTGATGACCAGTGATATTAACTTGCATTGACGTACTCCTTATCCATCGGACTGTACTTCGATTGTAACCCTTTTTGCCGCATTGCAAAGCCCTTGTCGAGAGTTTCCCCTTAAACGCTGCGAGCACTAGCGTAAGCGGCGGCGTTCACTGGAAGAAGGGATGCCCATAGCTTCGCGATATTTTGCCACCGTACGGCGGGCTACCTGAATCCCCCCCTCGCCCAATAGCGTAACTAAACGGCTATCAGAAAGCGGCTTGCCGGGCGGTTCCTCTTGAATCAGCTTCTTAAGTCGGGCGCGAATCGCAGTGCTTGAGTGGCTGTCACCGTCCTGACCACTGACTTGGCTTGAGAAGAAGTACTTGAGCTCAAAAACGCCGCGAGGCGTATGAATAAATTTCTGTGTGGTCACTCGGGAAATCGTCGATTCATGCATTTCGACGGCTTCGGCGATATCGGCCAAGATAAGTGGTTTCATGGCTTCTTCGCCATGTTCCAAAAAGCCAATTTGTCGTGTGACGATTTCGCGGCCAACCCGCAGCAGGGTGTCGTTGCGGCTGGACAGGCTTTTGATCAGCCAGCGAGCTTCTTGCAGGTGCTCTTTCAAAAACTGGTTGTCTTGGCTTTTGTCTGCCCGTTTGATCAAGCTGGCGTAATCGGGCTGAATGCGCAGTCTTGGCAGGGCCTCGGGATTAAGCTCTAAATGCCAGCCTTCATGATCATGGCGTACGACGAGATCCGGCGTGACGTAGCTGTCGTCGGTGTCGCCGTAAGCGCTGCCGGGTCGGGGATCAAGACTGCGGATGAGCAAAATGACATCCGCCAGCTGATCGTCATCGAGCCCCAGGCGGCGTTTTAGCAGCCGCATGTCATCTTTACCCAGCGCTTCCAGAAACTGGCGCACGAGACGACGAGCGGGCACTAGAAGCGGCGTATCATCGGGCAGGGCAGCCAACTGCAGCATTAAGCATTCCCGCAAGTCGCGGGCAAATATTCCCGTGGGCTCGAACTGCTGGAGTTTAAGTAGAATGGTTTCTACTTCACGCTGGCTGAGTCCTTCGATTCCCTGATCGCGAAGCCCTTCACGGATGTCATTCAGCGGCTGGGTTAAGTAGCCATTGGCATCAAGGGCATCGATTAAGCTTTCCGCCACCAACTGCTCTCTGGCACCAAAATCGGTCATCGCAAGTTGCCACAACAAGTGCCCATGAAGGCTCTGCCCCGCCGCCTGACGCTCGAAGTCAGGGCCTTCACTGCTGCCGCTATGAGTGCCGACGTCTTGATAAGTGTCAGACCAGTCGCTATCGACCGATAATTCGGTGGGAATACTCTCTGACCACTCTTCCTCTTTAGGCTCGCTGACGGCCTGCTCGCTAAATTCATCTTCTTGTTCCAGCAGGGGGTTGGCATCCAGGGCCTGCTGAATTTCTTGACGGAGGTCCAGCGTTGAAAGCTGTAGCAGGGCAATCGCCTGCTGCAGCTGAGGCGTCATGGTTAGCTGTGTGCCGATACGCAGTTGGAGAGAAGCTTTCATGACCATCTGAGAACCACTCGTTAATCAGAATGCTCCACCCTAGTGTGAGTAGGGCCTGGGCGCAAGTGCAATAAGCATGCCATTGGTAGTAAAGTTGTTGTGGAGCACGATGTAGAGGCAAAAAATTTAGCGGCTAACATTGAGAGGAGGTAATCAACTCAGAGGCGAAAATCAGCGCCTAAATAAACGTCTCTCACTTTTTGGTTAGTCAGAATCGATTCGGTTGAGCCGCTGGCGATGATCTGCCCATCGCCCACGATGTAGGCGATATCGCAGATGTCGAGCGTTTCGCGCACGTTGTGGTCAGTGATAAGTACGCCAATATGACGCTGCTTAAGCGCCCGGATGATGGTTTTGATCTCGCCGACCGAAATGGGGTCAACGCCAGCAAACGGCTCATCCAATAATATAAAGGCGGGTTCCGTGGCTAGTGAACGAGCAATTTCTACTCGCCTGCGTTCGCCGCCTGAAAGGCTCATGCCCAGGTTGTCGCGAATATGCGTGATATGGAAGTCTTCTAACAGTGCCTCCAGGCGCTGCTCGCGATCGCTGCGGTTAAGCTCTTTGCGCGTTTCAAGTATCGCCATAATATTATCGGCGACCGATAATTTACGGAAAATCGACGCCTCTTGTGGCAGGTAGCCAATCCCCGCCGCTGCACGCTCATGCATGGGAGCGCGGGTGAGGTCTACCTCGTCGATGCCCACTTCGCCTGCATCGGATTTTACCAGCCCCACGATCATATAAAACGAGGTGGTTTTGCCCGCGCCATTGGGGCCGAGCAAGCCAACCACGCTGCCTTGGGAAATCTCTAAATTAATGTCTTTGACCACTCGGCGACGTTTATAGCTTTTGGCCAAGTGGTGGGCATACAAGGTTTTGATGGGCGCAGTTTCTGTAGTTGCCAAAGCGTGGCTCCCTATTGTTCGGGCTGAAGCGTCATGCGGATACGCTGGGGTTCGCTGCCGTCTACGTCAGAGCGCGCTTGAATCACTTCGCGGTCAATGAAATATTCAAGGCGACCGCCAGTAAAGGTATCTGCTTGTTGGATCAATTCGGCTTGGTCTATCAGCTCGACCCGACGCTCGGCGACATGATAAATAATGCGCCTTGCCCAGCCTTCCGTAGGACCTTCTTGCCCTTCGACCTGATGGCGCAAGTAGGCGCGTTCACCGGTCGAGGTGGCGCGGGAGAGCTCACCTGCCTCATTGCGTTCGATCTCTACACGATCGCCTCGTAACTGCATTTCACCTTGACGGATGTTGACATCGCCGGTGTAGACAGCGGTACCCGCGCGTTGATCAAGATCTAAACGATCGGCTTCGACTTCCACCGGGGCCTGACTGTTTTGGGCCAGGGCCGAGAGCGGCAGCGCTAAGGCAAATAGGGCAGTAGATAGCAGTGTTTTCATGGCGAATCCTGTTAGCGTTGCGTGGCCGGAGGGTGCGAGCCACGTACATTATCCGTTAGGCGAACTTGGCTTTCGTTAAGCCAAGCATCCATCCGCGACGCGCTCATTTGCTGGGGCGGCTGTTGCAGCAGCACCGGTGTTTCGCTCCACGCATGTTGGTTTAGTCCGTCATAGTGCAATAATTCAGTATCTAACTGCCAACCCTCATCCGGTGCGATCAGGCGGGCTGATCCTGACAACAGCAAGGCCTGGGTGGTCGTGTTAAGGGTGCCAACATCGGCGCTGGCCAGCCATTGGCGGTTTTCGCTGTCGTATAAAATGGCTTCGGGTTCTTCCGTCCAGGTTTCGCTTTGTTGCGGCGTATGGATCAGGCGCGGTGTTTTAAGCGCCTGTAATATTTTGCCATTATCGCCGAATAGGGTTATCTCAGCGTTTTCCAACACGTGGCCTGGTTCTTGAGCCTGCGCTTCGGGGTCGATAGTCATGTCTTGGGGCCCACGCGGGTCGAGCCAAACCAGCAAGGCGCCCAACGCCATTACCAGCCCGGCTAGCCAGACGCGTGTTTTAAACCGTTTAGTCATTACGTGCGGCCGTGCAGGTAAGTATCCAGCACTGAGCCCCAGTGCCCTTGCGACTCTAGCAGCGTGTCACAAATTTCACGCACTGCGCCGTGCCCGCCTAGGCGGTCGGTGATCCAGTCGGCGTGGGTGTGCATGTAATCTGGCGCATTGGGAACGGTGATGCCGATGCCGCAACGCTTGATGGACGCCAAGTCCGGTAGATCGTCACCGCAGTAGGCAACTTGCTCCAACTCAATATCGAGACGCTGGCAAAGCCCGCGCAACGTAGCGAGCTTGTCTTCGCAACCTTGGTGCACCAGATCAATGCCAAGCGAAGCCGCACGCTGGCTAACCATGGGGGAGTCGCGGCCGGTCACCAGCGCAACATGGATACCCACGCGCTTGAGTAGTTTCAGGCCATGACCATCTTGCGTATGAAAGGCTTTGATTTCGATGCCGTCGGCCTGGAAATAGAGGCGACCATCGGTGAGGACGCCGTCAACGTCCAGCGCCAGTAGGCGCACACGGCGGAGTCGATCAAGTAGCGCGACAGGTAGGGTCATAGAGCCTCCGTTATATTAATGGGTCAAGTGGATGATAAACGCTGCTGGTTTAAATGACGCCGCTGGTGAGCAAGTCATGCATATGGAGTGCCCCAATAGGGCGCTGTTGCTCATCGACTACCGCCAGCGCCGTAATGCGGCTCTCCTCCATAATGCGTACCGCCTCCGCTGCCAGCACGTCGGGGCCGATGCGCTTGCCAGGGCGCGTCATGACATCGTCAACGCAAATTTCGCGTAGATTATCGAACTGGTCCAGCGTGCGCCGCAGGTCTCCGTCGGTGTAGACCCCGGCGAGGCGGCCATCATTGTCTACCACACACGTAAAGCCTAGACCTTGCCGGGTAATTTCCAATAGCGCATCGCGCAGCGGGCTGCCCAGTGGCACTTGTGGCAGGCGCGCGCCGTCATGCATCAGGTCTCTTACGCGTAGCAGCAAGCGTTTGCCCAGGCTGCCGCCAGGATGAGAAAGCGCGAAATCTTCAGCGGTAAAACCGCGCGCTTCCAGCAACGCGACGGCCAGGGCATCGCCAAGCGCAAGGGCGGCCGTGGTAGAGCTGGTTGGGGCCAGGTCGAGCGGGCATGCTTCACGCTCGACGCCGCTGTTCAAGTGCGCATCGGCATGGGTGGCAAGCGTGGAAGTGGGGCGCCCTGTCATGCTGACAAGCGGTGTGCCCAGGCGTTTAAGCAGCGGTAAAAGCGCGGTGACCTCAGTGGTTTCACCCGAGTTTGACAGTGCCAAGACCACATCGGCGCGCGTAATCATGCCCAGATCACCATGGCTAGCTTCGCCGGGGTGAACAAAAAAAGCCGGGGTGCCGGTGCTGGCAAGGGTGGCCGCTAGCTTGCCGGCGATATGTCCTGATTTGCCCATGCCGGTGACGACCACTCGGCCTTGGCAAGCCAGGATGAGCTCGCAGGCGCGGTCGAAGCTTTCATCTAACTTGGCTTGCAGCCCGCCAATCGCTGCCTGCTCAATTTGCAGCGTACGCAGCGCGCTTTCGCGTAGTAGGCTGGGTGAGGCAAGTGGCTGGCGCATAGCGTTTTCTCTTAATCAATGAACAAATAAAAAGTGATAACCGCCAAGAATAACATTTTGCTACCGCGAATAGGCAGTAATTGGGGGCTTGGGCCGCGATGCTTACCTGCCTCGGCCAACGACTGGCTATTTATTCGCTTTCGCCTGCTGACCCGTTGCGATGCTTTAGCGTTCCATAATGCTTTGTAGCGTTATAGTACAATGTTTGATAATGTTTTAGAAACACTGTTTTATAACCGCGGTAGCAGCAAGATAGGGTATGATGGTTAGCCCAAGCTGCACCCCGTTAAGAGTCAATTGATCCATGACCGATGCGCCTTTTATTGAAATTGAAGACCTCTATTTTTCGCGGGGTGAGCACGAGATTTTCCGCGGCGTTAATATGACGATTCCACGCGGTAAGGTAACTGCCATCATGGGGCCGAGCGGTACCGGTAAAACCACCTTGCTTAAGCTCATTGGGGGGCAGTTGACCCCCGAGCGTGGTCGAATCGTAATCGATGGGCAGGATGTTCATCAGCTTTCCCGAAAGGCGTTATTTGCCCTGCGCAAGCGGATGGGAATGCTGTTCCAGAGTGGGGCGCTGTTTTCTGATTTAGATGTATTTGAAAATGTGGCTTTTCCGCTGCGCGTACATACCGATTTGCCCAATGCAATGGTGCGCGACCTGGTGCTGTTGAAGTTGCAGGCGGTTGGGCTGCGTGGGGCGCGCCTTTTGACGCCTGCGGAACTTTCGGGGGGCATGGCACGTCGGGTCGCGTTGGCCCGTGCGGTGGCGCTAGACCCGGAGCTGATTTTGTACGACGAACCTTTCGTAGGCCAGGATCCGATTTCAATGGGCGTGTTGGTGCAGTTGATCAAGCGCCTCAATCAAGCGTTGCAGTTGACCTCCGTGGTGGTCTCTCATGATATCAAGGAGACCCTGAGTATTGCCGACTACCTCTATTTGATCGCTGACGGTCAGGTGGTCGCCCACGGTACGCCGCAAACGCTAGACACTAACCAGGATCCACGGGTCAGCCAGTTTATCCATGGTGAGCCCGATGGCCCGGTCCCCTTTCACTATCCCGCCGAGGCGTTTTATCGCGATATTTTGGGCGAGCCACCGATGACAAAGACAGGCTAATGGCTTCAATGCAGGGTCAATACAGGGCAGGGACACATGCAGTCAAAATTTTCTAACGGCACCGCGCGCATTACCCGACTGGGGCGTCGAGGGTGCGATTTGCTGGAAGCATTAGGCCGAGCAGGCATATTTCTTTTTCAATCTGCCATTGGCGTGCCTTCCCGGGAAGGCTGGCGGTTGTGGCTGCAACAGATGCACTTTGTGGGTGTGCTTTCTCTCGCCATCGTGCTGGTGTCTGGGCTGTTTATCGGTATGGTGCTGGCACTTCAGGGTTATACCATACTGGTCGATTTCGGCGCTGAGCAGGCGCTTGGGCAGATGGTGGCGCTTTCGCTGTTGCGCGAGCTGGCGCCGGTCGTGGCCGCGCTGCTGTTTGCGGGGCGTGCGGGCTCGGCATTAACCGCTGAAATCGGCCTGATGAAAGCCACTGAGCAGCTGACTAGCATGGAAATGATCGGTGTTGATCCGTTGCGCCGCGTGGTGGCTCCAAGGCTTTGGGCAGGGTTCGTATCGCTTCCCCTGCTAACGGTGGGATTCAGCGTGGTGGGTATCTGGGGTGGCTATTTGGTGGGCGTCGAGTGGCTGGGTGTGTTTGAGGGCTCCTACTGGAGCAACATGCAGGCCAACGTGGCGTTCATCAACGATGTGGGTAACGGCATGATCAAAAGCGCCGTGTTTGCGCTGGTGGTGACCTGGATTGCCGTTTTTCAAGGCTATGATTTGGTGCCAACGTCGGAAGGAATATCGCGTGCTACGACGCGGACGGTGGTGTATTCGTCGCTTGCAGTTCTGGGGCTTGATTTTATGTTGACTGCCGTCATGTTTGGCGGCCTTTAATGGGTGGAGCAGGTTCATGAAACGCAGTAAAACCATGGAGTTCGGTGTTGGTCTGTTTATGATCGCTGGCATCTTGGGGCTGGTATTCCTCGGCTTGCGTGTTAGCGGACTCACGCTCTCTGCGCCCGCCCAGTCGTTTCAGCTGGAGGCCAATTTTGCCAACATCGGTGGTTTAAAGCCTCGTGCCCGGGTCACCATGGCCGGCGTGACGGTGGGGCGGGTAGAAGCGATTGAGCTAGACACGGAGTGGTACGATGCGCGCGTGGTGTTGAGTCTTGATAGTGAGCTTGAAGGTCAGCTTTCAAGAGACTCAATTGCCTCTATTCTCACGGCGGGTCTGTTAGGCGAGCAGTACATCGGTTTAAGTGTGGGCGGAGACCCGGAGATGCTGGAAGATGGCGATACGATTCGCGATACCCAGTCGGCCTTGGTGCTAGAAGAACTTATCCAGCAATTTGTGTCCAATATGGCAAGCAACTAACGCTGAAAACGAAGTATTCACCCTGTAAAGATAATGGGTAGGGAGATAACGATGATGAAGGGAGTAAATCTGATGCTAGGTCGTTGGCTTTTGATGGCATTGGTGGCGCTGGTAATGCCGCTGCATGCAGTGGCGCAGTCGCAGTCACCGGAAGACATGGTTCGCGACAATGTCGAATCGCTCATGGCAGACCTTGAAGGGCGCAAAGAGTATTACGCCAACAATTTGGGTGAGCTTGAGGCGCTGGTGGATAGTAATCTAGATCAGGTTGCAGACTTTCGTTATATCGGCGCCAGCGTGATGGGTAACTATTTCCGCAATGCGACGCCAGAACAGCGCAGTCGCTTTGCCGATGTGTTTCGCCAAACCCTGATTGATACTTATACCCGCGGTTTGGTGACGTTTGATTATGCTGAGCTGCGCGTACTGGATGCCCAGCAGGCACAGCGCTACGAAGATCAAGCCAGCGTTGCCATGGAAGTGGTGGCGAGTAACGGGCAAGTCTACCCGGTAAGCTATAGTCTGCGGTTATCAGACGGTGAGTGGCGCGTGGTCAATGTGATCGTCAACGGTATCAATCTGGGCCTGACGTTCCGTAACCAATTCGACCAGGCCATGCGCGATAACAACCGCGATTATGATGCGGTTATTGATGGCTGGTCCCCTGAAGTAGGCGTTGAAGAGCTCGAACAAGGGGGCGATGCGTGACGGTGCTGTTTTCTCGCCCCGGTGTTACCGTTGAGGCTGAAGACGCCCAGTTACAAATAGTGGGTGATGTGGATATCACCCTGGCGGCCGATTTGGCCGCCAGCGGCGTTACATGGCTAAAACACACCGAGCTAACCCTACTGACCTTGGATTTTAGCCAGGTGGAAAAAGCCAGTAGCGCGGCGATTAGCGTACTCTTTGAGTGGCTTCGCACGTGCAGGGAGCGCGGTATCCAGGTTCAGGCTATTCATTTTTCAGCCCCTTTACGCCGACTCGCCTCATTAGCCGAGCTTGATGCACTGATCGACCAGCCGTCAGCGACCTTGGCTGTTTAAGGCGGCGCCATCGCCAAGCGCGCTGCTTTTCTTTATTATGTCGGCCCTATTACGCTTATTAGTCACGACGACCCCAAAGGAGTTTTTTGCGCCATGCAACCCAACGAGGTAAAAGCACTGCTTGAATCCCGTATCGACGGATGCCAGTTCCATATCCAGGGTGAAGGCTGTAACTTTCAGGTGATTGCGGTTGGTGATGCCTTTGAAGGTCTCTCTCCGGTCAAACGTCAACAGCTTGTTTACGCTGCTCTTAGCGATGAGATCGCCTCTGGCGCGCTGCACGCCATTAGTATCAAAACGTTTACACCGGCGCAGTGGCAAACTGCACCGGAAAACGTCCAATAACGGTCTCTCCATGGATAAATTAATCATTACCGGCAATGGCTCGGTGGACGGTGAAGTGTGGGTGAGCGGTGCCAAAAACGCAGCGCTGCCTATTCTATGTGCCAGCTTGTTGGCCGATGGTCCCGTGGTGATCGGTAATTTGCCGCACTTGCAGGACATTACCACCACGCTGGAGCTGCTTGGCCGCATGGGCGTTGAACCGGTAATGGGCGAGAAACTGAGTATCCAGCTAGATGGTTCTCAGGTCACCCAGTGCCATGCGCCTTATGAGTTGGTCAAGAAGATGCGTGCCTCCATCCTAGTGCTGGGGCCGCTGCTTGCGCACTTTGGTAAAGCCGATGTGTCGTTGCCTGGCGGGTGTGCGATTGGTTCGCGGCCGGTGGATCTGCATATTCGTGGTTTAGAAGCCATGGGTGCGGAAATTCGCGTTGAAGCTGGGTATATACGCGCCCGGGTCGATGGTCGTTTGAAGGGCGCTACTATCTACTTCGATACCGTGACGGTGACCGGTACTGAAAACCTGCTGATGGCCGCGACCCTGGCGGAAGGCACGACTATTTTGGAAAACGCTGCCCGCGAGCCTGAAATCGTCGACTTGGCCGAGTGCTTGATTAAAATGGGCGCGCAGATCAGCGGTCACGGCACCGACACGATTACTATCGAAGGTGTTGAGACGTTGCATGGCTGCGAACACGACGTCATGCCTGACCGTATTGAAACGGGTACTTTCCTGGTGGCGGCTGCCATGACCGGTGGCCGAGTGAAGGTCAAACGTACTCGTGCCGATATTCTGGATGCGGTCATCGCCAAGTTAGAAGAGGCGGGCGCCGAGGTTACCAGTGGCGATGATTGGATTGCACTGGACATGCACGGCAAGCGGCCAAAGGCGGTCAATATTCGCACGGCACCTTACCCCGCTTTTCCAACCGATATGCAGGCGCAGTTCGTGGCGATGAATGCCGTCGCCGTGGGGCACTCGCGGGTGGTCGAAACCATCTTTGAGAACCGCTTTATGCACGTGCAAGAGCTTAACCGCATGGGCGCCAATATCGTGCTGGAAGGCAATACCGCTTTGATCGAAGGGGTCGAGAAGCTTTCCGGGGCGCCCGTCATGGCAACCGATCTTCGTGCTTCTGCGTCGCTGGTGATTGCAGCGATGATGGCCGAAGGCGAAACGCTGGTCGATCGTATCTATCACATTGACCGTGGCTACGAATGTATCGAAGAGAAATTGCAGCTGCTGGGTGCGCGTATTCGCCGTATTCCCGGCTAGTCCTGCGATCTCGCTCGCTTGCGACTAGCTGTGTGTGCGACTAGCTGCATTAATCCTGCCTGCTATTAACGACTGGCCTATACGATGAGTAAGCAACTGATTTTAGCCCTCTCGAAGGGCCGTATCCTGGAAGAGACGCTGCCTTTGCTGGCCGATGCGGGCATTACGCCCGCAGAAGATTTAAGCAAAAGTCGAAAGCTGCTTTTTGACACCAACTTGCCCGACGTGAAGCTGGTGATTATCCGTGCTACCGATGTCCCCACCTATGTGCAGCTAGGAGCTGCGGACGTCGGCATTGCTGGTAAAGACGTACTGCTCGAGCACGGCGCTGAAGGGCTCTACGAACCGCTGGATTTGGAAATTGCTCGCTGCAAGTTGATGACGGCGGGCGTGACCGGCCAGTTGCCTGCGCGTGCCCGGCGACGGGTAGCCACCAAGTTTGTGAATGTGGCCCGGCGTTACTACGCCGAGCAGGGTATCCAGGCCGAAGTGATCAAGCTTTATGGCGCCATGGAGCTGGCGCCTCTCATGAACCTGGCGGACGAAATTGTCGATATTGTGGATACCGGCAATACACTGCGGGCAAATGGCATGGAGCCGCGTGAGCTAATTGCGCATATCAGTACCCGGTTGGTGGTCAATAAAGCAGCCATGACCATGAAGCATGAGCGTATTAAGCCGTTACTGGCCCGCCTGGATAGTGCGGTTAAACAGCGTCAGGCACAGCTTGCCGAAGGATAGAAGGTGACCCATGAGCGATCCCAAAAGCGAACCACGTAATGCCACTGTTTCACGCTTATCGACTGGCGATGCAGATTTTCATGATCAGCTTGATGCGCTGTTAGATTGGGAGGGGGTGTCGGACAAGGCGGTTCAGGCGCGCGTCGAAGAAATTCTGGCCAGTGTCAAACAGCGCGGCGACGCCGCCGTGATTGAGGCTACCAACCGCTTTGATCGTCTTGCGGTTACCTCCATGGACGAGCTGCGGCTGACGCCCGAGCAGCTTAAGCAGGCGTTTGATCACTTGCCTGCTGAACAGCGTGAAGCGCTCTCCAGCGCCGCTGAGCGCATTAAGCGCTACCACGAGCGTCAAAAGCCCAGCTCCTGGCAGTATGAAGAGGCGGACGGTACGGTGCTGGGGCAGAAAGTCACGCCACTGGACCGCGCAGGTATATACGTGCCCGGCGGTAAGGCGGCCTATCCTTCGTCGGTGCTGATGAACGCGATTCCTGCCCATGTGGCCGGTGTGCGCGAAATCGTCATGGTCGTACCTACGCCCGACGGCGTTCTCAACGAACTCGTGTTGGCCGCTGCTCACTTGGCGGGTGTCGATTATGTTTTCACCATTGGCGGCGCTCAGGCGGTGGCAGCCCTGGCGTATGGCACTGAAAGCGTACCCCGTGTCGACAAGATCGTGGGTCCCGGCAACATTTATGTGGCAACGGCTAAGCGCGCGGTGTTTGGACAGGTGGGCATCGATATGATCGCGGGTCCTTCGGAAATAATGGTGGTTTCCGATGGGCAAACCGATCCCGACTGGCTCGCCATGGATCTTTTCTCGCAGGCTGAACACGATGAAGATGCCCAGGCTATCTTGGTCAGTTGGGACGCCGCCCATTTGGAAGCCGTCGAGGCCGCCATTGAACGACTGCTACCCACGCTAGAGCGCGAAGCCATTGTGCGGGAATCGTTGCGTCGCCGTGGAGCGTTGATCCAGTGCAGCGATGCCCAAGAAGCGCTGACGTTGATCAATCGTATTGCCCCCGAGCATTTGGAGCTTTCGGTCGCTGCGCCAGAAACGTGGCTGGATGATATCCGTCATGCGGGGGCGATCTTTATGGGCCGTTATACCGCAGAAGCGTTGGGCGATTACTGTGCAGGCCCCAATCACGTGCTGCCTACCTCTGGCACTGCGCGCTTCTCGTCACCCTTAGGCGTTTACGATTTCCAGAAGCGCTCGTCAATTATTCATTGCTCTGCCGACGGTGCTTCTGAGCTGGGTAAAATCGCCTCGGTACTGGCGCGGGGCGAATCATTGACTGCCCATGCCCGCTCGGCTGAGTACCGCATTCGCGATTGATTTGCGCTGCCCGCGCCAATGCGCTCATGCTTCATTGTGAGTCGCGTTGGCCGGGTGTCTCTTCGTTGATTGGAATGGCGGGAAGCGGGCGCTCACCCACTTCAAGCGTCATCTCCATGCGCTCCCCGCTGCGCACTATGGTGAGCGGTAGAGAGGTTCCAGGCTGGATGGATGCAATCTCACTCATCGTCGAACGCGCGTCTAAAATAGGTTGCCCGTCGACGGAGAGAAGCACATCGCCCGGCTCCAGCCCGGCCTGCGCTGCGGGGCCTCCACTGACAACACCAGCAACGATGACGCCTTGAGGCGTTTGCAGCCCAAAAGAAGCCGCCAATTCGCGTGACAGCGCTTGTGCTTCAATGCCCAGCCAGCCGCGAATCACTCGTCCTTGGGTGACCAGCTCATCTAAAATGCTATGAGCAAGGTTGGCGGGGATCGCAAACCCTATCCCTTGCGAACCCCCTGAGCGTGAGAAGATGGCGGTATTAATACCGACCAAGGCGCCGTCAGGGTTGATCAGCGCGCCGCCAGAATTACCTGGATTGATGGCAGCATCGGTTTGAATGAAGTCTTCATAGGCGTTGAGCCCAAGGTGGTTGCGCCCCGTCGCGCTTATAATGCCCATGGTGACTGTCTGGCCCACGCCGAAGGGGTTGCCAATGGCAAGCGCGACATCGCCGACGGCAACGTCAGCCGAGTCGGTCAATTCGATCACCGGTAAATCATCAAGATCGATCCTCAGCACCGCTAAATCACTTTCAGGGTCGGTGCCAATTACTTGCGCTAGTGTTTCGCGCCCATCTCGTAACGCCACCTGTATTTCATCTGCTCCGTTGATCACATGATGATTGGTTAATACGTAGCCATCTTCACTGACAATGACACCGGAACCTAAGCTGGAGAGCATCCGCTGATGCGTGGTGGCGTCATCACCCCGGCTATCAAAAAATTGCTGAAAAAAGGGATCCGACATCAGCGGGTGTTGGTCACGCTCCACAATGCGTGACGAGTAAATGTTAACCACGGCTGGCGCGGCTTGTTCGACAGCTCTTGAGTAGCTCACCGGGCCTTCATCGCGGGAGAGCGGAGCGGCTTGGTGTATTTCAGGGGCAGGGCGATTAGGATTGGGTTCCACCACTGCCGGAGCCGTAGAAACCACCGGGGCGGTAGGTTGAGGCGCGGTGGGCGGTGAGTCGGCGCTAAAGGGGTTAGGGAGCTGCTCGGGAAGGGCAAACAAGATCACTACAGCGAGCAGTACGCCAGTAATAACGGGCCAAAGGTAAGGCAGCACATAGCGGCGCATGTCATGAATTCCTTTACGGGTCTGCCTCGCTGTTCGCGATAAAAAGCAGCGAGTTTTACAATGGACTCATGGTAACACTTTCTAAAGGCTTTTGAGGTCCGTCGTGGCGACGACGGATGTCCATTGAGTTCAGTTAAACCAACAAAGGGACGCTTTATGATTCATCGGGATCAATTGGTAGCCGCCTGCGATCATCAACTGCGTGCGGGCCAGTTTAAAGATTTTACTATCAACGGTTTGCAGGTGGCGGGAAGTGAGCAGGTCAAGCGCGTGATGACCGGGGTGACTGCCTGTCAGGCGTTATTGGATGAGGCCGTTGCGTGGCAGGCAGATATGGTGCTGGTGCACCACGGCTATTTTTGGAAAAACGAGCCCGTTGCGATTACCGGCATGAAGCAGAAGCGAATTAAAACATTGCTGGATAATGATATTAGCTTGCTGGCATATCATCTGCCGCTGGATGCGCATGCCGAGATGGGCAACAACGCTGAGCTGGCCAGACGGCTGGGCTGGAAAGTGGAGGGTTGTCTGGACGGTGAGCTGGGGGAGGGGCTGTTGTGGTCGGGACGTTTAGCCCAGCCGCTCTCGGTCAACGCTTTAGGCGCGCAAATAGCGCATACTTTACAGCGCCAGCCGTTGATCATCGAGGCGCCTCAGGTAGGCGATATCGAACGCGTTGCGTGGTGTACGGGCGGCGCGCAAGACATGATTACGGCAGCCTTCGAGTCAGGGGCGCAGGTGTTCGTGTCGGGCGAAATATCAGAACGAACCACGCATTTGGCTCGCGAAATGGGGATTCACTATATTGCTGCGGGTCATCACGCCACCGAGCGCTATGGTGTTCAAGCGCTGGGAGAGTGGTTAAGCGATGAGTACGACGTTGAGCATCGCTTTGTCGATATTGATAATCCCGCCTAATGAAATGGCCCCGTTACGCCATTGAGTAATGCGATGGCAGTGATCGGGGCCAGATGAGTCAGTGTTTATCGAAGCCAGCGCTTGTCGAAATCATCACTTATCGTAAACAGTGCTTAGCGATGTCAGTAGCGCGGTGGTTGAGGGGGTGTTGCTTGATGATTTTTCAAGCCAAAATCTTCTGACAGCGTGCCGCCTTTACCATCAGCGTAGTCGCGCGGTGTTGCAGGGAGTGTCGTGTCACTCTGCGTTTGCTGGCCAGACTTGGACGCGATGCCCGAAAGGTCCAGATTTTGCTGAATGGACGCATCGCGAATATCCCATTCTGCAGCATCTTCTTTCAGCTGAAGCTCTAGCTGGTTAGCCTCGTCGCGAATATTGCTTAGCCGTTGATAAATTCCTGTCAAATGGCTGCCCACGCTATTTTTCATCTCAGCAATTTGATGTTCGCGTTCGAGTAGCTTTTGACGCATGGAGGCAGCCTCACGCTGGCTTTTGCTGAACAGGCGATAACTGCCCAATCCAACGATTAAACCGACGATAAAACCGATAATGGCAAAGGTTAATGGTGAGCTTGCGTCCACAGTGTTCTCCCTGGCGCCTTGAATATAACCACAGGCTGCATTAGCCAGCGGCTTTTGAATTAAACAGGCTGCCATTATAGGCGTCACTCAGCCGGTTGGGTCAATCCACTCATGCGCTTAGACGCCTCTACGGGTATAATCGCAGTCATCTTAGTGTTGCCAGTCGTTGCACTGGCGGCGGCTTTACATGCTGTGGGAGGCGATTGCATGTCATCAACATCGGCGGAGAGGGCAATGTCCAAAACACGCCCCGCATCGCCTATTGAGCGCTATCGCGCAGATTTAGAGCGTGAGGATTTTCAATATGATGCGGCACAAGAGCAAGCCGTTACGCATCTCCAGCGACTTTATGAAGAGCTAGTCGCTGCACCAACGACCGTGCCGAAAACGTTGGTCGCCCATAAAGGGTTGAAGGCCAAAATGGCAGGCTTGATGGGCAAAAAGTCATCCTCTGCAGACAAGCCCGTGTTGCCTCAGGTGAAGGGGCTCTATTTTTGGGGTGGGGTGGGGCGCGGGAAAACCTATTTAGTCGATACGTTTTATGAGTCGCTTCCTTTTCCCGACAAAATGCGCACACACTTTCATCGCTTTATGCAGCGCGTCCATAACGAGTTGACGCACTATAAGGGTGAAAAGAATCCGCTCACGCTGATAGCAAGTAAATTTGCCAATGAGGCGCGCGTGATTTGCTTTGACGAGTTTTTTGTCAAAGATATTACCGATGCGATGATACTGGCTAACCTACTTGAAGCCCTCTTCGAGCGGGGCGTGGTGCTGGTGGCGACCTCCAATATTGTGCCTGATGATCTTTATAAAGATGGCTTACAACGCGCACGCTTTCTGCCCGCCATCGAGCTTGTTAAGCGCCACTGCAACGTAGTAAACGTCGATTCTGGTGTTGATTACCGGCTGCGTGCACTTGAGAGAACGGCCATTTTTCACTCGCCCCTTGATGAGTCGGCTGAGCGTGAGCTTTCCCGTAGCTTCCGAGAAATTGCGGGTCAAGAGGGTGAGGCAGAGGCCTCGCTGGAGATTAACCATCGGGTACTGAAAGCCCGCCGTTTGCATGATGATGTTGCCTGGTTTGAGTTTAGCGAGCTATGCGATGGGCCGCGCAGTCAAAACGACTATATTGAGCTGGCCAGAGAGTTCCATACCGTGCTGGTTTCCAATGTTATACAGATGAATGCCAAGCAGGACGATCAGGCACGACGGTTCATCAATATGGTGGATGAATTTTATGACCGGGGCGTAAAACTTCTGATGTCTTCGGAAGTGCGCATCGAACAACTTTACAGCGATGGCAAGCTGACGTTTGAGTTTGAGCGTACCCTTTCTCGCTTGCAGGAAATGCAGTCAAGGGAGTATCTGGCGTTGGCGCACAAGCCTTAAAAATTGAGGGCGTCGTAGGTCAAGTAAAAAAGTCACGAGACGGCTTAACTTGTCGCTATCCTTACTGTAGAATGCCGCCTCGCTACATGTTGCTGGCGTTTGCTTGCAACCAAAAAGAATAGGGATGGTGCTTCGCCGTATAACGGTGTGAGTCACCCAATACATTTAATCTGGTGATTTTATCCATGAAGACGTTCAGTGCTAAGCCGCAGTCCGTCCAGCGCGACTGGTATGTTGTCGACGCTAAGGACAAAACGCTCGGTCGCCTGGCCACCGAGATTGCTCGTCGCCTACGCGGCAAGCATAAGCCCGAATTTACCCCTCACGTTGATACTGGCGATTACATCGTTGTGATCAACGCAGAGAAAGTCCACGTAACCGGCAACAAGGCGAAGGCTAAAACCTACTACCGCCACACTGGTTACCCGGGCGGTCTGCGCTCTATGACATTCGACAAGATGCTTGATCATGCGCCTGAGCGCATCATCGAGTCTGCCGTTAAAGGCATGTTGCCGAAAGGTCCTTTGGGTCGCGCCATGTACACGAAATTAAAAGTGTACGCCGGTGCCGAGCATCCGCATGCTGCCCAACAGCCGCTTGAACTAGACATCTGAGGAAATCTTCGCCATGACACAGCAGTATTACGGTACCGGGCGCCGCAAGACTTCCACCGCTCGCGTGTTTATGAAGCCAGGCTCTGGCAAAATCACTGTCAACAACCAAGACCTAGACCTCTATTTTGGTCGCGTTACCGGTCGTATGGTCGTTCGTCAGCCGCTTGAATTGACTGAAACGCTAAGCCAGTTCGACATTTTTGTCACTGTCGCTGGTGGCGGTGGTTCTTCTCAAGCAGGTGCTATTCGTCACGGCATTACGCGTGCCCTGATGAACTACAATGAAGATCTGCGTCCTTCGCTGCGTGCCGCTGGTTACGTAACGCGTGATGCACGTCAAGTAGAGCGTAAGAAAGTCGGCCTGCGCAAAGCACGTCGTCGTCCGCAGTTCTCCAAGCGTTAATTCTTTACGCTATGCGGCAAAACGCCCAGGTCATCGACCTGGGCGTTTTTTATTGGAATATCAAAAAATTATATTGCTCGTACCACTATGGTCACGGGCGGTTGTTCTTGTGCACAGCGCTTTGTTTTTTTACCATAGAGCGTATTTAATATTCGTCGCCGCAAGACGCCTTTGCGGCGGAACGGGTAAGCTGATGGGAGAAACCTGAAATGGCAGATAACGGCGTAAACAAAGGCCGACGCCGTTTCCTCGTAGGCGCCACCTCCGTTGTAGGGGCGGTAGGTGCTGTCGGGGTTGCGGTCCCCTTTGTGGCTTCTTGGCAGCCTAGTGCCAGGGCAAGAGCGGCGGGTGCTCCCGTTCAGGCTGATATATCAAGGCTTGAACCTGGGCAGCGTATGACCGTTGAGTGGCGCGGTCGTCCTATATGGATTATTAACCGTACCCCGGAGATGATCGAGCGCACAGAGTCGTTAGGTGATGACCAGTTGGCCGATCCTAATTCGGAAGTGCCGCAGCAACCTGCCTATATCGAGGGTGGGTTACGCTCTATCAAGCCCGAAATAGGCGTCCTGATCGGTATCTGTACCCATTTGGGGTGTTCTCCGCTTTTCAGGCCTGAGCCCGATGCTGAAGGCGTAGGCGTTGAAAATTGGCCTGGTGGTTTCTTCTGTCCTTGCCATGGTTCTCGGTTTGATCTGGCCGGCCGTGTGTTTAGCAACGTGCCTGCCCCGATTAATCTCGAGGTTCCACCCTATCGCTTTGAGAATGATGACGTCATTGTCATTGGCGAAGATGAGGAGAGTGCCTAATGGGTAATCCGAATAGAGCCAAGGCGGAAAAGGGCATCATGCGGTGGGTGGACGACCGCTTCCCTGCGACCCAGATGTGGCAGGAGCACCTCTCCAAATATTATGCGCCCAAGAACTTCAACTTCTGGTATTTCTTTGGCTCACTAGCGCTACTGGCGCTGGTTAACCAGATCCTGACCGGGGTTTGGCTGACCATGAGCTTTAATCCCTCAGCGGAAGGTGCATTCGATTCTGTCGAATACATCATGCGAGACGTCGAGTGGGGCTGGCTGATTCGCTATATGCACACCACGGGTGCCTCAGCTTTCTTTCTCGTCGTTTATCTGCATATGTTCCGTGGCCTTTTATATGGTTCGTACAAAGCCCCGCGTGAGCTGGTGTGGGTGTTTGGTATGACCATTTATCTGGTACTGATGGCAGAAGCCTTCATGGGCTATCTGTTGCCTTGGGGTCAGATGTCCTATTGGGGCGCCCAGGTCATCATTTCGCTGTTCTCTGCTATTCCCGGTATCGGCCCTGACTTAGCGCAGTGGGTGCGTGGTGACTTCCTGATTTCAGGTATTACCCTCAACCGCTTCTTTGCGCTGCACGTCGTGGCTCTGCCTATCGTTATTTTGGCACTCGTGGTGCTGCATATCATTGCCTTGCATGAAGTGGGTTCTAACAACCCAGACGGTATTGATATCAAACAGAAAAAAGATGAAGCCGGGATTCCGTTGGATGGTATTCCTTTCCATCCTTATTACACGGTTAAAGACCTTGTTGGCGTCGCAGTGTTCCTGTTTGTGTTCTGTGTGGTGGTGTTCTACTTCCCCGAGGGTGGCGGCTACTTTATTGAGAAGCCTAACTTTGATCCGGCGAATCCGCTGCAAACGCCTGATCACATCGCCCCCGTTTGGTACATGACGCCGTTCTACGCCATTCTGCGTGCGATTACTTTCTCGGTATTTGGCTTAGATGCTAAATTCCTAGGGGTTATCTTCATGGGAGCGGCGATTGCAATACTGTTTGTGTTGCCTTGGCTTGACCGCAGCCCTGTACGCTCAATGCGTTACAAAGGCTGGATCTCCAAAGTCATGCTGCTGCTGTTTGCCATCAGCTTCGTTATTCTCGGTGTTTTAGGTGTATTGCCATCAACTACTGGGCGAACCATTCTGGCGCAAACATGCACCGTGATTTATTTCGCCTTCTTTGTCTTGATGCCGTTCTATACCAAGCTGGAGAAGACTAAACCCGTTCCGGAAAGGGTGACTGGCTAATGAAAAAGTATCTATTTGGACTCCTTTTCGCCTTAGTGCCAGTAACCGCGATGGCTGCAGGTGGTGCGAGCGTGCCGCACTCAATGGATCCTGATCTGCATGATAAGGCCTCGCTGCAAAATGGCATGAAGCTCTATGTCAACTACTGCATGGGCTGTCATTCGCTTCAGTACCAGCGCTTTTCTCGTGCGGCGGAGGATTTGAACATTCCTCAGGATCTGATCGAGGAAAATCTGATTTTCTCACCAGATCTGGCCTACAACGACCAGATGCATAACGCCATGGACAGTGGTGATGCGGAAGGTTGGTTTGGTGCGCCGCCGCCCGACCTATCGCTGAAGACGCGAGTGCGCGGCACTGACTGGATCTACTCCTATCTGCTCGGTTTTTATAAAGATCCGAGCCGCCCGACCGGCGTTAACAACACGGTATTCGACTTAGTAGCAATGCCTAACGTGTTGGAACCACTGCAGGGTGTGCAAGAGCTGGTGTGTGCTGAAACAGATCATCCGGTAGAGGGGCAAGAGCCGGATGCGCTGTCAGGCAAATATCAGTCTTGTGACGTGCTGCAAGTGACGGAGCCAGGTCAGCTTGAGCCAGCTGAATTCGAGGAAGCAATGTATGACCTTACTAACTTCCTTGCTTATGTAGGCGAGCCCTCTAAGCTTCAGGCCCAGGCGCTGGCACCTAAGGTGCTGATCTTTATTTTCATCTTTGGTGTGATTGCTTACCTGCTCAAGCGTGAGTACTGGCGAGATATCCACTAATTAGTTGTAGCTGATCGTCAGTAGGGCGCACGGCGTAAGCCGTGCGCTTTTTGCTTGTTAGCCTAGCAATAAAGCAAAGCAAGCTAGCTTCCCCTAAGGGTGTGCTGGCGTGTTATTATCCAAGATTGTTTTGAAGTGAGGATGCTTTCATGGGTGTTGTGGCCAAGCGGTCGTCGATGATCTTTTACTCGGGTAGTGATGATCATTTTAGTCATCGTGTGCGCATTGTGCTGGCCGAGAAAGGGGTCGCCGTTGATATCGTCGATGTTCTCGATGAAAAACCACCAGAAGAACTGGCAGACCTCAATCCGTACAACAGTGTGCCGACGCTGTTAGATCGTGACTTGGTGCTTTATGAGTCCAAAGTCATGATGGAGTATCTGGATGAGCGTTTCCCTCATCCTCCACTGCTGCCTGTTTATCCGGTAGCGCGTGCGCAAAGTCGTCTATGGATGCACCGCATCGAGCGTGAATGGTGCCCGATGGTGGATCAAATTCGTAGCGGCGGGAAAAAAGAAGCAGATAAAGCGCGTAAAGAATTGCGTGAAAGCTTAATTGGTATCTCGCCAATTTTTGAAGACATGCCTTATTTTATGAGCGAAGAGTTTACGCTGGTCGATTGCTGCTTAGCCCCTGTATTGTGGCGTTTGCCGGAGTTGAATATCGAACTGCCAGAAAAACAGGTTAAGCCGTTGCTGGCATATATGTCGCGTGTATTTGAGCGAGAAGCGTTTAAGGCATCTTTAAGTGAGCGTGAAAAAGAGATGCGCGCTTGAACTCATTCGGTTCCCTTTGGCTGGTTAGCGGCAGGGAGCCTTACTTGTAAGGAGGAGGGAGTCTAGATGAAATCGAGTCGCCCCTATCTCGCCCGAGCGCTCTATGAGTGGTTGCTAGATAATGAGCTAACGCCTTATTTGGTGGTGGATGCTACCTTGCCAGGCGTGGAAGTGCCCCGCCAGTTCGTTCAGAACGGACAGATCGTGTTGAACGTGGCGCCGACTGCCGTGCGTGATCTATTTATGGAGAACCAGGCGATAGGCTTCAATGCGCGTTTTGGCGGACAGCCCATGCAGGTGATGATACCTACACCTGCTTTGATTGCGATCTATGCACGCGAAAACGGTGCAGGCATGGTCTTTGGCCATGAGCCTGAACTGGGCGAAGGCGCTGAATCTTTTGGAGATATCGAAGAAGAGGAAAAAGCCTCAAGTAAGCCTGAACTTTCGATCACTGAGCCGGTGAGCGAAGAAGCGGGTACGCACTCTTCCAGCGAAGCCTCAGAAGATGAAGGCCAAGGCAAAGAAAAGAAGAAGCCTACGCTACGAGTGGTGAAGTAATAGCTCTTAGTTAGCTGCTGCGGTATTGAACAAAAAGCCTCGCTTAAATCAAGCGAGGCTTTTTTCATTCATCGGGTGGTTATGTATCGTGTCGTGGCAAGACGAAGGGATTAATCAAGGTAATCAAACACCTTAACAATGCGCTGAACGCCGCCAACGGCGGAAGCCGCATTGACGATCCTGTCGGCCTCTTCACGGGTAACGCGACCCATCAAATACACGCTGGCATTTTCAGTGGTGACTTTGATTTTAGAGGAGTCGATGCGGTCATTGGTTGCCAAGTGGCTAATGACATTGGTGGTTAGCCATGTGTCGGTTAGGCGTTGGCTTGCCGGTAAGCGGGCAGCGATGATGAGTTCGTTATGTACTTCGTTGACGCCACGTAAATTGCTGGTCACCTCGCCTGCCATCGCGCGAAGCTCTTCGCTAGGCACTTGTCCCACCAAAAGCACAACGCCATCAAACGCATGGGCACGAATACGCGCATCGCCCAATCGTGCGTCGGCACGCTCGAGCGCGTCGTCGACTTCACGCTCTATAGTGGCATCAATGGCTTCAACGTCATCACTACGCTGAGCGTAATTCGATTGATTGGAAGCCGAGTTGTTGGCACAGCCGCTGATAAACAGAACCGCGCACAGCGCAGCAGCAATAAAACCACGAGAGGGTAGACGTTGGGTCATCGGTATGACTCCTTGATGCTCAGTAGCAGTGGAGAGTTAGTGAAAGCTATCGTTCTTGTTAGCGCTCGGATCGGGACATCTGATCGTTAAGCGCTGCCAAACAGCTGTTCGTCGATAAGATCACATAAGCAGTGAATTACTAAAAGATGCACCTCTTGAATGCGTGCCGTTGATGTGGCAGGCACGCGAATTTCGCAATCGTCTTGACCAAGCAGGGAGGCCATGTCGCCGCCATCGCGGCCCGTTAGGGCTACAACCGTCATATCGCGATCATGTGCTGCCTGAATGGCCTGCACGATATTGCCTGAGTTGCCGCTTGTGGAGATGGCCAAAAGCACATCGCCCGGCTGACCAAGGGCGCGGATCTGCTTTGAAAACACTTCATTATAGCTATAGTCATTAGCAATTGAGGTGAGCGTCGAGGTATCCGTCGTCAGGGCTAATGCGGGTAGGCTTGGGCGTTCGCGTTCAAAGCGGTTGAGCAATTCAGACGAGAAGTGCTGGCTGTCTCCCGCGCTGCCGCCATTGCCGCAGGTAAGTATTTTTCCTTCGCTAACAAGGCACTGCACCATCATTTGGCTTGCCACTTCGATAAAGGGTGGAAGCACCTCGCTAGCATACGTTTTGGTATCGATGCTGTCGTTGAAGTGGCCAAGTATACGAGATTGAAAGTCCATCAGGGCTTCCTGGTTATAGAGTCAAAAGGCATCAAAAGCAGCTTTCACCCAGTGATAGTCAAGGTCGGGCGGCTTGCCGATGATCCCCAGGATATCAAACCGGCATGGCGATGAAAGCCCGCCGCGGGCGATATATAGCTTGGCCGCACGCACTAATCGCTGCTGCTTCTGATAGGTAATCGTTTCCAGTGGATGTCCATAGCGGGCGGTCGTGCGATGTTTGACTTCGACAAAGACGAGAATATCGCCATCTCGCATGACCAAGTCAAGCTCACCGCCTTTCACGTAATGGTTCTGCGTGACTAGCGTGAGCCCTTGCTGGCACAGCCATTGAGCCGCAATCTGCTCAATAGCTGTGCCACGGGCACGAGCGGTATGCGCGTTATTCGCCACTTTCTTCCAAGCTAGGGATTAAAATAGGCGAGGGGACACCGTTTTGGAATTTGGCCCATGGCAGCTCACGGTGAATACGGCCATCGTCGCTTAAGTAAAGCTGTCCGGTACTGCCGTTTAAGCCATTCAGTGCGTCAAGATTAGAGAAGCGAACGGCCAGCTCGTAAGCATCAACGCCCATTGCCATTAGGCGAAACATCGACGCATCTGACTCATCGCGCAGGCTCTGGTAAGTCGAAGCAAAGGGAAGGGCTTCTTCGCCACCGACTGCCGCATCTGGAATTTGCCAGGGAATATCGATAAACATCACGTCGTTCAGGTCCTGGTCAAGGCGCGTTTGTAAGCGACCTTCGTGCAGGTGAGACGTAGCATAGATCGGTAGGTTGGGGGCGTAATAGTAATCCATGGTGGGGGGAACTTGGCGGGCATACTCCGGTAATGCCAGCAAGAAGAGGGCGTCAATATTGTTTAGGCGGGCGCGCTCTCCGCTGACATTAAGCGCAGTTTGAACCGCGTTAGAAACTGAATTATTAGGGTTATAACGCACGGCATTGGTGACTTCGCCGCCTTGGCTATGCCACTCATTCCAAAAGGCCTCGCCAACACGACGGCCCCAATCATTATCAGGCACCATCATCGACATCTGCCGATGGCCATCCTGCCAAGCGCGTCGCGCGGCTTGGCGGGCTTCATCTTCAGCCGAGAGGCCGTACTGAAATAGCCGCTGCGCTTGATTGTTGTCGCCACTGCCGTAGTTGAGCGCTAAGGTCGGTAAGGGGACGCTGTCGCGCTGTTCTAGCTGGGTGACTTGGTCTTTGTCTAGCGGACCAATAACGAGCTGCGCATTCATCTGCTGGGCGCGATCATAAAGTTCATCGAGCGAGTAGCGTGATGCGTCAAGAAAGCTGAGTTCCACGTTGCCACCTTGGACATCATGATGCTGACGCATGGCGGTGGCGATGGTGTTCGCAACGGTGCTAAGCGGGCCGGACTCAGGCAGTGCCACCACGATGCGGCGGATATCCTGCCCTTCGAGCTCTGGCAGTGCGACCGTCACCGCACCCGGCTGATCAAGCGCTTCGCGCGCCCAGCGCTCACGCTCTTGCAGGGTTTGCTGCTGGTTGGCCTGCATGGGTAATTCATCGTCAAGGACTTGCGCTGCGCGGAGCACGGCCCGCGGCTCGTCAAGGGCGCGAGCTAGCTCTGAAAACAGTAGCGCCCAACGCACGCGGTCGGCGTCTGATAAGAGCCCCTCGTCAATGCTATCGGCCGTCTCAAATGCGCTGTCGCGTTCACCCTGCTTCGCTAAAATATTGGCCGCTTCCAGGCGCGTTTTGGCTGCCTGCTCGGGCGCTTGCTGTTCCGCTTGGCTGAGTAACTGGCCTGGGTCTTCAGCAGGCACGCGGTCTACCACGCTAGGCGGCTGCATCGCACAGCCCGCAACGAGAAATGCCACAAGGGCGGCGGCGAGTAAGCCACGTAATGACTGTTTCATGTATCCTTCCTTAAGTTTCCATTTGCGCTGTCGCTGCTCGCCAGCATTTGCCGAGGCTACGGCATAAGCATAGCGCACCGGTAGAGCAAGCCATCAACGAATCGAGAGTCCTCAACGAATTGAGAGGCATTAACGAATTGAAAGTCATCAACGAATTGAGAGTCAACAATGCCAGACCATAACCCGGGTACATTGTACGTGGTTGCTACGCCAATTGGGAATTTGGACGACCTAACCGCGCGCGCTATTCGCGTGCTGGGCCAAGTGACCCGCATTGCAGCAGAAGATACACGCCACAGTGGGCGCCTGCTAACGCATTTGGGGCTCAATAAACCCATGCTCTCGCTGCATGAACACAATGAAGCCCGTCGGGTCGAGACGCTGGATGGGTATCTTGCCGCCGGCGAAGATATCGCCTTGATCAGTGATGCGGGCACGCCGCTAATCAGTGATCCCGGCTTTGTGCTGGTGCGCGAGCTGCGCGCACGTCATCGTCATATTGTGCCTATTCCCGGCCCCTGCGCGCTGATTACCGCACTGTCAGGCGCTGGCCTGCCGACAGACCGTTTTGTGTTTGCCGGTTTTCTGCCGGCCAAGCCAGGGGCGCGGCGCCAAGCATTGGAGGGCTGGAAAAGCCGCGAAGAGACGCTGGTATTTTATGAATCTCCCCACCGTATCTTGCATACCCTTGAAGCATTGCAGGCGCAAATGGCGGCTCGCGATGTGGTTTTGGCGCGTGAGCTAACGAAAACCTTCGAGACGTTTTTACACGGCACTCCAGCATCGTTACTGGAACAACTGACTGCCGACCCTAACCAGGCCCGCGGCGAATTCGTGGTCATTGTTGCTGGCGCCCCTCCGGTTGAGCAGAGTGAGCATCAGGACATTTCGGCCGATGCGCTACTGGCCGCCTTATTGGAAGAGGGAGTCGGCGTGAAGCAGGGAGCTTCGATTGCGGCGCGAATACTCGGTGGGCGCAAGCAAGTTTGGTACGCTCGTTTGCAAGCAATCAAAGGCGAGCATTGAGGCTAGTCGAGGGCGCTGGTATGCTTGCCGCCGGAGTTGGCCAGACAGTCGCCGCTGATACCCCTCAAAAGGTGTTGGGGGAGGAAAGTCCGGGCTCCATAGGGCAGAGTGCCAGGTAACGCCTGGGCGGTGCGAGCCGACGGAAAGTGCAGCAGAGAGTAGACCGCCTAAGCCCCTTAAATAAACCTTTGGGGCCGGTAAGGGTGAAAGGGTGCGGTAAGAGCGCACCGCGCGCCTGGTAACAGTGCGTGGCATGGTAAACCCCACTCGGAGCAAGACCAAATAGGGACCCAATGGCGTGGCCCGCGCTGGGTCCGGGTAGGTTGCTTGAGCGCTGTGGTAACGCAGCGCCTAGAGGAATGGCTGTCCACGACAGAACCCGGCTTATCGGCCGACTCCCCCATATCCATATTAGGGCGTGCCTGCACGCCCTTCATTACTTTATCTCTAACATCTTGTGTGAGAAAAAAATGCCTTCTCCTGACGCTGAACAGGTTGCTTCCCGCTTTCACCATACCAGCGTACTACTGGAGGGTGCCGTTGATGCCTTGGTTCACGATGATCAGGGTATTTATTTAGACGGTACTTTTGGGAGAGGGGGCCACTCACGGGTAATTCTTGACCGCCTTAGTGAGCAGGGCCAACTGCTCGCCATGGATCGCGATCCGCAAGCGATTGCCGCTGCCGCTGAAATTAACGATCCGCGTTTTCAAATCACCCAGCGTGAATTTGCCCAGCTTGGCGAGTTTGCCCGTGAGCAAGGCGTATTCGGAAAGCTCTCAGGCATACTGCTGGACGTCGGCGTTTCCTCTCCTCAACTTGATGATCCCGAGCGTGGTTTCAGCTTCATGCGTGATGGCCCGCTGGATATGCGCATGGACCCTACGCAGGGGCAGAGTGTGGCTGATTTCCTGGCCCGGGCCAGTGAAGCAGATATCGCCTATGTGTTTAAAACCTACGGTGAAGAGCGCTATGCCAAGCGGTTAGCGCGGGCGGTAGTGACTCGCCGAAGCGAGAAGCCGTTTACGCATACGGTGGATTTAGCCGAGGTGCTGAAAGTTGCCCATCCGGCGTGGGAAAAAGGCCGCCACCCGGCGACCAAGGCGTTCCAAGGCCTGCGTATCTTCGTCAATAGCGAGCTTGAGCAGCTAGATAGCGCACTCGAGGCCGCACTCGAGGCGTTGGCGCCCGGCGGGCACCTGGTGGTGATCAGTTTTCATTCATTGGAAGATCGCCGGGTGAAGCGCTTTATTCGTCATCATGTCCGTGGTGATACTGATCTTCCCCGCGGCGTGCCTATTCGTGACGATCAATTGAATCGACGTCTTGAAGCGCTGGGCAAAGGAGTGCGCCCAAGCGACGAAGAAGTGGATGCGAATCCTCGTGCACGAAGCGCCGTCATGCGGGCTGCACGCAAACGGATGTAAATGAAATCATGAGCATGGATCGGATTGAGCAGTGGGCAACCACGCTACGCACCGAATGGCCTTTCAAGCTACGTCTGCGCCCCTGGCCGGTAGCCATAGTGCTGCTGTTTTTACTTTGTATCGGCTCTGGATTAGCCGTTGTCATTACGACGCACATGACACGGGTTCAATTTGCGCAACTGCAACAGCTAGAGCAAGAAGAGAACCAGCTACAAACGGAGTGGGGGCAGCTTCTGCTTGAAGAGGGGGCGTGGTCAACGCCTGCCCGTGTCGAGCAAATTGCCACTGAGCGCCTGGGTATGCGGATTCCCGATGTCCACGATGTCGAGGTGATACGCCCATGAGCAGCCAGCGTCGCGGCGGTACCTCTCGTCAGGCCCCGATTGCCCCTCCTCTTGGCGGCGGCCGTTTCGTGTTTATTTTATTAGCGATTGGTTTGGCCTCGGCTATTTTGATTGGCCGAATCACGCTGCTTCAGGTCATTGATCGTCCTTTCCTGCAAAGTCAGGGCGATGCGCGTACCCTTCGCCATGAAGCAATCCCGGCGCACCGTGGCATGATCACTGACCGTAACGGTGAGCCGCTGGCTATTTCTACCCCGGTCGTTACTCTCTGGGCCAATCCTCAGGAGCTGCCCGAGGATGCCATCCAGCGCGTGATGCTAGCCCAAGCGCTCGGCATGACGATGGAAGACTTCGAGTCTCGCGTGGCACGCTTCAGCGAGCATGAGTTTATGTATCTCCGCCGCCAAATGACGCCTGCCGCCGCCCAGCAGATACTCAATCTGCGCACGCCCGGGGTTTATCCCCAGCGTGAATACAAACGTTACTATCCTGCCGGGGAAGTGGCCGCGCAATTATTAGGGGTCACCAACGTCGATGATATTGGTCAAGAAGGCTTAGAGCTCTCCTATCAGCCCTACTTGGCCGGTCATCCTGGGCAGCGGCGGGTGATCAAGGATCGGCGCGGGCGTTTGGTGCGCGAGCTTGGCGTGATCAACGAAGCCCAGCCGGGTGGCGAGCTTACCTTGGCTATCGACCAGCGTATTCAGTACATGGCGTACCGTGAGCTTCGGGCGGCAGTGGCTGAGAATGAAGCTGACGGGGGCGTGCTGGTGATGATGGATGCACGCACGGGGGAAGTGTTGGCAATGGCTAATCTACCTTCTTATAACCCCAATAACCGTGCCGGACTGGACCCCCGTGGGCTGCGCAACCAGGCGATCGTGGATGTCTTCGAGCCTGGTTCAGTGATGAAGCCGCTGGCCATGGCCGCCGTATTGGAGAGTGGCGTAGTGAACCGCGACGCGGTGGTGGATACATCGCCCGGTTGGATGCGGCTGGATCAATTCACTATCCGTGACTTCCGTAATTATGGTGAGCTCGATTTACCCGGTATTTTGGAAAAATCATCGAATGTAGGTATGTCACGTTTAGCACTGCAGTTAAGCGATACGGCCATTTGGGAAAAGTACAATCAACTAGGATTGGGGCAGGCGCCTGGAACCGGCTTTCCTGGTGAGTCGACGGGCAGCCTGCCGGCCCCTGTTCGCTGGTCACGCAGTGAACGGGCGACACTCTCTTATGGTTACGGCCTGTCTGTGTCAGCATTGCAGTTGGCGAGCGCTTACACGGCTCTAGCCAACGATGGCGTGCGTTTGCCGCCCTCACTGCTACGTCTTTCTGAGCCGCCCCAAGGTATCCCCGCGATAGAGCCTACGGTTGCCAATGACTTGCTCAATATTTTGGAGACGTCGGTAGCCGCTTACACCGGTGGTCGGCGTGCCCGCGTTGAAGGCTATCGCGTGGGCGGGAAGACGGGCACGGTGCGTAAAATAGGGCAGCAAGGCTATACCACCGATGCGTATCGTAGCGTTTTTGCCGGGATTGCGCCTATTTCAGACCCGCGTATTGTCACGGTCGTTATGATTGATCATCCCAAAGCCGGTGAGTTTTATGGGGGAGCGGTTGCTGCCCCGGTTTTCTCCAGCGTAACCGGTAACGCCTTGCGCTTGCTGGACGTTCCGCCGGACCACGATGAAGAGTAGCTTTTCTAAGGAGGTGGCATGACGCTGAGTTCAGTCGATGTGTTGGCGGCGCTCGCGCGCATATGGCCTAATTCACCGCTGCCTGGCGACCTCCCGGTGCTGCCGGAGCAGGTGCGCATTGAGATGGATTCTCGCAAGCTTCAGGCGGGCGATGTGTTCGTAGCCGTGCCGGGTACTCAACATGATGGTCGAGAGTTTATCGAGCAAGCGCTTGAGGCAGGCGCTGCGCTTGTCTTGGCGCAGGGCGAGCCGGGCCAGGTGTTACTGGAAGGGCGCGTGCTAACACTGCCACATCTTTCCGTGCGGCTAGGTGAATTCGGGCGCACTCTGTTTAAGGTACCTAATGACCTCGAAGTGATTGGTGTTACTGGTACCAACGGTAAAAGCTCCGTCACGCATTACATCGCCGCCCTTAGCGAGGCGTTAGGTACGCCCACCGGCCTTATTGGCACTCTGGGCGTGGGTCGCCCCGGTGACTTGCGCGATAGCGGCTTAACGACACCGGGTGCTTTGGCGCTACAGGCGACGCTGGGTGAGCTTGCAAGTCAGGGCGTTCGGCGCGTTGCGCTAGAGGCCTCCTCCCATGCGCTGGATCAACACCGTTTAGAAACGGTTAACGTCAGTGTGGGCGTATTTACCAATTTGACCCGCGACCACTTGGATTACCACGGCAGTATGGCCGCCTACGCCGCCTCGAAGGCCAAGCTTTTCCGCCGCTCTGAGCTGAGTCTGGCAGTGGTGAATGGCGATGATCCCCTGGCGCGCTTGATGCTGGCAGGTTGCCATAAAAGTGTACGGGTGTTGGCCACGGGTAAAGACGAAGCGGTTACGTTGCGGGTGGTTGACTGGCAGCCATCTGAGCAGGGTCAGCAGGCCATGATTGCGACGCCCGATGGTGAGAAAATGCTCAGCTTGGGATTAATGGGGCGGTTTAATTTAGATAACGTGCTGCTGGCGATGGCCGTGCTCTATGGGCTAGGCGAATCGCTAGATGCACTTTTCTCGGCGGCGACGTCGCTTTCGCCGGTGCAAGGGCGCATGGAGCTCTATCGAGAGCCTGACACCCCCAGCGTTATTGTCGATTACGCCCACACCCCGGATGCGCTTCATAGCGCACTGCAAGCTCTGCGTGCCCACTTGGGCGATGCGGGCAAGCTGTGGTGTGTGTTTGGCTGTGGCGGTGATCGGGATACTGGCAAGCGAGCCGAAATGGCCAAAGCCGCCGAGCCGCTAGCGGACCATATTGTGGTGACCGACGACAACCCCCGGTATGAGCCTGCGGCGAAAATTCGAGCGCATATTCTGGCCGGGTTTTCTAACGCCGTGCAGCCCGTTGAAATTGGCGATCGGCGGGAGGCCGTGGCCACCGCTATTCAGCAGGCCGCTGCCCAGGATGTGGTATTGATCGCTGGAAAGGGGCATGAGGCGTATCAAGACATTCAGGGGGTGCGCCACGCCTATGCCGATAGCCAAGAAATTCAGCGCGCTTTCGCTGCGCGGAGACGTCAATAATGCAGTGGTCACTTGGTCAAATCGCGTCAGCACTGGGCATCGAAGCCCCCAGCGGGCAGGCTCAGCTTTGTATAAATTCCGTCGTTACCGACAGCCGTAAGATCGAACCTGGTTGCCTGTTTATTGCCTTGAAAGGCCCTCACTTTGATGGCCATGACTATGTGGCAACGGCTCAATCGCTTGGCGCGGTGGCTGCCTTGGTCGACGCTCCCGTGGCGGGCGACTTGCCGCAACTGGTCTGCCCCGATACACGCCTCGCGTTAGGGCTTTTAGCGGGTGCGCATCGGCGCGCATGGCACGGCCCCTTGGTAGCGGTGACCGGCAATAGTGGTAAGACGACGGTTAAAGAGATGTGCGCGGCACTACTAGCCCCGCTGGGCAGCGTATTAGCCACCCAGGGCAACCTGAATAATGACTTTGGCGCGCCGCAGACCTTGTTACGCTTGCGCGAGGCGCATAGCGCCGCCGTCATTGAGCTTGGCGCTAACCATTTGGGTGAAATTGCCTGGACAGCGCCGCTGGCCAAACCCGATGTGGCGATTATTACCAATGTCACCGGTGCCCACGTGGGGGAGTTCGGTGGTATGGGGCAGATTGCCCAAGCCAAAAGTGAGTTGCTGGCCGGCCTCGATGAACAGGCGACGGCGGTGCTCAACCGGGATGATCACTATTTTACATTCTGGGCGGCCCGCGCGGCTCCTCGGCGGGTGGTGAGCTTTGGTTTTCATCCACAGGCCAATGTGAGCGCCGCAGCGCTTTCCTGTGATCCGCAAGGGCGGTATGCTTTCACGCTATTGCAAGATGGCCAGGCGCTAGGGCATGTGCGTTTACCACTACTCGGTAAGCACAACGTCAGTAATGCGCTTGCCGCGGCCGCCGCGGCGCTAACGCTGGGTGTGCCCAAAGAGCAGGTCATCGTATGCCTGGAATCACTGCACGCGCTAGCCGGCAGGTTGACCATAGTACCCGGTTGGCGAGGTGCCACCGTGCTGGATGATAGTTACAATGCCAACCCGGGCGCAGTGAAAGCGGCGTTGGATACCCTGGCGAGCTTCCCCCCGCCACGCTGGTGTGCGTTAGGGGCAATGGGCGAGTTGGGCGATGCTTCTGAAGCGCTGCACGCTGATATCGGCCGCTACGCCGCTGAGCTTGGCATTGATGAGCTGTTGACGTTGGGCGATGCCGCCCGTTCTGCCAGCGAAGCCTTTGGTCGTGGGCTGCACTTTAACGATCACGAGGCGCTAATGCGTCATGTCACTAATACTTTGCCGCCGGACACCACTTTGCTGGTGAAAGGATCGCGCAGTGCGAGCATGGAATATGTTGTGAATGCACTGCGTTCGGATGAAATAAGGTAAACGCCGTTCATGTTACTTCACTTGGCGAATTTTTTGTCGCAGTACCAATCTGATTTTCAAGTCGTTAATTACTTAACGCTGCGTGTGATTTTAGGCGCGCTCACGTCGCTAATGCTCTGTTTATGGCTGGGGCCATGGATGATTCGGCGTCTGGTCGAAGGCCAGATCGGTCAATCCGTGCGCGACGACGGCCCGCAATCCCATCTTTCCAAGGCGGGAACTCCGACCATGGGCGGGGCGATGATTTTGTTAGCCATCGCCATGAGTACTTTGCTATGGGGAGACTTGACCAACCTCTATATCTGGGTGGTGTTGGGGGTTACGCTAGGCTTTGGTGCCATCGGTTGGGTCGATGATTACCGCAAGGTGGTCGAGAAAAACCCACGCGGTTTACCTGCCCGCTGGAAGTATTTCTGGCAATCCGTCGTAGGCCTGGGGGCCGCTGTACTGCTCTATCTAACGGCCTCCACGCCGGTCGAAACCAGCTTGCTGGTGCCGCTGTTTAAAGAAGTGGCTCTACCGCTGGGCGTTTTCTATATCGTGCTTACTTACTTTGTCATTGTTGGTAGCTCCAATGCGGTTAATTTAACCGATGGGTTAGATGGTTTGGCTATTATGCCCACGGTGCTCGTGGCCATGGGCCTGTCGGTCTTTGCCTACGCCAGCGGTAATACCGTTTTCGCCGCGTATCTGCATATTCCGTTTATTGCTGGGACTGGTGAGTTGGCCGTTTTTTGCGCCACGATTGCCGGTGCTGGCCTGGGCTTTTTATGGTTTAACACTTACCCCGCCCAGGTCTTTATGGGCGATGTGGGTGCTTTGGCGCTGGGGGCTGCGCTGGGGGTGGTAGCCGTCATCGTGCGCCAGGAGATCGTGCTGTTTATCATGGGCGGCATTTTCGTAATGGAGACCGTCTCGGTGATCCTGCAGGTGGGGTCGTATAAGCTCACTGGGCGCCGTATTTTCCGAATGGCGCCTTTGCATCATCACTATGAATTGAAAGGCTGGCCTGAACCCCGGGTGATCGTCCGTTTTTGGATTATCACCGTGGTTCTGGTGTTGCTTGGTCTCGCCACACTCAAAGTGCGCTAATGCAACGGGCCATGCGTAAATCGACGGGTCATTGGCATGATGCGAGAGGGGGCCTGTGATGGTTCAAGTAGCGAAGGGCGTCACGCTCGTCGTAGGTCTGGGGCTCTCAGGTCGTGCCATTTGCCGCCATTTAAGCCGCTTGAATACGCCTTTCATGGTGGCGGATACGCGTACAGAACCACCTGGGTTGGATGACTTTCGTGCCGCGCATCCGGGCATTGATGTTCATTGCGGCGCGCTTACCGCGTTGGATCTTAGTGACGTGGAAGAGGTCATCGTAAGCCCCGGGCTTGATCTGCGAATGCCGGGTTTGAAAGAGATCGCTGACCACGTTAATCCGCGCACCGGGGAGCCTCGCGTGGTAGGTGAAATGGCCCTTTTTGTCCGGGCGACAAAGGCCCCTATTGCCGCGATTACCGGTTCCAATGCGAAGTCGACGGTCACTACCTTGCTTGGCGAAATGGCTGCCGCCGCGGGTGTTAATGCGGCCGTCGGCGGCAACTTGGGCACACCCGCGCTGGATCTGTTAGCCAGTCATGCCGATGCCGAGCTATATATTCTTGAACTCTCAAGCTTTCAACTCGAAACCACACCCTATCTCGGGGCGAGCTGTGCCGCGTTTTTGAATTTATCCGAAGACCATCTTGATCGGCATGGCGATATGCAGGGCTACCACGCCGCCAAGCAACGTATATTTATCGGTGCGCGCCATGCAGTGGTGAATGCGGATGACGCCCTCACTTGGCCTGACTATCCGGTCGATCAGGTGGCGTATTTTTCCCATCGTGAGCCGGAAGCCCAAGAGTGGGGGTTAGCGCGTTATCAGCATAAACTGACGTTGATGCAAGGCTCCCAGCCTTGGCTGTCGATTGATGAGCTAAGTATCACCGGTCAACACAACTACGCCAATGCTCTGGCGGCGTTGGCGATGGGGCAGGCCCTGGGGTTTGCGGCGGCGCCTATGTGTAGCGCGTTACGCGCTTTCAAAGGGCTGCCGCACCGTAGCGAAGTCATCGCCCGTATCAATGGTGTCAGTTGGGTTAACGACACTAAAGGCACTAACGTCGGAGCGACTCTGGCGGCTATCAATGGCATTGGCGCAACGCTAGAAGGGCGATTGATTTTGCTCGCAGGCGGCGTAGGCAAGGGAGCTGATTTCACGCCACTGGCCGAGCCTCTAGCCCAATGTGCGCGTCAGGCGCTGTTGTTTGGCCTGGATGCGACGCGGTTGGCACAAGCGCTGGTGGGCCATGTGGCGACGCAACAAGTCGACGATTTAACGCAAGCCATGCAAATAGCCTTTGAGATCGCTCAACCGGGAGACTGCGTGCTGCTTTCACCCGCCTGCGCGAGTCTGGATCAGTTTGCCAACTATCAAGCGCGTGGCGAGCTGTTTCGTCATTGGGTGCAGCGGCAGGCAGCATCTTCAGCCGGAGAAGTGCAATGAGCCGATTACAGCGTCTGCGTACGGTGCTTACCACTCGCGACCTGCCCTGTGATGTTTGGCTGGTGATGGCGGCGGTAGCCTTAGCCGGTTTGGGCTGGGTCATGGTGAGTTCAGCATCGATTGGGTTGCTGGAAGATACTTATCACTACTCTCGTCAGCACGGGGTTTTCTTACTGCTCGCCACCATGGCCTGTGTCTTCATGCGCTGCGTGCCGCTGGAAGTCTGGCGCCAAAATGCGGCGCTGATTCTGCTCGCCTCTATTTTTCTATTAGTGCTGGTACTGCTTATTGGCCAAGAGATCAACGGCAGTAAGCGTTGGATAGCGTTGCCGGGGCCGCTCCCTAGCCTGCAAGTGTCTGAGTTTGCCAAAATTGGGCTGATCTTTTATATGGCGGCATTCATGTCGCGATTTGCCTACGACTTGCGTCGGCGAGCGTTCAGCATGTGGCGGCCCTTGGCCGTGCTGGCAGTGCCCGTTGGGCTGCTGTTTTTCGCGCCCGATTTTGGTGGCATGGTGGTCTTTACCGTTTGTGTCATTGGTATGTTGATGATGAGCGGTGCATCGCTGGTGCTGCTGGTGGGCAGCGGCGCACTGCTTGGCTCGGGAGCTGTCATAATGGTCGTCATGGAGCCTTATCGACTGGCGCGCTGGACAAGCTTTCTGGATCCCTGGGCGGATCAATTTGCGACAGGCTACCAGCTAACCCAGGCGTTGATTGCTTTTGGGCGCGGTCACGTCACGGGCACTGGGC
The DNA here is from genome assembly GCF_002366715.1 of Halomonas sp. UBA3074. GTDB lineage: Bacteria > Pseudomonadota > Gammaproteobacteria > Pseudomonadales > Halomonadaceae > Vreelandella. Next base: position 52,506 of record NZ_DFBS01000012.1, on the reverse strand, counting down.
TAGGCAACAGCGTGCAAAAACTGCACTACCTGCCGGAGGCGCATACCGACTTCATATTTGCAGTGATCGCCGAAGAGCTGGGCATGATTGGTGCGATCGCCGTCGTGCTGCTGTTTACCCTATTTATCGCCCGCGCCATGTTGGTGGCTCGCAAAGCCGAGCTGGCGGGGCATCTATTTGGCGCTTACGTCAGCTATGGCATCGGTTTTGTGGTGGCTGCGCAAGCGTTCATCAACATGGCCGTAAGCTCCGGGCTGCTGCCGACGAAAGGGCTAACACTGCCGCTAATGAGCTACGGCGGTTCGAGTTTGTTGGTCACTGGCGTCATGGTGGGTCTGTTGCTACGTACGGATGCTGAAACACGCCACCGTCCACGGCGCGCATCCACCCCGTATCGAGCGCGCCATGAACCGCGTTTATCGTAACGCTATGTCGCTTGGTGTTATTAGGAGTTTGATGTGAAGAGTAACGTTAGGCGACGCGTCTTAATAATGGCAGGCGGCACCGGCGGTCATGTCTTCCCTGCACTTTCGTTGGCGAAAGCACTACAAGCCCAGCAGGTAGATGTCGAATGGCTGGGCAGCCCAAGGGGCATTGAAAACCGCTTAGTCCCTGAGGCAGGGATTAAGCTGCACACGATCGCCATCAGCGGGCTACGCGGTAATGGCTTATTGGGCTGGCTAAAAGCACCGCTCAACCTGAGTCGTGCCGTTTTACAAGCGCGCACGCTAATTCGAACGTTCAAGCCGCATGTGGTGGTTGGTTTGGGCGGTTTTGCTAGCGGCCCGGGTGGGTTGGCCGCGTGGCTTACCCGCGTGCCGTTAATTATTCATGAGCAGAACGCGGTGGCAGGGCTGACCAACAGCGTTTTGTCGCGTCTGGCCAAGCGCACCTATGCTGCTTTCCCTGAAGCGTTTGGGAAGCGGGCGGAAGTGATTGGTAATCCCGTGCGCGACGATATTGCGAAATTGGGCACTACACCGCGGCGCATTGAAGCGCTCTTGGCCCGACCCTTAAGGCTTTTAGTGGTGGGAGGCTCGCTTGGTGCGGTGGCGCTGAACGAACGGCTGGCGCCCGCGCTGGCCGCACTGCCAGCTGAGCAGCGCCCAGAAGTACGTCACCAGGCGGGCAAGGACCGTGAAGAGAGCACCGCCGAAAATTATCAACAGCACGGCGTCAGTGCTGACATCAGTCCTTTTATCGATGATATGGCGGCCGCCTATGAGTGGGCCGACTTGGTGGTTTGCCGCTCAGGAGCGCTCACCGTTGCCGAGCTAGCCGCGGCAGCCAAGCCTGCGCTACTGGTGCCTTTTCCCTTTGCTGTCGATGATCATCAACGTATTAACGCGCAGGTATTGGTCAAGGCAGGCGCCGCGAAATGTGTCGTTCAGTCGGAGCTGACCGTTGAGCGATTAAGCGAATTTTTAACTCAATTACTCGTCCCTTCCACCCTGGCTGACATGGCCGCCAATGCTCGTCAGGCGGCGCATTTAGATGCGACAGAGCGTCTGGCTGAAGGGTGTTTGGCGATGGTGCCGCTAGGAGACTCTGCGTGACCGATTCAGATAAGACCATGACGCCCACTCACCGCACTCCCGCTGGCCCGGGCATGCGACGTATCCGGCGGATTCATTTCGTTGGCATCGGTGGCGCCGGTATGTGCGGTATTGCAGAGGTATTGGCGAACCAAGGCTATAGCGTCAGTGGTAGCGACATGAAAAACTCCTCTGTCGTGGAGCGGCTGCGGCAGTGCGGTGTGTGCGTGGCGATCGGCCATGCCGAGGCGAATGTTGAAAACGCCGATGTGGTCGTCGTGTCTAGTGCCATTGATGGGACGAACCCCGAAATTCGCTGGGCACATGAGCATCGTGTGCCGGTGGTGCGCCGCGCTGAAATGCTCGCTGAGCTAATGCGTTTTCGCCATGGCATTGCCGTTGCAGGCACCCATGGTAAGACCACGACAACCAGTTTAACGGCGACGCTGTTGGCAGAAGGGGGCTTGGATCCGACCTTTGTCATCGGCGGTAAGCTGACCAGTGCCGGAGCCAATGCGCGTTTAGGCGAAGGCGATTATCTCGTCGCTGAAGCTGATGAGTCTGATGCCTCGTTTTTGCATTTACAGCCCATGGTGTCGATCGTTACCAATATCGATGCTGACCATATGGCGACCTATGGCGGTGACTTCGAGCGGCTGAAAAATACCTTCATCGAATTCCTGCATAATTTGCCCTTCTATGGTTTGGCAGTGCTATGTATCGATGACCCCCATGTGCGCGTGCTGTGTGATCAGGTGAAGCGTCAGTTCGTCACCTATGGCTTTGATAGCGATGCCGATTACCGCATCGTCGATTTTACTCAGCGTGAGGGCGAAGTCTCGTTCACCGCCTTGCGTCCGGGTGGCGCTGAACCGCTAGCGGTGCGCTTGGCCATGCCCGGCCGCCATAATGCGCTCAACGCGATGGCGGCCATTGTTGTCGCCACTGACGCAGGCGTTAGCGATAGCGCGATCTTGAGCGGTTTGGCGAGTTTTGCCGGTGTCGGCCGTCGTTTCCAGGTGCATGGGAATTTTCCCGCGCCCAAAGGCGGCGGGGATATCATGCTGGTCGATGACTACGGCCATCACCCCCGTGAGGTCGACATGGTGATCCAGGCGGTGCGCGCAGGCTGGCCCAATCGTCGCCTGGTAATGCTTTATCAGCCGCATCGCTACAGCCGTACTCGCGATTTATATGAAGATTTCGTACGTGTGCTTTCCCAAGTCGACACGCTTGTGTTGCTCGACGTATACAGCGCGGGTGAAGCGGTGATCCCAGGCGCCGAAGGAAGAACGCTGGCCGGATCAATTCGTCAGCGCGGCGAAGTCGACCCGCTCTTTGTCGAGCATAAAAATGAACTACCTGCGCTATTAGCCAACGTATTACGCCCTGACGATATTCTCATTACCCAAGGCGCCGGTGATGTAGGCGGCATTTCTCTGCGCCTGGCGCAGGCACGGTTAGTGATGAGCGAGGTAGCACTGTGAGTGTGGAAGTAGCAACAACCCCATCATTGGATAACGTCGTCGTAGTGTATGGCGGCACATCAGCAGAGCGCGATGTATCGCTTAAAAGCGGTGCGGCCGTGTTGGAGGCGCTTCAACGTAAGGGCATTAACGCGACTGGCTATGACCCCAAGGACAATGGCTTGGTCGGTTTGGAACAGTTAGCGCCCACCGTGGTCTTTGTTGCCCTGCATGGCCGGGGTGGAGAAGATGGCACCCTACAAGGCGCGCTGGAACTTTTGAATATTCCTTATACCGGCAGTGGCGTGCTTGCCTCGGCGCTGGGTATGGACAAGCAGCGCACCAAGCAGGTGTGGAGTGCGGTGGGCTTGCCAACGCCTGAAAGTATTATGTTGGATGCCAGCGCGGACTGGTCAGCGGTAGTGGCGCAGCTTGGCTTACCCCTGATTGTAAAGCCGGTGCACGAAGGCTCTACGCTGGGTATCAGTATTGTCAAAAGCCAGGCTGCGCTCGAGGCTGCCTACCATGAAGCGGCGCAGTTCGATGCACGAGTGATGGCAGAGCGCTTTATAGTGGGCGATGAATATACGGTTGCCCTGCTGGGTGAGCAAGTGCTGCCGGCGATTCGCGTCGAGGTGCCTGGTGGCTTTTATGACTACGAAGCAAAATATATTGCCAATACCACGCAGTATCACCTGCCATGCGGCTTATCTACCGTTGATGAAGAGGCGTTAGCGCAGCTGTGTCAGCAGGCGTTTGCAGCCATTGGCGGTGTCGGCTGGGGTCGCGTTGACGTCATGCGCGATAGAGAAGGGCAGTTCTGGCTGTTAGAGGTTAACACCGTGCCTGGAATGACTGATCACAGTTTGGTGCCTCAGTCTGCGGCCCATGCGGGGCTTTCATTTGATGATTTGGTGTTGGCGATATTGAAAGCCGCAGGCGGACAATAAGTATTATGACGAGTTTGTTATGCACGGTGCCTTATGAAAAGGCGTAATGCTTTGCTAGGCGTTATCCTGTTGGCCTTGCTGATGGGCGCGGGCGGGCGAGCGCTCTGGCTGTGGCTAGACCGCCCCATTGAGCGGGTGTCTATTCGCGGCGAATGGGAGTATGTCAGCGCTGATTACCTACGCACACAGCTGGCACCGTTGGTGATTGATGCCACCTGGCTGTCCGCTGATCTAGGTGAGTTACGTGATCGCGCACTCCAGGTAGGTTGGTTGAACGAGGTACGTATTACCCGTGAGTGGCCCAATGCGCTAGTGTTTGAGCTTATTGAGCAACAGCCTGTGGCGCGCTGGAACGACGATTTTTTACTCAATCCAGAAGGCGAACCCTTCGCCTTTGCACCGTTAAACCCACCGTCGGGCCTGCCTGACATGGCCGGTCCCGCGGGAAGCAGTGAAGAAGTGTTAGACTACTACCAACGCCTTTTGCCGCATTTTGCCCAGTTATCACTTAAACTAACCCAGCTTCGTTTAGAGCCTCGCGGTGCTTGGCGGTTGCAATTAAACGACGGTGCCTGGGTAATGTTAGGGCGTCGGCAACATGAAGTGCGTTTGGCTCGTTTATCGGCTTCTTGGCAAAGAGAGTTATACGCGTTAGGCGACCAGATTCGCTATATCGATCTGCGTTACCCTAACGGCGTCGCTGTTGCGTGGCACGGAGAAAGTGAATTTGCTGTGCAAGATGAGTAACGCTTCTATTACTTACTGCAAATAAGGTGTAAAAGTGAGTGGTTGCCATCATTGAAAAAAGCCCTTCATCGGCTTTAAATTGCTTCCTATGGCTATTATTGTGGGTTTGTAGTAGTCGTATTACGTCTATTGTTTCTATACTATGGGCTAGACGATGATTAAGTGGCTTTTAATTTTAGCTATTTGCACTTAATTGAGTGTCAAAACGACACACTGTTTATTTTGGGTAGCACGCTTTCAATGTTAAGTGTTGGATTAAGTGGCATCCTACTAATATTTATTTTAATAATCACGCAAGGAGATTTACCGACTCATGGCAGGCTCACCCAACGCATCCAATATGGTGGTCGGGCTGGACATTGGAACGTCCAAGGTCGTCGCGATAGTCGGTCAACCTACCGATGATGGCGGAATAGAAATTGCCGGTATTGGTTCCCACCCCTCTCGCGGTATGAAGCGTGGCGTTGTCATCAATATCGAATCCACGGTGCAGTCTATTCAGCGTGCCGTTGAAGAAGCCGAGTTAATGGCTGGCTGTGATATTCATTCTGTCTATGTTGGCGTGGCCGGTAGTCATATCAGTTCTATGAATTCTGATGGCGTCGTGGCTATTAAAGAGCGTGAAGTAACGCCTTCCGATATAGAGCGTGTTATTGATTCCGCTCGGGCGCGCGCTATTTCAGAAGGGCAGCGGGTACTACACGTATTGCCTCAAGAGTTTTCAATCGATGCGCAGGGAGGCATTCGAGAGCCCCTGGGCATGTCAGGTGTGCGTCTGGAAGCGCAGGTGCATTTGGTGACAGCCGCCTTGAACGCGGTGCAAAATATTGAAAAGTGTGTACGTCGCTGCGGGCTCGAGGTAGATGCTATTATTTTAGAGCAGCTCGCCTCTAGCATGGCCGTACTCACGGAAGATGAGCGTGAGCTGGGTGTTTGCATGGTGGATATCGGTGGCGGAACCACCGATATGGCGATCTTTAGCGAAGGCGCTATCCGCCATACAGCGGTGATTCCTATTGCCGGTGATCAAGTCACCAACGATATCGCCATGGCGCTACGCACACCCACCCAGCATGCTGAAGAGATCAAGGTTAAATATGCTTGTGCGCTGACGCACCTAGCGTCAAGCGATGAAATGATTAAAGTACCTAGCGTAGGTGATCGTCCTGCGCGTGACCTATCACGCCAAGCACTCGCTGAAGTGGTAGAACCGCGCTACGAAGAGCTGTTTACGCTAGTAAGAGATGAGTTGCGCCGAAGTGGCTATGAAGACATGGTGGCCGCCGGGATAGTGCTTACCGGCGGTACCTCGCGCATGGAAGGAGTTAGCGAATTGGCAGAAGAAATTTTCCATATGCCTGTTCGCATCGCATGTCCGCAAAACGTAAGAGGTTTGGCGGATGTCGTGCGTAACCCCATATATGCGACGGGCGTTGGTCTGCTGCATTATGCCTTGCAGGAAACGCGTCATGGGCAAGGCCTAAGAAGCCACGGGGGAGTGGTTGCTGCCCATAAGGGCCGCAATGAGCTTGCCCGGCGTGATATCAAGGAAGACCATTCGGCGCTGGCAAGAATTAAAGGCTGGTTCAAAGGAAATTTCTGACAGGGCCGCAAGCGCGGTTCAGGAGACGGGGCTTATGTTCGAATTGGTAGATAACGCACCCTCGAGCAGTGCGGTCATCAAAGTGGTTGGTGTTGGCGGCGGTGGCGGCAATGCTGTTAACCACATGGTCGAAAGCAATATCGAAGGCGTTGAGTTTATCTGCGCCAACACGGATGCGCAGGCGCTGAAACGTTGTTCAGCAAAAACCGTGCTGCAACTAGGTGGCGAAATTACGAAAGGGTTAGGCGCAGGTGCCAATCCCGACGTGGGACGTCAGGCGGCGATGGAAGACCGCGAACGTATTGCGGAATTGCTGGTAGGCGCCGATATGGTGTTTATCACTGCCGGTATGGGCGGTGGTACAGGTACTGGTGGTGCACCGGTCGTTGCTCAGGTTGCCAAAGAACTAGGCATTCTCACCGTGGCAGTCGTGACGCGTCCCTTCCCCTTCGAAGGGCCAAAGCGTATGCGTGCAGCAGAAGAGGGCATGAAAGAGCTCTCAGAACACGTCGATTCGCTGATCACCATCCCTAATGAAAAGCTGCTGTCGGTGCTGGGCAAAAATGCCACGCTGCTAACGGCGTTTAGCGCTGCGAACGATGTGCTGTTGGGAGCGGTTCAAGGGATTGCCGAGCTGATCACCAGCCCCGGTATCATCAACGTCGACTTTGCTGACGTGCGCACCGTCATGTCTGAAATGGGCATGGCGATGATGGGCACTGGCGGGGCGACGGGTGAAAACCGCGCTCGTGAAGCTGCCGAAAAAGCCATTCGCAGCCCGCTGCTGGAAGATATCGATCTTCATGGCGCCCGCGGCATCCTGGTCAACATCACTGCTGGCCCTGATTTGTCGATTGGCGAGTTCAATGATGTCGGTGCCACCGTGCAAGAGTTTGCGTCGCCGGACGCCACTATCGTGGTGGGTACCTCCATTGATATGGAAATGTCCGATGAGCTGCGTGTAACGGTTGTGGCTGCAGGCCTGGACGGTAACAAGGCCAAAACGGCCGCCCGAGAGCCCGCACGTCGCACAGCGGCGGAGTCTTCTTCGGATTACCGCAAGCTGCAACAACCCACTGTCATGCGTCAGCAGGCCACCGCGCGCGCTGAAGCACCTGAAGCTGCCGCTAAACCTCGTCCTGAAAAGCGTCGTGCTACCGAAGCCGACGACTATCTGGACATCCCCGCGTTTCTACGCCGCCAGGCGGATTGATTCTCGATAACAGCAGTACTGTCACAGCGGGCGAGCGTTTTATTGGCTAAAACGCTCGCTTTCTGTTAAAGTGAACACTGTTTGATAACTTTTTCTCTACGGTCATTACCGTCATCAGAGCTCGACTACTGCCCATGATCAGACAACGCACCCTACAAAATGTCATTCGCGCCACCGGCGTGGGCCTGCATTCTGGCAAAAAAGTTCATTTGGCTTTGCGCCCGGCGCCCGCCAATACTGGGATTGTGTTTGTCAGAACCGATCTGGATCCTGTCGTGCATGTGCCTGCGCGCGCGGAATTGGTTGAAGATACGAAGCTGTGCACGGCACTCTCTAGTAATGGCGTTAAAGTTGCCACCGTCGAGCACCTTTTGTCCGCTTTTGCCGGGCTGGGTATCGATAACGCTTATGTGGACGTAAGCGAACCTGAAGTGCCGATTATGGATGGCAGCGCCAGTCCTTTCGTCTTCTTGATTCAATCAGCGGGTATTCTGGAGCAGGATGCCGCGAAGAAATTTATTCGCATCAAGCAACGCGTTGCCGTCACCGATGGCGATAAAGAGGCCGTTTTTTTACCGCACCAAGGGTTTAAAGTCTCTTTTGCTATCGACTTCGATCACCCGGTTTTTGAACAGCAGAAACAGACGGCATTGATCGACTTTTCGACCACTTCCTTTGTCAAAGAAGTGTCGCGTGCACGTACGTTTGGTTTTATGCGCGATTTAGAGTTTTTGCGTTCTAATAACTTGGCCTTAGGCGGTAGCTTAGACAACGCAATCGTGGTTGATGATTATCGCATTGTTAACGAAGGCGGCCTTCGTTATGAAGATGAGTTCGTTAAGCATAAAGTGCTAGATGCTATCGGTGATTTGTATCAGCTTGGCTACAGCCTGATTGGTGAGTTCCGCGGTGTTAAATCCGGCCATGCACTGAACAATCAGCTCTGCCGCGAACTAATGGCGCAGCCAGACGCGTATGAAATTGTAACCTTTGAAGAAGAGAAGGCTGTGGCGCCGATCTCCTATGCGGCTCCCGCAATGGCTTAACTACATCGCGCTGGGTGACGCTGCTGGATGAGCGAACACATCGCGAATGTCTGGTAAGCATGGCCACATTATTAAAGCACCGCCCAGGCGGTGCTTTATGCGTTTTAGAGGGTAGACTGTTTCATTAGCGGGCCGCGCTTATTCACTAGGTACTCGCGCATGCGACGCCAAGCGTTCAAGAGCGCGTTTTAAGGCCGGATTGGACGTATCCTCTGCGCACTCGGCCAGTGTCTTCCCAGCATCCGCTGAAAGGCGGCGGGTGTTGCGTGGTGGGGCCACGATTGGGCGCACGGGGCGTACCTTGAAGGTAAAGCCGCTAACGCCTTCAAAACCGGGCAGTTGATGCAGTAGTTCTAACAAGCGCCGCTGTTCAAAACGTAGCCAGGTTAGCCAGCTGGCTTGGCCGCTGATGAGCGTTAAACGCCCTTCGCGAAAACCACCGACAAAAATATGTTCACGCATCTCTTCCGGTAGATGCGCGCGAAGATGCCGTTGAGCCTGATCAATCAAACGCGATAGGCGCATTAACTGATTAATATCGCCGGACTTGCTGAGCAGGCGGGCAATGGGCTGTGCGCGAGAACGCTTAACCTTTATACTCATACGCTTAATTCCTAGGGTGCTGCTATTTTAGGCACCGCTACTAATGACGTCGGCCACCTTCGCCGATGGCTGATTAGTCAACTTTACCACGCTCAGGAGCCGGTCTACAGCATGACAGCTACGCTTGATGTTCAATCAGCTTTGCCGCGACGACATCGTCGCTACGGCTTAGCGCGTTGGTGGCTGGCCGGGCTGTTAGTGAGCTGTCTCTTACCCGCAAGCTTAAGCCCTACGGATGCCTTCCGCGGTGGCGACCGCAGTATCACTATCTGTTTATGGGTACCCGCGATCTTGCGTGCGCAGTCGCACTGGGTGGCTAAGCGTCAGCGTGCGCTTCGCCGTTGGGCGCAACGGCCCCAGCGTTTTGCCCCGGTTCGGCAGCTCAGCAGTTGGTTGGCGCCGATGACACTGCGGGTAGCCGCGCGCGATGTCTTGACCCAGCGCGGCCCGCCTTCCCATTGAATAGGCTGTCACGATGCTTACTTTGTCCCTATGCCGATAGGTAATTGCCTACGCTGATAGGTAAATACGTTGCAGAAAGGTTCTGCAATGCAAGACAAAGTCCGATGGGTTGTTTGTGAATATTTGGATTTTTCATGCTTAATAATTTGTTACGTAAAGTTGTCGGTTCCAAAAATGACCGCGACGTTAAACGCATGCACAAAAATGTGCCGCAAATCAACGCGCTTGAAGCAGAGTTCGAGGCACTGAGTGCTGCTGATTTACAGCAAAAGACCGCCCAGCTACGCGAGCGACTGGAAGCAGGCGAGTCTCTTGATACGCTGTTAGCGCCCGCTTTTGCGATTGTCCGTGAAGCCAGTAAACGCGTCATGGGCATGCGTCATTTTGATGTCCAAATGGTAGGGGGCATGACGCTTCATCGTGGTCGCATTGCAGAAATGAAGACCGGTGAAGGTAAAACCCTGGTGGCCACACTCGCGGTGTATTTGAATGCGCTGCCGGGGAAAGGTGTTCACGTCGTGACGGTGAACGACTACCTGGCTCGCCGTGACGCGGAGTGGATGCGCCCGCTGTATGAATTTCTCGGCCTTTCAGTTGGCGTTATCTTTTCCGGCCAGACGGGCGAAGAGAAGCGCCATGCCTATCAGTGTGATATCACTTACGGCACCAATAACGAATTCGGCTTTGATTATCTACGCGATAACATGGCGTTTTCACTAGAGGATAAAGTGCAGCGTGGCCTGCACTACGCCATTGTCGATGAAGTCGACTCGATTCTCATCGATGAAGCGCGCACACCGCTGATCATTTCAGGCGCGGTAGACGAAAACACCGATCTCTATAAAGTCGTCAATCAACTGGCCCAACAGTTAGAGAAAGGTGAAGAGATTGAAGACGAGGAAGCCCCTGTCGTGGGCGACTTCTTAGTCGACGAGAAGCAGAAGCAGGTCGAGCTGACTGAGCAAGGGCACAATAAAGTAGAAGAGCTGATGCGTGCTGAAGGCTTATTGGGTGATGAAGAATCGCTCTATGCCGCGCAAAACCTCAATCTGCTGCAGCACATGCACTCGGCCTTGCGTGCACGTTACCTTTATCATCGCGATGTTGATTACATCGTTTCCGAAGGGCAGGTGGTCATCGTCGATGAGCACACCGGCCGTTCGATGCCAGGCCGCCGCTGGTCGGAAGGTTTGCATCAGGCTGTTGAGGCCAAAGAGGGCGTAACGGTTCAGCGGGAAAGCCAAACGCTTGCTTCGACCACTTTCCAGAACTATTTCCGCCTGTATGACAAACTGGCCGGTATGACCGGTACTGCCGATACCGAAGCTTTCGAGTTTCGCCAGATTTATGGGCTGGACGTGGTGGTCATCCCCACTAACCGCCCCTTGGCGCGCAAAGACTTAAATGATTTGGTGTACTTAAGCGCCGAAGAGAAGTACGAAGCGATTATCAAAGATGTCAAAACCGAGACTGAAGCCGGTCGCCCCGTGTTGGTCGGTACCGCCTCGATTGAAACATCCGAGTACCTTGCCAACCTAATGCGCGAGGCAGGCCTTAACTTCAACGTGCTTAACGCCAAGCAGCACCAGAGCGAAGCCGAGATTATTGCTCAGGCGGGCCGTCCGGGAGCGATTACCATCGCTACCAACATGGCCGGGCGGGGTACCGATATCGTACTGGGCGGCAATTGGGAAGCAGAAGCCGCTAAACTGCAAAACCCCAGCCAAGAGCAGATCGATGCGTTAAAGGCTGAATGGCAGGCGCGTCATGATGGTGTGCTGGCTGCTGGCGGCTTGCATGTAGTGGGCTCCGAGCGTCACGAGTCACGGCGTATCGATAACCAGTTGCGGGGGCGTGCTGGCCGCCAGGGCGATCCCGGCTCCACGCGCTTCTTCCTATCGCTAGAAGACAGCCTGATGCGGTTGTTTGGCTCTGATCGCGTCAAGCGTCTGATGCAGGCGTTGGGGCTTGAGCATGGCGAAGCCATTGAGCATAAGATGGTCTCCAACGCCGTTGAGCGTGCCCAGAAAAAAGTCGAAGGACGTAACTTCGATATCCGCAAGCAGTTGCTCGAATACGATGATGTTGCCAATGATCAGCGCCGGGTCATTTACGACCAGCGTAATGAAGTGCTCGCCGCGGATAATATTGCCGATGCCGTTATCGGTATTCGCGAAGAGGTCATGGAATCAGCGATTAGCGACTATGTTCCCCCGCAGAGCCTGCCCGAGCAGTGGGACTTGCCAGGTCTGGAAGCGCACTTAAAAACAGAGTTCAACCTGGACGTGCCGGTGGTCAAGTGGGCAGCTGAAGATGATCGCTTTAGCGAAGAGCAGTTGCGCGAGCGGTTGCAAACCATGCATCGCGAGTCCTACGCGGCGAAAGTCGCGGCAGCGGGCGAGAAATTGATTCGTCGCTTTGAGAAACAAGTCATGCTGCAGGTACTCGATACACGCTGGAAAGAGCACCTTCAATCAATGGATCACCTGCGTCGCGGTATTCACCTGCGTGGGTACGCTCAGAAAAACCCCAAGCAGGAGTACAAGCGTGAGTCGTTCGAGCTCTTCCAGCACCTGCTTGAACACATCAAAGAAGATGTAACGCGTATTCTGAGCCACGTGCAGGTTCGCCAGCCCGAAGAAGTGGATGCTTTAGAGCGTCAACGCCGCGAAGCGCTGGAGCGTGAAACGGCCACGGCCGCTAGCCGACACGACGCTCCGGCCCCTGAACCGTCTGAAAACGAGCAAGAGGCGCCGGGTAATGAAGGTCGCCCGGTGCGTCGCGAAGGTCCCAAAGTAGGCCGTAATGACCCCTGCTCTTGTGGTTCGGGTAAAAAGTACAAGCAGTGCTGTGGAAAATTAAGCTAACAGCGATTGTGTCTGACATATCGGCTGACCCAGGGTTGCCGAAAAGGAGAGAATCATGGCGGTGGGAAACACTCCCTTCCCAGAGTTAGCGCCCTTGCAAGGGGTGCGCCTTGGGGTGGCAATGGCGGGTATCAAAAAGCCGAACCGTCGTGATGTGGTGGTCATTGAACTGCCCGAGACAGCGACGGTGTCGGGTGTGTTTACACGCAATGCCTTTTGTGCAGCGCCGGTTGTCGTTGCCAAACAGCATCTTGAGCAGTGTCGTGCAGAAAACCGTTCGCCACGCTACTGGCTGATCAATACCGGTAACGCCAATGCAGGCACTGGCGAGACGGGCTTACGCGATGCCCGAGCAAGCTGTGCAGAGCTTGCCAAGCAGGCAGGGGTAAACGCTGAAGAAGTATTGCCGTTCTCGACCGGCGTAATTGGTGAGCCGCTGCCGATGGAGCGCTTACTGGCCGGTTTCGCACCTGCCCTTAAGGATCTCGCCGATGACAGTGCTGCTTGGCAACACGCCGGCCAAGGCATTTTGACGACCGACACGCGGGCTAAAGGCGCCACTGTGACGGTGGATATTGGCGATCAACAGGTCACTATTAATGGCATCGCGAAAGGGTCGGGCATGATCAAACCCAACATGGCAACCATGTTGGGCTTTGTAGTGACCGATGCGGCCATCGAAGCGTCGTTACTGGATCGCCTGCTGCGGGATACCGTTGATCGTTCTTTCAACTGTATTACCGTCGATAGTGACACCTCGACCAATGACGCTTGCATGTTGGCCGCCACCGGCGCCGGGGCGCGAATTAGCGATGAAACGCAGATAGCCGCGTTCAGCAACGCCTTACAGCGAGTAATGACCGAGCTGGCGCAAGCGATTATTCGCGATGCAGAAGGCGCGACGAAGTTCGTTACTCTGCAGGTGGGTGAAGCGCAGAGTCGTCAAGAGGCACTTGATGTCGCCTTTACCGTTGCGCATTCACCGTTGGTAAAAACGGCGCTTTATGCCTCGGACGCCAACTGGGGGCGCATTCTGGCCGCCGTTGGTCGTGCGCCTGTCAACGACTTCGACGTCAACCGTGTGGTAATTGATCTTGGCGATGTGCGTTTAGTCGAGCAGGGTGGGCGTGCCGCAGGCTACACCGAAGAAGCAGGCAGCGCTGTGATGGCGCAGCCGGAAATCACCATTCGCATTAACTTGGGGCGCGGCGAAGAGAGTGCCACCGTGTGGACTTCTGACCTCTCCCATGACTACGTGTCTATCAACGCGGATTACCGAAGCTAGTCAACTGACCCGGGTGTAGGGCAGTGGACATGAAAAAGGCAAGCGCAGCGAGATAACACCGATGTCACTGAATGGGTGCGCGCAGTGGATCAAGACGTAACGAGTAAATGAGTATATGAGCATAAAGGTAAAACGCAGGGTTCACGTCGCGGCAGCTGCGATTATTAGTGCCGATCAACAGCAGGTCCTGATCGCACGTCGACCATCTAATGTCGACCATGGCGGGCTATGGGAATTTCCAGGCGGCAAACTGGCGCCTTATGAAACCGGGCTTGAGGGATTGAAGCGCGAGCTGCATGAGGAGTTGGGCGTTGAAATTCTCTCTGCTCAGCCGTTGATTCGGGTGCACCACGAGTATCCAGACAAGCATATTTTGCTGGATGTATGGCAGGTGCACGAGTTTGCTGGCGAACCTTTTGGTCGTGAAGGTCAGGCGGTACGTTGGGTGCCCATGAGCGAGCTCTCCAACTACCCCTTCCCAGCAGCCAACTTGCCGATTCTACGGGCGGTAAGGCTACCCACCGAGTATTTGATTACCGGTGAAGAGGCTGACGAAGCGCGTTTCGATGCCTATTTGGAGCGCGCATTGCGCGAAGACAAGATTCGCCTTGTGCAACTGCGCGCCAAGCAGTTGGACGAAGCGGCTTATCTTGCCCGCGCACAGCGTGCCTTGAGCCTTTGTCGTGCACATGGTGCGCGGCTGCTGCTGAATGGTGAGCCCAGCTTGCTAGACCACATCGACGCGGATGGCATCCATTTGACCAGCGAGCGTTTAATGCAGCTTGAGCGTCGTCCGATTGCTGAAAACAAGTGGCTTTCCGCATCGACCCACCACCAAAAGCAGCTGACTCAGGCGGCGGTATTAGGTTGTGATTTCGTGAGTTTGTCACCCCTGCGCACCACACCCTCCCATCCTGAGGTCGCGCCGCTCGGCTGGCATGACTTCCAGCAGTTGGTGGAACGTGCCGGTATGCCGGTGTTCGCATTGGGGGGTATGACCCGCTTTGATGCCAATCACGCCCGTGCAGTGGGGGCGCAAGGCATCGCTTCTATTCGCGATTTCTGGAAGTAAACCGTCTATCCAGAACGCTTAAATTGGGTGCTTTGCTATTAAAAAGCCTGCCTGGGTATTGATCCCTGGCAGGCGTTTTTTTAAAGCCCCTAATGGGCGAATCATTAATCGCGGTAGCGACGAGTGAGATCCCCATAGGCATCAATACGGCGATCCCGTAGGTAAGGCCAGATCCGACGGGTGTTTTCACTGCGTGCCATGTCCAACTGAACGACTAACTGCTCACTCGCTTCGCCAGCATGAGCCAGTAACTCCCCCTGCGGACCGCAAATAAAGCTGCCGCCCCAAAACTGAATGCCGTCACCCACACCGGAGTGATCCGCTTCGAAGCCTACCCGGTTAGCGACTAGAACGGGCAAACCGTTGGCGACACCGTGGGCGCGCTGAATGACGGTCCAGGCATCTTTCTGGCGCGTTTTTTCAGCCATCTCATCGTTGGGATCCCAGCCGATGGCAGTGGGATAAAGCAGCAGGTCCGCGCCTGCCAGGGCCATTAAGCGGGCAGCTTCCGGATACCACTGATCCCAGCAGACCAAGACGCCGAGACGGCCTACCGAGGTGTCAATCGGGGTAAAGCCTTCGCCGCGGGCGCTATCATGGTCGCCAGGGGTAAAATAAAACTTCTCGTAAAACCCAGGGTCATCGGGAATATGCATCTTACGGTACTGACCAACACGGCCTTTATGGCGGTCGTATACCACGGCCGTATTGTGGTAAAGCCCCGGTGCACGGCGCTCGAACAGTGATCCGACCAAGACGATGTCCAGCTCTTTAGCAAGCGCTGCAAGTCGCTGGCCGGTAGGGCCATCTAGCGGTTCCGCTAGATCAAACAACGCAGGGTCTTCAAATTGGCAGAAGTAGTGGGTCGCGTGCAGCTCTTGAAGCAGCACCAACTGGGCGCCTTGCTCAACGGCGTTGCGAATACCTTCTTCGCTGGCTGACAGGCTTTTAGCTTTATCCGGCCAAGCGGGTTGCTGCACAACCGCGACGGCTAGTGACGAGCTTACTTTCATCGACATGATGACTCCTTTATTCAGTCAGTATCGGCTAAGCGTTGGGCAATGCGTCTCAGCCAAGCGTGTCTTGGGCAAGCGTGCCTTGGGGAAGCTGCATGGTTAAACAGTGCAGGCTGCCGTGTTGGCGAATGACGCTAACGCACTCAATCGGAATGAGCGTGTGCTCAGGAAACGCATCGGCGAGCGCGTGCAGGGCAGTGACATCCGCGGGATCGCCGTAAGTGGGCACCAGAACAGCCTGATTGATGATTAAAAAGTTCGCATAGGTGGCAGGCAGGCGATGGCCGTCTTCAGGGTCGAAACAAGCCTGTGGCCACGGTAGCGCGATCAGTCGGTAAGGTTCCCCATTGCGTTGTCGGAAGGCCTGCAACTCCTGCTCCATCGCCGCCAGCGCTGAATAGTGCGGGTCATTAGGGTCGTCGCAGCGGATATAGGCGATGGTCGATGGGTCGCAAAAGCGGGCAAGGGTATCGATATGGCTGTCGGTATCGTCACCCTCTAAGTGGCCGTTGGCTAACCACAAAACGCGATCAACGCCTAAATCTTGGGCGAGCTGGGCTTCTACATCGGCACGCGTCAGGGCTGGATTGCGATTGGGGTTGAGCAGGCAGGCTTCGGTGGTCAACAGGGTGCCTTCCCCGTCGGTTTCGATACCGCCGCCTTCCAATACCATACTGCGTGCCGTTACCGGACACGCCCACGTGCCTGCGTCGGCAAGCCACTGGGTGAGCCTGTTATCCTGCTCGGCGGGGAATTTGCCGCCCCAGCCGGTAAAGGTGTAATCAAGCATCATAAGTTGGCCCTGTTCATCGATAACACTGATCGGCCCATGGTCTCGCGCCCAGGTATCGTCGGTGGGTGCGACAATAAGCTGCAGTCGGGAGGCAGGTACGCCGTAAGCGTCGAAGGTGCCGGCCAAACGCTGCTGCGTGGAGGGATCAGGCACGCAGATCAACACCCGCTGAAAACGGGCAGTCGCGATGACAATACGTTCCAGGGTGGCTTCGATGCGCGCCAGTAAAGGCGCCCAATCGCCCTCAGGGCGTGGCCAGGTCAACTGTATCCCGTCTTGGGGATACCATTCGGGGAGCAAACGATAGGTCATAGTCGCCAATGTCATGTAGGACGTTGAGAGTCACTAAACCGATGCAATGCGCGGGTGAGTGAGCCGCGTCGCGGTCAAGGGTAAATCGGCGCAATGTAGGCGGTGGTGAGGCAAGATGCAAGCGCAACCTATTTAATCTGAACGCTCACCGGGCTGTTCGCTCTAATGGCCGTTCGAACATGCAGCGAGACTAAAAAAACCGTACCATGAGCGCTTATTGATAAGGAATGACGCCATGCTTGATCGTTTGCCTTTTCTGGTGGGGCTGCGCTACGTGCGCGCTAAACGCCGGAACCACTTTATTTCGTTTATTTCCCTTACCTCGATGCTGGGGTTAATGCTGGGGGTTGCCGTTCTTATTCTGGTGTTATCGGTAATGAACGGCTTTGACCACGAACTGCGTACGCGCATTCTAGGTATGGTGCCTCACGCCAAAATTGAGTCCCGTGAAGGGATGGTCGAGTGGGAGTCGTTGGCCGAAGAGCTGATGCAGCGAGAGCGCGTGATTGGTGCAGCGCCTTTTGTCGAACAGCAGGGCATGTTTTCGGTGGGGGGGCGTAATCAGGGCGCGATGGTCAATGGCATCAATCCTGATTGGGAAGACCGCGTATCCATCATCGGCGAACACATGATCGAAGGCGAACTGGCCGACTTGGTTCCCGGTGAGTGGAACGTGGTGCTGGGGTCGATGCTCGCGCGCAGCCTTGGCGTTGGCGTGGGTGATCGCGTCACGCTGTTGGTACCCGAAGCATCCATCACCCCAGCCGGGGTCTTCCCCCGATTAAAGCGCTTCACCGTGAGCGGTATTTTTAGTGTCGGTGCTGATTTAGACGCTAACTTGGCCTACGCCAACATTGAAGATATGCAGACGCTTGCCCGGTTGGGCGATGCCATTGGCGGGCTTCGGCTTCAGCTCGATGACCTGTTTGCCGCGAGCAGTGAAACGCAGGCCATTATCAATGAGCTTGGCCCATCTTACCGAGGCAGTGACTGGACCTTCTCCCACGGCAATTTGTTTCAAGCCATACAGATGGAAAAGCGCATGATTGCGCTGCTGTTAACCGTCATTATCGCCGTTGCCGCGTTTAATATCGTCTCTACGCTGGTCATGGTGGTAACGGACAAACGCGCCGACATCGCCATTCTACGCACTATCGGCGCCACGCCGAGTTCCATCATGGGCATTTTTATTGTGCAGGGGCTGGCGATTGGTCTGATCGGTATCGCCATTGGTGTGGCAGTGGGTGTACTGCTGGCACTCACCATTGCTGACCTGATCGGCTGGGTCGAAGGCACGTTAGGTATTCAGTTTTTGGATGCCGGTGTTTACTTTATTAGCGATCTGCCTTCTCGCCTCCAGTGGAGCGATGTGAGCCGTATCGTACTGGCCGCCTTTGGGCTGACCTTCCTGTCCACGCTTTACCCGGCTTGGCGTGCGGCGCGGGTCCAGCCAGCGGATGTATTGCGCTATGAATAATGGCTTCAGGAATAAGGATGACATGATGTCTATCAATACGATGTCTGCCCCTACGCAGCAAGACGCCGCCATCATGCTCGATTGCCAAACGTTGAGCCGTGTTTACAGCGAAGGGCCCCAGGATCTAACGGTACTCGATAAGCTCAATTTGCAGGTGCGCGCTGGTGAACGGGTTGCCATCGTGGGGAGTTCCGGCTCCGGTAAAACCACACTATTGAATTTGCTCGGTGGCCTTGATCGCCCCAGCGAAGGCAGCGTAGTGATTGCCGAACAGCCGCTATCGGGCTTGAACGAAGCGGCGCTGGGCCGCTTTCGTAACCGTTACATTGGATTTGTATACCAATTCCATCACCTGCTGGCAGAGTTTACGGCGCTCGAAAATGCGGCGTTGCCGTTAATCATTCGCGGGCAGTCGAAAAAGGCGGCCGAGCAGCGGGCGATGCAGATATTGGCGCGAGTAGGTATGCAGCCGCGGGCGGATCACAAACCGGGTGAGCTCTCCGGCGGGGAGCGTCAACGCGTGGCGATTGCCCGAGCGCTGGTTACCGATCCAAGCTTGATGCTAATGGATGAGCCCACCGGCAATCTCGATCAGACCACAGCAGCCACCATTTTGGCGCTGATGGACGAACTGGCCAAAGAGAGCGCCTGTGCCTTTGTCATTGTGACGCACGATGTAGGCCTTGCCGCTCATCAAGACCGTGTGTTGAAGCTAGAAGCAGGGAAATTGGTTGAGCAACCTCCCGCGCGGTAATGATCGCGTTTGAGCAGTACGCTCAGTCATCGAATTCTGCTTCAATTTGTGCGCGCCGCTGCCGACGTTTTTGGCGGCGGCGTTTCCAGTTATAGGAAACGTGCCAGCGCCAGATCAAGCGAATACCGATATTGACGACGATCGCCAATATAATCGCTGTCACCAGTGAGCCCACGATAAGAGGCGGCATGATGTCGTGCATCTGTTCGGCAATCCAGCGCGTGGAGATACGGGAAGGGGCTTCTCGAACGGGCGCCCCCAGTATGAACGTGCCGATCCAGTAATTGCCGTAAAATACCAGCGGCATGGTTAAGGGGTTGGTGATCCATACCAAGCCGACTGAAAGCGCTAGATTACAGCGCGTTAAACGAGCACCCAGGGCGGCGACCACCATCTGAAAAGGGATGGGTAGCATGGCGCAAAACACGCCCACGCTAAACGCATTGGCAACGCTTCGGCGAGTGAGAAGCCACAAACCCGGGTCTGCGATCAGCGGCGCCATAAAGCGAAGTGAGCGCTGTTTTCTGATGGTGTCGGGTTTGGGCATGTAGCGCTGCAGGAACCTGCGCGGCATGACGGATACTCTTACCTATCGATGCTGCCCATTATCCATATAGCATTGCCCTTCGGCTATGCTAGCCCATCAATGAACATTCGCCAGGGAGGGTCTATGCGGTTAGGTAGCGCAATACCCGCCGCACTGGCAGCGCTTTTGGGGGCGGTGTTGGCGTGGTTTGGCCATGCTGTCGGCATCCCTTCAAGTACGTTTTGGTGGGTACTGGTCGCAGCGTTACTGGTAACGGTGTGGCGGCCACGCTTGTTCGCCGGGTTTCTGATTGCTCTTTGGGTGTTCACTGGTGTTCAGGGTGAATGGGCGAGTCGGTTACCAGCAGGGTTGAGCGGTGAGGATGTTAGCGTTGAGGCCACCGTGCTAACCGCTCAGCCAATGGGAGATGCCACGCGATTGATGCTGAGCATTGATAGCTGCCAGCGCCCAGCCCAACGGCCACGTTGTTCGGCGGTCAGCAAGGTGCGGGTAACGGCTTATAGCGATGAACACTTTTATCCTGGCGAGCAGTGGCGGATGACGTTGCGGCTGCGTCCACCCAGTGGTTTTGCCAACCCCGGCACGTTTGATTATGAGCAGTGGCTGTGGCGTGAAGGCATTCATGCCACGGGCTATGTGCGTCAAGACCCTGCGCCGCGTCGGCTAGCAGAAGCCGGGCCATCGCTTCGCCAGTTGGGGTTGAATTTTATCGCCCGACAATCGCTTGATGACCGGACGAAGCGCTGGCTAGCGGCGCTGACGTTAGGTGACAGCGGACAGCTTACCCAAGACGACTGGTCGCTATTAAATGCTTCGGGTACGACGCACTTGGTGGTTATTTCAGGCCTACACGTTGGTTTGGTGGCGTCGTTTGTCTTGATGCTGGCCAAATTAGCGGCTCGTTTGGCCACACCCACCCACTGGCGTATGCGTGCTTGGCCCTGGTGGGTGGCCGCGGTGGCCTGCATAAGTTACGCCGCGCTTGCCGGTATGGCGCCGCCCGCCATGCGTGCCATGGTAATGACGTTGATTGGTCTGTGGGTACTCAGCGGTCGGCATGCCCCCAGCCCTTGGCAAGGCTGGTGGTTGGCCATGGCGATGGTACTGATCGTCGATCCGTTGGCATTATGGCGACCCGGCATGTGGTTGTCTTTTATTGCTGTGGCATGGTTGATCATGATTTGGCAGGGGCGGCGGCGCCCACGTGGTATCAAAGGCTGGTGTTGGGCGCTGGCAAGATCGCAGCTGTTATTGGCCCCGTTAATGGCGGCCGCCGTGCTGGTCGCTTTTGGGCGCATAGCGCCCGCTGCGCCGTTAATTAACTTAGTGGCCGTCCCATGGGTAAGTTCTGTCATGGTACCCACGGCACTGCTGGGCTGGTTGCTATCGCTGGTGCCTTTTTTCGGTCAAGCGATGTGGAGCGTGTTTGAGGCTGCACTCAGCGTTTTCCATACGCTTTTGACTCTCTCCGTTCAGCATTGGCCGCTGTGGGAGCCCGAGCGCCCCTTGACCTATCCATTGGCCCTTGCCCTATTGCTGCTGTCACTCTGCTGGGGATTGCCTGCAGTGCTGCCGGGTATTCGGCTAGCTTCCACGGCGCTGGTCGTGGCGCTGCCTTGGTGGTCCCTATCAGCATTGGCTCCCCAGCAAGGGCTTCGAGTGACCGTACATGATGTGGGGCAGGGGCAATTAATCGAGCTGCGAAGCAAGCACTATCGGCTACTCTACGACACCGGTCCGCGATTTCGCGGCGGTTTTATGCCGCTGGAGTCGTTGTGGTCGCCAGGGCAACGCTTTGACCAGGTGATCGTCAGTCATGCGGATAATGACCATGCGGGCGGCGTTAATGCGCTATTAACGGCGCATCATGTTAATAAATGGACTGCCCCTGCTGGTGAGACGCTGCCAATAGCGAGTGAAACGTGCCAGCGGGGTCAGTCATGGCAGCGCGATGGCGTTGATTACCGTTTTTTATGGCCGCCCGCGGGTGCCAATGAACTATCGCCTAATGACCGTTCCTGCGTATTGGAAGTGAGCGTGGGCGAGCATCGGCTGCTCATCACCGGCGATGTCAGTACCGAAATAGAGCGACGGTTTTTGCTTGAGGTGGCGACGCCTATCGCGGTACTGGTGGCGGGGCATCACGGCAGCAGCACCAGTTCTAGCGTGCAGTTCGTGCGGCATACTGCCCCTAAACACGTGGTATTTAGCGCAGGTCGTCATAACGCTTTCCAGCATCCGGTGGATAACGTCGTGCGCCGTTTTCATCAGCAGGGGAGCTGTTTGTGGAGTACCGCGCAGGACGGTGCGCTACGTTTCTGGCTTGAAGCAGCGAATTCCATAGAGGTAAGAACGACCCGGCCACTGCCAGGTCGACGCAATCGGTGTTGAAGCGTGGCACCATCAGGTAGAATTCACGGCATTGCACACTATTGCTAGGAGCGCGTGTGACTGATTCAGGTTGGGGTGTTTACAAGCGGTTATTGGGCTATGTGAAGCCGCACTGGCGTGCGTTTGCACTGGCGGTGGTGGGGTTTGTCGTGTATGCCGCGTCCAGCACTGCGCTGGCAGAGATGATGAAACGCTTGATTGATGGCATTCAAAACCCGGACGCGGCCTTCCGGTTCTTTTTGCCACTGTTTGTCATTATTATGTTTTCGGCTAGAGGGCTGGGTACTTTTTTAAGCACCTATTTTATGGCGTACGTGGGGCGCTATGTGATTCATACGCTGCGCTGCGATGTTTTTGCCCATCTGCTTCATCTGCCCGGCCGTTTTTTTGACCACCACTCCAGCGGTCAATTGGTATCACGGGTGACCTATCACGTTGAGCAGGTTGCCGGCGCTGCCACCAAAGCAGTGACGATTATTCTGCGTGAAGGCCTGTTTGTCATTGGTCTGGTTCTCTATCTTCTCTGGACCAACTGGATGCTCACACTGCTATTTTTGGGCGTTACCCCCATTATCGCCGTGGTAGTGAGTTACGTGAGTAAGCGGTTTAGGCGCATCTCCAAGCGTATTCAGCACTCGATGGGCGATGTCACCCATATTGCCTCAGAGGCGCTTTCGGGTTACCGCGTCGTGCGTACGCATGGCGCCGAAGCCTACGAAAAACAGCGCTTTGAGCAGGTGAGTGAAGAGAACCGTCGGCAAAGCATGAAAGAGGCCATGACCAGAGCGGTTAGCTCACCGGTGATTTTAATGCTGGTCGCGATCTCAATGGCGTTACTGGTATGGCTAGCCATGGCGCCGTCGCTGATGGCCAACATGACGCCAGGGGAGTTTGTGGCCTTTATTACCGCGGCGGCGCTGATGATCAAGCCCGTGCGCCAATTGACCGAGATTAATGGTGAAATTCAGAAGGGGTTGGCGGCGGCGTCAGAGCTTTTTGGCCTATTGGACATGACGCCTGAACAGGATAATGGCAAGCGCATTGCCAGCCGTTTAAGCGGCGAAGTGGTGATCGATAAGGTTAGTTTTCGCTATGCCGACGAACAGCCCGATGTGCTGCATGATATCAACCTGCGCTTGGCGCCGGGCGAGCTGGTGGCGATCGTTGGCCGTTCGGGGAGCGGGAAGTCGACGCTGGTGAGTTTGCTACCGCGTTTCTACCGGCCTAGCCAGGGAAGCATTACCATCGATGGTATTAATATTGATGAGTATGCACTTGGGCCGCTGCGCCAACAGATTGCTTTGGTCTCTCAGCAGGTAACGCTATTTAACGCCTCTATTGCCGACAATATCGCCTACGGAGTCGCTAATCCAGATCCTCAGGCCATTCAAGCGGCCGCTGAAGCCGCTTATGCGCACGAGTTTATCGACAAACTACCCAATGGCTATGCGACCACGGTCGGCGAAAACGGCGTGATGCTCTCCGGTGGGCAGCGGCAGCGACTGGCGATTGCGCGGGCCATCTTTAAAGACGCGCCGCTATTGGTACTGGATGAAGCCACCTCGGCGCTGGACACCGAATCAGAGCGGTATATTCAAAAAGCCCTGGAGCGCGTCTGTGAAGGGCGTACTACGCTGGTGATTGCCCATCGCCTGTCGACCATCGAACGCGCTGACCGCATCATTGTGATGGATCAAGGGCGCATTATTGAAGAGGGCACGCACCAGGCGTTGCTGGATGCGGACGGCGCTTATGCGGCGCTGCATCAGCTGCAATTTCAAGAAGCCTCATGACCCTGGCTAAAAAAGTATCTAAAAAAAGGCCGCTGGCTGAGCGTTGGCTGCAAGGCGCCTATCAGGGCAGCCGCTGGCTGTGGCCGCTTAAGCCTTTAGGCTCACTTTATCAATGGGCCATGGCTCGCCGAGAGCTCGCTTACCAGCGTGGTGAAAAGAGCGCCTGGAAGGCGTCAGTACCAGTGATTGTGGTGGGTAATATCACGCTAGGCGGTACTGGGAAATCACCACTGGTGGCGTGGCTGAGCCATTGGCTGGTCGCCCAGGGCTGGTCGCCTGGGATTGTTACCCGCGGCTACGGCGGCGCGGCGCCGCACTATCCTTTTTTTGTGACGGCGTCCACCCGGGTTGCCGAAAGCGGCGATGAGCCTTTGATGCTGGCGCAGCAAACGGGGTTACCGGTCGTGGCGGACCCTAAGCGTGCCCGCGGCGTGCAGGCACTCGTAGCGATGGGGTGCGATATCATCTTGAGCGACGATGGCTTGCAGCACCTAGCACTGAAGCGCGATATCGAATTGGCCGTGGTGGATGGCGCCCGGGGTTTAGGCAATGGCTGCTGCTTGCCCGCTGGGCCGCTGCGAGAATCGCCCAGTCGATTAAAGCGTGTCGATGCGGTGATTATTAATGGTGAGCCACTGCAATCCCTTCCTGTCGATGCAGTGACGTGCATGCAGTTAGCCCCGCGTTGCTGGCGCCGCTTAGACGATGGAGAGCGATTTCCGCTAGCGCCGCTGCCCTTTGCGCTGCCGGTACACGCCGTGGCGGGCATTGGCAATCCCGAACGTTTTTTTCGCACGCTGGCTGGATTGGGCGTTGAGGGTGACTTTCACCCCTTGGCGGATCATCAGCACTATCAGCATGATGCGTTAAACTTTAAAGAGGTTCGTCCGGTCATCATGACCGCCAAAGATGCCGTTAAATGTAACGCTCTGGCGCCACCGAATAGTTGGGTACTAGAGGTGGAAGCGACGCTTCCACCTGACTTTGAACACTGGCTGGCAGCGCGGCTGTCGGCACTCTCCTAAAGGAGTCATCGTATGGATAAGGAACTGCTGGCAATGCTGGTCTGCCCGTTGTGCAACGGCAAGCTAAAATACGATCGCGAGGCCCAGGAGCTGCGCTGTCATTACGATGGTCTGGCCTATCCCATTCAAGAAGGCATCCCGGTGATGCTTCCGGAGGCAGCCCGTGCCATGGATGCCGATGAGAAACTGCCTACTTCTCCGGGGCGCTCCGCAGGCAGCGCATCAGGACCTTCAGGAGGCGTTTAATGGCTTCAGCTGACTTTGCCAAGCCTGAATTTACGGTGGTAGTCCCTGCACGCTATGGCTCCACCCGGTTACCCGGCAAGCCGCTTTTAGAAATTGCCGGTGAACCCATGGTCGCCCACGTTTGGCGCCGCGCTTGCCTAAGCCATGCCAGCCGAGTTGTAGTTGCCACTGATGATAGCCGCATTCGCGAGGCTATGCTGCCCTACTGTGCTGAGGTGATCATGACGCGAGCTGATCATCCGTCGGGTACTGACCGCCTCGCCGAAGTGGCTGATATTTTAGCGTTAGCGGATGATGCACTGCTGGTGAATGTGCAAGGTGATGAACCGCTGATTCCGCCCGCGTTGATTGATCAGGTCGCCCTTAGGTTAGCGGATGATCCCGAGGCGTCGATAGCCACGCTGGCAGAACCGATCAACGATGTCGACACGCTGTTTAATCCCAATGTGGTAAAAGTGGTGCGGACCTTGCAGGGGAGAGCACTCTACTTTTCACGGGCGCCCATTCCCTGGGATCGGGAGCATTTCAAACAGGCGCCCACGCTGCTAGCCACCGATGCGTGGCTGCGCCATATCGGACTCTACGCTTACCGGGCGGGCTTTCTGGCGGCTTATCGGGATTGGCCAGCCTCCAGTCTTGAGCAGTTGGAACAGCTCGAGCAACTGCGTGCGTTACAAAATGGCCATGCGATACAGGTCGCCTTGGCCTGTGAGATTAATCCCGCTGGGGTTGATACCGCTGAAGATTTAGAACGCGTGCGTGCGCTGCTTACTCACCCCAAACTTTAAGGAGAGCGCTCGTGAAAGTGTTGTTTGTGTGTCTAGGCAATATCTGTCGCTCGCCTACGGCGGAAGGTGTTTTCCGCCGTGCGCTTGAGCAAGCAGGCCTCGCCGACGACGTTGAAATAGACTCGTGTGGCGTGGGGAGTTGGCATGTGGGTAAAGCGCCCGATGCCCGTGCTCAGCAAGCGGCGCTGAGCCGCGGTATCGACTTGAGCAGCCTGCGCGCCCGTCAGTTAACCGAGCAGGATTTTGCTGAATTTGACTATGTACTGGGGATGGATCAGGACAATTTACGCGCCATGCGTGAGCTGAAACCTGACAATAGTCAGGCACATGTAGGCCTGTTTTTGGATTTTGCAGGTACCCCCGGCGCGGAAGTGCCTGACCCGTATTACGGGGGGGATGAAGGCTTTGAAAATGTGCTTACGATGATAGAAGCCGCCTCAGCAGGGCTAATTCAGCACCTGAAATGTGAGCGCTAACGTGGCGTTTTTGCCTTATCAGACCAATGTCGATTTAACCCTGGCCAATACCCTGCGGCTACCGTGTAACGCCGAATACTACGCCGCGCCAAGTACGCTATCAGCACTACGCGCCGTGCTCGCCAATGCGCACACCCAGGGCTGGCCCGTGACGTTGCTAGGCGGGGGGAGCAATGTGCTGCTGCCTGAGCAATTGCCGGGCCTGGTGCTACGGCCAGCGTTAAACCAATGGTGGTTGAGCCATGGCCAAAGCGCTCAAGGAGGGGAAGTGTTTGCCCATGTGGGGGCTGGCGTTAATTGGCATCGCTTTGTTATGGCGATGGCGGCGCGAGGGCTATGGGGAGTAGAGAATTTGGCGCTGATTCCCGGCAGCTGCGGGGCGGCGCCGGTGCAGAACATTGGCGCCTACGGCGTTGAACTGGCTGACACGCTGCAAGCGGTGCAGGTGATGGAGCTCGCTTCTGGGCGCTGTTACTGGCTAAGCGCTCAAGCCTGTGCGTTTGGCTACCGTGACAGTCTATTTAAAGGCGAGCTGGCTGGCAGTGTCGTGATTACGCAACTGGTGATGCGCTTATCTCGTGTGGCAGCGGCCCAGCTTCATTATGGAGACCTGGCCGCACGGCTGCCTACTACGCCTACGCCGCTTGAGGTGGCTGAGGCCGTTTGTGCTATTCGCCGTGAGAAGTTGCCCGACCCTGAGGTACTAGCCAACGCTGGAAGTTTCTTCAAAAATCCGCTGGTTAGCGATCAACAGGCCGCCCAGCTATTGCATCATTATCCTACGATGCCGCATTTTCCCCAGGGGGAA
This sequence comes from Halomonas sp. UBA3074, assembly GCF_002366715.1. Taxonomy (GTDB): domain Bacteria; phylum Pseudomonadota; class Gammaproteobacteria; order Pseudomonadales; family Halomonadaceae; genus Vreelandella. Next base: position 25,231 of record NZ_DFBS01000012.1, on the reverse strand, counting down.
GGACAAACCAAACTGGCTGCAGGTTGGTTGATCGATCAGTGCGGTTTAAAAGGCATACAGAAGGGCGCCTTTGGCGTTCACCAGCACCAAGCGTTGGTACTGGTGCATTTTGGCGGCGGCGATCGCCGTGGACTGCTGAACACGGCCGATTTTATCGTTGCCCAAGTAGAAGAACGTTTTGGTGTCACCTTAGAGCCCGAACCTCGCGTCGTTAATCCTTAGCGTCATTTGCAGCGCTCTCTAGCACTAATAAAATGTGGCCTGTAAAAAGCAAAATCCCCGCTTGAGCGGGGATTTTGCGGTTACCACCTACGCCCCGATTTTACTCGGAGCGATGTTCTTGCTGCGCCTGTTTGCGCTTTTCACGCGGGTCGTTGTGCGCCCGGCTGCGACGGCGACGTGGTTTGGCGACGTCGTTGGCAGGCGCATCGACCGGTGCATCGCTGGCGTCTGGCTGGGTAGCCGTATCAGCGGTCGGTGGATCCTCGGCCTTTTGCTCAACGCGTGGCTCTTCCTCGCTTGGCTGATTTTCGCCGCTGACGGGGCTGGATGGCTCATCAACCAAAGAGGCACCGGTGGCAGGCTCAGAAACGCTTGGTGTAGCTGTCTCCGGATTGGATTCCTGGTTAACCGGTGCTTTGTGCGATGCGGCCTCGTCGATAGTAGCTGCCGGATCGACAACGTTGGCTGCAGGCGGTTCAATCGCTTCAGGAGCGACTGGTTCACTCGCAAGCGGCTGGCTATCGGTCATTTGCTCCGTCTCAGCAGGCGCCGGATCGAGCGTTGCCGGTTCTGAGCGCTCTTCATCCGATGTCGGCTGATGTTCAGCTGTAGTAGGTTGCGGCGCCGGTGTCTCTGCCGGGGTCGCTTCACCAGAAGGGGCTGCCTGTTCATCGTTGCCTGAAGCCGCTGGTTCGCTTGGTTGGCTAGCGGTCGTTTCCTGCTCAGCCAACTCATTTCCAGTTACTAAGTCAGTTCCCGTCACCGTGTCACTGGCCGCCGTTGAGTCAGAGGCAGGGGTCGATTCAGAAACAGGCGCTTGTGCTGCTTCCGGCGTTGGCTGACGGCGTTGATGCGTCGACTTGCGCGGCTTGGCGTTGTCCGCATCGGCCGTTTCAGATGCGTCGCTGGATAGTTTGGCTTCAGGTTGAACGGTGTCAGCAGTGGTCGTTGCTTCGGCGGCCGGTGATTCTACCGCCGGTGCTTCGGTTTTTGGCGCGTCAGTCGCTTCATTTGAAGCGTCAGCAGCTTCTGGTGCTTCATTGGCTGCTTGAACCTGTAGCTTCAACTGCTCAGCTTCTGCCTGAGGGTTGATCGCCTGAGTGCGCGTGCGGTTACGCGGGTTGTTCCGCGTACGCTTCGGCTTGCCATCATCTTGCTTGGCACTCTCCTCGCGCTGGTTGTCTTGACGCTGCTCTTTCTGCGCCGCATTTTTGCTGTTATTGCTCTCTTTGGTACGCTCTTTAGAGTTCTCTTTAGAACTATCTTTAGAGCTTTCCTTAGCGGTCTCTTTGGACGAGTTGTCCTGATTTGCGCCGCTTTTGGATGCGCTGTCCTTACCCGGGCGGTCAGCCTGAGGTTCGTTGCGCGCCGATTTATTGGCAGACTCTTGGCCATTGCTGTCGTCTTGCTGAGGATGACGGCGACGGTTACGGGTGCGGCTAGGGCCACTGCGTTTGTCGTTACTGTCCTCACTGACGGCACGCTGCGTGGTGCTGCGCTGATCGCTCTTCTGCTCGGTTTTTTGCTCCGATTGAGCACTATTGTCACTTCGAGCGTTACGGCTGGTGGTTTCGCCGCGTTCGCTGCGTGAGGCTTTCTGCCGTGACTCACTGCTGCGCTGATTGGTTTTGCGCTCGCTTGGCTTACGTGGCGCGGGCGTTTCTGCCTTCGGAGCAGGCGCAGGCTCGGCACTGCTTTCGTCGCTGCCTAGTAGCTTGGCGAAACCACGAATAAAGCGGCCAATAACGCTGGGCTGCTCGCTCGCAGGTGCTTTCGCTGTAGGCGCCTGGGAAGCGGCCGGCGCTTTCTCTTCCGTTTGCAGTGATGCTGGGGCGGGCGCATTGTGAGTGACGCTTTTAACGGCCGCTTCAGCGCGTTGAGCGGGCGGCACGAAGCTGGGCGTCGGCTCTTTACCTATTTCAGTATCGGTAGAGAGCTCAAAGCTGGAAAGGCTCTGGGTGTCATCCTCGTCCAGGTGGTCATCGCGCAGGCGCTGAACATCGTAGTGCGGCGTATCCATATCAGGGTTGGGCAGCAGCACAACGCGGACATTCTGGCGCGACTCTAAATCGGCCAGCACGCTGCGTTTTTCATTGAGCAAGTAGGTAGCGACCGGTACCGGCAGAATGGCGCGAATTTGCGCGCTGTTCTCTTTCATTGCCTCTTCTTCAATCAGGCGCATGATGGACAGCGACAGCGAACGTACATCGCGAATGGTGCCTTGGCCGTTACAGCGCGGGCAAACCACGCCGCTGGTTTCACCCAGTGATGGGCGCAGACGCTGACGGGACATTTCCATCAGGCCAAAGCGTGAGATACGGCCAATCTGTACCCGCGCGCGATCCAACTTGAGGGCATCGCGCATGCGGTTTTCAACTTCACGCTGGTTGCGCGCGGGCCCCATGTCGATGAAGTCGATCACCACCAAGCCGCCGATATCGCGCAGGCGTAGCTGACGGGCGATCTCATCGGCGGCTTCGGAGTTGGTTTGTAGGGCGGTTTCTTCGATGTCGCTACCGCGGGTAGCGCGCGCGGAGTTGATATCGATAGAAACCAGCGCTTCCGTGTGATCGATTACGATCGACCCGCCAGAAGGGAGTTTCACTTCACGCTGATAGGCGGTTTCGATTTGCGATTCGATTTGAAAGCGCGAGAACAGCGGTACTTCGTCAGCGTAAAGTTTGATCTTCTGCTGATACGAGGGCATTACCTGGCGAATGAAACCAAGCGCTTCGGCGTGAATCTCGGGGCTATCGATCAATACTTCGCCGATGTCTTGGCGTAAGTAGTCGCGCATCGCGCGAATGATGACGTTGGATTCACGGTAGATCAGGAACGGGGCAGGGCGCTTGGCGGCTTCGGTGGTAATGGATTCCCACACCTGAACCAGGTAATCCAAGTCCCATTGTAGCTCTTCTGGATTGCGACCAATGCCGGCGGTACGCACGATCAAGCCCATTTTGTCCGGCACGGTCAACTGGCCCATGGCATCTTTGAGCTGGCTACGCTCGTCGCCTTCGATACGACGTGAAATACCACCCGCGCGCGGGTTGTTGGGCATCAATACCAAAAAGCGGCCCGCCAGGCTAACGAAGGTGGTGAGTGCGGCGCCTTTATTGCCACGCTCTTCCTTGTCGACCTGAACGATGACCTCCTGGCCCTCTTTAAGCACTTCTTTAATGCTAGGACGGCCGGAAACGTCTTTTACAAAGTACTCTTTAGAGATTTCTTTGAGCGGCAAAAAGCCGTGGCGATCAGCGCCATAATCGACAAATGCAGCTTCAAGAGAGGGCTCTACGCGGGTGATTTTACCGCGATAGATATTGGCTTTCTTCTGTTCTCGAGCGCCGGACTCGATGTCTAAATCGTACAGGCGTTGTCCATCAACTAAGGCGACGCGCAGCTCTTCAGGCTGTGTCGCATTAATAAGCATCCGTTTCATGTTGTCTCGCATAGCGTTGCGTGCCGGCGAACTGCCTATGGGGTGACGTAGGCGAACCGCTGGGTGCTGCGTGCTTGTGCTCGGCGCATTGCAATGCTGACGCGTCAAGCCGGGAAGGCGTCATTGCCAACCCGGCCAGTAGGGCGTTGAGTACGTGGCGGAGGCAGGACATATTCCGGTGGTTGTCACTTCCAACCGGCCCTGCTGACACCGCCGACACCTGGCATACATCGATTCACCAACGCCGGCCACCGGCACAGCGTTGAACTTGTCGCCCGGAGCCAGCCAGCGCCTTGTGACGAAAAAGGAGGGGCTGCTCGGGGCGTGGCGTTGTTTCGTTGCTGCCTGCCGTTGAGGGCGAGGCTTACTATCCCCTGCCAGCATAAAAACGAGCGGCAGAGTTACTGCATTTTTTAGATCAGATATTGGTACTGAAAAACGGGCAATGCGTACACTGGTGCCGTTTTTTTGTTCAGGCCTGCGTGTTAGTCGGGCAGGCGCATTAACCGAGCTCAGCGTAGGCGTCTTCTGCTAACAAATTTAACCAATTAGCTATTTAACTGCTAGCCGCTAGCGTTAGACAAGAAAGCTTTATGCGCTTGGCTGGTGAACGTTTTGGAATATAACAGTAAAGACAACGACCAGCAATTGACGCAATGCCCTTGGGTCTACGCTAGAATGCCGTTTTTAGCTGATGTTAGCGAACTACAGCAGGAGCAAGCGGCAATGTCCGAAGGGCGCGAAGTACAGTGGGTGGATATTGCCCCGGAGCAGGCTGGGCAGCGAATTGATAATTTTCTCATGACGCGGCTCAAAGGAGCGCCACGAGCGCTGATCTATCGCATCGTGCGAAAAGGTGAAGTGCGCGTTAATAAAAAGCGCGTCAAAGTGGATTACCGTTTACAGGCGGGCGATTTAGTGCGCGTGCCACCGCTGCGCCTGGCGCCCCGTGAGGCGGTGAAGGAGGTCAGTGACAACTTACGCGACCTGTTAGTGGGCAGCGTGATTATGGAAGGTCCTGATTGGATGGTCCTTAACAAGCCTTCCGGGTTGGCGGTACATGGCGGCAGCGGAGTTAAAATCGGTTTAATAGAAGCGCTGCGCCAGGTGCGCGATGATTTGAGCTTCCTGGAATTAGTGCACCGTCTTGATCGTGATACTTCGGGCTGTTTGCTACTGGCCAAGTCTCGGGATGCGTTGGTGACGCTCAATGAGTCACTGAAAAAGCACGGCATGGACAAGCGCTATTTGGCCTTGGTGAGCGGGCGCTGGCCAGCGCGTAAAACGTATGAGAGTGCCCGCTTGGATCGTTTCGATGCGGGCAACGGCGAGCGCAGGGTGAGAGTCGACCCTAATGGCAAAGTGTCGCGCACTCATTTTTCAGTGGTCGAGACGTTTGAAAAAGTCACCCTGATCGAAGCTGAACCGGTGACGGGGCGTACGCATCAAATTCGTGTGCATGCGGCTCATGCGGGCCATGCGCTGCTGGGTGATGATAAATACGCCACCCGGGAGAGCGGTTTGCTAACTAAGCAGTTGGGGCTGGGGCGGCTGTTCCTGCATGCACGGGCATTGACGTTCCCAGAGCCCGGCAATGGGCGCCCGGTGACCGTCAAAGCACCGCTGCCCGAGGCGCTGGAAGCGGCCCTCACGCGTGCTCGTCAATAACCTGCCCTTCATTACGGAGCTGTCATGCAGTATGAGTTAATTATATTTGATTGGGACGGTACCTTGATGGATTCGGTGCCGCGTATTGTCTCCTGCATGCAGGCCGCTGCCCTGGAAGCCGAATGGGGTGAGCTTTCGACCGCTGAAGTGGAAGATATCATTGGTTTGGGGTTACCCGAAGCCATCGCCCAGCTATGCCCGGGTATTTTGCCTGTGCAGGCTGAACGCCTTCGTGAGCGGTACTCACACCATTTTGTGACCGCGGATGCTACACCGATGCTTTTTTTTGCCGGGGTAGAGGCTCAGATCGCCCGATTGCGTAGCCGTGAGCAGCAGCGGTTGGCAGTAGCGACCGGTAAAAGTCGCCGTGGCCTTGACCGCATTTTTGCTGAGACCAACAGTGGCGGCTGGTTTCACGCCAGCCGCACCGCCGATGAAACTCGCTCGAAACCCCATCCGCAGATGCTTTCTGAACTGTTGGCCGAGTTAGAGGTGCCCGTTGAGCGAGCCGTGATGGTCGGCGATACGGCGTACGACCTTGAAATGGCCCGGGCCATTGGCATGGACCGCGTCGGCGTCACCTACGGTGTACATACACCAGAGCGTTTGGCGCGCAGCCAGCCCAAGTGGATTGTCCATAGCATCGATGAGCTTTTTGATCGGCTGTCAGGTGAATAGCCAGCGTTTACATAAGGACATTTTATGAGCGATGACCCAAACCGCCCCAGTGGCACTGACAGCGGGCATGTTGATACGACCCATGCGGGGCGTAACCACGGTGAAGATCGCTGGACACAAGGGCCTGAAGTTCCTCCGGCGAAAAGTGCCAGCCAGATGGCGGGCGCGCCAGGCGATGATGCAGAAACGCTACGTGAACGCCAGCGGTTAGCGCAGCTGGAAATGATGGATCATTGGATCGGTGGGGTTTTAAAGGAACAGCGTCGCAGTCGTCGCTGGAAACTGTTTTTCCGCCTGATGATGCTGACGATTGTTTTGGTGACGCTGTTTAGCGCGCTCTATAGTCTGTTTTGGGACTCACCGGGTGCTGCTACCACGGAACAGCGGCATTTGGGTATCGTTGAGGTTAATGGGGTGATCGCCAGTGATTCTCCTGCCAACGCCGAGCGTGTCATTGAAGGTTTGAATCGTGCTTGGGAAGCGGAGAGCGCGGCCGCCGTGGTGCTGCATATTAATAGTCCTGGCGGCAGTCCAGTACAGTCTCAGCGTATCTACGCAGAAATTATGCGTTTGCGTGAACAGGGCGACAAGCCGATTATTGCCGTCATCGAAGATATCGGTGCCAGTGGTGCTTATTATATCGCCGCGGCCGCCGATGAGATCGTGGCGTCGCCGGTGAGCCTGGTGGGGTCCATTGGGGTCATTTACGCAGGCTTTGGCTTTGAAGAGGCGATCGCCAAAATAGGCGTTGAGCGACGTGTGATGACTGCCGGTGAAAATAAAGCCTTCCTCGACCCGTTCCAGCCGCTGGATGAGGAGGCAGAGCAGTTCTGGCAGGGCGTGCTCAGCCAAACCCATCGCCAGTTTATTGACGATGTGCGGGCGGGTAGAGGGGAGAGGCTCAGTAACAGCCCCGAAATTTTCTCAGGGCTGGTTTGGAGTGGCGAGCAGAGCCTTGAGCTAGGCCTGATTGACCAGTTGGGCAGTCTTGAGCAGTTGTCTCGCGACCAGGTGGGCGACACCCATTGGGTGGATTATACGCCGAGCATGGATCCGCTTGATCGCCTGACGCGTCGTTTTACCCAAGTCGTTGCTGAAGTGCTGGGCGTCAATGCGCCCAGCAGCCCGCTACGCTATTAGCCATAGGCGCTGAACTAGACGTGCGCGCCAAGTGGGTCAATGCCCACTTGGCGCAGCATATCGCAAAGCGCAATCAGCGGTAGCCCAATCAGCGCATTGGGGTCGCGTCCCTCGAGCTTTTCAAACAGGGCAATACCTAATCCTTCCATTCGAAAGCTACCAGCGCTGTCGAGCGGCTGCTCTTTGGCGACATAGTTTTCGATCTCCTGAGCGCTCAACTGGCGGAACACCACCTCGAAGGGCTCTACATGCACCTGGTGGCGCTGGTGGCGCGTATCCAGTAGCGCCAACCCAGTCAAAAAGGTGACCCGTTGGCCAGAAAAGCGCGTTAGATTGGCGCGGGCTTTCTCCGCGGTATGCGGCTTGCCCAAAATGTCGCCTTCAAACACGGCTACCTGATCGGAACCAATAATGCAGTGGTGGGGAAAATGCGTCGCCACGGCATTCGCTTTGCTGAGCGCTAGGCGATGCACTAGTGCGTGAGGCGTTTCATCGCGATGGTGGGTTTCGTCAATATCAGGGGAGTGACACTGGTAAGGAAGTTGTAGGCGGCTCAACAGTTCACGCCGCCCGCGCGAGCTGGAGGCCAGTACCAGCTCGGGCATTGACGCCTGATGGTTCGATGGCTCGGTCGTTGGGGATGAAGTCACAAATGGCTCCTTGCTGAGGGGTCGCACATGGTTTTCGTTGCCTGTGTGCAAAGCTCACGGATGCAACACCAAAGCAATAGAGTGTAGCGAAAGCATCTAAATGTGCCTATGGTGGCGTTGAATAGCCGCCTATATTGATTATTTAAGGCAGAAGGCATGAAGAAATGTCCCGACAGCTTTGACACCAGCGGGGGGAGTGCCTATCATTGCGCGCCTATGTTGACCTCACAACTCCCCAGCCGGGTTGAGCCTTATAAGCTTGCAGCCCGCCACGAACGAATCGAAGGCTTGGTAGCGCTTGATAAGCTACCGCGTCTTGCCGAAGAAGCGGGTGTCCAAACTGGCGACTGTCATGTCGTGCTTGAGTTTGGCGTCGATGCTCAAGGCCGTCGTGAAATTCGTGGCCACTTGCAAGCGACGTTGGCGCTTGCCTGCCGACGCTGCCTGGTGCCGCTGCCTCAAGAGGTGAGCAGTGACTTTTTGCTTGGAATGGTCACTGACGAAGCCTTAGCGGCCGAGCTGCCTGCTAGTCATGAACCGGTGCTGGTGGAAAAGGAACAGCTGGATCTTTTGACGGTGGTTGAGGATGAATTGATCCTTAGCCTGCCTCAGGTGGTCTATCACGACGAAGCCGAATGTCATGTCTCGGCGGAGCAGCTGGTCAGCAAAACTGAAGGCGCGGCGTCAGAAACAACGCCAGCGACGAATCCATTCGCGGTGCTTAATGTCTTAAAAGGCAAAAAATAAGCACCCTCTATCGTTAATACCTTGGAGTAAACACCCATGGCAGTTCAACAGAACCGTAAAACTCGTTCCAAGCGCGGCATGCGTCGTAGCCACGATGCCCTAACCGCTCCGACGCTGTCTCAGGACAAAGAAACCGGTACCACTCACCTGCGTCACCACGTTTCTCCAGACGGTTTCTACCGTGGTCGTAAAGTGGTTGAGGTATAAGCCTTAATCGCATTACTAAGCGGCTATACGGATTCAGTGCGGTATGCGTCTAGCGATTGATGTGATGGGGGGTGACCAAGGCCCTCAAGCTATTATCGCAGGCGCTGCAAAAGCGGCGGTGGAACACCCCACGCTTGAGCTGATTCTGTTTGGCCCGCGTCAGCAGATTCTTGCTGAGCTTTCACGCTTGCCGCAGCCACTGGCTGCGGCAACGTCACGTTTGGTGGCGCGTGAAGCACCCGATAGCATTACCCCGTCGACCACGGCCACCTGGGCCTTACGCAAAGGGCACTCCACCAGCATGGTGAAAATGCTGCGAAGTGTCGCTTTGGGGGAGGCGGCAGCCGGCGTGAGCGCCGGCAATACGGCAGCGCTTGTGGCGTTGGCAAGACGCGAACTGGGTATGGTCGAGGGCATCTCCCGGCCGGCGATCAGTACGGCGATTCCAGCACGTCGAGGGCGTCGCTGTTATCTATTGGATCTTGGCGCCAACGTGGATTCCCCTGCCCATCGATTAGTGGATTTTGCGCTAATGGGGGCGGCCATGGCGCAGTGTGTAGACGGCACCGCCATGCCGCGGGTCGCATTGCTTAATGTGGGCGCTGAGGCTACCAAAGGGTGTCTCAGCGTGCGCGAAGCTGATCGTTTGCTGCGCGAGTATGGCAGCCGATATGGCTTCGATTACCAAGGATACGCCGAAGGTGGCGATCTGTTTACCGGTCAGCTTGACGTCGTGGTATGCGATGGGTTCGTTGGCAACGCGGTCCTCAAGGCAAGCGAAGGCTTGACAAGTATGCTGGTCGAGCGTGTTCAGATGGCGTTCGAGTCGCGCTTCACGGGCCGCTTGGCAAGCCTACTGGCCAAGCCTGTGTTAAAGCGCTTAAAACAGGAGCTAGACCCTGTGCGCTACAACGGGGCTAGTCTGCTAGGGTTGCGCGGTATCGTGGTAAAAAGCCACGGCAGTACCCATGCCGATGGTTTTTACTACGCTATTCAGCGCTCCCTGAAAGAAGTAGAGCACAATTTACCTGCGCGGATCGCAGGTCGTTGGCAGGCGCCGTGACGTGAAAACAGCGGCGCCTGTGAGCCGTGATTAGATAATAAATAGTTTGTTTTTTGCGGGTTTATAGGTGGCATCAGGATGTGCCAATAATCTCGCCTATCGCTCATATGAGCAAATGCCTACAAGTGCAAAGGTGAACGACATGTCTCAACCCCTTGCCCTCATTTTCCCCGGGCAAGGCTCTCAGCAGCTTGGAATGCTGCGAGAGCTGGCCGAGCGCTATAGTGTGGTGGGAACGACATTTGAGGAAGCGTCAGATGCCTTGGGCTACGACTTGTGGAAAGTCGTCCAAGAGGGTCCCGAAGCGGCGCTTAACGCAACTGCGTGCACCCAGCCCGCGCTACTCACTGCCAGCGTTGCCATTTGGCGCGTCTGGCAGGAGTTGGAAGGGCCGCGCCCCACCGTCATGGCAGGCCATAGTTTGGGGGAGTACAGCGCAATGGTGTGCGCGGGCGTCATGAGTTTTGCCGAAGGCGTTAACTTAGTGCGACTGCGCGGTGACGCCATGCAGGAGGCCGTTCCCGCTGGTGAAGGCGGTATGGCGGCGATCCTGGGCTTGGCTGATGATGCGGTAGAAGCTGCCTGTCAAAAAGCTGCCCAGGGCGACGTGGTGTCTGCGGTCAATTATAACTCTCCCGGTCAGGTCGTGGTGGCAGGTTCCAAGGCGGCCGTTGAGCGGGCGATCGTTGCTTGCCAAGAGGCGGGCGCCAAGCGTGCCATGTCTCTGCCTGTTTCGGTTCCTTCCCACTGTGCGTTGATGCGTCCGGCCGCCGAGCGCTTGGCAGAGGCAATGCAGACGATCGAGCTGCGGACGCCCCGCTATACCGTCATCCAAAATGTCGATGCCAAAGCGCATGCGGATACCGCTACACTGCGCACGCGATTAATCGAACAGCTCTATCAGCCAGTACGCTGGAGCGCCTGCGTCGAAGCAATGGCGAGTCAAGGCGTGGAGGTGTTTATTGAGTGTGGGCCAGGAAAGGTGTTGACTGGCCTCAACAAGCGTATCGTGAAGGGCAGTAAGGGATTAGCGGTCAATGACCCTGATAGCCTGAATGCTGCGCTTGAGCTGGCGCGTGAAACGTTGGCTGATAAAGCGTGACCGAGGGTGGTGTTATTCCGCTATCCTTGCTTGATTACACGGTTAGAGGCAGAACGTTATGACCCAAGAAAGTAGAGTTGCCCTGGTAACAGGTGCCAGTCGTGGTATTGGCCAGGCCATTGCGCATGAGCTAGGCCGTCAAGGCCGAATCGTGATTGGCACGGCAACGAGCGAGTCTGGCGCAGAAAAAATTGATGCGGATCTGAAGGCGAATGGCATTGAAGGTGCCGGTCTGTGCCTCAATGTGACCGATCAGGCCAGCATCGATAGTGTATTGAAAACCATTACCGAGCGCTTTGGTGCGCCGACCATTTTGGTTAACAATGCCGGTATCACGCGAGACAATTTGCTGATGCGTATGAAGGAAGATGAGTGGGATTCTGTGATGGATACCAACTTAAAATCTGTCTATCGTGTGAGTAAGGCGTGTTTGCGGGGTATGACCAAGGCGCGTTTTGGGCGTATTGTGTCGATTAGCTCCGTAGTGGCAACCATGGGCAACCTGGGCCAAACTAACTACGCTGCAGCAAAAGCAGGCATGGAAGGCTTTAGCCGTGCGTTAGCGCGTGAGGTATCCTCACGTGCCATTACGGTGAATGCGGTGGCACCTGGCTTCATTGCTACCGATATGACCGAAGCACTGCCTGAAGCACAACATGACATGTTGCTGAAGCAAATTCCGTTGGCCCGTTTAGGAGCACCGGAAGAGATCGCCGCAGCGGTGGGCTTTCTGACCAGTGATGCAGCCGGTTATATCACTGGTGAGACGCTTCACGTGAATGGCGGCATGAATATGCGTTGATGGCCTTGGGGATGGCGGTTGCGTCGACCCAAGGGCGTCTATAAACTACCCCGCAGCTTTTGGCTTGCGGTTTCCAAATAGCTGGTTATCAAAAACGGCTAATGTGAACGACTGGAGTACGTTGATGAGTACTATTGAAGAGCGCGTGAAGAAAGTGGTAGCAGAGCGCCTGAACGTTAAAGAAGAAGACATCCAAAACAACTCTTCTTTCACAGAAGACTTGGGTGCTGATTCGCTCGACACCGTTGAGTTGGTAATGGCTTTGGAAGAGGAATTTGATACTGAAATTCCTGATGAAGAAGCTGAGAAAATCACCACGGTTCAAGAAGCCATCGATTACGTAAACGCCCACCAGTAAGGGCTGCGTCGATGCATCGAACCTGGGTGGGGTGCTAGCCACCCGCCTTAAGAGCCGTCCTTTCGCAGGGCGGCTTTTTTGCTTTGCTGCCACAATGCTTATAACGTTCAATCTCCGTTATACTGTTGACCAAAATTAAGCAGCAAATGACCCAAGTGGGTCGCGTCACCATGGATGCCTGGAGGAAAGCTGATGGCACGGAAAAGGGTAGTGGTAACTGGGTTAGGCCTGGTGACCCCAGTGGGCAATAACGTCGATGAGTCGTGGGCAAATATTGTCGCCGGTAAAAGCGGTATTACCCCTATTGAGCACTTTGACACCAGTGGCTTCAATACGCGTTTTGGTGGGTCGATCAAGAATTTTGATATTAGCCCGTACCTAAATCCTAAAGATGCCCGCAAGATGGATCTATTTATTCAGTACGGCATGGCGGCGGGCGCTCAGGCGGTTGAAGATGCCGGTATTGAGTGCACGGAAGAGAATGCAGACCGTATCGGTGTGGCTATCGGCTCAGGCATTGGTGGCTTGCCAATGATTGAGCATAACCACAACGCGCTCAATAAGGGCGGCGCCCGCAAGGTATCGCCGTTCTTTGTGCCAGGATCCATCATCAATATGATTTCAGGCAATATGGCGATTCAGCACGGCTTTAGAGGGCCGAACATCGCCATTACGACGGCCTGTACCACCGGCACACATAACATTGGTTACAGCGCCCGCACGATTGCCTATGGCGATGCGGACGTGATGATCTGCGGTGGGGCTGAAATGGCCACCACGCCGTTAGGGTTGGGCGGTTTTTCGGCGGCGCGCGCGCTGTCTACGCGTAATGATGATCCAGAAGCGGCAAGCCGTCCCTGGGACACAGACCGCGATGGTTTTGTGTTATCCGATGGCGCTGGCGTGCTGGTGCTTGAGGAGTATGAGCACGCCAAGGCGCGCGGTGCTCACATCTATGCTGAGCTGGTCGGTTTTGGCATGAGCGATGATGCTTATCACATGACGTCGCCACCGGAAGATGGGCGCGGCGCGGCGCTCTCCATGCGCAACGCGATTAAAGATGCCCAGGTAGACGTGTCTGACGTGCACTATATCAACGCCCATGGTACTTCAACCGCGGCAGGCGACCTGGCAGAAAGCCGTGCTATCGAAAACGTACTCGGTGATGCTGCCAATAGCGTAGCAGTGAGCTCGACGAAATCGATGATCGGCCACCTGCTGGGTGCCGCTGGTGCGGTAGAGGCGGTGTTCAGTATTCTGGCTATTCGTGATCAGGTTGCACCGCCGACCATCAATCTTGATAACCCGCAGCCGGGTTGTCATCTGGATTATGTGCCGCACACTGCGCGAAACATGCGTATTGACATGGCGCTTTCCAACTCCTTTGGCTTTGGTGGTACTAACGGCTCGCTATTGTTCAAGAAGGTGTAATTGGCGATGCTGCCGCCCGCGTTATCTGACCAACAAACGGTACCGTTTGATGATCGCGGGCTAGCGTATGGCGACGGCCTGTTTGAAACGGTGCTGTTGCGCGCGGGTGCCCCGGTGCTATGGCGTTATCACATTGATCGCTTAGCATTGGGATGTCAGCGCCTAAATATACCGTTACCTTCCCAAGCGTCTTTGGACGCCACATGGCAAGGTGATTGCACCGCTGAACTGGAAGTACTCAAACTTATCGTGACGCGTGGTAGTGGCGGGCGGGGGTATGCGCAGCCGGATCAAGTAACGCCGCGTTTACTGAGTCGTCGCACACCTTTTCAGCCCTCGATTCAGCGCTGGCAGCACGGGGTGACCGTGCGACTTTGTGATTGGCGTCTGAGCCAGCAGCCGCGGTTGGCGGGCATCAAACACCTTAACCGGCTGGAGAACGTGCTCGCTCGGCAAGAGTGGTGTGATGCCGCCATTGCCGAAGGTTTACTGGCGGATAGCGAAGGCTGGTTGATAGAAGCCACCAGTATGAATGTTTTTTGGCAGCAGGCGGGGCAGGTTTTCACGCCTTTTGTGGACCACTGCGGCGTTGCAGGCACGCTACGCGCTGGCTTGATAGAGCAGGGGGCCGTGACTCAGGCAGCGCTGTCGTTGAAAGATCTGGCTCAGGTCGAGCGCTTGTGGGTGGCAAACTCCGTTCAGGGGGTGTGGCCTGTAGCTACCTTGTTGGCAGCGGATGGTGCTCTGCTGCAGCGCTGGGCGAACAGTCAGCCAGACCCATTTCAGCCTTTAGCCCATCGGTTACTCGGTTTTGTCTAAACGCTTATGTTTTTCTCGATATCGCCCTGCAATTTCCTAGAGGTGTCATGGTGAAACGGTTATTAACCGCTTTGTTGGTAGTAGTTGTCGTCGGGGCTGCGAGTGCGGCGGGCGGTTATTTCTATTGGCAAAATAGATTAGAAGCTCCCCTCGCTCTAGAAGAACCAACGCTCTACCAAGTGCCTTCAGGTGCAGGGTTCAACCAAGTAGTGGCGGAGCTGGAAAGCCAGGGCGTGTTGCAAGATGCCTGGGCGTTTCGCTTATTGGCCCGGGTGGAGCCCGAGCGCGTGCCGCGGTTGCGTACCGGCGAATATCGGCTTTTGCCGGATATGAGTGGGTTGGAAATGATGGCGCTGCTGGGCAGTAATAACGTCGTTACCTACTCACTAACGATTCCGGAAGGGTGGACCTTTCGTCAAATGCGCGACTTGCTCAATGCAGCGCCTAAGCTCGATCACCGCACGGCTAAGTTGAGTAATGAAGAGGTAATGACGCTACTCGATCGTGAGGATACCTTTCCTGAAGGTTGGTTCTTTCCCGACACCTACCGCTACCATCTGGGCATGAGTGATGTCGATATCCTTCGTCAATCGCTCGAGCGTATGGAGCGTATTCTGGACAACGTCTGGGAAGCGCGCGCTGACGATCTCACCATCGACTCCCCCTATGAAGCACTCATCATGGCCTCCTTAATTGAGCGTGAAACCGGTGCGCCAGAGGAGCGGCGTGAAATTGCTGGGGTGTTCAAGCGCCGTATGGAGCAGGGGATGCGCTTACAAACGGATCCAACGATTATTTATGGGATGGGCGAGCGCTACGAAGGGCGCATTACCCGCGCCGATCTCCGCGAAGCGACGCCCTATAACACTTATGTCATTGATGGCATACCGCCCACGCCGATTGCTCTGCCGGGGCGCGCTTCGTTAGAAGCGGCGGTCGACCCATTGCCCGGCGAAACGCTCTATTTCGTTTCTCGGGGTGATGGCACGCACCATTTCTCGCGCACGCTGCGCGAGCATAATAATGCCGTCAATCGCTATATTCGTAACCGGTAATCGTCATGACCCATCACCAATGTCACCACTTCAGCCATTTTTACAGTAAGGAAGCATGATGAGTCAGCGCGGACGCTTCATTACACTGGAAGGTGGCGAAGGCGTGGGGAAGTCCACCAATGTCAGTTTTGTCGCTGAGTGGCTGGAAGCCCAAGGGCTAGAAGTCGTACGCACTCGGGAGCCAGGCGGTACGGAGCGTGGCGAAGCTATTCGCACGCTGTTGCTGGATCCCGCCCCTCAAGAACCGCTCCATGTGGATGCAGAGTTGCTACTGATGTTTGCCGCGCGCGCCCAGCATTTGGCCGAAAAAATCCTTCCCGCCCTGGCAAGAGGCGCCTGGGTGGTGTGTGATCGTTTTACCGATGCCACCTTTGCCTATCAAGGCGGTGGGCGGGGTATCGCCAAAGAGCGTATCGCCGTGTTGGAAAACTTCGTTCAGCAAGGGCTTTCGCCTGATCTGACTCTATTGCTTGACATGCCTAAAGAGGCGGCGAAACAGCGCCTGGAATCACGTCTGCGCACTCGTCATGAGCAGCGTGACCGCTTTGAGCAAGAGCAGGCCGATTTTTTCCAATCGGTGCGTGATGCCTATCTGGCAAGAGCAGAGGCCGCACCGGAGCGCTTTGCCGTCATTGACGCTCAATACCCGCTCGAAGAAGTACAAGCGCAGCTTCGTCAGACCCTTTCGGCGCGAGTAGCCACATGGCGTTAACCGGCGTTATGCCCTGGCATCTGGCCCTCTGGCATCAGTTGACGCGCTTAGCCGATAGTGGACGCATGCCCCATGCGCTGCTCATTCACGGTGCTCATGGGTTGGGTAAACAGTCGTTGGCGGAGGCGCTCATTGCACGCACGCTATGCGCCAAGCCTGAGGAGCAGGCCTGTGGTCATTGCCACAGCTGCCGGATGCTGGCGTCGGGATACCATCCCGATTTGCTTCGTGTTGGGCCGGAAGAGGGCAAACGTCAGATTCGGATAGACCCGATTCGTGAGGTGAATCGCTTTGTCTCGCAAACGGCCCAGCAGGGTGGCTACCGCGTTATTGTGATCTCCCCGGCTGAGGCAATGAACATCGCTGCCGCCAATGCGCTGCTCAAAAGCCTCGAAGAGCCGGGCGATAAAACGCTGTTCATTCTGCTTTCGGACGTGCCGTCTCGCATGTTGCCGACCATCCGCTCTCGCTGTCAGCAGTGGTCATTGCCAAGCGTGGCCTTTGAGGCGTGTCGCGGATGGCTAATCGAAAAACTCAATAGCGCTGACGAGGCCTACTTCTGGTGGCAGGTAGCGGGCGGATTACCGCTTTTGGCGGTGGAGTTGGCTGCGCCCGAAGAGCGAGCCTTGCGCCACCAGATCCACGATAGCTTTGAGCAACTGGTGCGTGGGGCAGAGCCTGTTTCTGAGGCTGCGCGGCTGGATCGTCAGGCGATAGATGCCATCTTGTGGTACGGTATTGCCTGGCTTGAAGACCTGATTCGTCTCGGTTTGTCTGGCGAGGCGGAAGTGTTGCACAACCCTGATTTAGAACCGCTCTATCGTCAAGCGGTCAAAAACGGCCGAGTGCAGGATTGGTTTCGGCTGCTGGATTATGCCCGCGAACAGCGACGATTGCTGGCGGTGGGCGCTAATCCCAATCCCCAACTGGTGCTGGAAGCCTGGTTAGTGCGCTGGTCGGCGCTTTTGCGCTCCTAGCGGGTTGTGTCTTTCTCTTTCACGCTCATCTAGCGAGGTCGTTATGGCAGCTCAGAAAGCGCTCTCTCTTCACATTCCCGACGTGCCGACCTTGCTCTCCGCCTATATGCCTTTTTTAGATCGCGGTGGCATTTTTGTACCCACAAGGACACCGTATGCGCTGGGGCAGCAGGTCTTTTTACTTCTGACGCTGCCGGGGGAAAGCGAACGCCTTTCCATCACCGGGCAAGTGGTGTGGGTGTCGCCGGAAGGCGTCAGTGGCCGCCGTATGCCAGGGATTGGCCTGCATTTCAGCCAGCAAGATTACCCAGTGCGTGACCGCATTGAGACGCTGCTTGCCGGGCAGTTAGACAAGGCCGCCCCGTCGTTTACGCTTTGAATAAAACCGTCGCTGACGCTTTGTACTCAATGTCCATTGCGTTAGTGACCTATCTGTTGTCGAGACCTGCATGTTTGTCGATTCACACTGTCATTTAGATCGTTTATCCGAGCAGACTCACGGAGGTGACCTTGCTGCCACGCTTGATGCGGCGCGAGCTGCCCACGTCAGTCAGTTTCTGGCGGTTGCCGTTACCTTGGAAGAGCTGCCCAAGCTGGCCGCTATCGCGCGTGCACACCACGATGTGGTTATTTCAGCTGGCTTGCATCCTTTGCACCAGAGCGAGAACGAACCCAGCGTCGAGGAGATAAAAGAGGCCGCCGAGCAGTACGGCGCGGTAGCCATCGGTGAAACCGGGTTGGATTATCACTATCGCGACAGCGTGCCAGTGGGCGTGCAGCATGAGCGGTTTAAGCGCCATCTGCTGGCCGCCCGCGAATTGGAGCTGCCGGTCATTGTTCACACCCGTGAAGCCAAAGAAGAAACACTTGCCTTGCTACGTGAATATAGCGACCCCCGCGTGGGCGGTGTATTACACTGTTTTACGGAAGACTTGGCGATGGCGCGAGAAGCGGTAAGGCTAGGCTTTTATATTTCGTTATCGGGCATTATTACCTTTCGTAATGCCGCACCACTGCGGGAATTGGCTCGCCAACTGCCGCTGGATCGCCTGCTCATCGAAACCGATAGCCCCTACCTTGCCCCTGTTCCTTATCGCGGCAAGCCCAATGAACCCGCCTGGGTGGTGGAAGTGGCGGAATGCATCGCTACGGCGCGTGGGATTAGTGTTGACGAGGTCGCCATGCAGACCACTGCGAACTTTTATCAACTCTTTCGTGCCGCCGCACCTGATGCGCCCGACCATGTCAAAGAGGCATTGGCACAGTCTGGTCTTCTATAGTCTGGGGTGAGTACGCTAAAGCAAGGAGGGCGAGATGAACATCGATAGATTGCTGTCACAACGTGGTGAAGAGGGAGAACGGGCTGGCACCATTCCTCCTCTTGATCAGTGGCAGCCGCCGCTCTCTGGAGACATGAACCTGCGTATTCATTCAGATGGCCGCTGGTGGCACGAAGGCGAGCCTTTTGCCCGGCCCAAGATAGCGCGTTTATTAGCCACGCTGCTGCGTCTTGATGAAGATGGTTACTGTTTGGTGACGCCAGTCGAGCGTTGGCGAATAGAGGTCGATGACCTACCGTTGGTCGCCGTAGAGGCCGATTTTCATGACGACGCTTGGTGGTTTACCACGCAGTTTGATGACGTCGTTCGCCTGGATGCCGAACATCCGCTCTCCGTGACGTTGACCCCCCAAGGCGAAGCCGTGCCGCAACTGCCGGTGCGTTTCGGTCTGGCGGCTAGGCTCCACCGCAATGTGTATTACCAGTTGGTGGAGGCTGCAGAAACGCGTGACGCTATGGATGGCAAGACGGAGATCGGGGTCATGAGCGCCGGTCACTGGTTTGTGCTCGGTCAGGTAGACAGTGAATCATCAGGCGAGGCGATGTGAAGTTAACCGCTGAACAGCAGGCCGTTGTTAACCATCAAGCAGGGCATGCGCGGGTAGCGGCCGTCGCTGGGGCGGGCAAAACCACGACGATGGCCGCTCGAGTGCTTCATCTGCTGGCGAATGATGTGCCGCCCAAGCGTATCTTAGTGCTGATGTTTAACCGCTCGGCCAAAGATGATTTTCAGCGTCGTTTAGCCTCAATGGCACCTGCTGGGCAGGCGCTACCCGATGTGCGCACGTTTCACTCACTGGGGCACCGCTTGACCCAAAGCTTATGCCGCTGGGGAGCGCTGGCGCCGCGTCAGTTACTATCCGCCGATTGGCAATTAGAACGGCTGCTTCGCCAAGCGAGTCTTAATGTCCTGAGTGATGCGGTTGAGCGTCGTGATGCGGCGCTGGAAGGCGATCGGCTGGAAACGTTAGCTCACTTCTGCGGCTTGGTTAAAGCAGAAATGATCCCCCCAGAGTCGCTCTATGAACGGCTCAATTTTGACCCGGATACCGACTATTTCCCGGCCGCGTTTGCTGAAGCAGAGCGACTCCTAGCGGCAGAAGGAGTAATGACTTATGCCGATCTGCTCTATCGCCCTCTGCAGGCATTGGAGGCGAGCAGTGCCCTACGTGGTCGCGTCGAAGGCTATCTCGATCATGTCATTATCGATGAATACCAGGATATCAATGCCGCTCAGCAGCGCCTTTTATCGGTGCTGGTGGGCAGTCGCGCGGATGTGATGGCCGTTGGTGATGCCAATCAATGCATTTATGAGTGGCGCGGCGCCAAGCCTGACACGATGCTGGAAAACTTTACAGCGACCTTTGGTGCTGCCACCGACTACCCGCTATCGACCACGTTTCGCCATGGTCACGCGCTGGCGCTGACGGCTAATCATGCGATCGCCGCGAACCAACGTCGCCCTAATCAACTGTGTCTGGCGGCGCCTAATAACCCGGAGACGCAGCTTTCGGTAGGCCAGGGCAGTCGGCGGCTGTTAGACGCACTGATGGATTGGCAGGCCCAGGGGCGAGCGTTTAACGAGGCCAGTTTGCTGGTGCGTAGTTGGGCGCTATCGGTGCCGTTTCAGCTGGCGCTTTTGCAGGCGGGTATTCCCTTTCGGCTGCAGCGTGAGGACCGTTTTGTTTTTCGGCTACCGCTGGTGCAGGCCTTGGCTGGGTATTTAAAACTGTCACGTCGTCCGGATCTGTTGCGTGACCCTCAGCAACTGTTACTGCTGCTTTCTCAGCCGACTCCCTTTGTCGCCCGTGAACGGCTGCAGCGGTTAGCCTATCAATTGGCATCGACCCAGCAGTGGCCCGAACGGCATGATCCTATGTTATCGGCGTTAAAGCCAATTCAGCGGCGCACGCTTAAAAAGCGCTGGACGCTGCTATGTGACTTGCCAAAACTGAGTGCATGGCCACCTGCCGATCTGTTAAGACACGTGGTGGAAACCATCGAGGCGGAAAAAACGCTTAAACGTGCGGCCGCACGACGGGATAAGGGTGAAGAGGACGTTCGCTTGCTCGATGTCTTGATCGAGCAGGCTGAGAGCGTGCAAGACCCAGATGCGTTTATCGAGCTGCTGGAGCGCCCGGTTGAGAACCAGGCGGGCGGTGTCCTCATTAGTACTGTGCACGGCGCTAAAGGACTGGAGTGGCCTTTGGTCGCGGTGGTTGGCGTCAATGAAGAGGATTTTCCCCACTATAGCCGCGATAATCCGCTTAGCGACGAGCGCTTGGAAGAGGAGCGACGGCTTTTCTACGTGGCCATCACGCGTGCCCAAGAACAGCTTCTGGTACTTCATGATGGCGGCGCGCACCGCCCCAGTCGCTTTATTGGCGAGAGTGCCTGGCAAGACAGTATGCGAGTGGCTTCCTGCCTGGCGGGTGCCAGCGCACCTGCCGCTTCGCTCCAGGTGGCCTCGGTCAGTCTGGTTGAGCGCTATCTGGCGCGGCTGGGGCGCGATGATATTGTGCTTGCGCCGGTACCGGTTGAAGAGGCCAAAGCAGGTTATTCAGCAGAGGTGAAGTTCTACCCCGGTCAACGGCTTCATCATGCAGTATTTGGCATAGGTGAAGTGGCGGCGGTCGAGGGGAGCGCCAGCGACCCGGTGATTGATGTGCGTTTTGTTCAGGCAGGGCGAAGGCGACTCATTGCCCGGCGAGCGCCGATTGAAGTGTTGGAAACGGGTTCTTCGCTTGCTGGTTAAGTAATTGATTTCGAATTAGTACACACTCTTTTACATTTGAGTTCAAATTAAGCTTTAGGGCTGTTTGACTTAGCATCATCCTGCCGATTTAATACTCCCAGACCTACCGAGCTAATACTCAGCAGCTCACAGCATATAACTGACAAAATAGGGAACGAGCATGGTAAGGCAAGTCACTTGGCTCTTCGCCATTTTGATCGTTACCCAAAGTGGCGCCTTAATTGCTGATAGCTCCTTACCGAATCTGGAATTTAATGGTTTTGGCACCTTGGGTGTCGTTCATTCTGACGAGCAAAATGCTGACTTCGTTAATGACCCTTTTGCTTCTCAAGGGGCTGGGTACAGCCATGATTGGAGCGCAGAAGTTGATAGCCGCTTAGGGCTTCAAACTACGCTGCGTATCACACCTAACGTTTCCTCTGTTGTTCAGGTGGTCAGCGACAAGCGCTACGACGGCTCCTTCACACCTTACGTTGAATGGGCGAATGTCCAGTACGAGGTTACGCCTAATCTTAGTTTTCGCGTTGGACGTATGGTGCAGAGCTCATTCATGGCCTCTGAACATCGTAAAGTTAATTACGCCACTCCATGGGTACGACCTCCACAAGAAATTTATCGTTTAATTCCGGTAGCCAATTTCGATGGCGTTGATATTCGCTATCGATACCGAATAGGGGAGGCCACCAATGAATTGCAGATGAATTATGGTGGTGGCAGCGTGGATTACTCGACGGGTAGTATCGACGCAAGCGATTCCTGGGGCGTTTCTCACCGCACTCATTGGGGAGATACCACCCTGTTTGCCAGCTACGGTGAACTGAAGGTAAGCGCGGATGAGCTCTCACAATTCTTTGACGCATACCGTCTTTTTGGTCTGCCTGGCGAAGAGCTTGCTAGCCGTTATGGAGTCGATGGCAAGCGTACGAGCCTATTGAACATTGGGTTAGGATATGACCCAGGTTCATGGTTTGTTATGGGCGAGTGGGCACGCTCTTCGTCGCCTTCTTTGCTCGGGGAGAGTGAAGGGGCCTACATGACAGTCGGTTATCGTGTCGCCGAGTGGACACCATATGTCGGTGTGGCGCGAGCAAAAGTCACTAGTAATACGTCTGAGCCTGGGTTAACGGCTGGCCTGTATCCATCGCCCTTTGCAGAAGGTGCTCGGCTACTTAATGGCGTATTAAATGAGTTCCTATCCAGCGGAATGCAGCAAGAGAGCATAACCGTTGGTACTCGCTGGGATTTTCGGCCCGGTATTGCCCTTACTGCCCAGTATGATCGCATCGATATGCGCTCAGGGTCATCTGGGGGGCTGATTAATCAACAGCCTGAGTTTACCCCAGGTGGACGTATTAACCTGTTCAGCCTTGCGCTCGACTTTGTGTTTTAAGGAGAGTGGCAATGCTTAAACGTCTAACGGGATCTGGAATCAGCCTCTTGTTGGGTGCAATGTTGAGCATGGCTTATCATCCTGCTTCAGCCGAAATGTTGGTGGTGGTATCCGCCGAGGCACCTTTCACTCATCTTACCAACAGCGATCTCAAGGATGTTTATTTAGGGCGCCGCTCGTTGATAGTTAACGGGTTGCAGGTGGTGCCCTTGGATATGACTGAAGGTGCGGCAACGAGAAGTGAGTTCTACGCCCGTTACACGGGGCAAACCCCTGCCCAGATCAAAGCACATTGGGCCAGGCAGATATTTACCGGGCGAGGGCAGCCGCCTCAGGCGCTGGCTAATAGTCGCGCAGTGGTCGAGCGATTAGTCAGTGATGTAAAAGCACTGGGCTATATTGACTCTGCCTTTTTTGATGAGCGTTTGAGAGTGGTGACAATTGAGTAGTCTCAATGATCAAACAGGATCGAGCCTGGTCAGCTCATCCAAAACCTTCAATCATCGTTGGTCGCATTACCTTGTAGAACCATTGGTGTTATTTAGCCTTGTGGCTTTTATGATGCTGTTGGTTATATGGGGAAGTGCTTATTTTTTAGTCAATAAAGAGCGTATGTCCATTGAGCGCCAAGCAGAGCTGTCCGTAGCTGAAATAACCGACACCTACGAAGCTCGGGTTGTACGAGCCCTCAGAGAAATCGATACGACCCTAAAGTTAGTACGTTTTACCGCTAATAGGAGCGATCATACAAGCGTGCTCAGTGTGTTAAACGAGCAACGGCTGCTGCCCCCTGCACTGCTTTTTACCATCAGTATTGTTGATTCGAACGGCATGGTGATTGAGACCACTGATCCAGAGCTATTTGGTCAGCGCTTACCAGGGCTTTTAGAAGCAGGGCAGAATGGCGATTATTTTGCAGTGGGTGAGTCTGCTGTTTCTCAGGAAAAGCAGCTCACCTTCACTAGGCCATTAACGCCTGAGCAAGATAAAAGCTCAGGCTGGGTCATTGTCGCGATTGATACTAATTACTTTGTGAGCAGTTATGAAGCTCGTTCTTTGGGGCGACAGGGCATGCTCGCGCTGGTGGGGGCGGATGGCATTGTGCGTGTCAGGCGTTCTGGAGATGCTATTCATTCAGGCGAGTTGATGGATATAGACGTCTGGAAAAGTAGTACATTGGATGCTGTGAGTGCGCCCTTTATGACCCACTGGCAAGGGGTTGAGCGCTATACGCTGGTGCGCGAACTGTATGACTTTCCTCTCTCAATAGTGGTAGGGCTTTCTGCTCAGGAGCAGTTGGTCGCGGCTCGCCAACTGGCGCGATACTATTGGCAGCGAGCCGGTTGGACAAGCGGCCTGTTACTCATCATTCTAGCCATGCTCGGTCGTTTGAGTTGGCAACTTCAACGGGCACGGCAGCGGGTAATGGGAGAGCGTATATTACATGCTCAGCAGGTTGAACACTTGGCTTTCCATGACACGCTAACTGACTTGCCTAATCGAGCTTTTTTGAGCCACTTGATTACTCAAACCGTGAAGCTTAGTGGGCGGCACAGCGAATCCTTCGCGCTGCTTTTCTTGGACCTTGACCGCTTTAAGTTAATCAATGACACCCTGGGACACGATGCTGGAGATCATCTTCTGCAAGAAGCCGCTAGGCGCTTGGCTTCTTCGGTGCGTGAAAGCGATATCGTTGCTCGGCTAGGGGGTGATGAATTCGTCATCCTTTTGAGTAAGGTCAGCAGGCAAGACCAGATTAAGCCTATCGCCAAAAATATCCTCTCCTGCATTAGAGAGCCCTTTATGCTAGCTGGCCATGAGTGCCATGTTTCGGTAAGTATTGGCGTCGCGATATATCCGATTAACGGTTTTGACGAGCAAACGTTAATGAAAAGCGCCGATATGGCGATGTATCAGGCAAAGCAACTGGGTAAAAATAATGTTCAGTTTTATACCGATGAGCTAAGTGCGGAAATGGATGTGCGTTTAACCTTGGAGTCTGGCTTACATCGTGCGCTTTCAGGCCATGAGTTTAGGTTGTTTTTCCAGTCAAAGCATGACATCGAAGTAGGCTGCACGCTTGGCATGGAGGCGTTGCTTCGCTGGCAACATCCTACGCTTGGATTACTTGAGGCCGCCCAATTCATGACTCTGGCTGAAGATAGCGGCTTGGCTATGCCTATCGCTCAATGGGTGCTTGAAAATGCTTGTAGGCAAAACATGCTTTGGCAACAGGAAGGGTCTCCCGTATCAACAATGGCGGTCACAATTTCAGCCCGTCAGTTTTATGACAATAGCTTTGTGACGATTATTAAAGAGGCGTTAGCCGTTACTGGAATGAATCCCAGGTTTCTCGAGTTGGTAATTACAGAGAGCATGCTGCTGCAAAATGTTCAGCGTACAGCGAGTATCTTTGCCGAGATCAAAAAACTGGGAGTTATGATAGTTGTTGACGATTTTGGCACCGGGTATTCTTCTTTATCAGACTTAAACGCTTTGCCTGTAGATACCTTAAAAGTCAGTTCTTCTTTAGTTAAGCGTTTATCCGGCTCTCATCGTGATCAGCAGCTGTCCTCATCAGTCATTGAGCTGGGTAAGTGCTTGGGCATGGAAGTTTTCGCTAAAGGAGTTGCCTCTAATGAGCAGGCAAACTTGTTGGATGCAGACTCTGAGT
>NZ_DFBS01000045.1 GCF_002366715.1 Halomonas sp. UBA3074 | reverse complement strand
TTGCACTCAGAGTCTGCATCCAACGGGCCTATGGTTTACCTTCGGCAGTATCTGCTTCTTTTACGAGGGCAGTCTGAAGACTTTGGGTGTTTGGTTATTCTTAATTGGGAGTGTGCAACTGCTTCTACGCCCCACTATTCGCTTACATCGCTATATCTATTTCAAGCGCCTGCCGGATACGGATCACGACGCTTAAACATAGGCGAGCCCATGCATTATCCACTCTATTTAGCGAAATACGCTCAACGCAATTGGCTGTCTTTGCTGCCGCGGCGGTTATAGCCGCTAAAAGCAGACTGTGCTTTATCTTGTTCTTCCTGACACGCCACACAGAGGCGCACACCGGGAATAGCCTTGCGACGCGCCTCGGGAATGGTGTCGCCGCACTCTTCACACAGCTCAAGGCTTTCCCCTGAGGGCAGTTGGCTACGCGCACGCCGCACCGCGTCGTCCAGAGTACTTTCCATCTGCTCTTGCTCGGCGCCATCTTTTGCCCATCCACCTGCCATGGTCTCTTACCTCCTTTTTTCACAATCAGCTGTTTAACATCAGTCCTTCAGCATAGTAGGTACGCTCGCTGTTAACGCAGGTGGCAACGCGCTAAAGGGTTAGTCCTGAGCGTCTTGGGTAATAGCACCAGGCTCTTCTACCTCCTCAAAGACGTCAGGGTATTTTCGCTTGGCTCGCACTAAGCGAATGATGGTGATGATATTGGTGACCACAATCAGACCTTCCGCAAGCGTTCCACCGATCGTACCAATGAGTAGGTTGTTGAGCATCCAGGCAAAGGCAGCCAGCCCCAGAAAAACGCGCATGGCAATGCCGCGCATTAAAAACATGCCAACGGTTCCCAGCACCATGGCCGCCAGCGGCAGCATATCCACCCAGCTTTGCCATGTGAGGGTGGCGGCGATACCGCTGGCCAGCAAGACACCCGCCATCACAGCTTTACTGCTCAGGTAACGGCGAGCCAATACAATCCGTACTATCACCAGTACCGTTAGCGCAGCCGCTGTCCAGCTCTCGAAAAAGACAAATTGCAGCGCAAACGCCACATTGGCAGAAATCAGTAACACCAATAGGCGATCATCGTTTTTGCTGGCAAAGGCGACTACGCATATCACCAGTGCCACCAAGCCACAGAGCTGACCAGCCAGGGCACTATGGCTTAGGATGTCTAACATTTATAACGCTCCTTTTTTGCACGCCTGCGTTTGCCCCATACTGGCACAGTTAGCGTTAGTGCTAAGCCAGAAATCGAACGCCTTGGGCAGCCAACGGGCTGCGTAGTTTGTCTGGCAGCGGCACATCGGTCACTACCGCATCGTAATCTCCCAACTGACCCGCGGCGCAGCGCAGTGGCAGGTCAAACTTAGTTTTATCCAGCACTAACACTCGATAACCGGCATGCGCTAATAATGCTTCACGGGCCATTACTTCGTCGTCGTTATAATCATAAAGCTGGCCATGGCTATCCATGCCCCCTACCGAGACAATGCCGATATCGGCACGATAACGCTGAAAAAATCGCCAAGCATCGCCGCCAATCACATCCTGGTCGCGACGACGCACTCGCCCACCGGCCACCACTAGCTCACACTTCAACTGACACAGCTTAATCAGCGCGTGCAGATTATTTGTCATGATATGCAGACCCTGCTTATCACTTAGCGCATCGGCCAACTGCTCAACCGTCGTACCCGTGCCTAAAAAGAGCGCTTGATGGTTCTGCACTAAGCTGGCCGCGCGTGCCGCAATCTGCCGTTTACCTGCCACATTGACGATCTGACGCTGGTCGTAGCCGATGTTTTCCTGCTCTGGAAATGGCATCACCTCACCGTGGCGGCGCAGCACTAAGCCCTTCTCGGCCAAATGGCGAATATCCCCACGCAGGGTTTGTACAGAAACCCCGAACTCTCCTGCCAAATGATCTACCGATTGGCGGCCTTGGCTGTGGATTCGTTCCAGCAGCCGTTGTCGACGTTCGAACTGGCGCATCCTCACCTCTCAGCACAACGAAAGCAAAAAGCGTGACAAACGAAAGCCACAAAAGACTGAACGAAAGCGTACTGTCACTTTGTTGTAAGCAGATGACAGTAGTTTAGGTGGGGTTCACTCATTGGAGGTTTACCCATGTCGAAGCGCCCTCTGTTATCTATTCCGGTATCCGCCCTTACGGCTGCCGTTGCGTTAGCCAGTTTTTCCCTTTCGGCTCAGGTAGCGGCGAATGAAACGCTGACGCTCTACACCAGCCAGCCCAATAGCGATGCCCAGCAGACCGTGGATGCCTTTGAAGCGGCCTATCCCGACATTGAAGTGGAGTGGGTGCGCGATGGTACGACGCGCTTGATGACCCGGCTGCGCTCGGAGCTTTCAGCCGGGGTGAGCAACCCCGATGTGCTGCTGATTGCCGACAGCATGACGATGGAGTCGCTCAAACAAGAAGGCCACCTCCAGCCCTACTTGAGCGATGAGCGTAATGGCTACGACGCTGACTTGTATGACCCAGAAGGCTACTACTACGGCACCAAGCTGATCACCACTGGGATTGTCTATAACACCGGCGCCGAGCATCAGCCGAAAAGCTGGCAAGATCTGCTGGGACCCGACTACGAAGGCTTGATCACTATGCCTAGCCCGCTTTACTCCGGCGCGGCATTGATCCATATGGCGGCGATTAGCGCTCATCCAGAATTAGGTGCCGAATACTACGACGCTCTGCACGCCAATCGCACAGAAGCACAGGGCGGTAATGGTGGCGTCTTTAACGCCGTGGCCGCAGGCACCAAGCCCTACGGCATCGTGGTGGATTTCCTGCCGATTCGTGAAGCTGCCAAAGGCTCTCCGGTCGAATTCGTCTTCCCGGAAGAGGGCGTGAGTGCGGTCACCGAGCCGGTCGCCATTATGCAAGGGGCAAAGAATGTCGATGCCGCGCAAAAGTTTGTTGATTTCGTGCTTTCCCAGCAGGGCCAGGAGCTGGTCAGCCAGCAGGGCTACCTACCTGCCCACAACGACGTTGCTCCGCCGGAAGGCTTTCCTGAGCGCGATAGCATTGAGCTAATGCCAGTCGACACCGAACAGGCACTGGCCCAGGAAGCAGAACTCAAACAGCGCTTTAGCGACCTGTTCGGCGGGTAAACATGACGCCCGCCATGACCTATGACACCAAGTACGGCAGCCAGCACCGCTGGCTGCTTTCAAGCCTGCTGATCGCCATTGTACTGCTGAGCCTGGCGCCCAGCCTGCGCCTGCTGATCGAGGCGTTGAGCGACCTTACCCAAGGCAGCCAGTCACCGCTGTGGCAGGTGCTTAACAGCGTTAGCACTTGGCGAGCCCTCTGGCATAGCCTTTATACCTCGGGGCTGGGCATGCTGATCGCCCTGATGCTGGGCAGTTTATTCGCCTTTGCCATCACGCTCACCAATGTGCGCGGAAAAGCGTGGCTAGTGTTCTGCTTTATGCTGCCGATGATGATTCCGCCGCAGGTTACCGCCTTGAGTTGGCTGCAGCTATTCGGCCCGGCCAGCCCGCTATTGAAAAGTATTGGCGTGGCGCCGCCGCTAGGCAGCCCGCAGCCGCTCTACTCCGCAGAAGGCATCGCCTTACTGCTGGGCATCCAGAGCGCCCCGCTGGTGTTTCTGGCTCTTCGCACCAGCCTGCTCTCGCTGCCAAGGGAGCTGATCGAAGCTGCTCGTATCAGCGGTGCCCGGCAGACTCAGGTATGGGGCCACATTATTCTGCCCGTGACTCGAAGCGGCTTGATCGCCGGGGGCGCGATGGCGTTTATATCGAGTCTCGGCAACTTTGGCATCCCGGCCATGCTGGGTATTCCTGCAGGCTATTACGTGCTGCCCACGCTGATCTACCAGCGTATGGCCAACTTCGGCACCGGGGTGTTAGCAGAGATGGCGGCGCTCTCCTTGCTAATTGGTTTATTGGCCCTGGCCGGGGTGGCGCTGCAGCAACAGCTAATGACGCGCAGCCGTTTCGGGCTGGGCGGCCACAGTGGGCGTTCACACGATTTCACCCTGGGACGTTGGCGCTCACTGGTGACCGCCACGCTGGTTGGGATATTACTGATTATTCTGGTGGCGCCGTTACTTGCCTTGGTCATCAGCTCGCTGGTGCCCGCCATGGGCGTGCCGTTAAATGCCGAGACAGCCACCATGAATGCTTACGCCGAGGTCGTGGGCCGCCAAGGCGCCACCTGGCGAGCGGTGAACAACAGCCTGTGGCTAGCGGGCAGCGCGGCGGTGGTACTGATGCTGTTGAGTCTACCATTGGCTTATCGGCTACAGCGCCTGCCGGGCCGTTGGCGGGGCGTGGTACTCAGTGCTATTGAGATTCCCTATGCGCTTCCCGGCGTGGTCTTGGCCATTGCCTGCATTCTGCTCTTTGTTCGCCCACTGCCGATTATCAATGTCGCGCTCTACGGCACCCTGGGGCTGATTTTTATCGCTTACTTGGCGCGCTTTCTGGTGGTCTGCGTTAAGCCTGTCGCCGCTAGCCTGGCGCAGCTGGATCCTTCGCTTGAAGAGGCGGCACAGCTCGCCGGGGCAGGCCCCTGGCGGCGTCTGGGCAGCATTATTTTACCCCTGGTGGCCCCAGCGCTGTTTGCGGGCGGTCTGCTGGTATTTCTACTGGCGGTTAACGAACTCACTGTGTCAGCGCTGCTATGGAGCGCCGGTAACGAAACCCTCGGCGTACTGATCTTCAACCTCGATGAAGGCGGCGAAAGCGTGCTGGCCTCTGCGGTATCAGTGCTGGTGGTCGTGATGGTTGCTTCGCTGATGCTGACACTCAGTTTACTGGCGCCGCGTTTACCCAAAGGAGTCATCCCATGGCAGAGTTAGACACATCAGGGGTAAGCACCGCAGGGCTAACGATCGATCGGGTTACCAAACGCTTTGGCGAGCAGACGGCAGTCGATTCGCTGTCGCTAACGATCAACCCAGGCGAGTTTGTCGCCCTGCTCGGCCCCAGCGGCTGTGGCAAAACCACCATGCTACGAATGCTGGCGGGTTTTGAGAAGATCAACGACGGCAGCATTCAATTAGGCAATCGCACCCTGGCCAGTGCCGATACCCATGTGCCGCCTGAACAGCGCAACATGGCCATGGTATTTCAGTCCTATGCGCTGTGGCCGCACATGAGCGTAGCGGACAACGTGGGCTACCCGGTCAAGCTACGCGGCTTGCGCGGGGCAGCGTATCACCAAAAGGTGCAGCAGGCGCTTGCCCTGGTGGAGCTTGATGCCTACGCGGATCGTATGCCCCAAGCCCTCAGCGGCGGTCAGCGTCAGCGCGTCGCCCTGGCGCGCTGCCTGGTCAGCGACCCGTCGGTGGTACTGCTGGATGAACCACTGGCCAACCTTGACCGCCACCTACGCGCCACCATGGAGCACAGCTTCCGCGCTTTTCACCAGCGCACGGGTGCCACGCTGGTCTACGTCACCCACGACCAAACCGAAGCCATGGCGCTGGCGGATAAAATCGCCGTGATGAAAGCGGGCAAGCTGGTTCAATGGGGCGCTCCTGAAACTCTTTACAGCCAGCCGAGAACCGCCTGGGTAGCGGGCTTTATCGGCCAGGGCAGTCAGCTTAAAGTGGCGGCTGGCAGGCCTGGAAAGCTTCTCGAAAGTGCCGCTTTGATGCGTGGTCTGAACGCCATCGAGGCCGAGCGCACCCAAACGGTACTGGTGCGCCCAGAGCATATTCAGATCAGCACGACGCCCTCTTCTGACGCGGCCCTCACCCAGAGCCAACTTACCGCCCAGGTGGAAAGCGTGATTTTCCGCGGCGAGCGCTATGAGCTCACACTGCGCCTGCCAACTGGCGAAACCCTGCTGGCCTACCATCACAGCGCACCTGATTTGGGTAGCCAGGTGGCTGTTAGCCTTCAGCAGGGCTGGTGTCTGGAGCCCGACCAATGAGCGCCACTATCGAAATTCTTAGTGGTTTAGGTGACAAAGGCCCGGCGGCGATAGTCGTTGAAGCGCAAGGTAAACGGCTTCTGTTGGACGCCGGTGGCGCGTTGCATCCCGGCGAACCCATCACCTGGGCGCGGCAACTGGATGTGGACGCCGTACTCATCAGCCACGACCATATTGATCATATCGGCGGCGTTGCTGAGCTAGCCGAAAACGTGCCGCTTTATTGCACGCCACTGGTCGCTAAGTCATTGCCCAAGAACCGGTTATGGCGCCCCCTACCGGAACGCGGCACGCTAGAGGTAGAAGGTATCACCGTCACCACCGGTCAGGCGGGGCACTCACTCGGCGGTGTGTGGCTGCATTTAGCGATAGAGGGCGGTGTTTTCTACAGCGGCGATGCCTGCTTTGAATCGCGGCTCTTTCCTTTTGATATGCCGCCACCGGCGCATGTTGCGATGCTAGACGCTTCCTATGGCAGCTACGACCTATCTCAAGCGGATTGCGTTCAAGTGATTGCTGAACAACTTGACCAACCGCTGGCGTTTCCGGTGCCCGAAACTGGCCGCGGCCTTGAAATGGCCCTCTGGCTGGCGGAAGAGGCTGACCGACGCCAGTTAACACTCGCTATCGACCCAGTAATTCGCGATAACTTGGCCGCGCTGTTGGCCCTGCCCACCGCCTTGCGAAGACCGGGATACGACGACGCCATTCGCTCGCTTTTAGCCCGAAAAAACGTCGGCCTGCCAACCCTTCGGCTAATTTGTGATTGCAACGATACGCCGCAACACTGGCCCGATCACCACCTGCTTCATACTGGGTACCTCACCCCTGAACGCCGCACCGAATTAGCGGCAGGTGACATAAGCTGGCAACGCTGGAATGTCCACCTGCGCGCATCGCACCTGGTGGCCCTAGCCAACCAACTGGGCGCCGTCCAAGTGGTGCCGCTTTTTACCTCGTTTAGCCATGACGAACTAACCGCATGGCGTAGGCTTCTGAGCGAACGTCTTTGCACCGATCAGCGTTTCTCTGCTCAAGCCTACCCAACCACCGTTTCCGCTTTAGGGAGTTTTGTATGACCGCAGTGATTGTCGATGTCGACGGCACGCTCGCCGAGTTCCACCCTCACCAAGTCAGCGATTGGGTGCTGGGCAGCCAGAAACAGTGGGATCCCTTCTTTGCCCATATGGCCGAAGCACCGGTGATTGAAGCGGTCGCCAAGCTGGTCAAAATTCTCAAGGCCCAAGGTCAGCAGATCGTGATTTGCAGCGGTCGGCCGGACAGCCACCGTGAACATACCCAGCGCTGGCTGGAGCGCCACACGATTCCTTTTGACGCCATGTACCTGCGCCCAGAAGGTGACGATCATGTGGATGATGAAACGGTGAAAGAGGCCCTATTGGCGCGTATGCGCAGCGACGGTTTTGCGCCTTGGCTGGTGCTGGATGACCGCGATGCCGTGGTCGCCCAGTGGCGCGCGCTTGGATTAACCTGCTTACAGTGCGCGCCGGGGGATTTTTAAGCGCTTGCCAGCCGGGCTCGGTGCTGCCACACCAGCACCGCCAAGGGCACTAACGCGATGGGGATCAACACTAGGTTAAGCGTCGCCCAGCCTAAGCCGCTGACCAAGGGTCCAGCGAGCAACGCAGTGATAGCGGCGGTGCCAAACACTAAAAATTCATTGGCGGCCTGGGTGCGTGCTTTATCCTCCGGGCGGTAGCTCTCAGTAAGTAGCCCAGTGGCGGGCAGAAAAGTAAAGTTCCAGCCCAGCCCCAGCAGAATCAGCGCCACGTTAAAACCGGCTAAACCGATACCCAACTGAGCAACCAGTCCACTCGCCACTAACAACAGGCAACCCGCCACGATGACCTGCTTAGCACCGTAACGGCTGGATAAATGTCCGGTAAAGAACGAGGGCAGGAACATCGCCACTACGTGCCACTGAATGGTCATCGAAACGTGGTTAAAGTGGTGCCCGGCTCCCGCCATTGCGATCGGCGTGGCGGTCATAGCCAGGTTCATTACGCCGTAACCCACCATCGCCGCGCTGACTGCGAGGATAAACGCGGGTTGACGAAGAATCTTACCCAGCGGCAATGCATTGCCTTCGCCATGAGTGCGCGAAGCAGGCGGTAGCCGGATCAGCATCAGCACCACCAATGCCAGTGCATAGAGCATCGCTAAACCAACAAAGCTGCCCAGAAACGGCACGTCGCCCAGCTCGCGACTTACTCTTGCCAACCACGGCCCGGCAAACGCGGCCAGCACACCGCCACCCATTACCAAGCCAATCGCGCGATCACGCATCGGCGTAGGCGCAGCTTCTACCGCGGCAAAGCGATAGAGCTGACCAAAGCCAATGCCGATTCCGATTAGCCAGGTCGCCAGCAAAAACAATCCGAACCGCTCGCCAATCAGCGCCTGCACGGCAATCAGTGCGCCGATAAGACCCACGAGATTGCCCAGCATGAAGCCGCGCTTACGCCCCAGCCTGGCCATCATCAACGAAGCAGGAATAGTCGCGCACATCAGCCCAAGCCATTGGGTGGCGACCGGCGAGGTCGACCAAAACGTACTGGGGGCTAACGATGCGCCAATCAGCGGCGAGACGGCAATCAGCAAGACATTACCCGTAACCAGCAGCGCTTGGCAGATCGATAGAAGGGTGACGGTTAAAGGCATGGTGTACTCTCCTGAAGTGAATCGGTGTGGGAAGACGCAAAGCGTTGGCGATAAACCGAAGGAGAGATGCCGTAGTAGCGCTGAAACTGGCGGCGTAGTTGCTCTGCACCACCGAGTCGCCAGCGCTGCGCTAGCCGCTCAAGGGAGACCGGCTCGCGTTTGCTGAGCAGGGCCAAGCGTGCTTGTTCCAAGCGAAGTTGCGTCAGGTAAGCGGCAGGTGTGGTGTTTAAGTAACGTCTAAAGAGCCGGGTTAAATGGCGCGGGGAGACGGCCATTAGCTCGGCCATGCTCTCAAGCCCATGATCCACACTAGGGTCGGCGTGGAGTTGATCCAGTAAGCGACGCAGCGGCCCTGCCGTCTGTTGGCGGCGCAGTATCTCACTGAACTGGGATTGTCCGCCTGGCCGCTGCAAAAACACGACGAGTTCACGGGCCACTCGCCCGGCCAGCCCCGCACCATGATCCGCTTCCACGAGCGAAAGCGCTAAATCAATGCCGGCCGTTACACCAGCGCTGGTGTAACGGCCGTTGCTTTCGATATGGAGCGCATCAGGCTCGACGGATAGCGCCGGATACTCATCGGCTAGTTGCTGCGCATGACGCCAATGGGTGGTGACGCGACACCCATCTAGCAATCCTGCCGCCGCCAGCAAAAACGCCCCGGAGCAGATCGACCCCAGCCGTCTCACCTCTGGGGCGATCTCGCCAAGCACCTGCTTGACCGCCGCTATATCTCGCTGTCGAATTACACCGCTACCGCCTGCCACCAGTAGTGTATCCAGCGGCAGCAGTTGGGGAAGCTGGTGATAGGAATAGGTAGCGTGAACAGCAAGACCGCCATTGGTAGTTACCGGCCCAACGGCATCAGCTATCAGGGTGAGCCGATAGAGCGGCTGGGGGCTTAACGCATTGGCACTGGCAAACACTTGCCAGGGGCCGCTGACGTCCAGCAGCTGGCAGTCGGGGTAGGCAAATAGAACAATATGGCGAGTCACTGTCTCTCTCCAAAAAGAGTTATCGAAGCATTAGAGAGAGTGTCAGCGCAGCGCCTCATGTCGGCAAGGACCATTACCCCACCGATACGGACATTTTAATAACCGCTATCGACTTAAAACCGTCATCAACCTGTCCTTTCTAACGGCCCCTCCATTCGGCGTACGCTGGAAACGAAATCGCTAAAGCGCTCGCCCTGGATCAACACATGGTCACTCAGTGCCCGCTGAGCTGCCACCGGGTCGCCCTGCTCGATCGCCTCGACGATAGTCTGGTGCTCACTGAGCGAATTATTGACCCGTTGGCGCACCTGCAGCTGTAGACGGCGGTACGGCTTTAAGCGCTGCTTGAGTTGACGCGCTTCGCTGGCTAAAAAAGCATTGTGGCTAGCGGTGTAGATACAGTCGTGAAAGCCTTCGTTTTCATAGTAATACTCGTCGCTGTCGCCGGCCAGGGCGGCGGCTTCGCAGCGCTGGTGCGCTTCACGTAACGCAGCCAGCTCCTCCTCGGTGATTCGGCGCGCCGCTAAACGGCCGCACATGCCTTCAAGCTCTGCCATGACCTCGAACATTTCGATTAACTGATCGATCCCCACCTTGGCGACGAAGGTGCCTTTTTTAGGCGAAACAGTGACCAAACCGCTAGCGACCAGTTGCTGAAAAGCTTCACGGACGGGCGTTCGCGAGACCTGAAACTCACGGCCTAACGCCTCGGGATCCAGGCGATCTCCGGGTAAACGGCGGCCATTAATGATGTCATCCTCAAGAGAATCCCTTAATCGCTGAGCGTTGGATCGCTTAGTGCCCGTCATTTTTTACCTCCTTGGATCGCAACTCACGTTAACCGCTTTAATACTGTCATATAGTTGACATTAGCATACGTAACGCCTATTGATATATATATCAGCTCGACTGATAAACATATAAAGCTCATCCAAACACATAACAACAACGTTGGAGATGCACATGCAACGCTATCTACTCTCAACCGCCGCCGCTCTCGGTCTTGCCATTGCCGCTTCGCATGCCTCAGCGGATACCGTACTGCGCGCGTCGCATCAGTTCCCCGGTGGCCAAGGGGACGTACGCGATGAAATGGTACAAATGATGGCCCGCGAAGTGGCCGATGCAGATGTCGGGCTTACCATTGAAGTTTACCCCGGCCAATCGCTCTTCAAGGCCCGCGAACAGTGGGGCGCCTTGGCGCGTGGTCGTCTCGACATCACCTCACTCCCTCTGGATTACGCCAGCGGGCGGCACCCTGAGTTCTCTGCCACGCTGATGCCCGGCCTAGTGCGTAACCAAGCACATGCCCAACGGCTGAATGACTCTGAATATATGGAGATGATCAAAGCCGTTATTCAGGAAGGCGGTGGCCGGGTATTGGCCGATGCTTGGCTTTCGGGTGGTTTTGCCTCCAGCGAGCAGTGCATCACCTCTCCTGAGACCGTCGAGGGTCAGAACCTGCGGGCTGCCGGGCCAGCATTTGAAGAGATGCTCGAAGCGGCCGGTGCCTCCATCGCCTCGATGCCCTCTTCCGAGGTTTACACCGCCATGCAAACCGGCGTACTGGACGCCGCCAACACCTCGTCAATGTCATTCATCTCTTTCCGCCTTTACGAGCAGGTCGAGTGCTTGACCGAGCCGGGTGATTTCGCACTGTGGTTTATGTACGAGCCGATTCTGATTTCTGAGCAGGTGTGGCAAGGGCTAAACGAAGAGCAGCAGGCGGCACTGATGGAAGCGGGTGAAGCCGCTGAAGCGTTTTTTGCTGAAGAAGCCGCCGCCATTGATCAGGAAATGGTCGATCTCTACGAAGAAAATGGCGTAGAGGTGGTCAGCATGAGCGAGGACGATTACAACGCCTGGCTAGAGATTGCGCGCGAAACCTCGTACAAAAACTTCGCCGAGAACGTTCCCAACGGTCAAGCCATTATTGATGCGGCGCTGGCCGTCGAGTAAGCAACTCCTCATCGCCTAACGGCGCGGCCATTCCCCTCGGAATGGCCGCTTTCAACTGATGCTTGCTTAGCTGGCTGAAATGACCAGCTTGACGAGGGAATTATGGCACCTGCAACGACTCACAATGCCCTTGCGCGAGGGGGCATTATCGGCGGCTACATTCGCGTCATGGATAAGCTTTCGCGGCTTTCCGCCTATTTGGCCTGCGCCATGTTTATTGCGGGCGTATTGGTCATCTGTCAGATGGTATTCATACGTTATCTGCTGGGCATGAGCACCAGTTGGCAGACCGAATTCACCATCTTCTCCGTCACCGGCGCCATGCTGATGGGTAGCCCTTACGTCTTGATGACCGGCGGCCATGTCGCCATTACCATTGTTCCCGATGCGCTAGGCGGCATTACTCGCACCATCATGCGTTTGATCGCCTCGCTGTTTGGATTAGGTTTCTGTGCTGCCCTGGCGTATGCCAGCTGGATCTATGTATTTGAGGCGCTGCACGGCGAGTGGACCACCGGCTCGGTGTGGAACCCCCCACTGTGGCCCGCCCTGCTGCCCATGGCCGTCGGCGCGACCCTTCTGTCGCTGCAGTATGTGGCTGAAATCTTACGCGGAGAGGGGTGAGCATGGATCCCATTACCTTAGGCATTATCGTTGCCATTGCACTGATTGCGCTGATGGCTATCGGCACCCCTATTGCGTTTGCGTTGGGCGGCGTATCGCTACTCGCCCTGCTCTATGACCGCGGCCTTACTGAGCTTACCTACTTCGGTGAAACGTTTTTTGACCGCATTGCCGAGTTTGGCTTCGTGGCCATTCCGATGTTCATCCTGATGGGCGCGGCGGTGGCGTCTTCCCCCACCGGACGTGACCTTTACCGCTCGCTGGATCTGTGGATGGGCAAGCTGCCCGGCGGCCTGGCGGTATCCAATATCGGTGCCTGCTCTATTTTTGCTGCGCTTTCGGGCTCATCGCCCGCCACCTGTGCGGCGATCGGCAAAATGGGCATTCCTGAAATGCGCAAGCGTGGCTACCCCGATGGCGTTGCTGCGGGTTGTATCGCCGCCGGGGGCACCTTAGGCATTCTGATCCCGCCGTCGGTCACCATGATCATCTACGGTATCTCCACCGAAACCTCCATTGGTCGGCTGTTCATTGCCGGGGTGGTGCCGGGCTTTATGCTCGCAGGTCTGTTTATGATCTGGACCATGATTGCTTGCAAAATGGCCGGGGGTTACAACAACCCGATGGCAGAGTCCGTCGAACGGCTCAAAAACAATGTTAAGCAGAATGTCGATACCAACCTAAAGGCTTTAGTGCGCGTGCTGCCCTTCCTAGGCGTGGTCGCGGGTATTCTGTTTGCCTTGTATGGCGGGGTAGCAACCCCTTCAGAAGCAGCGGGCGTGGGGGCATTTCTCTGCCTAGCGTTAGCCATTCTTATCTACCGCATGTGGCAGCTAGGACCGATCAAACTGATCATGCGCGACTCGCTGCGCGAAAGCGTGATGATCATGCTGGTGATCGCCACCGCCGAAGTGTTCGCCTATGCGCTCTCGTCCATGTTTATCACTCAAACGGTCGCGGCCGCGATTGCTGGTTTGGAGATCAATCGCTGGGCACTGATGGGGGTGATTAACCTCTTCCTGCTCGTCGCTGGTTTCTTCCTACCGCCCGTGGCGGTGATTGTCATGACCGCGCCGATACTGCTGCCCATCATCCTGGCGGCCAACTTCGACCCTTATTGGTTTGCCGTCATTTTGACCATCAATCTGGAGATCGGCCTGATCACGCCGCCAGTGGGGCTCAATCTGTTCATTATTAAAGGCATCGCGCCCGATATCTCGCTGCGCGACATTCTGATGGGAAGCTTGCCCTACGCACTCTGCATGGTGCTGGGTATCTTGCTGCTGTGCCTCTTCCCAAGCATCGCGCTTTGGCTTCCCAACTTGATCATGGGGTAAGGAGTTCGACCATGAACATGATGTTTTTGCAGGAGCTGTTCAACAACATCACCCAACGTGATGCCCTGTTGCGCCGCCGCCATCCTGAAACGCTGACGCCAGACCATCAGCAGTTGGTCAAAGCCTGCCACAAGCTGTTGGAAAGTGACGGTGAAGCCTCCAGTATCGCGCTGGCAAGCCGCGCACTGGCGATTTACCAGCGGCTTCCGGAAGCTGAGAAGAGCTGCTTCTTTGGCCGTTTGGCGACCGATTTTGCAGCAGAGCCCGGCCCCATCGATGCGGCCTACTCCACGTACCAGGAAGCCCGCGATAACCAATCGCTACAGCGCCTCTTCGAAGCCTGCGAGCCCA
Source organism: Halomonas sp. UBA3074 (assembly GCF_002366715.1). Classification (GTDB taxonomy): domain Bacteria; phylum Pseudomonadota; class Gammaproteobacteria; order Pseudomonadales; family Halomonadaceae; genus Vreelandella. The sequence goes on along the minus strand of NZ_DFBS01000045.1, from coordinate 489,073 downwards.
GGCGCCAAGAGCTGTTCCGGCGTTTAAACCTGGCCAGCGACGGCACCTACGAGTTGGTCAAGATGCGGGAAGACCTGCTGGGGCTGCTTCGCGAACAGCCGGAACTAGCCGCCATTGACGACGACTTCGCTCACCTGTTTGGCTCCTGGTTCAATCGCGGCTTTTTGATGCTCAAGCGCATTGACTGGAACACACCTGCGTCGATTCTTGAGAAGATCATCCGCTACGAAGCCGTGCACGAAATACAGGATTGGGACGATCTGCGTCGGCGTCTGGATGCGCGCGATCGGCGCTGTTTTGCCTTTTTCCACCCGGCGATTGGCGACGAGCCGCTGATTTTTGTAGAAGTCGCCCTGCACAAGGGTCTGCCAAGCCGAATACAGCCCATTCTGTCTGGCGAGAGCAGCTATAGCAAAAAAGGGGTCGACGATCCTGAAGACGCCGATACAGCGGCGTTCTTCGGGATCAGCAATTGCCAGACCGGCCTGCGCGGCATCTCGTTTGGTAATTTTTTGATCAAGCAGGTGGTGCAAGAGCTCTCCCAAGAACTGCCGCAGCTGAAGTACTTCGTCACCCTCTCCCCGGTGCCCGGCTTCGCCCAGTGGCTACAGGAACAGCGTGATGATGAGCAGCTTCCCGAATCGCTACGCAAATCACTCAAAGGGCTTGAAACGCCGGGCTGGCATCAAGATCAAACCCGCGAAGAGACGTTGAAAGCCGCGATCCGACCATTGGCCGCGCGCTACCTGGTCGAAGAGAAGAATCGGCACGGCCTGCCCCTCAATCCGGTGGCACGCTTTCACCTGGGTAACGGTGCCGAGCTGCACCGCATTAACTGGTTGGGCGATATCTCCGACAAGGGCTTTAAACAGGCCGCAGGCCTGATGGTCAACTACCTCTACGTGTTGGACGATATCGAACGCAACCACGAAAACTATACAGCCAAGGGCACCGTTGCCTGCTCCAACGAGGTGCGCGACCTTGCTCGGCGCGCTCGTAAGCTGGCCAAGGGAGAAACCACCAAATGAGCCATAATTTATTCGAAACGTTTGCGGAAAAAATGCGTGAGCGCGCAGAGGCCGATTTTATTACCACCCGTGAAGGCCGCCGCTACCGTTATACCGACGCCCTAGATATCAGCGCTAAGCTTGCCGGTGCGCTGACCGAGCTGGGCGTTCAAAAAGGCGATCGTGTCGCGGTGCAGGTGGATAAAAGCCCCGAGGCGATACTGCTTTACCTTGCCTGCCTGCGCATCGGCGGTGTCTATTTACCCCTCAATACGGGCTATACCGGCGATGAGATCCGCTACTTCTTAACCGATGCCGAGCCTGCGCTGTTCGTCTGCCGACCTAAGCTTGAAGAGCAAGCACGAGGGCTTGCCTCTGAAACCGGCTGCCCGGCGATCGCCACCCTGGGTAGCGCCGCGGATGGCAGCCTGATGGAGACGGCTAAACAGGCGACCCCACGAGAAGATATCGTCGCCCTTGATGAACGCGACCTAGCCGCCATTCTTTATACGTCGGGCACGACGGGGCGCTCCAAAGGCGCCATGCTAACGCACAAAAACCTCGCCTCTAACGCCGAGACCCTGGTGAAGGCTTGGCACTTCAGCGCCGAGGATCGGTTGATCCATGCACTGCCGATTTTCCACACCCATGGCCTGTTCGTTGCCTGCAACGTCACGCTAATGGCGGGCGCCAGCATGCTGTTCCTTCCCAAGTTCGATGCCGATGTGATCTTTGAAGAGCTGCCCCAAGGCAGCGTGATGATGGGCGTTCCCACCTTTTATACCCGCCTGGTTCAGGACGAACGACTGACGCCCGAGGTAACCGCCCAGATGCGACTGTTTGTTTCAGGTTCCGCCCCGCTTACTGCCGAAACCCACGAAGCGTTCGAAGCCAAAACCGGCCATGCGATTCTTGAGCGTTATGGCATGACTGAAACCAACATGAACCTCTCCAACCCTTACGAAGGCGCCCGCCGCGCAGGCACCGTTGGGATGCCGCTACCCGGTGTAGAAATGCGCATTACCAATCGCGAAAATGGCGATGAAGTGTCTTTAGGTGAGATCGGCATGCTGCAGATTCGCGGCCCCAACGTGTTCATCGGCTACTGGCGGATGCCCGAAAAAACCCGTGAAGAGTTGCTGGACGACGGCTTTTTCATCACCGGCGATCTCGCCATGGTCGACGAACAGGGCTATGTGCACATCGTCGGGCGCGATAAAGACCTCGTCATTTCAGGCGGCTATAACGTCTATCCCAAAGAGGTGGAGCAGGTCATCGATGAACTTGACCAAGTCGCTGAATCGGCGGTGATCGGCCTGCCGCATCCTGACTTTGGCGAAGGCGTCACCGCCGTGGTGGTGCGCCAGCAAGGGGCTGAGTTAGAAGAAGCGAAAGTGATCAAGCACCTAGACGGTCGATTGGCCAAGTACAAGCAGCCCAAGCGGGTGTTTTTTGTCGATGAACTGCCGCGTAACACCATGGGCAAGGTACAGAAGAACGAACTGCGTAAGCGGTTTAACGACACTTATCGCGCCTCCTGAATGCCCAGCCTCCCTATATAAGCGCTCTTCCCTTTTTGCCCCGCACCCCGCGGGGCTTTTTTTGGCATGCGGCAAGACGCTTAAATGAACCATTTGCGCTACTAAGTGTTAAGGTAAAACCACTTACCGAACGATGGAGCAAATCGCCTTGACTACGCCTACCGTCACTAGTGGCATCACCGCCAGCGAGCTATATCAATTAGTAAGCCAGCCAGCGCCCGGCAACGATGAGGACGCGGCCATCGAGTGGCCCCAAGCGACGATCAGTTTAGATGAAGTCAACCAGACCCTGGTCTGGGAGCTTACGGATTACGGCAACTTGCCGATCACCCTGTCACGCAGCGAAAATGAATGGATCGCCATGGCGCCCATTACGGCGGTGGCCAGCGTTAACAATAGCGCTGAATTAAATGAGGTTTTGCTGCGTCAGGGCATTGCGTTACCGCTCGCCTCTGTGGGTATTGTCGACATCGACGGCCATGATTTTTATGTCGCTTATGGACAGTTGTTCGGCGACTCCAAGCTCGAATCCATTTGTGCTGAACTGCACGCCACCGCTGGCGCCGCCATGGAAGTGGCTGAACTGATTCAAACGCACTTTGCCTAAGGTTGGGTGCGTCAATTTTCCGTCCCCTTTCTTTTACCAGTGTCGCTCTCAAAGTGACTTATCAGCGAGATTTTTATGTTAAGTAAAATCATGACCGCCCTGCGCGGTAAAGCGAACGAAACCGGACAAACGGTGGTGGATTCCCAGGCGCTGCGTATTTTAGACCAGGAAATTCGCGACTCGGAAAAACACTTGAGCCAATCTAAAACCGAACTGACCCGACTCATGGGCCAGCGCCAGCTGAATAGCAATAAAGCCGATACTCTGGAAAGCAAAATTGCCGAGCTGGAAAAAAGCGCTGAAGCGGCCCTGGATAAGGGCGAAGAAGCGCTGGCGGTAGAAGTGGCTGAGCGCATGGTCGCTCTGCAGGACGACCTGGAAGCGGAGCGCGCGATCGTTAGCGAGTATGACGCCAGCATCGAAAAGCTGCGGGGCGCCATTCGCGGCACCGATAACCAGCTTCGCCAGCTCAAGCAGCAGGTCAGCGTGGTCAAAGCCACCGAATCAGCGCAAAAAGCGCAGTCTGCGGTGGCGTCTCGCCACTCCGGGCAGAACAGCGCCATGAGCAGTGCCATGGAGTCACTGGAACGCATTAAAGAGCGCCAGCAGCTTAACTCAGCGCAGATGAGCGCCGCTGACGAAATGGCGGCCGAAGAGAGCGGCAGTTCTCTGGAAGCGCGTCTCAAGGCGGCCGGTATTGGCGGTCAAGAGCGTAAAGCAGACGATATGCTCGCACGCCTGAAAGCGAAGAAAAACACGCCCCAGGCGTAAGTGTCGCGCTCAGCTTTTCCCATGCATTCACGAGGCAGGCCATGCTTAATAACCTTAAAGCCCTTTTTCGCGCTACCACGCAGCCGCCGCCTGAGCCGGACAAGGGCCGACCGGTAGCCGCCGGCCTGCCGATGGACGTCAGCCAGGAAGACCTTGAAGGCCTGCGCTTGGATGGGCGTGTCAATATCAAGTTGATCGGCCTACGCGCCCATCAGGATGCGCTGTTTCGTTGGGACGACGATGCTTACCATCACATCGCCGCCGTCGGCCACGTTGATCTAGGCCAGGGGGCGCACCTGGTGCGCTTCTATCTGGATAACGATACCTGGCTGCAGGCCAACATTGAGCATGGTCAGGTACTTGAATATAAGCTGTTCGACTTTTACCGTGTTGCCCACCTCTCGGATAGTGAGTTCGATGGTGTGATTAACGGCGACGATAAACAGCCCAACAGCCTGGGTGCGCAAACCATTGCGCTTACGTCAACGACCGATGAGACCCGCGAATGCACGTATCAGCGGGTGTGGGGCAGTGGCGACAGTCTGTGGTCGCCAGCGGTGGTGTTTGAAGAGCAGGTGATGTCTACCGAGAGCATGTCTGCCCGCGCGGTGACTCACCATACAATGCTATATGAGCGCACCATACAAGACACCGAGCGCATGGAGTACTTACTGGTCAGCGCTGAAAGCGATGGTGAAGGCAGCTTTATGGTTGTGCACAACGTCGGGGTGGATGTCGCCTCGATCGATATCGAAGCAATGTGACAGGATCATCAAGAGCCAACTTTAAAAAACGGTTTTAACGCGCTTAAAAGGAACTGACAACATGGTGAATTATCTTTACGGTCTGCCATCATTTATTGCCTATCTCGTGACGGCAATTTTGCTGCTGGCCGCCTTTATGTACTGCTATAGCCGCATTACCCCACACAACGAATGGACGCTGATTCGTGAAGGCAACGCCGCTGCGGCCTCCGCCTACGGCGGCTCGATTATAGGTTTTACCATCCCGCTTTATAGCGCGATGGCGCACTCCATCAATTTTATCGATTTTGTGCTTTGGGGTGTGGTCGCGTTTATCGTCCAGTTGGCCACTTTCTTCGCCGTTAAGCTCTTTCTGCGTAAGCAGGGAGAAAGCTTGTCTCAACATATTACCGAAGGCCATCAGGCCTATGGCATTTTAATGGCCAGCGTGGCGGTAGCCGTCGGCTTGCTCAACGCCGCTTCGATGACTTGGTAATAACGACGTGGTAAAGGAGAGCCCGCATGTCTAAACACGATCACACGCCCCACCTGCCGCGACGCAAGCGCAGCGCACGCCTGTCGCTGGCAATGATGGGCGCCAGCGCCTTTGGTCTTACCGCCTGTGGCCAACCGCCTCAGGAAGAGCAGATTACCGATATCGAATTTGACCAGCCACGCAGCTTTCAAAGCGTCGACGAGTGCGTCGCGGAGAATGTCTACACGCGCAGCGCTTGCGAAGACGCCTATGAAGCCTCATTAGAAGAAGTACCGCGCTATAGCACCCTAGAAGAGTGTGAAGCTGAAAATGGCGAAGGCGCGTGCACGGCTCCCACCGAGGAGCAATCTCAGGCGGCCACCGGCAGTACGGGAGGAAGTTGGTTCATGCCTGCCATGATGGGGTATATGGTCGGCAGCATGATGTCCAACACCAACCGGGGACGCTCCTTTGAGCGTGTTTATCAAGAGCCTGTGTACCGCAATCGACAAAATCAGGGCAACTGGAATACCGCGACCAATCAAGCCACCCAGCGGGTTTCCCAGCGTAACGAAGCGATGCGCAACACCGTGGCGAGCTCTCAGCGCCGCGGCTTCGGCTCACGCTCTTCGGCCCGCGGCGGCTGGGGTTCATAACCTCTAGGCAAACATCACCATGCTGCGAATCGATATCCCTGAACGCAAAGAGTGGAAGGCCCTGGCCGACGAATTGGGCTTCCATTTTCATACCATCGACGGTGAGCCTTACTGGAAAGAAGATGCCTACTACCAGTTCACCATGGAGCAGGTAGAGCGGGATATTGAAGGGCCTACCGAAGCGGTGCACGAGATGTGCATGGAGCTGGTCGATAAGGTTTGCCACTCTAACGCCCTGATGCAGCGCTTGGCACTGCCCGAACATATGTGGGACAGCATCCATCACTCATGGCGCTCAGGGCAGCCGCATCTGTATGGACGGATGGATTTTGCTTACGCTGGTGATGGCCCCGCCAAACTGCTCGAGCTCAATTACGATACGCCTACCTCACTTTATGAGGCGGGCTTTTTTCAGTGGGTGTGGCTTGAACAAGCCATCAGCCAGGGGATCCTGCCCCGCCATGCGGATCAGTACAACTCCATTCAAGAGCGCTTGATCAATGCCATGGCGCACCTGGGCGATCGTATTGACGCGCGTACGCTGCACTTCTCCTGCATCAAAGATAACGCCGAAGAGCGCGCTACGGTTCACTATCTACAGGATGTCGCGGTACAAGCGGGGCTCAAGGCACCGTTTATCTATATGGAGGATATTGGCCTGCGCCCGGGGGCGGAGCACTTCGTCGACCTGGATAACCAGCCCATCCACGCCTTGTTCAAGCTCTACCCCTGGGAAGAGATGGCCGATGATGACTTCGGCGAGGTCATTCCTCAGTTAAACACCCACTGGTTCGAGCCCCCCTGGAAGGCCATTCTCTCCAATAAGGGAATTTTGCCCCTCCTATGGGAACACTTTAAAGGCCATCCCAACCTGTTACCGGCCTTTTTTGAAACCTCCCAAAGCCCAGCGCTGCCAGCTGGCTGGGTGCGCAAACCGTTCTTCTCCAGGGAAGGCAGTAACGTGGAACTGATCACGCCTGCAGGCCAGCGCGAAGCGGTGGGTGGCCCTTACACCGATAGTCCCTGGATTCGCCAGGCCTACCACCCGATGCCGCGCTTTGGTAACAACCACGCGTTAATCGGCAGCTGGGTCGTGGGCGACCGCGCATGCGGCATGGGTATTCGCGAAGATGTTGGCCGAATCACCAAAGACTCCTCCTGCTTTGTTCCCCACGCCATCGTATAAAAGCGCCCCCTCATTCTCGCTGACAAACACTGGACATCACTCATAAAAAACGCTGAAATCAAGATGTCTGATTTAAGTGTTACTCTTACGCGCAGAGTAGCAGAAAGCTCATCACCTCTTTACCCTGAGCGTTACTTAATAGTGTTGTTGCGAGCCACGCTGCGCTATCAGGGCCAGCGCTTTGCGCTGCCCGGCAGCGCAGTGAGTGAAATTTTACCCCGCGATCAGCCTGTCTATTACGTGCCAGGGCTTCCCGCCTCGACCGAGGGCGTGCTGCACTTGCGCGGTAACATTGAATCGGTCATTAGCCTAAATTCACTGCTCGGTTTATCGACGCTAGCAGCCCCGCCTAGTGGCATGATTTTATTAGTCAAAGCGGCAGGAATTTGAAGCGGCGTCCTCATAGAAACGCTGGACGATGTCTGCGCGCTATGGCAAATCGATGAACGCCAGGCGCTGGCACTGCTTGATCCTGAGGCGCTGTTTGACGCCTACCAGCAGGGGCTGGGTTAAGGTGGCTGAGAAGCACCATTCGCAAGCGCAGGCACTAGTGGCTTTGGTGTTATTCCAGGTAGGGCCTTATCGCGCAGCCTTGGAAGCGAGTCACGTGCTCGCCATGACCGAGCACCCTTCGGCTGCCCGCGTAATTGATGCCCATTCGTTGCTTTATCAAGGAGATGAGCCTCCCCAACAGCCAAGCCGTTGGTTGACTTTACGCGATACGCCAACCGCCAGCACTTGGCAGCTGGGAGTGAATGGCGAGATTACGCTACAGCAACTACCCGCCCATTCACTTTACCCTATACCCACACTGCTCCAGTCGCGCCGTCACTCACCGGCGCTATGCGGGGTCACCTTCGTTGGGCAGCAGTTGGTACTCCTGCTGGACGCCAACAAGCTTAAGCTGCAAAAGTCCTAGCCTGCCAACCATAAACAGCTGATCGTATCGCCTTCGGCTATTTCGCTGTGGGGCGGAATCACCGCGAAAGCGTCCGCGTTGATGCACGACGAAAGCACGCCAGAGTTCTGATCCTCAAACGCCACGGCGGTCACGCCACCAGGCGTAAATGCCAGCGTTACTCGCATGTAGTGCTCGCGAGGCCCCGTCGAGGTGGCAAACCCAGCCTTAGCGGTAATACTCGGCAGAGAACCCAGTGCCGGGCAGTTCACCATTGCCCCCAATAGCGGGCGCAAAAAAAGCCAAGCCCCGACAAAACCTGAGACCGGGTTACCAGGCAGCCCTACAAAACGCGCCTGACTGCCATCATCGCGAGGCAAGCGGCCCAGCGCCAGCGGCTTTCCGGGGCGAATCGCCAGTTTCCACATATCAAGCTGGCCAGTCGCTTCTAGTGCGGCTTTAACGTGATCTTCTTCGCCCACACTCACGCCGCCAGTGGTCACGACTAAATCGGCTTCATCGGCAGCAGCCGTTAACAGTTCAACAGTGCGGGCATAACTGTCTGGCACACTAACGGTGCTGACCACTTCAGCGCCAAAATTTTCGAGCAAGCGCTTGAGCATCGGCCGGTTGGAGTTATATAGCTGGCCCGGCTTTAACGGTGTGCCAGGATCGATGATCTCATCACCGGTCGAGAGCAGTGCCACACGGGGCCGTCTGCGCACGCTCACGTGCGTCACGCCCTGCCCCGCCAAGTGGCCAAGAGCCGCTGCTTCAAGCCGCTCACCGACATTGAGCAGCACACTGCCTTGCCGCACATCGCGGCCGCGGCTGCGAACGTTGTCCCCTGCGGGGATATCCTCTGGTATCAGCGCACGCTCACCATCAACCTCTACGCGCTCTTGCATGACCACGCAGTTAGCACCTAGAGGAATCTCACCGCCGGTAAAAATTCGTGCGCAGCTACCGGGTGCAAGCGCCTGGGCAGGTGTGCCTGCCGCAATGCGCTGACTCACCGGTAGCCATTTCCCAGCATCGGCAGCGCGTAAGACATAGCCATCCATCGCGCTATTATCAAACGGCGGTACATCCAACTGCGCTGTGACGGCCTCGGCCAGCACACGCCCGCCGGCGGTTTCCAATGGAACGCTCTCTGCTTTTAGTGCGCTCACGCCTGCCAGTAGCGCCTCAAGCGCGGCTGAAAGCGGCTGTAAATCAGCCATGTTGCCCCCGGCCTGGGATGACCAGGTTGGCGAAGTTGCAGGGCTTGTGGCGGCTATCCAATTGCTCGGCCAGAATGCCATCCCAGCCGGTGCGGCAGGCGCCGGTGGAGCCGGGCAAACAGAATACTACCGTGGCGTTGGCTAAACCGCCCAGGCAGCGGCTCTGGATCGTCGAACTGCCGATCTCTTCACCACTGAGTTGGCGAAACCGTTCACCAAAGCCTTCAATGCGCTTGTCGAGTAACACGGAGATGGCTTCGGGGGTAGAGTCTCGGCCGGTAAAGCCGGTACCGCCCGTGGTGATCACTACCTGGACGTCTGTATCGGCTATCCACGCGGCGACCACCGCGCGTATACGGTAGACATCATCAGGCACGATACGCTTTTCAATCAGCGTGTGGCCGGCGTTGGTTAGCCTTTCCACCAGGGCTTGGCCACTGCGATCCGTCTCCTCGTTGCGGGTATCAGAGACCGTTAACACCGCAATATTCAGCGCTACCATTGGCTCCATGAGCTTACTCCTTCGTGCCTTTTCGGGCTTGCCGCGCGTCTAGCGCTGCCAGTTGCTCCGGGGTCGCCTTACCTTGATAAAGCTCCTTCCACTCGCTATAAGGCATGCCATAGACATACTCGCGGGCCTCTTCATAGCTCAGCGATTCATCTTTAGCGTCAGCGGCGGTGACCAGCCACTTGGAGAGGCAGTTACGGCAAAAGTCCGCCAGGACCATTAGATCAATGTTTTGTACGTCTTTGTTATCGTCCAGGTGTTGTAGCAAGCGACGAAACGCAGCGGCTTCAAGCTCTGTACGTGTCGAGGGGTCCAATTCATTAAACGCTGACATTACCGTTCCTTTAACAAAATGATGTGGGTTCAGCATAACAAAAGACACCGCCGGAAGGCGGTGTCTTAGGTGTTAATCATGGGTCATTAACTGGGACGAGGCGCCGATGGCTCACCGCTACTACCCGATGATTTTCGAGCGGCCACCTCTTCTTCCGATAGCGTCTGGTCTTTAACCTCTTCATACCACAGGTTGTGGTGCTCCTTCGCCCAGGTCTCATCGACGTAGCCGGTGGTCATCCCTTCTAGGGCGCCTTCGGTGCCTAAGGTGCCGATGTAGATATGGCCAAAAGAAACGGCCGTTAGCCCCAGTGCCCCCACCGCGTGGATAATATTCGCCCACTGCATGGTGTCGCGACCCTGGTTGAAGTTGGGGAAGTCGAGCACAAACCCGCTGGCGATCACCAATAGGCCCACCGTTGCCAGCAGCCAATACCATGCTTTTTCGCCGCCATTAGCAAAGCCCGCATCGACATGCTTTTTGCCAATCATGCCGCCGCCTTTCTTGAACCACACCCAGTCGTGCTTTTTGGGAATGTTTTCTTTGATCAGGCTGACCAGCAAGATCACCAGCAGAATGCCGAAGATCGGCCCCAGGTAATTGTGCAGCACTTTCGTGGCGGCAATCATCCAGGCCCAAATCCCATCGCCAAACAGTGGCCGGAACACGAACTTGCCAAATAGCAACGTCATACCGGTCAGCGCCAGAACGATAAACAGCGTCGCGACCGTCCAGTGCAGTGCGCGTTTCATTAGCGTCCAGCGCAATAGCAGGCGACCTGTCCGCGGTGCTTCAAGCTCTTTGCGTCCCACAATGAAGTAGAACAGGGCAATCAGCCCCGCCATGCCAAATACGGCGATCAAACCAAACGGTGACACCCAGCGGTTACGAATCTCCCGCCAGGTTTCACCACTTGAGTTGATCAGGCTGTAGTTGCTGTCAAAGCGCGAATCACGGTAGTTAGGCCCGGTTTCCCCACTTCGCACCTGACGCCACTGCTCGGCGGTAATGCCAGGCGCAGCGGTGGTCATTTCGCGGTCAGGGTCCGCCTGGGCCACCGCCACTTGCGTCAAGCCGAGACTTAGCACCAGGGCAAGCGCCACCAACATAAAGCGCCAAATACCTAGGGCGAGCCCTTTACCTGAGCGTGGCACCCCACCGGGTGCCTGTGCAGTCAACAGGTTCATGACACGCCTCCTTACCCTTTATGGGCAGCATCATAGGCTAGGTTATCGGCACTGGCCTGAGGGTTGTTGGACCAAGCGCCATCTTTATGGCCGCGGTGAACCACCCGCTGACGGAAGATGTCGGCAACGTCTTGGGCATCGCCCGCCAGTAGCGCTTTGGTAGAGCACATTTCGGCACACAGCGGCAGCTTGCCTTCGGCAATGCGGTTGGAGCCGTACTTCTCGTACTCCTCTTCTTTGCTTTCGGCAGGGCCGCCCGCGCAGAAGGTGCATTTATCCATCTTGCCGCGCTCGCCAAACGCATCCTGCTGGGGAAACTGCGGCGCGCCAAACGGGCAGGCGTAGAGGCAGTAGCCACAGCCGATGCAGAGGTCTTTGTCATGCAGCACGATGCCGTCATCGGTCTTGTAGAAGCAGTCAGTCGGGCAGACGGCCATGCAGGGCGCATCGTCACAGTGCATACAAGCAACAGAGATGGACATTTCATCCGCTTCACCGTCGTTCAGTGTCACTACGCGACGGCGCTGAATGCCCCATTCGACATCGTTGGCATTTTTACAGGCGGTGACGCAGCCGTTGCATTCAATGCAGCGTTCGGCGTCACACATAAATTTCATTTGAGCCATGTTGTTCTCCTCATGCCGGTGCGGGATGGCTCCCGCACCGTCGTGCTGTCAGGTCGGTCGGGGCTTTTTATTAAGCTCAAGCCCGCTCAATGCGGCAAATGGTGCACTTGGTCTCTTGCATCAGTGTCACCGGGTCGTAACCGTAGGTGGTGGCGGTGTTAGCCGCCTCACCGATGACGTAGGGAACAGTCCCTTCCGGATAACGATCGTGCAGGCTTTCGCCTTGGAACATGCCGCCGAAGTGGAACGGCATGAACGCGACGTTACGATCAACACGCGGCGTGACCAGCGCTTTGACTTTCACTCGGCCCCCTTCAGCCCCTTCGACCCAGACCTGATCGCCATCGGTAATACCCAGATCGTTGGCATCCGCTGGATTGATCTCGACGAACATCTCCTGCTGCAGCTCAGCAAGCCACGACATGGAGCGGGTCTCTTCGCCGCCCCCTTCGTATTCAACCAGTCGCCCAGAAGTGAGGATCATTGGATACTCGCCGCTGTTGTCACGATCCTGGATGGTCTTGTACATGGTCGGCAGACGCATGATGGAGTCGAAGTCGTCCCAGGTGGGGAAGCGTTCAACCAAGTCACGGCGCGTGGTGTAAAGCGGTTCGCGGTGCTTCGGCACTTGGTCAGGGAAGGTCCAGACCACGGCGCGTGCCTTGGCGTTACCGTAGGGCGCACAGCCATGTTCGATGACCACACGCTGAATACCGCCGGAGAAGTCGGTTTTCCAGTTCTTGCCTTCAGCGGCCACTTTCTCTTCAGCCGTCAGGTCGTCCCACCAGCCCAGATCCTTGAGCAGTTGGTCGTTGAACTCCGGATAGCCGTCGTCGATATCACCGCCGACAGGAGCAGAACCTTCCGCCAGCAGGTTAACGCCGTCACGCTCGATACCAAAGCGGGCACGGAAGCCCATACCGCCTTCCATCACTGGAATACTGGTGTCGTACAAGTTCGGCGAACCGGGATGCCCGAATTCCGGGGTACCCCAGCATGGCCAAGGCAAGCCGTAGTAGTCACCATCGGCCGGGCCACCTTGAGCGCGCAGGTTCTCAAAACTGAACGTGTGCCAGTTTTGCTGGTGCTCTTTGAGACGCTCAGGGCTTTGCCCGGTGTAGCCGACCGTCCACATCCCTCTGTTGATTTCGCGCAGGATATCGTCGATCAACGGCTCATCGCCATTCATCTGGTAGTTTTTCACCAGTTCATTACCAATGCCCAGCTTGCGGGCAAACAGGTACATGATTTCGTGATCTGGCTTGGATTCGAACAGCGGCTCGATCACGCGGTCACGCCACTGAATCGAGCGATTCGTTGCGGTAACGCTGCCGGTGGTTTCAAACTGGGTGGCGGCGGGCAGCAGATAAACACCGTCGGTGCGGTCATGCATAACGGCAGCAACGGTGGGATAAGGGTCGACGATGACCATCATTTCCAGCTTCTGCATCGCTTTCTGCATTTCGACACCGCGGGTCTGGGAGTTAACCGCATGGCCCCAGTAGAACATCGCTTTTAGCGCAGTGCGCTGAGAGATGTTCTCGTCATCTTCGAGCACGCCATCAACCCAACGCGACACGGTAATCCCTGGGCTATACATGGGCTGACCATCGGCGTATTCGGTATCGTCATAGCGACCCTTGATCCACTCGTAGTCGACATCCCATACTTGCGCCCAGTGCTGCCAGGCACCTTCCGCCAAGCCGTAGTAACCCGGTAGCGAGTCACAGCCAAGACCAAGGTCAGTCGCCCCTTGGACATTATCGTGCCCACGCAGGATGTTAGCGCCGCCACCAGAGACACCAATGTTGCCCAGCGCTAGCTCAAGAATGCAGTAAGCGCGGGTATTGTTGTTGCCGGTGGTGTGCTGCGTACCGCCCATGCACCAGACCACACAGCCAGGCCGGTTATCGGAAAGGCGTTTGGCGACATCGTACATCTCAGCTTCGGGAACGCCGGTGACTTCTTCAACGACGCTAGGCGGGAAGTTGGCCACTTCGGCACGCACTTCGTCCATCCCGTAAACGCGCTGATTGATGTACTCGTTGTCTTCCCAGCCGTTCTCGAAAATGTGCCATAACAGGCCCCAGATGTATGCCACATCCGAGCCAGGACGCAGGCGTACGTACTTGTTAGCCTTGGCGGCGGTACGGGTAAAGCGCGGGTCAGCGACGATGATGTCGCAGTTATTGCGCTCTTTGGCGATCAGGATATGCTGCATCGCGACCGGATGCGCTTCACTGGGGTTAGAGCCAATGAACAGGATCGCCTTGCTGTTATGCATGTCGTTGAGCGAGTTGGTCATCGCCCCGTAACCCCAGGTGTTCGCCACACCCGCCACGGTGGTGGAGTGGCAGATACGCGCCTGGTGATCCGTGTTGTTGGTGCCCCACAGCGAAGCAAGCTTGCGCATCAAGTACGCCTGCTCATTATTAAACTTCGCCGAGCCCAACCAGTAAACGCTGTCCGGGCCGTGCTCTTCGCGCAGCGCTAGCAGTTTATCGCCGATTTCGTTAACGGCGTCTTCCCAGCTCATGCGCTCCCACTCACCAGCCACCAGCTTCATCGGGTATTTAAGACGACGCGTGGAGTGTCCGTGCTGGCGTAGCGAGGCGCCTTTTGCGCAGTGCGCACCACGGTTGATCGGATGGTCAAAGGCCGGCTCTTGCTTGGTCCAAATGCCCTCTTGAACTTCCGCATAAACGCCACAACCCACTGAACAGTGGGAGCAGATGGTGCGCTTAGTCTCTACCGGCGAATCGAGTACAGGTGTTTTGTCCGCGGCTTCCGAGCGCTTCATCATCGGCGCGCCCATGAAACCAACAGCGGCCACTCCACCCGTCGCTGCCCCCGTACGCTTTAGGAATTGACGGCGGGAAATTCCCAGCCCGGAGGCCTTGGGGGTGTCTGTTTTGCGAGTTAAACGCATGGCAAATCTCCTGGCATTCCGCCGTCAGTCACGCAGCGAGGCGTAATATGCACGGATGTGGTCAGTCTCACGGTAGTTAACCGTTTGTTTTTGGTTTTTGGCGGGAGCAGTGTCAGCCTGTGCCAGCGTGACATGACCGACGGCCGCTGCAGCGCCTGCAGCGGCGGTTCCCAACCCAACGGTTTTCATAAACCGGCGGCGCTCAGGATTGTGTGACTGATGCATGGGTCTCTCCTCTTGCATGCTTTTTATACAGGGCCTTTTAACCGGGGCTTTATAAAGAGCTTTGATTATTAATCGCTTTTAGCTTTTATTATTAGGGTGCTGCTGTTATCGATGGCGTGGGCATCGACCCTCAGTTCATCTCTCAGCTTTAGCACGTACTGCCTGTGCCGTCAGTGTTAATGTTCAACGATACGCACTGGCGCATGGCCCACATCTATCTGCATGCGAGCCTCTTCGCTCTCCATAAAAGCGCTACCTAACTGCCCCAGCGCTGCATAGAAAGCGGTGTCTACCTGCCCTAGATCGGCAAAACAGCTGGCCGCCCAAGGGGCTAAATGTTGACTAAAGAAGTAAGCCTGTTCGTGGCTAGCTGCGTCGATCAGCATTGCCATCACTTCACACAAGGCAGCCAGGTGATCCTCGGGATCCCGGGTATGCTCACTACGTTCAAAACCGAGTGCTCGTAAATCCTGGCGCAACGCCACAAGCGCTGCTTCCATTAATTCGCCGTTGCGATACCAAGAGGCATACGGCACCACTTCACCTTGAATCACACCGACCAAAAGGCGGAAGTGGGCCTGTCTTAGCCGCTCGCTGTCAGCTCGTTTAGCGGCGACTGACAACACATGCCAGCACTCGGCCAAACGACTACCGTCTTGTTCAATATCCAGTTCAGCCAACCAATCTAACAACTCGGCATCAGGCGCCTGACGCAGCAAGGTGGCCAATAGCCGATAGATATCGGCGCGTAGCGCATCCGCTTCTTTCAGCGTGGGCAGTGCATCCGTCATCAGCTTATACCTTCAGTTGCGCGTCGGGATCGCGGATCATGGTTTTCCAGACATCTTTTACCCGGCAGTCCTCGCACATTTCCAGGCGAATCATGGCATCACCTGCAAAGTAAGGATGGTTGGCCAACTTCTCTTTAATAGTAGCGACCGTGCTGACAGTGGCAAACGGCTTGCCACAGTTGATGCATGCAAAAGCGGCTTCCTCGTGGCAAATATGACGTGTTTCACGGGCACTGGAGGCCAGGAAACCAGGCAGCAAGGTAATCGCATCTTCTGGGCAGGCCTGTTCACATAAACCACACTGCACACAGTCAGCTTCCAAAAAGCTAAGCGCAGGCGTTTTACCGCCAGACTTGAGTGCCGGGGTTGGGCAGTTACTGACGCAAGCGTGGCAAAGCGTGCAGGCATCGCTGTCTACCTGAATGGCACCATACGCCGCGCCCGTGGGTACCGCGGCCCGCTGCTCGTCTGGGTTACCCAGCTCTGCTAACCGGGCCAGCACACGGTTCAAGCGTGCACGTTTTTCCGGCTCTGGCAGGTTCAGCGGCGCATCGGTCAGCGGCGTACCTACCGGCAGTGCGTCGCGCGCGGCCCCATCGGCAATCTCGATCAACGAGACCCTCGCGCGGTCATGGCCCAGCGCTGCTAATAAGGCATGCGCTTGGGCGACCTGAGCGGTCAAAAAGGCACTCAAGCGGGCGGGCATCCCCGGATGCAGTTGAATACGCACTTCGGCGGCACCAGCAGCCAGCGCCGTTAGCCACTGGTCGTGGCCGGCGGCGCCTAACTCTTCTAGCGGTGCATCAATGACATGCCCGGCGGGTACTACCCCGGCAGCACGCTCGGCGTCTTGGGACTCATGGGTAACAAAACGCAGCACCGGCACTTGACCGCCAGCTTCACGGTAAGCCGCTAACCACGCGGAGAGCGTATCTTGCTGGCGGCGCGTTTCAGGTAAGCGGAACTCAATGGCGCCGGTAGGGCAGGCGCTGGTGCAACTTCCCACGCCTTGGCAAAGGTAAGGGTCTATCTCGATACGAGATTCAATCCGGCCTTTAACACTGGAAATAGCATCCGCTGGGCATACATCCAGGCAGCGGGTACAGCCAATGTTACCGCTGGTGGAGTGGGCGCACAGGTCGCTATTGACCTGGAAATAGCGCGGCTTGTCGAACTCACCCACTAGCCCCACAAAACTGTCGAGGATCTCGCTGCGTTGCTCAACATCTTGCCACTGCATGACGACATAACCCGGAGGCGGTAGCTCCCAGCGCTGGGTATGAGTGGTTGACGCAAGATCGAGAATTAGATCGAAGCTGTCGCGCTCAATCAACGCTCGGGCAAGATCCAGCGGCGCATCTTCCTCGTCAAGCTGAACGCGAAAAGCCCCGAGATAACCATTGATGCGCAGCTGAGCCAATTGGTGGCTGCTAAGCGTTTGGGTGACAACCGGTTCGCTGGCAGCGACTGTATCCGTCATCTCGCTGGCTTGGCCGATCGCGGCAGGCTCGGTCACTAGTAGCGTGAGCGAGGCCAGACCGCGGCCTTGAAGCGCGCGCGCAGCAGCGTTTACGTCAGCGGAAGTACCTATTAACAGCGCATGACCACGGCTGTGATAAGTCACATTGGCGGGCGTTAAATTGGCAGGCCAAGAGATACGTCGGCGTACCGTTTCTCTAGCCTCGGCATTACGCTGGTCGTCTACGGACGCCAGTTGGATTCGTTGATTCATGCATTCTCACGGTCAGTGAATAATTCTTATTATATTTTTGAGTTATATATTTAACTATTGTGGCATAACAATGTGCGGAAACTAAGTTAAGCCTATGGCGAAAACCACACTTTGCCAAATTAATTACCGTCAACGCTTCCAACGCTTGCGCCTTCAATGCCACTCAACGCTTTGTTTTTCATTTATTTTCAGAACAGGCTAGGTGTTTTTCTCACCGCCAGATAAATAATCAGACTGGTCGTCTAGTGAAGCATTTTTTGGGCGGCTGTCACTGTCATCCGCGGTAAGCGGCGATTCTAGCTCATCGCTGTCTTTTGCACCCTCGGGTTGGGTCTCAGCGACTTGTTTATCCACGGCTTCTTCTATTTTATGAGTCCACTGGCGAAGTTTACCCGCCAGTTCCGACGACATCGGTTTCAGCAGCTTATGGTAGTCGGCGTCGTAATCGTCCAAGCCATCGCGCACGTTATAGTTACCGGTGGCCCAAAGGCGTTTCAGCGCTTGCCGACGCAAAGCACCACTGACGCCCGGCACCATGTATGCGCTGAAGTCGCTGCCCGCTTGCAGCGTTTCAGGGTCTGGCAAGGTGTGGTCTAAGCTGCCTGGCTCAGGCGGTGCCTGAGGGTGTTCGTTATCAGCATCAGGCGGACCGGCCTCGTGACGAGGCGTTGCATCGGCGTCAGCGGGCACATCGTCAACCGCCGCCAGATCTTGTTGCGAAGCGGTCGATACGTCTTCTTCTGTCTCGACGTTGCGTTTCAACCGCGACCAGCGTTCCAAGCGGCTCATTACGGCTGCTCCTTGGAGGGCGTGTCTTTGGCGCGTCCCGCCCCTTTGCGTTTTTTCTTGCGCATTTCCATTGGCGCCTCCCCATGCCGTGCCAGGTAGTTCTCAAGCCAGACCTGGATGGCCATGGGCATGGCGGCTTCCAGCACCTGCTGCTCACCGTCCATCCAACCGGCCGCCACGTCCTGGCTGGCGGTGATGGCATCTGGCTTGGGTGTTTGCCCAGCAAAGCCTGCCCGCACAAATAGTCGCGGCGTCGTCGACGTCAAATTGAAGCGGTAAGCGGCACGCTCGGTCATCGAAAGCTGTAGATTGAGCACATTGTCGCCCTGATCGCCCAGCGCAAGCTCTGCTATGCGCCACTGGGTCAGCGTAAAACGCTTCACCTGCTTGGCCTCGGCCACCAAGGTAATGCTGATTGGGCGTAAGTTATCGCTCATAATGTTGAATACCCTGAACCTTGCATGGATGACATGTGAAGAAATGGTCCGAAGAAAAAACGTATTTTGAAAAAAACGTACTAATAAGGATAGCGCTTGAATGGGTAGACAAGTAAGCATCCCCAGCGCCATCATCGTCAACCCTGTCGTTTTGCGAGAACTCTTTTGAGAGGTTCATGGATGCCCGCCCTTCAGCCTACCCTTCAGATAAGCCGAGCCCGCCTACCGGCCACTACCGAAATCAGTATCGTGGATGAGTACGGCGATTCGCGCCAGCAGGCAATTGCCGCTGAACGGGCACTCACCGTGTACCTTAATAAGCGAGAGATCGTCACCCTGATGACGCTGGGCGATGATCCGGAAGCCTTGGTCGTGGGTTATCTACGCAACCAGGGGCTGTTACGTGCCGCGGCTGACTTAGCCGCCGTGCAGGTCGATTGGGAAGTAGAAGCAGCGATCGTGATCACGCGCCACTTACCCGAAGATTTAGAGGCGCGATTAAGCACGCGTACCGTCACCACCGGCTGCGGCCAGGGCACGGTGTTTGGTAAACTGCTCGATCAAACGGCGCTGACGGCACTGCCCGAGACCCAACTGGCACAATCATCGCTCTATCAGCTGCTGCAAAATCTTAATGCCTATAATGAGACCTACCGCAGCGCTGGCGCCGTTCACGGCTGCGCGCTTTGCCGACAAACCGAAGTGCTCGACTTTGTCGAGGACGTTGGTCGGCACAACGCGGTAGATACGCTGGCAGGGCGGCAATGGTTGCAACAAGCCGACAGTGCCGGTGCCGATATCTTTTACACCACCGGGCGGCTGACGTCTGAAATGGTGCTAAAAGTGGCGCAAATGGGCATTAGCGTGCTGGTCTCACGTTCCGGCGTTACCCAAAAAGGCGTTGAACTGGCCGAACGCTTCGGCGTCATGCTGATTGCCCGCGCGAAAGGCCGCCATTTCCAGGCTATTAATACCCACAATCGCCTGGCGTTGGATGAGATACCTAATCGTCCCCCGCAGGCTCGTTCATCGAAAGAGGCAAGCTCATGATTCCCACTCACGAACTCACCGGCATGATTCTCGCGGGCGGCGAAGGGCGCAGAATGGGTGGCCGTGATAAAGGGCTTGAGCCGTTCGCCGGCCTGCCGCTAGTCGGCCATGTCGTCAAACGCCTTGAGGGCCAAGTGGCTGAGCTGCTGATTAACGCCAACCGCAATGCCGACGCCTACCGTTTCTTTGCCGATCGCGTGATGGCCGATGAAGAAACCGGCTTCAAAGGCCCGCTAATGGGTATCTACAGCGGCCTGCGTGCGGCCAAAACGCCTTGGCTGCTGGTGGCTCCCTGCGACTCCCCCGCCCTGCCTGACGACTTAGTCGCACGCATGGTGGCAGGCATTGGCGATCATGATATCGCCGTCGCCTTTGATGGCGAGCGGTTGCACCCTGTCGTTGCGCTGCTGCGCACTTCATTAGCCGATGACTTGGCCGCCACGCTTGCCGAAGGCGAGCGCAAGATCGACCGCTGGTACGCTCGCCATGCGTGGTGCAAGGTCGATATGTCGGACTGCCCCGACGCCTTTGCCAACCTGAATACCGAGGAGGAGAAGTTGCGCCTGGAAGAGGCGCTGCTGACATCCGCCACGAAGGAGCTCAGATGACGCTCTCCTGCTTTGACCTTGGCGAGCAGATGCTCAGCGTTGACGAGGCGCGACAGGCACTCGCTACGCTGATCGAACGCCCGCTGGAAAGCGAAAAGATCCCGCTGGCGCAGGCTCACGGCCGACGTTTGGCCGCCGCCCTACAGGCACCCATCAACGTGCCGCAAAATACCAATGCGGCCATGGACGGTGTGGCATTGGCCCTGCCCAAACAAGGCGTTGGCACCAAACAAACGCACTGGCCGTTAGCCGGTGAGGTGTTGGCCGGACAGTATCGCCGTGAGCTAGTACCTGCCGGCCACTGTGTGCGCATTACCACTGGCGCCCCACTGCCGCCGGGCACCGATACCGTGGTGATGAGTGAACAGCTGCACGAACCGGAAGACGATCAGCCCGCGCATATGATCATTGCGTCGCCAGAGCGCCTCAAACACGGCCAGCATGTTCGCCAAGCCGGGGAAGACATTGCCATTGGCGACACGGCGCTACCGGCGGGGGCAAGGCTCGACGCGGCGGCGCTGGGGCTGATCGCCTCCTTAGGCTATGCCGAGGTAGCCGTCTATAAACGGCCTAGCGTGGCGATTTTTTCCACGGGTAATGAAGTCACTGCCCCCGGCAAAGCGTTACCGGAAGCAGGCATTTATGACGCTAACCGCTTTACCTTGATCGGCCTGCTTACCGAGCAAGGCGCCAAGGTCATTGACCTAGGCATCCTGCCCGACAACTTAGAGGCGACCAAAACGGCCCTGCAGCAGGCCGCTGATCAGAGCGATTTGGTGATTACCAGCGGCGGCGTGTCGGTGGGTCAAGCCGACTTTACCCGCACTGCACTGGAACAACTGGGCCGCTTGGCATTCTGGCGCGTGGCACTGCGCCCGGGCCGCCCTATGGTCTGTGGCTGGCTAGGCGACGCGCGTACACCGTTTGTTGGCTTGCCCGGTAATCCGGTGGCGGTCATGGTAACCTTTCTACAATTCGTGGCCCCGCTGCTGAACCGGCTTCATGAGCAGCCCATGGCGCCACCCCATCGCCTGCAGGCGATCGCCGATAACCTATTAAAAAGTCGCTTAAAGCGTACTGACTTTATTCGCGGTGTTTACCATACTGATGAGAATGGACAGTTACATGTACACAGTACCGGCGCACAGGGCTCAGGTATTTTAACCTCAATGGTAGCTGCTAACTGTTTAATCGAACTTGCCGACGACCAGGACGGCGCGCAACCAGGAGAAGTGGTCAACATACAACCACTAACGGGATGGCTATGATCGAGCAACGACCGACTCAACAACCCGCTACCCAGCAACTGATCGACGACTTTGGCCGACGCATCAGCTATGTGCGGATATCGGTTACCGATCGCTGCGATTTCCGCTGCGTGTACTGCATGAGCGAGGAGATGACATTTCTACCCCGCGCCCAGGTACTCACGCTTGAAGAGATCGCCATGGTGGCCCGCGCCTTCACCGAGCTTGGCGTCGAGAAGATCCGCCTGACCGGTGGCGAGCCGCTGGTACGCCGCGGCATTGAGCAATTGGTCGATGAAATCGGGGCAATGCCAGGCCTTAATGATTTCACCATGACCACCAACGGCGCCAGCTTGCGCAAGCACGCCAAGCAGCTATATACCAGCGGCCTTCGGCGGCTGAACATTAGCCTGGATTCGCTGAATGCTGAGCGCTTCAAACAGCTCACCCGCACGGGCGATTTAGCCAAAGTGATTGACGGCATCCATGCCGCCCAGGAAGCAGGATTCAAGCGTATCAAGCTCAATGCGGTCATCTTGAAAGGGCGTAACGATGACGAGGTGGTTGATTTGGTGACCTTTGCCCGCCAGGAGGGCCTCGATATTAGCTTTATCGAAGAGATGCCGCTGGGCGATGTGTCGGATCACTCACGCGCGGAAACGTTTTATTCTAGCGATGACGTCCAATCGCTAATTGAAACACGTTACCCGTTGACGCCTACGACCGAAACGACTTCTGGCCCTTCGCGTTATTTCAAAATGAGCGATAGCGACAGCCGCATCGGTTTTATCTCGCCCCATAGCCACAATTTCTGCGATACCTGCAACCGTGTGCGGGTGACAGTCGAAGGCCGTTTACTGCTGTGTTTAGGCAATGAGCACTCGGTGGATCTTCGCGCTGTGCTACGCCGCCACCCCGGCAATATGCAGGCGCTGAAAGAGGCGATTATCAACGCCCTGCCGCTCAAACCAGAGCGCCACCACTTTACCACCGATGGTGACGTCCAAGTGGTGCGCTTTATGAACATGACAGGGGGCTAGACGTTGGCGGGGTTGGCAAAAAAAACGAAGAGTAACGTGCCGGTACATATCATTACCGGCTTTTTAGGTAGCGGCAAAACTACGCTTATCCACAGCCTGATCGAGCAGAAGCCTGTGGATGAAACGTGGGCTATCCTAGTCAACGAGTTTGGCCAGATCGGCATCGACCAAGCGATGTTCGATGCCCGCGATGATGTCGTTATCAAAGGCTTGCCCGGCGGCTGCCTATGCTGCCAGCTCGCCTTTGTGTTACAAGCCGCGCTGGTGAATTTACTCGCCCGCAGCCAACCAGACCGGGTCATCATCGAGCCATCCGGCCTTGGCCACCCGGCAGGCCTACTTGATCTACTGCGTGGCGACGCTTTCAGCGAGGCGGTGGAAGTGCGCGACATTATCGCCACCCTTGACCCGCGCCGACTGGACGACCCGCGCGCAAGGCAACATGACACCTTTCGCGATCAGCTCGACATGGCCGATGCCGTGGCACTGACGATGCTTGATCAGAGCACTCCTCAACAGCTCGACGCTGCTCACGCCTTTGTGGCGCAGCGCTGGCCACCCCGCAAATGGGTGCATGAAGCCACCCAGGGCGAACTCCCTCTTGCTCGACTAGCACAGAGCGGGCAAGCACAAGGGAGCGATCTTGACATGCCCGTCAGCCACCAGCAGTTGGCGGCAGCGCCAAGCCTAGAAGGCAGCTTTTTTGACTTCCCCCCGGCGCCTGGCAAGGCGCAGCGAGAAATTGGCGCCGCATTGGGCTATACCAGCACCGGCTTACGCTGGCATCCAAGTGAACGCTTTGACCTGGATCGTTTGGCGACTTGCTTGGGAGAACTGCCTCCGGAAGCGCGCATTAAAGGCGTGTTCCACACCAGCAGTGGTTGGAAGCGTCTCAATCGTGCACAAGGCACACTGAGCGTCGAAAACAGCGCCTGGCGGCAAGACTCCCGCTTGGAAATTATCCTTCCCGATGCCCTGGCACCTAATAACGAAGCTATCGAAGCCCGCTTGCACTCCATGGCGATGGTTTAAAGGGAAGGCTCAAAGTTTCACAGGAGTAATTTACTGGCCTGTTATCAGTCGCTCAATCTCCTCGGCGGGGGCGGGGCGTCCAAACAGGTAACCTTGATAGGCATAGCAGTCATGCGCCAATAGCCACGCCTGCTGCGCCTCTGTTTCGACGCCTTCCGCGATCACCTCTAAGTTAAGACTCTCGGCCAGGACAATAGTACTCTCTACAATCGCTGCATTGGCTTGGCTTTCGAGCACCTGCTGCACGAACGATTGGTCAATTTTTAGCTGATCCAACGGCAACTGAGCCAAGTAAGCCAACGACGAGTAGCCGGTGCCGAAGTCATCCAGTGAAAAGCGTATGCCGTGTGCTTTAAGGGCCAGCATTTTCTCCCTAGCCTCATCGCGTGCTTCCACAAATAGGGATTCAGTCACTTCCAGCTTTAAGCGGCTAAGGGGTACCTGAGTGCGCGCAAATACCCTTTCTACACGGGACAGAAAATCCTCATCACGGAACTGTAGTGGGCTAATATTAACCGATATTGTCAATTCTCGAAGCAATGGGTTCTGTGCCCAACTTGCCAACTGAAAGCAGGCATTTTCCAATACCCATTCACCTACATCGTTAATCAACTCCATGCTTTCCAGCAGTGGAATAAACTCACCCGGTGACACCATGCCGCGCTCTGTGTGCTGCCAACGTAGCAGCGCTTCCACGCCGGTGATAGTGCCGAGGTGATCCACTTGGGGTTGGTAATAAAGTGTCCACTGCCGGTTTTCTTGCGCCTGACGTAGGTCCGCCTCTAATTTTACATGGGCCAACAGCGCTGCCTGCATTGAAGGATCGAAAAAGCATACGCCGCGGCGACCGTTACTCTTAGCCTGAAACAGCGCCATGTCCACTTGTTGCAGATAGTCGTCTACGCTGTGTTCATTGCTAGCCATGATGGTAACGCCAATACTGCCCGACACGGTGACACTCTCCTCGGCAAGCACGATGGGCGTGTTAAGAGTCGCCAGTAATTTATAGGCGATACGCTCGGCAAGCTGAATGGTTTGCGCATGACTGCTGTCAACACCCTCTATTAACACTGCAAACTCATCGCTCCCCAGCCGCGCTAAGGTATCAGTATCGCGTAACATTTGGCTCATTCGCCGAGCCACACTCTGCAATAGCTGGTCACCCGCATAGTGGCCAAGAGTGTCATTGATTTGCTTAAAGTTATCGATATCGACAAAGAGCAGTGCGCCGCACCGCTGATGGCGATGGAGCTCTTTAATAGCAGCCCCAATGCGGTCCATAAACAAGCGCCGATTGGCGAGCCCGGTCAATGGGTCATAAAATGCCAGTTGATGTATCTCTTGCTCAGCGGCTTTGCGCTCGCTGATATCACTCATGGTGGCCACGTAATGGGTCAGCACATTCGAGGAATTATATACCGCGCTGACCGTTAGCCATTCTGGGAAAAGCTCGCCATTCTTACGCTGGTTCCAAATCTCGCCTTCCCAATTGCCTGTTTTGGCAAGTCGCTTCCATAAACGGCGATAAAACATTGCGTTGTGATGATCAGAGTTGAATTTTCGTGGATTTTTACCGATCACATCAGCGTCATCATACCCGGTAATACGCTTAAAAGTTTCATTTACCTTAAGAATAAAACCTTCTGCATCGGTAATAAGAATCCCTAAATGCGTTTGGAAGGCAGCGGCAGATATTTGCGCTTCAGCTCGCGCTTCTTCACGCTCTAGGATGCGCTGCTGCAATTGATCGGCTAACGCCAATCGATTGAGATAGTGGCGCACGCCCCAGAACCCAAGCAGTGCAAGAGCGCACATGATCAGTGTTAGTAACAAAGCGCGCTGCCGCCACCCAGCCAGCAGATGGCGAAGATCAACACCCACTATGACCAGCATTGGGTAATCACCTACTCTTTGCATACGAAATAGACGCTCACGACCATCAATGGGCGAGACCGCTCTTGATGACCATGCGGTCTCCCCACTTTCCAGCTCTCTTGCCTCGTCCTGAGAAGTTTGCGTACTCGCAATGTTCAAGCCGATAGGGAATTGCTCTACTGGGGAGGGATGTCTCGCAATTAACTTCGAATCAGAATCGATCAATGCAATGCTCTCTCCCTCATACACATGCATCTGATGAAGTGCATCTGCAAATACGCGCGGAACAATGCGAGCAATTACAACGACTACTAAATCGCCGTTTGGGCTAACTAAGCCTCGGCCATGGTACAAATAGAACTGCTGTTCACTTTCAGACCAGTAAAGCGGCGTTACTAGCTCCCGCTTCCCGCCTTGCTTAAACGCATTGAAAAACTGCGTTTCGCTAATATCAACATTAGCATTGTCATCGTCGCTGCCACTTGCAAGCGTACGCCCTTCAGCCCCCAACACGGCAATCTCATCAACCATAGGTATATATAAGGTAAGATTACCTAAGGTCCGCTGCAGCGCCTGAGCACTGCCAACTTCAGGCATACCTTGCAGCGCCAGTAACTCTGCGAGTCCGAATAGCGCTTGACCACTTTGCGCAAAAACACCCTTTGCCCATTCATTGACAACATTAGAACGCGCAGTAATCCGTGACTCGGCTGCCGTCATTTCTTGTTGATACTGCTCTCTCATTAGCCAGCTAAACAGTAACGTTATAACGAAAAGCGCTGACAGATAAGCCGCCACAACGTTTCTCCGCTGGCGGCGGTAGGTAGGAATAACCTTCAGTGCATTATCATTTACATCATTGGCAGTAATAGACATCGCGCAGAGGCCTTAGGCAGGCACCCGACAAGGACACCTGATACAGTGTAAAAAACAGCAACGGTACGCCACACGGGCTGACACGTGGTTTATACCGATAGTGCCGCGGTGCTTAGGGGATGTATATCAGTTTTTATCATAGGCAATACGTTAAAAAGCGTGACGTTATCGGTTAAGAGGCTGCGTACTAAGGAATTGCTATGGCATCGCTGAGCCAAATGAGCGACTACGAGATTCGTCTCATTCGAATTTTCAAAACGGTGGTTGAATGCGGCGGTTTTACGGCAGCGGAAACCACGCTTGGCATCAGTCGTTCGGCGATTAGTCAGCACATGAACGATTTGGAAGGCAGGCTGGGGTTCTCACTCTGCCAGCGAGGCCGTAGCGGGTTTAGTTTAACCGAAGAAGGTAAAGAGATTTACCAGGCGGGTTTGACGCTACTTACCGCGCTGGAAACGTTTAAAAGCGACGTCAACGCCTTACACCATACCGTCAAAGGCGAGCTGAATATCGGCATTACCGATAACCTCGTCACGCTCCCCGCGATGGATGTGACCCATGCGCTGACAGCGCTCACTGCGCCACATCACGAGGTAACGGTGCATATCCATATGGAGCCATCCGATGCGGTGATTCGAGGCGTGATGGATGGTCATTTACACGTCGGCGTAGTGCCTGCCGTGAATTTGCCCACGAGCTTGGAGAGTCGGCATCTCTATGATGAGCCCTCGTTCCTCTACTGCGCCGCCGGTCATCCGCTGTTCGGCGTGCCCAACGAGGCGCTGAGCCTAACGCAGCTCAATAACCACCCAGCGATTCGACCTCGCTACCCCCTCCCCGATACCGCACGCCATGCGCATGAAGCGCTCAACCTGCAAGCGTCTGCCTCTGATCGCGAAGGCGCGGCATTTCTGATTCTGACCGGGCGGTTTATAGGTTTTCTACCCGAGCATGTCGCCGAACAATGGGTAAGCGCAGGCAAAATGCGCGCCCTTCATACTAGCTCCCAGCACTACCGTATTCCGTTTGTGCTAATCACCCGCCATGACCGGCGCCCCAATCGGGTGGTGGATGCATTTCTGGGATATATCAAACGCGCTGAATAGACACGGCAAATCTCAGCGCTCGGCCGAGATTTGCCCTATTCCCGCTTGACCCGTCTGGGTACTAAGAGTGCTTGGATACCTCACTGGCCATGATGGGGGCAGGCCCCACTTGGTTAGACGATGCCAACACCTGGCTGGCAACAAAATAAACGATGGCGCCCAGTGCAGAGCCAGTGAACCAGCCGTAATCGTAGAACCAGTTCATCGTGCCGGTGAGCAGCGACATCAAGGTGAGCAGTACCGGCACCCCAAACGCGATAAACCCAGCCATGTTCACCGCTGGATAGGCGTGGTTGTCCAGATAAAGGCTCGGCACATCCAAGCGCTGTTTTTTGATCAAAAAGTAGTCGACCGCCATGATGCCCGCTATGGGGCCGAGCAGGCTGGAGTAACCGAGCAGCCAGTTGGAGTACATCTGCTCGAGTGACACGCCCGGAGGAATCACACCTGCCTTTTGCAGCAGATCGTACCCCATCAGCAAAACACCTACCGCCCCGGTCATCAGCACACCGCGGGTCTGGTTAATCAGTTTGGGGGCAATATTCTGGAAATCATTGGTTGGCGAAACAATATTCGACGCTGTGTTGGTGGAAATGGTGGCAATGATGATCAGCAGCATCGCCATGACGACCCAAAAGGGGCTATCGATATAGCCAATCAGACGCACCGGATCAGCAACGGTCTGGCCCACCAGCGTCTCGGACGCCGCGGTTAACACGACACCGAGGGCGGCAAAGAAGAACATCGTCAGCGGCAGCCCGATGATTTGACCAGCAATCTGGTCTTTTTGGCTTTTGGCAAAACGGCTGAAGTCAGGAATATTCAGTGACAGGGTGGCCCAAAACCCCACCATGGCGGTCAAGCCCGCAAAGAAATAACCATAAACGGATGCTCCCTCAGGGCGCGACGGCGGCTGCGCCAGCAGCTCGGTCATCGACATATTCGGCCATGCCCATATCATCAGTCCAACGCCCACTGCCAACAGCAGTGGTGCGGCCAAGGTTTCCAGCCACTTAATCGACTCCGCCCCACGGATCACCACATACAGGTTCATGGCGCCGAACACGAAAAAGCCAATCACCTCCCCCACGCCGCCAAGCGCCGCCCAGGCAGGCATTAACTCCGAAAGCAGTAGATGAATAGCCAAGCCACCGAACATGGTCTGAATACCAAACCAGCCACAGCCTACCAATGCCCGCACCAGGCAAGGCACATTGGATCCTAAGATACCGAAGGAGGAACGTAAAACGACAGGAAAGGGAATGCCAAATTTAGTGCCAGGAAAAGCGTTTAAGGTAAGCGGAATCAACACGATGATATTCGCTAACAGAATGGCAAACAGCGCCTCGCCAACGCTCAAGCCAAAGTAGGCGGTCAATACGCCGCCCAGCGTATAGGTGGGAACACAAATCGACATCCCGACCCACAGCGCCGCAATGTTCCACTTGCTCCAGGTGCGCTCGCTGGCCTGGGTAGGAGCAATATCCTCGTTGAAGCGAGGACTATTGCGCACATCCTCACCGACTTGAAGTTCAATCAACCCCTCTCTGTCGATCATCTGGGTTCTTGAGCCAGTCATTTTATTCTCCTCAGCAGCGATATTGCCGATCGCATTCACGGGTTCAGCTCTCGTTAAAGCAATAAACATGCCTAAAAACAAAGCATGGCCGTTAACTTATTGAACAAAAAGCTGACTTAAATGGCAGACAGACAATCACTCCCTATTGAATTGTTATTGTTTTAATCAACCCACACTAACTCCCCTAAAAAACATAGCTGGTTAGAAAAATAGCGCACCAAAAAGAGACGTTAAATTTCAGAAAAATAATGAATAAATATAATAAGCAATTGATTAAAATAACAATAAATAAATCACCATTCATGTGCACGCATTCACCAAATGAGTAAAAGCAACAATAAAAAACAACAATCCCATATAAAATCAATTAGTTAACAAAAACGAACACCCACAGTAAAAAAATCTTGAAAAGCGACTGCATAAGGGACTATGTTCAAAAAGCTGTCAAATATGACAACTTTACTCATAACAATAATCCGTCGGCATTGAGTCGATATCACTACACGTCAAGCAACCCACGCTAATGGCTCATCCATAGCGGCTCACAAATATTAGCAAAACCTGATTACTGCGAACCGTTACTCACCTTTAAAAACGAGCCAGCGGTTGGCGCGTAGGATACGAGAGGGCTTTTGTATGCAGAAAATGAAAATCGGCCTAATACAAATGGGCCTAAAAACCAGTACCGATTTGGAACCAGCCGCGATTCGCGATGCCATGAACGAGGCCCACCTGCCGATGATTCAGCAAGCAGCGGATCAGGGCGTGCAGGTGCTGTGTTTCCAAGAAGTGTTCAACCAACCCTATTTTTGCCCCAGCCAGGATGGCAAATGGTACGCCGCCGCCGAGCGGGTGCCGGAAGGGCCCACCTGCCAGATGATGCAGAAGCTCGCGGCTGAGCACCGCATGGTGATCATCGTCCCTATCTATGAAGAAACTGAGACCGGCGTTTACTACAACACGGCGGCGGTCTTCGACGCTGACGGTAGCTATCTGGGCAAGTACCACAAAACACACATTCCCCAAGTCGCTGGCTTTTGGGAAAAATTCTTCTTTAAGCCGGGCCAATCCAACTGGCCGGTGTTCGATACCGCCTACGGCAAGATCGGCGTGTACATCTGCTATGACCGCCACTTCCCTGAAGGCTGGCGAGCACTGGCCCTTAACGGTGCTGAAGTCATCTTCAACCCCTCCGCGACTGTGGCCGGGCTATCCCAATATTTATGGGAGCTTGAACAGCCCGCCTCGGCCGCCGCTAACGGCTGTTTTATCGCCGCCATCAACCGTGTGGGCAGCGAAGCGCCTTGGAATATCGGCGACTTTTACGGCTCCAGCTACATCGTCAACCCACGCGGCAAGATCGAAGCCCAGGCCAGCGAAACCGAAGACGAGCTGCTGGTACACGAGATCGATTTAGATATGGTGCGCGAGGTGCGCAACAACTGGCAGTTCTTCCGTGACCGCCGCCCGGAAACCTACACCCGCTTAACCGACGGCGAATAAGCCCCTCAGTCAATTACCCCAGGAGCGAACCATGAGCTTATTGATCAAAGGCGGCACCGTCGTCACCCACGCCGACACCTACCGCGCCGACGTGCTCTGCGTCGATGGAAAAATCCACGCCATCGGCACCGATTTAGACGTGCCGGAAGGCTGCGAGATCGTCGATGCCAGCCACCAATTGGTGATGCCCGGCGGTATCGACCCCCACACCCATATGCAGATGCCGTTTATGGGCGCGGTGGCCAGCGAAGATTTCTACACTGGCACCGCCGCGGCCATGGCAGGCGGCACGACAACCATCATCGACTTCGTGATCCCAAGCCCCGGCCAGTCGCTGCTGGAAGCGTTTAACACTTGGCAAGGCTGGGCCGAAAAAGCCGCCACCGACTTCGCTTTCCACGTGGCCATAACCTGGTGGGACGAGAGCGTCAAAGAAGAGATGGGGACGCTGGTGCGGGATCACGGCGTTAACAGCTTCAAGCACTTTATGGCCTACAAGGGCGCGATAATGGCCACCGACGATATCCTGGTGGAGAGTTTTTCCCGCTGCCTGGAGCTGGGCGCTATTCCCACCGTACACGCGGAAAACGGCGAGCTGGTCTACCACATGCAGCAAAAGCTGCTCGCCCAGGGGATGACCGGGCCAGAAGCGCACCCGCTTTCCCGACCGCCCCAGGTGGAAGGCGAAGCCGCCAGCCGGGCAATTCGTATTGCCAGCACCCTGGGTGCACCGGTTTATTTGGTACACGTTTCAACCAAGGACGCAGTGGATGAAATCGCCTACGCTCGCCAGCAGGGCCACCCGGTGTTTGGCGAGTGCTTAGCGGGCCATCTAGTGATCGACGATAGCGTTTATCAAAACCCGGACTGGGCGACTGCCGCCGCCCATGTGATGAGCCCGCCCTTCCGACCTAAAGGCCATCAGGAAGCGCTTTGGCACGGTTTGCAATCCGGCAACCTGCAAACCACCGCCACCGACCACTGCTGTTTCTGCGAAGAGCAAAAGGCCGCAGGGAAAGATGACTTCACCAAGATCCCCAACGGCACCGCAGGCGTGGAAGACCGCTTGGCCGTACTGTGGGACGAAGGCGTGAATACCGGCAAGCTTTCGCCCCAGGAGTTTGTCGCGGTCACCTCTACCAATACCGCCAAAATCTTCAACCTCTACCCGCGTAAGGGGGCGATCCAAGTGGGCTCCGATGCTGACATCGTGGTGTGGGACCCGAATGGTACGCGCACGATCTCCGCTAAAACCCACCATCAGAACGTCGACTTCAACATCTTCGAGGGCAAAACGGTGCGCGGCATTGCCCGTCATACCATTAGCCAGGGCAAGTGGACATGGCGGGACGGTGAACTCCATGCCGAACGCGGCGCAGGACGCTACTTGGAACGCCCCGCCTACCCCGGCGTGTTCGAGCTGCTCGCAAAACGCGCCGAGCTGAATGCCCCTGTGGCGGTAACTCGCTAATCCCGGCCCCTACGAAGAACAGAACAGTCCAGAAGGACCAGGGAGAAACGACCGTGACCCATTCACTTGATCATCTGCCCAGCGCAAAAGAGATCGGCACCTACGACCCAGCGACGTTGGCGCATAATTTCAGCGATCTGCACCCGCCGCTGACGCCGCGCCAGGCCATCATTGAAAGCCAGCGCTGCCTCTACTGCTTCGACGCGCCCTGCGTCGAGGCCTGCCCGTCGGACATCGACATTCCGAGCTTTATTCGCCAGATCAGCGAAAACAACATTAATGGCGCAGCAGAAACCATTCTGGAAGCCAATATCCTCGGCGGCAGCTGTGCCCGCGTGTGCCCCACCGAAATTCTCTGCGAGCGCAGCTGCGTGCGTAACCACGACGCCGAATGTCAGCCGGTGCTGATTGGCCTGCTCCAGCGCCACGCCACCGATCACATGCAGTTTGAGAGCCACCCCTTTAAACGCGCCGCTAGCACTGGCCGACACATCGCCGTGGTGGGTGCCGGGCCTGCGGGCCTCTCCTGCGCCCATCGCCTAGCAATGCTGGGCCATCAGGTGACGATGTTTGAAGCGGAGCAAAAGCCCGGCGGGCTTAACGAGTACGGTATCGCCCGATACAAGATGACCGATGACTTTGCCCGTAAAGAAGTCGAGTTCTTGCTGGAAGTCGGCGGCATCGACCTTCAGTACGGCCAGCGCCTGGGCGACAACCTCACCCTCGACACCCTGCGCCAGCAGTACGACAGCGTATTCCTGGGCTTGGGGTTGGGGGCCAGCCGTACGCTGGGGCTAACCGGCGAGGATGCTCCGGGCCTGATGCCTGCGGTGGACTACATCAAAACCCTACGCCAGACCGATGACCTGGGCAGCTTGGCCGTGGCCAAGCGCTGCATCGTGATTGGCGCAGGCAATACGGCGATCGATATGGCCACGCAAATGGCGCGACTGGGCGCGGCTGAAGTCACGCTGGTGTATCGCCGTGGTGTTGAGGCGATGTCCGCCACCGACCATGAACAGGAGATCGCCAAGGCCAACGGCGTGCGCATGGTGACCTGGGCGCAGCCCGATGAGATTCTGCTGAATGAGCAAGGGCAGGTGGCAGGCATGCGCTTTGCTAACACCCACGATCAAGAGGGGCGATTAACACCCACCGGCGAATCCTTTGAGATTCCGGCTGATGCCGTTTTCACCGCCATCGGCCAAGGCTTCGCTGGCGAAAGCTTACGCGACGCCACTGCAGCGGAGCTTGCCCACGACGGCGATCGCATTCACGTCAATGAGATGTTCCAAACCTCACTGCCCAACGTTTACGCCGGGGGCGACTGTGTGAAACCCGGCCAAGACCTCACCGTGCAAGCCGTGCAGCACGGCAAGCTGGCAGCTCACGCCATCCATCAAGCGCTCGCCGCCCAGCAGGAGGCCGCATGAACACCACGCCTTTCAACACCCTCTCTTTTCCAGGCAAGAAAAACAGCGGCGACAGCGTGGTCAATGGCGTTGATCTGTCGGTGAATTTTGCCGGCATCAAAGCCCCGAACCCGTTCTGGCTGGCCTCTGCCCCGCCCACCGACAAAGCCTATAACGTCGTGCGCGCCTATGAAGCAGGCTGGGGCGGCGTGGTGTGGAAAACCCTCGGCGAAGAGCCCGCAGCGGTCAACGTCTCCTCCCGCTACTCCGCCCACTACGGCAAGAACCGCGAGGTGATTGGCTTTAACAATATCGAGCTGATTACCGACCGTTCGCTGGAGATCAACCTTAAAGAGATCACCCAGGTGAAGAAGGATTGGCCCGACCGGGCGCTAATCGTCTCCATCATGGTGCCTTGCAACGAGGAAGCCTGGGCCTACATTTTGCCGTTGGTAGAAGCCACCGGCGCGGACGGTATTGAGCTCAACCTGGGCTGCCCCCACGGCATGCCGGAGCGCGGCATGGGCGCGGCGGTGGGCCAAAACCCGGATCTGATCGAAAAAGTCACCTACTGGTGTAAAAAACACTACTCCAAGCCGGTGATCGTCAAACTCACCCCCAACATCACCGATATTCGCGTAGGTGCCCAGGCGGCGCTACGGGGCGGCGCGGATGCGGTTTCGCTGATTAACACCATCAACTCGATCACCAGCATCGACCTGGACAACATGGTCGCCAAGCCCACCGTCGGCCACCAGAGCACCCACGGCGGCTACTGCGGCAGCGCCGTGAAACCCATCGCCCTGAACATGGTGGCAGAAATTGCCCGTGACCCAGCCACACCCACGCTACCTATTTCAGGCATCGGCGGTATTTCCACCTGGCGGGATGCGGCGGAATTTATCGCCTTGGGCGCTGGTAGCGTACAGGTGTGCACCGCTGCCATGCTCAACGGTTTTAGGATTGTAGAGGAGATGAAAGACGGCCTCTCCCGCTGGATGGCGGAAAAAGGCTACGACTCCATCGAGGCGTTTTCCCGCAAGGCGGTGCCACACACCACCGACTGGAAGCATCTGGATATCAACTTCAAGACCATCGCCCATATCAACCAGGATTTGTGCATCGAGTGTGGCCGCTGCTATATCGCCTGCGAAGACACCTCTCACCAGTCGATTGCAAAGCTCACCAAGCAGGACGGCGCACGCCGCTACGAGGTCATCGAAGACGAGTGCGTGGGCTGCAACCTGTGCCAAATCACCTGCCCCGTAGAGAACTGCATCACCATGGTGCCTCAGGAAACCGGCAAGCCGTTCCTAGCTTGGGATAACGATCCGCGTAACCCCTTCCGCGTCGCCTCTTAACGACGTCCACTGCCTCACTCAAGCCATAACGACCGCCTCCTTTGAGAGGCGGTCGCGTTCTACGCAACGCAGCGTTCCTTTATTGAATCGAGACAGCGCACTCGCTTGCTGCGATGATGAGAAAACATTGCATATGATTTAATTTCTCATAAAAGGGCTTGTCGTGACGCTGAAAACCATCACTACCACGCTATTACTCTCAATGGCCAGCGCTGCCGCTAGCGCCGATTCGCGCATTGCCAGCTTCGATTTAGGCAGCCTGGACACCCTGGATGCGCTGGGCCTTAGCGAGCAGGTCGTCGGGGTTCCCAAACAGAATCTGCCCGCTTACCTGGCGCAATACCGAGCTGATCACTATGCCGATATCGGCGGCCTGCGCTCACCCGACATGGACGCTATACGCGCCAGCCAACCAAGCCTCATCCTCTACACCGGTCGCCAGGGCGACTGGGAAGCCGAGCTTGGCGACATCGCGCCACTGCTAAATACCGGCGTCACCGGCGATGACTATCTCGCCGCCTTCGATGCCAACGTACGCGAACTGGCCCGCCAGCTAGCAGTAGAAAACGACGCAGAAGAAGCGCTTGAGACCCTGCATGCCGAGATCGAGCGTCAACGTGACGCCCTAATCGACGCCCCCACCACGCTGGTGGTAACCCATAATGGCGGCAACCTGATGCTCAACCAGCACCCGGTGGTCCATGAGGTTTTAGGCGTCGAGGCACTCGCCATGCCCGATAACGTCACATCAGTAAAACGTGGCAACCGAACGTTCACGCCCCTTTCAGCTGAGGCCATCGCCGACATCAATCCCGAGGTAGTGCTGGTGATCGATCGCAGCGCCGCCATTGGCGACGAACCCGCCAACGGCGACCAACTGCGTGCCACCCTGGCGGAGGCAGGCGCAGAACCGCAGCTTGTGATGCTCACCCCGGCGCTGTGGTATCTCTCCGGCGGCGGCCTGCAAAGCCTGCGCCTTCAGGTGGAAGAAGTAACCGCGGCGCTTAGGGCATCGAATCAATAAGCGACGAGCATCATTGGTTTAAAATGCTTCCCAATCGTCCTCAGCGCTCACCGTAGTAGTGCGGCTAGCTTGGCTTTGCGCCGCTGGCCGCATTAGCGCGGGCTGCTGTTGAGATAATGGTTGAGATAATGGTTGAGATGAGTGCTTGGGCGCGGTTAGCGGCGCTGGTGGTGTATGGCACTCCCCATCCGCTAGTCGAAAGACCGAAACAACGCTCGCAAGCCGCGCGGCCTGCTCTTCCAGCGAGCTTGCCGCAGACGAAGCCTGCTGAACAAGCGCCGCGTTCTGTTGGGTCACTTCATCCATCTGGGCAACCGCTTGGTTGACCTGTTCAATGCCTGAGCTCTGCTCCTGGGAAGCCGCCGATATCTCATCCATGATATCGGTGACGCGGCGCACCGAAGCGACCACGTCGCGCATCGTCTCCCCTGCGCTGGCGACTAATACAGAGCCTTCTTGCACCTGGGTAGACGAGGCATCAATCAGTGCTTTGATCTCCTTAGCGGCATCGGCACTACGACTGGCTAGATTGCGTACTTCGCTGGCCACTACCGCAAAACCGCGGCCCTGCTCACCCGCCCGTGCCGCTTCCACCGAGGCATTGAGTGCCAGGATATTGGTTTGAAAAGCGATAGAATCGATAACACTGATAATATCCGCCACTTTCTGCGAGCTGCTAGAAATACCGTGCATGGTGGTAATCACCTGCTCCACCACTTCGCCGCCGTTGCTGGCAGTGTTCGAGGCATCGTTCGCCAACTGGCTGGCTTGGCGGGCGTTATCGGCATTCTGTTTCACAGTGGCGGTCAACTGCTCCATGCTCGCAGCCGTCTCTTGCAGCGAAGATGCCTGCTGCTCAGTGCGTGAGGATAAATCCGTGTTGCCACTGGCAATTTCACGCGCGCCAATATGAATCGAACCACTGCTGTCGCGCACTTCCGACACCGTTTTGGCTAAGCCACTTTGCATATGCTGCATGGCACTAAACAGCTTACCGAGCTCGTTGCTGCCACGGTCACTGACGTGGCCCGATAGATCATTTTGGGCAATACGCTGAAAATGCGTCACCGCCTCATTTAACGGTTTAACAATGGATCCCACCATGGCAATGCGCACAAACAGAACCATTAACGCAGCCAATACCAAAACGGCAATATCAATGTAGCCGATCAGTTGCATATCACTTTCGTAGTCGTCAATCATCAAGCCGTTCTGTTCAGCCATGTCGTCATTGTAGGCGGCGCTAGCCTCTAAAAACTGCTGATTTAAATCACTGGCCGTCTCTCTGGCGGTTCGAAACTGCTCTTGATCACCGGTGGCCAACGCTGTTTCGAGTGGCATTACCCCCTGCTCCATCAAGCGCTGGAAGCTCGCGATCAGCGTTTCGACAAGCGCCGTCTGATAAGCTATTGATGCAAACTCTGTAAAGTATTGCTGCGCCTCCTCCTGCGTGTCTTGGGCTTGATCCAGGTAACTGCTGGCCGAAGCGGCATCGACTTCATTAGCGGCGACAAAGCTATTGACGTAAAAAAGCTGTGCGTTAGCGATTAGCAGTTGGCCTCGATTAACCGATCGCATTTGATCGGCAGCACTATCCACCTCTCTCAGTGAAGAACTACCCTCTTCACCTGAGCGATAACCCAGAAACGCAATAATGAGAATTAATAATGAAAAAATAGCGAGAACGAGGGTTAACCCCGTTTTGATTGATAAGTTACTAAGCAGACGATTCATAGTGAGCACTTTCTCCAGACTAGATATATTAGCTAGTGGCAATCTTCACAATCTAGCTGGAAACAGACCAGCGGCTTTAGAAAAAATCAAGATCGCCAAGCTTTCTTTAGAGGGGAGGGTTATCGACCTAAACCGCAGCAACTTTAGTCTAATAGCTAATTATTATATCTTTCTAAACAATTAGTTAACATGCTGTTGAAATAGCGCTTAAAAAGAAAACTTTAGTAAACGAAAACATCCATAAACTAACGTAGGTTATGGCTTAGATAATAATTTATATTTTGAGAGGTAGATTATATTTATTAGCACATAGGGCGCTGCGGCTTTTAAGCAACGCAATTGGCTAATAAAGGATAATGTGTATCGACATCAACGATCGACGCACTAATGAGCGGCTAAGACCTAGGAAGCAGTGAATGCCCCGTGGCATTGCGCCACGGGGCAAAAAAGGGCTGAACTCCCTAACGGGGAGGGATTAATCGGCATGCACCTTGATGCGGTACAACACGCAATACATCACCGGCAGTACTACCAGGGTTAGCAGCGTGGCGACACCGAGACCACCAATCAACGCCACCGCCATGCTGGCAAAGAAGGCATCGCTAATCAGCGGAATCATCCCCAGCATGGTGGTCAACGCGGCCATCGCTACCGGGCGTACCCGGCTCACCGCTGCCCGCACCACCGCGTGATAGCGGTCTTGATGCTGGGGCAATTGCACGTTGATCTCCTCTAC
The DNA here is from genome assembly GCF_002366715.1 of Halomonas sp. UBA3074. GTDB lineage: Bacteria > Pseudomonadota > Gammaproteobacteria > Pseudomonadales > Halomonadaceae > Vreelandella. Next base: position 450,754 of record NZ_DFBS01000045.1, on the reverse strand, counting down.
CAGCACGATGGCATTCTTGATCACCATACCAATCAGGCTAAGCGTGCCCAGCAGGGCCATAAACGAGAAGGGCAAACCGGTGAGTAGCAGCGCACCGACAACGCCGATAATCGTCAACGGCACCAGCGACCAGATAGCCAGCGGCTGGCGGAAGTTATTGAAGAGCACCACGGTCAGAATAAACATCATCGCGATACCCAGCGGCAGCGATGCAAACAGCCCGCTCTGCGCTTCGCCAGCGGTTTCGTACTCACCGCCCCACTCCAGCCGGTAGCCTGGTGGCAGCTCCAATGCTTCCACTTGAGGGCGGATTTCGGCTAATACGCTGGCGGCGGTGATACCGCTTAACGGGTCCGGCTCACCATACACCGCCAGCATGCGCTCACGATTGCGGCGCATGATCAGCGGGTCGGTCACCTGCGTGGTGATGTCGCTAATCACCTGGTCGGCGGTAATATAGCGCCCTTGCTCTTCGCTCCAGACATTGAGCGAGCCCAGGTTATCCACATCATGGCGCTGCTCGGGAATAGCCCGCGCCACCATGGGGATCAGATCACTGCCATCACGGTAAACGCCCACTTGGCTGCCACTGGTGCTCAGTGCCAGTGTGCTGGCCAGGTCTTCGCGTGTTACGCCCAGCCGACGCGCGGTATCTTCCAGAAAAACGGGTTCAATCGCCTGTACGCGGTTACGCCAACTCGAACGTACGCTGGTCATGTTCGGTGTCGCGCGAAACATGGCTTCGACCTGGTCACCCAACTGGCGCAATACTTGCGGGTCGCTGCCATAGAAGCGTGCTTCGATCTTGGCTTTGGGCGCAGGGCCGACTTCCAGCGGCGCTATTTTATAGTCGATATCGCTATGGTCGCGCTTTATTACCCTTTCTACATCGGCCATGCGTTCGCGCTGAGTCGCTTTATCACCGGTTTCAATGATCAGCTGTGCATAGCTTGCGTAGCGGTCTTCCGGTGAGTAAGTCAGGGTAAAGCGCTGCGCGCCACCCCCTACGGTCGTGGTGAGGTGACGAATGCCCGGCATCGCCATCACACTCTCTTCCAGCTCGCTAACGCGGCGCTGGGTTTCGAGGATATCGGTGCCTTCCGGCGTGCGATAATCGACAAAAAAGATCGGTGTGTTCGAGGCTGGGAAGAAGGCGTTCTTGACCGAACCAAAGCCGACAACTGCCCCCGCTAAACCGATGACCACCAATACCAATGTCACCCAGCGAAAACGAATCCCGGCGATGATAACGCTGGCGACCCAGCGATAAACAATCCCTTTGTAGGGGTCTTCTTGACCATCGCCAGGCGTGATATTGCGGAAAAAAAGCTTGAAGTAAAAAGGCGTTAACGTCAGTGCCGTGATCCAGCTCAGCAGCAGCGAGTAAAGCAGCACAAAGAATAGCGAGCCGATAAATTCGCCGGTCGTGTCCGGCGATAAACCAATAGGCGCAAACGCAGCGATGGCGATCAGCGTGGCGGCCAGCAACGGCCAAGCATTTTGGCGGATCACTTGGTGCGCTGAATCGCGAATCGTATGACCACGCTTCAAACCCACCAGCATGCCTTCGGTCACCACGATGGCGTTATCCACCAGCATGCCTAGCGCAATAATCAGCGCCCCGAGGGAGATTTTCTCCAGTTGCAGCCCATGAAAGCGCATCATCATGAACGTGCCGATAATCGTAATCAGCAGGATAAACCCCATCAACAGACCGCTGCGCCACCCCATAAACAGCATCAGCACCACAATGACGATGGCCACCGCCTGAATCAGGCTCACCAGGAAACCAGACACCGCCTCATCCACTACCTCAGGCTGGTTGTAGACGATGTTCAGTTCCATTCCCAGGGGCGTGCGCGCTTGGAGTTCATCCAGCCGCTGCTGTAAGTGTTCGCCGACCTCAACCACGTTGACACCGCTTTCAAACGAGATGCCCAGCGAGATGGCTGGCCGGCCCATATCGCGGTAGAGCTGCTGGGGCTGTTCGGCCAGCTCGCGGCTCACGTCGGCGATATCGCTCAATCGCACTAACTCGCCATCGCCTTCGCTGACGATCAGCGCACGCAGGTCATCGATATTCGCTGCACTGCCCGTTGGGGTAATACGGAAACGTCGACCATCCTGCTTGAGGTGCCCGGCATCGGCCACGGCGTTTTGGGTATCCAGCAACTGTTGCAGCCGGGTGAGCGGGATATTTAGCGCGCGTAAACGCTCACGGTCGACTTCAATATAAATGCGCTCCTCTTGCTCCCCCCCCAACGATACTTTCTCGACCCCTTCCACCAGGGTCAGCTCACGTTTGAGAAAGTCCGCATGGTCGGCCAAGTCAGGCATGCTGTACCCTTCACCAGTGAGGTTGACCATAAAGCCAAACACATCGCCAAAGTCGTCGTTGACGCGGGATTGGCTGGCCCCAGGCGGTAAGGCGGCCTGGGCATCCTGCACTTTACGGCGCAGTGAATCCCAAAGCTGTTCGAGCTCTTCATTCTGGACGGTGCTTTCGAGCTCCACGGTAATTTGCGAGAGACCATCGGAGCTGACCGAACTGATCCGCTTGATCGATGACATCTCCTGAATGGACTGCTCTAGCGTCGATGTCACTTCCTGCTCGACCTCTTCAGGGGTCGCGCCGGGATATTGCGTGGTAATGAGGGCATTACGAATAGTGAATTCGGGAAACTCAAGCTGGCCCATCCCCAGAAATGACAGCGCACCGCCGGCCAGAAGTACCACGGTCATTAAATAGCTGGCCGCCCGGTGGCGTAAAAAGTAGTCGACCATGTTATAGCCCCTGCTCCTTTTCCCACGGCGTCACTTTGATATCTGCCGTCACGCGGTGAGCCCCCGCCGCCACAATGCGCTCCCCGGCGGCCAAATCACCGCTCACTTCCAGCCCTTGCGACGTTAATGGCCCTACGCTGACGGGCACTGCCTCAACATGATCTTCACCGGTATACCGCCAGACCTGGGCTTGGTCGGGATCGTCACCCGCATAGCTCACCGCTTCAGGCGGCAAATGCCAAACCGGTGTCGCCGCGTTAGGCTGCAATGCGCTCAAATCGAGCCGCACATTGGCGCTCATGCCATCCAACAAGGTGATGTCATCGGGCTGGGGAAGGGTCAGCGTGATTTCATAAGCCAAGCTCTGCGCGCTAGCTTGGGTGGTATAGGAGGCTAACTGGGCAAGATAGGGTTTGTCGCTGTTGCCGAAACGCACTTCATAGGCCAACTCATCGCCTAGGGGCGAGCCGTCATTGCGCGGCATGCGCTGAACAATTTGCTCGGGGAGATGAAAGACCACATCTAACTGCCCTGGCTGCTGAATGACCGCCACCGTTTCCTGCACCTGCACAATCTGACGATTATCAACCGGCACTTGGGCGATCACGCCATCGTAGGGAGCGCGTAGCTGGGTATGCGATACCTGCTCTTGGGCCTGCTCAAACGTCGCCCGGGCAGCCCGCCACTCACTCTCCGCCTCATCAAACTGGGATTGGCTGACGGCGCCGCGCTCCAAGGTATAGCGCATACGTTCTAGCATTGCCTCAGCCAACTCCAAGCGCGAGCGAGCACTATCCAACTCGCTCTGGGCATTGCGATCATCAATACGCGCAATTACCTCGCCTTCGCTCACTCGTTGACCCGGGCTGACATTGAGCGCCAACAATTCCCCGGCCATCCGAAACGACAGATTACTGCGCTTGGAAGCTTCTACCCGCGCTGGGAATTGCCGTAAGGCGTCAGCATTGGCCGACGCCAAGGTCATTAATTTAACGGGCCTGGTCGTGTCACTTGATGGTGCCTGAGGCTGCTCGCAACCCATCAGCATAAGCAAAGCCAGTGTGATTGGCAGTAGGCGAAGTAGAGTAGCGGGCACGGCAGGCTCCTTGATGACGGGCAGTGCAGCGTTGTAAACCTGAATTCGATCCACAGAACAGATAAGATACACATTCACTGACATTCATGAATGTCAGTGAATGTGTATAATAATCACCACGCGGCGACATTGCTATCTTTCAGTGCCAAAATACCGCTAATGCTATTAACAGGAGTCGCTATGTCCCGTCGAAAGGCTGAAGCAGAACGAACACGCGAAGCGATTCTTGATGCTGCGGAAAAGACATTTCTCGCTCAAGGCGTTTCGCGCACCACCTTGGCCCACATTGCGCAGGCGGCGGGCGTGACGCGAGGCGCTATTTATTGGCACTTTGAAGATAAAGCGGCGGTATTCGATGCGCTGCTGGAGCGGGTAAGAGGACCACTGGATGGCATCGTTGAAGACGCCGTCAAGCGGCTTGCCGACTCGCCGACTGAATGTCTACGGGTCATCGCCCAACGCTCGTTAGCCACTATTTGTCACGATTTGCCGCTACAAAGAGCAGCGACGATTGTGCTACACCGCTGTGAAAAGCTCGAAGACGATCATCCGCATATCAGCATGATAACGCGGCTCTCAGAACACGCCGAAGCGCTCATTGAATGGTTGTTCGAACAGGTGCAGACAGCCGGCAACTTACGCGCGGACCTCTCTCCCGCTAGTGCCCGCCGACAGTTTCATGGCTTTTTGATCGGGGTCTGTTTTGACTGGCTACAAGACCCTCAAGAGTACTCACTGGCGGCTGAATGTGAGGGTATTGTCGAGACGTTAATGCGCGGAGTGCTAAATACACAAACCACTTAACGCTGCGCTAATACGTGCCAATACGCTTTTAAAAGCGTTACCTTCTTAAAGCTATTACCTTTATAAAACCGACACTTTTTTAAAACCATCATTCTTGTAAAGCCATAGTGCGTAGGGCCGTAAAGTGTTCAGCCAACACCTCGCTCATGGGTATATCTAGGGTAATGTCTTTACCCGGCAAAGGCTGCTGAAACCATTGATAGTAAAGCAGCGGCATCTCTGGGTTCGTGTAGATATGCTCGAGGGCTTTATTGACCTCGACGGCGAAGGCGTCATCTTCAAGGCGCATCATAAAACCAAGTGGCTCTGTCGAGGTGATGGCCTCCTCTGAAAGCACATAGGCTTGAGGCTCATCTGACTCTGCGATCATGGCGCTGAGCAGCACATCGTCCATCGCAAAGGCGGCTACGCGCCCCTCGGCCACCAAATCAAACGCGCCTTGCAGTGTTTCCACCGGCACCACCGATAAGTTTAGCTGCTGTTCGCGGTTTGCTTGGTTGATCTGGCTGACATTAACGGTGCCGCGCGCCACACTCACGCTGCGCCCGGACAAATCTTCTAGCGTGGTAAACCCGTTCGATTTCAGTGCCACATAGCGCACGGATACAAAATAGTGGCTCAGTGCAAACTGTGCACTGCGTCGGCGCTCTTCGTTGTTTGTACTGGCATTACACTCAATATCGATATCGCCACTGTTAAGCAGTTGAATACGGTTGCTTGGCGTGCGCGGAACATAGGTGATTTCAAGCGCCGGAATAGCCAATTGCCGCTGCAACTGCCCGGCTAGCCGTTGGCAAATATCGATAGAGTAGCCGACCACCTCGCCTTGATCATCGACATACGAGAAGGGAGCGGTATCACCGTATCCCACACGCAGTACGCCCGTCTCCTTGAGTCGTTCGAGTGTATTTAAGGGTTGCCCGGCATGGGCGGAACCACCCGCTAGCAGCCATATTAGCAAGCTACACCACCCGACGCGTGTCCTCTGGCGCATCATCTCTCTCCTTTTACTCTGCGTGCGGCGCTAAGTTTTGTTGTACGTACTGCTCAGGATTGGCAAATATAGCGGCAAGCGCTGGCGCTAGCGGCAAATTCAGCACACGGTTATCCGGGGGAACAGGCTGTAAAAACCATTTATCATAGAGGGCCTGGATGCCTTCACTTTGATAAAACGTGCTTAGCTGCTGATTGACCCATTCAACAAAAATAGGGTCGTCAGCTGGCATCATTAAGCCATACGGCTCAGCACTGCTTAGCGTTGCTTGCGAAATATGAAAAGCGGCAGGGTCTGAGGCTGACGACACCAACCCCGCTAGTAATATCTCATCCATCACAAACGCCGATGCCTGCCCCGAAGCCACCATGGCGAAGGCTTCTTCATGGTTTCGGCTTAACATGACTGCGATATTCAACTCTTCAGTGCGGTTGAGCTCATTAAGCTGACCGATATTGATGGTACCCGTGGTGGATACCACGCTGCGGCCCGCTAAATCCTGAACGCTATCCATCTTCTGCTCGGCGAGCGATACATAGCGTGTAGCTGTTAAAAAATTCGGGTAGGAGAAAGCCGCTTGACGGCGACGTTCGGCCGTATTGGTGGTCACGCCACACTCAATATCCACATCACCGTTACGCACCAATATAAATCGATTGGCAGGCGTCACCGGCACATAGTTCACGCGGATATCGGTTAAACCCAACGCGTCCTGCAGCCCTTCGACAACCTGTAGACAAAGGTCAACCGCGTAGCCGGTTGGTTGACCGTCCACTTCATAGGAAAAGGGTATCTCGCTGGTTCGATGCCCAATGGAAATTTCGCCCGTTGAGGCAATACGCGCCAATGTCGGCGAGTTGTCTATGTGCGCATTACTGGCAACGGCTGAACTTTGCCAACTCAACGTACCTACCATCAGAACGGCTAACCAGTGCATTATTCATCTCTCCCTAACCGTAGTGGGCGCCATCTTCATCCCAGGGGTGAACAGTCTGTAGCGATCGCGTCCTTCCGCCTTGGCGGCATATAGCGCAATATCGGCGTTACGTAGCAGCTCATAGCTGTCATCACCATCGGAGGGTGCCGTCGCTATACCCACGCTCACGCCTATTTGGATGACCTGCAAATCGATGTGGAAAGGTGCATGTAGCGTGGCAACAATTTGGCCCGCCAACGTCTTAGCCTCTTCCTGCGCATGACGCGATACGCGCTGAATGATGGCGAATTCATCGCCGCCTAAGCGGGCCACCAAGTCGTTATCTGTCAGCAACCCCTGCACTCGCTGGCTGGCTTCTATCAATAGCGCATCGCCGGCCGCATGGCCCAAGCTATCGTTTACTTCTTTGAAGTGATCAAGGTCGAACAGCATGACGTTAAATACGTCCCCTTGAAGCAGTGAGTGCACCGCCGCTTTTAAAGCCTCATTCAGCTGTATACGGTTAGGTAACTTGGTTAATTCATCGTGATGGGCAAGGTGCTGAAAACGCAGGGCCTCATCTTTCACATCAAGCAGATGCTCACGTTCAATCACCTTTTTGCGCAGGGCATCGATGGCATTTGCCATGCGGCCAATCTCATCCTTGCGATGCGTATAAGGCGTAGTGATTTGCGTTTGGTTTTTTGCGATAGCGGTTAGCACTCGTACCAATACAGGCACGGGTCTAAATAATCGTCGCATCAAAATACTTAACAGCAACGCCGTGGCGACCAGTACCGCTAGAAGCGCCAAAAACGCTTTTTGGATTAAATCGTTACGTATCTGATAAAGAGACGCTTTCTGCCCAATGGTGGACACCACCACACCCAGTAACTGGCCTTCAGAGGTCACAATCGGCAGTGAACTAATAAAATGCTCTTCATTACCAATGCGGGCAAACCCCACGTAAAAGTCAGCCGCTTGCGCCATGGCCCGCCAAGTACTCACCGCCAGTTTAGCGGTAGATTCTGCTGTATTACGGGCATCTGCCATCATCTCTAGTGTTCCTTGCGGAGACTCGGCAAATAACCAAACATTGTTGCGCGTTTGGGCACTGGCTAATGCTAATACATCAACGGGGCTAAAACCGGTTTCAAGCACGGACTCTTCATCGCCAATCGCGCGTGGTGAGATAATATGCGTCACCTGCCCTGTATCGTCTGTTTTAACCGCCACAGAGGTATAAATACGCCGGATAGTGGCACTGACGATTTGGGTGTTCACCTGCGCTTCACGCCACCACTGTTCGCGCGCGCCCCGTTCCACCATCAAAAAACCTGATAACGCACCCATCAAATAGGCAAACAGCACGCCCAACAGCATAAAAATGACCAATTTCCCGACCAGCGAACGGTGCCAGGGCAGGTTAGCGGTAGGTAATAGAGCCTTCACAGGCGGCGGTTCTTGCATTTAGTCGGGTTCCTTATCGCCACCACGTAATGGCTACATTAATTAGTCATTGCGCTAAGCAATACTCTTTTATGTACACATAAATCTTTACGAATCGTTTTTGCATACTGTTTATATCGGTAAATAAGACAAAATAATTAGCTTTTATTTAATAAAGTATCAATAAACAGAGTGAGTATGTTTTAAAACCTCGCTTTGCACATCGTGATGGCTAATTATTTTTGGCACATCTTTTGCTAGTAAGTCATTAGAAAATCACTTTACTTACTGACGTTAGGAGGCCGTGATGCACCCGTCTGATTACCCGCTCAGCGAAGTCCCTACCCATGCTCGGAAGGGATTGCTTTCCACTTCCGCCGTACTGCTCGGCTTTACCTTTTTTACCGCGACCATGTGGGCGGGTGGCTCCTTGGGCCAAGCGTTCCCGATTGGTCAGCTGTTATGGATCATACTCATAGGCAATTTGCTGCTGGGCACGTATGCCGCAGCGCTTGCCTATATCGCCTGTAAAAGTGGGCTGAATTCGGTGCTGATGGGGCGCTTCTGTTTTGGCGAAAAAGGCAGCAAACTCTCCGATGTTATCCTCGGTTTTACCCAAATCGGCTGGTATGCGTGGGGGACAGCAACCATCGCGCTGGTACTGGTACGCACCACGGGGATGCCTGAATGGTTGGAAATCCCCTTAATGGTGCTTTTTGGTTTTGGCTTCTGTGTGACCGCCATGATCGGTTACAAAGGAATGGATTGGCTGTCGCGCTTTGCGGTTCCCGCCATGATGTTGTTTATCTTGATCAGTCTATTCACAGGGCTCGTCGATGTGCGCGGCTTTGCCGGGTTAAGCCAACAAACGCCCTCGGAGAGTATGAGTGTGGCAGCAGCGGTGACGGTCATCATCGGCACCTTTATTAGCGGTGGCACTCAAGCCACCAACTGGAGCCGTTTTGCCAAAACACCTAAAACGGCTGTTATCGCGACCCTGGCAGCGTTTTTTGTGGGTAACGGCTTAATGGTCCTGACAGGCGCGCTCGGCACCATGATTTACCAGCAGGCGGATATCGTGGATGTGCTGATCGCTCAAGGGTTCGTGTCTATTGCCGTACTCATGCTGTTTCTCAATATTTGGACGACCCAGGACAACACTATTTACAACTTCGCGGTGGCGGGCTGCAATTTGCTGCGTACTGAAAAGCGCCGCTTGGTCACCGTAGCAGGGGCTGCCATTGGTACGGTGCTCGCGGTCGGCGGTATGTACAATCTGCTTATCCCTTTTCTGGTACTGCTTGGCACCTTTATTCCCCCCCATGGGCGGGGTGATCATGGCGGATTTCTGGCTCAAGCATAAAGGCCGCTACCCCGAGCTAAACGCTGCTCGATTACCCGATTTCAATCGCCGCGGGTTAGCCGCCTATGCGATAGGGGCTGGCGCGGCCTACTTTTCACCTTTATTGCCGCCCTTAGTGGGGGTGGCGGTAGCCGCGGGCAGCTATGCCGTGCTGCTGCGTTTAAAACACGCTACGCTGAGCGATACGCTTCCTTCACCCGCCAAACAATAAGTGAGCGCTTTTTTATATGTCCATGCAGATCATTAACGCCCGCCTACGCCAGCGCCCAGAGCTTTATCGTCTTGTCGTGGAGGACGGGACGTTCAGCTCGATTACCGTTCAAGACGCACCGCAAACGCCAAGCGAAGGCCAAATCGATGCAGGCGCCAAGCTGGTCTGCGCGCCGTTTATTGAGCCTCATATTCATTTGGACGCTGCGCTAACGGCAGGCGAGCCTAGCTGGAACCAAAGCGGCACGCTGTTTGAAGGCATCGAGCGCTGGGGTGAGCGTAAGCCTATGCTTACCGAAGCCGATATTCGTGAGCGTGCTCTCAAAACACTTAATTTGTTAATCGGCAATGGCGTTCAGTTCGTGCGTACCCACGCTGACACCAGCGACCCAAGCCTGATTGGCCTGAAAACGCTGTGCCGTTTGCGCGACGAGCTAAAAGATAAAATCGATATTCAAGTCGTCGCTTTTCCGCAAGATGGCCTGCTCTCCTACCCCGGCGGCGACAAACTGATGGAGGAGGCGCTGGAATTCGGTGCCGATGTCGTCGGCGGCATTCCCCACTTTGAGTACACCCGCGAATTGGGCGTGGCGTCCATGAAACGGGTGATCGAGCTAGCGATCAAGTATGACCGCTTGGTGGATGTCCACTGCGACGAGATCGACGACCCCAATTCGCGCTTTCTTGAAGTGCTGGCCTGTGAAGCGCTCTTTAACGATTTGGGCAGTCGGGTAACCGCCAGCCATACCACGGCCATGCACTCTTATGACAACGCCTACTGCTCCAAGCTGTTTCTGCTGCTCAAGCGCTCGGGCATCAATTTCGTCTCTTGCCCGACGGAAAGCATTCATTTGCAGGGGCGCTTCGACACCTACCCCAAACGGCGGGGTGTTACGCGGGTAAAAGAGCTCAACGAGGCGGGCATCAACGTCTGCTTTGCCGAGGACTCCATCTTCGATCCCTGGTATTCGCTGGGGAATGGCAAGCTCTTGCGCACGCTGGATTTCGGCCTGCATATTTGCCAAATGATGGGCTATCAGGACTTCAGCCAGGCGCTTTCGCTGATTACCGACAACAGTGCCCGCACGCTCAATATTGAAGATCGTTACGGCATCGAAGTGGGCAAACCGGCCAGCTTCAACCTGCTAGAGGGCGAGGATGATTACAGCGTACTGCGCACCCAAGGCGAGGTGCTGCTTTCGGTACGCCATGGCGAGATCATCATGCAGCGTGACAGCGCTAAGATCACCACACCGCCTTGGCTCAGCTTTTAGAATAAGCGTAAAATGACGGGGCTGATATTCAGCAAAGTTCTCAGGGCGGGGTGAAAGTCCCCACCGGCGGTGATGCGGCCTTTAAATCGGGCGGCTAAGCCCGCGAGCGCTCAAACAAGCCCATGTTTGAGGTCAGCAGATTCGGTGAGAAACCGAAGCCGACGGTGATAGTCCGGATGAAAGAGAACGGCACCCTAGACAGGCGATGCAAAAGCGGCTTTGGCTGCCTTTTGTGGCTTCCTGACGACCGGTTCCGCGTGCCCTGATTCTGGTACACCTTAGCCAAGAGAATGACCATGAATCAGACATTTCCGCTGACCCTTTCCAACCACACCACGTCTCAACGCATTGCCTTTATCCAAGGCCACTGGCATCAGGATATCGTCGAAAAGGCCTATGACGCCTTTGTTGCCGAAGTCGAACGCTGTGGACTGAACGCCGAACAAGTAGACACCTTCACCGTCTCCGGTGCTTACGAGATCCCCTTACAAGCCAAGGTCCTCGCCCAGAGTGGCCGCTATGGCGCCATCGTGGGGGCGGGCTTTGTGGTCGATGGCGGTATTTATCGTCACGACTTTGTGGCCCATGCAGTGATTGATGGCTTGATGCGGGTGCAGCTAGACACGCAAGTGCCGGTGATCTCGGCAGTGTTAACGCCGCACCACTTCCATGAGCACAGCACGCATCACGACTTCTACACCCAGCATTTTGTCACCAAAGGGAAAGAAGCCGCACAGGCATGCCTAAACACCATGGAAAACCTGCACAGAGCGCGCAAACTAAGCGAGGCTTGATGCACGGTAGTCCAGGCCCGGCGAGGCGCCGGGCCTGAACGGTTTGACTCACTTCACATCAAGCAAGTAACCATAAAACGCAGTATTGCGCTGCCAGCCTAATGACTCATAGAGATGCTGGGCACGCTCGTTCTCAACCTGCGTCATTAGTATCAACCGCGCGACGCCATGCTCATGGGCAAGCTGGGTGGCAGCCTCCATCAGCGCCCGGCCGGTGCCTTTATCGCGACACTCTGGCAACACAAACAGATCATTTAGCGTCCAGCGTGCATTCAAGCCCACTGTGGAAACGCCCGGATAAAGCTGCACAAAGCCCGTCAGTTGCCCATCCCCACCCTCACTAACGAGGATGCGTGAATCCGCCTGCCCAAATCGTTGGCGCAAAAAGGCACGAGCGGCCTCCACATTACTAGGCTGAGCGTAGAACTGCCGATAACCATCTAGCAGCTCCGTTAGCGTATCAAGATCATTAATCGTGGCGGGGCGAACAAATGTCATACTCATCTCCAGGCTCGTTAGCTATCACACCAATAGCGCTATAGTGAGTTAACACCCAATTGCCCACTGAAAACAGCTTTTATCACCTGCTAAGGAAATGCCCTATGACCGACTTTATCGCCCCTGATGGCCATCCCCGCTGCCTATGGTGTGGAGGCGCGGCGGAGTTTTTGCCTTACCACGACAACGAATGGGGCTTTCCAGTGACTGACGACCAGCGGCTGTTCGAGAAGCTGTGCCTGGAGAGTTTTCAGTCCGGGTTGAGTTGGCGCACCATTCTCAATAAACGCGAGAACTTCCGTGCCGCTTTTCATCATTTTGATTTTCATCAGGTTGCCCGGTTTGGCGAAGACGATGTGCAGCGACTGCTGCAGAACGCGGGCATTATTCGCCATCGCGGAAAAATCGAAGCGGTCATTAACAATGCTGTAAGGGCGCAAGAAATGATCGAAAAGGAAGGCTCGTTAGCCGCCTTCTTTTGGGGTTTTGAGCCCGATACCGACTCACTCCCCCCGCCGCAAACCCAGACCACCTCGCCTGAATCCATCGCGCTCTCCAAAGCGTTAAAAAAACGCTGCTGGAAATTCGTTGGCCCGACGACCGCTTTTGCTTTTATGCAGGCGATGGGGCTAGTCAATGATCACTCGCTAACCTGCATCACCCGCGAGCAGGTCGCGCAGGCGCGACAGCAATTTAAGCGGCCGATATAAAAAAACAGTGATAGGGTATGGTTTTTACACGCTTATCAATAAACCGAACAGCACGGGGACAACACGTTCCCAATGGGGTCAACGTGGTTCAATCGTTCTCTTCGCATACAGAATCCCGCGTCTCACGGTATAAAGCGTGGAGCGTGCATATATTCACCGCCAGCGGTGTACTGCTTGGCACCATGGCGCTACTTGCGCTGGTCGACAATAACCCCGTCGCCTGTCTCCTTTGGCTGGGTGCAGCGATGATGATTGATGGCATCGACGGCACGCTGGCGCGCAAGTATGAAGTAAAGGCCATCCTGCCCCATTTCGATGGCTCGACCCTTGATATGGTCATTGACTACCTGACCTGGGCCTTTATACCTGCCCTCTTTATCTACTATTTTATTGAACTGCCGCCCTACTTGGCACTGCCTTCAGTGTTCATCATCCTGCTGTCATCGATGTTCTGTTTCTGCAATGTCGATATGAAAAGCCAGGACAACTACTTCGTGGGCTTTCCAGCCGCCTGGAACATTACCGCTGCCTATTTTTATATTATTGATTTACCGCCTTTTATTTCCTTTGCCACTATCGTTGTTCTCGCCATTCTCACCGTCACTAAAATGAAGTTTTTGCACCCCTTTCGCGTGCGTCTGTTCATGCCACTCAATATCGCCGTCACCCTGCTATGGTGCGTGTGTGCGACGTCACTGATACTTTCAAGCCCTGCGCACACCGCCTGGGCCCTCTGGGGGTGGGGCGTGGCCTCTGTGTACTTCGGTGGTATGTGCTTATGGCGTACGGCGCAAGAGTGGTTTGATTGAACTAGCCAAAAGACAGCAGCAAGGAGCATGGACGATGTCACTGACCCCGCAGCAACAGGAACAATTCAGGGCGCTAGCGGCAGAAATCGAAGGAATCGATGTCGAAGTTTACCAGCGCTTCGAGCGCGATCCACTGGAGCCCATCATCGGCCTTGGCAGGCCCAACCAGCGCATTGGCTTTTTTGGACGCGACCCAGGGCGCGACGAGGTTCGCCATGGCGAGCCCTTTATCGGCGCAGGCGGGCAGTTGGTCAGAAAGGCGCTGTATGAGCACCTTTATGATGAGAAAATGCCCAACTTCGAGGCCTCGCGCGCCGTGGGCGAGCACTTTTTCTGGATCAACACCGTGCCTTACAAGCCCGTCGGCAATAAAGCGTGGTCCATGAAGGTTAAGCGCCACTTTCACGGCCTGATGAACGAAGTACTGATCTCCCGCTGGGAAGGGCGCACCCTAATCACCCTGGGTCGCGAAGCCTTCCTGTGGTTCGGGATCGGCCGCTCAAAAGAGGAGCGCACACGGCTGGAGGCGTTCTGGAAGCGCGAGGACCGCTTTGAAAGTAGTATTGAAGTAACGCTTGAAGATGACCGGGGCGAAGCACAAACCTTTCAACTTTATCCGCTGCCTCACCCCTCTCCGCTCAATCAAACTTGGTATGCACGCTTTCCAGGCCTTTTGAAGCAGCGCTTGGCGCAGCTCGATGTACGCCAGGGCAACCTCACGCTGTAAAGATAAGCCTAGCGTCTAACGTTTTTTACTTCGCTTTTCGCCAAATACCGCTGGGCGAAAGCATAAAGAGGAAGCAAGCCCCGCTCGCATTAGCAATGCTGCCCAACCTGCAAAAAAACTCCTGCCACCTAGCAATGCGAGGTGGCAGGAGGGACATTCACGTGGCGGCCACGGTTGCTCTGACCGCCTGAATCGCCTCGTTTATGGCATTAACACGCTATCAATCACGTGGATCACGCCGTTCGCCTGAGCCACATCCACCACCGTGATATTGGCACTGTTGCCCTGCGCATCCATGACCATCAGGTTATTACCATTGCGCGATACGGTAAGGTACTCACCTTGTACGGTTTTGAAGGCCACGGTGCCATCGTTTTCCATGGTTTCTTCCCACAGCGCGTCCCGATTCATGTTGCCAGGCACAACGTGGTAGGTCAGAACCGTCTGTAACTGCGCTTTATTCTCGGGCATCAGCAGGGTATCAACGGTGCCTGCTGGCAATGCCGCAAAAGCGTCATCGGTGGGAGCAAAGACGGTAAAAGGGCCTTCGCCTTGCAGCACATCCACCAGTTCAGCCGCTTGAACGGCGGCCACTAGCGTTTTATGGTCACCCGAATTAACGGCATTTTCGATGATGTTGCGCTCAGGAAGCATGCTAGCGCCGCCTACCGTGGTAGGCCCATGATCGGCAATGGCGGCACCGGTATAAAGGGCAGCAGCACACAGGCTAGCAGTAAGAAGTTTGAGTTTCATTGGGGCATCTCCTGGTTTTTATTAAAAGAGCTCAACCATGCAGGCTCACTAACACTTACGTGCCTGATGCCTCAGTAGACGCAAACATCTCAACATTATTTTATGCGCTGCCTAGTTCCCGCCTATTGCCTTCAACGGCTGACTCACCAAGACTGACGATTCGGTTTACTGTGCAGAGATGCCCGAATGCTAGATGCCACACAACGCCACCAATATCTTATTGAGCAACTAAGCGGCTGCGCGCAGGGCGACCGACGAGCATTTGAACGTCTTTATCGTGTTTCTAGTTCGCATCTATATGCTCAACTGCTGCGTATAGTAAGAGATGAAGGTGCCGCACAGGATTGCCTGCAGCATGTTTTTATCAAGATCTGGCAGGCCGCCGATCAATACGACCCCAGGCGTGCCAAGCCGATGACCTGGCTTTCCACGCTCACTCGCAATATTGGCATTGACTGGCTGCGCCGCCAGAAGCCTCAGGACGCAACAGCCGATGAACCCTTATTGGCGACGCTCTTGGGAGCCGACGATCCTGAAGATGACAGCATCAGTCATGAACAAAACGATAAACTGAACGACTGCCTCGATACACTCAGTCATCATCAGCGCCAGTTAATGGAAATGGCCTACTTTCAGGGCATGACTCACAGCGAGCTAGCTAGCTCTCTGTCCCAACCGCTGGGCAGCATCAAAAGCTGGATCCGCCGTGGACTTGAGAGGTTAAAAACATGTCTAACCAATGGGATTTAAGCGACCCTGACGATCGCCACCTGGCGGCTGGCGAGTACGTGCTGGGCGTATTGGATCGCGATCAGAAAGCACGCTTTGAAGCGCTGTTGGCTGTCAGCCATGACCTACGTAATGACGTGGAAGATTGGCGAGAGCACCTCCATTTGTTTAACGAACGTTTGGACCCTAAGACACCGCCTAAAGAGGTCTGGCAACGCATTACCGCGGCGACCGGGGCATCACCTTTGTGCTGGTGGCAACGCTTAGGTGCATGGCAGTCCATGGCGGCCAGTGTTGGGGTCATCGCTGTCGCGCTGGGCCTTCTGTGGCAACAAGCTGAACTGAACCAGCTACCAGACGGAGAAGCCGTCTTCGTGGTTCAGGACGAATCGCGCACGCCAGGTTGGATTATTAGCGCCACCGAGGAGGGAGAGCTGGTCGTGCAAGCAGTTCAGCCTACCCAAGTTGGCAACGAGCAGACCGGCGAACTGTGGTTGATTGCCGACGGCACCCCCATCTCGCTTGGCCTGCTGCCTGAGCAAGGCAGCCGACGCCTCCAACCCAGCGCTGAGCTGCGCGCCCAGTTATTCAATGCCGACCTAGCCGTCAGCGTGGAACCCCAAGGGGGCGCCCCCGAAGGCCAGCCAACCGGCCCCATTATCGATCATGGCCGTTTGACGCCTGTAGCCGGAAGTAACTTCAATTTATAAGACAGCGGCATGCCCCTGCGCTTCTTCCACCATTTCGGTGGCGAACTCGCCCACCGTGCGCACGGCCGCTTCGATCTCAGGGGTTAGCGTAAACGCATAGTTCAAGCGCAAACACTGGCGAAATTTACCCGAGGCCGAAAACAGCGAGCCCGGTGCCACATGGATCGCATGCTGCGCCAAGCGCTGGTTGAGCCGCACGCAATCCACCGCAGCGGGTAGCTCTACCCAGAGTAAAAAACTGCCTTGGGGATAGCTGATACCCGCCCCCTTGGGGAAGTAGCGCTGTACCCAACTGATCATGATGTCGCGCTGGCGCTGATATTGGCGAGTAGCGAAACGAACATGGCGCTCGTAGTGCCCTTTAGCGACGAACTCCGCTACCGCCAGCTGCGGCAGCGTGGCCGAGGCGCCGGTAGAAACGTACTTCATATGCAGCGCCTGATCGCGGTAACGGCCTGGCGCCAACCAACCTACCCGTAACCCCGGCCCCACCGTTTTAGAGAAGCCGCTGCACAGCATCACCCGACCATCGTCATCGAAGGATTTCACGGTGCGCGGTCTAGGCAGGCTGAATGACAAATCACCGTAAATATCGTCTTCGATAATCGCCACATCGAAGCGCTGGGCGAGTTGAAACAGCGCCCGCTTGCGTGCTTCAGGCATAGTGTAGCCCAGCGGGTTATTGAAAGTCGGCGTGACCTGTATCGCCCGAATCGGCCACTGCTCTAGCGCTAACTCCAGTGCTTCGAGACTGATGCCGGTTTGCGGATCGGTAGGAATCTCCAACGCTTTTAAGCCGTTGGCCTTGAGAATCTGCATGGTGCCGTAAAAGCTCGGCGAGTCGACGGCGACCACATCGCCCGGCTGGGTTAGCGTGCGCAACGCAATCGAAAGCGCCTCCTGGCAGCCGGTCGTAATCACAATGTCATCCGGATGTAGCAGGCAGCCAGACGTAATGGCCAGTCGAGCTACCTGTTGACGCAATTCCGGGCTACCGCTCAGCTTGTCGTAGTTGAACCCGTGTAGGTCACTGCTGCGATGCAGCCCGGCAAGGATTTTCGACAGTGGCCGCAGCGTTTCGTACTCAAAATTCGGTACGCCACGCCCCAGCAGTAGCCGCACGTCATCCCGCTGAGTGGCGACGAGTTCCAGCACCTGATCCCATTGGGAAATATCCAGCGGGCGCTGGGCGGGGCGGGAGACTGAGGGCAGCACCGTGGGCGCACGGCTAGGGAGCACGAAGTAACCTGACTTGGGCCGTGACTCAATCAATGCCACATCCATCAACTGCCGGTAGGCCTCCTGGGCCGTCGAAATGCTGACGTCCAGTTCCTGGCAAACCGCACGAATGGAAGGCAGGCGATCACCGACACGGTAAATGCCGTGCTCGATACGCTCGCGCAACACCGTGGCGACTTCTTCATAGCGTGTCATGACACTCTCCCACCCATAGCCTGAAAACAATACAGATGAACTCTTAAGAGACCATACAGAGATATAACACAGCAATCTGTATCCTTAAAATAATAATACCTATATCTGTATCGAGGAAATAGCACTGAGTAATCTGGTGGGGCACTTAACACGGAGGATTCGCAATGCCACGCTTTAGCCTGACCCAGCTTCGCTTTCAGTTACAAAGCTACCGCCATTATCGCCGCAGCCGCCGCCAGTTACTGGCGCTTGATGACCGGCTGCTTGACGATATAGGCATTAACCGTACACAGGCGTTAAAAGAGGGCCATAAAGCCTTTTGGAAACATTCAACCTTTAAGAAGGGGACAAATGAAGAGCGCTAAGTGTCAGG
Organism: Halomonas sp. UBA3074; assembly: GCF_002366715.1. Taxonomy (GTDB): domain Bacteria; phylum Pseudomonadota; class Gammaproteobacteria; order Pseudomonadales; family Halomonadaceae; genus Vreelandella. The sequence continues at coordinate 432,327 of NZ_DFBS01000045.1, read as the reverse complement.
GGCGTTGAACATTAATAATGTTCAACGCCCCTTTTCGAGAACAAATAACCTCTTACGCTAGTAATCTATGTAGCGATGCCTGCAATCGCTAGCATTAGGCGATGGAAACGTCTTTGGAGAGATACACATCCTGGATGGCGTGCAGCAGGTCAACGCCTTCCTGCATCGGCTTCTGGAACGCCTTGCGGCCAGAAATCAGCCCCATCCCCCCGGCACGCTTGTTGATGACCGCCGTGCGAACAGCCTCACCCAGGTCGGAATGCCCTTTGGAGCCACCGCCGGAGTTGATCAAACCCGCACGGCCCATAAAGCAGTTGGCAACCTGGTAGCGTGCCAGATCGATCGGGTGATCGGTCGTCAGCTTGCTGTAAACATCATCGTGGGTATGGCCGAAACCAACGGCTTTGTAGCCGCCATTATTTTCAGGCAGCTTCTGTTTGACGATATCCGCCTTGAGAGTGGCTGCCATATGGTTGGCCTGGCTGGTGAGGTCGGCAGAGACATGATAATCGGTGCCTTCCTGCTTGAAGTCCGGGTTGCGTAGATACGCCCACAACACGGTGACCATGCCCAACTGGTGAGCGCGCTCGAAGGCTTCACTGATTTCCATGATTTGCCGGCGACTCTCGTGGGAGCCAAAGTAAATGGTCGCGCCGACCGCCACGCACCCCATGTCATGCGCCTGCTCAACATCCGCAAACAACGTTTGATCGTAGATGGCCGGGTAACTCAGCGTCTCGTTATGGTTGAGTTTTAGCATCATCGGGATCTTGTGCGCATAGCGGCGCGACACCGATGAAAGCACGCCAAGGGTTGAAGCCACGCCGTTGCAACCGCCTTCAATCGCTAACTCGACAATATTGGCAGGATCGAAATAGCGCGGGTTAGGCGCAAAAGAAGCCCCCGCCGAGTGCTCGATACCCTGGTCTACCGGCAGCAGGCTAAGATAACCGGTGCCCGCTAGGCGGCCATGATCAAAGAACGCCTGCATGTTACGCAGCACTGCTGGGCTACGGTCGCTATCGGCCATGACACGGTCAATAAAATCCGGCCCCGGCAGGTGCAAGTCCTCACGACGAACCCCTTGGCAGGTATGGTTGAGCAAACTATCGGCATCGCTGCCAAGCAAAGCGGCTATATCGGTCATGGTGCGCTCCTTAAATTCGATTTGTAAGAAAGTGTAAATCCACGCTTCTTTAATAGAGCATAGAGCTTAACGAGGGCAGAAGGAAAGTACCGCCCCACGTAGGACCGATAAAATACGGGGGCGGTTAGGAGCGGCACTGCCTTACGCGGCTTGAACGTCGATACGCTGTGAGCGATGGCTATCCTTCTTCGGCAGCGTGATGGTCAAAACGCCATTGACGATACTGGCCGTAATGGCATCGCTATCCACTTCATGGCTGAGACTGAAGCGCCGCGCAAACCGCTGGCCGCGCACCTCGGCATGCAGCGCGCTTAGCCCTTCAAGCATATTCAGGGCTATCTCACCCTCCAAGCTCAGCATGTTGTTGTCGAGTTCAACTTTCAGTGTTTCATGCGTCACGCCGGGCATATCCGCCACTAGCTTGAGGGCGTTGGATTCTTCAATGATATCCACTGCTGCCAGCAACGTTTCCTGAGCGGGTTTTATATCGCCACGCGCCTGCCGTGGGGAATGAGTGGCTGAACGGACAACGTTATTCATGATTTATCCTCCTTTATTAAGGTTCATAAACATGACTTAAGCCGCCTGAACATCAATACGCCGCGGCTTGAGCTCTTCACGCTTGGGCAGCACGATTTCAAATACGCCATGGGCATGGCGCGCTTCAGCACGCTCGGCATCCAGACCATCGGGTAGCGCAATCGCGCGCACGAACTCCCCGCTGGGGCGTTCACGACGAAATACTGCTTTTGAACTGCCATCGTCGTTCTGCGCCGTCACGGGATCACGCTTGCCGCGCAGAGTGAGCACGTTATCTTGAACGTCAATGGTGAGATCAGCCGGTGCCAGCCCCGCTGCAAACACATACACACGCACGGCATCATCGCTGCGAGCTACATTAATCATCGGAAAACTGCCCCGCGGCACCGCGCGAATATCCATGGCACTGCCATCGGGCAAGAAGCCGTCCAACAGTTGACGAAACCAATCCAACTGCTGGGGTGAACCGATTTCGAAACGCTTAATATCGTCGAACATAGCTAATACCTCCTACATCAGACAGATGATCAAAAGAGGCCGCCACGCCAGAGAGCAGCGCCTCTTAATCTGCAAAATAGGAGCGATCAGACGGCTTTCAAGGGCCTTCAAAGCAATTTTTTATCGCTTTCTTACTATTGTTAAGCCGTCAGCCCTATCCCGCGCAAAATCACCGAAGTCACCGACTGCACCGCTTTTTCGAATTGCAGGTCGCTCAGCGGCTGGTCGTCGTTGAGCAGGCAGATTTGGTAGTCGAAATCGGCGTAGTGCTGAGTGGAGGCCCAGATCATATAGAGCAGGTAAGAAGGTTCGACGGGATTGATCTGGCCCGACTCTACCCATTCGCGAATTTTTGACTCTTTGAGCTTCGCCCATTCATAAAGGTTATCGCGCAGACGCTCTTTGAGGATGGGCGCTCCTTGCATCACTTCGGCGGCCCATACTTTTGAGCCGTGGGCGCGGTTGCGGGAGTGGGTCATCTTGGCGCGAATATAGGTGGAAAGCACGACGCGGGGGTCATCGTAAAGCTCGAAACAAAGCGCATCCTGTTTCCAGACCTCAAGAAGGGCTAATAGGACATCTTGATACAGCGCTTTTTTGGTCGAAAAATAGTAGTGCACATTGGACTTGGGGAGTTCGGCCAACTGCGCGATTTCGCCCATGGAGGCGCCTGCGTAGCCTTTTTCGGCAAACAGCTGCTCCGCCGCTTGGAGAATCTTTTTAACGTTGGTTTGCCGAATTTCGTCCTGAGTTCTCGCCACGCTGTCCTCGTCCCTATACGCATGAAGTACGCACCAAAAAAAGCACCATCGCAGGGCGACGGTGCTGAGAAGATGTCCTAGTTACCCGAGAACGTCAACTTTGATTGGCAGGAAACGAGAACTCCGCCCGGGTCGCTTCGCTCACCGACGGCCAGCGCTGGGAGACCGCTTTACGGCGGGTATAGAAGCGCACTGAGTCCGGCCCGTAGGCGTGAAGGTCGCCAAACAGTGAGCGCTTCCAGCCGCCAAAGCTGTGGTAGGCCACCGGCACGGGCAGCGGTACGTTCACCCCTACCATGCCGACCTCGATAGCGTCGGTGAAGCGACGAGCGGCTTCGCCATCGCGGGTAAATAGACAGGTACCGTTGCCGTATTCGTGATCGTTAATTAACTGCATGGCGTCGTCCAAACTACCGACCCGCACGATGCAGAGCACTGGCCCGAAGATCTCTTCCTGATAGATGCGCATCTCAGCGGTGACGTTATCGAACAGGCAGCCGCCTACAAAATAGCCCTCTTCGTGACCAGCCACTTTAAGGCCACGGCCATCGGCCACCAGTGTTGCCCCGGCGTTAACGCCATCTTCGATGAAGCCGAGCACTTTATCGCGATGCTCTGCCGTTACCAGCGGGCCCATATCCAGGCCTTTGTCAGTGCCAGGGCCCACTTTCAGCTGAGCGATTTTAGGCAGCATGGTTTCTACCAAGCGATTGGCCGTTTCATCGCCGACACATACCGCCACTGAAATCGCCATGCAGCGCTCGCCACAGCTACCGTAAGCCGCGCCCATTAGCGTGTTGGCGGCGTTTTCCAGGTCAGCATCCGGCAGCACCACGGCGTGGTTCTTCGCCCCGCCCAACGCTTGAACGCGCTTACCGGCGGCGGCCCCGCGAGAGTAGATCGCTTCCGCCACTGGCGTTGAGCCGACAAACGAAATGGCTTTAACGGCTTTGGCATCCAAGAGTGTTTCCACTGCTTCGCGACCGCCGTGAATGACGTTCATCACGCCTTTAGGGAGCCCCGCTTCTTGCAGCAGTTCGGCGACGGCCATAGAAGCGGACGGATCTTTCTCAGATGGCTTGAGGATAAAGGTATTACCACAGGCAATGGCCATGGGGTACATCCACAGCGGCACCATGGCGGGGAAGTTAAACGGGGTAATGCCTGCCACCACGCCTAAGGGCTGGAAGTTTGACCATGCATCAATGCCCGGCCCTACGTTGTGAGAGTACTCGCCTTTGAGCAGTTCCGGTACGCCGCAGGCGTACTCGACGTTCTCGATGCCACGCTTGAGTTCGCCCATCGCATCTTCTGGGGTTTTGCCATGCTCTTCGCTGACCAGTTGTACTAAGCGGTCAGCGTGCTCTTCCAGCAACTGCTTAAAACGGTACATTACTTGGGCACGCTTGGCGGGTGGCGTATCGCGCCAAGCGGGAAAAGCCGCCTGGGCGGCGCTAATGGCACGCTCTACGTCGGCGGCATCCGCATCAGCAACCTGGCGAATCACTTTGCCCGTTGAGGGATTGGTGACATCCAGCGTGCGCTTACTTTCAACTAACTCGCCGTTAATCAGATGGGAAACAACACTCATATTTAAACTCTCTGAAATTTAGGTCAGTCGGTTATGCCAACGAATCTTAGGCTAACGAATCCAAGGTGGTCGCTACCGCGTCGAACAGGCGCTCAAGTTCAGCCTCAGTAGTGCCAAACGGAGGGCCAAACTGCAGGGTGTCGCCGCCGTAGCGCACGTAGAAACCTGCTTCCCAGAGCGCCATGTGGGCATCCCGTGGGCGAATCGTTGGATCGCCGTCGCGGGGGGTTAGCTGAATAGCACCGGCCAAGCCGTAGTTACGAATATCGACAACGTGGTTGCGGCCTTTTAGCGCGTGCAACTTCTGCTCAAAGGCGGGCGCGATAGCGCTTACCTGAGCGGGGAAGTTTTCACGCTCCATCATTTCCAGCGCCGCTAACCCCGCAGCGCAGGCCACCGGGTGAGCGCTGTAGGTGTAACCATGGGTGAACTCAACCGCGTGTTGAGGGCCGCCAGCCTGCATAAAGGTGTCGAATATTTCGCTGGAAGCGATCACTGCGCCCATAGGTACTGCGCCGTTAGTGATCTGTTTCGCCACATTCATGATATCCGGCGTCACGCCAAACGCTTCCGCGCCGGTGGTCGCGCCACTGCGGCCAAAGGCGGTGATCACTTCATCGAAAATCAGCAGAATATCGTTAGCGGTGCAGATTTCGCGCAGCCGATCGAGATAGCCTTTGGGCGGCACAATCACCCCTGCAGAGCCGGACATCGGCTCGACAATCACCGCTGCAATGGTCGAGGCATCGTGGAGGGCGATTTGATCGAGCAACGCATCGGCAAGCTCGGCACCGGTTTCCGCTTGGCCGCGGGTAAAAGCGTGGCCCGCCTGAAGGGTGTGCGGCAGATGCGTGACATCCAACAACTGACCGTAATGTTTCCGGTTACCACCGATACCGCCAAGGCTGGTACCGCCGATATTCACCCCGTGATAGCCCTTGGCACGGCCGATCATGCGGGTCTTTTCAGGCTTACCTTTTAAGCGCCAGTAGGCCTTGGCCATTTTGACCGAGGTATCGGCGGCTTCAGAACCCGAGTTAGTGAAAAACACATGATCCAGCCCGGTAGGCGTTAGGCTAGCGACTTTTTCTGCCAGCTTGAACGCCAGCGGATGGCCAAGCTGAAAACCTGGCGCAAAGTCGAGGCTGCCTAACTGCGCCGCCACGGCTTTTTGAATCTCTTCGCGGTTATGCCCCGCGCCGCAGGTCCACAGCCCGGAAAGCGAATCGAACAGCTTACGGCCCTGGTCGTCGATGTAGTAACGCCCTTCCGCCCCGGCGATAACACGTGGATTGGCGTGGAAATCGCGGTTGGCGCTAAACGGCATCCAGTAGTGCTGGTTGAGCGCCGTCTTAGGGGGTGATTCCCACATCGAAGAAGGTGAGGTTTGCGTCTTGGTTTTGCTTTTTATTCCAAACATGGTGTCTAGCTCCATCGCTATGAGACATGGTCTCAGCATGCGCCACCACACACGTTTGTAAAATTACGCTTTTCTTTTGTTCACGTTAGAGAATGTATACGTATCACGGGCTTTTTTGTCTCTACTCTAGCAATGAGCCAAATAATAAATCGGGGAGTCGCCAGCTTCGTCCGTGCTCAATAAAAGGAATTGATATGAACTCGCTTATTGAACCGAAAATCGCCATCGCTGACTTACGCACTGACAGCGACCGACTTTGGGAATCGCTAATGGAGTTGGCCCAGCTTGGTGCCACCGCCAAAGGCGGCGTTAACCGTCAGGCGCTCACCGATTTAGAACGCCAGGGGCGGGATCTGTTTATTCAATGGTGTCGCGCTGAAGGCTGTACGATTCGAATTGATAATATCGGCAATATTTTTGCCCGCCGGGAAGGCAGCGACCCCGACGCCAAAACCGTGATGGCGGGTAGTCACCTGGATAGCCAACCAACCGGCGGCAAGTACGATGGCTGCTTTGGCGTGCTCTCCGGTTTGGAGGTGATTCGCACCCTAAACCAGCACAACATCACTACTCAATCCCCTATCGAAGTCGTCGCCTGGACCAACGAAGAAGGCTGCCGCTTTCCACCCTGCATGATGGGTTCCGGCGTATTTACCGGCGAGCTGGAATTTGACGCCATGATGGCGCGCACTGATGCCGATGGCGTGACGGTTAGCGATGCCTTGGACGCCATCCATTACCGCGGAAGCGACAGCGTCTCGCCAAGCGAGATAAAAGCCTACTTTGAGCCGCACATTGAGCAAGGCCCGATCCTGGAAGATACCGACACCACGATTGGTGTGGTGATCGGCGGGCTTGGTCAGAAGTGGTTTGATTTAACCCTGACCGGGCTTGAAGCCCACGCGGGCCCTACGCCGATGAATCTACGCCGCGACGCCATGATGGGTGCTGCGGAAGTTACCCAAGCGCTCAACCGTATCGCCTTTGATCATCAGCCCCATGGGCGCGGCACGGTCGGCTGTATGACCCTGCATCCTGGTTCGCGTAACGTAATTCCCGGCCAAGTCAAAATGACCCTGGATATGCGCCACTGGGAACCAGAAGCGCTGATCACGATGGGTCAAGCTGTCGCTGAGGCAGTCGAGGAGATTTGCCAACGCCACGGGCTGGCGTATGAATTAACGCCCACGGCGGATTTCGCGCCGGAATACTTCAATAAAGAGTGTGTTGATGCGGTGCGCCAAGGGGCAGAAAAGCTCGGCCTATCCCACATGGATATCATCAGCGGCGCAGGCCACGATGCGATGTTTGTGGGTCGCGTCGCCCCCGCCGCCATGATTTTCATTCCCTGCAAGGATGGCATCAGTCACAACGAGATCGAAAGCGCCACGCCGGAGCATGTCCACGCAGGCTGTAACGTTCTACTCCATGCCATGCTGGACGCTGCTGGCGCTGACCTAGCTGAATAACGAGGCAAAGCCTAAAAGGTCGTGTCGCTAAACAGCAAAATCTACGCGTGCCCGCGCCAGCTCAGAGAACTGCTTTCGGGAAGGCTTAAAACCCACTCCTGGCGGCCAGGCTAGCCAGGCGTCGGGCACCATAAAGCCGGGTAGCGTCTCGCGTACCCAGGCGCTTAGCGCCTGCTCTGTCACGGCTTCTGCATGCCAATCGATAAACGCCACCGGGCGCTCTCCCCATTCGGGGTGGGGCACCGGTACGACCAGCGCCTGGGCGACGCTGGGGTTGTCGACCAAACGCTGTTCGATAGCTTCCGGCTGAATATTCTCGCCGCCGGAGATAAAGCCGTTATCTAGCCGCCCTTCCACTACCAGCGCGCCTTCCGAAGTGAAGTGCCCCTTGTCGCGGGTAGCAAACCAGCCCTCGTCGTTTAGGCCTGGATCAACCTCGCCATTATTCAAATAGCCGCAGAATAGGGTCTCACCGCGCACCTGTATCTCACCCTCGACAATCCTCACTTCACGGCCCGGCAGAGGCCTGCCGACGACGCCCGGCGCGGTGGGGATACCAGTGCAGACTTGGCTGGCCATCTCGGACAGCCCATAGCTAACTTTCGGTGTTAGCCCCAGTGATGTCATCTTCGCCACCAGCGGCGCGGGTATCGCCGCGCCGCCCAGCAGCAGTTCCCGCAATTGAGTACGCTGAGGTGTAAAACCTGCCTGCAACAGCCGCCACAGCTGGGTCGGCACCAGTGAAAGGTGGGTGATTGACTGCTGCTCAAGGCGCGCGGGAAGCGTTTGCGGAGCATCATCGAGAATCACCCGCCCACCGGCGAGAAAAACACGAAACGGGATAGCGTAGCCACCGATATGAAACAGCGGCAGCGACAACAGCCAGCCACTGTTTTGATCAACGGGAATAAACGACGCTGAACCACGCGCGGAAGCCAAGTGATTCGCCACACTATGTAACACCGCCTTGGGCGTGCCGCTAGAGCCGGAGGTAAAAATGGTGTTGCAGAGCTGGCTACCATCGATCGATGGTGGCTCATCTGCGTTAGCTTCCGCCAGGAAACTCAGGGTAATTGGCGTTAGCTGTGAAGAGTAATCATTGTCGCTTTCCGTTTGGCAAACCCAGTCAGCCTGCAAACGCTTGGCTAAATTGAGCTGCTGGGCTACAGGGAACGCTGGATTATGCGGGCAGAAAATAACCCCGGCCCGCAGGCAGGACCACGCCAGCAGCAAGGATTCAAGCGAGCCTTTGGCGGGAACCACTAGCCGATCACCCGGTACAAAACCTTTCCGGGCCAGTTGCTGTGCTAAAGACGCCACGCGACGATTGAGCGTCCGATAACTTAGCATTACCGAGCCAGCCTCTATCGCAATACGTTCCGGGGTCTCTTTGGCCCAGTAGTGAATAGGGCAAGTATCTTTCACGCTGAATTTTCCATTTTAGAGAGGCAGTTCAAGCTTTCTGTCATCACTTCGCCCGTGGCAGTGATAATGCGCCCGGTAAGCCAATGTCCCGTATCTAACCCCGGCGGCTCATTGGGCGCCCACTCACTGGCCAACCGAGCAAGCAGACCAAGACCTAAATCAGATTCAAAGCTGGAGGAGATCACCACGCGGAGGTTACCCGCCCGCGCTCGCTGGACGAGTGCCTCGCAGTCGCTTAACGAGCCGATCAGTGTGGGTTTGATTACCAGGGTTTTAAGCTGAGGGTGGCAATGCCACTCTTCCCGACGCGATAGCGTTTCATCCAGCGCGATGGTTACTCCCGTTGCCTCGGCTACTGCGATGGTATCGGCAAAGGTAGCGCAGGGCTCTTCCAGGTAGTCGATATGTTCAAGGGGTAGGCGCCCGCAGAAGCGCAGGGCTTCTTTATGCGTCCAGCCACCGTTGGCATCCAGAATCAGCTTGGTAGCTGGGAGCCATTTGGCAAGCTGCTCGATCAGTGCCAGCTCTTCTTCCATGGCGTAGCGTGCCACCTTTAGCTTGAGCCGGGTCGGCGGCAATGTTTGCCAACGGCCTGCTGAAAGAGACTCGATCAGCACTGCAGGTGCTCCCTGGAGCAGCGGGTAGGGCGGCAAAGGCGCAGGGAGATTGTTTGGCCAAGAGCGCTGGGCGCAGTCAAACCCAAATTGCACCGAAGGCAGTGCTGGAGAGGCTATCTCACCACGCCTTAACGCAGCCAGGCAGGCGAGACTTTCCACTTCTGCTTCCGCCAGCGTTTCAGCCGAGAAGCCGGGCAGCGGAGCAATCTCGCCCCATTGCCCGTTGATGGAAACTAACATCCCTTCTCTGTGCGCCAGCCGCTGGCCTTTAAACATCAACGGCTGACGAAACGGTAGGGAGTAGCGGTAAAGCGCCAGCTGCATTAAGGGTTACGCGGGTAGCGGGAAAAATCCGGGCGACGCTTTTCGTTAAAGGCGTTACGTCCCTCCTGCCCCTCTTCGGTCATGTAGTAGAGCATGGTGGCATTGCCCGCCAGTTCCTGTAGACCGGTCTGGCCATCGCAGTCGGCATTGAGGGCGGCTTTTAGGCAGCGCAACGCCATGGGGCTGTGCTGTAGCATCTCGCGACACCAGCGCACGCTCTCTTTCTCCAGCGCTTCCAGCGGCACAACATGGTTGACCAGCCCCATTTCCAGCGCTTGGGCGGCGCTATATTGACGGCACAGAAACCAGATCTCCCGTGCCTTTTTCTGGCCCACAATGCGCGCCATATAGGAGGCACCGTAGCCACCATCAAAAGAGCCAACTTTGGGGCCTGTTTGGCCGAAAACCGCGTTATCGGCCGCAATGGTCAGGTCACACATTAGATGCAAAACGTGGCCGCCGCCGATAGCGTAGCCCGCCACCATGGCAACCACCGGCTTGGGGCAGGTGCGAATATCGCGCTGGAAATCCAGCACGTTGAGATGGTGGGTGCCCTCTTCATCCTGGTAACCGCCATAGTCACCGCGAATGCGCTGATCACCGCCGGAACAAAACGCTTTGTCACCTGCGCCGGTGAGCAGTATGGTGCCAATCGCGCTGTCGTGACGGGCGCGATTCAGCGCTTGGGCCATCTCGCTGACCGTCAGCGGGCGAAAGGCGTTGCGTACCTCGGGGCGATTGATGGTGATGCGTGCAATGCCCTCGGCACTGGTGTGGTACAAAATATCCTGATAGCCATCGGAGCGATCCTGCCACTCGATTGGGGCATAGAGTTCCGTTTCAGTGAGTCCGTTGATCATGCCTGTCTCTTTTTTATCTGTCAGGGATAAGGTGAGGACAGTACGTCGTTTAGCTAAAAAAGCCCGCCACGACTATGCCCAAGGCTACAATGCTTAGCAGCGCAGCCCCACCGTACATCAGTTTTTTGTTAAGTGCGTCATTGCCCACGCTGATATCAAACAGCCCATGGCGCAAGCGGTGGGCGGCATGAAATAGCGGTAGGCAAACCACCGCGCCAACAAACAGAAAGCCCGGTACGCTAAACAGCAGCGCTGATGCTCGCTCATAGCTCAGCGCATCGGCGGGCAGTAGGCCAAGGGGCAATAAAATCGCTATAAAGAGAATCACGGCGGGCAGCAAGACGGCAAAACAGACGCCGCCCGCGCTAAACAGCCCCCACCAAAGCGGCTCATCAAAGGCCTGTTTGTGCTGACTGCGGTGTTTGTTCATAGCTATTTTTTCCATGTTTATGCCCTCCCCAATAGCCAGAAAAACAGCAGTGCAACTGCCACGACACCTGCCCATTGCCCAGCCACAATGGCCTGATCAGGCAGGCTGTGCCCGGCGATGCGCAGCGGCATTACCCGCGGGAACAGCACAAAGAAGGTTGCGGCGTGAAACAGGCTGGCGGCCAACGCAAGAAGATTCAGCACGAATACAATGGGGGAACGCATAAAGGCGATCCACCCTTGCCAGCTCTCTGCCCCTTGAAGAAGTGCCACCATACCGGCGAGTAAACAGAGCGTGAAGAAAACCAGCGGCAATACTGTGGCTTCGCGCAGCATGTAGAGTTTAAAAAAGCGGTGCTTGAGCCACCAGTTGCGTTTCAGTGGCGGCAGGCGTTGCGACGATAATTTATCCACGACTTCTCCTCCCCTAACCTTTAAACAGCGCAATAAGCGTGTGTTTGGCAGCCTCGACCTTCCCCTGATTCACCGCAGCGGCCGGATCGACGTGCTTGGGGCACACCTTGGAGCAAAAGCCCACAAAGGTGCAGCTCCACACCCCTTCGTGGCGATTGAGCTCCGCCATGCGCTGTTTCTTGCCGTGGTCGCGGCTATCCAGGTTGTAACGGTGGGCCAGCGTTAGTGCCGCCGGGCCAAGGAACTCAGGATTAAGTCCAAACTGCGGGCAAGCCGAGTAGCAAAGGCCACAATTAATGCAGTTAGCGAACTGCTTGTAGCGGGCGAGCTGTTCGGGCGACTGCTGATAGGTTTCCGGCGCCTGGGGGTCGTAAGATTTCACCGGATTGTCATCGATCAAATAGGGCTTAACCGCGGCCAAGTGCTCAAGGAATATTTCCATATCCACCACCAGATCCCGCTGTACGGGGAAGTGGGATAGCGGCTCGATGCGGATATCACCGTCATAATCACGCAAAAAAGTTTTGCAGCCGAGCTTGGGAATGCCGTTAACCATGACCCCGCAGGAGCCGCAAATCGCCATACGGCACGACCAGCGGTAGCTCAGCGTGCTATCGAGCTGCTCTTTGATATGGTTGAGGGCATCCAGTAGCGAGGTACTGTCGTCCACCGGTAACTCGTACTGCTGCCAATAGGGTTCAGCCGAGCTGTCTGGCAGATAGCGTTTGACGCTGACTTGTTTGGTGCTGATCTGCTGGGTGTTCATATCTTGCCCCCCTTGCCCGCATCGCCATAGGCCCGCTCAGCCGGTGCGGAAAACCGCACATCGACCTCCTGCCAGTGCAACTCGGCATGGGCATCGCCTTGATAGAACACCTGGCTGTGCTTGAGGTAATTAACATCGTCGCGTTTCTGCATGCCTTCATCCAGGCGCTGATGAGCACCGCGGGATTCACGCCGCTCCAGTGCACTTAAGCAAGAAGCTTCGGCAATATCCAGGCCACACTCAAACTCCAGGCACTCCAGTAGCTCGGTGTTGAAGATCTTGCTGGTATCGTTTACGCGAACCTTGTTAAAGCGCGCACGCAGTTGACGCATGGTATCAAGCGATTCCTGCATGCCCTTTTCAGTGCGATAAATACCGCAGCCGCTCTCCATGGCCTGCACCATGGCGTGCTTGAGTTCTACCCAGTTCTCCCCACTGCCGGTTCCGTCACAGAGGCGCAGTAGCTTGGCTTGCTGACGGTCACCCTGAGCTTCCAGCAAGCGCATATCGGCCCACTCGGTTTGCGCTGCACGTTGACTTGCTTGCTCACCGGCCAAGCGGCCAAACACCAGTAGCTCGGTAAGCGAGTTGGAACCCAGCCGGTTGGCCCCATGTAAACCGACGGAAGCACACTCCCCGGCGGCGTATAGCCCGGCAATCGAGGTTTCGCACTGAGGGTCGGTTTCGATCCCGCCCATGGTGTAGTGAACCGCTGGGCGAATGGGAATCGGCTCTTTCACCGGATCAACGTTGATATAGGCTTTGGCCAGCTCGCAGATAAACGGCAAACGCTCTAAGATATATTTCTCACCCAGGTGACGCAGATCGAGATAGACCACATCGCTGTCGCCAAACTTGCCGGTGCGGCCCGCCTGCTGTTCCTGCCAAAAGGCCTGGGAAAGTTTGTCCCGAGGCCCCAGCTCCATGTACTTGTTTTCCGGCTTACCCAACGGTGTTTCCGGGCCTAGGCCGTAATCCTGCAGATAGCGATAGCCATCTTTATTGAGCAAAATACCCCCTTCGCCCCGGCACGCTTCGGTAATTAAAATGCCAGAACCGGGCAGGCCTGTGGGGTGGTATTGCACAAATTCCATATCCCGCAGTGCCACGCCGTGACGGTAGGCCATCGCCATACCGTCGCCGGTGACAATGCCCGCGTTGGTATTGAAGCGGAAAAGGCGCCCAGCGCCACCGGTAGCGAGAATCACCGCTTTAGCGCGCAGCAGGGTCAGTTCACCGGTGGCGATCTGCAGGGCAATCACGCCAATTACAGCGCCCTCGTGAACGGCTAGATCAAGCACGAAGAACTCATCAAAGCGCTCGATCTCTGGGTACTTCAGCGAGGTCTGAAACAGGGTGTGGAGCATATGGAAGCCGGTTTTGTCGGCCGCAAACCAGGTGCGTGCGGTTTTCATGCCCCCGAAGCGGCGCACCTGCACTTGGCCATCGTCTTTACGGCTCCAGGGGCAGCCCCAGCGCTCCATCTGCACCAGCTCTTGATAAGCGTGATGAACAAAGTAGTCGACGACGCCCTGCTCAACCAGCCAGTCACCGCCTGACACCGTGTCGTCAAAATGCGCCTGATGGGAATCCTCGGCACTGGTGACGGCGGCAGCGCCGCCTTCAGCCGCCACTGTGTGGGAACGCATGGGATAGACCTTGGACAGCAGCGCAATGCGCTGGGGAGTACCCTGCTCCTTGGCCTGCTCGGCCGCGCCAATGGCAGCGCGTAGGCCTGCCCCTCCTCCACCCACAATAACGATATCGAAATCTCGCTGTTGCATGACGCTTCCTTCCGTTAGTCAGGTCGTAATGGCGATACTCTGCGGCGCCTTCTTATTTTCAAATTACCATACCCCTGGCAGGCCGCGATTATTACTCGAAAGGAGTATTGACGTACGTCAAGGAAGGTGAAAATTAAGTTATCGTTGCTTTTCCTTAATCCCACACCGCTTACTCTTCAGGGCAATTACTGCCAGGCAGATAGCTGCCCACCAAGCGACAAAAGTAAATACGCTAAACACTGAAGAGAGGTGCCGCATGACAACCAATGCCCAACCCTCACCGCGATGGAAACTGCTAGCGCCGTTAGCAGTCGCTATTATTGTCGCGCTGATCCCCACTCCACCGGGGCTTGCGCCCCATGCGTGGTACTTCTTCGCCATTTTTCTCGGCTGTGTCGTTGGCTTGATTCTCGAACCCTTGCCCGGTGCGGTGGTGGGGCTGGTCGGCGTTACGCTGGTGGCACTGCTTTCGCGGTGGGTGCTGTTCTCTCCGGAGCAACTGGCAACTGGCGGCTTTAATGCCGCCAACCAAGCATTCTCATGGGCCGTGTCGGGCTTTACCAACTCCACCGTCTGGCTAATTTTTGGCGCCTTTATGTTTGCCCTGGGCTATGAAAAAACCGGCTTGGGCAGGCGGATATCACTCTGGCTGGTCAAGGCAATGGGTAAACGCACCTTAACCCTGGGCTACGCGGTAATGATTGCCGATGGCATTCTGGCGCCCTTTACGCCCTCTAATACGGCGCGTAGTGCGGGTACCATCTACCCGGTAATTCGTAACCTGCCACCGCTTTACGACTCCCACCCTAATGATCCCAGCATGAAGCGCATGGGCAGTTTTCTTATGTGGACGGCGCTCGCGTCTACCTGTGTGACAAGCTCACTATTTTTGACCGCGTTGGCGCCCAACCTATTGGCTATCGCACTAACTGAAAGCACCACCGGTATCCGTATCAACTGGGGGCAGTGGTTCATGGCCGTCGTGCCGGTGGGCATTCTGCTGCTTTTACTGGTGCCGCTACTGAGTTATTGGCTATGCGCCCCCGAGGTGAAAGCGGGTAATGAAATTTCCGATTGGGCTGGAAAGGAGTTAACCAAGCTGGGAGCACTGACCCGTAATGAAATAATACTGGTCATGATGGTGGTCACTGCCCTATTGCTATGGATTTTTGCGGGCAGTGTTATCTCTGGGTCACTGGTGGGTTTATTGGTCATCTGCGGGATGCTGTTAGTGGGCATCGTGAGTTGGAAAGATATTCTCGATAACCATGCCGCCTGGAATACCTTTGTATGGTTTGCAACCTTGGTAGCACTAGCAGGTGGGCTGAGCCTAGTGGGTTTCGTTAATTGGTTTGGCAATGTGGTCGGCGGGCAGATCAGTCACTTTAATCCGCTGATGGCCATGGTGGCACTGGTTGCCATCTTCTATCTACTGCACTATTTCTTCGCCAGCGTGACAGCGCACGTTACCGCCCTGCTGCCGGTGATTCTGGCAGCGGCATCGGGGATTGCCGGGTTGGATATGCAGATGTTTGTTCTGCTGCTACTTCCCACGCTGGGCTTTATGGGCATTCTCACTCCCTACGGCACGGGCCCAAGCCCCGTCTACTACGGCAGTGGCTATCTGCCCAGCGCACTCTTCTGGCGGCTGGGGGCAATCTTTGGGTTGCTATTTCTAGTGGCTTGGCTGGTGATCGGCCTACCCTGGTTAATGGTGATCAGCTGACCCGTGGTTTAGCCAAACGTTTGATACCAAGCGTTGAGCTGTTGTGAGATTTCACCAGGCTGTTCAGCATGAAGATTGTGGCCCCCTTCCAGCGTGATCTGGCGCAGGCGGGGGGCCATCGTTTTTAGACGAGTAGCCAGCGTGTGGAACTTGGCATCCTGCAGACCCGAAAAATAGCTGACCGGTAGCGACGTATTTGCCAGCCACGCCCATTGCGATGGTTGCTTGCCGAGTGACGTTGCACGCAGCATATTCGCGACAGATGGCCCATGATTAGCAAGACGGCGTTGAATCTGCCGACAACGCTGGGCCTCGGTTAGGTCGGAAAACACCGGTTGTTGGTACCAGTCAGTCAGTACCCCCTCCATTGGTTCCTGCTCGAAACGTGTTGCCCAGCGTTCATCATGGGCAATGCGGGCGGGTCGCTCGCTGGCAGCCAGCCCTGGATGGGCGCTTTCCAACCAGAGGGCGGCAAGACCTAATGGCTGACGGCTAGCGTGGTAAAGCGCCAAACGCCCGCCCAGGGAGTAGCCCAGCAGGCAGTAGCGGCGAATACCGTGAGCCACCAATGTATCAGTAAGCCAGTAGTGAAACGCCTCAAAAGAGGCTGTCTGGACGCGGTGATTTTTGCCATGGCCAGGTAAGTCCAACGCTAAGCAATCGACGCCTTCCAAGCCATCACTCACCGCCGCCCAGTCGTGGCGGTCGCCCAGCAGGCCGTGCAGCATGACCAGGGTTGGCTTGGATGCCTTTTGCTTAAATTCGTCGCTCACCCTCTTCCTCCCGAATTACGGCTCCTAGCGCTGTCAGATCATCAGCTACCTGCTGATGGGGCACGTTAACCTCGATCAACGTAACCCCCACCGTTAGAGCTTGGCTATAGGCTGTCGCAAAGGCGTCCAGTGACGCTGGCGCAACGTAGCCAAGCCCAAACATCTGCGCCGCATGCTCGAAGCTTAAGCCGTGAGGCTGTCGATAATAGCGCTCCAGCAGATCACCCTCTTTAGGCACGGGCAGCATATGGAAAATACTGCCGCCATCGTTATTGAGGATAACCACCACCAGTGGCTGGGTGGCTTGTTTCAGCAACGCCAGGCTATTGAGGTCATGTAACGCACTGGTATCTCCCAGCAAAATAGTGATGGGCTCTTGGCGAGAGCAGCTAATGCCATAGCCAGTGGCAATCAATCCATCGATACCGGACGCACCGCGATTGGCAAATACCCGCAGCGGTGTTTGGCGATGCGTACCCAGCATATTCATAAGCCGTGCAGGCAGGCTGTTGCCTATAAACAGTTGCCCTCTAGCTAGCTGCGCTAGCTGGTGGCAGACACCCAACTCTGAGAATGCTATACAGAACTTCTCAATAAGCTGACTGGTGCGGCGCTGGAGGTTAGCCAATTGATGCCAAGGAGGTTGCTCGGGAAGAGCCGGTAAATCAGCGATAAAGTCGGCAGGCGAGCATGTCAAACGGCGCTTAACACAGTAATCAGGGTCCAACCGCTGGGGCAGCGGATCAACCAACCAGACATCCTGCCACGACTGCTGGGCAATAAACTGGCTTAATCGCTTGGAAATCAGCCGGCCGCCAAACTGAAGCAGCACCTCGGCTTTAGCAAGTTCAGCACTGAAATCTTCGTCATGCAGCGCCAGGTCAAAATGAATTAGATTTTGAGGATCAAAATGGATCTGGCTCTGCACATCCGCTAACAGCGGCCAACCCAACTGCTTGGATAGCTCAACAATTTGCTGCGCCTGTTGGGAGCTATCAACACTGTCTTCAACTCTCTTTTTAACCCTGTCTTCAATCCTGCCAACAACAATCAGGCCGCGCTGCTGGGCAAGCGCTTCCCACTCGCTGTTGAGCGCTGGAACCGCAGTACTGGCCTGCCATTCACTCCAAGGTGTGGAGGCGGTCAGCCAGTTCCCCAGCAGGGCGAGATAGTCGCTGGCATCCACCAGGCAACGGCCGGGGTAAAGCGGTTCGCGGTAGCGGCAGTTAATGTGGATAGGCCCAGGGGAGCGGCGCTGTTGATCAATGGCTTGATCAAGCGTGCTGAGGAGAAATGCGGCTTTTATCTCAATCTCTGGCGGCGGCAGGTCATGATAGGCAATGGTGTGGCGCGAGAAAATATCGCGCTGATCAATCGCCTGGTTGCTGCCGTTATCCAGTAGCTCAATGGGGCGGTCGGCAGAGAGCACAATGAGCGGCACGCCGAGCAGCTTGGCCTCTACCACCGCCGGGTAAAGGTTCGCCACGGCAGTGCCTGAAGTAGTGATAATGACCACCGGACGCTGACTGCCTCGGGCAATACCCAGCGCCGTAAACCCCAGCCCACGCTCGTCAAAATGGCAGTGGCTGTGCAACCCGGCATGTTCGCTGGCGGCCATGGTCAAAGGCGAGGAACGGGAGCCTGGCGCCAGCACTACGTCGCGGACACCCAAGCGGTAGAGCTCCTCCAGCATTAGCGCCGCCCACACATGATTAAAGGTGGCGTGCTTTTTCATAAAGCCGCTCGATGTCGGTGCTGTCATCTACGTTATCCCATTCCGAGTAGTGACATGATATCAGCGATTTTGGTATCCAGTTCGCGCCACTCCTCTTCAGGCTGTGAGCCTGCCACAATGCCTGCCCCGGCATACAGCCGAATCGTTTTTGGGCTGATATGGGCGCAACGGATAGCGACCGCCAAGTCGCTACTGGCGTGATTAATTCGACCGAAAACGCCCGCATACCAGCCACGTTGATGGCGCTCATGCTGGCGAATAAAAGCCAGTGACGAGTCGCGGGGAACACCGCCTACTGCCGGGGTAGGCGGCAGTACTGCAAGCAGTTGCTGGTCGGTGATGTCACTGTGAAGCTCGGCGTGAATCAGGCGTCGGATATGCTGCACCGAGCGCAGCTTAACAATATGCGCCTCGCCCATCTGGACTTGCGAAGAAAGCGGTTCAAGCTGGGTCAAAAGTTGCTGATAGACGCACTGGTTTTCCAGATTGTTTTTCTTATCAGCAAGCAGTGTATCGGCAAGCGCTTGATCTTGTTGGGCCTCCTGCCCACGGCGGGTGGTGCCTGCCAGCGCCTCACTAACCAAATGTCTGTCTTCACGCTTATAAAGCCGTTCCGGCGGGCAGCCGATAAACGCTTCATGCGGTGTCAATTGAACGCCAAAGTGAAAGCAGTCGACGGTACCGGCCTGCCAGCGTGCTAGCAGCGACCAAGGGCTAGGCGTTTCAGGTGTCGTGAGGCAGGTCTCCCGGGAAAGCACTACTTTGGGTGTGTGGCCCAACTGATCAGGATGAGTGACCTGCGCCACCGACGCCATCCACTCTTTCAGGGTGGGGCAGTCTTCACGCTGATAGACATGCGGCAATAGGCAAGGCAGCGGTTGCTCCTGTTTCAGCGCAGCCAAACAGGCACGAGCCTGGGCTATCTCAGCCTCTGGGCAACGGTCATCAAAACGCAGGTTGAGTGATAGCGTCGCCCCACCTTGATGGCGCCTAAGTACTATACGTGGCAGCAAAAAGTAACAGCCGGGGAAGTGCTGCCACCCAGGTGCCTCAGGGTCGAAGGCCATACCACCGAAGTAGTCCGGCTGCTCGCCACCATTATCGGCCAGCGTGGCTAGGTCAGCCTGCAGCGCCGCTAGCGAATCAAACGCCTTAACAACCCCTAGCGCCGCATACTCAACAGCGCCCACATCACGCGCCCTCCAATAGAGGCGGGGGTAAACACTCTGCACGCTTAGCCACCCCATTAGGTTACCGACCTGACAGGGCGTACTTAGGCGGATAAACCCTTTTTTAGCAGTATGACAAAGCGAATCAAGCTGGTGCTTAAGTGCTTCAACAGGGTGTAAAGAATGCATAATTCGCCTATGAGCAAGCATTTATGATTACCTGCTATCTGCTACCTATACGCCCAACCTAGCTTGTGCTTTATATAGGGCAGCAGCCAACGATCTCCGCCCAAGCGGCCAGCATTCGCGCCCGCCACCAGCAAGAAGAAGGTTAGCGCAATCATCCAAGGATTGGTGGACACCGTGCCCGCCATCAAGAAAGACATGTTCATCACGATGGCGAAAAACGCAGCAAACGAGGTCAGCACACCAACAATCAAACCCAGGCCAACTAATATTTCTCCCAACGGTATAATGAAATTAATGGCATCCGCATTGGGCAACGCAACATTTTCGAGAAAAGCGACGTAATTAGGGTAAACCGCGCTTCCCTCGCGCATCACAGGGTTGGCAACAGCATTGTTCAAGAAGCCCTCGGCATTAAAGCCTCCTGTCATCTTACCGATGCCCAGTGTTAGCCAAGTGATGCCTAAATAGAGCCGTAGCAGTAGCCAAACTACCGCCATATATTTGTTATGTCTAAATAAGCTGCCAATCATCACGTAAACTCCTGAGTCGGGGTGGCTGAGTGTGGCGCAAAGCATCACTGCTTATTTTGACTTAGGTCTGCTTTTTAGCAGTTAACTATACATTAATGAATGTTTACTATTACCCCCTGAAGCTGTTATTTAAACCTGAATCAAGGAATATCGACCTAATGGAACCACACGCTAAGCGCCACCATTATCAAGCCTGGTTGCTAGCTGCTCGCCCCCGCACCCTCCCTCTGGCGTGCGCTTCTATTCTGCTGGGTAGCGGGCTAGCGGCGAGTGCGGATGCTTTTGATGCTGGTGTGCTCTTGCTTGCTCTGCTGACAGCGATTTCACTGCAGGTACTCTCCAACCTAGCCAATGACTATGGCGATGCAGTGTCCGGCGCCGACGACCAGGCGCGCATTGGGCCGGTACGGGCGGTCTCTTCAGGCTTGCTAAGCCCACAGGCCATGCGCAGAGGAATGATAATAACGGCCACTGTGGCAGCGCTCTTAGGGCTTTCATTGTTGGTTACCGCCTTCGGAAACCAGTGGGGATATATTGTCACCTTCGTGCTGCTAGGCGCCGCCGCTTTATTAGCCGCGGTGACCTATACCGTTGGGCTGGGCGGCACGCCCTATGGGTATCGTGGATTGGGCGATATTTCAGTCTTTGTGTTTTTCGGACTGCTCGGTGTTATGGGTACTTACTTCCTTTATACCCAGCAACTAAGTGGGCTGCCCTTTCTGCCCGCTGCGGCGTGTGGGCTGCTGGCAACCGCCGTGCTCAATGTGAATAACGTGCGCGATATCGAAAGCGATGCGCGTAACGGCAAAATTACCCTGGCGGTGCGGCTGGGCCGCGCTAACGCGATTCACTACCACTGGTCACTGCTAGGATTGGCGCTGTTACTGACGTTAATCTACTTGGTTGCGCTGCCGGTGCCGTTGGCGGGATGGAGTTGCCTGCTGGTGGTCAAGCCGCTGATGGATGCCGCCAGAACATTAAAACATAGCCGTGATGGCGAAATTCTCACCGGCATGCTGAAGAAAACGGCCATTTCAACGCTGCTTTACAGCGTGCTGCTCTCTATTGGTTTGGCATTATTTTAGTTAACGCTAACAGCGGGGCAACCACCCCGCTGACAACTGACTCAATTGAGCAACACGAGCCTTACAGCACCACCTCATAACCTTCAAACTTGGGCGGGCCAAGGTAGATGCCTTCCGGCGCTTTGGCATTGGCATGCGCTTTGCGGAACGCGTCTGACTTGGTCCAGTCGCGGAAGGCTTCTTCGGATTCCCACACGCTGTGGGAGATAAACACGGTGTGGTCTTCCTGCTTTTCACCCTGCAGCATCTTGAATTGCTTGAAGCCCGGCACTTCATCCAGGTGAGAGTCGCGGTTGCGCCACACTTCTAGAAAGTCCTCTTCACGGCCTGGGGCAATCCGAAAACGGTTCATGGCGATATACATGGTGACGCTCCTGTTGATAGGGTTCTGCTGAATGGATTACGCAAATGCTGGCTTGATGGTAACGTCCTGGTGTGATGACGAACAGGTGTAGCGACGAATAGCCCTCAACCGCCAGGTATCGGTCTTGTTAATGACTAAGGCACCCCTCCAGGTCGTTTGGTTCAAACGCGATTTGCGCATTCACGACCATGCGCCGCTGGCTAACGCCGCCGCGGCGGGCCCCGTGTTGCCACTCTTCGCCATCGAGCCCGGCCAGTGGCAGGCACCAGACAGCGCCCTGCGCCACTGGCAGTTTGCCGCTGACTCGCTTATCGACCTTTCAAGCGCCCTGGCAACCCTCAGCCTGCCGCTGTGTATTTGGCAGGGTGATATCGTTGATGGTTTGAACGCCCTCAAAGCGCACTATGGCGAGCTGGTGCTGCATTCCCACGAGGAGACCGGCAACGCCTGGAGCTTTGCCCGCGACCTTCGCGTTAAAGCGTGGTGCCAGCAGCACGACACGCCATGGCATGAAGCGCGCCAGCACGGCGTTGTGCGTGGTTTAAAATCCAGAGTGGCTGACCGCAACGCCTGGGAAAAGCAGTGGGAAACGTTAATGACGGCTCACACTGCCACTGCCCCGCAAAACGCCCAGGCGGCTGAGGGTTGGCAAGCCTTCCACCATATTGATGTCGAACAGCTTAACGGCCAGACGTTAGGGTTTGATACCACGCCCTGCCCCGAGCGACAGCCAGGGGGGCGTAGCGAAGGCCGCGCCCTGTGGCGCAGCTTCATAAGCCAGCGCGGGCGGCGCTATCGCGGCTCCATTTCTAAACCGCTACTCGCCTGGGAATTTGGCTCACGGCTTTCGCCCCACTTGGCCTGGGGCACTCTATCCATGCGCGAAGTCGTGCAGTCGCTGCGCCGCCAGCGAAAGAAGCATGCTGAAGACACGCCGTGGTCCCGCTCGCTGCGCGCCTTCGCTTCCCGGCTACACTGGCATTGTCACTTTATTCAGAAGCTGGAAAGTGAGCCGAGCATAGAGTCACAAACGCTGCACCCCGCGCTGCGCGGCCTGCGGGAGCGTGATCCCGAACATCCTAACCTGATCGCCTGGAAGCGCGGCCAAACCGGCGTGCCGCTTGTCGATGCATGCATGCGCAGCCTGATTGCCACCGGCTGGATCAATTTTCGCATGCGCGCCATGCTGATCTCCCACGCCACCTTTGGCCTGGGGCTGCACTGGTACGAACCCGCCTTGCACTTGGCGCGTCTGTTTACCGATTTTGAGCCTGGCATTCACTACCCCCAGGTGCAGATGCAGGCAGGCGCCACGGGCACCAACGCCCTGCGGGTGTATAACCCCATCAAACAGGCGGAGGATAACGACCCCAGCGGAGAGTTTGTCGCCCGCTGGGTGCCGGAATTAACGGCTCTGTCGTTAGAGTGGCGCGCCAAGCCCTGGGCACTACCCAAAAGCCTACGCCAGCGGTTCGGCTTTCAACCCGGCGAGCACTACCCGCTGCCCAACGACTTTGAATGTGAGGCGCGCCACTAGAAGAAGATGCTCTATGAGCTTCGCCGCACCCCGGACGCCAGAGAAGCCAGCCAAGCCATTGTGGATAAGCTCGCCAGCCAGCGTCGGCCTCCCGCTCGGCGCGCTAAAAAAGCGAAAGCCGATAATCGACAGCAGCTTTCGCTGTTTGATGAGGGCGGGCTGGAAGATATGTAGCGGTTATGATGGGGTATGGCTCATTAATCTCTTCTAAAGAAGGCGCTGCCGCATCGAGGAACAACACGGCATGGCATATGCGCTATGAGAAGGAGCCCGTCATTCGCCACATTGTTGATATTATTATCGAAATACTTTAGTAGTGCCGCCAGTAGATACCCATCCTGCGTTTCGTCTGAGGTACAGGCAACATTTGCTTAATCAGTTGACAGGAAAGTGCCTAAGTAACGCAGCACGGGCAAAATTGTAGTACGCGAAAATTTTGTCCCATTGCCTGCGATGGTTAGGTGCTTGCTGATAGAAGTTCATCTAAAAGATCCTCTTCATTTGGGAGTCGGCCCCTTTTCTCAATCGCGGAGACCGATGCAAGCAAGAGATCCCAGGCTTGCTTCCATTGCTCGAACGTGACCTTCTTAGACGCGCCATGCGCAATCTTACTTCGTATGTTGTATGCAGACTTAGCGTTCGAATGGAAGACCTTCCGCGCCTCGCCTTCGGCACACAGCTGTGTAAGATATAACGACAAACGAAAATTAACTTCTGAGCTAACTGATTTGAAAAGAGCTTCGATAGCTGTCCAGATGTGGAGGATCGACTGCTCATACGAACCTAGGACGACTGCTGAAGCAGATGTACGCGTGACAACTTGAAGAGTAGGGTTATCCGACGCTAGCTCTCCCCAAGCCTGGGCAAACGCGACCGCAGACTCAATTTTTTGCGAGCTCAGACCAAATGCGCTTGGTATTACCATGCATTGAGTTGTTAACTCCATCGGCCAGGCTTCAAGCTCGTGATTATGGGAGGAAAATGCAGATTCAATTTTGGGTAGCACCCCGCGACTTATCGCAGAATCACGCTCATTGACTCCGGAGTAATCGTTGATAGATTCAGTGGTGCTGTAGGGGACAAGAAACGGAGAAACTCCTTGTAGATAAAGACCCAATCGAAAACTTTGGAACGTATCAGCCGCTGCTTCGAATGTGTCTTTTCCCGCAATCGCAAGCTCGCAATTGCACTTGCCAATAAGCACATCCATCAGTTGATATGGCAGGTGAAGCTTGTGTTTTGTGGCCAAAGTCGCAAAGTCAAATGTGGATGTATCCCAGCGCCTTTTACGCAACGAAAACTGGCCGACGTTTATCGTTTCCCCCTCGAAATTGGGGATTAGAAACGACAAAGGAAAGAAGTAAGTCTGTTTCATCGCATCAAAGCAACTAACGCCGTGCACAACAGCAAGCGACGCAGGAACAAGTCCGGCGGGCCGAAAGCCGTAGCGAATTGGTGCACTTGATTATATGCCTGGATTTGCATAAATAGCCTTAAACAATAGCCGAATTGATTTCTCTGCTGCCTCTCTTAAAGAATCATGATACTCAGCGATATTGTCCATTTCACCTTCTGGCAGGAACTTAGACTGACCGCCCTCAGAAACATGTACCAGTGTGTTTCTAGTTTTCCTAAGACACTCCAAATCAAGATCATCATTGAATATGACTTTCGAGTTAGAACGATAATCCAAAGCCTCCGTATCTCGCATTGTTGCGTCTATGGCAGCATGCGCCAAAACAATTACAGAAACCCAAGCGCCAGCACAAAAAGCTGCTTCAATATCATATGCGACAAAGATACCTTGTGAACTCAGGAGGTAAGAGGCCAATGGATGCAGACACTCTTCCTCCACTTGGCGCAACCACTCATATCTTTAATCCCAAACTTTTCTCGGCACATGGTCGGCATAAGCCATTCACTTAACTCCTATTTCCCACATAACAACTGGCTTTGCGGAGTGCGGGAGTGCCAGCGTAGATGCGTCCGGCAACTGTCATTTGTTATGAGTTTTGCAGTAGGCCGGTGACAGCGTCGGCAGCCGTTTGTCCCTTTTCAATCAGGTTTACATAAGCAGTTGCAATGCGATCAGCATCAACCACTGCATTTCCTGCGCGCTTCAACGAAGCCCATAATCCTGCCACCTTCGCAGCTTCTTCCCTATCATCCTCATTTCGCAGATCATCTGCGCGATTAGCTAAATCCGCAAAACCCTCAGAGAATGCCTTCCGGATTGACTCCGCACCCTTGATTGGATACTGCTTAATGGATTTTTCAATGATATCCAGTTGCCCGGCGAGGAAATCATATACATGGCCGGACAATGAACTGTTTTCGATTTCTTGCCTTAGCTCCTGAACCCGGTCAAGGATGCGCTGAAGCTCTTCGTGATCAATTGGCTCTTCCGCTGGAAGCAACGCAGCACAATATTTCAAACAAAGCACCACATCTGGCTGAAGGTGTTTTTTGTAATTTCTCCAAGGTGCAGCAAGATTGGTAACCGAAACTGTTTTCGAAACTCTCTCAAGGTAAGGCCCATATAAGTCAACAGGAATTTCCACGGTAGACATTGATCTAGAAATACCGTCGATTTCCTCCCGCACAAGCTGTAATTGAGCGTAGATCGGATGAGGGTCTGATTTAGCAGTCTTTTCATCTAGGCCCAAGACAGATGCCCATGCCTCTGCCGTGGACTTATCATCCGGCTGGCCGGACGCTTTTTGCACAACTGCGAGTATTCTATGTGCTGAGTTAGTCATGTCAGCCAACTGATGCTCCTCTTTAATTCATAACAGGTATTAGACTGCCCATCTTATGGCCAGATGAACGCGCTGACATGATCGCCATAACAGTTTAGCGTACCAAATCCAGCTTAGCACAGGGCGCTTAGGGCGACTGACTATCTCAGCTGTGGGCTTTCAACGTCCATAAAAAAACCCGCCAATCGCCAACAGCTTTCGCTGTTTGACGATGGCGGGTTAGCTGATGCTTAGAAAGGTTTTAGCTAAGCGCTTCCAACGACTGCTCAATAATGCTCAAGCCCTCTTCCAACACCGCAGACGACACCGTTAGCGGTACCAGAATACGGATGCTGTTGCCGTAGAAACCGCAGGAGAGCAGGATCAGACCTTTCTCGCGGGCTTTGGCACATAACGCGCCGGTCATCTGAGTATCTGGCTTGCCGTCACTGTTGAGCAGTTCAAACGCCGCCATGGCGCCTAGCTGGCGGCCGTGGGCCACAGCGGGGAAACGCTCTTCCCAAACCGCGAAACGTTCGGCCAGCATGTTGCCCATCTGCTCGCTGCGGGCCAGGATGTTCTCCTCTTCGATCACCTCGATCACCGCCAGCGCCGCTGCGCAGGAGAGCGGGTTGCCGCTGTAGGTGCCGCCTAGGGAGTTGGGGCCGGAAGCGTCCATTACCTTGGCGGTGCCGACTACGGCAGAGAGCGGCATGCCGTTGGCGAGGCTCTTGGCGGTGGTCAGAATGTCCGCTTCGATGCCGCTGTGTTCCAGCGCAAACAGCTTACCGGTACGGGCAAAGCCGGATTGCACTTCGTCGGCGATCAGCAGAATTCCGTGCTCGTCGCACAGGGCGCGCAGCGCTTTCAGGTAATCTGGCGAGGCGATATAGAAGCCGCCTTCGCCCTGGACCGGCTCGATCACGATAGCCGCCGTGCGGTGCGGGGCGATATCGGTTTTGAACAGCGTGCGAATGGCGTTCAGCGAGGCTTCTTCGCTGATGCCGTGCAGCGGGTTGGGGAACGGTGCGCGAAACACGTCGCCCGGCATGGGGCCGAAGTCGTTCTTGTAGGGCAGCACCTTGCCGGTCATCGCCAGGGTCATCATGGTGCGGCCGTGGAAGGCGCCATCGAACGTGATGATGCTGGTGCGGCCAGTGGCGGCGCGGGCGATCTTCACGGCGTTTTCCAGCGCTTCGGCACCGGTGTTCACCAGCATGGCCTTGCGCTCGGGGCCACGCACCGGCGTCAGTTCGCAGAGCTTTTGGCACAGCTGCACGTAGGGCGCGTAGGAGATGACCGCCGCGCTGGTGTGCATCACTTTCTTGAGCTGTGCTTCTACCGCCGCAACGATTTTCGGGTGGCGGTGGCCCAGGTTGAGCACGCCAATGCCGCCCGCGAAATCGATCCAGCGGTTGCCGTCGGCGTCCCACATTTCGGCGTTTTCTGCGCGCTCGGCAAACTGGGTGGTCGGCGTGGCGGCACCGTTGGCCACGTAGCGGTTTTTCAGGTCGTTCAATTCTTGGTTCGTCATCATCGTTCTCTTTATAAACCGCCTACGCAGACGTATTTCAGTTCCGTAAACTCATCCAACCCATGGTGGGAACCTTCACGGCCCAACCCGGACTCTTTTACACCGCCAAACGGCGCCAGCTCGGTAGAGATCAAGCCTTCATTGACGCCGACCATGCCGTATTCAAGCGCTTCCATGGTGCGCCAGATGCGGCGGTAGTCGGTGGCATAGAAGTAGGCGGCCAGGCCGAACGGTGTATCGTTGGCCATCTGGATGGCTTCTTCGTCTTTCTTGAAGCGGAACACCGGCGCCACGGGGCCGAAGGTCTCTTCATCGGCCACGGCCATTTCGGTGGTGACATCGGCCAGCACCGTGGGCGTATAGAAGCGCTCACCGGCAGCGTGGAGTTTGCCGCCGCACATAAGACGTGCGCCCTTGCCTTGGGCGTCGTCTACGTGGCGCTGCACTTTATCGATTGCCGCTTGGTTGATCAGCGGACCGATAATGCTGCCCTCTGCCAGGCCATCGCCCACTTTTAGGGCGTTCACACGCTCGGTGAGCTTGGCGACGAACGCATCGTAAATGCCGTCCTGCACCAGGAAGCGGTTGGTGCACACGCAGGTTTGCCCGGCGTTGCGGAATTTGGAGGCAATGGCGCCATCAACGGCGGCATCCACATCGGCGTCGTCAAAGACGATAAACGGCGCGTTGCCGCCCAGCTCCATGGCGGTTTTCTTCACCGTGCTGGCGCACTGGGCCAGCAGGTGTTTGCCAACTGGCGTTGAGCCAGTGAACGAGACCTTGCGCACTCGGGGGTCGGTGGTGAGCACTTCTCCCACGGCCGCGGGCTTGGAAGCGGTAACCACGTTGATAGTGCCTGCGGGCAGGCCCGCTTCCAGCGCTAAATAGGCGGCAGCCAGCGCCGTTAACGGCGTGGCTTCTGCCGGTTTGATCACCACGGTGCAGCCAGCGGCCAGGGCCGGGGCGCACTTGCGGGTGATCATCGCCAGCGGGAAGTTCCAGGGGGTGATTGCCGCCACCACGCCGACCGGCTCGCGCAGCACCAGCAGGCGCTTGTCGGCGCCGTGGCTGGGCAGGGTTTCCCCGGCCATACGCTTGGCTTCTTCGGCGAAGAACTCGATAAACGAGGCGCCGTAGGTGACTTCGCCTTTGGCTTCCGCCAGCGGCTTGCCCTGCTCCAAGGTCATCAGGCGGGCCAGGTCGTCGGCGTGCTCATTGATCAGTTCAAACCAACGGCGCAGCAGGGCCGAGCGCTGTTTGACGGGCGTGGCGCGCCACGCAGCGCCTGCTTCGTAAGCGGCGGCGACGGCGTCGCGGGTGTCATCAGCGCCCATCTCGGCCACGCGGGCAATGGTTTCGCCGGTGGCGGGGTTATCGACGGCAAAGCTTTGCTGACCTTTGCGCCACTCGCTGCCCACCAGGGCAGGCACTGCATCATGTAACCACTGTTCGATAAAGCTCATGGTCTTCTCCTGATTAATAACATTGCGTGCACGCTAGCAGTAATGTGGTTGCAGGCGAATGCACCACTTTTGCGTTCAACCAGACCACTTTTCTGTTTTACTGATACATTGGTGGGCACTGTGATGTTGAGGATAAGGATGGATGGCCAGTCAGCTTTACAACAACTTGTAAAACACTATGCGCAGCAACCTGAACGCTTAAGTAAACAAGTGCGAATTGAGCAAGCGCTGAGACAAGCTGTTACCCAGGAGTGGCCTAACCAGACTCGCCTACCTTCTCACCGGCAACTAGCAGCAGCGTTAGGCGTCGCTCGGTATACATTGTCACTAGCCGTTGCGACGCTGATTAAAGAAGGTCTGCTTACGACTTCTCATGGCAGTGGCACTTGGAGTTGCAAAGTGTCGGCCCCTACTGTCTCAAAACCCACAAGTGTGCAGCTATCAAAACGTGCACAACGAGTGTTGCGTTGGCCGGGGGCAAGTACGATCCAAAGCGGCGCCTTCGTGCCCGGGATTCCTGATATCGCCCAGTTCCCGATGCGTAAGTGGCGCCAGCTCTACTCGAGCGTAACGGTGCCGCAAAACGCTCTGCTGCTCTCTTACTCCACGGGCGGCTATGGCCCGCTAAAGCGCGCCATTCGCGATTTTCTAGCCCGCTGGCGTAACCTTGATTGCGATATCGAGCAGATCATCATTACCGACGGCACCCATAACGGCATCGAGCTGTGTGCCATGGCGCTGGCGGATGTGGGTGACACCGTTGCCATGGAGTCGCCCTGCTACTGGGGGGCGCGCAACGTCTTTACCGCCGCTGGCTTGAACATTGAAGTGGTGCCGTGGCTGCCAGAGCAGGGGCACATACTCCCGCCTGTTGCTGCCCCGGTGAAGCTGGCCTACCTAACCGGCTCGCATCACTACCCACTCAGCGTGCCCACCAGCGCTACCGATAAGCAACGCTTATGCGATGCCTTATCGCCCGCTTATATTGTCGAGGATGATTATGAGTTCAATCGCGACGACCACCCTAACCTGCTCTTTTCGCCCCAATCAGAACGCCACTTGCTGGTAGGATCGTTTTCCAAGATGATGTTTCCGGGGCTGCGGCTGGGTTATTTAGTGGTTCCACGCCACTTGGCGGCGCCGATGAACCGCCTGCGCAGCGAGCTTTTCCGCGAAGGGCGCATGCTGGATCAAGCCGTGCTGGCCCAGTTTATTTTTGATGGCGACCTGGATGCCTGGTGCCGACGCATTCAGCGCGACTATTTAGGGCGTCAGCAGGTGCTGCATGACCAACTGCGTTCGCTGCCGCAAGTACGCAGCGTTTCACCGCCCAGCAGCGCGATCAGCCTTTGCGTTGAGTTTGCGCCGGGCGTCAACGATGTGGGCATCGCCCAATCACTGCTGAAAGAGCACTTAATCGTGC
Source organism: Halomonas sp. UBA3074 (assembly GCF_002366715.1). GTDB lineage: Bacteria > Pseudomonadota > Gammaproteobacteria > Pseudomonadales > Halomonadaceae > Vreelandella. Next base: position 402,016 of record NZ_DFBS01000045.1, on the reverse strand, counting down.
GGCCGTTAAGCCCGGTGTGCGCGCCAACTGACTCAAGGGTCGGCTTGGTGATGGGCGTCGGCATGCTGTCTGGGGAAACGCTGGTGCGTGAAGCGCAGCGGCTTCGTCGCAGTCTGGAAGCGCTGCTGCGTTAGGCGCCATTGATAGCGCATGGGTGAGGAGGGAAGCACTTATCAACATCTTATCCACAATCTTTCAACGACTTATCCACAAGGGTTTACTCACAAGAGCTTATTCACAAGGACATTTATGCGCTGCCCTGTTGATCGTTTTACCGTTGCCTCTTCAAATGCGTTCGCTCGCCTACGCCTTTGGGCATCACTGGCTTTTGTGCTGCTCCTCTCTGGCTGCGCCACCTTTGCCCCCAACCCACCCCAAGATCAAACTAATCTCTGCGAGATATTCCGCGAGCAGCCCACTTGGTACGACTACGCCCAGGAGTCCGAGGAAAAATGGGGCACGCCGATTGCGACTCAGATGTCGTTTATCCAGCAGGAGTCCTCATTTCGTAGCCATATTCGCCCTGATCGAAAATACTACTTAGGCTTTATTCCCGGCCCGCGCCCTTCTTCTGCTAAAGGCTATGCTCAGGCGCAGGACCCGGTATGGGGCGAATACGAAAACCAAGCGGGCAGCCTATTTGCACGGCGAACGCATATGAAGCATGCCACCGACTTTATCGGCTGGTACAACCGCCGTTCCCAACAGCAGGCGGGGATATCACTGAGTAATCCTGAGCACCTTTATTACGCCTATCACGAAGGCGCCGGTGGCTATCAACGCGGCACGTACCGCGGCAAACCGCAGGTATTAAGGGCAGGTCGAGAAGTGGCGGCGCGCGCTAATCGTTACCAGGCCCAACTCAACAGCTGTGAAGCGGAGTTTCAGTGCCGGAAGTTTTACCAAGTCTGGCCATTTTGCCGTAGTTAAGGAATAAACGATGTCACTATGGATTGGTGTGGCGCTGGTCAGCGTGGTGTTTTTCACCTCGATGCTTTCCGGCGTATTTGGGATGGCGGGCGGCTTGGTGCTGCTGTGGTTTCTGCTGTTGGTATTCCCCGCCGGTACGGCAATGGCCGTGCATGGCGTGATACAGCTCACGGCCAATGGATCACGCGCTTGGCTCTCGCGGCACTATATCGTCTGGCGCATCGTCGCGTTTATGGCGCTGGGCGTGTTGAGCGCCGCTGGCCTGCTCCTGCTATTTAACTACAGCCCCAATGCCGCCAGCGTTTCGCTGCTGATTGGCTTGCTGCCGATACTGGTGTGGCTGCCTAAGCGCTGGTTTCATCTCAATGCCAACCGCGCCAGCCATGCGTTTTGCTGCGGCATTGCATCAGGCGGGTTAACCATTGCCGCCGGGGTTTCCGGGCCACTCATCGATATCTTCTTTGTGCGCTCGCGCATGGACCGCCGCCAAGTGGTGGCCACCAAGGCGATGATTCAGGTGGTGGCTCACAGCATTAAAATCATCTTCTACCTGGGTGCCGCCATGGCGCTTAGCGCAGGCGAATGGGGCATCGTATTGCTAGCCGCACCGTTTGCCATGCTCGGCACGCAAGCGGGGAACCGCATTTTGCACCGCCTCACCGATGCCAACTTTCGCACCTGGACCCGCTGGATCGTGACCGGCATCGGTATTTTCTACTTTGCGCAGGGGATATTCTTGCTCACCCGCTAGCGTTGAGGGCGATAAAAGCGGGCTTGCCGTTGATGCCTATACTGACCATAGCCATCAACGGAGGTCGCTATGGATTATCATCACTACCGCAAAGCCCTGACTGAAACACTTGCCCAGAGTGAAGTGCCCTTTCCCGCTGCCGAATACCAAGCGCGCCTGGACAAGGTGCGTCAGGCGATGACCGAGCAAGGGTTAGATGCGCTGCTGCTCACCGACCCCGCCGATATTAACTACCTCACGGGCTACCACACCTTTGAAGTCTCGGTTCATGCCTGTTTGGTCTGCACGCAAGAACGGTTAGTGCTGCAAGTTGCCTCCATTGAAACCGGTGCGGCGGTGGTCACCGCTCGGGTCGATGAGATTATCGGCTACCGCTGGGAAAACCTGGATGAGATCATCACCCCGCTGGCGGATCTGCTTACCCCCTGCCAGCACATCGGTATTGATGGCTGGAGCAGCGGGCTGCGTTTTGGGGTGATTGATGCATTGATGCAGACCATTGGCCGCGAACGATTCAGCGAAGCAGGCGCGCTAGTCGACGCCATTCGAATTGTGAAAAGCCCTGCTGAACTCGAGATGCTGCAAGAGAGTGCCCGTATCACGGCACTCGGTTTAGAGACGGCGATTCAGAGCATTCGCCCAGGCATGACCGATAACGATATTGCCGCGGTGGGTGCCAAAGCGCTGCTGGAAAATGGCAGCGAGTTTATGAGCCTGCAGCCGATCGTGACCAGCGGGCACCGCATTGGTGTGATACACGTCAATCATAAGCGGCGCGTGATTCAGCCTAATGAGCCAGTGTTCTTGGAGTTCGGCGCCGCGTATCAGCGCTACACGGCCCCCATGATGCGCACCGCGGTGACCGGCACTCCCAACGCGGCTCTCTCCGCCACTCGCGACCTTTGCCGTTCTATATTCGAGGCGCTTTGCGACGCTATGCGGCCCGGCAATAGTTTCGACGCCGCCGCCCAAGCGGTTGATGCTTTACTCGCCCCGCAGCGCGACCAGTATTTTTTCTCCGGCGTGTTTGGCTACGCCGTGGGCGCGCAGTTTCCGCCTAGCTGGGTAGAGGGCACGGGCTTTATCGCCAAAGGCCAGTCGCGCACCTTTGAAGCAAATATGGTGTTTCATTTACCGCTCTGCCTACGCGTGCCCGGCCAATGGGGCGTCGGCATCAGCGATACCGTCGTGGTGACCGAGCAGGGAGCCAAACCACTAACCAATAACGACTGGCAGCTGTTCAAGGCGCACGGCTAACCTTCAGCTTTAAGCTCCCGATAGCCGCAGCATTGACAGGCCTATAGAGGAGCGCTATTGTCGCCAAAGATGCAAATGAGAAACACTCTCTTTTTTTGGCGCATAGGTGAGGGACAAGTGGGATGACTAGCGAGCAGCGGCAACTTCGCCAAACAGTCATGTTTTTACGCACCTCGTTTGAAGCGGTTCAGCACTCCATTGCTGGCCGCTTTGACGACCCGCTGCCCTGCTGGCTGGATACCAGCATGCTCTCGATGCTCTCACGTGAGCTGACCCACTGCTGCCAGCAAGCCAAGCCGCTGTTCGCGCCTGCCGTGGTTGAGCAGCTTTTTATCGCCTCGCAACAGTGCGACCTGCTGCTAAAGCAATGCCCCGGCGTGCTGAACAGCGCCGTTTGCTATCGCCAGCTGGGTGCCATTATGTTGCCGCTTTCAAGCGCCATCGGCCAAATCGATACGCCAGCTAAGCGCCGCTGGCCTTGGCAGAAGCTGTAATAAACAATCCAAGTTTTCCCTAACCCCGCCTATTTGATTGGCGGGGTTTTGTTTTGCCCCTCACGTCCCCATCTACAAGGGCATAGCATCGTCGTTGGCGCTTACTAGTAAACTGGTCTATTCTGTTTGCCACGATGATACCCACTGCTTCAAAAGGAGTTTTACTCTATGGCGTATGAAACACTGTTTACCCCTACATCGCTTGGTAGCCTGACGATTCCTAACCGCGTCATCATGGCACCGCTGACTCGTGCGCGTACGCCTGACAGCGTGCCGGGCAAGATGCAGGAAGCCTACTACGGTCAACGTGCTGGATCTGGGTTGATCATCAGCGAAGCCACCAATATCTCCGCGACCGCCCGTGGCTATGTGTATACGCCAGGCATCTGGACCGATGAACAGGAAGCTGGCTGGAAAGGCGTTGTAGATGCTGTTCACGCCAAAGGCGGCCGTATGGCGCTGCAGCTGTGGCATGTTGGGCGCGTTTCACACGAAATGGTTCAACCCGATGGCCAACAACCCGTTGCCCCGAGCGCCTTGAAGGGCGAAGGCGCGCAGTGTTTCGTCGAGTTTGAAGACGGCACCGCTGGCCAGCACCCCACCAGCACACCGCGTGCGCTGGAAACCGATGAAATCCCCGGTATTGTCGAGGATTATCGCCAAGCGGCCGAGCGTGCCAAGCGCGCGGGCTTCGACATGGTCGAAGTTCACGCAGCTAATGCTTACCTGCTTAACCAGTTCCTGGCGACCGGCACCAACGAGCGTACCGACCAGTACGGTGGCTCGCTGGAAAACCGTGCCCGCTTCCCGCTGGAAGTGGTTGATGCGGTGATTGACGTTTACGGTGCTGACCGCGTTGGTATACGCATGACGCCGTTTATCGAGCTCTTTGGGTTGACCGACGACGAGCCGGAAGCGATGGCCTTCTACATGGCCGATCAGCTTTCCAAGCGTGGGCTGGCTTACCTGCACCTCAACGAACCCAACTGGGCGGGCGGCGATATCACCTTCCCCGCGGGTTTCCGCGAGCAGATGCGTGAACGTTTTAGCGGCAGCCTGATCTATTGCGGCAACTACGACGCCGAGCACGCCGAGAAACGCATCAGCGAAAACACCACCGATGCCGTGGCTTTCGGTCGCCCCTACATCGCCAACCCGGACCTGCTAGAGCGCTTCCGTGTTAACGCGACGCTGACCGAGCCGAACCATGAAACGTTCTACGGCGGCGATGAGAAGGGTTATACCGACTATCCGTTTATGGATAACGGTTATGATCGCCAGGGGTAAGAGCGTCTAACGTTCGCCTGATACTGAACCCTTTCCACAGAAAAGCATCACTTTAGTGATGCTTTTTTTATGTCTAAAGCCTTGCAAACGCTGCTAGGCTATTGATTCTTTCGTTTTAACGAAAAGGTGATACATGGTTGGTTCCCTGTTGGCACTGTTAGTGTCGATCTTGCTGGTTGGCCTTGCCGCCAGCACCGGTGCGCGTTTTCGCCCTGATGGCTGGTACCGCGAGTTACGCAAACCACGTTGGACACCGCCAGATATCGCCTTTCCTATTGCCTGGGGCATACTGTACTTATTGATGGCTATCGCTGCGTGGCGTCTTTATATGGCAGACGCGTCGACATGGCGCACTGCCAGCTTAGCGGTCTATGCACTGCAATTGGTCGCTAATGCGGCGTGGTCCTGGTTGTTCTTCAGGCGCAAACAGATTGCTCTCGCCCTCATCGATATTGCGGGGTTGCTAGGGCTCATCACGGTCTGCATTGCACTGTTTTCCCATGTCAGCCCCTTAGCCGCGTGGCTAATGGTGCCTTACTGGTTATGGGTAGCGCTGGCGCTGGCCCTCAATGCCACTATTTTTCGGCTAAATAAAGCCTAAGCGTGGATTAAAAAAACAAAGGGTTCTGAGAGTATGGATCGCACCACTACTATAATAGTACTCGCCTTCGCATCGCTGGTATTAGGCGCAATGGCAACAGCGATATTTATATATGTCATTGTCCCGTGGTGGCGCCGACGGCGCGCGGCGAAAGCGAAAGCCGCTGCCCCTCGTCCGGTACAAGTAGACAGCACTGACGAAGTTCAAGAACCTGACGAACATGCCCCTTCAAAGCAAACTAAAAAAGTTAAGCAGCATTCGCTTTTTATCATCTTTGATCAGCCTAGTGCAGATTCAGACGAGCGCCTTACCCAGTGGCTAAGGGAGAAGAACGCCCACTACGACGCGCTCAAGAAAATATTCTTTATCGAAGGCCAACAGCCGTCTAACCCAATCACTATCGCCAACGCATTTCCGCCAGGGGAAATGCCTGATCTGCTGCGTGGGGAAACCCATGAGCCCATCAGGGGGATTAGCTTGCTAGTGAAACCACCGCTACGTAAGCGACGTAATCAACAAATGCATGTCTACGTAGAACTCGCCAAAGAGATGCAGACGGTGTTTAGCGGCAAAATGCTCAATGACGAGCGCGAACCCGCCACTGACAGCACCTTTGAACAAATTATCGGTGAATAGACTGACAGCGCTATGCTGCCAAAAACAGCGTTACACCACTCCCTGGCTGCGCAGATAGTCATCGTAGCTGCCGCTGAAATCGACAATGCCTTCCGGCTGCATATCGATAATCCGTGTGGCAAGTGAAGAGACGAACTCGCGGTCATGGCTGACAAACAGCAGCGTGCCGGGGTAGTTCTCCAAGGCCAGGTTCAGCGCTTCGATAGACTCCATATCCAGGTGGTTGGTCGGCTCATCCATCAGCATCACGTTGGGCTGAGTAAGGATTAACTTACCGAACAGCATACGGCCCTGTTCGCCGCCGGAAATCACCTTCACCGACTTGCCAATATCATCGCTGGAAAACAGCATCCGCCCCAGGGCACCGCGAACCACCTGCTCACCGCCCGTGGTCCAGCTCGACATCCACTCAAACAGCGTGGCATCGACGGCAAAGTCATCACTATGATCTTGGGCAAAAACGCCTACTTCAGCGGCTTCTGTCCACTTCACTTCACCTGCGTCCGGATGCAGCTCGCCTGCCAGCGTTTTGAGCAGCGTGGTTTTACCAATGCCGTTGGGGCCGATAATGGCGATGCGCTCGCCGGCTTCCACGGTCATGGATAAGCGCTTAAACAGCGGTTCACCGTCATAGCCTTTGGTAATGGCATCCACATTGACAGCGTTACGGTGGATCTTCTTGGCCTGATCAAAACGGATAAAAGGGCTTACGCGGCTGGAAGGCTTGATATCTTCCAGCTTGATTTTATCGATTTGACGCGCCCGAGAAGTCGCCTGCTTGGCTTTAGAGGCGTTGGCAGAGAAGCGGCTAACAAACTGCTGCAGCTCAGCAATCTGGGCCTTTTTCTTGGCGTTATCCGAGTGCTGGCGCTCCCGCGCAGCGGTGGCGGCGGTCATGTAATCATCGTAGTTACCTGGGAACAGGGTAATTTCGCCGTAATCCAGATCCGCCATGTGGGTGCAGACGCTATTCAGGAAATGACGGTCGTGAGAGATGATGATCATGGTGCTGCTGCGCGCTTTGAGAATATCTTCAAGCCAGCGGATGGTGTTGATATCCAGGTGGTTGGTCGGCTCATCCAGCAGCAGTACATCGGGGTCGGAGAACAGCGCCTGGGCCAGCAGTACGCGCAGCTTCCAGCCGGGCGATACTTCGCTCATGGGGCCGGTGTGCTGCTCAATGGGAATACCCAAGCCCAGCAGTAGTTCACCGGCGCGGGATTCGGCGGTGTAGCCATCCAGCTCGGCAAAGCGCACTTCCAGGTCAGCAACGGCCATGCCGTCCTCTTCGCTCATCTCGGCCAGCGAGTAAATACGCTCGCGCTCGGCGGCGACCGACCACAGTTCGACATTGCCCATGATCACGGTGTCGATCACCCGCTCATCTTCAAACGCAAACTGATCCTGACGTAGCTTACCCAACCGCGTACTGCTATCCAGCATCACCTGGCCGGAAGAGGGCTCCAAATCACCACCGAGAATTTTCATAAAGGTGGATTTGCCGCAGCCGTTCGCGCCAATCAGGCCGTAGCGATTGCCGTTATTGAATTTAACGGAGACATTTTCAAACAGGGGCTTAGCCCCAAACTGCATGGTGATATTGGCGGTTGCGATCACAAAAGGAGCCCTGGTTAGCACATTGTCAGTAATGACAGTTTTACAATAAATAGAAAGGCTCGCGATTCTACGCGCTATTTGACCTGCATTCACCCATCATACTTTAGTCACATCAGGTGATCGCTGGGATATCGAGTAGAAAGCGTTGATCATCAAGTGCTTGGCGTAAACGCGTCGCCAGAATATCGACAATACCCGGATGTTCACCCACCAGTTTGGTCGTGGTAACAGAAAGCCCAGGATGCTGCTTTTCAGCCGCCGCGCATATGTCAGCGATATCGCCCCCCTCGCCCGCATGGCGCCCTGGCGAAAGAAACAGCATGGCAAGAATGACCGGGCCTGCGTTGAACTCAGGTAACGCTAGTAAGTTTTCCAACAGCGGCTCGTTAAAGCGGTACTCATCTCCCTCGCGACGCTCCATGGAAGCAGCGGCAACACACGCTACGTCATCGGCTAGCAGCACGCTAAGCTGACCTGCTAAGCGGTTGCGCACAGCGGTAACGTCAGGAATGGGGCTACCGTGATCCACCAGCGCCACATGCGGCTTAGCACCAGACCGAAGCTGCTCGCGAACGTTGTCGGCCAGCAAATGAGCTAACCGCAGGTCGTTATCACCCAACTCATCCACCAAAGGCTGGGCTACCCGCACCTTCACGTGGGGAAAGCGCTCCTGCAGCGTGGCCATGCGTTCAGGCAGGTAGCCAGTCAGGGCCTTACTGGGGCCAAAAAAGAACGGCAGCACGATAATCTCCGTTGCCCCTTGTTCGGCACTGCGTTCAGCGGCGGGGCCAAGGGTCGTGGCAGCAATGCCATTAACCTCTTCCACGGGGATCTTATTGGAGTGCAGCAGGGAGGCCGCCTGTACGGTTTCACCCATAAGCTCACTCAGCGACGCCGCCACGCGACGTAAATTCAGCGTTGCCTGCGCTCGTAGCGAGCCGTTATCGACCAAAAAAATCGCGCGCATCGCAGCCTCCTGTTGGGGTCATGGCGATCAAGTGGGTGATCATCCATGACATGTTAAGATGGTGGTTTTACACCGTAACTGCCCATCATGTTACTTGAAAATGTGACTTAAAAACGTTGCCTGATACCGATGCTTGATACCACTGCGCTTAACCAGCAAAGAAATTTCTTCGATGGTCATGAGGCTATTTGGCTATTTGGTTACGGTTCATTGATCTGGAAGGCAGACTTTGCCTATCTAGAGCGTCGCCCGGCGTTTATACACGGCTGGGAACGGCGATTTTGGCAAGGCTCCCACGACCATCGCGGTACGCTTGAATCGCCAGGACGTGTCGTAACCTTGATTCCCGCTGAGGGAGCAGTGTGCCATGGCATGGCCTACCGGATTACGCCAGAAGTACTGGCACCGCTGGATGTTCGTGAGAAAAACGGCTATCTACGGGAGAAGGTACCGCTGACGTTTACCGATGTCAGCAGCGACACACCCGACCAGAGCGAAGGGCTGATTTATCTCGCCAGCGAAGATAACCCGGCCTTTCTGGGAGAGGCGCCGCTGGCCGAAATAGCGTTACAAATAGCTAACGCACATGGCCCCAGCGGCCCCAATAAAGAGTACTTACTCAATCTAGCGGCAGCGCTACGCGAACTCGGTGCAGAGGATGCCCACATCTTCGCACTAGAGCAGCAACTCAGCCGCCTATGAGACTACCAATAGCGGGGGTAACGGCGGTGGCGCGCCAGGTTATTGACCAAGATAGCAATGATCAGCATCACCACACTCCCAGCCCCTATCGGTAAAAGTGGGTACCACCAACCCAATTGGTGAACGCTGGCCCCGCCGCCTACCGCAATCAGTGCTGCCGCGGCTCCCGGCGGGTGAACCGTGTGGGTCAGTTGCATGACCAGTATCGACAGTGACACGGCCAATGCCATGGAGAGAGGCGTCGCCCCCAGCAGTTGATAGCAAGCAACGCCAAGGCCCGCCGATAAAACGCTGCCGAACAGCACGTGGCTTGGCTGGGCAAAAGGGCTTTCCGGCGCCGCATAAATCAACACCGACGTTGCACCAAAGGAGCCGACGATGAGCAGTTGCTGCGACAGCCACGCCGCGCTGAGCCAGCAAATGACCGCCATCCCGGTGAAAGCACCCACCCATGACCAAAAAGCATCCTGCCAGCCTACCCGGGCACGCTTAACTGGCTGCCCCCGCATCTTTCCAAGGTAAGTTTTCATTGCACTCGCTTTGCACAAAATAAGTGCAAATGATGCCAAAATGCACCAAATAAGCAAATGACAATCCATCATGCCTTGGATGAAACTAACTCATGGCGGTGACTTAACCGAACAAAGTCTTCCTACATCATTAACCAAGAAAGAATGAACAGCCCTAATAAGGTACGAAATATACCCCCTATCAGCGAGCCGCGCAGAAATGCACGTACGCCGCCAAACAGAATCAATAGGCCAACGACCAGCACGGCAATGCTAAAAAAAGAATCATTGATTCCCAGAGAACGGGTTAGGCCATCGATAAAATCACCAAAGGCACCAAAGAAATTGGTGAAAATACCTAACAGAAACTCCACCACCACACGGATGGCTTCGCCGATAGTTTCGCCGATTTCGTCAAAAAAGCCGTTTGCCTGCATCGCGTTTGATTGCATCGATAATACCTAGGACTGAGAGGGAATAAGCAGCATTGTCGGTTAAATGCAGTGGCTGAGCAAAGCAGAATAGGACAATCCATCCCAGCTAAGTATGTCACTTCGCGATCTCGGCCCGTGGAATAAGCATTCGCGACCTTGGTCGGATTTCATGCTAAAACTAATCACGTTAAAACTGTTCGCGTTAAAATTGCTAGTCTTAAAATAAGAAGCAGCAAAGTAGTAGCGGGAGAGCTTGGCGCATCTCACAAGGATGACGCCAGCGCCGAAGGAGCAACAGCCCCGGAAACTCTCAGGCAACCGGACCGCTATTACCCTCACTTTCCGAAGAGCGGCTGATGACTGCGTCACTCAGCCCACCGAAGGAGCAAGCGCGCCAAACGGGCACGTGAATCTCTCAGGTTCCATGACGGAAGGGGTACGCCCAGCAGCAGCTACGCCGTTAGGCGGGTATCCCCGACGCTCATACAATCTGGAGAGAATCATGCAACGCATTGCCGTTATCGGTGGTGGTATCACCGGCATTACCAGCGCCTACGCCCTAGCCAAACGTGGCTATCAGGTCACCGTGTTTGAAAAGCATCGCTACGCCGCCATGGAGACCTCGTTCGCCAACGGCGGCCAGCTCTCGGCCTCGAATGCCGAAGTGTGGAACCACTGGCCCACCGTGATTAAGGGCATGCGCTGGATGCTCAGAAACGACGCCCCGCTGCTGGTCAACCCTCGCCCCAGTTGGCACAAGCTGAGTTGGTTTGGCGAGTTTATCGCCTCGATTCCCCGCTACTCTGCCAACACTACCGAAACCGCACGGCTAGCCATAGCGGCACGCGAGCATCTGTTTCAGTGGACGCAGGAAGAGCAAATCGATTTTGATTTAAAGCAGAAAGGCATTCTGCATATTTACCGCGATAAAGCCGGCTATGACCACGCCGCCAAAGTCTCACAACTGCTCAGCAAAGGCGGCCTGGAACGCCGGGCCGTCAGCCCTGATGAGATGCGCACCATTGAGCCCACCCTGGCGGGCAACTACTACGGTGGTTTCTTTACTGAAAGCGACGCCACCGGAGATATCCATAAGTTTACCCACGGCCTGGCGCAAGCCGCCGAGCGCCGTGGCGTCACGCTTAAATATGGCCACAGCGTGCAGGATCTTGGCGCGGACGAACAGCACGCCTGGGTCACCGCCACCATTGAAGGCGAGGCTGACGGTGAACCGGTGCGTGAAACGTTCGATAGCGTGGTGGTCTGCGCCGGGGTGGGCAGCCGCGCCATGGCTGCCAAGCTAGGCGACCGAGTAAACATCTACCCGGTCAAAGGCTATTCGATTACCGTGCAGCTTGACGATGCCGCCTCTCAGCAGGCCGCCCCCACCGTGAGCCTGCTGGACGATGAAACCAAACTGGTGACCAGTCGCCTGGGCGATGAACGCTTTCGCATCGCGGGAACCGCCGAATTCAACGGCTTCAATCGCGATATTCGCGACAACCGCATCCGCCCGTTGATCCGCTGGGTGGAAGAGTGCTTCCCCGGCGTCAGCACCCGCCGCGTAGTGCCCTGGGCAGGTCTACGCCCGATGCTCCCCAACATGCTGCCCAAGGTCGGCCCCGGCAAATTACCCACCGTGTTCTACAACACCGGCCACGGCCACCTGGGCTATACACTCTCTGCGATTACCGCCGAACTGCTGGCGGATGCGGTGCAAGCGGCGGAAGAAGCATCGGCACCAGCAACTATTTAATTCGATTCACACCGCTGGCGCTTCAAGTTCCAGGAAGCGCCTTACACGGTCGGTTTTGGGGTTTTCAAAAAACTCACTGGGGTGGGATTTTTCGATAATGATGCCTTTATCGAGGAAGACCACTTGATCTGAAACGGCCCGGGCAAACTCCATTTCGTGGGTCACCAGCACCATGGTATAGCCCTCTTTTGAGAGGTCTTTGATGACGCCCAGCACTTCGCCGACCAGCTCCGGGTCTAGCGCAGAGGTCGGCTCATCAAACAGCATCACCTTCGGCTGCATGGCGAGCGCGCGGGCAATCGCGACGCGCTGCTTTTGCCCGCCTGAAAGGGTATAGGGGTATTGCTCGCGTTTGTCGGCCATGCCGACTTTTTCGAGCAGCGCCATAGCCCGCTCATCGGCCTCCGCTTTACTTAGCCCCTGCACGTGAATCGGTGCTTCAGTGACATTACGCAGCACGCTTAAGTGCGGCCAGAGGTTAAACCCCTGGAACACCATGCCTAGGCGCGCTCGCATACCCGCTAGTTCGCGTCGCGACATGGCCTTGCCGCTGTCGCTGACGCCAATGCGGTCGCCGTCGATACGGATATCACCATGGTCAGGCTGCTCCAGCCAATTAATGCAGCGTAGCAAGGTAGATTTACCCGAACCGGAGGAGCCTAAAATGCTCACCACTTCGCCGGGCTGAACCTCCAACGAGACGTCCCGTAGGACCTCGGTGCCATCAAAGCTTTTAGATAATTTGCGAATACTAACGGCGGCGGTCTTAGGCATTTTCGAATCCTCGCTTGGCGCCAAAACGGCCAATCATTTTGATAAATAGCTCTAAACCAATGCTGATCACCCAGTAGAAGCCGATCACTACAATGAAGGCTTCCATGGGAATGAAGTAGGTACTCGACAGGCTGCTTGCCGCCGCAGTGAGTTCGCGCACGGTGATAATGACCAAAAAGGCGGTATCTTTAAGCAGAATAATAAGCTGGTTACCCAGCAGACCACGCGTCTTCAAGATCAGTTGGGGCAAGATAATGCGCATAAACATCTTGGGCTGAGAAAACCCCTGGGCGATGGCCGCCTCTACCTGCCCTTGCGCGAACGTAGCGCGGCAGCCACGCAGTATTTCTGCGAAGTAAGCGCCGTGATAGATCACCAGAGCGATAATCCCCGCCGTCCAGGCGCTTATGCGGATGCCGGCGCTGGGCAGGCCGTAATAGAGTAAATAGGCCAGAATCAGAAACGGCAGCATGCGCATGGCATCAATAAAGATGCGCAGCGGTATTTTTAAGCGTGGGCGCGAGCCTTCTAACAAAAACACGATCCCGCTACCCAATATAAATGCCAGCACCGCTGATAAACCAAACAGTTTTAAGGTGTTATAAAAACCGTTCAAAAACACATCGTACGATGACCAAAGAATGTCCCAATTGCTCATAAAGGCTTCCCCTTGATGGCCACGTTAGACGGCCAATCGGCTGGCTTTGCGCTCAGCCACCCGCTGCAGCCATACCAATAGGCTGATGATCAGCATATACAGGGCCGCTGCGGCTAAGATCGGCGGCAGAGGGTCGTAGGTAACGGCTGAAATACGATTGGTCACCCGCGTAAGATCGACCACACCGATCACCGCAATGGCGGGGCTGCCTTTAATCAGAAACGACATCTCGTTGACCAGGCCCGGCAGGCTGGTAATGGTAATTTGCGGCAGCATAATCCGGCGGAAGTAGACCCATGGCGTCATGCCAATGGCCAGCGCCGCTTCGCGCTGCTCTTTGGAGAAGTTGTTAAACGCAGAGCGCCAAATTTCAGCGTTAAAAGCGGTGGTATTCAGGGTTAAGGCAATGATACCGGCCACATTGCGATTAAGGTTAATGCCCATGGTCGGTGCGGTTAAAAAGATGAACAGCACCAGCGTGACCAATGGTGTTGCCCTCGCCAGGCTAATATAGACGCCTAGCAGCTGGTGAAGAACAGGGATTTTAGCCACCCTTAGCAAGGCGATCAGCAACCCCATTACCACACCGATGGCAATGGAGATGCCGGAGATCCAAAGCGTTGTCCAGGCACCCTGAACAAGGAGCCCCCATGCGCTACTGTCCATGCTCACCCCCCTCGTTCGCGATAAGAAGACTGCCGCCCAGGCTGGGCGGCAGGCGAAGGTGATGGCTTACATACCGGCCATTTCGTGGAACTCTTCCACGGAGGTGATGGGGGTAGTCGGCAGGTCGTCAAAGGACTCGCCAAACCACTTCTCCTGCAGCTCGGCCAAGCGGCCAGAATCACGCAGATGGCTCATAAAATCGGTGATATAGGTCAGTAGCTCTGGGCTTTCCTTGGGCATAGGCCACGCCACATAGCCAGGGCCGGAAACGGCTTGTCCCGCCTCAAACACGTCGGGGCGCTCACGAATCAGGTCATTTACCGGGACGATAGAGTTGATTACATAGTCGACTCGACCATTGGCGAGATCTGCATAGATTTCGGGGTAGGCTTCATACTGCATAACATCCCCCAATTCGCCACCGCTCTCCTCGAGCATGACTTCCAGCTCAGGCAAACGCGAAAGCAGTGCACTGCCCGCCTGAACACCCAGGGTCATACCGCTTAAATCTTCGACGCTATTGATTCGGTCATCGCCCGCCCGCTTGATGTAGAAATGCTGGGCAGAGGCGAACGGCGGTGCGTAGTTAAATACGCGTAGGCGCTCGTCAGTTACCGAAGCGCCTGTCAGCGCCATGTCGTACTGGCCGGATGAAACCGACGCCAGCAGCCCTGTCCACGGCAAAATATCCTGACGAATCTCGAAGTCAGCGTACTCCTCTAGCTCAATCAATACGTCTTTAATAAAGCCATCCGGGTCACTGCCATTCATAAAGTTAAACGGTGCGTAATTATCTTCGGTGGCAACGCTCAGGTAGCCACGGCTCTCGATTTCTTCTAAGTCCGCAGCCGTCGCGGTTAATGACATGCCTAAAGCAAGAGCACCAACGCTAATGGCGGAGGTTAAAACAGCTATTTTTTTCATCTTCTTATACCCCTAGAGTGGAGAACTATCACTAACCAAACAGTGACAAGTTGAAAGTGACTTCACCCTAGTTTTTTATCCTCCTCTCGATTAGAGCCAGTTGGCGTAAAGTAAAAGGACAGTTGGCGATCATGAAGCTGGCACGGAAGATGCTTAGGTTTAATGGATAAAGACGCTAATCGAGAGGGGAAAGTGCATGACAACGCTGTGCCTTGAGGTCGACCCCAACGCTGCCACCTGCCTGCAAGAACAGCTGAGAGAAACGCTGCTGGAAGCCATACGCGTAGGCAGCCTGCCGAGTGATGATGCCCTCCCTTCCTGCCGCAAGCTTTCCCAGCAACTAGGCATTTCGCGCAACACCGTGTCTATCGTTTACGAAAAACTCGTCGAAGATGGGTATTTAATTAGTCGACCGCGGAGCGGTTACTATTTGCACCCTGATTATAACGACCCTCATTTAACACTCACCCCGTCGCTAATAGCGTTAACCGAAAACAGTAAAAACAAATTAGCTGCACCAAACTGGCACAAGCGAATCAATCAACGCCCCACTAACTACCAAGGCATTCTTAAACCGAGCAATTGGTCAGAGTATACTTACCCGTTCATTTATGGACAGTTAGATACACGCCTCTTTCCACTCGCACAATGGCGCGATGTTTCCCGGCGATTGTTAAGTTCCCAGCGTGATAAACCCTGGCTACGTGATCGAATTGATCAGGATGACCCGCTGCTGATTGAACAGCTGCGTAAACGCATCTTACCGCGCCGGGGGATTTTCGCCCGCTCTGAAGAGATCCTCATCACCATGGGGACCCAAAATGCGCTGTATTTGATTGCCCAACTGCTCTGCCATCATGGCACTCGCGTGGCGCTGGAATCCCCCGGCTACCGCGAGGCCATGAACGTATTTGCCCAGCGCGGCGCCAGCCTGCAGTTTCAAACCGTGGACGCAGAAGGCATGCGACTGGAAGGCACCCAGCAAAGTGACTACCTCTATGTGATGCCCAGCCACCAAGTGCCAACGGGCATTACGATGAGCCGCGAGCGGCGGGATGCGCTATTGGCGCAACTCGTTCACCGTGACCAAATCGTGATCGAGGATGACTACGACGCCGAGATTCATGGCGATCAATTCGCGCTTCCAGCGCTCAAGGCCAGCGCCCAGAGCGCACGGATCATTTATATGGGCAGTTTGTCCAAAGCGCTCTCGCCTGGGCTGCGTATGGGGTATGGGGTATGTCGTGGCGGATGCCGAATTAATCGATGAGCTGCGTGCCCTACGCCGGATGATGTATCGCCACCCACCCGCCGCCTTGCAGCATCAGTTGGCACAGTTTATTTCTCAGGGTTATTACGAGCGCTATCTAAAACAGCATGTGGAGGAGATTGATGGCCGGCGCGATGCCATGCGGATGGCCCTTGATCAAGCACTCCCCGGCTGCCATAGCCACAGCAGCCATCGCTCTAGTGCCTTTTGGATGGAAGCCAATGCGAATATCGATACCCAACGCCTTGCCTGGCACGCCGCCCAACGCGGCGTATTGATTGAACCGGGCTTCCAGCATTTTTTCGATGCGGCACCGCCACGCCGCTTTTTCCGTTTAGGGTTTGGGGCTATCGAAAAAGAGCGTATTGCCCCCGGCATCTATCACCTGGGGCTCGCTTACGATAACGCCTTGTGCTGAAAGCCAGCTCAGAGCAAGGTTAGGCAGCGTACTCTGCAAAAACGCGCTCCAGAATTGCCAGCCCCTCCTCTACTTCCTCCGCTGTCACGATACACGGCGGTACCACGTGAATGCGGTTTTCTACGGTAAAGACTAGCAGCCCTTGCTCCATCAGTAGCTGCTTGAGTTTCAACACTTCTGTGCCAGGTAGCGGCGTTTTACGCACCGGGTCGCTAACTAACTCCAAAGCATGGAACACGCCCACGCCTCGCCAATCACCAATGATGGGGTGGCGCTCGGCAAGCCTTTTCAGTCCTTCGGCTAGTAGGCCATTCCCGACTTTATCGGCATTCTCTACGATGCCCTCTTCCTCCATGGCATCCAAGGTGGCCACAATGGCCGCCATTGCTAACGGATGGCCGGAGTAAGTCAAACCACCCACAAAGAAGTGGTTATCGAAATAGTGCGATATAGGCGTTGAAATAATCACCCCACCGGCAGGTACGTAGCCTAAATTAACCCCCTTGGCGAAGACAATCAAATCGGGCGCCATGTCGTAATGCTCAAAAGCGAACCAGCGCCCCGTGCGGCCAAAACCGGCCATGACTTCATCAAGTATGAGCACAATGCCGAACTCGTCGGCGAGCTTTCTGACGCCCTGAAGATACGCTTTAGGAGGTAATAGCACACCTGCCGTGCCGGGAATGGTTTCCAGCAGAATGGCCGCGACGGCATTGGCGCCTTCGCACTCAATCACTCGGCGCAAATGGGTCAGCGCCCGTTCACACTCTTCCTCTTCATCCCGCGCCCAAAACTCACTGCGATAAAGATAGGGGTTGAAGAAGTGCACATGGCCACTGGCATACTCATTAGGCACTCGTCGCCAATCACCGGTCGCCGCAATCGCCGCACCGGTATTGCCGTGGTAGGAGCGATAGGCTGACAGTATTTTGGTTCGCCCGGTATACAGCCGCGCCATACGAATGGCGTTTTCATTGGCATCCGCACCCGCGTTGGTAAAAAACACCTTACTAAACCCAGCAGGCGCTTTGGCAATAATGCGCTTAGCCGCTTCGCCACGTGCTACGTTGGCATGGGCAGGTGCAATGGTACATAGGCTTGCAGCCTGAGCTTGGATAGCGCTCACCACTTTTGGGTGCTGGTGGCCGATATTGGTATTCACTAATTGGCTACTAAAATCCAAGTACGCCTGACCTGCATAGTCCCATACACGGCACCCTTGCGCTCCCGCGATGACCATCGGGTCTAAACTGCCTTGCTGTGCCCAGGAGTGGAACACATACTGACGGTCCAAGCGGTGTACATAGTGATTATCTACCGCGTGTTGGGTTAGTGAGGAAGCGGCAAGATTGGCGTTCATGGCAAGCACCCTGTTTAATCCATAAGGAATAGCGTGCTTGCCAGCCTAGTGAGTTCGTCCGCTTAGGTTGTAGGGCCAATCGTTATGTATCAAGGGGACAGATGTGATGTCTCACCGGCTACCGCCCACTGGCTCTAGCGACTTGAGCCAACATTGCTTACAGTCAATACTGAGCTGTTAAATGCGTTTATTAACATGGAGATAGTGTAATGCCTAGCGTACTTATTACAGGAGCTACTTCGGGGTTTGGTAAAGCGGCGGCACAGCGCTTCGCCAAAGCAGGCTGGTCATTGATTCTTACCGGACGCCGCAAGGAGCGATTAGAGGCGCTGGAAAAAGAGTTGAGCCAGCAGGTACCCGTACTCACCTTGGCGCTGGATGTCCGCGATAGCGACGCCGTCACTGACAGTATTAGCAACTTGCCGGAAAAATTTCTGCCGCTGACCTGCCTCATTAACAATGCCGGTTTGGCGTTAGCGCCGGAGCCCGCGCAAAAGGTCGCGCTGCAGGATTGGCACACCATGATCGATACCAATATCACCGGGTTAGTTAACGTCACCCACGCCGCCTTACCGCTGTTACTCAAAAACAGCGAAGGCGCGAGCATTCTTAATCTCGGCTCAGTCGCGGGCCAGTGGCCCTATCCGGGTGGGCATGTGTATGGGGCGTCAAAAGCGTTTGTTCAGCAGTTTAGCTATAACTTGCGCTGCGACCTACTTGGAACGGGCGTGCGCGTGACGGACCTAGCCCCTGGCATGGCGGAAACCGAGTTTACGCTGGTGAGAACCAAGGGGAATCAGGCCGCGTCAGACGCACTGTATAGAGGTACAACGCCGCTCCAAGCGGAAGATATTGCAGAGCAGCTTTACTACCTAGCCACCTTGCCACCCCATATCAATATCAATCGCTTGGAAATTATGTCGGTACGTCAAGCATGGTCAGCCTTCGCCATTGATCGCGACCCTGCTTAAGCCTGCTTCGCAGAGGACAATAAGCCGCCTGTGGATACTTGGTCACGCCCTTTATCTTTCGCGAGATACAGGGCGTTATCGGCGCGTTTCATAACACTTTTGAGCGACTCTTGCGGATGCACCTCGACCACACCAAAACTTGCGGTAACGCTGCCTTGAATGGGAAAAGCAGCGTGCTTGATGGTACTGCGGATTTTATCGGCCAGTCTTACCGCTTGCTCAAGCGAAGTTTCAGGGGCTAATAACATAAACTCCTCACCACCCCAGCGCGCACAACAGTCTGCTTTACGCAAGTTACGTTTAAGCAGGTGAGCAAGTTCTATCAACACTTGATCGCCGACGTCGTGACCATAGTTATCGTTGATGTCTTTAAAATAATCCAAGTCAAGCATGATTAAGGAAAGAGGGCGTGAATAGCGATCGTGACGATTTAGCTCGCTTTTCAGCACGGTATCGAACTGCGATCGGTTAACCAGCCCAGTCAGCATATCGGTCGTCGCCAAGCGTTCGAGCTGAGCCTCTTTTTCCATTTGTTCCGTAACATCACGCTGGGTTAATACCAGCGTACACTGCCCGTTGTGGCATGCCCCCATGGCTGTAATCCGCCACTCGATATGGCGGCGTTTACCGTCATGATGGCGGGATACTTCACCACCACTAATACCTTCAAAGGCACCGTCGGCGCTGTCTTTGAGTGGATGGAGTGCTTCATGCAACTGGGCAACAATCTGGCGATTAGCAGCCTCCTGTTGAACGATAACAGGCGGAGAGCCTAGCCATGACTCACGGCTGCCACCCCATAAACGCTGATAATCCGTATTCACATCAACGATATGGATCTCTGGCGAGCCTGCCCGCACGTTGAGAATCGCCACTGCGTGGCCAGGCCGCTCGCCATCTGCGTCCGACCGTGGACGCGCATAGTGCTGGTACATTCGGCGGATTCAATCGGTCGACGCAACACCTCGATATTGGAGGTGTTACATGGGAAGATCATCTAGTTGGATCGCTGAAAAGACTGGGCGAGCACCGATGCGTTCGCCTGGTCGACCAAGCATCAATCAGCGGAGTACCAATCGCGCATTCTGGAAGCGAATAGCTGAGGGGTTATCGAGCGAGGATGCAGCTTTGGCGTGTGGTGTATCACAACCGTTGGGGCCACGGTGGTTCCGCGAGGCAGGCGGGATGGCACCCTCTAACTTGGTGCCACCCTCAGGGCGTTATTTGTCGTTCCCAGAGCGCGAGGAACTCGCACTATTGCGAGTCCAGGGGCACGGGGTTCGTGAGATTGCACGGTGTCTAGGAAGGTCACCGTCGACGATCTCGCGCGAATTGCGCCGTAACGCTGCGACCCGGGGCGGTGTGTTGGAGTACCGGGCCACAGTCGCGCAGTGGAAAGCAGAGCTAGCCGCCAAACGGCCCAAAACTGCCAAGCTTGCAGGGAATGGCTGGTTGCAGGCTTACGTGCAATCACGTCTGGCTGGCGAGGTGACCGATGCTGAAGGCAGACCTATTCCCGGCCCGAATGTGCCATGGCGAGGACGGCGGCATGGTCGCCGAGCCGACCGGCGGTGGGGAGTCAGTTGGAGTCCTGAGCAGATCAGCCGTCGACTGCGGGTAGACTTTCCAGATGATGAGACGATGAGGATTTCTCACGAGGCGATCTATCAGGCCCTCTACATTCAAGGCCGCGGTGCACTTCGTCGTGAACTGTCCGCGTGTCTGCGTACTGGCCGGGCATTGCGGGTACCACGAGCGAGAACCCAGCAGCGCGGTAAACACTACCTCTCGCCCGAGGTGATGATCAGCCAGCGCCCGGCGGAGGTTGCTGATCGCGCTGTCCCCGGCCACTGGGAAGGCGACCTAATCATTGGATTGAACAGCTCCGCAATCGGTACCTTAGTCGAGCGCACGAGTCGGTTCACGCTACTTCTTCACTTGCCGCCCATGCATGATCATGGAACGGGCGCCAGAGTTAAGAACGGACCTGCTTTGGCTGGTCACGGGGCTGAGGCTGTTCGCGATGCTATCGCCATAAAGATCGCCACACTGCCCGAACAGCTGCGGAAATCGCTCACTTGGGATCAAGGCGCGGAGCTGGCCCAGCATGCACAGCTACGACTTGATACTGGCTTGGCAATCTACTTCTGTGACCCCCGAAGTCCCTGGCAGCGTGGGACTAACGAGAACACCAATGGTCTGCTGCGCCAATACTTTCCCAAGGGTACTGACATTAGCAGGTATTCTGAGCATGAGCTTGACGCTGTCGCGACGACTCTCAACGACAGACCTCGTAAAACACTTGATTGGAAAACACCTGCTGAAGCTCTCAAAGAACTACTATTTTCAGCATCATAAGCCAGTGTTGCGACGGCCCCTTGAACCTAAGTTCTATTTCCTCATCCCTGTGGAATAGCCGCGCGGACATATGCCTGCAAAAAAGCAAGCATATTGACAGGTATCAGCACCGATGACACGTCTACAGGAGTGCTCACCCTTCCCACCGCGAGATTTTACACCGTATTTAACACCAAAGTTACGGTAATACTATTATTAATTACAGTTTATTAACATAACTCAGGCTATCTAGGTAGAAACTAACTGTGATCAGACCACGCTCTGATCACAATTCTTGGCAGTAGTTGCAAAGCGTCCGAAAATAGCCGTTCGATGATTAACCTCGCTGCTCCAGCACGCCTATCATTTCGGGCACTGCTAAGGTCGTGTCATCAATGGAGCTATAAAGCGCATGGACGGCCCCGGCAACACCGCGCTCCACCCCCAGCTCATTGGTCATGGTGTGGTAGTAACCGAGATCCTTGCTGGCATTGGCCACTGTAAATTTGAAACCCGAAGGATCGTTTTCAGCAATATAAGGCCGCAAGCGTTCAAGCACCACCCCGCCACCGCCACCGGCTCCCAATACTTCCAGCAGCGCTGTATCGCTGATACCCGCTTTACGTGAAGCCGCCGTGGCCTCTGCCAATACTGCAGAAAACCCAAGCGAAACAAAATTATGCAGCAACTTGAGCGTGTGCCCTGCGCCTACATCGCCGGCGTGGGCAATATTTTCGGCAAACCCCTCCAGCAGCGGTAACGTTTCATCGAACAGCGCCTTGGGCGCACCGACAATCAAGTTGAGCCGCCCTTCTGCGGCCTCTTTCGGCGTGCGCGTCATGGCGGCATCCATAAAGCGGCCACCTGCATCCGCGACCTTTGCAGCGACTCTCTCAGTCGAACTGGGTAAAGCAGTCGAGCAGTCCACAATGACACTGCCTACCTTCAGCCCTTCCATTACGCCGTCAGGCTCAAACAGTACGGCTTCTACTTGGGGCGACCCCGTGACACATAGAATCACCACGTCAGCGCTGTTTGCCACTTCGCTACCGGTACTCAGCGCGGTAGCACCGGCCGCAAGCAGGTCTTCCACCGGTTGATTACCTGGGTGTTCAAGAAAGCTGACCTGATGGCCTGCACGCAGCAGGCTGCTGGCGATGCCATGCCCCATCAAACCCACCCCGACGATGCCTACTTGGCGAACTGTTGTCATTGTAATAACTCCCTTGCTGTAAATAGCTCCGCTCTTGAAACTAGCTAGTCATGCTTAATAGCCACTGTCTTGATACGTGTGTAGCTCCGCAGCCCTTCAAAGCCTTTTTCCCGGCCGTGTCCTGAACGTCCAACGCCACCAAAGGGTAGCTCGACACCACCGGCGGCGCCGTAATTATTGATAAACACCTGGCCACTGCGGATCCCTTTTGCCAAACGCAGCTGTCGTCCACCGTCGCGGGTCCAAATACCAGCACATAGGCCAAAATCAGTGGCATTAGCAAGTGCTAACGCTTCTGCTTCATCCTCGAATACCTGCACTACCAGCACAGGGCCAAAGAGCTCTTCGCGCAGCACCTCATGCCCTTGGGGAATATCGGTCAATAGTTGCGGTAGCACAAAGTGGCCTCCAGACGGTGCGCCCGACGCTAGCTCTCCTCTAGCCGCAACGCGAATGCCATCGGCGTTGGCCGCCGACAAACGTTCGTCCAGCTTGGCTTTTTGACGCGCATTGATCAGCGGGCCACAGTCGGCATCGGCTTCGCCAGCATCACAGCGCAAAGCAGCAAAGCGCTCACACAGATTGGCCACCACACTATCGGCGATTTCACGCTGTACCAGCAGGCGGCTTCCCGCCGAACAGGTCTGGCCGGCATTCTGGATAATCCCGCGCACCACGGCAGGCAGCGCTTTTTCCAGATCCGCATCGGCAAACACGAGTTGGGGAGACTTACCGCCCAGCTCCAGCGTCACGGGCACGTGGTGTTGCGCTGCGGCCTGGGCCACATGCGTGCCGGTTTCAGGTGAGCCGGTAAAGGATAGGTGGTCAATCTGGGGATGGGCAGCCAGCGCCGCGCCCGCTTCAGCCCCTAGCCCCGGCACCACATTGAGCGCACCAGCGGGCAAGCCGTGATGTACCGCCAGCTCCGCCAGGCGCAGCACGCTCAGGCAGGCATCTTCGGCGGGCTTGAGCACGATGGTATTGCCCGCCGCCAAGGCAGCCGCCACACAGCGTCCGAAAATTTGAGAGGGGTAGTTCCAGGGAATGATCTGGGCACACACACCGTAGGGCTCGCGCAGGGTCATGACGGCAAAGTCGTTTTCAAACGGAATAGTTTCACCGTGCAGCTTGTCCGCCGCCCCACCATAAAAGCGGAAATAGCGGGCGCAGGCGGATATATCGCCCTTGGCCTGGGTCATGGGCTTGCCGGTATCGGCACACTCGAGCTGTGCTAGCGGTTCATGGTGTGTTTCGATCACATCGGCAAAGCGCAGTAGCCATTCGCTGCGCTGCCGGGCAGGCCAGCAAGCCCACTCGCCTAATTGGCCGGAAAAGGCCAGCCGCGCTGCCTGTACCGCTGCATTGACCTCTTCCCCTTGGCTTCGCGCAATGCGCGCCAGCGGCTCTCCTGTGGCGGGGGCTTCTACCTGAAGCGTAGCGGCGGTATTTACCCACTCTCCACCAATCAGCGCCTGCTGCGGTGGCAACGTTAATACTTGAGACATACGGCACTCCTTTTATTGTGTTTTTTAATCGAAAACGCACGTTGCTTAACCGTAGAAGATGTTCACCAGCCCCATGGAGATCCACGGCATATAGGTAATTGCCATCAGGCAGGCCAGCACCACCAGCACAAAGCGCACCAGCCAGGGCAGCATCTGATCGATCGATATTTTGGCCACTGCACAAGCAGCAAACAGGTTCACGCCCAACGGCGGGGTGATCATGCCAAGGGCCAGGTTAACCACCATGACCAGGCCAAAATGCACCGGGTGAATACCGAACTGAATAGCGATCGGCGTCAAGATCGGTGCCAGCACTAAAATAGCGGCGGAGGTTTCGATAAACATGCCAACAACCAACAGCAAGGCATTGACCACCAGCAGAAACATCAGCGGGTCGTTGATGGTATTGGTGACCAGAGTGGCAATTTGCGCAGGCAGCCCCGTACGGCTGAGCAGAAAGCTGAAGAGCGAGGCGGCGGCAATGATCAGCATGACGGCAGCGGTAGAGACGACGCTCTGGCGCATAATCGACCAGAGGTCGTCGACCTTCAGTTCCCGGTAGTAGAAACCACCCACGATCAGCGCAAAAAACACGGCCACGGCGGAGGCTTCCGTCGGGGTAAATACCCCACCGTAGATACCGCCAATCACGACCACCGGCATCAGCATCGCGACCCAGGCACGCTTCACCGAGACCATAAAACCGGTGCTGTCTTTATAGTCGTCTTTTCCGTAGCCCCGCACTTTGCAGAACAGGTAGAGAAAGAGAATCAGCGCGCTGCCAATCAATATGCCGGGGCCGATGCCCGCTAAAAAAAGCTGCCCGATAGAGGTATCGGTACTCACGCCGTAAAGGATCAAGGGAATCGAGGGCGGGATCAGCACCCCAAGCTCTGCTGATGAGGCCTGTATGGAGGCAGCCAGCGGCTTGGGATAACCATGCTTGACCATGGCGGGAATCAAGATAGCCCCGATCGCAAAGGTCGTTGCCACGCTGGAACCGGACACCGCCGCAAACATCATGCAGGTCAGTACGCAGGACATTGCCAGCCCGCCCTGCACCCGGCCAACGATCGATTTTGCCAAGTCCACCAGGCGCTGGGAGATGCCCCCCGCCGCCATCAAGTTGCCGGCGAGGATAAAAAAAGGAATCGCCATTAGCGGAAATTTATCGATACCGATAAACATCTGCTGGGGCACCAGCAGCAGTGGCAGGCGCGTGAAGAATTCAATGCCGATAATCGAGGCCAGGATAATCGAAATCGCAATCGGCACCCCGAAGGTAAACAGAATGATCAGCGACAGGCCTATAACCATGTTCATGGCTGTACCTCCCGCTCTGGTCGCGGTGCATCCTGGGATGCTTCAGCCTCCGGCGTGATCTCGCTATTTTCAGGGCCTACCTTTTCCCGGCCAGTAAGCTGTGCGAGCAGCCTCGCCACCACGGCGACAATGGCAAAACAGGACCCCGTAGGGATCGCCGCATACGCCCACGCCATCGAGATGTTCATTCCTGACATGGTTTGATTGCTCACCCGCATGGTCATTTGAATGCCATAGTGAATTAGCACCACCAACACCAGCAGGCAGCACACCACAATGGCGACTTCCAATAGTCTCAGAAAGCGCGTGGGTACTAGCTTATAAACGACCTCTACCGCCATCATATAACCACCCCTGAAGGTGGCGGCAGCGGCCAGAAACACACACCAGATCATCGCCGCACGGGAGGCCACTTCCGTCCAGGTCGAAGGCGCGTTGAAGACGAAACGGGTGAGTACCTGATAAAAACTGAGCGTCACCGAGATCGCCAGCATCGCCACGGCAAGCAGCATCGCGAGCCGGGTTAACTGGTGCTCAAAACGAAGAAAGACCGCTAGCATAAGAAGTCACCATGCCAAAGCGGCCTCCGAGATGCCGGAGGCCGAGGTAGGGAAGCGCTTGTCAGGGTTACTTAACAACCGCTGGCTGTTTCCTGAACGCGCTCAAGCATTTCAGTGCCGTATTCCGAGGTAAATATCTCATAGGCAGGCTGTACCGCTTCCTGGAAGGGGGCGATATCGATATCGGTTTTTACCGTCATGCCATTCTCTTCCAGCAGCGCTACCCCTTCACGCTCTAGGCGCGAAACTTCTTCCCGGGTGGCCTGTGCAGAGGCCGCAGCGGCCTCCATAAACCAACCCCGCTCCTCATCACTCAAACCGTCCAGCAGAATGGGCGACCCCAGCACGATGGCCGGTGAATAGACATGCCCGGTGAGCGAGAGGTAGTCCTGCACTTCCCAGAAGTTGGTGGCGACGATGACGGTAATCGGGTTTTCCTGACCATCGACGGTGCCCTGCTGAAGCGCGGTGAACAGCTCAGGAAAGGCCATTGGCGTTGGGCGTGCGCCCATCTGACGGAACGCCTCCTGGTGTACCGCGTTCTCCATGGTGCGTACGCGCAAGCCCTCGGCATCCGCGGGTGTGGCGATCTCGCGCTGGCTATTGGTTAGGTGGCGAAAACCATTTTCAGACCACGCCAAACCCACCAAGTCATGCTCGCCCATTTTTTCCAACAGCTCATCGCCCAGTTCGCTATCCAACACGCAGCGAGCCTGGTCGTAGTTTTCAAACAGGAACGGCAGGTCGAGCACATAGCTTTCCGGCACAAAGTTACCCAGCGGACCAGTGGAGGTAATCACCACGTCGACCGTGCCGATCTGCAGGCCTTCGATCATCTCCCGTTCGCCGCCCAGCGACCCAGAAGTGTGCTCGGTAACCGTGAACTCGCCATCGGATAATCGCTCCAGCGTCTCTTTAAACGCATCAGCACCTACCGAGTAGTGCGAAGTCGAGGAGAGTGTATGGCCCAAGTTTACTTCCGTCGCCGCGTGGGCTTGAAGTGCGATACCTGCCGTGGCGATACCGCTAATCGCGGCCACCAAAACATGGCGCTTGAGCGTTGGAGTCATGTGTTGCTTCGTCATTGTCGTGCCCTCTTTATATTGTTGTGAGGGTGGTCGTTGGGGCAACTTACCCGCCTGCGGGGGTCGCCCAGGCAGTTTCCTACCGCTTACGGCAGGGCAGAAACTCACTTCGATTCAGTAACGAACGCATCAATAATCTGCTTAAAGTTGTCATCGCCAACAAAGCCAAGCTGCTTGGCTTTCGTGGTTTCAAAACGGGCGGGCCAGCTCGCCACAATGGCTTCAATGCGTGGGTCGGGTTCATGGCGTACCAGTGAAAGCGCTTTTTCTCCCGCGACGTCGCCCAGCGCTTTCAGCATTTGGGCCACCGTGACGGTGATGCCCGGCAGCATAAAGGCTCGAAAAGGCGCCAGCGCTCCGCTCGAAACCTCAGCGCCATGAATTAGCGCATCCACCACCTTGCCGGGCGACATTACAAACATCGGCAGTTCAACGGGCACCGGGCAAACCGCTTCTTCGCCATTGAGCGGCTCACGCAGGAGGCTGGAAGCAAAGCTGGAGGCGGCGGCGTTCGGTCGGCCAGGACGAATCACAATGGTCGGTAGCCGCAGCACTAAACCATCGATAAGCCCACGGCGGCTGTAATCGTTGATGAGCAGCTCACACATGGCCTTTTGGGCGCCGTAGGAGTTCTGCGGGTGGAGTGCCGTCATATCATCCAGCACTTCCGGCAGCTCACCACCGTAGGCCGCCACGGAGCTGGCCATAATCAAGCGAGTATCGGTCAGTGACTGCTCCAGGCAGCCTTCCAACAGCGCCCGGGTGGCATCGAAATTAACCCGCATACCGAGTTCCAAATCGGCTTCTGCGGCAGAGCTCACGACCGCCGCCAGGTGATAGATAACATCAGGGCGTTGCTCCAGTACGCTATCCAGTGCACCGGACTCGGTAATATCCAGCGCCTTTGATGTGACGGCGATGTTTCCCGCATCAGGCAACGGTGCTTCTATCTGATCAATCAGCGTTAGCCGCGTAATCGGCTGCTGGCGAAGCTCACCTCTAGTCAGCAGCTGTTGCACTAACCGCTGGCCTAGAAAGCCTGCCGCACCGGTAATGGCGATATGCATCGTTTTGCTCCTATGCACTGTTGTTATTGTTTGCGTTTTTCTCGTTTTTATTTGAGCTGACGGATATCAATGAGTGGTTAGCCCCCAAGCTTCGCCCCATCCTAGCCCCGCTCGGGTTTCTTCCTTGGGCCGATACTCACAGCCGATCCAACCGGTGTAATCCAGCGCACTTAACCGCTCAAAAATGGCGGGGTAGTGCACTTCTCCGACATTCGGCTCGTGACGCTCAGGCACCCCCGCGATTTGGATATGGCCGATGGCGCTGAACTGGCGTTCAAGGTGGCGAATCAAATCGCCATCCATGATCTGGCAGTGGTAGAGATCAAATTGTAGTTTGAGGTTTTCCGCCCCGACTTCTTCCAGCACGGCCATGGCTTGCGCTTGGCGCGATAGAAAAAATCCCGGCATATCGCGGGTATTAATGGGTTCGATGAGTACTTCTCGGCCAACTTTCGCCGCCTCACTCGCCGCAAAGCGCAAATTGCGAATATAGGTCGCCTGGTGGTCAGCTTTCGTCGCGGCATCGGCACCTTCAGGTAACAGGCCCGCCATGGCATGCACGCGGGGGCAGTTGAGCGCCTCGGCATAACGCAGAGCCTCTACCACCGAGTCACGAAACTCCCCTTCTCGGCCTGGCAGACTCGCCAGCCCTCGTTCCCCGCCATCCCAATCTCCCGGCGGCAGGTTGAACAGCACCTGTTCCAACTGCGTTTCCCGCAGCGCATGGCGCAACTCTTCCGGAGAAAACGCATAGGGAAATAGATATTCGACACCTTTAAAGCCCGCGTCCGCAGCGGCCGCAAAGCGATCGATAAAGGCGTGTTCGTTAAACAGCATGCTGAGGTTGGCGGCTAATCGAATCATCGGGGTGCTCTTGTTGTTAAGTACGCTATTAAATTTGTAGTTAATCCCGTGGAAAGCGCGCTTCTAACTCGGCTACCTGCTCCGGCGTTAACCCCCGAGGGTTCTCACCTCGCAGTAGCAGATAGAGCTTGGCGGTCTCTTCCAACTCTTCAGTGGCGTAGACCGCCGCTTCAAGGTTTTTCCCCGCCACCACCGGGCCATGGTTGGCCAGCAGCACCGCGCTATGCTTTCCCGCTAAGCCACGCACGGCATCACCCAGTTTAGGGTCACCTGGCATGTGGTAGGGCACCAGCGGCAGCTTGCCCACCCGCATCACGTAATAGGCGGTCAGCGGCGGAATGCAGTCGCAGGGATCGACTTCCGGCAAGCAGGATACCGCCACCGAATGGGTGGAGTGAAGATGGACGATAGCGCCGGACTGCGGGCGCTCTTCGTACATCGTCATATGTAGAAACTGCTCTTTGGTGGGCTTATCGCCACTCAGCAGTTGGCCGTTGTTATCCAAATGGGAAATGCGCGCCGGATCTAACCTTCCCAAGCAGGCGTTGGTCGGTGTCATCAGCCAGCCGCCGTCGTCCAGCCGCACGCTGATATTGCCGCTGGAGCCCATGGTCAGGCCGCGATCAAACAACGATTTGCCCAGGGTGCTGATCTGCTCCCGCAAGCTGTTCTGGGGATGGCGATGCAAGTGAATACTCATGCCAGCACCTCGAATGCCCGGGTAAAGAAATCGACGCCACCGAAATTGCCGGATTTCAACGCCAGCGATAGCGGTGCCTCACGTCCCGCCAGCAGGGCTTGGGTCCAGGGCACGCCGGGGTCGATCTGCTCGCCGATACGCAGTGTGTTAATGCCCAGCGCCGAGACTACTGCACCGGAGGTTTCTCCCCCGGCGACCAGTAATCGCCCTGAGCCTTCGTTCACCAGCGTGACCGCTAATTGGCTTAGCGCCTCTTCCACCAGCGCGCCGGCACGTTCTACCCCTAAGGCTTGCTGGGCGGCACTCACCCCGTCAGGATCGGACGATGCATAAATCAGTACCGGCGACTGTTCAGATAGGCGCTGCCGCGCAAACGCCAACGCCTGCTCCCGCTGCTTGTCGCCTTCCGCCAGCGATAAGGGATCCAGGGCAAAACCGCTATCAGGATGCTTGGCCAGAAAATCCGCCACCTGGGCCAGCGTGGCGCGGGAACAGCTGCCGGAGAGCACCAACGCCCCGCCCGAAGCAGGCGATAAACGGCCCGGTTCAGTGATGGTGGCTAACCAGCCCTGGGCACGGTACTGGGCAGGCAATGCCTGCCCCAGGCCAGAACCGCCGGTGACCAAGGGCATTAATATGGTGGCTTCGGCCAGTACGTCCAGATCCTGCTCATCCAGGGAATCACAGATCACATGGCGAATACCTTGTGCTTCCAGCGCAGATAAATGAGCACGGGTTGTCGTTGATCCTTGGGCAAGCACTGCGCGGTTGGCCAACCCCACCGGGTGCGGCGTTTGGCGGGCAAGCACACGCACTAAATCCGCATCTTGCATGGGGTTCAATGGATGGTGCTGCATGCCGCTGTCGTTGAGCAAACGGTCGCCCACGAACAGATGGCCTTGGTAAACCGTGCGGCCATTGACCGGGAAGGCGGGCACCATCACCGTTTGGGAAGCGCCCAACGCTTCCAACAAAGTATCCGCCACCGGGCCGATATTGCCCTGGTCGGTAGAATCAAAGGTGGAGCAGTACTTGAAGAACAGTTGACGGGCGCCCTGCTTTTGCAGCCAATCTAACGCAGCGAGCGAATCATTAACTGCTTCCTCTACCGGGCAGGAGCGGGATTTAAGCGCCACGACCACCGCATCGATATCAGCGAGGTCGATCTCTTCTTGCGGCACGCCAATCACCTGCAGGCAGCGCATTCCGCCGCGCACGAGGTTATTGGCAAGGTCGGTGGCTCCGGTGAAGTCGTCGGCGATGGCGCCTAATACAATGTTCGATCCCATACCCATTATTATCAGGCTCCCTGGGCATCGTTGGCGGCTTCCGGCAAGGCGATGCCGGAGAGCCGTTGATACACCTTGATCACCGCTGAATCATCTTCGCGGCCAAAGCCTGCACCGCTGGCAGCGGTAAACTGCTGCAGAGCGCTGGACGCCACCGGCGTTGCCAACGCCAGCTCGCGGCCGGTTTGATGTACGATATTGAGATCTTTAACGAAGATATCCACTGCGGAAAGCGGCGTGTAGTCACCACTCAGAATGTGCGGCACGCGGTTCTCGAACATCCAAGAATTGCCCGCTGAGTGGGTGATGACGTCATAAATAACCTCGGGGTCGAGCCCCATACGAATTCCCAGCGCCATGGCTTCGGCAGCGGTGGCAATATGCACGCCAGCCAACAACTGGTTGACCAACTTCATGCTGGAGCCGACCCCAGGGGTATCGCCAAGGCGATAGACCTTGGCGGCCATGGCATCTAGTACCTGCTGAGATTTTTGAAATACCTCAGGCGTACCCGATGCCATCACCGATAAATCGCCACTTTTAGCTTTCGCAACACCACCACTAATAGGGGCATCCAGCATCAACATACCCGCAGCCGACAACCGCTCTCCTAACTGCTTCGCCTGGCTTGGGGCGACCGTGGCACATTGCAAAATAACGCTCTCTGCCGCCAAGTGCGCGACCACACCTTGCTTTCCAAAAAGCACTTCTTCGACTTGCTGACCATTAACCACAATCACCAGCAAAACATCACAGTGAGCGAGCTCTGCTGGCGTCGCGACACTCTTTCCGCCAGCAGCCACGAAGGCTTCTCTCGCACCGGCAGATATATCGCAGCCTGTCACTTCAAACCCGTTATTAAGCAGGACAGTGGCGGTGCCCATACCCATAGCGCCTAGTCCAATCACGCCTATCTGTTGGGATTGCTGTTTATTTTGACTCACCTGCCGCCACCTCACGTGGTTGAGTTTATTTTTGTGTTAGTCACTATTGTCACAGTACGCATTCATCTTGTTCGTCCAGAATGGTAGCGCTGTCATGATAGCGCTACCATTCGTTTTAGATTATTCTCTGCATAACAACAAGCTGAACATTAGGGCCCTGCGACCAATGTCTAAAGACTCGCCTAACGCTGACTCGCCCACCACCGCCAGGCAGCGGCGAAGCTCTGACCAAGTTACGCTCAGCCAAGTGGCTCAAGTGGCAGGGGTATCACCGATCACCGCATCACGGGCACTGAACTACCCTGAAAAAGTTAGCGATAGCGCACGACGCAGTGTTCTTCAGGCCGTGGAGAGCTTGGGGTACGTCCCCAACCTGGTTGCAGGTAGCCTGGCTTCTTCCCGCTCACGGCTGATTGCGGTGATTGTGCCGTCGCTGATCAATAGCGTATTCGTGGAGGTTATCAAGGGACTGCAGGAAACGTTGGAAGCCGAGGGCTATCAGATACTGCTGGGTAACACCGACTACGATCTAGACCGCGAGTATCAGTTGGTGCGCACGTTTTTAGGCTGGTCATGCTCGGCGCTTGTCACGGCCGGGCTTCGCCACAACACGGCGTGTCACACGCTGCTGGCGAACTGGGATCACCCCATTATGGAAGTAATGGAACTGGGTCAGGGCATGGATCTTAACGTTGGTCTGGATCACGTGGCCGCCGGCCGCTGTATGGCTAATCACTTATTCGACAAAGGCTATCGCCATATTGTTTATGTAGGCGCCCGGCTTGCGCAGGATTATCGCGCCAGCATGCGTTTTGATGGGCATAAAGAGGTGCTAAAGGAGAAAGGGATCGACGCCCCACTACTGGAACTAGACACCCTGGGCAGCCTGCAAGCGGGCGCGGAAGGGCTGGCCCAAGTGCTCGCGCAATACCCTCATACCCAAGCCATTCACTTTGCCAACGACGACTTGGCGGCAGGCGCTCTGCTAGCGGCTCAACGTCAGGGTCTAAACGTGCCGGGGGATATCGCCATTGCCGGATTTAACGGCCTGCCGCTTGGCCAGCACGTGACCCCTCAGCTCACGACGATTCTCTCCCCCAGAGAGGAGATGGGCCGCTTAGCCGCCAAAGAACTCATTCGGCGACTAAGCGGTAAAAACGTCTACCGTCGCCAGCACGATGTGGGCTTTACGCTCCAAATCGGTGGCAGTACTTAGGCCACCTCAGCGTTCACACCGCTGGCGGTTGACCAAGAATTTCCAAGCCTGATCCCAGCTCGTTTTCAATTGCCTGACCAATGGCCAGCAGTTTGGCGTCTTGCCACGGCCCGGCCAGCACTTGCAGGCCAACGGGCATGCCTGCGGCATCTTTTCCCACCGGCAGCGTCAAGGCACACAGACCAAGGAAATTAGCGATCACCGTGTTGCGCAGGGCGTGCATGTTGGCTTTGGGATAGGCGCCTTCTGGCTCAAGACTCTCGATGGTGGGCGGGGTAATTGCCACCGTCGGTGTCAGCACAGCATCTACATCGGCCATACGAGCGGCGGCCGATTGATAGAGCGAGTCCAAAATCGTGCGACGACGTACATACTCCCAGGCGGGCATGTCATCTGCCGCTTTAACGCGGGCGGCGACGTTCGGGTCCAGGGAATCAATCATCTCGGGCAGTTCCATCTTTAGAAACGCGGCTAGCTCTGCCGCGGCCACGCCACCTAGCTTGAACAGCTCATACGCTTCGTCAATCCCAGGCAGTTCCAACGTGACTATCCGTGCCCCGGCGGCTTCCAGTTGCTTAATGGCAGCATGTACGGTTTCCGCGACACCTGGACTGCAGTCATCCCAGAAAAACGTTTCTGGCACCCCAAAGGTCAAACCGGCAAGCATTGGTGTCGCTGGCACTCGATCGTGCTGACCGCAAAGGCCGCCGTCCAATGCATCGAACGCAAAGGCAAGATCATCGACCCGACGCGCCAGTAGCCCTGGGGTATCCAGTGTGCTTGAAAGCGGCACAATCTGCTCGGTCGACCAGCGCCCGGCGGTAGTTTTCAATCCCGCGACGCCGGTCATCGAGGCAGGAATGCGCACTGAACCAGCGGTGTCGGTGCCCAACGCCAAGCTTGCCGTGCCGCCCACTAACGAAACACCCGCGCCGGAGCTGGAACCGCCAGGCGTGCGGTGCTGATGAACATCCCATGGATTGCGCGGCGCCCCCCAGTGGGCATTGGTACCCAAACCACCAAAGGCAAACTCAACGGAGTGAGTTTTACCCATCACGGAAGGCAGCTGTTTCAATAGCGCGCTCACCACCGGGCCAGGACGCTCCCAGCGCTTCGGCAGCCGCTGAGAAGAGCCCGCATAGGTGGGCAGCCCGGTCACGGCGTAGATATCCTTGATCGATACCGCCATGCCCATTAGCGCCCCCGCATCACCACCCTGGGCGAGCACTACATCGGCCGCTTTTGCCATTGCCAGTGCCTGCTCGCCGTTCCAGGTGAGGTAGGAATGATCGTGTTTTCCGCGCTGTTGGTACGCCGCTATGGATGCCTCGGCCAACGCGGTAGCGCTCAGTGTGCCCGCCCGAAGCCGCTCGCGCTGCTCACGTAACGGTAGAAAAATGGGTGAATCCTGCATGCTTTATGTACCTCCATTGATGGCACCTTGCTAACGGTGGTCCTGCTCCGCTTTGAACTCCAAGCAGAGGCCTAGCCTTCCCGAAATGCCTCCACCACCCGCTCGGCTAACACTTCGCTGGCATCGCCACTGCCAGGCCGTTTAGCCAGCGCGACTTGGTAATCACCCAATGGGGGGAGCGATTCGTTAGTGAGACGCTTGAGCGGTGGTCGAATCAAGCTTTTCGGAAACGGTGAAATGGCCAGGTCTGCCAACATGGCGGCTTCCTGCCCGGCGCAGTGGTCGCAGGAGTAGGCAATGCGGTAATTCACTCCGGCGCTATCCAACGCATGAAGTGCAATTCTACGCCATGCACACCCCTGTTGAGCCAGTGTCACCGGGAGCGGCGTACGCTGTACGGCAACCCCATCCTCACGGCCCGCCCATACCAGCGGTTCGCTATGCACGATCTCGCCCCGCACCGCCTCTCCAGGTTCGCCAGCCATGACCAGGGCTAAATCAAGTTCCCCCTCCTCCAATCTAGCGAGCAGCTCGACACTGCGGCCAACGATGACATCGACCTGCACGGCCGGATGCGAGCGAGCAAACTGAGCCAGTACGGTGGGTAGCACACGCCAGACAACGTCGTCGGTTATGCCCAGCCCTACACGCCCTTCCAAGGTTGGCGCCAGAAATTGTGTCACCGCCTCGGCATTGAGTTTCAGTAACCGCCGGCCATAGCCAAGCAGCACTTCCCCCTCTGCGGTCAGGCGCACATGCCTCGCTTCGCGTACAAACAGCGTTTGGCCCAGTGTCTCTTCCAGGCGCTTGATCTGCATGCTCAGCGCGGAGGGAGTACGAAAAAGTTGCTGGGCAGCGCGAGTGAAGCTGCCACTTTCGGCAATCGTTACAAAGCTGCGCAGCACTTCGCTATCCAGCAGCGGCAAGACTGCCCGATTGCTCACCACATCCGTTAGCTGATTCATTGCGCCACCTTTCAGAAAAACTTAAGGCATAGTGTAGTTCTTTTCGTTTGATTGATCCAAAGCTGTGCACCAAGCTATTCATCAGAGGTCGCGACCCTCCTTCTTATTCACGAAAGATGACACCCGATCCGTCGATGCACAGGCACTGCTGCTAGGAAGCGGGTGTACAATGGAGGTGTGCGATGAATGATGTAAACCCGGCCCAACATGCCAAGCATGCATGGAAAAAAGCCAGCCAATTGGTACCACCCCCCAAGCCGCCGCAATTGCAGTTTTACATGCCTGCCATGCCATCAATGCGGCTAATTCGGGTACTCGATATGCGCTGGTGGCGCTATCGGAGGCGTTGGCTTTTCCGCCGCCATATACTGCCGCTGCTGTCCTACGATGACCACGTACTACAGGACATTGGTCATTGTCGTGAAGATATTCTCTGGGCCAATCAGCTGCCACTGAGGGTTGATGCTGTGCAATCGTTAGAAGAGAGAGCCAACATTGGCGCTAAAACTTAACTTATATATATTTATCGCTCCTACATTCCTTGCTAGCTTTAAACCGTTGCATGGAGTTGCGACGGTTTAATTTTTAACGGCATGGAGCAAATCATGGTTATTAAAAACGCTAACGAGCTTTTTGTTCGCCTTCTGTCTGAAACCAATAGCGCAGAAAAGCAAATTACACGCGCGCTGCCCAAAATGGCGCGTGCGGCGGACGACCCTAAACTGGTCGACGCGTTTAAACATCACCTTGAAGAAACCCAAGGACAGGTAGAAAGATTAGAGCAAGTCGCTGATAGCGTGCCGGACATCCGTATCAAACGGTTGAAATGTTACGCCATGGAGAGCTTGATAGAAGAAGGGCAGGAACTGATTGAGGCAACCGAAAAAGGCGCAGTGCGGGATGCTGGCCTGATTGGTGCCGCACAAAAAGTAGAACACTATGAAATCGCCACCTATGGCACGCTGTGTTCGCTGGCCGAGCAGTTAGGTTATACCGAAGCTAAAAACATCCTGGCCGAAACGCTGAAAGAAGAGAAATCCACGGATGACAAGCTGAACACGTTGGCTAAAGAGAATGTTAACAAGAAAGCTGGTTAAGCTTTTATAAAGTGCTTTTATAAAGTGCTTTAAAGGGGTGGGCTTAAGTAATCAAGCCCACTCTTTCCTGCTCGTTTTAGCAATTGGCGCTATCAGCTAAACGCCAATGCTATAACCCCGTTATACATTAGCAACTTACTAGCTTTTATAGCCCCACCGGGCCGCCATCACGCTTCTGAATCACCACCGTCGCTGCGCGGGGGCGCACTTGGCCGCTGGCAGCAACCGTGGCGTCTTGCACTAGCGCACTCCCGTCGGCGGGCCAATTACCCGGATGCTGAATGTTGATAAACAGCGCGGTTTTATCCGGCGTAGCAAAAATCCCCGTTACTTCGGAGCCATTCGGCCCTACCGCAAAGCGTTTAAGCTGCTGCTGGTTGCTGCTGTTAATGACAGGACCGGTGCCTTGAATATTATCGAGGCCGTTCGGAACGACCGCAAGCAACTGGTCGTTGGTGTACTCGGTGACGCCGTCATAGCCGTTATCGGTCTGGATCCACAGGATGCCTTGCCCATCGCCACGCTCGTCAAACCATAGCCCATCGGGGCTCGCAAACTGGTTCATTTCCGTCAGGCCAGAGTGGTTATCCGTGTCATCGGTAGCCGCACCAAACACGAAAACTTCCCAGGTAAAGGCGTTCGGCAGACGGCTCTCACGCCAGCGGATGATGTGTCCCGCCTCATTATTGGCGCGCGGGTTAGCAGCGTTGGTCGGTGCCAGATCGTAACCGACGCCACTCTGCTCAAGGCGCTCCCCATCGTTGGTGTAAGTGGGGGAAGTGTCCTCAGCGGTACGCTGAGTGTTGTTGGTCAAGGTCAGGTAAACATCCCCTGAAGCAGGATCGACCGAGGCCCATTCAGGGCGATCCATTGGCGTGGCGCCCAGCAAATCCGCCGCGTCACAGGTGTTGATGATAATGCCCGCGTGATCATCGCTGGCAAGCCCCAGTGCCGCTGCCAATGTGCGGCCATCGCGGGTTTGCGCGTCAGGCGTCAGAGGTAGCCATTCACCGCTGCCGTCAGCATGGAAACGGGCCACGAACAGCGTGCCGTTGTCCAGGTATTTGCTGCCAATGGCAAGGCGGTCGTAGGCCTCGCCGGGTCGATTGGCGTCGGCGGGGTCCCAAGCGGCGTCAGAGACATATTTATAGACGTACTCGTTACGGGAATCGTGTCCCGAGTAGTAGACCACCGGCTGACCGGCTTCCAGTTTGCCTAACCAGCACCCTTCATGACGGAAACGCCCAAGCGCTGTCCGCTTGACGGCCCGCGCATCCCGATAGGGGTCGACCTCCACCTGATAACCGAACGTGCGTGCTTCGTTGCGATAATCATCCTCCGCCCGCTCGCCACGCGGAGTGATATCAAAGCGAGCGAACTCACTCTTCTCCTCTGTGGCATCACCTGCGGAGGTATCCCAGCCGTAGCGGCTCTTGTCGGTAGGAATACCGATGCGAGCGTCGTCCTGAAAGCGTTCGCCACGATTGACGAAGATATCAGGCCAGTTCTCTTCACAGGCAATGTAGGTGCCCCAAGGTGTTACCCCATTACCGCAGTTATTATTCGTACCGCGGGTTTGCATGCCTGTCGGTGAAAACTGCGTATTGACGTAGTCACTGCCTGCCACGGGCCCAGAAAGCTCCATCACCGTTGCGCTGGTGAAGCGGCGGTTATAGCGCGACCCCGGCACATGCGCCCATTGGCCGTTGGCGTCTTTTTCGACTTCGACAAGCGTGACACCGTGCGCGTTGATCTCGGTGCGCGCCTCTTCGGCTGGGCGCTTGCCCGCGTCGGCATTGGTGGGGCCGCCCTGGGGCGCCCATAGTGCCTCTTGATCGATATATTCGTTATTGAGAGCCAGTATAAATCGACGTGAAGCGTTGTCAGCATCCAGGGCAAAACCGGCCATGCCGTCATGATGCATACCGACACTTTCCGCCTGTTGCTCAGGCGTTATGATCTGGTCGGCCTGCCACGAAGCGCCGCTGTTCAATGGCGTGCCCCATGGAACCAATACGTGGGCAACATAGCCTTCCGGTACCACGATCGCATCGGTGAGCGAGCCGTGGACCGCTTCGAAAGCGAGTGTCAGGGGTGTTTTTTGCGCCCCACTGGAAGCCAGCGCTTGGGCAGCGCCACCAAAACTGAGCATTGAAGCAGCAGCGACCCCCAAGCCACCGCGCATTACATCCCGGCGGGAAACATGGCGTGCCAGCACGTCGGCAAAAGGTTGATTGCTGCTGCGGTTAAACAGGCGATGATCTTCGATCTCTTTACTCATGGTGGTCTCCCCCTGACCGTTTGTAAGCCAACGATTAAACGTTAGGAGACACTAAAGGTGCTAAATGACAGGACGATGACGAAGCGCCTGCATTTAGGTGAAGGTGCCCTGGCAACATGACGAAGCCGTGATATAAATCCATACTGTTTTAAACGTAGAGCAACGTAATGGATGACTGCGCGCAAACTTAGCAGTAAGGGAGTAAGGATGAGACTGATCAGCCTCATGTGGATATTACTGGCAGGGTTGAGCTTTAGTGTCGGGGTACTGGGGGTTTTTCTGCCTCTGCTGCCAACGACCGTGTTTATGCTCATCGCGGTTTACTGTGCCTCAAAAGGCTCACCGCGATTCGAGTCCTGGATTCGCTCCCGCGAGTATGTCGGGCCCTTACTAACCACCTGGGAGCAAGAGCGCGCCATCCCCCGGCGTGCCAAGCTCGCAGCCGTGAGCATGCTGGCATTGAGCGTACTGATCGTTATCTGGTCACTCGGCTCCGGCTTACTGCGCTGGGCGGTGGTGGCTTTATTGGTGATGATCGCGCTGTGGCTCGCCACCCGGCCAGAGCCCTCGTCTTCGCCTTAACCTAAAACGGCACCTGATGGGTCGAAACCACCTCACGCAGTCCCATAAACGAGCGGATCTGGCGCACGCCGGGCAGATAGAGCAACTGTTCAGCGTGTAGCCTGTTGAAGCTCTGGCTATCCCGTGTGCGCACCAGCATAAAGTAATCAAACTCCCCTGTTACCACGTGGCACTCCATACAGCCGGAGACCTTTTGGGCCGCTTCTTCGAAGGCGGCGAAGGATTCCGGCGTCGAGCGGTCGAGCACCACGCCAATCAAAACCACCATGCCTGCTTGGAGCTGTTCGGGGTCTAAGTGCGCCACGATTCGGCTGATCACCCCGTCTCGCTTGAGCCTTTCCACTCGGCGCAGGCAAGCCGCGGGGCTTAGGTTAACGCGCTCTGCCAAGGCCACATTGGAGAGCGTGGCGTCACTCTGAAGCAGCTTAAGGATACGCTTATCGATACGATCCAACTCGGCCCCTGGCGGGTGGGCATCAGCGCGTGGACGCGCGATCTTGGCACACACAATTATTTACCTTCTCGATGATTTAACGCTATTAAAAAACACTTTATAAAACTTATACCACTTTTAAATGCTTATAAAGCGCAAACTTTGCAATACAAAAAAATCGATCACCGCTTACTATGAAAAGATACTCAATATAACCATTTGCGAGCACGCCAACGCTTCACATCCACCCTCGCCAGGCACTTTTCATATCGCCACTCTCGCTGTGAAGTAGGAGATTTTTATATGAATCTTGATCGTTTCCCACGTTACCCGCTTACCTTCGGGCCTTCTCCGATTACCCCCCTCAAGCGGCTAAGCGAACATCTTGGTGGTGAAGTAGAGCTCTACGCCAAGCGTGAAGACTGCAACAGCGGTCTCGCCTTTGGCGGCAACAAAACCCGTAAGCTGGAGTACTTGATTCCTGAGGCACTGGAGCAAGGTTGCGATACGCTGGTGTCGATTGGCGGTATTCAGTCGAACCAGACTCGCCAAGTGGCTGCTGTCGCCGCTCACTTGGGCATGCAGTGTGTGCTGGTGCAGGAGAACTGGGTCAACTACTCCGATGCGGTCTATGACCGGGTGGGCAATATCGAGATGTCGCGCATCATGGGTGCCGATGTGCGCCTGGACGACGCAGGATTCGATATTGGTATCCGCCCCAGTTGGGAACAGGCGATGGAAGACGTTCGCCAGCGCGGAGGTAAACCCTTCCCGATTCCCGCGGGCTGTTCCGAACACCCTTACGGCGGCTTAGGCTTTGTGGGCTTTGCCGAAGAAGTGCGCCAACAGGAGAAAGAACTGGGCTTCAAATTCGACTATATCGTGGTGTGCTCGGTGACCGGCAGCACCCAGGCAGGCATGGTGGTCGGCTTCGCTGCCGATGGCCGCGCCCAGCGTGTAATTGGCATCGACGCTTCCGCCAAACCCGAACAGACCCGCGAGCAGATTGTGCGCATCGCCCGCCATACGGCCGAGCTGGTGGAATTGGAAGGCGGCATCACCGATGGCGACGTGATTTTGGATACCCGCTACGGCGGCCCCGAATACGGTCTGCCCAACGAAGGCACGCTGGAAGCCATTCGCCTTTGTGCCCGCCTGGAAGGGGTACTTACCGATCCCGTTTACGAAGGCAAGTCGATGCACGGCATGATCGACATGGTGCGCAACGGTGAATTCCCAGCAGGTTCAAAAGTGCTCTACGCCCACCTGGGCGGCGTACCTGCACTCAATGCCTACAGCTTTCTGTTTCGCAATGGCTAGCCACTAGCGATTCCACTCTAACCCAATCAACTGCCCGTCTGGCCGATGGCTTAACAGTCGCTGCCAGGCGGCACCCC
Organism: Halomonas sp. UBA3074; assembly: GCF_002366715.1. Taxonomy (GTDB): domain Bacteria; phylum Pseudomonadota; class Gammaproteobacteria; order Pseudomonadales; family Halomonadaceae; genus Vreelandella. The sequence goes on along the minus strand of NZ_DFBS01000045.1, from coordinate 360,762 downwards.
ACATCCACGCTTAAATAGCTGTACAAATGAATAACAGAAATTAGACTCGGCGTATAAGGTTCCTGCTAATGAGGTTCGCCATGTCTGCTATTCTTCCTGCCTACCTCACGCTTACCGACGTTAAGCAACTCTCTGCGCCGCTTCCCGATGTCGAGTTACATGGGCTCGATATGGGTTGGTATATCGTGCACTTGCATCGCCATGATTCCATCGGCCTGCTGGTTGATGCCAACGGCGAAGCACAGCGTTTTAGCGGTACTCAGTGGGTTAGCCGTGCCCTGGCGCCGTTAGGTTTTACCCACGGCACCGTCACCTGGGCCGATACCACTGATGAAATGATCGGCAACAGCACACCGCCGGTCTCCGCCAAGCAGCGCATGCGGTATGGCACTCGGGTTGCCTTTGTTACCCAGCACTAAAGGGCTGACATTCTCGCTACGGCCAAATGGCTTTCAACACAGCCTGTCGATAAGATCCAAGGTGAGCCATCACGAGTTTTCAAGTGATAGTGTTAAAAATGCGTTTTTATAAGGATGGACTCTATGCGCGATGAGGAAAAATATACCAACACCGAGGAGCAACTGCTGTATCTGCAAAAGTTGTTAGACGAAGAAGATACCGCTGCCCTCTACGAGCTATTTCAAGAGCTCGATATATTAGCGATTGCGCGCACGCTTGAGTCGTTCCCCGCTAAAACCCGTGATTTACTTTGGGATTACATCCCAGACGAAGTGCTGGGCGAAGTCCTCGCCGAAGTCGATGAGGATATCCGCGCTGACTATATTGAGGATCTTTCGGCCAGCGATGTTGAACAAATCGTCAGAGGCCTGGATGCCCAGGAAGTCGCCGAAGTTCTTGATGTCGCCGACGAAGAGATCAAAACCACCGTCTACGCCAGCCTGGATCAGGAGATACGCGCCCAGGTTGAGAATCTTCATGCCTATGAAGATGACGTGGTGGGTCGATACATGGACCCCGAGACGGTCAATGTAAAACAAGGCGTGTCATTAGAGGCCGTTCAACGCTATATCCGGATTCATCACCTGCTGGATGATGAATCACAGCAAATCATGATTACGGATAAGGATAAACGTCTACTCGGCACCCTAAGCCTGATTGATTTAATCAAACAGCCACAAGAAGCCGTGGTTGATGAGTACATGGATGATTTTTTCACCCTAAACGATCAAATGAAAGTGAGCGACGCCGCTGCGCTATTGCGCTCAAAAGAGCTCCACTTCGTGCCAGTGTGCGATAGTGATGGGTTATTGGTCGGTCAGCTAAACGCTGCCGACGTATTAGAAATCACCCAAGACGATGCTGACCTGACGTTGAAGCATATGTCGGGCGTTAGCGACGAAGAGGAAGTGTTTACCCCCATTGCGCGCAGCGCGAAAAGTCGCGGTATTTGGCTAGGCATTAATCTGCTTACCGCTTTTTTGGCGGCCTTTGTCATCGGCCAGTTTGAAGCTGTACTGGATCAAATCGTCGCGCTCGCCATTCTCATGCCTGTGGTCGCCAGCATGGGCGGGATTGCAGGTAGCCAGACCTTAACGGTGGTCATACGCGGTCTGGCGCTTGGTCAGCTTGCCGGTAACAATAAACGCTGGCTGTATAATAAAGAACTATGGGTGGGGATGAGCAATGGCCTGGTGTGGGCACTAGTGGTCGGCGGCATTTCCTACCTGTGGTTTAGCGACCCACTGATTACGCTCGTCATCACGCTGGCGATTTTTATCAATATGAGCCTTGCCAACCTTTCTGGTGTGCTCATTCCTTTGGTATTGAAACGCTTACAAATTGACCCTGCCCTATCGGGCGCGGTGATCCTGACAACGGTCACCGATGTAGTTGGCTTTCTGTCGTTCTTGGGGCTCGCGACGCTGATTATTTTGTAATCAGAGCCATATAATAATGCGAGTGGCGTCACCACTCACTTCGTCCGCTAACGTTTATCTAATGCTATGCTGTTGGGCCCCGCTGCTGCGGGGCTTTTTTATGTCGGCCGTTCTCGAATACCATAGAGGCTCCTATGCTCCCCGATTACTCCATTATCGCCTGGCTATTGATTATCTTTTCGGTGTATCTCACCGGGGTATCCAAAGGCGGCTTTGCGGGTGGCTTCGGCACGCTTTCAGTGCCCTTGATGGCGCTGGCGATTAGTCCGACCCAAGCGGCAGGGCTACTGCTTCCGCTGCTGTTGGTGATGGACGTATTTGCGGTGAAGGCGTGGTGGGGCAAGCAATCGAATGCAGAAGTGTGGCGCTTTGTGCCGGGCTTGTTCATCGGCGTGGCGGTAGGAACAGTGCTATTTGGCAGCTTGAGCGAACAAGGCGTGCGCTTGGCATTGGGAATTCTCTCTGTCGTGTTCGCCGCTTATATGCTGCTAAAACCTGTCGCTAAAAAGCCGATTTCCAGCCGCTGGGCACTGCCTGCGGCAAGCGTATGCGGCTTTACCAGCTTTATTGCCCATGCGGGCGCGCCGCCAATGAATATGTACTTGATGCCGCGCAAGCTCAGCAAAGAGACCTTTATTGCCACCTGTACGATCACTTACGCGGTCGTGAACACCATCAAACTAGGCCCTTATGTATGGCTGGGCGAGGTCAATATGACCAGCGCCTGGGCCTCGCTGCTGCTCGTACCCATTGCCTGGATTGGTGTGCGTAATGGCCTTTGGCTACAGAGTCGCGTCAATGAAAAGCTGTTTTACCGCCTAGTGATCATCGCTATGTTCTTAGTGGGGATTAACTTGGTTTGGCAGGCACTCTAATAAAGGCGGCGCTGACTAAAGCGCCACCATCATCAACCCCGTTAACATTACCAGCGTGCCAATGGCTTTTGCCCTGGATGCAGGCTCTTTTAACCAGAGCACGCCCATCAAGACGCCCACTGGGATCGAGAGCTGACGCAGCGCCACTACGTAGCTCACCTCATCGGTGATGGCCATGGCGATCAATACCAAGCCGTAGGTGCAGGTCATCATCAGCCCGGTGATGACTAGCATCGGTAGGCCTTGCTGGCGAAGCGCTGGCAATCGACGCCGCTCGGCAGGCAACAGCGCTAGCAGCGGTACCGCCCAGGCCAGTGTCATCACCGCTTGCAGCACCATAAAAACGGCTCCGGCGGTGAGCCCGCTGTGCCCAGCACCCTGCATGAGCCCTAAGGCCTGCTTATCGATGAGTGAATAGCCCACCGTGCCCGCCGCCGCCAGCAGCGCAAACCCCATGGCGGGCGTGAAATAGGTGGAAAACCGACGCGCCTCAGGATGGCTAAGCGGCAGACAGAGTGCTCCAGCCACTATCAGCGCCATTCCCAGGCCATCCCACATATCCAGCACTCGGCTGCTCAGCAACGCGATAGATACCAGAGGCACCAGCACGACGGGCAACGCCCTGGCGATGGGATAAAGCACGCTCACCTCTCCCCGTGCATAGGCCCAGGCCAGGCCACCCATATAAAGCATCTGACACAGTCCAGAGAGTACCAACCACCCCCAAAAAGTACTGGGTAACGCCGTGAGTGAGGGCCCAAGCAACACTAGCGGAAACATCACTAACCCTGCCGCGCCGTAGGCAAGGGTAAAGGAAGACAGCGACGGCGCATTGCGTTTGCCCAACACGTTCCATCCGGCGTGCATGCATACCGAGACCAGCACTAGCGCGAGGGCGGCTGGGCTCAAGAACGCTCTCCTTGTTGAAGGCGTGTAGTGATGGCATCAGACATGTGCCGATTTTCCTGACAGAGTATTAGGCGACGAAGCATTCGGGGATGTTCGCCAGTCTAAGCGCCGCCAGCCTTCAACGCTAGCCACCTCGGCCAGTACCGGATCAGGGTTAACCGCCACCGGGCAATCGACGTACTGCAGCAGCGGGAGGTCGTTGCGGGAATCTGAGTAGAACGTGGTGTGGCTGGGGGTGATCTGCTGCTCGACCAGCCACTGCTTCAGGCGCAGCACTTTGCCACCACGATAGGAAAAAATACCTTCGCTACCGCCAGTATAGCGTGGGTCTTCATTGAGGCCATGATCCACACTTAGCTCGACCGCCAGCACATGCTCGATCCCCAGCACAGCGGCGATCGGCTCGACCAGATGACGCGACGATGCGGAAATCAGCAGCAGCGTATCGCCTGCCTGGCGATGCGCTTCCAGGCAAGCCCAGGCTTGTTCAAAAATACGCGGCTGGAGGTGCGTGGCGACAAAGCGTTCTACCTCTTTTTGCACATCCCTCACCCGGCGCCCGCGCAGCGGCGCCAGGGTCATGGCTAAATACTCTTCAAGCTTTAACTTGCCTGCATGGTAGGCCTGCTGCATCTGCTCCGCCCGGGCCATAAAGGCGTCGGCATCGCTGACCCAACCTTGCTCTATCATCCATAAATTCCAGCGGTCGCTGCAGTCTCCGTCCAGGAGGGTGTCATCAAGATCAAATAGGGCCAGGCGCATGGGAGCACTCCTTTCATCGCGGGTTGGCGGCGCGTAGGGTATGCCAGAGGTGATGACAGGACGATGACGCTGGCGGTGTATTAAGCGGCTACCCGCTCAACCAAGCGGCAGCAAACTCATTAGCCGGTAACGGCCGCCCAAACCAATATCCCTGGGCTTCGTTACAGCCCATTTCGGCCAGCAAGCGGGCCTGTTCCTGGGTCTCTACGCCTTCTGCCACCGTTTTCATCTCTAGTGCTTGGGCCATGGCAATGATGGTCTGCACGATGGTGCGGTCGTGGCGGTTCTCGAGCATTTCGCGCACAAAGGAGATATCGATCTTCAAAGCGTCGGCGGCAAAGCGGCGCAGATAGGAGAGCGATGAGTAGCCGGTGCCGAAATCGTCGATCGAGAGCGCATAGCCCGCTTGCCGCATGGTATGGGTAATGTCGATCGCTTGGTCGGGGTCGCGCATAAAATCACTTTCGGTCAGCTCTAGTGCAATCGCGGTGGGCGAAACCCCCGCCGTCAGTTGGGCAATATGGCTCGTCAACTGTGGGTCGGCGAACTGTTGGGCGGAAATATTGATCGACAGCCGGCCAGGCAGCGGCATCATGCACTGGCTGTTCCACGCGATGAGTTGCCTGGCCGACTCCTCCAGCACCCAATCGCCCAGGGCACGGATCAGCCCGCGCTCTTCGGCAAGAGGGATAAATTCCCCAGGGCTCACCCACCCCCACTCCGCATCATGCCAACGGCATAGGACTTCTGCGCCCGTTAATTGCCCGCTGGACAGGTCGACCTGGGGCTGGAAATAGAGCTCCAAATGGTGGTCGCTGATCGCCGCGCTGAGCCGCTCGGTCATTCGCTGGCGACGCTGGAGCGCATGGCGCATGGTTTGGGTATAGGGGCAGGTACTACTGTCGCGGCGTTTAGCGTGGTGAAGCGCGATACTGGCGGCGTTGAACAGTTCACTCGCTTGCGCCACATCGTGGGGATAACGGGCATAACCAATGCTGATATCGAGGTTAAACACGCGGCGTTCCAGATGCAGAGGCTGCGTCACCGCAGCGCGAAGTTGCTCGACCAGCTCGCTGATGCTTCTTCCATCGGCGGCGGCCACCAGCATGGCAAACTCATCGCCGGATAACCGCGCCAGTGGGCCATAGGCGTGGCTGATCTTCTGTAACCGATCCGCTACCGTCACCAGTAACTGGTCTCCCACCTGATGGCCGTGCAGGTCATTCACTTCTTTAAAGCGGCGAATATCCAATAGCAGCAGCGATAGCCCCTGCTTAGTGCGGCGCGCCTGTGTCCACAGTTGCCCTAATAGCACCATAAAACGAGCACGGTTGGGTAGGCCGGTGGTGCTATCCGTATAGGCCAACTGATGCATGTGACGATGGTCGCGGCGGCGCTCAAGCTCAGCCGCCGCGCCCGTGGACAGTATTCGTAGCACCGAGGTAGCGAAGGCATTGGTGGTCAGCGGCTGGCGGTAAAAGACCATCATCACGCCAATCGCTTCGCCGTTGGCGTTATCCAAGCGACGCCCAATCCATGCCCGAATGGGTAGCTGCGTGCCCGCCAAACGTTGCGGTGGGCCGTCATGCACGACCGCTTCGCGTTCCAGTACGACCTGCTCACTCGGCGACCCGCGCAGAGCAAAAGCGTACTGTTCGAGCTGAGCCCCCTCGACGACCATACTGACCGTGGTCGCCTGGCCATAAACCTCGTGCTCGCCCTGCGGGGAGGTGTTCAGCAGTGCAATAAAGCCGGCATCGGCTTCCAGCACCTCGACCAGCGTGGCAATCAGTTGCTGAAAATAGCCGTCTCCTACTCGCGTCGTCACGGTGGAAGCAACCTGCAACACGGCGTTTTGCACCCGCTGCGACTCTTGCTGATCGGTCACGTCTGAGATGAAGCCTTCCAGGCAGGCAATCTCACCGTCGTGTCCGGTGACCGCCTGGCCCTGCTCCCACATCCAGCGGTAGCTACCATCGCGATGCTGCAAACGATAGACCACCCGATAAGGTCGCTTGTGGGCGATCGCCGACTGCACTTCGCTAAAAAGTTTTGCCTGATCATCCGCATGAATCAGCGCGGCGAAACTGGTGACTCGGTTACCCTGCAATTCATCTGGACGGTAGCCGGTCAGTGCCTCGGCTCCCTGGCTCACTACCTGCATAGTCCAATCGCGGTCATTAAAGCAGCGGTAGGCCATGCCCGGCAGATGGTTGAGCAGCGTATCCAGGCGTCGCTCACTCTCCCGCGCGACTTCTTCGCTTTCTCTTAAGGCCTGCTCTGCTTTTTGCCGACCCAGCTCCGCGCCGGCCTGAGCAGCGGCAATTTGCAATATTTCCCCTGCTAACCCATCGAGCTGCATAGGCGAATTTTTAAGCACTGCCAGCAGGCCAATCAGCCCACCATCCGCCGCGTAAAGAGGACGCCCGAGATAACTCTCGGCACCCAGTTCGCAAAGAAATTTATCGTCGGGGAAGCGTGCTTGAACATCATGTTCATATAGGCAAGCGCCGCTCCCTATTGCGGTTTCACAAGGCGTGCCCACCAATGGATAGGTGACATTGCTAAGCAAGCGCCCATTGGACCAGACGGCCAACGTCTCTGCTTGATGCAACTGCGTTACGTCGGCCACTAGTACATGATCGACATCCACCAAGTTTGCCAAGCGCTCCACCAAATCAGCATAAAAGCGGGGGCTGCCACTGTGCCCCATCCCTTCTGCCAACTGGCGAAAGATGTCTACTGCGTCATTCCCCGTGCGCATTGGTGGTGTCACCTATTCCCGCTTTTTCTTCAGCTTAGCTCGAAGCGAGGTCACAAAGAAGCATCCATTAAACATCCAAGCCCTTATAACGCCACTTGGATGTTTAAACGTGAACAGTATTGGGCCGTTAGCGGGTCATGGCCTCGGGCAGATAGAGCGCAATGCCGGGGAAGATATGCATCAACGCAATCGCCAGCAGCATCAGCAGGAAGAACGGCAGCGTGGCGCGGGTAATGGTTAAGATATCTTTGCCGGTCAGCCCTTGAATCACGAACAGATTGAAGCCAACAGGCGGGGTTATCTGCGACATTTCGACGACGATCACCAAATAGATACCAAACCAGATGAGATCGAATCCTGCCGCACTCACCAGCGGCATAATAATCGCCGTGACCAGCAGTATCAGCGAAATACCGTCGAGAAAGCAGCCCATGATCAGCAGCAGCAAGGTGAGCGCGATCAGCAGCATAGTGGGCGACAGGCCCATTTCGCCAATGGCCTGAGCGAGCTTCATCGGCACTTGGGTAAAGCCCATGGCCGAGGTCAGGAACGACGCCCCCGCAATGATGAAAGCAATCATGCAGGCAGTACGTACCGCGGCAAACAGCGAGCTTTTGAAGATAGCGCGATCAAAATGGCCATTGAAGCGGGCAATCACGATCGACAGTACCACACCGACCGCGGCGGCCTCAGTGGGCGACGCCAAGCCGCCATAGATCGAGAAGATAATGCCACCAATCAGCAGCAGAATGGGCATTAGCGACCAGGTATTGCGTAACTTTTCGCCAAAGCTCATTCCCGACTCATCTTCGCCGGTCAACCCTTCACGGTTGCCTTTGAGCAGCGCCCACACGATGAGATAGCTCATGAACAGCGCCAGGATCATCAGGCCGGGCCCAATACCCGCCATAAACAGCCGGGAGATCGACTGCTCGGTCACCACGCCGTAAACGATCAGTACGATGGAAGGCGGAATCAACAGCCCCAAGGTCGAAGCACTGGCCAGCGTGCCAATCGCCATGTTGCTATCGTAGCCCCGCCGCTCAAGCTCCGGTAGGGTCATCTTGCCTACCGTGGCACAGGTGGCAGCCGAAGAGCCGCACACCGCGGCAAACATACCACTGCCGATGATATTGGTATGCAGCAAGCGACCGGGCAGGCGGTTTAACCAGGGCGACAGGCCGCGGAACATATTATCCGCAAGCCCCGACCTAAAGAGAATCTCACCCATCCAGATAAACATGGGCAGCGCCGTGAGGTCCCAGCCATAACTCGCTCCCCAGAAATCTGAGGCCAGAATAGAAGCCGGTGAAAAGGAGCTAAAGAACTCGAGCGCTATCCAGGCAGTACCGATCAACGCAAAGGCGATCCACACCCCGCTCCCCAGTAACAGCACAAGCGTAAAAATGGTGGCGAGACTTAGTAGCAGCACGAGAATCTCTCCGATTTAAGGGACAGAAGCGCCTGGAGTAAAAGCGTCGTTATAGAGATAGCTAAACGCGGGCATCTTAGAAACAATAGTAAGGTCGTCATTTAGTAACCCTCGCTATCATCGGGGGCCGTCGCTTCGCGGAAACTCGAAGGGTCGCGAATGGCAATACGCACCGCCATGAACAGGGCTTCAGCCAGCGCCAAGCACAGCAGCCCTACACTGATCGCGAGTACCAGCTGGGGAATCCACAGTGGGATCGACACAAATCCCGAAGAGACATCGTTGTACTGGATGCTCTCCTGCGCCAGCCCCACCAGGCCATAACTGAGCATCAGGCTGATCGCCAGGGCAATGATGAGGCCAAACACTTCAAACCACACACGAATGGCCGGTGGCAGCCGAGTAATCAACAGCGTCACGCGGATATGGGCGTGATGCACAAAGGTGTAGGCCAAGCCCAGAAAGGTCGCGCCGACTAATAAGTAAGACGCAATTTCTGAAACGCCGGTAATGCTCAGGCCTAGCCGGCTCAAACCTACCAGCACTAGCAACGCATCTACCAAGCGGAAGGTTACCTGGAGCGCGATCAGCGCACAGATAGCCACCATGCACGCCGCCGCACCCCAAGCACCGAGGCGATAGAGCTTGTCGAATTTAAACGTCATGTTCGCAGCCTCATAAAGCGCGCGGGAAAAGCAGGGGCGAAGGCATTGCCGTGGCCCCTGCAAGAGACATTGCTACGGCGATTAGCTGTCGCGTTGCTCGCGGTAAGTTTCCAGCGCCTGTTTGGCTTCGTCGTCAGCACGCGACTGCCAATCTTCAAACAACTGATCACCGGCTGCTTGCAGTGCCTCTGAAACGGCCTCATTCGGCTCAGAAACCGAAATACCGTTCTCTTCCAAGGCCTCCAGGCTTGCCTGGTTATCTTCGCGGCTCATTTCCCAGCCACGTTTTTCCGCTTCGGCGGCGGCTTCCATCAAGGCTTCCTGGGTCGCTTCATCCAGGCCATCGAAACTGCGCTGGCTGATGAAAACAATGTTCTTGGGTAGCCACAGGTTAGCGTCGGTGTAGTCGGTGACATAATCCCAAGCCGCCATGGAATTACCGGTCGAGCTCGAGGTAATCATGGCATCCACACGGCCAGTGCTGAAGGCGGTCGGGATATCAGACTCTTCGGTTTCCGTGGGGCTACCTCCCAGGTTGTCGACGAAGCGCTGCGTATTGATGTTGGGCGCACGCACGCGCAGGCCTTCAAACTGCTCAGGGTCGGTGAGCGGCTCTGATGTGTAGATGCCTTGTGCAGGCCAGGTGACGGCGTAGAGCGGAATCAAACCTTCATAGGCGAATAGCTCGGTGATCATGGGCTTGGTGGCTTCCCACAACGCGTAAGCATCATCGTAGCTGCCGGCGACCCCTGGCAGTGTGTCCACTTCGAAAATGGGGTCATCATTGGAAAGTACCGAAAGGAAGACTTCGCCTGCATCAATGGTGCCACGGCGAACCGACGACTTGATTTCACCATGCGATACCAACGAGCCGCCGCTATGTACGGTAATGGTTAACTCACCATCAGTAGCTTCGGCCACGTCCTCGGCGAACTGCTTGTTATTTTGGGTGTGAAAACTGGCATCACCGTAAGGCGTGGCCATGGTCCACTCAGCTGCTTGAGCCGTTACCGTTAAACCGCAGGCAGTCGCTAGCAGCAGTGATGTCGTTATTGTCTTGCGCATTGTGAGAACCCTCTTATTTCTATTAATAGTATTTTGCTAACCGTATGGTGCTAACAGTGTGGTGCTTTGGTGGTACCAGAGGAGGCGCGGGTGGCAACCCAACGCCCGGAGAAAAGTGTTTTGGTCATATCGGCACGGCGCGCCTGCGCATAGCCGCAAGCGCACTCTTGGGCCAGCCGAGCCACACCGCGACAAAAGCGCGGATGGTTAGCGTGGCGCCATATCACATCATAGTGCATCGCCGGTAACGGCACCGGTAGTTCAAGCCGGTAAAGCTCTCCTCGCTGCCACTCTTCCAGCACGGTGGCCACCGGCAAGGCACCAATCCCCAGCCCTTCCGTGGTCATGCGGACTATCGTCATCAACGTGCTGACACTATGAATTCGGGGGCTGGCCACGCCCTGCTCTGCCAAGTAATTCACCAATTCTGTATAGGGACGCGCCAGCTTGCCAAAGGAAATAAACGGCAGTTGCCTGCCCCAGATGTCGGCGCTTTCGCTAAGTAACGGCGCGTGCCGGGGGGAGACGAACATGCCCATCTCATAAGGGCTCAACGACTCATAATCGATCTGCTTCTGGGGTGAATATCCGTTCATCGCCAGCACGATATCCAGCTCGTTGCCGAGTAGCCGCTCATTGAGCACCGGTGAGTAATCCACCGTTAGCTCGATAGTCAGACGTGGGTAGCGCTCGGTGAGCCTGCGCATAAACTCGGGAAACCAGCTATGGGCAATCGTTTCAATCGTGCCGAGCCGCAATGGTGCAGAAAACGCCTCTTCATCATCGAAAAGCCTCATTGCCTCGTCACGCTGGTGCAGCATTCGTTCAGCGTGCACAAAGAACTCGCGGCCCCGCATGGTGGGCTGAACGGGCCGGGCGGCACGCTCTAGCAGCAGCTCCCCTACGGCGGTTTCAAGACGTGAAATACGCTCAGAAACGGAGGGCTGGGTCAGGTGCAAACGGGTCGCCGCCTTACGGAAGGAGCCCAGCCTCACCGCCCATACAAACGCCTCAAGTTCCTTAAAATCGAGCATAGTGACACGCCTACGAATGACTTTTGAGAGTGACTAAGCGCCGTCTTGCTGACACGCAACGCTGATTGCTTTGTGCTGATGCTCGTGAACACAAGATCACTATGCAACTTCGAGACCATCTTCGGCAGCGCTGTTTCACCAACGTTATTATCACGCCCCGCCCTTACTGTGATAAGCGTATCGTGCCCAAGCGTCAACTATTTTTCCACCAAATAACAATATGATAGGAGTGACCGATAGTTAGTATCGTCAAAAACGATTGGCACTCAGGAGGCCGTGTTCATATATTGGTGATAAATTTAATTTCCCCATCAGCCACGTGAAAGCACCCACTGCATCAACGACAGGAGTCGCTATGGCCATCCCCCTGCTTAATTGCGATATGGGCGAAAGTTTCGGCAACTGGACTATTGGTTTAGATGCCGAGGCGATGCCTTATGTCGATTGCGCCAACATCGCCTGCGGCTTCCACGCGTCTGACCCCCATGTAATGCGACGCACCGTCAAGCTGGCAGTCCAGCATGATGTTCGCATTGGTGCGCATCCTGGTTACCCGGATTTGATGGGCTTTGGACGCCGCTCCATGGCCTGCTCGGCCGAAGAAGCGGAAGACATGGTGCTCTACCAAGTCGGCGCCCTGGCAGGCATCTGCCAAGCCGAAGGCGCACGGCTCAGCTATATCAAACCCCACGGGGCGCTGTATAACGATATGGCCGCCAACCCGGCGCTACTCGAAGGCGTCATGCGCGCCGTGCGTGCATATGACGCCGATCTGCCGCTAATGATCATGTCGACCGCCAACCCCGAGCCACACCGTGAGCTGGCCGCCAAAATGGGTATTACCTTGTGGTTCGAAACCTTTGCCGATCGCGCTTACGACGCCAACGGCCACTTGGCTTCGCGCCGGCTACCCAACGCTGTGCACCACGACCAACACACCATCGTTAATCAAGCGGTAATGCTGGCCAAAGGCGAGCCGCTCACCGCCCTCGACGGCACACCGCTACAGTTAGCCTGCGACACGCTCTGCGTTCACGGCGACAACCCGGAGTCCGTGGCGGCCGTGCGCGCCATTCGTGAGGCCTTTCAGGCGCTGGAGCAAGCGTGAAACCAGGCATTGAAACAACACGCACTGAAGCGACCCGCGTTAAAATGCGCATTGAGACCACCGCCATGGATGCCTTGATGGTGCGACTGTTCGACACCATCGACGAGGCCAACATGGCCTGGGTGATCGCCGCCGACCAAGCGCTGCGCAGCGCTTTTGGGGCTGCCCTGATTGATCTGGTGCCCTCCTACACCACGCTACTCGTGCACTACGACTGCGAACAGCTGGATCACGACGCGGCCTGTCAGCGGATTAACAAAGCGCTTTCCGGGCTATCTCCTGCCGACACACAGGCGGGGGAGCTGCACGATATTCCCGTGTGGTACGACGAAAGCGTCGGCCCCGAACTGCCCCTGGTCGCTAAACGTGCGGGCTTGAGTGTCGATGAGCTGATCCAGCAGCACTGTAATCACGACTACTGCGTGTTCGCGCTGGGCTTTGCGCCCGGCTATGGCTTTATGGGCCTGGTAGACGAAGCGTTGGCAACGCCACGCCTGAAAACCCCGCGTCGTAAGGTAGCCGCTGGCAGCGTCGGTATTGCCGACCGGCAAACGGCGATCTATCCGCTGCTTTCGCCGGGTGGCTGGAACATTCTGGGCCGCACCAATGTGCCGCTATTCGAATACGCCAAGCGCGGTGCCCCCCTGTTTCGACCGGGCGATAAGGTGCGTTTTAGAGCGATCTCCCGCGAAGAATTCGAAGCGGACGGTGGTGACACCACGCCCATGGAGGAGCGGCCATGAGTCACGCGGCTAACAATAGTGCATCAAAAGGGCTGGTGGTTAAGCAGGCGGGGCCGCTGGCGTTGATACAAGATACCGGGCGATTTGGTGTCGGCCACTTAGGCGTTACCCAAGGCGGCGCCGCCGACTGGATCTCGTTTCGCTGGGCCAACTGGCTCTTGGGTAACGCACCCAACAGCGCCGCGCTGGAAATTGTCATGGGCGGTGGTTTGAGCTTTGAAAGCGAAAGCGAAGTGCGCCTGGCGCTGACCGGTGCTGACCTAGACGCCCAATTGGATGGCAAGCCGCTCGCGCCCAATAGCAGCTTCAAACTGCTACCCGGTCAGCGCCTGGTGTTTCGCCAACCGCGCCAAGGTTTGCGCGCCTATCTCGCCTTTCCAGGCGGGCTGAATGCACCGGAGGTGCTGGGTAGCCGCGCCTGCACCGCCCGCGAGCAACTGGGCGGCCTGCATGAAGATGGCAAACCGCTAAAAGCGGGTGACCGCTTAACCTGGAAAGGCACCGCCCCGGCGGTTCGTCGTATCGCTGAAGGGCAAGGGCCGCAGATGCCGGTGTCAGGCTGCCGGTTACCCATCGTGCTCGGTTCGCAAGTCGCCGCCTTCAGCGGCCGCTCTCTTTTCCAAGCCTTCAACCAACCATGGGTCGTAGATAACCGTGCCGATCGTATGGGCGTGCGGCTGACAGGCCCCGCCCTGCACGGCGCCCTGACGGGCATCATCTCCGAAGGCATTCCGTTGGGGGCGGTGCAAATCCCGCCAGACGGCCAACCCATCGTGCTGATGAACGACCGTCAGACGATTGGCGGCTACCCGCGCCTTGGGGCCATCACCCCCATCGCCTGCGCTACGCTGGCCCAGTGCCTGCCCGGCACCCAGGTGTGGCTGACGCCGGTCAGCGCCAGCCAGGCGCAAGATGATTATCGGCAGCAGTTAATGGTTTGGCGTTAAACCTGAAAAGCCCCGAGCGGGGGCTTTTGTCATGAACGTAACATTACAAAAAACGACTTTACTAATTCGCCTCTTTAGCAGGCTGACGCGTTGAATAGCGGCGCTTTTTACCCAACTCTTCCGCGATGGCGGTAAAGAAGGCCTCCGTCGTGGCCTGATGAGGGTTGGTCATGAGGCTAACGCCCACAAACAGAACGCTGGCGACCAAAATCCCCCAGACACCGGCGGGCAGGCCCAGCAGCGAATTGCCGGTAGCGTACATCAGCAGTACAAACGCGCTGGTGCCCACCACACTGGTCAATACACCGGCAGCGGTGCCACGTTTCCAGTAGAAGGCGCCGATCAGGGCAGGCACCATGGCCACTAGGCCAGAGGAAGCCGCCACCGACAGCACTGCAATCAGGTCAAGCTGTAGCTCGGCAAAGGCCAGCGCCATCAATGCAATCACCGGCACCACGAACTTACCCACCAGCAATTGGCGTTTTTCACTAACGTTCGGTTTGACGTTCGCATAGACGTCGCGGGACACCATGGACGCCAGGGTCAGCATGATCGAATCGATAGTAGATACCGCGGCCGCCATGATGCCGATCATCACGATCACCCCTAATACAGGCGGAACAAACTCCGAGGCCAGCAGCGTGGGCGTTGCCAAATCAGCGCTTGCCAGGCCGGGGAAGGCCGCCAGAGCTGAGAAACCCCAAAGTACGGAAACCATGGTGTAGATGAAACCAAACACCAAGAAACCGATAAGCATGTGGCGCATCGAGCGCAGCGACGAAGGCATGAAAAGGCGCTGGCTGACCTGCGGATTGGAGAGACTAAAAAAGAACCAGGGAATAGTAAGTCCCAGGAAGGTGACAAAGCTGAACAACCCAGGGCCTGGTACCGTCAGTGACTGCGGGTGTTCCGTTGCCAGCGTATCGAAGAGCATGCCAAAACCGCCCAGGCCCTGAATCACAAAGAGCGCCACCAGGGTGGACGCCACAATCATCATGATGGCCTGGAGCGAGTCGGTCCACATCACCGAACGAATGCCCGCGATATAGGAAAAGAAGATGGCGATCACCGTGGCCAGCACTACCCCGGTGGTAAAGGAAATCGCGCCGTCAGTAATCCCCTGCAACAGGTAACCGACGCCAGCGAGCTGAACGGCCGAATAAGGAATCAGAAAGATACAGCTGGCAATCGAGACGGCCATGGCCACCTGCTTGCTATGGTAGCGGTGTCCCAGCATCTCGCTGGGCGTCACATAGCCGAACTTCTTGCCGACGGCCCAGAATTTGGGACCGAAAACGGCCACCAGAGACACACCGGCGAAATAGATGATTTCAAAACCCAGCGCCCCAACGCCGCCCGCATAGGTAAGACCTGCCAAGCCCACCATCATAAAAGCGCTATATGTCGTGGCACTGTAGCTCAGCGCCGAGACAAAGCCGTTCATTTGCCGGTTGCCCAAAAAGTAGCCCGACATGCTCTCCGAGGCCCCTTCTGCCGGGCGCTGGCGAGACATCAGCGCAATGCCGATCGCGACCAGTAAGTAGATAGCGATAGACCACCAAATCAGCGACTCAGTCATCGCCATGTTCCTTAAAGTCTTGAGTGATATATACGTTCAGAGCAATGATGACTAACCCAGCCAACGCCCAAAACAAAAAGCTGCCGTACCACCGCGAGATACCATTTAACAGCGTATAAGGCACTAAATAGCAAAGTAAGACTACCGCCCATACTAGCCATATCCGTTTACGGCGTTCCATAGCCATCCTCTTTTTGTATCATCAGGATAATGTGCGTGTAGGGGTAGCAAAGCCGGCTGGCTACCCATGCCTGGGACAGGCTTCACCATCATACTGCCTAACGATATTGCTTGCTCACCCCGCCCCCACCAGCGGGCAACAGCCTATTAAAATGAAGGCCGACTGCTGTGATGACGGCTAACTCGCTTATAAACGTAAAAAACATAAGTTTTATCCATCCGCCCTTTACCCCTGACAGCGTTCGCGAGATTCTAAAAGCCTCCCGAAACCGTCCCTTGGAGGCCATTAGTTAATGCATCATCTTGATCTGCAGGTTATTGAGCGCGCATTGAAATGGGCCAATGAAGGGCTGACGGTGTGGCTCTGCACGGTATTGAAAACCTTTGGTTCGTCACCCCGCGAGCCAGGGGCGATGCTAGTCGCATGTTCTACGGGAGCGTATATCGGCTCATTATCGGGCGGCTGTGTGGAAGAAGACTTCATCGCCCGTCTGCAGAGCGGCGATTTCGACAAGCCTGTTCAACAAATACGCTATGGCGACGGCGATAACGCTGCTTCGGTTCGCTTGCCCTGCGGCGGCAGCCTGGACGTGCTGGTGGAACAATTGACACCGACGGCCGAAAACCTCACCCACCTAGAAGTGATGCATGCCACCTTGCTGGGCCGACAATCGCTATCCCGCTATATCTCACTGTCCGATGGCCGCAAGCGTTTCAACCCGGCCACGTTGGCTGACCCCGCTGTTGCTTTCGATACCACCAGCGTCAGCATACGCATTGGCCCAGCGCTGCGGCTTATCATTGCGGGAATCTCTTCAATTTCGTCACCCTGCGCCCTATTTGCCCAATCGCTGGGGTTTGAAGTCATTGTCTGCGACCCCAACGAGGACGCCCGTAAGCACTTCGATGTGCCTGGCGTGGAAGTGCAGGCGGTACTGCCTTCCGTTTTTATCGCCTCAGGCGGTTGCCACGCCAATACCGCCGTGGTCGCGGTGACCCATGACCCACGTATCGATGATCTGGCGATGATCGAGGCCGTCCGTACGGAAGCGTTTTACATTGGTGTCATGGGCTCACAGCAAACCTCACAGCAACGGGCAGAGCGGCTATTACGCTCTGGCGGCCTGACAGACGCTCAACTGGCCAGGATTACGATGCCGATTGGTCTCAATCTAGGCAGCAAAACACCGTCTGAAATTGCGTTGGCAGTGATGGCCGATATTGTGCGCCTCTACCGTGGCAAAACGCGAAATGAGTTGTAACTACTTAAACTTTAGCTATCAAGCAGCCAAGTTAGGCTGCTTTGGCTTTTTTTTAACCTAACACTACTTGCTTCTAGCTTGGAAAAACATGTAAGGCAAAACAACGATCTAGCCGAGCTATTAAAATAAAGAGGTGTGCTTCCACAACTACGTTGAGGGAGGATTTTTAATTAAAAAAACGTTACATAAAAAAACACCCTAAGCATAAAAAATAACAACTTGGTTAAAACGCGTGAAAACGTAATTTTTGTTTTAAGTTTTTACATTAGCTGCCGTTAATAAGCAGCGGTAGCAAGAAAACTTCTAGGGAATCATACAACAGCCAACGCAGAGTACTGCTTTACTAGCAGTGACCTACGACTGGCACACACGTCGAGGCACAAATGAAAAAAATTTCTCGTCTTTCACTGACGCAGAAACTGCTAACTGCTGTCGCTATTCCACTTTTAATCGTGGCTGTTCTATTAGGTATCGTCGTAAATCAACAGCTTAATCAAGCAATACCAGAGTTACTAGACAATGCGGGCAAACACCAAGTTGAAGCGCGTGCAGATGAAATAAGTCGTTGGATTAGTGGTTATCGCAGTTGGCTATCATTGCTAGCCTTGGACGAACGTCTCGCTCAGAGTTCTTCTCTTGAAGCCCACACCGAGTGGCTCGCAAAACGCTATAACTCAGATGGCACCATTGAGTCCCTGTTTATATCGGATACTGTTGGCAATACGATCAACCAAGAAGGGGCCACAATGAACATTTCTGAGCGCCCTTATTTCAAAGCGCTCGTTGTTGATGGTACCGCTGATAGCCTTATTCTAGACCCCTTTGTATCAATGGCAACCAACCTTCCCGCAGCAATGATGGTCGAAACTATTTTCGATGAACGCGGCAATCGGATCGGCTTGATCGGCATCGCCTTCTCGCTGGCATCATTATCTAACATCACCTCTGATATTAATGTTGGCGAGGGCAGCTACGGGTGGCTAATCGACAGCCAGGGTCAGGTCATCGCCCATCCGGTTGAAGAGTACCGTATGTCGCTCAATTACACCGACGCCGACCAGCAAGGGTATGAAGGGCTAGATGCTTTGAGTCAGCAAATACTCAGCGGTACCCCAGGCTCCGGTGACATCACCATGCCTAATGGAGAACAAACCGTTCTTATGTGGAGCCCAGTGGAAGGCACTTCCTGGGTAGTCGGGGTCACTGTGCCGATCACCGCCTTTACAGCGGTCACTAAGAGTCTCCTGCAATCGCTACTGCTGGCGGGCGGTTTATTATTGGTGCTGCTATTGGCCGTGGTTGCCTACGCAGCTCGTCGCTCCCTCGCACCGATCAAGCAAACCTCGACGGCCATGGCAGACATTGCCCAAGGAAAAGGTGATTTAACCCGCCGATTAGAGGCCAAAACCAACGATGAAATAGGCGATCTTGCCCATGGCTTTAATGCCTTTGTGGAGCGTATGCAGTTAACGCTTCAAGAGGTACGCCAAAACGCGCGCACGGTATTATCGGACGCCAGCGATATGGCAGATGGTACTCAGGAGCTATCGTCGCGCACCGAACAAGCGGCAGCAAACCTTCAGGAAACATCCGCCTCCATGGAGCAGATTCACTCCACCGTGGCGCATACTTCCCAGGCCTCTGAACAGGCCAATAGCCTTGCGTTAGAGGCTGCCAATGCCTCTGAACGTGGCACTGAGTCCATGAACCAGATGGAAGCCAAAATGGCGGCAATCAGTGATTCAGCCAACAAAATCAGCGATATCATCGGCTTGATTGACTCGATTGCGTTCCAGACCAATATACTGGCACTCAACGCCTCGGTCGAAGCAGCCCGTGCAGGCGAGCAGGGCCGTGGGTTTGCCGTGGTCGCCAGCGAAGTGCGCACCCTTGCCAGTCGTTCGGCTTCCGCTGCTCACGATATTCGTGCGTTGATCGATATGTCCGTTAACCACTCAAAAGAAGGCGGCGACATCGTTAAGGCAGCGGCAGAGCGTATGCAAGAGATTCGCCACAGCGTCACCCAGGTGTCGGATGTGATTGCCGAGATTGCGGCCGGCGCTCGAGAGCA
Organism: Halomonas sp. UBA3074; assembly: GCF_002366715.1. Lineage (GTDB taxonomy): Bacteria > Pseudomonadota > Gammaproteobacteria > Pseudomonadales > Halomonadaceae > Vreelandella. The sequence continues at coordinate 341,468 of NZ_DFBS01000045.1, read as the reverse complement.
AACGACCGGTATTCAGCAGGTCAACACCGCCGTGGCCGAGATGGATATGATGACCCAGCAGAATGCCGCTATGGTCAGCCAAAGTGCGAACCTTGCCGCTTCCATGCGCGACAACGCCCGCAGCCTGGATCAGTTAATGAGCGAGTTTGTGCTCAATGAAAGCGGCGCCGAACACGCTGCACTACCGTATACGGCGGCGCATAAAGCGCGTTCAGGTACTGCATTACCTCAAACGCCAGGCCGCCGTTCACAGACCGCCCAGCAAAAGCATGAAGCAGTAGAGTGGGAAGAGTTTTAAGTCCCTCACCAGCAACGCAAAAGCACCCGCTTTGGGTGCTTTTTTCTTGATGCTAGCCTGAAATCGCGCGAGCTTTATTCCATATGCAACAGCGTATAAAGCGCTTCGCTGGCATGGCGTTCATTGCGCTCGTCAATGCTGCCCACGCCCATTTCACGGTCATTGTCGTACACCACAAAGACACGCTCATGATCCAGCACCGCCAGCCCTTCTGCCTTGTGCTCAAATTCAAACGGGGAGCCGTCCATCCCACGGATCAAGGCAGGCGGCTCGCCAGTGGTGAGGTTATCCAGCTCCATCAGCCATAGGTAGCCGCCAATGCGTTCGACGTTATCGACTTCCGTTTCAAAGCTGGTCATCAGATAAAGTCGGTGGTGGTAGGGATCATACTCAAGACTCGATAATCCGCACTCAATCGCGATCCCTTCATGGTCAGTCGGTTCGAAAGCGTAGAGCTCGCGCAACTCATCGATAAACTCGAGATTGCCAGACGCATTCACCACATAGTGGGCGCCCACCACACGGCTTACATAGGAGAAGTCATCATGGCGCTGCCCCTGCTCACGGACGCCGAAAAGCAGTAGTCCATCGCCTTGCTCGCCGGGCACCGCCGCCAGCCCTTCGATCTTGTAGTAAGGTAAGCCAATCGCGTGGTTCAGCTTATTGCGTAACTCCAACGACCCTTCCACCCCATCACGCGGGTCAGGGTCCACCGCCTGCGCCTTTTCAGGCTCACCCAGCGGCCAGATCAATAAATGATTGTAGGCATTCAGGTCATGGGTTACGTCATCGATGCGATCAAAACCCGTCGTGGCCAATACATATTTGCCATCGGCAGTCAGGGCGAAATCTTCATACTTCACCGCGCGCTTGATCAGCGGCGTTGTAAAATACTCAAGCTGCGAATCATCCGGCCCGTCATCCGTCATGGGTAAGGCAAAGACCGCGGAACGATGCTCTCCTGGAATCGGCTTATCGCTGGCCAGCAGTAATCGCTCACCGTCGTACATAACCGCCGACACTTCGGCATTGGCGAGCTTTCCCTGCTCATCGCGCAGGCCAACGGGGAAACAGTGAATACTGCCCTGCTGCAAGATTCTGGCTTTCTGCATCGTTGTACTCCTTGGAAAGGTCACTTCTACTGACAGCGTCAAGGCGAGAAAACTCCCGCTTCTAAAACACCATACTGTTCAGCAAGCGATGATCACCCTATCAGCAAGTAATAAAAAACCCGCATCTTTCGATGCGGGCTTGGGTAGAGACATAACGCTTAGTGTTGGTTACGCAACGTCAAAGCGATCCGCGTTCATCACTTTCGTCCAGGCGGCGACGAAGTCTTTGACGAATTTCTCGTCATTGTCGTCCTGGGCGTAGACTTCTGCGTAGGAGCGCAGCAGCGAGTTAGAACCGAACACCAGGTCAACGCGGGAAGCGGTCCACTTAACGGCATCCGTTTGACGATCCCGGATTTCATAAGTGTTTTTACTCACCGGCTTCCAGGTGTTGCCCATATCGGTCAGGTTGACGAAGAAGTCGTTGGTCAACTGGCCTTCACGGTCGGTGAACACGCCATGCTTGGTGCCGCCATGGTTGGTACCCAGCACACGCATGCCGCCGAGCAATACCACCATTTCTGGCCCTGTTAGCCCCATCAGTTGAGCGCGATCCAGCAACAGCTCTTCCGGCTTCACGACGTAGTCTTTCTTCTGCCAGTTGCGGAAACCGTCTGCCACCGGCTCTAGCGGCTCGAAGGATTCGCCGTCAGTCATCTCGGCAGAAGCATCGCCACGGCCTTTCAGGAAAGGCACGCGAACGTCATAGCCTGCAGCTTTAGCGGCTTTCTCAATGGCCACGCTACCGGCCAGAACGATCACGTCGGCAAGGCTGGCGCCAGTGTCAGCAGAAATCTTCTCGTACACGGCTAATACGCTGGCAAGACGCGCAGGCTCGTTGCCTTCCCAGTCTTTCTGGGGCGCCAAGCGAATGCGCGCACCGTTGGCACCGCCGCGCATATCAGAGCCGCGGTAAGTCCGGGCGCTGTCCCACGCAGTGCTAACCATGTCGCTGATGCTCAGGCCAGCGTCGGCGATTTTCTGCTTAACCACTTCTTCGCTGTAGTCGGTGCTGCCAGCGGGAATCGGATCCTGCCAGATCAAGTCTTCAGCGGGCACTTCCGGGCCGATGTAGCGCGCTTTCGGGCCTAGGTCCCGGTGAGTCAGCTTGAACCACGCCTTGGCGAAGGTCTTCTTGAAGTACTCCGGGTCCGCCATGAATTTTTCACAAATGGCGCGGTAAGTCGGATCCATCTTCATCGCCATATCCGCATCGGTCATGATCGGATTGTGGCGAATCGAGGGGTCGCTGGCGTCAACCGGCTTATCCTCTTCCTTGATGTCGATAGGCTCCCACTGGTGAGCACCGGCCGGGCTTTTGCGCAGTTCCCACTCGTGGCCGAACAACAGGTCGAAATAGCCCATGTCGAATTTGGTGGGATGAGTGGTCCATGCACCTTCGATGCCAGACGTTACGGCATTGCTCGCCTTGCCACCCATGGTTGGGTTGCCCCAGCCAAAGCCTTGGTTTTCCACGTCAGAGGCTTCTGGCTCGGCCGCCAGCGCTGCCGCGTCGCCGTTACCGTGGCACTTACCCACGGTGTGGCCACCGGCAGTCAGGGCAGCCGTCTCTTCGTCATTCATCGCCATGCGGGCGAAGGTTTCGCGAATCTGCTGACCGGTTTTCAGCGGGTCGGGCACACCGTTAACCCCTTCCGGATTAACGTAGATAAGCCCCATTTGAACCGCTGCGAGCGGGTTTTCCATGGTTTCAGGCTTTTCAACATCGCCATAGCGCTCGTCAGAAGGCGCCAGCCACTCCTTCTCATCGCCCCAGTAGATATCTTTTTCAGGTTCCCAGATATCCTTACGGCCAAACGAGAAGCCGTAGGCTGGAAGCCCCATAGATTCATAGGCAACGGTGCCAGCCAGAATCATCAGATCGGCCCAGCTAATCTTGTTGCCGTACTTTTTCTTGATCGGCCACAGTAGACGACGCGCCTTATCAAGGCTGACGTTATCCGGCCAGGAGTTGAGGGGTGCAAAACGCTGACTGCCGGTACCACCGCCGCCACGGCCGTCGGCAAGGCGATAAGTACCCGCGGAGTGCCATGCCATGCGGATCATCAGGCCGCCGTAGTGACCCCAGTCGGCTGGCCACCACGCTTGGCTGTCCGTCATCAGCGCATGAACATCTTGCTTGAGCGCGTCAAAATCAAGCTTTCTAACCTCTTCCCGATAGTCAAAATCCGCATTCATCGGGTTCGATTTACGGTCTTGCTGGTGCAAAATATCCAGGTTGATCCCTTCAGGCCACCAGTCTTTATTCGACGTACCTGTGGAAGTATTACCACCGTGCATTACAGGACATTTACCACTCATCGCGCTCTCCCATCACTCTATTTTGTGTTAGTTGCTTTTTTCTTGGTGGTGCTCGCTTTCAAGCGACCAAGTCAACTGACGTTGAGCGTCAAGTACGTTGCCTTTCTGACGAGTACGGACGCATCATGAACTTGGTACTGTTTTAAAGCAGTTCCCTTATAGCCACAATTTACTTTTTGCGACTGCTCCAATAGTTTTTACCCATCACACTCTGCTTCACCTAACTAAACGGTGAATTCTTCTGTATCAATATCCGCCTGCTGCGCCTCGCTATAACGGGCACCTGCGACTTGGTCAGGGGTCATCATGGCATCCAACTGCTGCAGTGTGGTGACATCCAGGCGCAGCGTTTCCGCCGCTAAGTTTTCCCGCATATGATCAGGTGAGCGGGTACCCGGAATGGGGATAATGTCGTCACCTTTGGCCTTCAACCAGGCCAGGGCCAACTGCCCCGGGGTCACGCTCAAGGCCTGCGCCAGCGCTGCCAACGAGCCAAATAGTTTTACATTGTGAGGGTAGTTCTCAGCGCTGAAGCGCGGCATGTTACGGCGCATATCGCCCTCTGCAAGGCGCGACGGGTCTTGAATGGCGCCGGTTAAGAAGCCGCGTCCCAGAGGACTAAACGCGACCATCGCCGCGCCCACCTCGCGGCACGCGTCGATCAGGGCGATTTCAGGGTTACGCGTCCATAGCGAGTATTCCGACTGCACGGCGGCGATGGGATATTCAGCTGCCGCACGGCGCAATGTCAGCGCAGAGATTTCCGACAACCCCACGCCCCCAATTTTGCCCTCTTCCATCAAACGCCCTAGCGCGCCGACGCTCTCTTCGATCGGGACTTGGCGATCCAAGCGGTGAAGGTAGTAGAGATCTAAATGGTCGGTACGCAGGCGCGCAAGGCTTGCTTCGCACTGCTTGCGCAGCGTTGCCGGGCTGCCGTCAATGACGCGCTTACCTGACTCAGGATCAATGGCCATACCGCATTTGCTGGCCAGAAACAGCTGACGACGTTTGCTCTCAAGGGCTCGCCCCACCACGCTTTCATTGGCCGTGCCACCGTAAAGCGTCGCGGTATCAAAGTGGCGATAGCCCATCTCAAACGCCTCATCCAACGCTCGTATGGCCGCGCTTTCAGGCACAATGCTGCCGTAACCATGAGAGAGGTTCATACAGCCCAGACCAATAGACGGAGCATTAACAGCATTAAGGCGCTGGAAAAAACTCGACATAACAACTCCTGACGTTAACAAAACAGTTTGATCACCTTTCACCGCCAAACTGCAGCGCGGCTAAATGGCGATAGAGGGGACTGGTCGCTATCAATTCGGTGTGATTGCCCGCCGCGACCAACTGGCCGCCCTCAAGCACCAACAAGCGGTCGGCAGCAATAACGGTGGCGAGGCGATGGGCGATCACGATACTGGTACGCCCCACCATCAGCCGATCCAGCGCCTGCTGTACCAGCCGTTCGCTCTCCGCATCCAAGGCGCTGGTGGCTTCATCCAATAGCAGCACCGCAGGATTTTTAAGCAGCGCCCGAGCAATCGCGAGCCGCTGACGCTGGCCACCGGAAAGCTGCACGCCACCGGGGCCAAGGGGCGTATCAAAGCCCTGGGGCAGCGCTTCGATAAACTCGAGGGCGCTGGCGTCCTGAGCGGCGGTGCGCAGCCGCTCATTATCCGCGTCAGGGTCGCCATAGCGAAGATTATCGGCCACCGAGCCACTAAACAGCACTGGCTCCTGGGCAACCAGCCCCATGGTGCGCCGTAATGTAGGAAGGGCTAAGGTGCGGACATCGATTCCATCCAGCGATATACGCCCTTGGCTGGGGTCGTAAAAGCGCAGCAGCAGTGCTAAGAGCGTGCTTTTACCCGCGCCCGATGGCCCAACAATGGCGACCCGCTCCCCTGGCTGAATATGCAGATCAAACCCGGCAAGCGCTGGAATTTCCCGGCCGGGGTAGGTGAAGCTGACGTTCTCCAGCACAATCTCACCTTGTGATGGCACTGGAAGGAGATGGGGATGCGCCGGTGACTGGATAGCGGGCTGAGTATCGAGCAGTTCCAATAAGCGTTCCGCCGCCCCTGCCGCCCGCTGCACATCACCCGCGACTTCTGCCAAGGTGGCGATGGCCCCCGCCGCCAGCACGGCATAGAAAATAAACGCCGATAGCTCACCGGCACTCATAGCGCCATCAAGCACCGCCTGACCGCCCTGCCAGAGCATCAACCCCACCGCGGCAAACACCACCAACATGGCAATACCGGTTAACCAAGCTCGCTGCTGGGTGCGCTCGACGGCACTGCCGAATGCCTGCTCCACGCGCTGACCGTAGCGGGTTTTATCCGCCGCTTCGTGGGTAAACGCCTGAAGAGTTCGAATACCGCTCAGCGCCTCTTCGGCATAGCGGCCCAGTTCGGCCACACGGTCTTGGCTGGTGCGGGAAAGCCGCCGCACCCGGCGGCCGTACCACACAATCGGCAACAGCGTGGCGGGGATGCCAATCAACACCATTGCCGAGAGCCACGGCTGCGTCACCAGCATTAGCACCACGGCCCCCACCAGCATGACCAGGTTGCGCAGCGCCAGCGACACCGAAGAACCAAACAGGCTCTGCAGTACGCTGGTATCGGCGGTTAATCGTGAAGCGATTTCCCCCGCAGCGCGCCCGTCACTGGCGCTCTCAAAAAAGCTGGGTTCCAGGGTGAGCAAGTGATCGAACACCCGCTGGCGCAAGTCGGCAGCCAAGCGTTCGCCAATCCAGGTGACTTGGTAGTAACGCAGGGCGGAGGCGAACGCCAACACCGTGACGACCACCAGCATCAATACCAGCGCTTGGCCTAACGCCTGTGCATCGGCATCTAAAAAGCCGCGATCAATGACTAACCGCAGCCCGTTGCCTAACAGCAGTACGCTGCCTGAAGCCAATAACAGCGCCAGACCCGCCAGAGCCAACCGTAGCCGATAAGGACGTAGCAGCCCCAGCAAGCGCAACAGCACGCGGGGGTTAGGGCGTTGATTCATGGAAGTAAGTGCTCAACAAAGAGAGGCAGTACTCGACCATAGCAGGAGTGCCAGTGCCCTGCACAGCATCAAAAAAGCCCGCGATCTCTCGCGGGCTCAGTAGCGAATGGTTAGCCTCGGCCTAATCAATCAGCGGCAGCAGGGTATTCAAGCTATCCCGGGCATCGCCGTAGAACATGCGCGTGTTCTCTTTGAAGAACAGCGGGTTCTCGATACCGGAGTAGCCGGTGCCCTGGCCGCGCTTGCTGACAAACACCTGCTTGGCCTCCCACACCTTCAATACCGGCATACCGGCGATGGGGCTGTTGGGATCTTCCTCGGCCGCGGGGTTCACGATGTCGTTGGAACCAATCACGATCACCACGTCGGTGGTGGCGAAATCGTCATTGATTTCATCCATCTCCAACACGATGTCGTAAGGTACCTTGGCTTCCGCCAGGAGTACGTTCATATGGCCTGGCAAGCGGCCTGCGACCGGGTGAATACCAAAGCGCACGGTCTTGCCCGCTGCGCGAAGCTTGCGCACCAAATCGCTCACCGCTGTTTGCGCCTGGGCAACCGCCATGCCGTAACCCGGCACAATAATCACGCTATCGGCATCGTTCAGAGCACTCGCCACGCCGCCTGCATCAATGCTGACCTGCTCACCTTCGATCTCCGCCGCGGGCCCTTGGCTGCCACCAAAGCCGCCCAAAATCACGTTGATAAAGTTGCGGTTCATCGCCTTACACATAATGTAAGAGAGAATCGCACCCGATGAACCCACCAGCGCGCCGGTGACAATCAGCAGGTCGTTGGAAAGCGTGAAGCCGATCGCCGCCGCCGCCCAGCCGGAGTAGCTGTTGAGCATCGACACCACCACGGGCATATCGGCACCGCCAATGCCCATGATCAGGTGGTAGCCGATAAAGAAGGCCAGTGCCGCCAGCACAATCAGCGTCCAGAAGCCTGCCCCGTTCAGGTAGAGAATCGCCAGCAGCAGCGAGAGTATCGCCGCCCCGGCATTCAGCATATGCCCACCGGGCAACTGACGTGGCTTTCCGTCAACTTTGCCGGCGAGCTTACCAAAGGCAATCACCGAGCCGGTGAACGTCACCGCGCCGATAAAGATGCCCAACACAACTTCGACTTGCAGGAACATCAGCTCATCAGGGGCTTTCGTCGCGACTAGCGCAGCAAAGGCGGAGAACTGATCCAACGACGCCTCGGCGGCACGTGCAGCCATTACCCGACGGCGCTCCAAATCCGCGCTCCAGGCCACCAATACCGCGGCCAAGCCCACAAAGCTGTGGAGTGCGGCCACCAGTTGAGGCATTTCGGTCATTTCGACCTTGCCCGCTACGTAGGCGCCAATACCTGCGCCAATCAGCATCATCGGAATCAACCACCAATAACCACCGATGCCAGGGCCAAAGGCGGTGAAAAACACCGCGACGGCCATGCCCACGATGCCGTACCACACGGCCCGCTTGGCTTTTTCCTGGTTGCTCAAACCGCCCAGGGACAGGATAAACAACACACTTGCCGCAATTGCCGCGGCAGATACGAATCCTTGCTCTAACATATCGTCTCTCCGCCGCTTAGGATTTTTGGAACATGGCCAGCATCCGGCGTGTCACCAGGAAGCCACCCACGATATTGATTGATGCGATCAGTACTGAAATCGCCGCCAGCACGCTCACCACTGCGCTGCCGGAGCCAATCTGCAGAATCGCCCCTAAAATAATGATGCCCGAGATCGCATTGGTCACCGCCATCAGCGGCGTATGCAGCGAGTGGCTCACTTTCCAAATCACCTGGAAGCCGATAAAGCAGGCCAACACAAAGACAATGAAGTGCTGCATAAACGAGGCAGGTGCCACTTGACCCAGCAGCAGCATCAGCGCGCCACCCACGGCAAGAAGACCTACTTGACGCTTGGTTTGCGCTTTAAAGGTGGCTAGTTCTGCGGCCTTTTTCTCTTCCGGCGTCGGCTCTTTCTCTTTTTTCTTCGGCTTGGATGCGCCAATCGCTTTTACTTTGGGCGGCGGCGGCGGGAAAGTGATGTCGCCCTGGTGCGTCACCGTGGCGCCACGAATGACGTCATCCTCCATATTGTGATTGATCACCCCCTCTTTCTCGGGGGTCAGGTCAGTCAACATATGGCGGATATTGGTGGCGTAGAGCAGCGATGACTGCGTGGCCATGCGCGAAGGGAAGTCGGTGTAGCCGATCACCACGACGCCGTTATCCGAGACCACGCGTTCATCCGGCTTGGTCAGGTCGCAGTTACCGCCCTTCTCGGCGGCCAGGTCAATAATCACCGAGCCGGGTTTCATGGCCGCGACCATGTCTTCTAGCCAAAGCTTGGGCGCAGGTTTGCCGGGAATCAGCGCGGTGGTGATCACGATGTCCACATCCGTCGCCTGCTCGCGGAAGCACTCCAACTGCTTTTCGCGGAACTCCGGGCTTGAGGGCGAGGCGTAGCCACCGCTTTCGGAACCGTCTTGGCTATCCTCGAAATCGAGGAACAGGAACTCAGCCCCCATGGATTCGATCTGCTCGGAGACCTCGGGGCGAACGTCAAAGGCGCGTACGACAGCGCCCAGGCTGGTAGCCGTACCGATGGCCGCCAAACCGGCCACACCGGCACCAATCACCAGCACTTTGGCAGGCGGTACTTTACCCGCCGCGGTTACCTGGCCGGTGAAGAAGCGACCAAAGTTATTGCCCGCCTCAATCACCGCGCGGTAACCGGCGATATTGGCCATGGAGGAGAGCGCATCCATCTTCTGCGCCCGTGAAATTCGCGGCACCATGTCCATGGCGATCACGGTGGCGCCCTGGGCCTTGCACTTCTCCAGCAGCGCTTCGTTTTGCGCGGGCCAGAAGAAGGCAATCAGCGTTTGACCTTCACGCAGCCGCTCGGCCTCTTCATCAGAGGGCTCGCGGACTTTAATGACCACCTCAGCGTCGTCCCAGAGCGCGTCAGCGCCGTCGACTACGGTCACGCCCGCATCGCGATAAGTGTCGTCATTAAAGCCCGCGGCCAAGCCAGCGCCGGTTTCCACCAAGCACTCATGGCCTAGTTTCTGGATCTGTTTAGCGCTCTCAGGGGTGAGCGCGACACGCGCCTCCCCCTGGGCACTCTCCTTCGGTGCGCCTATTTTCACTCGCGTTCTCCCATTATTAATAGTTCTGCCGCACCATCATTCAATGTGTACGACACTCTAACGACGTCATTCATAACGCCTTTTAGCAGTCTAGGATCTTACGGCGTGGCTGCCAGATACTATTCAACCTTTGATTCAACTGAGTTGTATAACAACAACATAGACGTTTCTGTGTAGTCTCACCCTGGTCATGGGCACCTCTGGCTCTGCCTTTATGGGTGATTAAACCCGTTGGCGAATTCAGTCAACACGCCATACAACCAGGCATTGGCAGGCTGATTGGCATAGAGGCCATGCTGAATCAACGTCATTTTTAGCGCCGGTAGCTCCTTTGGTGGCTCGACCAAACGCACCGGCAACATCGTCACGAAACGTTCGGCCATTTGCCGTGGCAGGGTCATGATCGCTTCCGTCAGCGCCACCACACGGGCCGCCGCAATGTAATTCAGGTTCTTGGAGATGACTCGACGGGTTAAGCCGTGCTGCGCCAAACAACTATCAATGTTGCTGGGCAGCAGGCCGCTGATATCAGCCAGTTCCACATGGGGCTCTCGGGCAAACTGCGCAATATCCAGTGCCTCGCCTACGCGCTCGTTATGGCTAGCAGCCAGGCAGACCAGATCCTCGTCCATCCACGGGGTCTGAATCACGCCGCTGGGTAGCACACTTTGGCTATCCAGCCCGACGACCATATCCACTTGGCGCTGTTCTAACCCCTCGCTCAACACTTCCTGGGTAATGAGCTCAATGGAAAAACTGATACCCGGCGCATAGGCCAGCAGTTGACTAAGAAACGTCGGGTACATCACCTCTTCAAAATAATCCGTCGTTGCCAGCGTAAAACGGCGGGTGCTATTGGCGGGTGAAAACAGCGCAGGCGGCGCCAAGCCTTCCCGCAACAGCGCCAGCGCCTGCTGTACGACAGGCTGCAGCGCCTGTGCTCGTGGGGTGGGTTGCATGCCCTTTTCGGTACGAATAAACAGCGGGTCATCCAGTGACTCACGCAGGCGTTTAAGCGAATGGCTCAAGGCTGGCTGGCTCAAATAGAGCCGTTCAGCCGCGCGCGTCACGTGGCGTTCACGCATAAGCGCCTCGAACACCAACAGCAGGTTTAGATCAAATTGGCGGAGCGAACGCATAATGCCTCACTATTTACATGACGAATGATTTCATTCTAAACATTCATTTTATTCATCGCTAAAAATTCCTTATCGTCGCGCTTCTTTGAAACCAACACCCCTGCGCCAGCCGCATCTTTTACTGCACGCCGATAGGAGAACACTCTAGGTGAATCAATCGCAGATCATGCCCAGCCTGTTTGGTGATGTCATCTCCACGTTCATGGGTGTGCCCAAAGCCACTGACCCGCACGCGACGGACGCCGAGGTCGTGGTGAGCGGCGTGCCCTTTGACCTGGCGTGTTCTGGCCGTGCAGGTACTCGCATGGGGCCGAATGCTATTCGTCAAAGCACCGCTAACTTGATCTGGGAAGGTAAACGCTGGCCCTGGGATTTTGCCTTGGAAGAGCGCCTCAAGGTGTGTGATTCAGGCAACGTGGATTACGCCTACGGCGAGCCTGAAAGTTTGGTCGATAACCTGGAAAATCATGCCCAGCGCTGGCTAAGTGCTGGCAAAAAGATGCTCACTCTGGGCGGCGACCATTACATTAGCCTGCCGCTACTGCGCGCTCACGCCCGCGTGCACGGGCCGCTGGCACTGATTCACTTTGACGCCCACACCGACACCTACGAACAAGGCACGCGCTTCGACCACGGCACCATTTTCCATCACGCCCTCAAAGAGGGATTGGTCGTGCCCGAGCACTCGCTGCAAATTGGCATTCGCACCAGCTACGACCGCCATAATCACCCTTATGAAGTGCTGGATGCAGACTGGGTCAACGACCACGGTGCCGCCGCTGTACTGGAGCGTATTCGCGCCAAAGTGGGTCACCACCCTGCTTACGTCAGCCTGGATATTGATGGCCTCGACCCGGCTTACGCCCCCGGCACAGGCACGCCGGTCTGCGGTGGTATGTCGACGGATCTAATGCTGAAAGTGATACGCGGTATGGTGGGGATGGAGCTTATCGGCATGGATGTGGTGGAAGTGAATCCCGCTTATGATCACGGTGACATCACCTCGCTTGCCGCCGCGACGTTAGGGCTTGAGTTTTTATATACGTTGGGTGCGTCTAAAAGAAGTTAGTTTAGCGGTTAAGGGTGAAATCACACTAAAAAGCAGAACGATTGCTCGCTATATGTAAATGCGGTTTCACCCCACTCTTCACGTGTATTACTCATTTTCGTCAGACTCTTGCGGCGACACTAATAAGCCTAACCGTATGGCTTCATGGACTAAGCCAGCCGTGTGCCTTACGCCTAAGCGCCGCATGATATCGGCACGGTGAGTCTCGATAGTCTTGATACTCACGCTAAGCTGATCGGCGATCGCCTTACTCCGAAAACCTTGTGCCACCAGTTTTAGCACCTCGTTTTGGCGCGAGGTTAAGGGATTACCATTCACCAACGCGGTGCCTACCACGCTAGCGGCGTCTACGAATTGGTCGGGCTCAATGGCATTGAAGACGAACCTTTCACCAAGCGCCGCTTTCTGAATAGCCGTTTCAAGCGCATTTACATCAGCATTTTTATGCAGAAATCCATAAGCGCCTCTCTCAAACAAATGCCGAATAAAATTATCACTATAGTAATTGGATAGCACGACCGCTTTGATGCCGGGGCAGAGCGCGGTTAGCCGACTTAACGACTCTAGCCCTTTCAAAGAGACCACCGCTGCATCAATAAGCGCTACGTCAGCTTGGTAATGGGCAGCCTCTTTCATAAGTTGCTGCTCAGAATCCACTTCAGCAACCACCGTCATATTATCGAACGTTCCGATAAGGCAACTGATCGCGGAGCGTACTATCAGGTGTTCATCGGCTAGTAATATCCGGATGGTATCTTCAAATCGTTTCATGGAAATTGTCGCGAACCTTGACAAGGTAAAACTTGAAAAAAAGCTCCCTTGCTAACGCGGATTCAACCGATTTAATATTGCTGTTAGGTGTCATCCGCCCATGAGTGCAAAGAGCCAGAGAGAGTCCAGTAATAAAAACCGGTTGCGCCTGTATGAACACGCACATTAACGCACTGACTACTAAATCAGTATAAGCAAAAACCCTGATCATTGTTCTTGACGAAGGATACCCAAGCGCAATGCTTTACTTAGGATATCGTCAATTGAATGGCGGTCATGCGCAATGATGTGTGGTTTATGATCTACCTCTGGTTGTGCTTCCTCTACCCGCCCTTCAGACAAACGCCTGATAATGGTTGGGCAAAGAAATACTTGTCCTTTTACCGCAGCGTGAAGGGCCATTTCAAGCTCATCAACGCCTGCCTCGCGTAACAGAAAGCCGTTCGCACCGGCTTGAAAAGCGCGTTTTACCTCAGCAATGCTCGGATTGACCGACTGAATCACCACCTGTGTATTAGCCCCACTTTGGTGCATACGACGCGTTGCCTCAAACCCCGCTTGATTGGATAACTGTGCATCAATCAAAGCGACATCAATACGCATATGCTGCACCATGTCGCTTAGCTCATGGGGCGAAGGGATACTCGCCACTACTTCAATATTGTCAAAACGCTCAATAACTTGGCAGATTCCCTCACGGATAAAGCCGCTCTCGTTGACTACCACCACTCGGATGGTTGAGTCAGCACTCTCTTTAGGGTTCATTCAAGCCTCCACCCATGCTTTTCTTCACGCAGCACTCCTACGGTTAGATCCTTTCGCCACTAAACGCCAATCCTTTAACTCACAAGTAAAGTGAAATCGCACAATGTTTTTTAACTTTTTATTAAATCTAAATACACAACAAAAAACTACACAAAAACCCTTATATTTTTTGAAAAATACCAGTAGGAACGATTAAATCAAGAGTCGACGCGTTAACGCAAGAGTAAGACATCCCTTTCTTGCTCAGCTTTAACTTAAGCTATTAGTTGAAAGAGTCAGCGGTGGAGGTAAGCGAGTATAATCCCAAGAAAATTCTTATCTTGCCGTCATGAGTTAGCGCACGGCTAGCTGAAATCAACCGATACTCAAGAGAGCATTGCCTTCTGTAATTATAAAGCAGCCATCTATACGCTTCAGCTTCAACACGCCTAATATTCAGCGGCTCAGTGCTACCATTGACTGCGTGCCCACGCTTACAAACCCAACGTTGATGTGGGCATTACGTAGGCACAAGATTGAACAGCACTTGGAGTCGGCGCTATGATTACTTACCGCTGGTAGGGAGTCGTGAGGTTTGAAGGGTTAAGTCGCAGGCTCTTGCAGCCACTCCGCGAAAACCTCGGGCAATAGCGGCCTGGCAATGAAATAGCCTTGTGCCTCGTCGCAACCAAGCTGGGCAAGGCGTTGATAGGCAGCGTCACTCTCTACGCCTTCGGCCACTACTCGATAACCCAGATCATGGGCCATTGAAATCATTGAGTTGACCAGTGTTTCGGTGCGCGGCTCTTCGCTAAGGTCGGTGATGAAGCGGCGATCAATCTTCACCGTATGGGCAGGGATCTCATGCAAATAGGAAAGGCTGCTGTAGCCAGTACCGAAATCATCAATGGCGATGCGCAACCCCGCGGCGATGAGCGCCTGAAGCTGATCAGCCGCCACCTGCCCTTGGCCAATCAGTGCGCTTTCCGTCAACTCTATTTCAATGGCGGCACTGGGCAATAAATGTTGGCGCATTTCCGCCAGCAGTCGTTGGGCAAAATCTTCCTCGTCCAAATTGGTCGCCGACACATTGACCGACATCTGCAGCGTTTTACCTTGCCGATACCAAGCCGCTGCTTGGCGAATGGCGTGACGCAATACCCACTGGGTCAGTGGCTCAGCCATCGGTGTATTTTCGATCAAAGGAATAAACTCACCAGGCGATACTTCTCCCAAGGTAGGGTGATGCCAACGCAATAGCGCTTCTGCCCCCAAACACCTGCCACTCGCCAGAGAAATGCGAGGCTGGAAAACCAAATAAAGTTCTTGATCATTTTCTAACGCACGGCCGATATCGCCGAGCAAAATAAAGCGCCGCTGATAACGGGCATCCAGCGACGCAGAGTAGAGTCCTGCGCCCTCTTCCGCTTGGCGCGCATCCAGGCACGCTGCGTAGGCACTTCGCAAAATATCGACGGCCGCGATGTCGCCAAGGCGAAAGGGCGCAATACCGACGGTCGGGCGAACCAGGATGGGGACCGCACGGGCTGTATCAAGCGTTAACAGTGCCTGACGTATACGCATCGCCTCTTTCAGCAGCGCCACATCGCTTGCTTGATTGACTAAATGCAAAAAATGGCAGCCGCCTAAGTAGTAGAGCCTTACCCCTGGGGTAATGGCTTGTTGTAGGCGCCGAGCAGCAATCCTTGCCAATTCATCTAAAAAAGCGGGCCCCATGGTGCGGTGAAGCGCACTCAACTCACTGGCATCGACTACCTCAGTGAACAGCGCGACCTTTCGTGTGCCCGGCTCATCGCGTGCTATATCCTGCAAGTCTTCATCAAACTGATTACGGTTGGAAAGACCCGTCAGCGGGTCAACCCGGCCGAACGCGTGCTGCAACTCAATCTGCGCCATCACCATGGCCGCTAGATCACGAAGCGTTGTTTGCTCCTGTTCGGAGACCTCACGTGGCTGGGTACCCAACCCACACATCGCGCCCAGGGTATGACCTTCAAGCGTCACCAACGGTGCGCCCGCATAAAAACGGATACCAGAACTCGCTAGCGGACTATTTTTATAACAAGCAGAGATAAGAAGGTCAGGAATTATCAGCATTTGAGAGGAAGCACAAACAGCCGCACAAGGCGCCTTTTCACGCGGAATTTCCCAGTGATCGACACCTACTCTGGACTTAAACCACTGGCGATTCTGATCGGTCAGCGACACCGCTGCGATCGGCAAACCAAACAGTTGACTCGCCATCCGAGTGATTCGGTCAAAACTTTCACTCGGCGGCGTATCCAGCAAATTTAGCTGGCGAAGCGCAAACAGGCGATCCTGTTCCTGTGCATCCATTACCGTTTCCGTACTCTGCAGCGAACCTGAGTCCTTTATAATCCAAAATATCAGTCTTTTGAATGAACAGAGTGCGTGATAAGGCTTATTTTTTTGGTGTTATTTCTGGTTTAGCAGCACCGTACCTATTTGCTTTGCATAGCGAGAAGCCTTGGAAAGATACATACAGAGTTACATAATTGATGTAACCCCGCCTTAGCCCAAGCCCTTCGGAATGTTAAAAGACTTGCGAAATGCTCATCATGTTAATTAACTCCCCCTAAGCGCTCAGCGGGAACCTCGACTACTTGCTGACAACTAAAAAAGCTACGATGTGCCCTACATTTGGGGCACATCATATTCCAGTATACTTACTATTTGTGAGAGTACAGAGGGGTGCCTTTGGCAAAACCATTGGTTTTAAAAATTTGGGAGCCTTCACCACCGTCCCAATCATTTGTAAACACGTACAGTTCGTTTGTGCCTGGCTTGAAAGCCATACTAGTTGACCTCAAGTTATGTCCCTCATCTCTTTTTGGCAAAAGGATTTGACCTATCGGCAATCCATTCCTGTTAAAGACCAGAACACGGGCTTGTCCATACATGGCGACATATACGTTACCGTCGATGTCAGTACGCATAGAGTCGGGGGTTCCGTAGAAGTGATAAGGAACGGATGTGCCAAACGGTGCTATTTCTCCTGGGCTTGCTAATGAAACTCTATGCAGCCTGCCCGCACTGAGCTCGGATACCCAGACGATATCCTGCTCAGTATTCAACGTCACCCCATTACCAATTGAAAGGTTCGGAAGTACAGGGGTGATGTCGTTAAAATCTGGGCTTACATATAGCATCCCACCATCCGGCTCAGAAGAATTTCCTCTAAAATCAGTAAAGTAAAAACCACCCTGATCATCAAACACTAAGTCATCAGGTAAATAACCATGTGATTCATCAATTATCACTTCCATGTCATCGCCATCTGGGCTTATCGAGAAAACGGTGCCACCAGTCTCAAAATCACCAAGCCCAGCAATAAACAGCCTTCCGTTATTATGAATTGCCAGCCCAGCGGCAGAGTAATCATTTTTTTCCAATATAGTTGTTAACACCATATCAGATGAAAGTTTAAAAACCCTTCCATCAAAAACTTCAACAAAGAAAAGATTACCTTCTTCATCAAAAGCAGGGCCTTCAAGCTGAATACCCTGGTCTGATACTTTATACCAAGGTTCTGCAATAACAGTTTGCAAACTCTGTTCAGAAGGAGGAATTGGGAAATTCATTAATGCTTCCCTTTCACCATCGTAGTTTAACCCTTCGCCCTCCTCTGCAGAAACCGCGCCGGATGCCATTATGGCACTTGCCAACAGGGCTGGTAATAACGGTGTCTTTTTTAAGCTCTTCATATCAGTGCCTCTCTATTTATTGTTGTCTTGGTATTTTCGTCTTTTCGCTACATTCTTAAACCACCATCACACTCAATAATCCTGCCAGTGAAGTAATCGTTTTCAATGATAAAGGCGACGCTTTGGGCAATATTATCCGCCTGGCCAAGTTGTTTAAGCGGTATGCCACTGGCAAGTTTTTCTTGCATGTCAGGGCGCATCGCCGCGGTCATGGGGGTAACGATAAACCCTGGAGCAACGGTACCGGTGCGAATCCCGTATTTCGCCAACTCTTTTGCCCACGTTACCGTGAGTGCATGAACCCCCGCTTTGGCAGCTGCGTAGTTGCTTTGGCCTATATTCCCCGCGCGGGAAATGCTTGAGATGTTGACGATGGCACCCCCTTTCCCCGATTCCACCATCTGACTGGCGGCTTCACGGCCACACAGAAAAACACCGGTTAAATTGACATCGATTACGCGTCTCCAAGCATCCAGCGACATCCGCTTGGTCACCACGCCGTCTTGCGCTTTTATTAATAGCGCGTCGTCAGTAATACCGGCGTTATTGATGCACCCTTCTATCGGCCCTAGCCGAGCGGCTATATCAGCAAATGCATCAATGACTGACGATTCGTCTGATACGTCTAGTGGAAACCCATGGGCATTGATTCCCTGCGCTGCTAGCTCGGAGACAGCGTCATCTAACGTAGCAGCATTTCTATCCAGCAGCGCCACTATGGCCCCTCGCTTACCTAAGCGCTGCGCCGTGGCGTAGCCAAGACCGCTCGCGCCGCCGGTAATCGCAATAACTTTGTTGGTGACTTCCATTCGTGATTCCTTTGTCGTGCTTATTGTCTTGCGTCTTTAGAAACCGACGTTGCTGGCACCTTTCAGTTGCAACATTTCTCGCGCCTCATCAGGCGTCGCTATCGCAAAAGAGAGCTCTTCAAGAATGTGACGCACCTTGGTGACCTGGCTGGCATTGCTCTCGGCAAGTTGGCCGGGTGAAAGCCATAGCGAATCCTCAAGCCCCACCCGCACATGCCCGCCCATGGCGGCGGACTGCGCGGCGATACGCATTTGATTGCTACCAGCCCCCAGCACCGACCATTCGTAGCTATCTCCAAACAGGCGGTCAGCGGTACGGCGCATGTGGATCACATCTTCAGGATGCGGCCCGATGCCACCGAGAATACCGAACACGCTTTGCACGAAAACGCGCCCGCTAATAAAGCCACGATCCATCATGTGGCGAAGGCTATAGAGGTGGCCGATGTCATAGCACTCGCATTCAAAGCGGGTGCCGTTCGCAGCGCCAAGCGTCATGGCCTTCTCGATATCAGCGAAGGTGTTCTTGAATACCAAATCGCGACTGTTCTCCAGATGCTCTCTCTCCCACTCATGCTGGAAGCTGTTGTAGCGGCTGAGCATGGGAAACAAGCCGAAGTTGATCGACCCCATGTTCATTGAAGCAAGCTCGGGCTTGAACTCCATGGCCGGACGCATGCGCTCTTCCACACTCATGTGGGGGCTACCGCCAGTGGTGAGGTTGATCACCGCGTTGGTGGCGCTCTTTAGGCGTGGCAAAATGCGCTCGAAAACGGCGGGATCCTGGGTGGGTTTACCGGTAATAGGGTCGCGGGCATGCAGGTGAATAATCGCGGCGCCCGCCTCCGCGGCGGCGATGCCTGCCTCGGCAATTTCTTCCGGTGTGACCGGTAAGTGCGGCGACATGGAAGGCGTATGAATGGCGCCAGTTAAGGCGCAGGTAATGATGACTTTACGTTGAGTAGCCATAAAGGTGTCTCTAATAAGTAAGGTGACGCAAAGGAAGCTTGAGCCGGTTAAATCGTCTCGACGTTGGCGCAAACGCTCAGCGCCTGGCCTGAAATATTGCTGCCGCCGGGGGCAGACAAAAACAGCGCCATGGCCGCTATATCCGTGGGCTCAACCATCCGACGCATGGAAACTTTAGAGAGGTTTTCCTGCTCCATTTCGGCATAGCTGATACCGCGTTTGGCAGCGCGATCCGAAATGACTTGCTCGATACGGGGGCCACGTACAATACCGGGCAAAATCGCGTTGACCCGCACTCCGTCAGGGCCAAGTTCGCAGGCCAAACTCTTGGTCAGGCCCACAATTGCCCACTTACTTGCCGCATAGGGGGTACGGTAGGCAAAGCCCAAACGACCAGCGACGGAGGCCATGTTAATCAGCAGCCCTTGGCTCTCGCGGAGCAGAGGCGTGGCCCGGGAAGCAACCCGATACTGGCCATTAAGATTAATATCAATCGTGCGGCTCCAGCTCTCACCATCGATCTCTTCGATCCTGGCGGTAGGGCCCGCAATGCCAGCGTTATTGATCACGACATCCAGCCCGCCTAGGTAAGCAGCCTCTTGAAACAGGCGATCAACGTCTGCTTCCTGGCTGACATCGGCATTGGTGTAGGTGATGCCAGCGGGCAGCGCCGCCAGCGCCTGATCATCAATATCGCAGACATGGACACGGGCGCCCGCTTCTTGAAAGGCTTGGGCGATTGCCAAACCGATACCGTTAGCACCGGCGGTAATCAGCACTCTGAGCCCTGAACGTGGAATCAAACTATCGATTACTTTCATGTAAATTCCTCCATTTAAGCTCACTGCAGGCCCTGTGATAACGGCAGATACTGCAGTGGCTAGGATTATCTGCTCATCATTAATGAGGGCAGGCCTGTTACCAGTACGGGGAAGATGGCCATTAAAATGCAAGCCAGCACGATCAGCGCGACAAAAGGCACGACGGCTCGGTAGAGATCGAGCGTCTCAACCCCGGGCGGAGCAACGCCTTTCAGATAGAACAGCGCATAGCCAAAGGGGGGCGTCAGGAAGGAGGTTTGCAGCACCACCGCCACCATGACAACGAACCACAGCACATCCACGCCCATGTCAGCGACGATCGGTAACATGATGGGGAAGCTCAGCAGCACGATCCCGGTCCAGTCGAGGAACATCCCCAGAATGAAAACCAGGAACAGCATCAGGATCAACGCCCCCACGGTGCCGCCGGGCATGGCCATCACCACATTGTGAATCACCAGCATACCACCGCCGCGGGAAAAGACACCGGTGAAGGCGGTCGCACCCACGAGAACCAACATCACCATCGTGGTGGTCTTGCTGGCATCAATCAGTGTTCGATAGCAGGTCGATATTTTCCGGTCACCAAAAATCATAAACAGCAGAAAAGCGATAAAGACACCAATCGCTGAAGCCTCAGTGGCTGTGGCAATACCCGCAAATAGCGACCCCAACACACCCAGTATCAAAGCCATCGGGGGCAATACGTACTTCAGCAGCATGATCAATAGCTGGCGCGTGGAGACTTGGGCGCGCTCCTCCGCCGGCACCGGTGGGCCGTAGCTCGGCTTGAGATAGCAAATCACCAGCACGTAAAGGGCATACATCGCGCCCAGCATGACCCCCGGCACCAGCGCACCGGCAAACAGTGCGCCTACCGACACTGGTGAGTAGCTGGCCATCAGAATCAGCATGATGCTGGGCGGAATCAGAATACCCAGGCAGCCGCTGGCCATAATCACGCCGGTACTCAACTCTTTGTTATAGGAGTGCTTGAGCATGGGAACCAGTGCGATCATCCCCATCACGGCAATCGAAGCGCCAACGATGCCCGTAGTAGCCGCCAACAGCACGGACACGATAACCACCGTCAGGGCCAAGCCGCCGCGAAGATTAGCGAGCAGCAGGCGCATGGATTCAAACATCTTCTCCGTGACCCCTGAGTCATTGAGAAAGCGTGCCATGAGCACAAATAGCGGGATGGCCACCAAGACATAGTTATCCATGGCATTGCCATAGATGTTGTTAATGATAGTGCTAAGCACGCGCTCACCGGGGCCCAAGAAAGCGCCGATTACGGCCACACCACCCAAAACGAAGGCCAGCGGATGGCCCATAAACAGGCCGATCATTAACCCGCCGAACATCACTAGTGTTAGCAACTCGGGGCTCAGGTTCATACCGTTTCCTCCCGCAGTTGCTGGGCCGCGCGTATAACGATCGCGACGGCTTGAAGCAGAATCAGTACCGCAGCCACCATAATCACCCCCTTAATGGGATAGACAGGCAGCGAGACCATGCCGTAGGTCGTTTCGCCACGGCTAAAAGAGCGCTCAAAAAACGCCCAGCCAAAGGTGATCATCAGCCAAATAAAGGGCACAAAGAAAACCAGATAGCCAATGAGTTCGAGCGCGGCCTGCTTGCGGCGTGACAATAACCGCTTCAGCACATCGACCTCGACATGCGCGTGATGGTGCAAGGCATAGGCCGCCATCAGCATGAAATGAGCACCAAACAGCATCTTGGTAATATCAAACGCCCAATCACTGGGGCGGCCAACTAAGAAACGCATGGCGATGTCGTAAATGACAATGATGGTGATGACAGCAAGAAGCGGAGCTATCAAGCGACCGAATCCTTCGTTAAGGGCGTCGATGGCCCTGGCAATGGCATTCATGGTGAGGATCTCGGAATAGGGCAGATCGAGCGGGTCGTTAGGGAGACAGTAAAATACGCAGGGTGAGCCCGGCAGGGCCCACCCACGCTTAGCTTATTTACTGATTCATGCAGGCTTCGAGATCTTCAAGCGAGGGAAGATCATCGGTCACGCGGCTCATGTTGAAGGGCGCAGAGATGTCACGCCAAGTCGCATAGTGCTCCATATAGCTGATCATGGAGTGATACACCTTGGCGTGATCTGGATGCTCGCAGGCACCGCGCACAATCACCTCGTTGGTGATTTCTTGAATGCGGGCCAAATCCTCTTCAGAGAACTGATTGATGGTAATGCCCGCATCAATGAACTTCTGGGTAGCATCAGTAGACTGCCGCTCCGACCATGCAAGTGACCAGCCCATCGTGGCATCAGCCGCCATCTCAAGCTTCTGCTGAGTCTCTTCAGAAAGCGCATCCCAGGCATCTTTATTGATCATGACCCCAAATACCGTGGCTGACTGGTGCCAACCCGGTGTCGCCCAGTACTCTGCCACCTCCGCCAACCCAACGCTGTAATCAATGCCCGGCGCTGAAAACTCAGCAGCATCGACCACGCCACGCTCGATCGCCTGATAGACTTCGCTGCCCGCCAGCGTCACCTGAGAACCACCCAACTCTTCCATCACTCGGCCCTGGTCGCGGCCAGCAATGCGCAGGCGCTTGCCTTCAAGGTCAGCGATGCTCTCAATCGGTGTGCGGCCCATAAAGCCGGACTCGTTGTTCAATACGCCGTAAGGAAGATAAACC
Organism: Halomonas sp. UBA3074; assembly: GCF_002366715.1. Lineage (GTDB taxonomy): Bacteria > Pseudomonadota > Gammaproteobacteria > Pseudomonadales > Halomonadaceae > Vreelandella. Next base: position 318,810 of record NZ_DFBS01000045.1, on the reverse strand, counting down.
AATCCAAACTGACCGTAGATCTCTTGATAAAGCTCCCGCCCGCCCCACTGCTGAATCCAATTGAAATAATCCAGAGCGTTAAACAGGCTAGTCGTCGTCGCTAGCGGCGAAAATGCCGGGTTCAGGCCCGCCCAATAACCTGGCCAATCGCCTGAAGCCTCGATGCTGCCAGTTTCTGTGGCATCGAATACTTCGGTGCCGGGCATTAGGGTGCCACCTGGATGAAACTCGATCTGTAACGCGTCACCAGCGATATTGTTAACCATATCGACCCAGTGCCGATCAATTTTTACTGCATCAATGTTCTCCGGCCAAGTAGAAGTCATCGTCCAGCTTTGCTGATCTTGAGCATAAGCGGCAAGAGAAACCAGGCTGGCACCGAGAGCAATGCCAGTGAACATAAGGGCGCGCTGCGTTTTCATATTATTTTCCTTCCAGTAACCGTCAGCTTTAAGCTGATTTTTGTTGTAAAAAATTCTTCGATAGCGATGCATTCCAGGCGTTCACACTCCCCATAAGCCTAACGAGCAATCCTTAGCGGATAGGGTGAGAGGCACCTTATTGCGTGAAGCTACTCTACAAAGTTACGCTAGCTGCAAGGAAGGTCTAAAACGGTCTTCGTGAGGTCTTTTTCGGACATTTCAGTGAGCGGTGATCATGGCCAGCTTTCAAGCTAACCTATTGAATCAAAAGATATATGCGCCTTATAAAATCGCAGCTTTGCTCGATACGGTCGCTGAGCAGGATATTTCGGCTGAAAAAGTACTGAGAGGCCTTGGCTTAAATCAAGCAGCACTCTCAGACCCCGCCACACTGGTTTCGATTAAACAGTATGTCGACGCTTGCACTAATGTGATTGAGGAAGGTGCCAACCTCTCGACGCCTTTTGAGACGGCCACCCGGTTGCATTTAACCGCTTATGGCATGTACGGGTACGCCCTGCTCACCAGCCCCACCATGCGGGACTATTTTAACTTCGGGGTAAAATATCATCCTTTAGCCACACCCACGCTCTATATGACGTGGCGTGAAACGGATGACTCTGCCGTCTTCGAATTTAAAGAGACTTACTCTTATATTAAAAGCATCAAAACACGTAATTTTTTAATCCAGCAGCAGATGGCTCAAAACATCACTCATATCCGCGATGCCGCTGGTTCCAGTCTTTTTCCTATCAAAGCGCTGCTATCTTACCCGGGAAAAGACGTGGAGCAGATCCACGAAAAACATTTATTGTGCGACTGTTACTTCAATCAAGACGTCAACGAAATCCATTACCCGAAACAGATACTCGACCAGTCCCCGCTGCTAGGCAACCAGCTTTCCATAAAGTTACTTCAAGAAACCTGCAACCAACTGCTTGGCCGAACAAAGATGTCGTCGGGGATTACCGGCGAGGTATATCAAATACTATTGATGTCACCGAACAGCTTTCCCACCATGGAAGCCGTCGCCAACCTGTTATGTATCACCACACGCACTTTGAGAAGAAAGCTGGACGCTGAACTCACAAGCTATCGAGAAATACTCGATGACGCCCGCTGCACGCTGGCAACGGAGTACCTATTGGTCACCAAAATGAGTACTGAGGATATCGCAGCAAGGCTAGGCTTTAGCGACAGCGCCAATTTTCGCAGAGCCTTTAAACGCTGGACGGGTAAAACGCCCCATCAAGTGCGCGAAGAGTCACAGCATTAAGTCACCCTTGATTCAACGTAACTGCTTAAAATAATTCATATCGCCCCCGTGCGCGTTTGTTTTATAGTCGGGGAACGCGAACAGGATACTCCTAGCCTATGGCCGTTGATTTACAAGCGCTTTATCCCAAACTGATTCATCTCATGCTGGACACCGTCTTCGTGGTGGATGAGCATAATCAGATTGTTTTTGTCAGTGATGCCTGCGAGTCCCTGCTCGGATATCGTGCGGAAGAACTGATAGGCACGTTGATTACGAATTACATGCATCCGGAAGATCTGGCAGCCACAAAAGACTCTATTCATCGGGTTATGAACGGCCAGCCCCACATTGATTATCGTAATCGGTACTTGCACAAAGGGGGCGCGATCGTCCACATATTGTGGTCGGCCTGTTGGTACGATGAGGAGCGCGTACGTATCGGTGTGGCCCGTGATGTCACCGCGCTGATGCAGACCGAGGAAGAGTTACGCTTTCTTGCTCACCATGACCCACTGACAAAACTCACCAACCGCTCATTGTTCTATGACCGACTGGCCACGGGCCTGAGTTCGGCGCATCGCCACCAGACCATGCTGGCGCTACTGTATTTAGACATTAATGATTTTAAGATGATTAATGATACTCAAGGCCATGCGGTCGGCGACAGCGTACTCTGCACAGTGGCCAATAGGCTTGAAAGCTGTGTGCGTGAGACGGACACCGTGGCCCGCATGGGCGGTGACGAGTTTACGGTGCTACTGACCGACCTCCACTCAAAAGAGGCCGTGGCGGCAAAAGTAGAACAAATCATGAACGCGATGGACAAACCCCTTGATGCAGAGTTAGGCGAGCTCTTAATGCCCTCCTGTAGTATCGGCGTGGCCTGCTACCCTGAGGACGGCGAAGATGCCGACACTCTCATCAGGCACGCGGATAGTCATATGTACCAAATAAAAAGGCTCCGTTCAGTAGCCATTAGCCCGGCTGTTAACTGAGAAAGATGTAATAAAGCTAGCAAGTAATCCGTTGGGCTTAGCACTTTAATCAGCAAGTGTTAATCAATTAAAATATTAATCAAACAGCAACAGGAGCGTTCAATACTGATGGAAAAAGTGGCAATTTTTGTTGATATTCAAAACGTGTATTACACCGCGCGCCAAGCCTATGGCAGAAACTTTGATTACAATAAATTCTGGGCACAAGCAACCGCTAATAGAGACGTCGTGCAAGCGTTTTGTTACGCCATTGATAAAGGCGACCAGAAACAAAGAGAGTTTCAAAATATACTCCGAGCGATTGGCTTTAAAGTAAAATTAAAACCTTATATTCAACGTTCGGACGGTTCGGCAAAAGGGGATTGGGATGTCGGCATTGCACTGGATGCCATGGAGTACGCTGAGCGGGCAGACGTCATCGTGCTCGTGTCCGGCGACGGTGACTTCGACCTTTTAGTCAATAAGATTCGCCTTAAACATAACAAAAAAGTCGAAGTTTATGGCGTTCCGCAATTTACCGCGGCGTCATTGATGAGTGAAGCCAGCCAATTTATAGCCATCGATAACACACTTCTTTTAGGTTAACTTGAACATGCAAATTCAATAAACGTCCGGCGATGCCTTAGAAGTCTCATACCCGGCAACACTACATTAGCTTACTTTGATTTTACCCCCTCTGATTAATTAATTCTGCAAACCGGCTAAAAACGTCGCCAAAATTTAACAGCTAGTTACATCTTAATTGCTAATCGTAACGAAATCAGCTAGTTTAATAGGTAGATGGGTTTGATTTAACCCGCCCTAGCGCTGGCTTATTCACCCCCACCTTTTTAACAGCATTCGCTTAACAAAGCTGTTTTAAAACACTGTTTCAAAAATGGCTTAACAGCATTGGCTGCAGCTCCGTTCAACTGATGCGTCCTTGTGACACGGTCAGTCTGGATGAACCAGCAAAGGAGAACACGGAATGTCGATAACCTCAGAAAAGCAATTACCCGAAGCGGTAGCAGCTTGGCGTGATCCTGAAATGGACTCGGTGAAAGGCACCGAGGTCCCTAAGGATCCCAACAAGGGTTATATCGCCTTGCTGGGCTGGAGCGTTAATGCCATCAAGGCAGCGCAACAATTCGACCGTCGCTATATCGTCGTGGCGCCTGAATGGGCCGCAGATTTCTGTACCGCCAATAACATCCCCTTTATCGCGTGGGATTTTATCCGGCTGAATGATCGGTCGATGGAAATTGCCGAAAGGCTAAAAGAGGAAGGCGTCGATATCGCCATTCCCCTGTTCGAAGAAACCGTTGAGTGGTCCGGTGCGATCAACTCCGTGCTTCTCGATAGCCCCCGCATGTACGGTCAATCGATTCTGTTCCGTGACAAAGCGCTGATGAAGCGTCGTGCGCAGCTTGGTGGCATTCGCGTGGGGATATTCGAAGAGGCCCATGAGAAAGAAGACATCGTTCGCTTCATGAAGCGCGTTAACCAGACGCTGCTGAAGCTTGACGGTGACCCGGACGACCCGATTCACGTCAAGGCCTTCGATAAAGCAGGCTGTCTCGGCCATCGAATGATCCGCACAATTGAAGAGATCGACAACATTCCGGACGAAGAATACCCCTTGCTGATGGAAAGCCACCTGGATGGCTGGGAATTTGCCGTTGAGGCCTGGATTCATGATGGCAAAATCCAGTTCCTGAATATTTCAGAATACGTAACGCTGGGCTACTCGGTGTTCGTGCCCGCGACGGCAGAGCTTGAAAGCTGGCGTAATGCGATCACCAAGCAGATCGAACTGCTGATCAAAACCTTCGATATCCAGTTCGGTCTGATTCACCCCGAATACTTTGTCACGGCGGACGGTGAAATGTACTTTGGCGAAGTTGCCTATCGCCCACCCGGCTTCAAAGCATTCGAGCTGATCGAAAAAGCGTATGGCTTCAACGCCTACCAGGCCTCCATGCTAGTGTTCGACCCCAAAAGCACCAAAGAGGAAGTGGCGGCTTTCTTCCCCCGCGAAGTGGTCGATGCGAAGGGTTACGCAGGGTGCTTCGGTGTGTACCCACGCCGTCGCGTGGTGAGCAAGCTGGAAATGCCCAAAGAAACGATCGAGCATCCCTATTTCGAGTCGCATGAACTCGTGGCGCCAACCGAAGAAACGGTGCCTGACCGCTCGGCCTTCGGCACTCACTGGGGCTTGCTATTCTTCTTCGGTGACGACCCCATCAAAATGCGCGACCTGCTAAAAGCCCAAGAGGATCTGGACTTTTACGTCTAACGCTTATTGAAAGGCCTACGTTTCACTAGGGGCACACTGCCAGCATCTGAGATAATGACGCTCACGATGCTGGCAGTGTGCCCTTTTTTTTGCCAGCGCTCGCACTGCCCGCAGAGCCAAAGTGCGCTAATTGACCAATGAGAGAGGCGATGCGCCTGAGAATTTCACTATCCCTTTTAGGGGTGTTGCCCCTAGCACTGCTGACCGGGTGCGATGAAACCCCCACCGGACGCTCCCAACTGGCACTGGTGCCCGAACACCTGATGGCCGAGATGGGCGCTGATACCTTTGACCAACTGCGCCGTGACCAGGCGGTTTCCCGCGACGCGGCTATTAACCGCCAAGTAGCGTGCGTATCGCAAGAAATCGTCGCTGCCGCCGAAGCCATTTACGCTGCTGACGACTTTCCCGAGGCCTGGGAGGTAGTTGTCTTTGAAGACGCTTCTCCCAACGCCTTTGCCCTGCCGGGAGGGCGCATTGGCGTTCACACCGGCCTGTTAAAGGTAGCCGAGACGCCAGACCAACTGGCGGCAGTGATTGGCCACGAAGTAGGTCATGTGTTGGCAGACCACGGTAATGAACGCCTTACCCAGCAGCTTGGTATAAAGGCAGGCATGCTGGTAGTAGGGTTATTAGGCGAAGGCGATATGGGTCAGCAACAGCTGATGCAGGCATTGGGCCTGGGTGCCCAGCTCGGTATCAGCCTGCCCTTCAGCCGCGCTCATGAAGAAGAAGCCGACCTCATGGGCTTGGCGATCATGGCGCAAGCCGGGTTTGACCCTCAACAAAGCGTAGCGCTGTGGCGCAACATGGCAGCGGCCGGCGGTGGGCAGCCTCCAGAGTTCCTTTCAACCCACCCCGCCCATGCGTCACGTATCGAGGCACTGCAGCAGGCGATGGAAGAAGCGGTGGCAACCTATCGCGCTACTACACCGGCGGATTGTAATGGATGAAAGAGGTGCTAATGGCTATCACAGAGTGGTCCGGTAGCGCTTCATAGAGACGATTGATAAGGACAACACTGACAATCACAGTTCCAGGCGCTTTACTCCACCACGCTCTTGTAGCGGTCATAGTCAAATACAGGCAGTTCTTTCACCTCGTCACTAGCGTAAGGAAGCTGATAGTGAGAACTGCCAGGCCGCCAGCCTTCAGGATAACCGTAAAAGGGGTAGGCACGGGGGCCTGAGCCAAACTCTTCGCTCGATGGTTTAACAATAATCGCCTGCATAATGCCATTACTTGTAAAGAGGGCATCCGTAATATAACCATAGCCTGCTTCACTTTCTATGCTGGCGTAATCATCAATGATGTCGGATATTTTCCATGTTTGTGGCCCCGTCGCAACGTCCTCTTCTACAGTGCTCACTCGCTCCATTTCTTGCTTATAAATATAGGCTTCATCTATCGTAACATTGGTAAAAAGGTCGTACTCCTCGACGTTATCCTGCCGTACTGGCACTTTAATACCGGCTTCAAACAGCTCGACCTCATCCCAGGGGATGGCAACATGCCTGTCTCCGCTATCCCACATCCCGCCTACTTCGGCGATGACAGTGACAATTTGGTTCTGCTGGTCTAGCACGATGTTAACTATTTCGCCTATTTCATCTTCTTGGGGAGAGAAAGCCGCTGCCTCTAAGAAGGCGTCTGCCCCAAACCCACTCTGCTCATAAAGAGCATTGTAATCCCATTCATTGAGCGGCCGAGTGGCTTGATCATGCTGTGTCTGGCTTGGGTTATTTAGGCCGGTTTGCTGTTGAGAGGATGAACCATCAATGTTTGCGTAGGCGTGCACCGGCAGGAGGGAAGCCATCGCGGTTAACACGATGCGAGATAAATTAGCTGTATTCATCGACAGTCACCTATTTTATGAATGACGTTTCGATAGTCTTATGCACCTTACAAGCCGGTTCCTTAACGGTGCCTCGGCAGCTACCCAAACACTCGTTAAGAAACCGGCACTTCTTTTTTCGTGTTCGCTCTCAAGCATAATGAAGCTACTAACGATTAATCATCCAATAAACCTTCATATTGGTCGAAATCGAAAGACTCCATGTCGCCTACTTCGTCTTCATTATACTGCGTATAGTAAGCTGTCTGGCCTGGGTTCCAGCCATGGTCGTAGCCATAAAACGGGTATGCGTAGGTACCAGCGCCGAAATCAGCGCCCGTCTCGACGATGACTGCTTGCACGTCGCCTTCACGCGAAAAGAGAATGTTGTCGATATAACCGTAGCCAATGCTATCCCCGACCGTTGCATAGTCGTCAAGCAAGTCCGTCAGCTTCCAGACACCCGCTCCAGCGTCAACATCATCCTCAACTTGCTGGGTACGGCTAAGATCTTGCTGAGAAATATACTCTTCAGCGTCAAACAGCCCATACTCATCGGCGTTGTCTTCAGTGACAGGAACCCTTACGCCATCCTCATGCAGCTCAACCTCTTCCCAAGGTACTAGCACGTGGGTATCACCAATGTCCCAGAAACCGCCTACCTGGGCGATGATGGCGGCAATCTTATTGTCCTGAGTCACTAACACATTTTCGACACTGCCGATCTCATCCTCATCTTCACCAAAGACCTCAGCATCTAACAGGTTATCGGCTTTAATACCGCCTGATTGATATATCTCTTCATAGTTCCAATCTCCCAAAGGATTTACGCTCTCCTCTTGAGACTGGGTTTGCTGAGCATTTGCTTGTAAAGCGGCAGCGGTGGCCGTTACTGCTAACGTGGTGACACATACATTCCGTTTGATCGCCATTTTCTATCTCCCGTCTGTTGGTGTGTTTTCACGTTAGAAAAGAGCGCTATCTCTGTAAAGCGCACTGGCTTAAGCGTTAACGAACCACAGCAACTTAATCTATAGCTCTCACTAGAATCTCAAGACACTGATATTAAATGACTTTACTATAAACAAAAAAGCATCTTCGCCTCTTTTGCGTATCCGTGCCAAAACTGGCTACACTATTTTTTAAAAAAAGTTATTAAATAAATGCCACACTTTTATCTTGCTTTAACTTATTCATTAGCAGCTTAATAAAAATTTAAATAAAGGTTAACTACATAACGCAAATGCAAACGCTTACCCCAGCGACTATATTAACAACCTTAAGAGCAAAGAGTGTCTTCAGTACATTTTTGCGTATTTAGCGTACAAAAAAGGTAGCCAATACAATGCCGCATCGGGATTCCAAACGCCTAAGGCGATGGTGGATGGCGCCGCTCATCGGTATCGCGCTTATCATCATGACCTTAGCGTTAATGCCCTGGAATTTTTTAAAGCCTGTTATCACTGACCGTATCGAGAAGGCAACGGGTCGCTCAGTGGCGATTCACGGGGATGTGGAAATAAACCTGTTTCCACATCCTCAGCTTGCGCTGCATCAATTGGCAATAAGCAACCCCGATTGGGCTACCGCTGACAACCTGTTGAACGCCGAACAGGTCACGTTAAGGCCCTCTCTCATCGATTTGTTGCAAGGCGAACTGACGCTGGAGAAGCTGAAGTTTGATGATTCGACGCTTAACTTGGAGCAACGCGCTAACGCACCCGCAAACTGGGTAGTGGGCGATGAGCAAACCACCCAATCCGCGTCGGCAGAAAACACCTCCTCTTCTTTCTCATTACCCTCTCTCGCTGTCTCCGACTCAATGGTGCGTTACTGGCGCGCCAATACTGCCAGCCCGCTATCAGTGGCTATTTCGTCGCTTCAAACGCAGGCAGGGGATGAGACGTTACGCACACAGGCAACCTTAAAGGTTCAACAACGAGCGATTGGGCTGAAAGCCCAAACGGATCCCATCGCTGCATTTTTGGCTGAAAGCGAAGGGTTCAGCGGCGACATTTCTCTCAGCGCTGGCGAGAGCCAACTGACCACAACGTTCGAGCTTCCCCAAGCGCCTTCATTACAACGCTTTCAAGCGAGTGGCGAGCTAAGCCTGCATCAACTCCGCGATTGGGCAAAAGAGCTCGAACTGCCCCAGGTCGTGCTTGAAAACCTTGAAATAGCGGCTGATCTAACGCGCCAAGGCAATCAGTGGCGGTTAAGTAACGTAGATATCGCCACGGCCGAAAGCCAGCTCAGCGGTGACTTGACATTAGATACGTCCGGTGAAGTGCCCTCCCTTGACGGCCGTTTGCATGCCTCGACAGTGGATGTGGCGGCGTTACGGCCAGCCTTACCCAAAAGCGGAGTAAGTCAGGGCTTCTCAATACCCGTGCTACCGGCCGTGCGCGGAAATGTATCGATCGCCGCCGACCGCCTAATCTTCGAACAAGCAACGCTGCATAACCTGCAAGGGGCACTCGAACTCGCTGACCACTCGGTCGCTCTCACCCCGCTCACTTTCGACATCGCGGGCGGCCATGCCCAAGCAGATATCGCCCTCACCAGCAGCCCCGATAGCGTTCAAGCAGACGCCCAGCTAGCCTTATCGCAACTCGATCTCTCGCAAATCGATCAAGCCCTACCGTCGGGTAAACTTCAAAGCGCTGATATCTCCCTTGCGCTTCAACCCATGGAACAGCGCCCTACGCTAGCCATAGAGACCCTGCTTACCCACCTGCACATCGGCCACGCGCGGTTTGATTATCGGCAGCCAAACACCAACACCCATCTTGCAGGCACCCTCGCGACCAGCGGCGAACAAACCCCGCCTGAGCTGCTGCTTAACGTCAACGGCACTTGGCGAGACAAGCCTCTAGCAATAGACGCCCAGGGAGCTCCGTTAACGCGCTTGCTGAACTTGGAAAACAACACATTGCGGCACGATTACCCGCTGCATATCGACGCCACCTCCAACGCTGTGCGGGCGCAGGCGGATACCACCTTAGCATCGCTACTATCGCCCCAAACGTTTGCCGCCGACATGACCCTCACCGCCGACAGTGCACAGCAGCTGGAAAACTGGTTTGGGCCGGTGCTGCCTCCACTGCCTGGGTTTAGGCTTACCGGCGAGCTGGTACGCGATCATGATCAGTGGAGCGCCACGGGCCTTGAAGGACGCATTGGCTCCACCCAGGTGAACGGCAGTATCGACGTGCTCAGCGGTGAGCGGCCGTTGGTCGAGGTGGATCTTGAAGCCGGGCGGATCGACCTGGCGCAACTCATAGAAAGAACGACCCCCGCCGAGAGCGAAGCGGCAGCGAATGAATCTTTCCTGGCGCCACTGCGTACCTTCGATGGGCAGCTGTCGCTTAACGCCAATACGTTAGTGTTACCCAACGGCTTGGCCCTGAACGACTTGACGCTCGCCGCCAACCTGGAAGCAGGCCAGTTGGAAGCCGAGCCGGTTCGGTTTCGCCTGGGTGACGGTTCGCTTAGCGCCAGCTTAACGCTGGATGCGGCGCAGCCACCTGCGTCGGGGCATCTTGATATTGATGTGGGTAATATCGCCCTATCCAGGCTCGGCGACACCTTCACGCCCATCGAAGACCGGCTTGGCCGCGCCTCAGGAGAGCTCCACATGGACATCGACGAAGCGCCTCTCAGTGATAGGCGCGATGAGTGGCAATGGCCATACCTGGGTCGGCTGGCGTTTGAGCCCTCGGTGCTGCATTTCAGTGACCCACAGGCTGGCACTGAGCTGACGTTTACCCTGGAAACCCTCACCAGCACGGCAGGCACCCAAACTTTCAATCTAGAAGGTGAAGGCCGCTATGACGGCGCGCCAGCCACTCTCTCGCTACAAGGCGACCCCTTACTTAACGCGCGCGACCCCGACCGCGCGTATGCGGTGAATTTAGAAGCCGATATCGTCGATACGTACATCAGCCTAGACGGCACGCTGCGGCGCCCTCTGGCATTGCAAGGGCTGAACTTACAGCTCGCTCTTGAAGGGCCCAATCCGCAGCGCCTGAGCCGCTTGCTCGGTATCGGCCTACCCTCGCTGCCTGCCTACTCGGTCACAGGGGAGTTGGATCTCAACGACCAGCGATGGGCGTTTACTGAACTGCAAGGCATCATTGGTGGCAGCGATCTCCATGGGCGCTTGGCTCTCGATACCGGCGTCAGCCCGCCTAAAGTGACGGGGGCATTACGCTCGACTCATCTCAACGTTGAGGACCTGGGCTTTCTAGCGGGTGAAACCCCAGAAAACGCCACCGACGACCGTTTCATACTGCCCGACACAGCGATCATTACCCAGGCATGGCAAGGTGTCGCGGCGGATATAAGCTACCAAGGCCAATCCGTGCGCGCAGGGGAGATTCCCTTGAGTAATGTGTTCATCGATTTTGCGCTTCAAGATGGCCGAGGGCGCTTCGAGCCGCTGAGTTTTGGCGTAGGCGCGGGCAGTGTCGATCTCACCCTCGCACTAAATACCGTCACTACCCCACCCAGCGGCACGCTACAGGTGGAAGTACAGGGCGTGGATCTTGACGTCACACTGCGTCACTGGGCGCTGGCTGACGATAGCACCGGCACCATCGGGGGGCGCGGCAAGCTCTGGATCGAAGGCGCATCAATTGCGGAAATGCTGGCCTCTGCCGATGGTGGCGTCGTTCTGTTGATGACCGGCGGACGGCTGGATGCTCTACTGGTCGAGATGGCAGGATTGGATGCTGGCCAAACATTGGCAAGCTGGCTACGCGATCGCAACCCCATTCCCGTTGATTGCGCTTACGCCGACCTTCAAGCCAGAGATGGACTAACGCACTTGGATACGTTCGTTGTGGACACCCGCGATACCACCTTCACCGCTGGCGGCCAGGTAAATTTAAATAATGAGCGTCTCGATATCAGCATCATCGCCCACCCCAAAGACCCCAGCGTGTTGGTTGGCCGCTCCCCGCTTCACTTGGGGGCACTTTCAACCATATTGAGACTAGCGTGCACCGCCAAGGGCTGATTAGGCGCGCGGGGGCCAGCGCAGCACTCGCTGCCCTGGCTAGCCCGCTGACCGCCCTCTTACCACTACTGGAGGTGGGCAGAGGCCCTGAGATGGAATATTGCCAAGGATTGATCAGCCGTTCTCGCGACGCCATTCAAGAGGGAGAAACCCAATAATGCCCCACTACCACTGGTTTACGCAGTGGCGAGTGCGTAGCCTGCTGCTCTGCGCATTACTGGTTGGCTGTACCAACTCGCCGATCAATGATGCCGCTCGGCTTGCACAACAAGACACGTTTGCAGCGGTGCAAATCAAAGCCCGGCTTCTTGAAGCGCAAGAGCTGGTCGGTGCAGCCATTGATGTGGATTTGAACGGCGATCACGCCATGCTCAGTGGTTTTGTCGAAACTCCCCAACAGCGCGGCAGGGCCGAAGCCATCACACGGGAGCAAGATAACGTGAAGACGGTGGAAAATAACATCATCGTTAAATAGCAGTGTGCTATTAAGTGCCTATTACACGGAGGTCAAGGATGGACCAGCCCTTACAAAATCTTGAACAAATGCTCGAGCGAATTGGCAAACTGACCCACCAAAATGATCACGTCTCTCTCGGCATGGTCGTCGAAGCGATTGGCAGCCGTTCGTTTGGGCCGTTGTTGATGCTTATCGGCATCACGCTATTTTCCCCGCTTAGCGGCATACCGGGCATGTCGTTTTTCATGGCGATATTTGTCTTGCTAGTCGCCGTCCAAATGTTGATTGGCCGGAAAAAATTTTGGTTGCCCGCGTTTATCCTCAACCGATCAGTTGAGCATGCCAAACTGCAAAAAGCGCTCGATTGGCTGAGCAAGCCAGCGCGGGGCATAGACCGCGTGCTTAAACCGCGATTAACGTTTTTAGTGCATCGGAGTGGCAGCTATGGCATTGCCATGCTGTGCGTCATCGTCGGTCTCTGCATGCCGTTGATGGAGCTGGTGCCGTTTTCTTCGTCGGCCGCCGGGCTGGCATTGCTGATCCTTGGGCTTTCGCTGGTGGCACACGATGGGTTACTCGCCCTATTGGCCATTGTTATCTCCGGTGGGGCGTTCTCGTTTCTCATCATCCACTTACTTTGATTGCCCCCCTTTAGCCGATCAGGGTAGTTTGCACACCGCCGGTTGAACGCCTATCTTGAAATTGCACGGCCAGCGATACGCCAGCACGCTATCGTTAAACAGCCACTGACGTGATAAGTAACCAAGTTGCTGTGTCCCCATCGCCGTTGCGTCTTTACCAACGTTAGCTTACTGATGAGCTAATCGAAAAACGAAAGGAGAGGTTTTTATGTTGAAGTTTTTGGCTAGCACGGTAGGCATTATTTTTATGATTGGCCTGTTAGTGGTGATTGGGCTTCTCATGCTGATTTTTTAATTCCCATTGGTTTTCAGCACTCGTTTAAGCGTCATTCACGCCCATTCATTGCATTAATGATTGTCTTGAGTGAGCTTGAGCCCAGTCAAATAGGCATCTAGATATAACCGGTATTAAAGGGGGACAATGTGTATAAATTAAACTTGCCCTCATGGACTAAGAAAAATTTTACTTCTTAGTGAATGAAGCGACATAAGGAGCTCGGGCTCTTATGTCCCGAACGTTTGTTGCTATTAGGCAGGCTCACCACTGGGGTTACAATTATGTGGCTCGGCTAATAGCGAGGCGGAACTTTTGGCCATTGCCGTCGCTCTGGAAGTGATTTTACCACCGCCCCGCCCTTCAAATCCTATCGCGGCCATGCTCTATATTGAGCATATAAACAGGAGCTGCTAGGTGCTGAGCGGACCACAAAGGTGATACCGGCTGGCAGCTGCGTTTTCTAAGTTCCTGTCCCATCCCGCCATCAAGTAGTATTACGTTTTCTCTTTCAGCGCTCATAAGGTCGCGATCCTTTGCTAAAGCTACTTGCCACATAATGTTGTTACCCACTAGACGAGGCCGTAACGGTTTCTTCTTACACGGGTTCGATAGGCTCACCATCATCGTCCAACAGCTGGTGGTCGTACGCGGCCTGAAGGCCAGTATCTTCAACAGACTGCGGCTCTTCTTCATCCGCCCAATAGTCGATATGGCCCGGATAGATGGGCGATAACACGGCTATCAAAATACCTATCACGGAGAAGATCGCAAATGCATCCGCATAGCCAAATCCGTCGACTAATAAACCGATGACAGGCGAGCCTACCGCTTGCCCAAGCGCACAGGCCATAAAGAGCCTAACAAGTGCCTAGAATACTCGGGGCGATTTAGTGAGATATACTCAATCCAATCGCTTCTAGAAACAATGAGAGAAGTCTAATGACGCCGACGTCACCCCCAGATTGAGTAGCGCTACACTTTAGAGTCTGATCCTATGCTAAGGAGATTGGACATGAAGAAGCGTTTCAGCGAAGAACAGATCATTGGCTTCTTGGGCGAAGCCGAGGCGGGACTCCCCATCAAAGAGCTATGCCGTCGGCACGGTTTCTCGGAAGCCAGTTATTACCTTTGGCGCAGCAAGTTTGGCGGCATGAGCGTCCCCGATGCCAAGCGACTGAAAGAGCTCGAAGCCGAAAATGGACGCCTGAAAAAGCTGCTCGCGGAGTCGCTATTGGAGATGGAGGTCACTCGCGAGGCGCTGAGAAAAAAGTGGTGAGCGCCCTGGCACGTCGAGACGTGGTGCGTTTTATGGTGTCACGTGGCCTGAGTGAGCGCCGAGCGCTCCGTGTCATTCGTATGAGTGCCAGTGCATTGCGCTACCAACCGGCCCCTGACCGCAATGAGACATTGCGTGAACGCATTGTTGCCTTGGCCCATCGGCATCGTCGTTACGGCGCGGGCATGATCTACCTGAAGCTGCGTCAAGCCGGTGAACAGGTCAATCACAAGCGCGTCGAACGCCTCTACGCGGCGGCTCGGTTGCAGGTAAAGCGACGCAAGCGTAAGAAGATTCCCCTGTCTGAACGCAAGCCCCTGGGCCGCCCTAGTGCTGCCAATCAGGTCTGGTCAATGGATTTTGTGTTTGACCGCACGGCGGAAGGGAGAGTGATCAAGAACCTCACCATTGTCGACGACGCCACCCATGAAGCCGTGGCTATCGTGCCTGACCGTGCCATTGACGGGCTGTCGTTAACACGGATTCTGGATCATCTAGCGCTACAACGTGGCCTTCCAAGTGCCCTTCGTACAGATAATGGCAAGGAGTTCTGCGGACGCGCCATGCTGACGTGGGCTCATCAGCGTGGTGTTGCTCTGTTTTTAATTGAACCTGGAAAACCCAATCAAAACGCCTACATCGAATCGTTCAACGGCCGTTTTAGAGACGAATGTCTAAATGAGCACTGGTTCACCAACCTGCATCACGCGAGAGTCATCATCGAGGCGTGGCGACGGGAATACAACGAGGAAAGACCGAAGAAAGGACTTGGAGGATTAACGCCTTCTGCCTATGCCGAGCAACTGGTGTTAAAAAACGATAAAGTAACTTCAGACTCTAAATCCAGGTGCTACTGAAGATGGGGTGACGTCGACGCTACCTTATGAACGGACACGTGCAATTATCCAGACTGAAGCCTTTCTGATTGAACTGAGCAAGGATAAATACCTTCCTGATGAGAAGCGACAAGAGGCCCGACGCTTGCTGCGCCATTACCCAAGCCGTAGAGAAGTGCTTATGGCTGGCGAGTTAGAAGAAAAACTTACGTCAGGGACTATTTTTCATCCTATGCTGTCTAGCAAAGAAGAATAAGTGAATACAAAACCTATACTGCCGTGACTCATCTAAAATTTGATTCCTCAAGAATTTACTAGAGGTGAAGAGATATGCTTAGTACTGATGACTCAAAACAGGAAAGTACAATCGTCATCTGGAGGGCGGCTATAGCGCTGTTTGGTGGGGATCGAACAGCAGCGGACAAGTGGTTACACAGTGAAGCTATAGGGCTTAGTTGGCAGCGTCCCATTGATGTCATGCAGGTAGACGGTCAGCAGGTGCTGGATCTGATTAAGAGGATAGACAGAGGCGTTTACACATAACCTCGCCATTCTGCGGTGACTTGATCGTGGTTTTTAGCCCCTTCTATTAATTCTGCTCAAGAAGTTGAATAATTGTTCAGGCTCGCTATTGATGTCTGTACGCCTTTACTCGAAAGATGCCTATTCGATTTTCGGAGCGTTACCACCCAATGTTGCACCACCTTTTCTAATTCTGGCCAACCGACCAATTACTAAATCATCAAATACCTTAATATCATAAGCTTATTGAATTACCTTCGATTATCTTTGAAAGGATAATTGCGTACGAGGTCTGAGCAATCTGATTCGTTTTCCAGTACCAATAATCGATCTTTCAACATTTCACGTATTACCTTCCCTATTGCAAACCGCTCTTCCTGCGTCAGGCATATGTTGACGTTAGCAGTGGTCACACTCAACTGAGAGGGTTGCCATTGCTGGTCGAGTGCGGCGCGGGTGTCCTTTATAGCCTCATCTAATCCCATGCCGCCCAAGCCTGCGAGGATGTTCTCGTGTCGCATCATGGCTACTCTCCATAAGTAGGCTCGGACTCTAAAGTGTAGCGCTATTCAATCAAGGTGTGACGTCGACATTTATTCTCTATAAAAACGTGAAATAACCCCGCTTAAAACCCTGAATTCAAGATTAGTCGCTTTATTGAAGGCAGAACAATATCGAAAGCGGTAGCATCTCCTGCTTTTCTTTTCCCACCTGGTTGCCGTCATGCCCTCTCGCTCTACCATCGTGCCGTTATCTAGCTTACTACTTGCCGTTGCCGCCGCCGTGGGCATGGCGACCATCGGGGTGATTTCGCGCATTACACAGCTCGGCGCGGAAAGCATCACGTTCTACCGACTAGGTCTGGGCGCGGGCTTTTTGCTGCTTTACCTGATCATTACCCGCCGCGGCCAACATCTACGCCACGCTCCTGGCTGGGGAGTAGTAATCACCGGCGGTTTGCTAGCGTCATTTATCCTGTTTTACGTGCAGGCGATGAACTACACACAGATGGCCAACGCCATTATGGTGGTGTATTTAGCGCCGGTGTTTTCCGCGTTAATAGCGCATTTCGTCTTTCATGAGCGCTTGAGGCGCGCGCAACTCGGCTGCATTGCCACAGCACTATTTGGCTTTGCAATGATGCAGGAGTTTCAGCTAAAGCTAGACAACGGCAGTGACGCCACAGGACTAGGATTTGCACTGCTGGCGATGCTTGCCTACAGCGGCTTTATTTTGACCAATCGCGGCTTGCCGCCACGTCATAACGGCCATACCGGTGCCTTCTGGCAGCTACTGTTCGGCGCGCTGGCAATTTTACCCTTCGCCCTGATTAAACCCGAGGGGTTAAGCGCCGCGCCTTGGCAGTGGCCGTGGCTGCTGGGGGCGGGCCTGGTGCCGGGCTTTGTCGCGCTGCTGTTTGCCGTGTTGGCGATAAACCGTCTTCCCACCGCACTGTACGGCACCCTGGCCTACTGCGAGCCGCTGGCAGTGGTACTTTTCGGCTGGAGCCTATTCGGCGAAGCCTTATCGCCGTTGCAGTTGATCGGCGGCGCTTTGATACTGGCTAGCGGTATCATCCAAGCACGCCTAAGCCAGCGGAACGGGTAACGGCTATTTTTGGGCCTGTGGTTCAAATCTGGCATGAGCGGCTGGCATCACCTGTTAACAAGGGAGATCTAGCGCTCCACAGGCCTACTGGGTAACAACGTGGGCCATCGCGCACACCTCCCATACTCAGAAGGCGCTCTGCTGACAGCGACAGAGTGCCGTAGACATATGAGATACACGAAAAGTATTTTTCAGGCGAAAATAGCGTGATTTATTCACGCCTATTGACCAAAATTCAAGATTATCGGTCTTATCGTGAGTTTTTAACCAGTGTCTTGAGGCAGAGGGCTTAGCCAAGCAGCCTTGAGGGTAATCGGACTAACTGTCATACCAAACCAATCCCTAACCGATAAAGCAGATGAATTTTCATGTGATTAGGGCGTTTGCTTTCCGGGCTGAGCCCACACACGTATGACTACTTTGCCAGTGAGCTTTGACACGGTGATGATGCGCTATTTATTGAGGTACGCGCTCAGCGAAAATTAGCGTCGCCGCTTTGTGGCCACTTAGAACATCTTCGCTAGTGTAATGAAAATTATGGATATAACCGTTGGCAGGTCTGTTCAAAAACAGCAACTTTAAATAATTCGATAAAAACGAATATAAACAGTACTTTTAATCAATTTTTTTATTTATTTTGCGCAGTTAATATTAGCGCACTTACTGATGCAGCACGCCATAACGATCTGATCATTGGATCCGTAAATTAAAGAGAGTATCAACCATGAAAAAAGTTACGCTTATTTCTGCCATTGCCATCACATTAACGTCTACTGCTGCTCTAGCGGAACAGGGGGCTGGTGAACTTAATGAAATCGTTCATGCAAGCACTTCTGCAAACTACAGTACCGAAAATTTGCGCATTGCCCCAGCTGATTTGACGCTTGTGAACGGCGACGCTGCCAAAAACGCTGTTATCGAGCCTAGCTCTGAATTGCATTACTCAACTAGCAACGATGACCAGTTTGCAGCATCTGAACTGCCGGATCGTAATGCCTCTTGAAAGCAGATGAGCGCTGCTGTTTGAAACACAGCGGAGCTCAGCTTCATAAGTGCCAATAATCCCACCGCGAGGTGGGTTTTTTTGGCACGTATGAAGCTGATATAAAAACATTTCAAAATCAAATGATTATAAGTAAAACCCTATTTTATAGACCCCGTTTCGCAAGGGACCTATCCGCATTTAGCATCCCCTCATAACCCATATTATTTTAAATAATTCGTACGCACTAATTTGCTACCTAAATATTCAAAGAGAATTCGCTTTTTTCCAGAACAGCTGCTGGGCTCGTTCCAGAGAGTTTTGCCAATTTGTAATTGTCGCGTGGGCCATGGTCAGTTCCAATTTGTTCGGTACCACGGTACAACACCGCGTCGCACTTAAATAAACACTTAATTTTTTCTTGAGCGGTCGCTCGCTTCCAGGCTTAGCGCTAGACGTTGGTGTGGGCAGTGGTCGCGACGCGAAAGCTCTAGCGAAGCGAGGCTGGCAGGTCATAGATGTGGAACCTGCCGACCGTTTAAGAGCACTAGGTCAGGCGCACACGATTGGTAATGATATCTCATGGCTGAACGATACTCTGCCTTCATTGAACCTCGTGCTTCACCTATCGCAACGATTTCAGTTGATATTGGTATCTGCTGTCTGGATGCATCTTGATCATGACGAGCAACAGCGAGCGTTACGGGTTCTATCGTCACTGCTGGCACCCGGTGTAATTCTTGTTATTACCTGCCGTGAAGTGAAGGCCCAAGTTGTGATGAGCGCCTATTCCAAGCAGTGAACCTGGCAGCATTAGAGCATTGGTCACAAAACTTAGCGCTTCTGCCGTTACAAACAAGCCACAATGACGATCAACTCGGCCGGGATGGTATCGCTTGGCATTTACGTGTCTTCAAATTACCGGACGATGGCTCAGGTGCATTACCCACATTACGACACATCATCGTCAATGATGATAAAGCATCGTCTTACAAGCTGGGGTTATTACGTACTTTGACGCGCTTAGCCGACAGCGCGCCTGGTATCGTGATCTCTCGTACGGAAGAGTGGGTAACAGTACCATTGGGTGCGGTAGGACTTTTTTGGCTAAAGCTATACCGCCCTTTGGTAATAGACCACCAATTGCGCCAAGCACTCGGTAACAGAGGCTATGGCTTTGCTAAAGACGACTTTTATCGCCTAAAGCTGGTTTCTCCACATGACTTACGTATCGGCTCCCCGTTTTACGACCCTCAAGTCGCGGCCACGGTGATGCGCGCAATTCGAGATGCTTGTCTGACCATCCTTAAGATGCCCACACACTTCACTACGTGGCCAGGCAGCCAGCGCCCTATCTTCGATGGAAATAGTCAGAGACTTCGTATCCGTGAGCAAGCGATTCGCCTCGATAGCGACACACTAGCCTCATTCGGGACGTACAGCATTCCAACTCCGCTATGGGATTCTATGAGTCGATATGCCTGTTGGCTAGAACCGGCGATAGTTCATGAGTGGGTTCAGCTCATGCAGCGCTACGACGCAAATTATGATATTGGCAAACTACATCAGCCTTACAATGGCAGGAAAGCCGCCGTGATACACAACAGGTACGTTTGCTAATGAATCAACGCATGAAAGATCCTACACCGTTACCCTGCGTTTGGTCCCAGAATGATTTACACCATTGGGTCTATGCAGTAGATCACTGCTTCTCCTGGTCGCGTTGGAACAATAACGATCTGTGGAATTTACTAACAACCACCGAAAAAGTTAATCAAGCAAAGTCCGATCGCTTACCTTCAGCTAGCGTTATGCAGAATGCCAGATAAGATATTTTACAATGGTGGCGCTCCCTGGATGATGACAGGTCTATACGGCAGCAATTTCGTGACGAGGCTGACATTGCGCTTCCTATTGCCAACTCAAAGGCTTCTCTCGATATTGTTTGATAGCGTCTTACTTCAACGCCAACGATTGAAGGCCAACCAGCACTTAGCGGAGTGGATGGGTGTTGCCCAATAACGACGTGCCCAACATCGTGCCCTGAAAAAGCCGATAGTCATCGAAGAGGAGTAAGCCAAAGCGTAAGAATTGGGCAAAAGGGGCACAAGATGGGCACCATTTGGGCACACGCAAAAAATAAGGGCCTACGCGGTAACGTAAGCCCTTGAAATGATGGCGCGCCCGGCAGGATTTGAACCTGCGACCCTCGGCTTCGGAGGCCGATACTCTATCCAACTGAGCTACGGGCGCTTGTGGGTGCGTATCGTAACCGTGCGGGGCGGCTGTGTCCAGCCGCGAAGCGGTTTTGCGGGCTTGTTCAATTGACCCTTTTCCCTTCTCTAGTGCATGCTTTGGGAGCACTTCTGCACCTTAGAAAAATCGGGAACACAATAATATGAAAACATTTGCACGTAGCACGCTGGCACTGGGCATCTCACTGGCGCTGGTGAGCGCCGCGAACGCCGCTGATTTTGCTGATATGGACCCCGTTACTCTGCGTTTGGCCCACGTGGTCAATGAGCAGGATGGTTTCCACATCGCCGCCACCAAGTTTGAAGAGCTGGTGGAAGAGCGCACCGACGGCAAGGTGGATATCGAAATTTTCCCCAACGCCACTCTGGGTGACGAACGCACGCTGCTGGAAGGCATGCAGATCGGCACCGTGGATATGGGCGTGATTACCAACGGGCCGGTGGCCAACTTTGTGGAAGAGATGGCGGTGTTTGAACTGCCGTTCCTTTTCCCCTCCCCGGAAGCCGCTTACGAAGTGCTTGATGGCGAAATCGGCCAGGAGCTGCTCGACAAGCTTTCTGAAGTGAACCTGAAAGGCATGGCGTATGCCGAGCGCGGTTTCCGTAACCTGACCAACAGCGAGCGGGCGATTAATACGCCGGAAGACCTGGATGGCCTGCGCATCCGCGTGATGGAAAACCCGGTTTACACCGATACCTTCCGCGAGCTGGGTGCCAACGCGATTCCTATGGCGTGGACCGAAGCACTGACCGCCATGCAGCAAGGCACTATCGACGGTCAGGAAAATCCGGTGAACGTGATTCACTCGTTCAACCTGGATGAAACCCAGAACTACATGACCCTTTCGCGCCACACCTACGCCCCGGCAATTTTTGTGATGGGCATGCCTGCGTGGAGCCAACTGCCGGAACAGGCGCAAGAGGTACTGCTTGAAGCCGCCCAGGAAGCCGCCGAGCATGAGCGCCAGGTGAACGCAGAGATGGAGAGCGAGCAGCTGCAAGCCCTGCGCGATGCAGGCATGGAGATTAACGACGCACCGGATATGGAAGCCTTCCAAGCCGCCGTCGCGCCTGTATACGAGAAGTATGGCGAACAGTTTGGTGATTACCTGCCGCGCATCCAGGCGGCGCTCAAGTAAGTGACCACCACGACTCAACCGCTGTTAAAGCTGCTGCGTCGAATTGAGCGCGGGCTGGATGCCATCATCCAGCCCGTGGTCTTTGCGGGCATGGCGGCGCTAATTGGGGTGATTACCCTGCAGATCGTCTCTCGGGTGCTATTCACCGCCGTTGGCTGGACGGAAGAGGTCGCCCGCTTTCTGCTGGTTTGGATCACCTTTTTAGCGGGCACTCTGGCGTTTCAGCGAGGGCGGCACATCGCCGTGACTTTTGTGGTCGATGCCCTGCCCGGCCGCCTGCGCCAAATCGCGCGCATGGCTGCTCTGCTGATTGTTTTGGCGTTTATGATCACGCTGATCGTGATCGGCTACCGCTATATGCAGGTGCAAAGCTTCCAGAAATCCGCTTCGCTGCGGCTTTCGATGACCTACGTTTACGCAGTCATGCCGATCTGTGCGGCAATCATGGCGTGGTATGCGCTGGTCGATATCATTGAACTGCTGCTGGGCGACGAGACGACCCACGTGCAGGAGGAGCCTCTATGACGCTGCTGCTCTTCGGGCTGTTCTTCCTGTTTATGCTGCTCGGCGTGCCGATTGCCTTTGCGATTGGCGCCAGCACCCTTTACGCCCTCTATCAGTCCGGCGTGCCGCTGATGGTGGTCACCCAGCAGATGTTCCAGGGCATTAACTCCTTCGCCCTGGTCGCGATCCCCATGTTTATCCTCGCTGGGGATTTAATGGCCCAGGGCAAGGTGAGCGAAAAGCTGGTCAGCTTCGCCGATTCGCTGGTCGGCTTTATGCGCGGCGGGCTCTCGGTGGTCTCGGTGATGGCGGGCATGTTCTTTGCAGCTATTTCGGGCTCTGGCGCCGCGACCACGGCGGCGGTAGGTTCCAGCCTGGTGCCCGAGCTTAAACGCAAAGGCTACGACCCGGCCTCAGCGGCCAGCTTAATCGCCGCCAGCGGCACCATCGGGGTGGTGATCCCGCCCTCGGTGCCGATGATTATCTACGCGGTCATCGCCCAGCAGTCCGTTTCCAAGCTGTTCTTGAACGGCTTTTTGCCGGGGCTGGCGATGGGGCTAGGGTTGATGGCGATTGCGATTGCCCAGGCCTACAAGCGACAATATCCAAAGGGTACGCCACTGTCGCTGGCAACTATCTGGACGACCTTTAAAGACGCCAGTTGGGGATTAATGACGCCGGTAATTATCCTCGGGGGTATCTTCTCGGGAATCTTTACCCCTTCAGAGGCGGCCGTTGTGGCGGTGAACTACGCCATGCTGGTGTCGCTGTTTGTGTACCGTGACCTTAACCTGCCCCAGATTTACAAGCTGCTGATCCGTTCGGCGATGACCACCGCGGTCATTATGCTGGTGATTGCCATGTCGGCGGTGCTGAGCTGGACGCTCTCCAGTTGGCAGGTGCCGGGGGCGATTGCCCAGGCGGTGCTGTCACTCTCGACCAACCCTTACGTGATCATGCTGCTGATCGTCGGGATTATTTTGCTCACCGGGGTATTCATTGAAACCGCCAGTGCGCTGATTATCCTCACGCCGGTGCTGTTGCCGCTGGTGTTGCAACTGGGCATCGATCCGATCCACTTTGGTTTGATTATCGTGGTGGGGCTTTCGATCGGCATGATTACCCCGCCGGTGGCGATTAATCTGTACGTGGCGTCTTCGATCACGCAGTTGCCGCTGGAGCGTATTACCCGCGCCATTATCCCCTACATGCTGGGGTTGATCGGCGTATTGCTGCTGGTGGTTTACGTGCCGATTTTGCTCGGCTGGTCGGGCACTTAACAACGTTTATCTTAAATGGCGTTAACGCAACGGGGCTTGCCAATGGCAAGCCCCGTTTTTGTTCCTAACGATTAACCTGACGCGCTAGAACGCCTCCCACTCATCTTCAGCATGGCGGCTTGATGACGAGTGCTGTGATGAGGGTGGCGACGAAAGCGCCGGGCGTTTCAGGCCACTCGCACTGCCCTGGGAAGAAGACGACGAGGCCAGCGCCTGATGCCGCTGCGTAGGTTCATCGTCACCCAGCACGAAGGAGTTGATAAGCTGGCTCAGGTGCTCCGCATGGCGGCGCATATTGGCGGCGGCGGTGGTGGATTCCTGCACCATGGCGGCATTTTGCTGGGTCATGGTGTCCATTTCCGCCACGGCGGTGTTGATCTGGCCGATGCCGCTGCTCTGCTCCTTAGCACCGGCGCTAATCTCACCGATTACATCGGTGACTTTCGCCACGCTAGAAACGATTTCGCGCATGGTGTCGCCAGCGCTGCGCACTAATTTCGCGCCTGAATTCGTGTGCTGCACCGAGGCATCGATCAGGGTACGAATCTCTTTCGAGGCATCACTGGAGCGGCTGGCCAGAGTACGCACTTCCTGGGCTACCACCGCAAAGCCACGGCCATGCTCACCCGCCCGCGCAGCTTCAACGGAAGCGTTGAGCGCCAGGATATTGGTCTGGAAGGCAATCGCATCGATCATGCTGATGATGTCGCTGATGCGCGATGCGGAGTTGTTGATATCCTGCATGGTGCTTTCCACTTGCCCCATCGCGCTCTCACCCTCGCGGGCCACTTCGGCGGTGGATTGCACCAGCTTATTGGCCTGCTGGGCGTTATCGGCACTGTGATTGACGGTGGAGGTAATCTCTTCCATGGAAGCTGAGGTCTGTTGCAGGTTAGCCGCCGCTTGCTCGGTGCGGGTGGCAAGTTCATCAGAACTTTGTGAGATCTCCCCCGCGGCTTGATGCACGCTAAGCGTGCTACGGCGAACGTCGCGCAGGGTCATCTGCATCCGCTCTACAAAGGCATTGAACTGAACGGCAAGATTACCAATTTCGTCGCCACTTTCGACTTCCAAACGGCGGGTTAAATCACCGCGTCCCTGGGCAATATCGTGCATTGCAGCGGTAGTGCGCTTGATCGGCCCGACTGTGCGACGCACCAAGCTATACGTTATCAGTGCAATCACAACAAATAGACCCAGCCCCAACAGGGAGGCAAATATAATGCCTTGGCGCAAATCGGCGGCAGCCGCAGCTTCAAGTTCGGCAACGGCGTCTTCAACATCGGTGACGTAAACACCTGCACCAATTAGCCAGCCCCATTTTTCAAGCTGGTCAACGAAGGAGTGCTTGGGTTCAATTCTGTCAGTACCCGGGTACTCCCATAAATAGCTATAGGCCCCTCCCCCACTCTGCGCGACTTTAATTAGTTCACGAATTAAATAGGTGCCATCGGGGGTTTGCGCATCAATCATGTTGGTACCTTCACGCTCTGGCGCAGGTGCCGTGACGATATTGTTACCCTCATAGTCGTAGATGAAAATGTAGTTATTGTCTTCAAAGCGCATGGATCGCACCAACTCGGCCACCGCTTGCTTGGCGTCTTCGTCGTTGGCACCGGCTTCATCATAAATGGGCGCGATGGCGGTAGTGGCCAACTGAACAATGTCGCGCACCGCGTTGCGGCGCTCTTCAATCAACAATTCGCGCTGTTCTGCTAAGGCGGCACGGGTGTCTTGGGCGCTACTGTAGGCTTTGAAGCCCACCAGCGCGACGGTGACTAATAGAAGGGGAAGCAGCACCAACAGTAGCACTTTGGTTTGTAAACCGAGTGCTCGCTTAGGGGGAGTAGAGGTGGTCATCGCTATTGTGTTCCAAGGCCAGTCTTACGTGGTGAGTGTTATTATCTATGTAAGTTTTATCGGCCTTGAGTGTGTCAACTTTAGCCGCTTTTTGAGATTTTTTTGCTTTACAGGCAACTATTTAGCTAAAAAAACCCAGCCACATAACCTAGGTTAAGGTAAAAGCGTACTGATACCGTCAAGGTAGGGGAGTGGTGGCCAGGGATGGCCCGTTTTAGCATGACGCTAACGCACTTTCTTCGGTTGCCCTGACCTCTTCTACCGCCTGGTCAGGGCGACCTTTTTGTTTTTTGGGCGCTTGTTAATCACGCAGTGATGCGGCCCTTGTTTCAATCTTTGCTCTTCATTTCCTGACTGCCTGACGATTTGCCCTTGTTACTTGCCATCGCCATCAGCGTATCATGGCGTTAGTACCCAAGGAGAATGGCAAGCCATGATTCGGAATTCCTCACTGTTTAGCGCTGCCATGCTCCTGACTCCTCAGTTGGCTCGTTTTGCCTGGCGCGTAATACGCAATTTCCTGAAAAATCACGGTGTCCTGCTGGCAGGCGGCGTGGGCTACAATATTTTGCTCTCTATTGTACCGCTGTTTGCCGTGCTCGTGGTGCTCTTAACCCAGGTAGTGGATCAGCAGCATCTTCTCAATGTGCTGGCCATACAAGCCCGCCATATGGCGCCCGCCCACGCGGAAGTGCTGCTGGAAGCCGTGCGTAGCCTACTCGACTCCCGCGATGTCATCGGCATTTTGAGCTTCCCTATTCTCCTACTGTTTAGCTCCTTCGCCTTTCGCATGCTAGAAGACGCCCTGGCGATCATTTTCCATGCCCCAGAGACACCGCACATCAAGCGCAGTGTCTGGGTTTCAGTAATGCTGCCTTACGCCTTTATGGTAGTACTGGGGGCGGCGCTCATGGTACTCACTCTTGTGGTCACCCTGGCCAGCTCACTCAATTCGCTGGTGTTGATGTTGTTCGAGCGGGAACTCCCTTTGGCTGGCTTTTCCGGGCCAGTGCTTAACCTGACCAGTTTCATTGGTGTTTTTCTGCTTTTTAGCGCGATTTATAAAGTGTTGCCGGTGGTGCGCATCGCCTTACGCCGCGCGGTCGTGGGTGGCTTCGTGGCGGCGCTGTTGTGGGAGGGCGTGCGGCTGTTACTGGTCTACTATTTTGCCAACCTGTCGTTCGTGAATGCCGTTTACGGCTCGTTGGCGACGCTGGTGATCGTGCTGATTAGCTTGGAAGTCGGCGCCGTCATTTTGCTCCTTGGCGCTCAGGTGATTGCCGAGCTGGAACGCAACTCGCGCCTTGGCCTACCCTGGCATCTCGACCCAAGCCGCCAGCCCGTCACCCAGGTGGAATGAGCAACCTGGGCGCGGCTGAGCTAGTCTTTGAAATCGCATATCGCAAAACGACGCGACGATAAAACGCTACAAGAGGTGAGAACGATGACGTTGTTTGATCTAACCGGCCGTACCGCACTTATCACCGGTTCATCCGGCGGGCTTGGGCTCGCCATGGCACGTGGCCTGGCGCAATCCGGCGCGGCTATTATTCTTCATGGCCGCAATCAAGAAAAACTCGAAGCCGCTCGGGTCGCGCTGTCGGAAGAAGGCCATACGGTGCAAACAACGTCGTTTGATATTACCGATGAAGCCGCCATTGAGCAGGCGCTCGAAGCACTGAACACTGCGGGCGTCACTATCGACATTCTGGTCAATAACGCTGGCATGCAGCTGCGTCGCCCACTCATGGAGGTCGAACTCGACCAGTGGGACACCGTCATCAAGACCAATTTGACCAGCACGTTTTTGTTGGGGCGTAACGTGGCGCGCCAGATGATCGAGCGCGGCAACGGCGGCAAAATTATCAATATCGGCTCGTTGATGAGCTCTGTCGCACGGCCGACCGTGGGCGCTTATACCGCTTCAAAAGGCGGCGTTCGCCTGTTGACCCAATCCATGGCCGCGGAATGGGCCGAGCACGGTATCCAAACCAACGCCATTGGCCCAGGCTACATGATCACGGAGATGACCCAGCCACTGGTCGATGACCCCAAATTCAATGACTGGATACTTGGCCGTACCCCCGCCAAACGTTGGGGCGTTCCCGAGGATCTCGTGGGTACCGTGGTGTACCTGGCCTCCCCGGCATCGAACTACGTGAATGGCCAGATCATTTATGTGGATGGCGGCATGCTGGCGGTGATTTAGCCACTACCTCATTAGCCGCCGCCCATAAACCTAAAAACCGCCATTAGCTGGCGGTTTTTTTTGTAAACACTTAGCAAGCTTTAGCCGGTCTTTTCTGTATGCTGCGGGCGCCGTTCATCCAGCATTCCTTTATCGAGAATAAAGCGGATGATCTCTTCAAGCCCGACTCCGTCATACAGGTTGGTAAATACGAAGGGGCGTTCGCCACGCATTTTCTTCGAGTCGCGTTCCATCACTTCTAGTGACGCGTGCACATACTCGGCGATATCGATCTTGTTGATAATCAGCAGGTCTGATTTGGTGATGCCTGGCCCACCTTTACGGGGTATTTTATCGCCTGCGGATACGTCGATCACGTAGAGCGTCAGGTCGGAAAGCTCGGGGCTGAAGGTCGCCGACAGGTTATCACCGCCCGACTCCACCATGACCAGTTCCAGCTTTGGGTGGCGCGTCTGGAGCTCATCGATGGCGGCCAGGTTCATCGAGGCATCTTCACGAATCGCGGTATGTGGGCAACCGCCGGTCTCTACGCCCAAAATACGATCCGCCGGAAGGGCGTCGTGCTTGAGCAAAAAGTCGGCGTCTTCACGGGTATAGATATCGTTAGTGACCACGGCGATATCGTAGTAATCCCGCAGCGCTAAACAGAGCTGCTTGAGCAGCGCGGTTTTGCCGGAGCCTACCGGGCCGCCCACACCAACGCGTAAACAGTGAGTCATCGTTCTCTCCTCGTTAACTTCTAAGCTTTTCAATTTATGAGCTTTTTAACTTCTAAACAGGCGCGAATATTGCGTTTCGTGTAACGCACTGGCCAGGGCCAAGCCGGGCAGCACCGGGCCTAACTCATCATCATCCAGCGCTAGCGCTTGGTTAACGGCACCCACCAAGGCTGGGCGCAGCTGCTCAATCACGCGCTGGGCGGCGGTGTGCCCCAGCGGAAGCGCTTTACAGGCCACCGCCAGTTGGTTTTCTAACCATGCCCAGGCAAAGCCCAGCAGGGTTTGGCGCACAGAGACACCACGCAAGTGAGCCGTATAGGCAAACAGCGTCACATAGCCTGCCTGGGGCGGTAGCAAAGGCGTTAGTAAGTCTTCACTTGGCATTTGCTGATCGTTTGGCAATAACTCCAAGCTGCCCAGCAGTCGTTTAAGCGAGGCGCCTAGGCGGCTGTCTTCAGCGGCCAGCTCGGCGGTTTCCCTGGTGGCCGCCAGCCACTCATCCCATGTGGCAATTGATTGACTATCCGCTTGGTCGAACGCTTCATGCAGACGCGCCAGCACGGGCAGCTCGCAGCGGGTCAGGCCATCTTCCAGTACGCCGCTTAACCATTCGGCAAGACTCGCCTCATCGCGCACCCAGTCCAGCTCGAAGGCGCTTTCCAGGCCTTGGGAAAACGCAAAGGCCCCAATCGGCAGCGCGGGGCTCACTAACTGCATCAGCCCCAGCAGCGCCAGCTCGTCGCTTTGTCTTTCTAGTGCGTTAAGCTCAGTGGGCATGGTGGTGCTCATGCGTATGGTCATGATCGTGTGAGTGGTCGTGTGAATGACCATGACCGTGGGAATGCGCATGCCCGCCGCCCACTTGGTTATAGGCGCCTGGCTCCGGATCGAACGTTGCGTTGTGGTGCTCTAGTTCGGCACCTAGCAGCTCGGCAAGCTCTTCCAGCACGTGATCTGGCGGGAAGCGCACCCAGCCGCCCTTTTCGTCTTCACCCAGCGCCAGCTGCACGTGGCGATTGCCCAGATGATAAGCCAGTCGCGCCAGGGGTAAGCCATTACTTACTCGCGCGGTAACCACCGGCTCTACGGCGGCGCAGACACGTATCACTTCGCCACTTTCGGCTTTTAGGCCTTCGCCGCTGCGCAGCACCGGGCCGCGATCAAGAAACAGGCCCAGCTCGCGACCGCCATCGCTTTGGGCTTTTAAGCGCCCGCGAATACGCAGTTCAAAGGGCAGCGTCAGCGTGTCGCTGGCGGCGCTCTCGTCTACCGGCCCTAAACGTTCTATCAGTTTTAGCATTGCTATCGTCCCTTCGCTATCTCTGCGGCTGTGCCGCGGGTAGACCTACGAGAGGGCGCTGTGAATACCTCCCTGTACGCTACTTTTGCCATCCATGGCAAAAGACCCTCTCTACGGCCTACCCCCGTCACCTCTACCTAATGGAATAGCCTCAATCAAAACAAGTGGTACCGCTGAGCCAGCGGGAGCTCGGTGGCGGGCTCGCAGGTTAAAATTTCACCGTCGCAGCGCACTTCGTAGGTTTGCGGGTCGACGGTCAAATCAGGGCAGGCGTCGTTGAGCTTCATATCCTGTTTGCGCACTTGCCGCACGTTTTTACACGCCGCCAGTTCGCTGTTTAGCCCCAAGGTCTCTTTTATGCCTGCATCCAAAGCGGCCTGGCTGACAAAACTGAGCCGGGTTTGGCTCGCTGCGCGGCCAAAGGCACCAAACATATAGCGGTAGTGAACCGGCTGCGGCGTGGGAATCGATGCATTGGGGTCGCCCATGGGCGCCGCTGCAATCATGCCGCCTTTGATCATCATCGCCGGTTTCACGCCAAAGAAGGCCGGTTTCCAAAGCACCAGATCCGCCAGTTTACCCACTTCGATGGAACCCACTTCGTGGGCGATACCGTGGGTGATCGCCGGGTTGATGGTGTACTTGGCGATATAGCGCTTGGCGCGGAAGTTATCGGCGCCCATCGCTTCGTCTTCCGGCAGCAGGCCGCGCTGCACCTTCATCTTGTGGGCGGTTTGCCAGGTGCGGCAGACCACTTCACCGACCCGTCCCATGGCTTGGGAGTCCGAGGCGATCATCGAGATCACGCCCAGGTCGTGGAGGATATCCTCGGCAGCGATGGTTTCGCGGCGAATGCGTGAGTCGGCAAAGGCCACGTCTTCGGGGATATTGGGATCCAGGTGGTGACACACCATCAGCATGTCGAGGTGTTCGTCGATGGTATTGACCGTATAGGGCCGTGTCGGATTAGTCGACGACGGCAATACGTAGGCCTTCGAGCAGGCCGTGAGAATGTCCGGTGCGTGGCCGCCACCTGCGCCTTCGGTGTGATAGGTATGAATACAGCGCTCTTTGAACGCGGCCAGCGTGTCTTCCACAAAGCCTGATTCGTTCAGGGTATCGGTGTGGATCGCCACCTGCACATCGTAGGCATCGGCTACGTTTAGGCAGTTATTGATCGAGGCAGGCGTGGTGCCCCAATCTTCGTGCAGCTTGAGGCCCATGGCGCCCGCTTCCAGCTGCGCTTCCAGTGCTTCCGGCAGGCTTGCGTTGCCTTTGCCTAGCAGGCCAATATTCATCGGCAGGTCGTCTACCGCCTGGAGCATTTTGCCGATATGCCAGGGGCCTGGCGTGCAGGTGGTCGCGTTGGTGCCAGTCGCCGGGCCGGTGCCGCCGCCGAGCATGGTGGTCACGCCGCTCATCAGCGCTTCTTCGACCTGCTGAGGGCAGATGAAGTGGATGTGGGAGTCGATGCCGCCCGCGGTCAGAATCTTGCCTTCCCCGGAGATAATTTCGGTGCCGGGGCCAATCACGATCTCCACATCGGGCTGTACGTCGGGGTTACCCGCCTTGCCAATCGCGGCGATACGACCTTTCTGAATACCCACGTCAGCTTTGACGATGCCCCACCAGTCCAGAATTAGCGCATTGGTGATGACCGTATCCATCACCGTGTCATCGGCGCGCTGGCTTTGGCCCATGCCGTCGCGGATGACCTTGCCGCCACCGAACTTCACTTCATCACCATAATGGGTGGCGTCTTTCTCGACTTCGATCCACAGCTCGGTATCGCCCAGACGAACGCGATCGCCCACCGTGGGGCCGTACATATCGGCGTAGGCTTGCCGGCTGATCTTGTTGGTCGGCTTCATTGTTTATCTCCATCGAGCGCGCCCATTACATCGCCGCGAAATCCGTAAATTTCGCGCTTACCGACATAGGGAATCAGCGTGACTTCGCGTGTCTGGCCGGGCTCAAAGCGAATCGCCGTGCCGGCGGCCACGTCCAGGCGAAAGCCTCGGGTTTTGTCGCGATCAAACACCAGCGCCGGGTTGGCTTCGGCGAAGTGGTAGTGGGAGCCGATCTGAATGGGGCGATCGCCGGTATTGGCCACCTCCACGCTAATCCGCTCACGCCCCACACACAGCTCGATATCACCCTGTTTTAACTGATATTCACCAGGAATCATTTGGTTGCTCCTTTCAATCGCCCCTCAAACAATAGGCGTGTGGACAGTGACCAGCTTGGTGCCGTCGGGGAAAGTGGCTTCCACCTGCACTTCGTCGACCATCTCGGCGACGCCGTCCATCACATCCTCACGGCTAAGAATCTCGCGGCCATAGCTCATTAAGTCCGCCACGCTGCGGCCATCCCGGGCACCTTCCATAATCTCGAAGCTAATCAGCGCTACCGCTTCGGGGTAATTGAGCTTTAAACCACGCGCCTTGCGACGCTCCGCCAGTTGGGCGGCTGAGAACAGCAGCAGCTTGTCTTTGTCTCTTGGGGTTAATTCCATGGGGCGTTTCTCCAGCAATCTATTCGATTAGGTTAACCAAATACGCGGTGTGTGGGCGTCTCGCTCGATCCATAGGGGGCGCAAAAGTTGCCAAGCCTGCTCGCATAATGCCCAGGCTTCATTACGCGCGTTACCCAAGTAGCGTAGTAGCAGCACGCCATGGCGGACGGTCACCGCCCAGCGTGCGTTATCCGGCAGCGCTTCACGCAAGGCTTCAATCGCCGCAGGCGCGTCGGCAATCCCCACCGCCCAGAGCGTGGCCTGCACCGTGGCACCACCCTGCCCCCAGCGCCCAACAAAGCGTGGGTGAAGTGGGTCTAACGGTTGGCGCTCTAACCACAGCGGCTTGCCGTCCAGGGTTAAACGGAAGTGTTGCTCAATGCGGCCTGAAATGTAGGGTAAATCGCTCGCCGGGCGGCCCAGCGCCATCACTTCCCAGCCCAGGCAGCGGGCGCTGCCGTGAAGATCAATCTGGGTGCGCTGCTCACCTTTCGAGCCATCAAAGGCGATGGTTTCCTGGGGCAGCCACTCCAGAGTCGCGTTATCTTCAACGCTGAGTCGAGTGTGCTGCGTCCACGCTACGCCCTGGCTGTCGGCTTTATAGAGTTTATTGGCGGCAGGCGTTGTGAGTAGCGCATGGGCACCACGCTCGACATGCGCGCTAATGGTAAGCGCATCGCCGCTGACCAAACCGCCCGGCGGGTGAAGCACGTACACATGGCACGCCTCACTGCGCCCTTCCGGATAGAACGGCCGCTGCACCCGCAGCGGCCCCTGGTGGCGCGCCTGCACCATGCGGGTAACGCCATCGCGCTGGGCAAACCGCAGATCTAGCGATGCCGCCCAGTGGCGGCCCTGGTCAAAGCGGTGGCCGGAGGCAAGGGGAGATTTTGCGATATCGCATAGCATCATAATTAGCTATCGCTTCCTGTCAGTAAGCCATTCGCTAATGAGTGCAATTAATGCGCCAAAATGGTGAAAGGCGCTGAGCCGTGTACTTTTTCAAGTACACATCCGTTATACAAGGTAGCCGTCGCCAAAAAATGCACCAAAAAAGATCAAAAAGAGTCTTAATGGCACCAAAAAAGAGCGCCCGCCTGGCTAACAGTAGAAGGAAGGTAGTGGCCCGTCAGTGTGACGGGCATAGAGGGTAAATAGGTGTGGATAACTTAAACGGTCAAGTGCTGCTTGATCAACTCATTGGAGAGCTCGCTGATTTCGCCTTTGGCGACCGGTCGGCCGCGATCCATGATCACAAAGCGGTCGGCGTACTTGCGGGCGAAAGGCAGTTTCTGCTCCACCAGTAGCACGGTGAGACCGTCCTCGTTGATCAACTGGCGAATCACTTGGCCAATTTGAGCGACGATATTGGGCTGAATACCCTCCCCCGGTTCGTCCAGAATCAGCAGTTTGGGTTCGATGACCAGCGCACGGCCAATCGCCAGTTGCTGCTGTTGCCCGCCGGATAAATCACCGCCACGGCGGTTTTTCATCTCTTTCAGCACCGGGAACAGCTCGTAAACCCGCTCGGGGATTTTCTTCAGCCCATCGCTTCGGGAGGCTAGGCCAGTGCGCAGGTTCTCCTCTACGGTCAGCAGCGGAAATATCTGCCGCCCTTGTGGCACGAAGCCAATCCCCAACCGCGAGCGCGCTTCAATGGCTTTTTTAGTCAGTTGGATCTCGCCGGTCTCGGCGGTGTAGCGCAGCTCACCGCTTTTGACCGCCACTTCACCCATCACGGCTTTCAGCAGCGTGGTTTTACCCACGCCGTTGCGCCCCATTACGCAGGTACACTGCCCGGCGGGCACTTCAAGATCCAAATCCCACAGGGTGTGGCTTTCGCCGTAAAACTGGTTGAGCTTTTCAATGGCTAGCATCAGGCGGCCTCCTCGTCATCGGCACCCAGATAGACCTCGATCACTTTGGGGTCATTGGAGACTTGATCCATGGTGCCTTCCGCCAGCACGCTGCCCTGGTGCAGTACGGTCACTTGGCGAGCAATGGAGCGCACAAAGCCCATATCGTGCTCCACTACGACTACAGACTGCTTGCCGGCAAGCCCGGTGAGCAGTTCGGCGGTGCGCTCCATCTCCTGTTCGGTCATGCCTGCGACAGGTTCATCCACTAACAGCAGGCGCGGGCGCTGCATCAGCAGCATGCCGATCTCCAGCCACTGCTTCTGACCGTGGGAAAGAATGCCCGCAGGCTGATGGCGCAGTGCCGTAAGGCCGATGGTTTCCAGCACTTCGTCAATGCGGTCTTTAATTTCGCCGGTCATACGGGCAGTCAGCGTAGGAAAAATTCGCTTGTCGGCCGCCATGGCCAATTCCAGGTTTTCAAATACCGAGAGCGCTTCGAAGACCGTCGGCTTTTGGAACTTGCGGCCAATGCCCAGGCTGGCGATATCGGGCTCGTTCATATGCAGCAGGTTGTGGCGGCTGCCGAACCATACGCTGCCGCTATTGGGCCGGGTTTTGCCGGTGATGATATCCATCATGGTGGTTTTGCCCGCCCCGTTGGGGCCGATAATGCAGCGCAGTTCACCGTCGTTGATGGTCAGGTTGAGGTTATTGATGGCTTTAAAACCATCGAAGCTGACGGTGACATCTTCCATATACAGAATCGGCCCATGGCGGACGTCCACCGGTGAGGCCTGGGGCGCCATGAAATCGAACACCCGGTCACGCTGGGTCAGCGATTGCAGCAAACTCATGCGGAGGCCTCCTTGGATGTCTGTGGTTGGTCAGGGTTAGCCGAATCATCGCGCTTACGGCGCTTGAGGTAGCCAAACAGCCCCGCCACCCCTTTGGGCAGAAACACCGTGACCAGTACGAACATCGCGCCCAGCGCAAATAGCCAGGCATCGGGCATAACGCCGGTAAAGATGGTTTTGGCGTAGTTGACCAAGATGGCGCCAATCACCGCGCCATACAGCGTGGCGCGACCGCCCAGTGCTACCCACAGCACAATCTCAATGGAGAAAATCGGTGAGAACTCGCTGGGGTTGATAATCCCCACCTGAGGCACGTAAAGCGCTCCCGCCAAACCCGCCAACATCGCCGAGACCACAAACACAAACAGCTGAAAGCGTTCGACCCGGTAGCCGAGAAAGCGCGTGCGCGCTTCGGCGTCCCGAGTAGCGACGCTGACCCGGCCCAGCTTGCTGGTGACAATCGCACGGCACAGGATAAAGCCCAGCGCCAGCGCAACGCCGGTGGCCAGGAACAGTCCCAAGCGCGTTGCGTCACTACGTAAGTCAAAGCCGACGATTTCGCGGAAGTCAGTCAGGCCGTTATTACCGCCGAAGCCCATCTCGTTGCGGAAGAAAGCTAGCATCAAGGCAAAGGTCAGCGCCTGAGTAATGATCGACAGATACACCCCGGTCACCCGCGAGCGGAACGCCAAGAAGCCGAACACCAGCGCCAGCAGCCCAGGCGCCAGCAGTACCATGGCAAAAGCGAACCAGGCCATATCGAAGCCGTGCCAGAACCACGGCAGGCTGTCCCAGTTTAGGAACACCATAAAATCGGGTAGCACCGGGTGGCCGTAGGTGCCGCGGTCACCAATTTGGCGCATCAGGTACATGCCCATGGCGTAGCCGCCGATGGCAAAAAAGGCACCGTGCCCCAGGCTTAAAATGCCCAAATAGCCCCACACCAGGTCCACCGCCACGGCAAGCAACGCGTAACTCAGGTACTTACCAAACAGGTTGACGGTATAGGCCCCCACATACAGCGGATTCCCCGGTGGCACTGCCACGTGCAAAATGGTCACTAGCGCCAATGCGGCCAGTAGCACACCCAGAAATATCTGTGTGGAGCGTTCACTGAACGGGCGTGTTAGCCAAAAATTCGTCGATGATTCGGTCGTTAAAGACATCGTTTAGCCCTCCGCAGCCCGGCCCTTCTGCGGGAAGAGTCCACGCGGGCGTTTTTGAATGAATAGGATGATGAAGACCAGCACGATGATCTTGGCCAACACCGCGCCTGCCCATGGTTCCAGCACTTGGTTGATCACCCCCAGCGATAGGCCAGCCACCAGCGTGCCCCACAGATTACCCACGCCGCCGAACACCACCACCATGAAGGAGTCGATGATGTAGTTCTGCCCCAGGTTAGGGCCTACGTTGGTAAGCTGGGAGAGCGCGACACCGGCAAGCCCGGCCACACCCGAACCTAATGCAAAGGTCATGATATCGACGCGAGTCGCGCGAATGCCCATGGAGCGTGCCATGGCGCGGTTCTGGGTCACAGCACGTACCTCTAGCCCCAGCCGGGTGCGGCGCATGATCATCATCAAGCCGGCAAACACCACCAGCGCAAAGCCAAGCACGTACATGCGGTTGAGCGTCAGCGACAGCGCATCATTCACTACCAATGAACCACTCATCCACTCGGGGGTGATGACGGTACGGTTGAGCGGTGAAATCACCGTGCGCACCAGCTGCTGCAAAATCAGGCTGATACCGAAGGTGGCTAGCAGGGTTTCCAGCGGACGGCCTTTGAGGAATTGAATCACGCCCCGTTCGATCGCTACGCCCGCTAAGGCGGCAACCATAAAGCCTGCGGGAATCGATAGAATCAACGCCAAACCCGGCTGGCCGGGCAGCAGTTGCTGCATCGCCCAGGTGGTGTAGGCGCCCAGCATCATCAGCTCGCCGTGGGCCATGTTGATAACGCCCATGACCCCGAAGGTAATCGCCAAGCCAATGGCGGCCAGCACCAGCACCGAACCCAGGCTCAAACCGAAATAGAGGGTTTCCAGGCCGCGATTGAGCTTGAGCTGCTGCTCGATACCCGCCAGGGAAGCGGCAGCGGCATTGGCGACGACCGGATCATCACTGCTGGCTGCCCGGCTTAACGCTACACGCGAACGCGGGTGCAGGCTGCCATCCAGCGCTTCAATACCCGCCATTTCACCCGCTTCAGCGCGGTAGATCGCCACGGCTTGAGTTAGCCGGTAGCGCACCTGCTCGTCCTCTTCCTGTTCGATCAAGTCATCAAGCGTGGGCACCAACTCGCCGTCTACTTCACCTAGCAGGCGCTCGGCCGATGTACGGCGGCGTTCCACGTTAGGCGAGTAGAGGTCAACGACCGCGATGGCACTGCGCAGCTGATTGCGCAGGTTGTTGTTGATGCCGATTCGCTCCAGGTCACGGCGGGACATTTCACCCAGCGCTTCGCCGGTCAGTACATCGGCTACCGGCCAGTCGCGGCCGCGGTTTTCCAATACCAGTACAAAGCGGCCGTCTTCGGTGCGCTGTAGGCGGCCATCCAGCAAGGCCTGCAGCCAATCACGAGCGCGCTCATCGTCACTTTGCAAAATCGCGGTGATGGCTTCGCCTTTGGCGGTGTAGGACTCAACGTCCAGTGCTTCTAGCAATTCAAGGGCGGCACTGTCGTTAGCGCCCGTATTGTCAGAACCAGCGTTGTTAGCGGTGTCTGTTTGTGCCTGCGCGGTGAGGGTGGCCCCCAACAGCAGGAAGCAGAGCAGCGCCAAGGAAAGGAAACGCCTCATGGGGTTCTTCCTTTGGTTATTTAAAAACGGTTATCTAAGAGGGAAAGATAGCGTGCTCCTTGCCGCGCCAACCTCAAAATAACGGCGCGGCAAGGGAGTTGATGCCTTACTCAGCGAGTGCCGCTTCGGCTTCTTCTGCTGCGGTGCTGCCACCGCACGAGCCGTTAACGACGTTAAAGTTGCCGCACTCCATCGGCTTGCGCCAATCGGCAATCAGGTCACGCGAGCCAGGCAGGTAGTCAGACCAGGCATCGCCCGCCACGGTAGACGGCGTCTGCCAAACGATATCGAACTGACCGTTATCCTGAATTTCACCAATCAGTACCGGCTTGGTGATGTGGTGGTTGGGCATCATCGCCGCATAGCCGCCGGAGAGGTTAGGCACGGTGACACCAATAATGGCGTCTTTCACCGTATCGACATC
Organism: Halomonas sp. UBA3074; assembly: GCF_002366715.1. Lineage (GTDB taxonomy): Bacteria > Pseudomonadota > Gammaproteobacteria > Pseudomonadales > Halomonadaceae > Vreelandella. The sequence continues at coordinate 280,685 of NZ_DFBS01000045.1, read as the reverse complement.
CGTGGTGCCCGCTTTGCGAACCGCTTCGGCCCACATGTTGAAACCAATGTAGTGCGCTTCCATTGGGTCGTTGGTCACGGCCATATCGTCGCCGGTGTACTCGATCCAGGCATCGATAAAGTCGTAGTTGTCGTCGTTATCGACGCTCATGAAGTAGTTCCAGGCAGCCAAGTGACCCACTAGCGGCGCGGTATCGATACCGGTCAGCTCCTGCTCACCCACCGAGAAGGCGATGACCGGAATATCGGCCGCATCGATGCCCTGGTTGGAAAGCTCGGTGTAAAACGGCACGTTGGCGTCGCCGTTCACGGTCGATATCACCGCAGTTGGTTTGCCCTCTTCACCGAAACGGCGAATTTCCGCCACGATGTTCTGCCAATCGGAGTGACCGAACGGCGTGTAGTTGACCATGATGTCCTCATCCGCGATGCCGTGCTCATCCTTGAGGAACGCTTCGAGGATACGGTTGGTGGTGCGCGGGTAGACATAGTCGGTACCGACCAGCGCAAAGCGCTCGATACCCACTTCATTGATTAGGTATTCAACCGCAGGAATCGCCTGCTGGTTAGGTGCCGCACCCGTGTAGAAGACGTTTTCCGATGACTCTTCGCCTTCATACTGCACCGGGTAGAACAGCAGGCCGTTGAGTTCCTCAACGACGGGCAGTACCGATTTACGCGATACCGAGGTCCAGTTACCGAAGATGACGTCGACTTCTTCTTGTGCCAATAGCTCACGAGCACGTTCGGCAAACAGCGGCCAGTTGGAGGCAGGATCCACCACCACGGCCTCTAACTGGCGGCCCAGCAGGCCACCGGCTTCGTTCTGCTGTTCGATGAGCATTTCGACAGTGTCTTTCAGAACCGTTTCGCTAATCGCCATGGTGCCCGAAAGGGAGTGCAGGATACCGACTTTGATGGGGTCATCGTCTTGTGCGACGGCTTGGGCGCTGGCGCCCATAATGGCGGCAGTCAGTAGGGCGGTGGTGAAACGGCCAGGCGAGCGGCTTGAGCGCACTTGTTGTTGGTAAGAGAGCGTCGAGCGAGTATGGGTATTGTGCTGCAATGTGGTCACTTGAACCTCCTTGCACCCCTTATCTCTGGGGCTTGTTTATTGGCTTCGCATTCAAGGAGCCGGTTGGAAACTCCTCAATACGTCCACTAGCCATTAATACTTGCAAGGGGTGCGCCAGTTTGGCACAGCGTCCGCTTTAAATTACCAAATCAACCACTTAGCAGTCTTAAATTATTCTCAAATATAACCCCATGCACCAATATACAGCGCAAAACGGCGACTAAAGCACGCCATCAATGCACCAATAAGTTTCAGTGCACCATATAGGCGCTCTGGTCTTTTTGTATTCTGGTTAATTACTTAATACTTACTGATCAGTTACAAACGACAAGGTCAACACAACACAGTTTTGACGGCTTCTAAAGGTATTATTGTAAATAAAAAAACGGGGCGCCAACTTTCGCCGACGTCCCGTTGTTCAAGATTGACCTCTTTAAGTATCAATCGCTTTCAGGCGAGCCTGAAGAGGGTGTTTTTCCCTTCATTCCACGACGCAGGAGGGGACCCACAATATAAGGCAAGATCAAGCCTAAACCTGCAAAGACCCAAAGCCCGATAGCCAAGCCGCTATCCCAAAGAATCATCCAGTCGCCATCAGAGATATCCATGGCATGGCGTAAGTTCTTCTCCATCTCAGGCCCCAACAACAAGCCAAGAATCACTGGTACCAGCGGAATCTCAAGCTTGCGCAGAACATAACCGCCTACCCCAAAGGCCACCATGAAGTAGAGGTCAAAGATAGTGTTACTGATAGAGTAGATACCCACGAAGGCAATCATCGTAACGATCGGCAGCAGGTACATGGGTGGTACGGACAGCAGTTTGACGAAGATGCCCACCAACGGAATGTTGAGGATCAGCAATAAGAAGTTACCAATCAACAGCGCCGCGATCACGCCCCAAACGATGTCGGCATTCTGGGTGAACATCAACGGCCCAGGGGTGATATTCAACGAAATCAATAGTGCTAGCAGTACCGCTGTGGTGCCGCTACCCGGTACACCCAGTGTCAACATAGGAACCAGTGCACCACTGGACGCGCCATTGTTACCCGCTTCAGGCGCCGCCACACCACGCGGGTCGCCTTGTCCGAAATAGCCTTTCTTACCTAACACACGTTTTTCAAGGGTATAGCTGATGAAGCTACCCAGCGAAGCACCGGCGCCCGGTAGCACACCGGCCACAAACCCCAGCACTCCTCCACGGAAACTGGTGGGTAGAATGTCGCGTATATCCTTCCAAGAGAGTGAAAGCTTGTTGACCTTCATCTTTTCCTTACCACCACCTGCACGCTCTTCGATGAAGAACAGCAGCTCGGAAATGGCAAATAGACCGACGATAGCGATGATGAAGTCAACGCCTTCAAAGAGCTCTAGCACGCCGAAGGTGTAACGCTGAACGCCAGTATTGTCGATACCCACCGTAGCGATCATTAGACCAATACAGGCGGCAACCACTGTTTTGATGGGATTTTTACCGGTAATACCGCCTAAGGTAGCGAACGCCAGCAGGAAGAGTGCAAAATATTCTGCGGGGCCGAACGTTAAGGCAAAATTAGCCAACAGTGGCGCCAGCAGAATCAAACCAACAGTGGCGATAAGGCTACCGATAAAAGAGGCCACGGCTGAGATCGCCAGCGCCTCGGAAGCCTTGCCCTTCTGTGCCATCGGATAACCGTCAAGACAGGTCATCATGGCGGGTTCATCGCCGGGAATATTCAACAGAATCGATGAGATACGTCCCCCGTACATAGCACCCGCATACACTGAGGTCAGCATAATCAGGGCCGTTTCCGGGGCAAGCCCCAGACTGAACGCCAGTGGGATCAGGATGGCCACGCCATTGGCCGGGCCCAACCCCGGCAAGGCGCCGATCAAGGTGCCCAGAAAAGCACCTAGCAAGGCGAACATCAGGTTATGGGGCTGCAGAGCAACGCCAAAACCATCCATTAGGTAACCGAGAGTTTCCATCAGTTCACCTCCAGGAATGACAACAGACCCAGCGGTAAGGCGAGATCAAGTGCAAAACTAAACAGAAAGTACACCACCACTGCCGAGACTGCCCCGGTCATGTAAGCATTGAGCGGCCGAGCCCCCATGCGCCAGCAAAGCGTTCCCACAGCAAGCGTCGTGCTAATAATAAAGCCCAGCGGCTGTAGCAGCATGGCGTAAAAGATCAGCACCACGACGGCGATGATTAGCTCGATACCGGTACGGCTCCAAGGCCACGCATTATCAGGATCAGGGCGTACAATCAGATAAAGACTGGAAATGGCCAGCACCACGGCAAGCAACTTCGGAAAAGTGTCAGGGCCAACGGCTTCGGCCCCACCAAACGGTTCCGGGAACTGAGTTGCGGCCCAGCCGTACGCGACGGCCAGGACGATCATCAGGACCCCAAAGATGCGGTCGTTGAAAGTCATTACTGAATTAACCCAATATCTTTAGAAAGCTGTTCAATCTCATTGATCTGGTTGAGTACGAACTCCTCGAACTCGCCAGCGGTCATGTGAAATGGCATCAAGCCGTTCTGCGTCATGACACTCTGCCACTCTTCACTCTCATAAATAGTGTCCATGGCATCGGTCCAATACGCTTCAGCCTCTTCAGAGACATCCGCCGGCATATAAAAGCCGCGCCAGTTGGGACCAATAGCGTCGATGCCTTGTTCGCGGGCAGTGGGTACGTCCGCCATGTCCCCAGGTAGGCGCTCTTCAGACAGAACCGCTAGGACACGTAAATCGCCAGACTCCATAAACCCTTGGGCTTCAGTGATATCCCCGGTAAAGGCGTCCACGTGGCCACCGATTACTTGGGTTAATGCTTCGCCACCGTTGTTGTACGAGAGGTAGGCAATGCGCGGAAGGTTCTCGACGTCAGCTGCCTGAGCGGCGATCAGCACTTTGAGATGATCCCATCCGCCTTTGGCGCTACCACCCGCAAACTTAACGCTGCGAGGATCTTCCTTCAGCGATTCCATGAGTTCATTGAGGTCATCAATTTCGGAATCAGCGGCCACGGCAATAATCCCGTAATCCGCCCCAAGGGCGCCGATCCAATTGACCTGATCTGCCGACAACCCTGGGAATTGGCCTTGGGCCAAACGAGTGGTCGTGGCGGTAGACGCGGCAACCAGTAGGTGGTCGTCGCCGGCGCGCTTGCTGACAGTATGGGCAAACGCGACACCACCACCGGCGCCAGCCATGTTGATGGTTTGCACGTTCGCCGGAACCAAATCAAGTTCCTGCATGACGTTACCTACGCTGCGGCAGGTAAAATCCCAGCCGCCACCCGGATCAGACGGCGCAATACACTCCACCTTTCCTTCTGGCTCGAAGGCTGCAGCGGTACTAGCAAAAGTGGTAAGCGTCGCTAACGGAAGGGCCAGCAACGTTAAATACTTAAAGGAAGGCTTAATGATCATGGCGTTCTCCACGTGTCAGTGTTGTTGTATGGGGCGTCTTATTGTGAGACTGCACGCCGCGAACGTTAGAAGACCGCTACCCTGACCGACAAGCTTGTGCGCATAAAAGACAAAAAGTTCTTTAAGAGCATTTTGTTCATTTTGTTCACGCCTGCTAGCTCACAGCACTTTCTTATAGAGAATCTAGCCAGTCATGTGCCGCCTTCAACAGCCGATAGCGACGTTCGGGCCGCCCTACGTCACCATAGCCCAGCTCAGCACTTACCGCCTGCTCGGCAACTAGATATTCTAAATAGCGGCGCGCGGTGGAGCGGCTAGCCCCCATGATGCGCGCCATTTGCATGGCGGTAAGGGAGTCATGGGCCTCAGCCAGGGCATCAATCACCCGGCGTAGCGTCAGCCGGTCAATGCCTTTAGGCAGTGATAGTGACTGGCTTTTTGCTCGCGACGCCTCGCCTGGCTGTAAGCGCGACAGCACATGATCCAACTCGTCTTGATTCATCTCGGCACGATTGGCAAGCGCTTCACGCTCGCGGCGAAAGCGGGTCAGCATTTGGGCCATTCGGGCGGCTTCAATGGGCTTGATAAGGTAGTCAAATACCCCGCCACGCAGCGCCTCGCTGATGGTTTCCACTTCGCGTGCAGCAGTGACCATGACGATATCCACATGCACATAGTCACGCCGAATCGCCCACAGCAGCTCCAAGCCTTCGACATCGGGGAGGTAGGCATCTAACAAAATCAATTGGATGTTAGCGGCGTGTTCCGCCATCAGCGTTTTGGCTTCGCTGCCATTGCGCGCCATGCCCACCACATAAAAGCCTTCGCTCTGCTCAATAAACGCCCTGTGGATATCGGCAATGCGAAAGTCGTCTTCAACGACCAAAATACCGTATTGCCTATCAGACATCGCGTTTCCCCTCGCCGCTATGGCCACTGTTTTTGGAATTGTTATTGAGTTCGTCGTTGAGACCGTCTTTGGAATGATGGTTAAGATCGTCTTTGAAATAATCGTTAAGATCGCTATCTGGGCTATTTTGGCATAGCGAGCGGTCAAGCACGGCGATAAAGCACGCCCCGCCCAGCTCACTCTCTTCCAGGGTAACAGCGCCGCCATATTGACGGCAGAGCCTGGCGACCAACGCTAGGCCAATACCTTGGTGCTTGCCCGTTTTGGTCGAAAAACCTTCTTGGAAAATCGTCTCGGCGAGCTCAGTAGGCACCCCTGGCCCATTATCCTCGACTTCGATCAAGAGCTGTTCGCCCAGGTCGGTGAAAAATAGCCGCACGCTGGGGTCTTTTCCAGCCCCATGCAGGGCGGCATGGCAGGCGTTATCGAGCAGATTTCCCACTACGCTCATCAGCACCTCTTGGCCGGTGGACGTTAGCGGGCAGGAGAGCGAACTTTGCTCGTCGATTTCCAGCGCTACGCCTAGTTCACGCGCGCGGGTAAGCTTACCGAGTAGCGTGCCGCTGAGGACGGCATCGGCCACGTTGCGCATTAAAAAGCTCATTTGCGCCTGGGCGCGCTCGGTTTCCTGGTGGATCAGCGCCAATGCTTCCTCGATACGCTGTAACTGCAGCAACCCCGATATGGTGTAGAGCTTATTGGAAAATTCATGGGCCTGGGCACGCAGCATGTCCACGTCACGGCTGGCCTGGGTCAACGCATGGGAGAGGTCGACTATCTCACGGCGGCTACGGAAGGTCGCTACCGCCCCTTCAATCTCTCCCTCGTGCAGAATCGGCACCCGATTAACCACCACCGGGTGGTCACCTAGCCACATCTCCTGGTCAAATTCCTGTTCACCGCGCCGGAGTACCTCTAGCAAGCGCGAATTGGGCACCACCTCACGAATGGGTTGCCCTAACAGCACATGCTCGTCGTCCAGGCTGAGAAAGCGCCGCGCCTGCTGGTTGACCAGGGTGATATGGCCTTCGCGGTTAACCGCCAAAATGCCCTCATGGATCGACTGTAAAATGGCCTCTTTTTCCATCGCCAGTCGTGCAATTTCATAGGGCTCCAAGCCTAGAATGACCTTTTTCAGGTGCTGCGATAACCAGTAAGCTCCCGCAAAGCCCAAGCAGATCATCAGCGCCACCAACACCCAGCCAAAGCTGTTATAGCGCGCCACGTCCATCTCGACCCGATCCATCATAAAACCGACAGACACCAGGCCAATGATATTGCCCTCTTCATCCCAGATAGGGGCTTTGCCACGCATGGCGGTGCCCAGTGAGCCGGTCGCCTCGGAGACATAGAACTGACCATGGATCAGCGCTTGGTCATTGTCCCCGCCCACCATCGGTTGCCCGATGCGTTCCGGCACAGGATGCGAGTAGCGGATGCTCTGGGCATTACCTACCACCACATAACGCGCCCCGGTTTCATGGCGTACGCGCTCTGCCAGCGGCTGGATAATAAAAGCGGGGTTAGGGATATCAAACGCATTGATAATTTGCGGCATTGAAGCCACCGTTTTAGCTACCGCCAGCGCTCGCTCGCCCATCTGCTGGCTAATAATTTCGGCCTTGCGAAGATTGAGATACGTGCCCTGGGCCAGTAGCATTCCCGCCAGCAGCAGCCCAACGAGCAGCATTACCTGCAGGCGGAAACTGCGTTTATACCAACTGCGCCTGGCGCGGGTACGGCGCCAGCGCTGCAGGTCAGCGAGGGTTCGGGGGCGAGAAGCGCTCATAGATAGACTCAAAATACATGACCGCACCATTATGGCACGCGCCAGCAAACGACGTTAAACGCCAGCACGCCCTGTCATCATTCGCTGATATAATGCTCGATTGCCGAAACCAAGGAGGGAGATAGTGGCTACTGTTTCGAGAATCTTTCGATGGATGCTTTTGCTGACCTGCTGGCCACTGTGGCTAAGTGTGGCTTATGCCAATCCATTTTACGCCCCTCCGCCGCCCCAGGAAGATGCTCCCGTATTCAGTGGCGACGCTGAGCTTGGTTTTACCCACCTGTCGGGCAATACCAACAGCCAAACCTTGATCGGCAAAACACGGCTAACGTGGTTAACCGGTAAATTCACTTACTCTCTGCGCGGTGAAGTACGCACCGTTAGTAAGGATGATGAAACCAGCGCTGAGCAGTACTTAATCGCAGGGCGCGAGCGCTATGAGCTCGAAGGCCCCCACTATCTGTTTGGTTTCGCCCGCTGGGAGAAAGATCGCTTTGCCGGTTACGACCAGCAGTTGTCAGCGATTGGTGGCTACGGACGGCAGATTTTGGAGAACGAAACCCATACGCTCTCTCTGGAAGCGGGCCCGGGTTATCGCCATGATCGGCTGCGCGACTACGACGATGAGCGCTTGATGGTGACCTACACTGCACTGGATTATCGTTGGGGCTTTTCTGACTACGCGGATATCGAGCAGGAAATGTCGCTTGAATATACTAGCCAAAACATCACTTCCCGTTCGCTAACGGCCCTTACTGCCCGACTCAATTCAAAGCTGTCGCTGCGACTCTCCCACGAAATCAAGCACAACTCCCAACCACCTGATGACACCAGTGAGCGCACGGATAGCACCACCAGTGCATCGCTGCTTTATCGTTGGTGAGCCTTTACATAGCGCCTAGCGGTTTTGACCGCGGTGCGCCCAGCCGGTCATGCGCTTTTCCAGTTGGGCAAACAGTTCGTACATCACCATCGCCATGGCACTGATGACCAGTAGCCCGGCGAAGACCAACCCCATCCGCATTTGCGAGCCTGCGCTCATCATCAGGTAGCCAATACCTTGATTGGAAGCAACCGTTTCTGATACCACGGTGCCTACGAAGGCCAAGGTAATCGCCACTTTTAGCGAGGCAAAAAAATACGGCAGCGAGCGCGGCAGGCCTACTTTAAGCAATACGTCCATACGCCGCGCGCCCAGCACTCGCAGGACATCTTCCATTTCAGGTTCTAGCGTCGCCAGGCCGGTAGCCACATTGACCACAATGGGAAAGAAGCAGATTAAAAACGCGGTGAGAATGGCAGGCACCGAGCCGATTCCAAACCAGACGACCAGGATGGGCACGAACGCCACTTTGGGAATGGCATTAAAGCCCACCAGCAGCGGATAGCAGGCGTTATACAGAAAGCGCGACGAACCGATGATAAAACCCAACACCAGCCCCACCGCAACACCCAAACCAAAGCCGATGAGCGTGGTCCAGAAGGTTTGCCAGGAGTGCATGGCAATAGGGCCGGCATATGTCACCAGCGCCTGGGCGGTTTCCATGGCACTCGGGAAGATAAAGCTGGGCACGTCAAACACACGCACGGTCACTTCCCAGATAATGACCAGTGCCACCACCGCGATCCATGGCGCTAATCGTTCAATGAGCGGGTTATTTTTCGTCATAAGTGCGCCTTTCATCTGGTGCCGGGTGCTTTTATTAAGTGCTGCGAACTTCACCAATCTGAGCCCGCAGCGCCTGCACCAGATCAATAAAGGGTTTTTGGTAGGTGGTTTCCAGCGCACGGGGGCGCGGCAACTCGATTTGGCGCCGCTCGATTACCCGACCGGGGCGTCGGCTCATGATGTAAACCGTATCGGCCAGAAATGCCGCCTCTCGCAAGTCGTGAGTGACCAGCACCACCGTGAAGCGCTGCGCCTCCCATAGGTCACGTAACACGCACCACAGCTCTTCGCGGGTAAACGCATCTAGCGCACCAAAGGGCTCATCCAGCATGAGTAGACGCGGTTGGTGAATCAGCGCCCGACAGATCGATGCCCGCTGCTGCATGCCGCCAGAAAGCTGCCACGGGTACTGATCTTCGTAACCCTCAAGCCCCACGGTTTTGAGTAGCTTGCGTGCCCAGCCAACGAACTCCTCACGCCGTTTACGAAACTGATGGCGGTAAGGTTTTACGATCTCCAGCGGCAGTAAGACGTTATCCAGCGTGGTACGCCAGGGCAGCAGATTCGCGTTTTGAAACGCCATGCCCGATATTTTCAGCGGCCCACTAACCGGCTCGCCATCCACTTTTACAGCCCCGGTAGTGGGCGCATGCAACCCGGTACACAGTTTCATAAACGTCGACTTGCCGCAGCCCGAGGGGCCCACGAAAGCGACGAACTCGCCTTCGTGGATACTCAGGTTGATATCTTCGATGGCATTACCCGATGCATCGTAGGCAAGGCTGACGTCATCAAAGCTGACGAATGCTGCCGACATGTTTATTCACCTTCTGTCGAAAACAGCATGCGCTCTTCCTGGGAGGGTAAAAAGCGGGCGTTAAAGACTTGCTCTGACGACGGTACTGAGGGCAGGTCATAGGCATCCGCGACCAATTGAATCGCCTGTCCTAGACGCTCATTGTCCACGTCGCCTACGCCATGCTCGCGTGCATCGGGGGTATCGACGACACTATCCAAAGCAAGCTTCAGGCGCCGCGTCTCCATCTCTACATCGATCAGTCCATCGCGATTTTTGACGTACTCAATAGCGGCGTCAGGATCGGCAATAGTCTCACCCAGAGCACGGTTGAAGGCACGGAGGAAGCCTTGCACGGCGTCAGGATTAGCTTCGGCGAAGGATTCGCTGGCGATAATCGCGTTGCCATAGAGCGGCACGCCGTAATCGGGAAATGGCATAATAGTGAGCTCCTCTTCACTCATGCCCCGCTCTTCAAGGTTGAGCAGGCTGGTGAAGTAGAAGCCGGTAATGGCATCTACATCGCCTCGCGTTAACAGGGTTTCCCGCAGCGTCGGGTCGACGTTCTGCCACTCTACCGCATCGGCTTCAAGATCATTAGCCGCGGCGAACACGCCCCAGGCGCGGTAGCCGGTATCAAAAGCGGGGGCGGCGATGGTTTTACCGGCCAAGTCAGCAGGGCTATCGATACCGCTCTCTTTACGCGCAAACACCGCGGCGGGTGTGCCGTCATAAACGATATAGACGCCCTGTATACCCGGCCCCTCAGGGTTTTCAGCCAGAAACTCGATCAGTGCATTGAGGTCGCCAAAGCCCATCTCATAGGCCCCGGATGCAACACGGTTAATCGCCCCCGCCGAGCCACTGCCAGAGTCAATTTGCACATCCAGCCCCTCGTCGGCGAAGTACCCCTTCTCGGCGGCCATCAAAAACGGCGCCGAAGGCCCCTCAAACCGCCAATCCAGTTGAAAACGTATCTGGGTGTCAGCGGCAGCGCTGAGTGTCGGTATCAATAGCAGCGTTGCCGCACTACTGCTTAAAAGTAAGCGAGTGGCAAAGCGAGGAAGCGCGATAGGGAACCGTAGCGAAGGAACAGTCGTCATTGGGCATACCTTGTATACAAAATATACGTTAGTGATTGCAGCAATATTGCCAAGCTCAGTTATTAACTTAATTATCAATTGGTTAAGAATAATGCCTAGGGTCGCCTCACTTAACGGCGCGCCAATACTGTGCATATGCAATATTTTTACGCACCAAGATAAAACATATTAGACGTTGGTCTATATTGTCGTTATACTGTGCTCAGTTTCCTGTCCTCGCGCCATTCATTGAATGGCGCTTTTTTTTACCCGCAATTCCCCTTTGTGTGTTCAGGATCTTCTTCACTGCCAGGCGGCGTTAAACCGCTTAACGGCGCCTTTTGATAGGCTATATTTCCGCTCCTTCCCGTTTCCCCATAAGGTATTTGATATGACCCAACCAAGCCCCAACGCTGAGGGCTCCCAACGCTTTTCGCTTGGCGATCCATTAGTGCTGACCCTCAGCATCGGCTTTATCGTCGCCTTTCTTGGGCTGTCCTTCTATGACGTTTCCCTAGTCGCGGACAGCATCAGTGCCGGTTTTGCCTGGACGGCGCTGGTGCTGGGTAGCTACTTCCAGCTGCTACTGCTAATGACGTTTTTCATTGCCATCGGCTTAGCCATGACCCCGGCGGGAAAAGCCAAAATCGGCAATCTGGATGCACCAGAAATGAGCACGTTCAAGTGGCTCTCGATCATTCTGTGCACGCTGCTGGCCGGTGGCGGGGTTTTCTTTGCTGCGGGTGAGCCGGTTTATCACTTTGTAGTGACGCCGCCTGCCTTTGATAGCGAAGCGGGCACGGCAGAAGCCGTTTCCGGTGCCTTGGGGCAGTCCTTTATGCACTGGGGCTTTATGGCCTGGGCCGTACTGGGGTCATTGACGGCAGTCGTACTAGCACACGCTCACTACGTGAAAGGGCAGCCACTGCAGCCACGTACGCTGCTCTACCCTATTCTGGGTGAGCGCTTAATGCGTGGCCCACTGGGTGGCTTGGTGGACGCCTGCTGTGTAATTGCGCTGGTGGCGGGTACGGTGGGTCCCATTGGCTTTCTAGCCACGCAGGTTAGCTTCGGTCTTCACGAGCTGTTTGGCCTGCCGGAAGGCTACACCGGCCAACTGATTATTCTGGGCGTACTTGCCGGCATTTACGTGCTCTCTTCCATGAGCGGCGTACACAAAGGGATTCAACTACTTAGCCGGTTCAACGTGTTATTGGCGCTCGCTATTGGGGCGGTGATTATTGTCTTTGGCCCCACCCTGTTTCTGGTCAATAGCTACGTTTCCGGTATGGGCGCTTATATCAGTGAATTCTTCACCATGGCGACCATGACCGCTGAGACCGCACCCGCGTGGTGGATGCAGTGGTGGACGGTGTTTTTCTTTGCCTGGTTTATCGGTTACGCACCGGTGATGGCGATTTTTGTGGCACGTATTTCGCGCGGGCGGAGTATTCGCGAAATGATCGTCGCTGTGGCGGTGCTGGCGCCGATTGCTACTACCGTGTGGTTTACTCTGCTTGGCGGGTCGGGCATTTACTACCAGCTCAACGGCGTTATCGATCTGACCGAAGCGCTGAATAACTTTCAGTTTGATGTCGCCACGTTAACCGTTGCCCAGGCGTTGCCCGGCGGCACCTGGATGGCATTGGCGATTCTACTGCTGACGACGATTTTTGTGGCAACCACCGGCGACTCGATGAGCTACGCCATTGCGGTAGTTGGTGCGGGCCATGACGACCCGAGCCCGGTGATGCGGGCGTTCTGGGGAATTGCCATGGCGCTGATGGCCGCCGTGCTGCTGTACATGGGCGCTGGACAAATTAGCGCGCTGCAGCAGTTTATCGTCATTACCGCCATTCCGGTGTCGTTGATACTGCTGCCGTCACTCTGGAATGGCCCTCAGGCGGCTTACGCCATGGCCCGTGAGCAGGGCATCATCGAGTAACTCGCGCGGCTGTTATAAAGCCCCTTTTACAGGCCTTCCAGCAGGCGCAGAATCATCTGCGGCTGTTGGTTGGCCTGGGCCAATATCGCGATGCCCGCCTGCTGTAGAATTTGCGCACGAATTAGATTGGAAACTTCCTTGGCATAGTCGGCATCCTGGATGCGCGAACGCGCGGCCGAAGTATTGATAATAGTGTTATTGAGGCCATCGATGACGCTCTCAAAACGGTTCTGTACGGCACCCAGGTAACTGCGCTGGCGATCTACACGTTTGATGGCTTCATCCATTGCATCTAGCGGGCTTTCTGTCGCGCTTCCTTCCAAAACGCTAAAGCCTTCCAGCCCAAGCGCCTGTAAGTTCATCCCTTCAAAACGCACCGCGATGCTATCGCCATCGTTGGCACCGACCTGAATATGTAACGACGTGGTCTCATTGATCAGCCCAATGCCGTTGAAGTTGCTTTGCCCGGCAATGCGGTCGATCTCTTCCAGACGTTGGTCGATCTCATCTTGAATCGAAGCAAGGTCACCAGAGGCGTTGGTGCCGTTAGCCGCTTGCACACTCAGTTCGCGTATGCGCTGAAGGTTATCGTTGATCTGATCGAGCGAACCTTCCGCTGTTTGCACCATGGAAATACCGTCATTGGTATTGCGGATTGCCTGATTCATACCACTGATTTGCGCCGTCATGCGGTTAGCGATCGCCTGCCCGGCGGGGTCATCTTTGGCACTATTGATACGCAACCCGGATGACAGGCGCTGCATAGCGGTCTGCATCGCTTGCTGACTGCCGCGCAGGTTATTTTGCGCAATGAGGGACATCAAGTTGGTATTAAGGCTGAGCAACGCGCGCCTCCGAGGGCGTTAGCCGGCCCAGGCAAGGGCGGCTATATCGTTATTATCGGCCTTCTGGTAGAAATCATGAGCGTTTTGCCGGTTCAAGCGTGCGGCCACTATTGGCAAGCACCTCATCGACGGGCACTTTCACATAGTCGTACTGGTAGTAGCCCTGATCGATCACTTCTCCATCCCACGCCACCATGTCGAGATCCATGGTGCGGGGGCCTGATTTAATCGCTCCCCGTACGCGACCCAAGCGGTCTTCCACCTCTTTGAGGTAGGCACGAAACGCTTCCCGCTCTAACGACGTGCTTACCAGCAGCGCGGCGTTTAAAAAGTCGGGCTGGTGTTGGTAACCGACAGGCGTCGTCCGTATCGCCGCCGAGCGCGCCAAGAGCTGGCATTCTTGGCTAAGAATCGTCAGCGCTCGATCGAAATAGTGCTCGGGGTCGATATTACTCCCTAGCGAAATCAGGCACTCATGCAGCGCAACGGTTTGTTCATTGGATAAGGGCATTGGTGGCATAGCGACATCCTGCTTGAAGTGGCGGCTGCTAGCGAAGCGCTGTGTCAGCGCACCTCTATCAATACCTGCAAGCTGGCGGGACGTGCAAGCTCTGTATAAGTTATTGACAAACGCTGCGCTCACGCAGAGAGTCTTGCCATACCCATAACACCGTAGGGAATACGTTATGCATCAACAAGCTGCTGTGGTAACCGGCGGTGCCACCCGGTTAGGGCGTCACTTTGCTGAAGCATTGGCCGATGCTGGATTCGATATCGCGCTGCACGTCAACCGCTCTCGCGATGAGGCTGAAGACGTGGCGAACAACATTCGCGCTAAAGGGCGCGCGTGTGAAATATTTCACTGCGATTTCTTAAGCGAGCATTTGAACGAGGAACTGGCTAATTTAATACAGGCCGCTAAAAAGCGCTTTCCGGGTCTCAACTTGCTGCTTAATAGCGCCTCGGCCTACGAACCTGCTCCCATTGCCAAGACGGAGCTTGCCATGCTGGAGACGCAGTTTCGGGTCAATATGTTTACCCCGCTACTGCTGACGCGCCACTTTGCCGAGGCGGTTAACGAAGGCCAAGTCATCAATATCATCGATAACAAAGTGGCCTACCACCAATATCCTTACGCGGCCTACTTACTATCGAAAAAGAGCCTAGCGGAAATGACCCGCATGGCGGCGTTAGAGTTCGCTCCCCGTATCCGCATTAATGGCCTTGCCCCCGGCGTGGTACTGCCTGCTTCGCTGCGCACCAGCGACTATGTCCAGTGGCGTATTGATGGCATTCCGCTGAAGCAGCAGGGGGCACCCGCTCATCTTGTACAAGCACTGTACTATTTATTGGACAACCCTTTTGTTGCCGGGCAAATCCTGTTTGTCGATGGGGGTGAGTCAGTCAACCTGGAAGGGCGTCATTCGGAAAATTATCTGCCTTGAAACGCAGTGGGGCCGCCCGAAGGCGGCCCCACTTACGACGTCATCAATGACATATTACCTTTCATCGACGTCATCGTGGTCAGGCTTGAGATGATCAGGTTCGCGGGTTTGCTGAACACTCGCCTGGCTCTCTTCCTGCTCAATGGGCTTCTCTTCCACTTCCTTCTCTTTAGCGGTTGACTCCAAGACCCGCACATTGGCAGGTGGTGTCTTGCCATTTTTGGTCTCACCAAAGTAGAGCGTGGTATGCGGGAAGGGAATTTCAATCCCCGCCTCATCGAAGCGCAACTTCACTAAGCGATTATAAGCGCGGCCAACACCCCACTGATCGCCCGGCGTGGTTTTGATCACCACACGGATATTGACGGAGCTATCCGCCAGGGCCACCACACCCGCCACGGTGAGGTCAGCGAGCAGCTTATTCCCGTGCTCTTCGCTGGCTTTGAGATCTTCAAAGGCCAATTGGAGCTGCTCAATAGCTTCGTCGATGTTCTCGTTATAGCCAATACCGTATTCGCCCACATGGTTGCCGTACTCACGCATGTAGTTGGAAACGGTGTCCACACTTGAGAACGGCACGATGTGATAGGTACCCGACAGATCACGAATACCGACCGAGCGGATGCTGAGGCGTTCAGCGGTACCTGTCACGCCACCCACCGTGACCACGTCACCGGTGTTCATGGCGTTTTCTACCTGAATGAACACCCCGGTAATCACGTCCTGTACCAGCTTCTGGGCACCAAAACCAATGGCCAGACCCAGCACACCGGCACCGGCAATCAGCGGGCCGATATTGATACCGATTTCCGACAGCACGATCATGCCGGTAATCGTCACCATGGCGATAGCCAGCGCATTGCGGAACAGGCTAAGCAGCGTTTTAGCCCGTGCTGAAGGTTCGCCGTAGCCGGTTTCCGGGTTGAGCTTATGCTCGATCAGGCTCGCCAAGCCCAGCCAAACGGCGAGGGCCACAATCAGAATCACCGCTACGCTGGTCAGGTTGCCGACCAGAACGGCGCCTCCTTCGGAGGCATACCAGGCAGCAAGATCAAAGGCGCCCCACGCATTCAGAACGACCATGACCACCACGATCAGAATTATGGTACGTAGCACCCGCAGCGCATTGGGCACGTAACTATTCAAGCGCTTTTCAAGCAGCGGCAGTTTGCGGCGCAGATCGTCCGAGAGAGTAATGCGGCGGCCAATGGTCTGCGTAAGAAACGAAGAAACCAACAGCCCCACGACAATGGCGGCCAAAGACTTCAAGGTTGCAAACATCACAAACGGCAGCGCATCGCCGGGGCGCGTCAGGGTTAGCACAAACACTATCAAGAAATACAGCAGCGCAAACAGATGCCAAGTGCGGGCAAAGAGCTGTAGAGACACCCGGCTAGCGGTTAAGGTCGATTTCGCAGCCATATCATTCAGGTTATCGCGTATGCGGGTGCGATTCTTAAGCACCACTGCCACCGCGTAAATAAACGCCAGCAACATAATTAACGTGCCGACTGCCTGACCTAGCGACGCCGCTACGTAGAAATTGACCAGTGGCACCACGACCATCAGGCCGTAACCAACCATGCCAATCAAGCGCGCTAACCAGCGGTTCCAGTAGGCTGCTTCCTGGGTCGAGATGGGCAGTAGCCGAAGCCCTTCATAGCGTGAAGAAAACAGCATCCGCACACCGGCTTTGAGCAGCTCAATAATCAAGAACGCATTTAAGAATAGAGACGCGCGGGTCGATAGCTCACCGGCTTCACCAATCGCAAAGGTCGCCAACAGATTGCCGCCAACGTAGGCAATAGCCACCAGCAGCACATCGATGAGCGCGGCAATGACCACGCAGGCAATCAGGCGCAGCACGGGTGTTAAGTTGCTGCCATTTAACGACCAGCCGCTGATTTTAGTAAACAGTGGCTTCGCTAAACGCCGGAAAATCATGAACATCGCAAAGGTCGCGATAATCACTAGGCCAAGGTTAATCGCCGCACTGACAAACGCCGCCATGTCAAAGACACTTTCGGCGGCTTGACCAACGAAAAGACCGCCAACCAGGCTCACCACTTGCTCAAACTGGCCACCCACATCGCTCACTACACGGCTCGTGAGCTCCGCTAACTGGCGCGGCAGCGAGACGTCTTCGGGAGCTAATTCACTGCCTTGGGCAGCGGCTTCGGGGGAAAGCTCATTAGCAATCTCGTCGGGCAGCGCTGACGCTTGAGTGCGCAACATCTCAATCAACTCTTGTCGCGACTGCTCATCTTCCAATAAATTGGCCAGCGCCTCGTAAGACGTCGGGGCCGATGCCTCTGCGGATGCCGTGCCTTCGGCGCTAGCCGATTCACTCGACGTGCTTTGCGCCATTACAGGCGTGGCCATCATGGCAATCATTGCCAACAGCCAGACACCTAGCCAGGGTAGTAAACGAAGTGGCTTCACACCTTAACCTCCTTTTGGGTGAGTATTCTTTTCAATCTAACCGCTGCCTACACTGTACACTGCCTGCGCAGCTTGTTAAAAAGTTGTACAGGGTAACATGCATTAATAACGATGGCGTTTTACTGGCACAGCGGTGCTAACCAATAGTGCGCCAGGAGTAGTACCAAAGCGTAGCGGGCGCCCTTCGCGATCACAATCCACGCCAATGCCCGCCACCAGGGCAGCCTGAAGACACCGGCCAACACGGTCAGTGGGTCACCAACGATGGGCGCCCACGACATCAGCAGACTCAACTCACCAAAGCGGTGATACCAGCCTTCAGCACGGGCCAATCGCTGCGGCGAGGCGGGAAACCAGCGGCGATCTTGAAACTGCCGCGCATAACGCCCGAGCGCAACGTTAACCATGCTGCCCAAGGTGTTGCCGGTGGTGGCCACGAGCCATAGTGCCAGCGGTGGTTCGCCGACACACCACAGCCGCGCCAACCACACCTCCGACCCACCGGGTAACAGCGTTGCGCTGGCGAGGGCGACAAAAAACAGACTTAGCATCGCTTAGCGGCCCGTATTAGCGTGGCATGTGGCCGCCCAACTGCTGAGTGATTTCATCGGCGGTTTGACGAACCAGCGCACCGAGCGTTAGTAGCCGCGCTTCGGGGATACGCGCCATGGGGCCTGAAACCGATATCGCCGCCAGCGGGGTACTGTGTTCGTCAAATATGCAGGCCGCGACGCAGTGCAGGCCGATCGCGTGCTCTTCGCGGTCACAGGCAAAGCCCTGAGCACGAATTTGCTGGGTTTCCACCTGTAGTGTCTCGGGCTGATAAAGCGTATTGGCAGTCACCCTGGCTAGCTCGCGGCCATCCAGCAGATCAGCGCGCTCATCATCAGGCATCCACGCCAATAAGGCTTTTCCGACCCCAGAGGCATGTAGCGGTGCGCGGGAACCAAGGCGGGTGATCATGCGCATCATCTGAGGCGATTCATGCTGGGCAAGGAAGACTGCCGTTGCGCCATCGCGGATCCCCAGGTTGGCGGTTTCGCCAGTTTCGGCCGTAAGCCTGCGCAAAAATGGTCGGCTGGTGGCCACGACGTCGCGCGCTTCCAGAAAGCTATTGCCGATGCGGAAAGTTTTGACATCGATTCGCCACAGGCCCTGCTCGTTCTCCTGGGTGACAAACCCCTGGCTTTGCAGTGCCTGTAACAGGCGGTGGGTTGTCGATGGCGCTAATTCAGCCCTTTCTGCCACTTCCGAAAGGGCAAGCCCGAGAGGGCTCGCCGCGAGATACTCCAGCAGCGTTAAGCCGCGGACCAGCGACTGGCTATGGCCGCCGCTGGCTTTGGCGGTATTCGCCGGACGACCGACCGTCCTGCGCTTGGCTTCACTCACCTGGCTCTCTCCTAACAGGCGCTCCAGAGGCGCCTCGACTGAATACAAAGAGCATCAGGATAACGTGTCAATGCGGCCGTTGTCGCGTTTATGGAAACGGGTTCCACGCATTCTTTCCGTTTCCTTAACGATGTTGCCATTGCGCTGGTCGCTTAGCCATAAACGCGTCGATCCCTTCACCGACATCCTCGGCCAGCATGTTGCAGGCCATGGTTTCACCGGCAAAGGTATAGGCTTCATCGAGCGGCATGCTGAGCTGGCGAGCAAACATGGCTTTGCCCGTGCGCACCGCCACGGCGCTTTTCGCGCAGATACTGGCAGTCAGTGCCTGCGTTGCCTCATCCAGCGCATCGTCCTCGGCCACGCGATTGATCAGCCCCCACTCGGCGGCCTGCTCAGCACTGATAAATTCGCCTGTCAGCAGCATTTCCATGGCGCGCTTACGTGACACATTACGCGAGAGCGCCACCGCCGGGGTGGAGCAAAACAGACCCACATTAATGCCGGAAACCGCAAAGCGGGCGCTGCGTGCTGCCACCGCCAGGTCGCAGCTAGCGACCAATTGGCAGCCAGCGGCGGTGGCGATGCCCTGCACTTTGGCAATCACCGGCACAGGGAGATTGACAATGGCTTGCATCACTTCGCCACAGCGGGCAAATAACGCTTGGTAGTAGGCTTTATCAGGGTTGGCGCGCATCTGTTTAAGATCGTGCCCGGCGCAGAAGGCTTTGCCTTCCGCGGCGAGTACCACGCAGCGCACGCTGCTGTCGTCAGCAATGTCAGCGAAGGCCGCGTGGAGTGCTTGCAGCATGGCTTCCGACAGTGCGTTAAAGCGCTCTGGGGCGCTCATGGTGAGCGTTGTAACGCCTTGGTTATCTCGGCGTTGCAGAATGGCGTCAGGCGAAGAGAGGTCGTTAGAGCGAGCGGGCATGGTGAACTCCTGGGATGAGTAACACAGTGCCCTCAGTCTAGCGCACCCGCAAGGCTTGCAAGGCAGGTGCGCAACTCGATTTGTTGATCAGGCTTTTTTCATTAGCCGGGTATCGCGGCCTAGCGGGTGCGGCTCGCCGCGCTGTTTCGCGAGCTCGATTTGGCGCTGACGCTCCCGCGCAGCGGCGCGAGTCTTTTCCGGCAGCGAATCGATGCAGTGAGGGCAGCTAATGCCCGGCTCATACGCAGATGACTGCATATCTTCAGCGGAGATGGGCATGCGGCAGGCGTGGCACTGCTCGAACTCGCCTTTACTCAAGTCGTGGCGAACAGTCACGCGGTTATCGAACACGAAGCACTCACCGCGCCATAGCGACTGCTCTTCCGGGACTTTTTCCAGGTAGTTCAGCACCCCGCCTTTCAGGTGATAGACCTCTTCAAAGCCCTCTTTGAGCATAAAGCTGGAGGCTTTTTCACAGCGGATGCCGCCGGTGCAGAACATGGCCACTTTTTTGTGCTTTTCCGGGTCGTAGTGCTCGCGCACGTACTCGGGAAATTCGCGGAAAGTGGTGGTTTTCGGGTCGATCGCCCGCTCGAAGCTGCCAATGGCTACTTCGTAATCATTGCGGGTATCGATCACCAGCACTTCCGGGTCGGCGATGATGTCGTTCCAATTTTCCGGCTCGACGTAGGTGCCTACGGTGTCGTTGGGGTCGATATTCGGCACGCCGAGGGTGACGATCTCTTTTTTGAGTTTGACCTTGGTGCGGTAGAACGGCGTTTCGTCGCAGTAAGACTCTTTGTGATCGATATCCGCCAGGCGCGGATCAGCGGTCAGCCAGCCCAGCAGGCCGTCAATGCCTTCGCGGCTGCCCGCCACCGTGCCGTTGATACCCTCTTTCGCGAGTAGCAGCGTCCCTTTGACGCCATGCTCCAGCATGGTTTGGTGCAGCGGTTTGCGCAGCGCTTCGAAGTCGTTCAGGGTGACAAATTTGTACAGCGCCGCGACCACGATGGGCGGCGTTTGAATGGGGTCTGACATGTAAAGCTCCAGGTAGTCATCCTCGTAAAGGACGGACCGGGTGATATAGACGCGCGTATTGTAAACAAAAGCCAAACAAAAGCCGAGGCGAGAGTACCTAGCCCGGGCCGTGGCCACCTTGCGCTGCGTCATTAACGCGCCCTTTCTTAGCGTGTGGAATACGTCGATTAATTCGAAGATACCGTGCTGAAAGCTTCACCCCACGCCGCCGCTGTGAAGCGTATATTGTCACTATTCCCTCACGCAAACAGCGGAGCACACTATGATTATTCGTCGTTCAAACGAGCGCGGTTACGCCGATCACGGCTGGCTACGCTCCTTTCACACCTTCTCATTTGCCAATTACGTCGACCGTAACCATATGGGATTTCGCGCGCTGCGCGTAATCAACGAGGATCGCGTCGCGGGCGGGCATGGTTTTGGTGCTCACCCTCACCGGGACATGGAGATTATTTCCTACGTGCTGGAAGGCGAGATGGAGCATAAAGACAACATGGGCAACGGCGAGGTGATGCGCCCAGGCGATGTGCAGCGCATGTCGGCAGGTACCGGGGTGCTGCACAGCGAGTTCAACCACTCCAAAGAGAACGGGCTGCACTTTTTGCAGATTTGGATTGAGCCCAAGCAACTCGGTATAAAGCCCAGCTATGAGCAGAAAGCGTTTCCTACCGCCGAGCGCCAGGGCCAGTGGCGGCTGGTAGCGTCGGAAGAGGGCCGCGAAGGTTCAGTGAGCATTAATCAGGATCTCAATCTGTACGCCGGCCTGTTTAACGCTGGCGAACAGCCAACCGCGCCGCCTTCGCGCCACGCTTGGCTGCACGTGGTCAACGGTGAAATGGAGGTCAATGGCGAGACATTAAGCGCAGGCGACGCTGCCGCGTTCCAACCGGATGAGACGATCAACCTCACCGGTAAGCAGGCAGGCGAAGTGCTGCTATTTGATTTGGCTTGATTAGTGGTTATTCGACGCTAACCAAAACGGCCCCAACTAAGGGGCCGTTTAGTTTCTGAAACAACGATTTAGCTAACAGCGTTAGCTATTTTGCGATGAGTAGAGCGCACGAATTTTCAGCGTGTGATCGACTTGCTTCAATGCTTCCAGCGCCTGAGGGCCGTAGGCTTTATCCACGTCGATGACCACATAACCCACTTTCTCGTTGGTTTGCAGGTACTGACCCGAGATATTGATGCCATTTTCAGACAGCACGCGGTTAATTTGCGACAGCACGCCCGGCACGTTGTCGTGGATGTGCAGTAAACGGTGCTTGTCGGGGTGCGCAGGCAGCGCCACTTCCGGGAAGTTGACCGAGGTCACCGTGGTGCCGTTGTCCGAATACGTGATCAGTTTTTCCGACACTTCAATGCCAATGTTCTCCTGCGCTTCCAGGGTAGAACCACCGATGTGAGGGGTGAGAATCACGTTCTCGAGACCGCGCAGCGGGCTTTCGAACTCTTCGTCGTTGCCTTTGGGCTCGACCGGGAAGACGTCGACCGCGGCACCATTGAGATTACCCGCTTTAATGGCCTCGGCCAGCGGCTCAATCTCCACCACGCTGCCACGCGAGGCGTTGATAAAGATCGCGCCCGGCTTCATGGCAGCGATCTCTTTGGCGCCGATCATCCAGCGGGTAGAGGCAAGGTCGGGCACGTGCAGACTAACCACATCGGCGCGCCCCAATAGCTCTTCCAGGCTGGCGACCTGGCTGGCGTTCCCCATACCCAACTTGGTGATCACATCGTAATAAATGACGTTGAAGCCAAGTGATTCGGCCAGCACGGAAAGCTGCGCCCCGATGCTGCCGTAACCCACGATACCCAGCGTTTTACCGCGCGCTTCGTGGGAGTTCTTGGCCGATTTCAGCCAGCCACCCTGATGAGCGCGGGCGTTTTTCTCGGGGATACCGCGTAGCAGCATGATCGCTTCTGCCAGCACCAGCTCGGCCACCGAGCGAGTGTTGGAGTACGGCGCGTTAAACACCGCGATACCCCGCGTCAGCGCGGCGGTCAAATCGACCTGATTGGTGCCGATACAGAAACAGCCTACGCCGACCAGCTTCTCTGCTGCCTCGAACACGCGCTCAGTCAACTGGGTGCGGGAACGAATGCCGATGAAGTGAACGTCGCGGATCTTTTCGATCAGCGCGTCTTCATCAAGCGATGTGGGCAGGTGCTCGATATTTTCATAACCGGCGTTGTGAAAATTGTCCACCGCACTTTGGTGGACGCCCTCGAGTAGCAGGATCTTGATCTTGCTCTTGTCCAGGGACGTTTTGGCCATGGCTGAATCAACCTCTATGGTCGGCGGCATGCGCCGTGTATCGGTTCACGGGAGGCGCATATCGTAGCACAGGCAGCCCCGATCACGCCGGGTCAAGATGATGAAAAGTGTGCGTAATGACAATGAATGCACCGCAAGTCGTTACCAACAGCGTGGGTGGAAAGGCAGACGTCACCCCCTGGCGTCAGTGTATACTGTGGGCCTATTTCAGCTTATTTTAAAAACATACCGGTTGGCAGGCATACCCCAATGAGCGACACCACATCACCTCCGCAGGATTTCGCCGCGACGGTTGAACAACTCGAAACCATCGTTGAACGTCTTGAGTCAGGCGAGCTCTCATTGGAAGATGCGCTGACCGCGTTTGAACAGGGCGTGCGGCTAACCCGCGATGCGCAGCAGCGTTTGGACAGTGCCGAGCTCAAGGTGCGTGCGCTTAGCGAAGACAGTGAAGGCCGCTTAAAGGTAACGCCGTTTGCTGGCCCCGACGACCTCAAGGATGCGGCCGACGAAGAGAGCAAGGAGACGCCCCCATGGTAGCCACCCAGCCCAGCCAGCTCGACGCCCTGCGCCAGCGCAGTAATCGCCGGGTAGATGCGACCCTGGCGGCGCTGTTTGATAGCCGCCCGGCAATAGCGCCTCGGCTTGAGGCGGCCATGCGTCACGGCCTGCTCGCAGGCGGAAAGCGGCTGCGGCCCCTGCTGGTCTACATGGCAGGCTATGCCCTCGGCGCGGACGACGAAGCACTCGACGCGCCCGCGGCGGCCATCGAATTAATCCACGCCTACTCGCTGATCCATGACGACTTGCCCGCCATGGACGATGACGACCTGCGCCGCGGCCAGCCTACCGTGCATAAAGCCTTCGATGAAGCGAGCGCGATTTTGGCCGGCGATGCCCTGCAAGCGCTAGCGTTTGAAGTGCTCGCCAGTACCGCCCATCCACGTCTGGCGAATATGGTACATACGTTAGCCGTCGCCTCCGGGCGAGATGGCATGGTGGCGGGGCAAGCGCTGGATTTAGACGCCGTTGGCGGCCACCCCGATGTGGAGGCGCTGGCCCACATGCATGGCCACAAAACCGGCGCCTTGATTGTTGCTGCCGTACGCCTCGGTGGACTAGTGGCGGTGGCTGAGGATGATCCCCGTTTAACCGCCCTCACTCGCTACGCGCGCGCCATTGGTCTAGCCTTTCAGATTCACGACGACATCCTGGACGTGACCGGCGACACCGTTACCCTAGGCAAAACGTCAGGCGCCGATGCCGCCCGAGCCAAGCCCACCTACCCTAGCCTGCTGGGATTAGAGGGCGCTCAACGTAAAGCGCACAGCCTGATTGACGAGGCCGTTGCCGCGCTCGCCCCACTGGGCGAACGTGCTGCACCGCTGGCCGATTTAGCCCACTACATGATCGAGCGCGACCACTAAAGATGCCCATGAAGCTGTTCGACGAGATTCCCCGCGAGCGCCCGGCGACGCCGTTGCTCGACTCCTTTGATCACCCCGCCGCGCTGCGGGCCATGAATGACCATCAGCTTGCCCAACTGGCCGATGAACTGCGTGCTTACTTGCTGTATAGCGTGGGCGTTTCGGGTGGCCACTTTGGTGCTGGCCTCGGCGTTGTCGAGTTAAGCGTTGCCCTGCATCACGCCTTTAACACGCCCCAGGACCGCTTGGTGTGGGACGTTGGCCATCAAGCCTACCCGCATAAAATTCTGACCGGCCGCCGTGAAACGATGCTCAGTATTCGCCAGCACGGCGGTTTAGCCGCGTTTCCGCGCCGTGCCGAATCCGAGTACGACACCTTCGGGGTCGGCCACTCCAGCACGTCGATTTCCGCGGCGCTGGGCATGGCATTGGCGGCAAAAGCCCAGGGTGATAAACGCCGCGTGTGCGCCATTATTGGCGATGGCGCGCTCACCGCTGGCATGGCGTTTGAAGCCCTGGCCCATGCGGGTCACGTGGATGCCAACCTGCTGGTAGTCCTGAACGACAACGAAATGTCGATCTCCGAGAACGTTGGCGGCATGGCGACCTATCTTGCCCGCGTGCTCTCCAGCAAGCCGTATCTCAAAATGCGCGAAGAGGGTAAAAAGGTGCTTTCCCACCTGCCCGGCGCACTCGAGCTTGCCCGGCGCACCGAAGAGCACATGAAAGGCATGGTGAGCCCCGCTACGCTGTTCGAGGAGATGGGCTTTAACTACGTTGGCCCGATCGACGGCCATGACCTCGAATCGCTCACCGACACGCTGGAAAACCTGCGTGATCTCGACGGCCCGCAGTTTCTGCATATCAAAACCGTGAAAGGCAAAGGCTTCCTGCCTGCTGAAGCGGATCAAATTGGCTACCATGCGATCACCAAGCTTGAGAAGCCAAGCACCACGGTCAGCGCCTCGACGGTTAGCAAACCGGCGGTTAAGAGCGTCGCCAAGAAAAAATATTGCAACGTGTTCGGCGACTGGCTCTGCGATATGGCCGCCGCCGATTCACGCCTGATGGGCATCACCCCCGCGATGCGCGAAGGCTCCGACCTGATTCGCTTCTCTAAAGCGTATCCACAGCGCTATTTCGATGTCGCGATTGCCGAGCAGCACGCCGTCACCCTGGCGGCAGGTATGGCCTGCGAAGGCATGAAGCCGGTGGTGGCAATTTATTCTACCTTTCTGCAACGCGGCTACGATCAGTTAATTCACGATGTGGCCGTGCAGAACCTGGATGTCACCTTTGCCATTGACCGCGCTGGCTTAGTGGGCGAAGACGGCCCCACGCACCACGGCAGCATGGATCTCTCGTTCCTGCGATGTGTGCCCGGCATGGTGATTCTGGCCCCGGCGGACGAAGCCGAATGCCGTGCCATGCTCAGTGCGGCCTATCACCACCCTGGCCCCGCGGCAGTGCGCTACCCCCGTGGCACCGGGCCAGGCGTGGAGATCCCAGCGCATCTTGAGTCATTAACGATTGGTAAAGCCGAGGTGCGCCGAAATACCTCCAGCGACAGCGTTCGTATTGCGCTGCTGGCGTTTGGCAGCATGAATAGCGCGGCGGCCGAAGTGGCCGAGCGGCTCAATGCGACCCACATCAACATGCGCTCTATCAAACCGCTCGATCGCGATGCGGTGCTGCATGCCGCTGACGAACATGAACTGCTGGTGACACTGGAAGAAAATGTGATAGCCGGTGGCGCGGGCAGCGCTGTCAATGAGCTGCTTCACGCTGAAGGCGTACAAGTGGAAGTACTCAACCTGGGTTTACCGGATGCTTTTGTCGAGCACGGCACGCCTGCGCAACTGCTGGCCGACTGCCAGTTGGATAGCGAAGGCATCGAACGTGCCATTCGTGCCAGGCTGCCCTAAACCATTACTTCTAAACTGTTTTTAAACTACTTTTGAGATGTCTATGCTATTGCTTATTGTGATTTTCGGCCTGATCGGTCTTGCGTTCGGTGGCCCCGTAGGGCTACTCATTGGCGGCGGCCTGGGCTGGTGGTTGGGTCGGCGCATTAGTCGCCGCCTGACTATCGCGCGGATGCGTATTCAAGAAGGCTTTCTGGAATCGATATTCTCGGTCATGGGCTGCCTTTGCCAAGCCGACGGCAAAGTCACCGAAGGCGAGCTGGACGTTGCCGAAAAGCTTTTCGACCAGATGCACCTACAGGGAGAGCAGCGTGCCAAGGCCCGCGCCGCTTTCGAACGTGGCCGCGCCGATGACTTCAATCTTGACGCCGAACTCGCCAACGTAAACCGCCTCACCCAGCGCCAGCCGGTGCTACGCCAAGTATTTATCCAGGTGCAGCTTTCCGCCATCGCCGCTGACGGCGTGCTCCACCCCGCTGAACAAGAGATGATCCTGCGCGTGGCCCGTGGCGTGGGTTGCAGCGATACCGAACTACAGCAGATCGAGGCGATGCTACACGGCGCGGCCGCTAACTCTCAGGGCGCCAGCGAAGAAGCGCTAAAAGATGCCTATCGTGTCCTGGGGGTTTCCGATGACGCCAGCGATGCTGAAATCAAGAAGGCTTACCGTCGTCTGATGAGCCAAAACCACCCGGACAAATTGGCGGGCAAAGGCCTGCCCGACAGCATGCGCGACATTGCTCAAGCGCGTACCAGCGAAATCGGCAATGCTTACGAACGTATCCGCACAGCGCGAGGCAGCGCTTAGCGATAGAGGTCGCCGCCACCACGTTTCAGCATTGCCGGTAGCGCATCGACACCGTCGTTAAGGCCCGCTAAATTAAAGCATCGGTCACACTATCGTCAGGAGCACGCCATGATCACGCTATACAGCTTTCCCCAGTCACGCTCGCTAAGAGTCTCGTGGACGCTTGAAGAGTTAGGCGTTGAGTATCAGTGCCAGCATGTCGCGCTGGACAAGGGCGAAGGCCAATCGGCGGCACACTTGGCGCGCCACCCGGACGGCAAGGTGCCGGTCATTGAAGATGGCGATGTGCACCTATTTGAGTCGGCGCCCATTTGCCGTTATCTGGCCGAGACCTACGGCAACGGTTCACTGTTGCCAAGCGACCCAGCGGGCCGCGCTCAGGTGGATCAATGGCTCAGTTTTATCGTGACCGAAATCGAGCAGCCGCTGTGGAATCAAGCCAAGCATAAGTTTGCCCTGCCTGAAGATAAGCGTGTGCCGGCTATTCTGCCTGTCTGTGCCTGGGAGTTTCAGCGTGCCATTAGCGCCCTGGAGCGTCGCTATAAGGGTCAGGAAAACTTAGTGGGGAACACGTTCACACTCGCGGACCTGTTTTTAACCCACACCCTTTCCTGGGCAGCCAGCATGAAGCATCGCTTACCCGAGCCGCTGCTGGCTTACCGAGAGCGCCATATCAAGCGCCCCGCGATGGCGAAGGCGATGGAAAAAGAGCAGGCAGCCGCGAAGCGTTAATCAAGGCAAGGTTTTTGCTGAGCTTGGCGCGCTTAAAAGCCAAGCTCATCGAGCAGATCATCGACCTGGTCCTGCCCTGAGACGGCATCCACCTTGCTCTCCCCTACCTGGGGGCCATTACGCAGTCGGGCATGTTCATCTCGCCCATCTTCTACTTTCACGCCGTCGGTGACGTTAGGGACGTTATCTACCAACACCTGAACAAGCTGCTCTTCGATTAGCTTGATGACTTCCATCATTTTCTTAATGACCTGGCCGGTAAGATCCTGGAAGTCTTGCGCCATCATGATTTCAAGCAGCTCTTTTTGCGTGGCGCCGGTGGCGGCAGGCAGCTTGCTACCCAAAAAATTCTGTGTGTCCTCGACGAGTTTAGGGTCCTCTCCCACTACCGCGAGATTGGCGGCCGCGGCCTGCCAGCGCTGATTGAGCGCCGCGCCGTCTGCCTCAAGCGTGTCTTGCACGGGTTGCGCGCGCTCAACGGCATTCAATGCCCGCTCTGCGGCTTGCTCGGTCATTAGGGCAACATAATTGAGGCGATCATTGGCATCCGGTATCGCTTGCGCCGCCTGGGTAATTTGCTGATCTAATCCCAGTTCTTTCATGCTGTCCCGCAGCAGGCGCGTTAAGTGGCCTATGCGATGCACCATCTCATCAGTACTGTCTTTTTTGCCCAGTACCGACGGCATGGTCGTGTCGTGGGCGTTGTTAACAGTGCTCATGACAATCCTCTTGTTAGCATTTCTTATTCGATGTCGTTTCCGGACGACGATAGTCATCCTATTACGCACCTGCTGTGGCTTTTATGGCAGTTGGAGAGGCTCCATACACCCAGGCCAACCGCCAAACCTACTACTACTTTCGGCCTAAAATGCTAAAACTTAAGTTGAATCCGTCTTCTACAGAAGGATTCTGGCACTTTTCGTTACGCCGACGTCACGTGAGGCAGCACGGCGCTGTAAACCGCAAAGTAGTGGCAGACGCTTCCTGCGATCACAAACAGATGCCAAATCGTATGGTTATAGGGGATGGCACGCACGGCATAGAAGATCACGCCCAGCGTGTAAGTGATGCCGCCCGCGGCCAGTAGGGTGATGCCGGTTGATGACAAATTGGCCGCCATTTCCTCTGCGGCGAGTAATATCATCCAACCCATGAGTAAATAAATCGCCACACGTAACACCGCAAAGCGATGCGGCCAGCATAGTTTGCAGGCAATGCCCGCCAGTGCCAGCGACCAGACGGCGGTAAATAGCATCCACCCGGTCGGGCCGCGCATATTAACGAGTAAAAAAGGCGTGTAGGTGCCGGCGATAAGCAAATAAATGGCGCAATGATCGAGCAGTTGAAAGCGCTGTTTCCAGCGCCGGTGCGCAATACCGTGATAAAGCGTCGAGGCGGTGTATAGCAGTACCAGCGTTGTGCCGTAAAGGCTTAGGCTCACCACCTTCCAAGGGTCGACATGAGCCGCCAGGCTAGCCGCTACCAGCAAGACCACCATGCCTACCAAACTAAGCACAGCTCCCACCCCATGGGTAATGCTGTGTAGCCACTCTTCAGTCACGCTAAATTCACCCAGCGGCTCACCGACATCGGTATTTTTCAAAGCAGACACCTCTAACGCTTTGTCTATCTTATAGCTCAGGCATGTACAGATTGGCGAGTTGCTGGCACTAAAGAAAGTATCAGCGACCAAAGGTTCCATGGTGGTAAAGAGAGCAATACAACAACCGAGCCCGTTCGTGAACGCCGGGCTCGGTGTTGAAGAGAGAGTAGTCAATCTGCTCCAGAGAAGGATGGACTCATTTTTAAAGCGTTGGCGAGGGTAAGGCAGCCTTCATATCCGCAGGCACTTGAAAATCAGATGCAGCGCCGCGCGCGCCTGCTAACCCTTGTGGAAAGCCACTGCGCTGGCGGTAATCAGGCGTAATACCGCCTTGGTAGGCATGCCGCTGGCTCAAGGCCTTGGCGCAGGCATAATCAATGGCGGTGAGAATACCCACCGCGGTGAGCGCGAGGTACACATTCTGCTTTTTGGGGTTATGCGCATCCTTGAGCGCAAAGGAGAGCGCGGCTAGATCTAACATATCGCCGCCAACCCGACTCCAGATCGCCGGGGTGGGATTATCCGAAAATGCCCCGATCCCAGTGATTATTTCTCGCGCCCCGCAAGCGCGCATATTGTTTTCACTGCCCTGCATACCCAGCTTTTGGGTAAGCTTTCCTGGCGTTAGTAGTTGATAGAGCCCCATGCCTATGCTTAACCAGCCGAGCCCGCGCGCAAGTTTATCCGCGCCACTTTGCGAATGAGCCATGTCTGTGTGCTTATGCATCGCTACCTCCATGTCGGTGTCTTCAAGGCTTAAGAATAACCTTGACGCAACCATCCTGTTTGTCACGGAAGGTCTTATACATTTCAGGCCCTTGCTCAAGACCTACGGAGTGAGTGATAACGAAGGAAGGATCAATCTGGCCTTCATCAATACGCCGCAATAGGTCGTCGGTCCAGCGATTAACGTGGGTTTGACCGGTACGCACCGTCAGCCCTTTGTTCATTAATGCGCCAATGGGAAGCTTGTCGACCAATCCCCCATAAACACCAGGAATCGAGAGGATGCCTGCCGGGCGGCATACGTAGATCATTTCGCGCAATACGTGGGCGCGATCCGATTCCATCAACATGGCTTGTTTAACGCGATCGTACATCGAGTCCAGTGAACGGGTGGCATGTGCTTCCAGGCCCACTGCATCGATACACTTTTCCGGCCCCTTACCGTTGGTCAGGTCTTTCAGGCGGCTCAAAACGCTCTCTTTATCGAAATTAATCGCAATAGCACCGCCCGCTTCTGCCATGGTCAGCCGTTCAGGCACATTATCGATAACGACGACTTGCTTTGCGCCCAGCAACACCGCACTGCGAACACAAAACTGGCCTACCGGCCCAGCGCCCCAAATCACTACCGTATCGGTAGGCTGAATATCGCACTGCACCGCCGCCTGCCAACCGGTAGGAAAGATGTCACCCAGAAAGAGCACCTGCTCATCTGTCAGCGTGCTGGGCACTTTAATATGCGTGGTGTCGGCAAACGGTACCCGGACATACTCAGCCTGACCGCCCGCGTACCCGCCGGTGAGATGAGAATAGCCAAACAGACCGGCGCCACCATGGCCGAAGGCTTTATCGGCCAGTGCTTTATTGCGGTTAGAGCGTTCGCAAACTGAATAATTGCCACGCTGGCACTGCTCGCATTCACCACAAAAGATCGTGAAGGGAACCACGACACGATCGCCTACCTTTAGATTCTTGACCTCGCTGCCCACCTCCATCACTTCACCCATAAACTCATGACCAAGCACATCGCCTGATTCCATGGCCGGTATGAAGTGATCGTAGAGGTGGAGATCGGAGCCGCAGATAGCGCAGCTACTGACATTAACGATGGCGTCGCGGGGGTGTTCGATTTGTGGATCCGGTACCGTGTCGTAACGAACGTCGTTCTTACCGTGCCAGCAAAGTGCTTTCATGGTCGCTTCTCCTTAACTTTTACCCCTGGGTTAGCATCCTGCTATGTATCAACATAGCTCAGTTGCCGGGCAAAAAAGGTTAAAAAAAAGCAAGTTTGCGGGCCGGTTAACGCCTTATTCGCGGGTCATCACCCCTTTCTTTCAATATCCACATCGCTGGCCTGGGTAAAGTCATCCAGGGCCATCATATGGCCGAGCTTGCCCGCTTTGGTGGCAAGGTACTGCTCGTTGTGCGGGTTCAGGCCGGTGGTGATCGGTAAACGCTCGACCACGTTCACCCCATCGCGGGTCAGGGCATCCACCTTGCGTGGGTTGTTGGTCATTAATCGAAGTGAGGTAATGCCCAGATGGTTGAGCATCGGCACGCATAGATCATAGCGGCGCATATCGGCGCCAAAGCCAAGCTGCTCGTTGGCTTCGACCGTGTCAGCCCCTTGATCCTGCAGATGATACGCACGGATTTTATTTAACAGGCCAATGCCGCGGCCCTCTTGGCGCAGATAAAACAGCACGCCGCGCCCCTCTTCTGCAATGCGCTTGAGCGCTTCCTGCAACTGATAGCCACAGTCGCAACGCATCGAAAAGAGCGCATCGCCGGTTAAACATTCAGAATGCACTCGCCCCAGTACCGGGGCGTCGCCGGTTACATCCCCTAGCGTCAAGGCGATATGATCCTTGCCAGTGGCCTCATCTTCGAAGCCATGCATAGTAAAGGTGGCCCAGGGAGTGGGCAGTTGAGAAGCGGCGATGAAGCGAATGGTCACAGGTTACCTCGCTGATTGACCAAACCAGTTAACCACACCAGTGTTGGCAAAGTGGGCAAGCATTCTAACAGGAAGCGCCGACCGTCTCACGGTGGCAACGCGGCTAAAGTGGGCTAATTAGTAGAGAAAAATTGGCCCAATGCGACGATTTTTGCCACCGGGTACGCCGCCCTAACGCCTATCTTCAAGTACAATTGCTCGCATACGATCCAAAGTGCCAATACCCAGTACTTGTCTCAAAGACAATGCGGGCAAATTTCTTAAGAGCAAGTGTCTATGACCACCACACCGTTGCAAAATGACCGTCTCCTCCGCGCCCTAGCGCGCCAGCCCGTTGACCGTACGCCGGTTTGGATGATGCGCCAAGCGGGTCGCTATCTGCCGGAGTACCGCGCTAGCCGTGCCGATGCGGGAAGCTTTATGGACCTGTGCCGTAACCATGATCTGGCCTGCGAAGTCACCATGCAGCCTTTAGAGCGCTATCCGCTGGACGCCGCGATCCTGTTTTCTGACATTTTGACCATTCCGGATGCGATGGGACTGGGGCTCTATTTTGAAACCGGCGAGGGCCCCAAGTTTCGCAAAACCGTTCGCACCCAGGAAGAAGTCGCCGCCCTCAGCGTGCCCGACGCCGAGCGTGACCTGGATTACGTGATGCGGGCGGTATCAACCATTCGCCGCGAGTTGAACGGCCGCATGCCGCTGATTGGCTTCTCCGGCAGCCCCTGGACCCTGGCGACGTACATGGTCGAAGGCGGTTCCAGCAAAGATTTCCGCCACCTAAAAACCATGCTTTACGATACGCCGGATACCATGCACCAGCTGCTGGATACACTGGCCCAGGCGGTCACCGACTACCTAAATGCGCAGATTCGTGCCGGTGCCCAGGCGGTACAGATTTTTGATACCTGGGGTGGCGCGCTCTCTACACCGGCGTATCTGGAGTTCTCGCTGCGCTATATGGAGCAGATCGTTTCCGGGCTGATTCGTGAGCACGACGGCCGCCGTGTGCCGGTGATTTTGTTCACCAAGAATGGCGGCCAGTGGCTTGAGCATATCGCCTGCGCCGGTGCCGATGCGCTGGGTATCGACTGGTCTACCGAGCTTTCCAACGCGCGTGCGCGGGTGGGCCACAAAGTCGCCCTGCAGGGCAACCTGGACCCCAACGTTTTGTTTGCCCGCCCCTCGGCTATCCGCGCTGAAGTGGCCCGCGTGCTGGAAAGCTACGGCCACGGCCCGGGCCACGTATTTAACCTGGGCCACGGCATCAGCCAGTTTACTAACCCGGATAACGTCACTGCCTTCATGGAAGCGCTGCACGAGTTAAGCCCGCAGTATCACCGTGATATTCCGACGCAACCCAATACCGCGCACTCAGGAGCCAATTGATGAGCGAATTACGCGACGACCAGTGGTTTACCGAAGTCTTTGATAGCCACGGCAGCGCTTTCTCACTGAAGATCTCTGAAAAACTGCTGGATGTGCAGAGCCAGTACCAGCACCTGGAAGTCTATGCTACCGAGACTTACGGCAACCTGATGGTGCTGGATGGCTGCGTGATGCTGTCCGATCGCGATAACTTTCTCTATCACGAAATGATTGCTCACCCGGCCCTGTTTACCCATCAAGACCCTAAGCGGGTGGTGATTATCGGTGGCGGCGACTGCGGCACATTAAAAGAAGTGCTGCGCCACCCCGGCGTGGAAAAAGTCACTCAAATCGATATCGATGAAGAAGTGACCAAAGCGTCTGAACGCTTTTTCCCATCGTTGGTTGAATCGAATAATGATCCGCGCGCCGAGCTGCTGTTCGCTGATGGCGTTAAATGGGTGGACGATGCACCGGATGAGAGCATCGATGTACTGATTATCGACTCCACCGACCCCGTCGGCCCTGCCGAAGGGTTGTTCAAGACCGACTTTCTTAAGCGCTGCCACCGTATATTGAAAAGCGGCGGTGTGATGGTGCAGCAGAGCGAGTCGCCGCTTTACCATAGCGGCTCGATTATCCGTGAACTGCGCAATGACATGCAGGAAGCCGGTTTTGACAGCGTTGCCACGCTGCCTTTTCCGCAGCCGGTATACCCATCAGGCTGGTGGAGCGTGACATTGGCGGGTAAAGCCATCGACGTTAATGCCTTCCGCGAACAAGCCGCCGCCCACCATGGCCTGCCCCTTGAGTACTACAGCGTTGACGCCCATCGCGGCGCGCTCGCCCTGCCACCGTTTATGCGCAAGGCATTTTCAGCCGAATAAGCGCACTTCAATACGGTGTTTTTGTCACCGCTCACCCCAGCTTGCGCTATAAAGGTGCAAAGCGAGGTGGGCGGTAACATTTTTTGCACCTAGACGTTCGTCTCGAATTCGTTGAGTAGCGTTGAAAAGCGCTGAATGTGCGCCTGTACCCTTGTTGGCATCTTCCTTGCTAGGTTTAGTTACATGCTACGGCATGCATGACTATTTCAGTGACAGATTTCAATAACCAATATCAAGAACTTCGAGGGAAACTAAATGTTCAATAAAAAACACCTAGCGCTTCTGGCGTCCGCAGGTTCACTGAGCCTAGCGGGAATGGCGACTGCTCAAGCCGACACTTTGGAAGATACCATTGAGCGTGGCGCCGTTCAGTGTGGTGTGAGCGATGGTTTGCCGGGCTTCTCCGCCCCGGATGACGACGGTAATTGGCAAGGTCTGGACGTTGATGTATGTCGTGCAGTCGCCGCAGCGGTCCTCGGTGATGCAGACGCCGTTAACTATATTTCTCTTAATGCTGTTGAGCGCTTCACCGCCCTGCAGTCTGGTGAAGTCGATGTACTGTCACGTAACACCACCTGGACCACCACGCGCGACACCACGCTGGGCCTGAACTTCACCGGCGTTAACTTTTACGACGGTCAAGGCTTCATGGTTTCACGCGATCTGGGTATTACCGGCGCCGATGAGCTAAACGGTGCGTCTATCTGCATCCAGTCAGGCACCACCACCGAGCTGAACCTAGCGGACTACTTCCGTGCTAATGACATGGAATTCAACCCGATCGTATTCGATACCTCTGAGCAAACCGTGGGTGGCTATCAGGCCGGCCGCTGTGACGTTCTGACCTCTGATACCTCACAGCTTGCAGCGCTGCGCATTCAGCTAGATGATCCGGAAGGCTCGATGATTTTGTCTGACGTTATCTCCAAAGAGCCGCTGGGCCCAGTGGTTCGTCAGGGTGACGATCTTTGGTTCAACATCGTGAAATGGTCGCTGTTCGCGATGATTAACGCCGAAGAGTACGGCGTCACCAGTGAAAACGCAGAAGAGATGCTGAACTCTGAAAACCCAGATGTTGCTCGTCTGCTAGGCCAAGACGGCAACTACGGTGAAGGCATGAACCTTGAGGCTGACTGGGCTTACAACATCATCAGCCAAGTGGGTAACTACGCAGAAAGCTTTGAACGTAACGTGGGCATGGGCTCTCCGCTTGAAATCGAGCGCGGTGTTAACGCCCTGTGGAACGACGGTGGCTTCCAGTACGCTCCCCCGATTCGCTAAGCGTCTCGCTTGACCCCGGCCCGCCGTCCTCTTTACAGGTATCTGTTGAAAGGGCATGGCGGGCCATCTGATTGACCTTCCGTGTAGCGGAGACGCCACCCATGTCTGTAAGACCCAACATTCGCCCCGCCGGCCACAAGCCGCCGTTTTGGCGAGACCGCGCTAAGCGCGCACTTATTTTTCAAATCATTTTGGTCGCCGTTGTGGCGGCTTTCCTGATCTATATTATCGGCAATACCCAAGCCAACCTGAATGCCCGCGGCATTACCACTGGCTTAGGCTTTTTGGACAACACAGCCGGCTTTGGTATTGGTCAAACCTTAATCGAGTACTCCTCCCAAAGCACCTACGGCCGCACCTTCGTGATCGGCTTGCTCAATACGCTGCTGGTGGGTGGGCTGGGGGTTATTGCCGCCTCGATTATTGGTTTTATCGTCGGTATCGCGCGGCTATCCCCCAATTGGCTGATCGCTAAGTTAGCCAACGCCTATATCGAAACCTTCCGTAATATTCCGCTGCTGCTGCAGATTTTCTTCTGGTACTTCGCGGTACTGCGTACCTTGCCTAGTGCCCGGGAAAGCATGGCATTTGGCGAAGCCATTTTCCTCAACGTGCGCGGGCTTTACCTGCCGCAACCGCTATTTGAATCCGGATTTGGTCTTATTCCTATCACGTTTGTGGTGGCGATCATTGCCAGCATTGCGTTGATTGTCTGGAATAAACGCCGCCACGAAGCGACGGGGAAACGCTTACCGGTTTTCTGGATGTCGCTGGTGATCATTTTCGGCCTACCACTGCTAATACTGGTGGCCACGGGCGTTCCGGTGACCTGGGAAATGCCAGAACTGCGTGGCTTTAACTTCGGTGGCGGGATCACCATCATTCCGGAGTTTTTGGCGCTCTGGCTGGCACTTTCCATTTATACCGCGTCGTTCATTGCGGAGATTGTGCGCTCGGGCATTCAAGCGATTCCCCATGGCCAAACAGAAGCTGCACAGGCTCTTAGCCTGCCGCGTAAACTTGTGCTTCGACTAGTCGTCATTCCACAGGCCATGCGCGTTATCATTCCGCCGCTGACCAGCCAATATCTCAACCTGATTAAAAACTCCTCTCTGGCCACCGCCATAGGTTACCCCGACTTGGTGTCGGTTTTTGCTGGCACCACGCTCAACCAGACCGGTCAAGCAATCGAAGTCATTGCGATGACCATGGCGGTCTATCTCATCATCAGCTTGCTGGTGTCCATGTTCATGAACTGGTTCAACGCTCGCGTTGCGCTGGTAGAACGCTAGGCCGGAGGCGACCCCATGATTCACAATAAAGAAACCATACCTCAGCGTCCGGCACCTAAAGGCACGATCGGTCCGGTTGCCTGGCTACGTGGCAACCTGTTCAACGGTCCTATCAATAGTGTTTTCACGCTGTTGGGCCTGTACGTGCTGTATCTACTGGTGGTGCCAACCGTTCAGTGGGCGTTTATCGATGCCAACTGGGTGGGCGACAGCCGCGAAGACTGCACACGGGCGGGCGCCTGCTGGGTGTTCGTCAATGCGCGTTTCTCCCAGTTTATGTATGGCCTCTACCCAAGCGAAGAGTACTGGCGCGCCAACATCGTGTTTGCCATGTTTGCGGCCATTATTGCTTGGATGGTCATCCCTCGCTTGCCCTTTAAGCGCTGGATGGCCCTGTTTGCGCTGCTGATCTTCCCGGTCATCGCCTACGTGTTACTCCACGGCGGCTACTTCGACCTACCGCGTGTCTCAACCCACCGCTGGGGCGGTTTGATGCTGACCCTGCTATTGGCCAGCGTAGGCATGATTGGCGCCTTGCCGATTGGCATCGTGCTCGCCCTTGGGCGACGCTCGAACATGCCCATCGTCAAAACCTTCTGCGTGATTTTCATTGAGTTCTGGCGCGGTGTACCACTGATTACCATTCTGTTCATGGCCTCGGTGATGTTACCGCTGTTCCTGCCTTCAGAAATCAGTGTGGATCGCCTGGTACGCGCCCTGATCGGCCTCACGCTGTTCCAAAGCGCCTACATGGCGGAGGTTATTCGCGGTGGTTTGCAGGCGATACCCAAAGGCCAGGACGAAGCCGCCGCGGCGCTGGGGATGACGTACTGGAAGCGTATGGGGCTCATCGTCATGCCGCAGGCACTTAAGATGATGATTCCCGGTATCGTTAATACGTTTATCTCGCTGTTTAAAGACACCACCCTGGTGATGATCATCGGGCTGTTTGACCTGCTGGGCATTGTGCAAGCGGCGCTTTCCGACTCGCGCTGGCTGGGCTTCTCGATTGAGGGGTATGTATTTGCAGCGTTCGTGTTCTGGATTTTCTGTTTCAGCATGTCGCGCTACAGCCAGTACCTGGAACGCAAGCTTAATACCGGCCATAAGCACTGATGCCGCATCTCTTTACGATTTAAGTAGGATTTCAATATGACACAAGCAGCCACCAACACCACTGACACCAGTACTTCTGATCTGATGGTCGAGATGCGAAACGTCAACAAGTGGTACGGCGATTTTCACGTACTGCGCGATATCTACCTTGAAGTAAAACGCGGCGAACGGATCGTGGTATGTGGCCCATCAGGGTCGGGTAAATCAACGCTGATTCGCTGCATTAACCACCTTGAAGAGCACCAAAAAGGTGAAATCGTGGTGGGCGGCGTTCCGCTCACCCAAGACGTTAAGCGTATCGAGCAGATTCGTCGTAGCGTGGGTATGGTGTTTCAGCACTTCAACCTGTTTCCTCACTTAACGGTGCTGGAAAACTGCTGCATCGCGCCAATGTGGGTTCAGAAGAAGCCCCGCAAAGAGGCCGAAGCGCTGGCCATGGAGTATCTGGAACGCGTACGTATTGCCGAGCAGGCCACTAAGTACCCCGGTCAACTCTCCGGCGGCCAGCAGCAGCGTGTAGCGATTGCCCGCTCACTGTGTATGCACCCCGACGTTATGCTGTTTGACGAGCCTACTTCGGCGCTCGACCCAGAGATGATCAAAGAAGTGCTGGACGTCATGATCGAGCTTGCGGAAGAGGGCATGACCATGATCTGCGTAACCCACGAAATGGGCTTCGCCAAGACCGTGGCCGACCGGGTGATCTTTATGGATCAGGGCCAAATCATTGAAGAGAATGCACCGGAGCCGTTCTTCAACAACCCACAGTCTGAACGTACCCAGCTGTTCCTAAGCCAGATTCTAGGGCATTAATACACAGCCCCAGCAGCAGTGCAGCTGTGGATAAGTACGCCATCATGGGCCTCACTTGAGGCCCATGATGGTTAGCAGACTTTAAAAAAGCAGTGTGTCATCGCGAGCGTAGCGCGGCGATCTCGGGGTTATCCTGCTACTACAAAAAAGATTGCTGCGTCGCTCCGTTCCTCTCAATGGCATGATAAAAAAGAGGCAATCGTATGATTGAAAAGATGTTTATTGACCGGGCTCCACAGCCTATCGCGCCCTTTTCCCACGCTTGCCGCGTAGGCGACTTGGTGTTTATCACGGGGCAAATGCCGACGGTGCCGGAAACCAATGAAATGCTGTTGGGTACTTTCACCGAGCAGACGCACCGCGTGATGCAGAACTTGGCGATCGTGCTGGAAGAAGTCGGCAGTGCTTTTGAATATGTCGTTCAATCCCGCGTCTTTATTACCAATATGGGCCACTTTGACGAGGTTAATAAGGTCTACGCGAGCTATTTTCCCCAACCATTGCCTACCCGTACCTGCATTGGGGTGACCGGTCTGGCGGGCGGCGCCGATGTGGAAGTCGATATGATTGCCTGGATTCCGCCGTCGCAGTAATAAACCTTATCAGTCGCCGTTGTCACGGCTGCCAGTGCGCTACAACGCGATTTCGCCCCGCATCTTTGGCGGCATAGAGCGCTTGGTCAGCCTGAGCAACGGCGACTGCCTGACAGTGATCTAAATCACTGGTGAGCGCCAGAGGGGCAATTCCCACGCTGACGGTAAGTGCCACCATCAGCGGCGTTTGCGAATCACCCGCCGTCAGATAAAACGGCTGCTGGGCTATTCGTTGTCGAATACGCTCACCCAGCTGGACTACCTGTTGGTGTGATAAATCCCCCGCCGTCACGGCAAACTCTTCACCGCCGAACCTTGCCAGGCAATCCTCGGGCCGCAGGGCATCATGGACGCGCCTTGCCATCTCCACCAGCAGCGCATCACCCGCAGGATGGCCGTAGCGATCATTGATATGTTTAAAGTAATCAATATCAATCATCAGCAAATAATAGGCTGCCGCTTCGGACCGCTCATTAAGTTGTGCCAAGTGATTAGTCAAGCCACGTCGGTTGCGTGCTCCGGTCAAGGCGTCAAACTCCGCCGCTGCCCAGGCCTGCTCTTCGCTTTTTTTACGTTGGCTAATATCGATGACCAGACCGCCAATACGCGCTAAATAGCCATCGTCTGAGTAGTAACTTTCCATCACCAGCTCGTGCCAGCGCCAATGCCCAGATGCGACCCTGAGTTGAACATCAATACGGCATTGGGTTTGCAGCCGCTGATGGCACTCGCGAATCAAACTAAACACCCGTAAGCGGTCAGCAGGCATAGCATGGGCCAGTAAGCGACGCAGCGGGAGCCTAGCGTAATCGCCAGGATACCCCAGCGAAATCAGCAACGCCGAAGAGCACCAAGTGGCACCGCTGCGCGTGTTGATCTCCCAGGTGCCACAGGCGGCGACCTGCTGCAGCAGATCCACCTGACGCTGCCTGCGGGTAAGCTGCTGACGATAAATAGCCGAGGCGATTAGTTCAGCGCCGATCACTAGCGCCTCTAACCCCGCCCCCACCCAGTTAACTTCGCGCTCACAGTCATCAAAGCCCAAAGTGCCCCACCACTGACCATCCACCATAATCGGAACAGTCACCATTGATAGAATCGATTGGCTCTCCAAATTGTCGCGCAGCGTGCCCAGATCCACTTTAGAGGTAATACAGGTGTGGGAATCACCCCGCTCCCGACCATTGACCATTTCCTCATACTCGGGATCGTCGATCAGCGTGGTAAAAAAGCGAAAGCGTTTTTGCGTTCGCTCACGGTAGTGTGATGCAGATGCCCATTCAAAAACGAAATCCTGTAGGACACCGTTTGGGTTGCGCTCTATGGTTTGAAATATCCACACCCGGTTGACGCCCGACGCTTCTCCTAGCGCCGCCAATAGCTGATCAACACCCTCACTCCAAAAGTGCGCGTCGATTAACGCATGGCTGCCTACGGCAAGGGCTTTTAGCAGGCTCGTCGCATCTGGCGAAAAAGGAGCAGGCATAACAGGATCTCTTTACTTTTCTTAGAGACTACCACACAGCTTTCAATGGATTACGCGTTATCCCCATAAAGAGTGATGCTAGCGGGTGCTAACGGGGTTAGCTCACGGTGGGTTGTCAGCGGTTTACCGGCCAGGGCAGTCAGTAAGATTTGCAGCGGATCGCCATGACTGACAAGCAGAATAGTTTCGCCGCTTACCTGCTGCTCCCAATCCGCAATGACTGCTTGCATACGTTGCGCCACAGCGCTTAAGGCTTCCACCTGATAGTGACGGTGCTCGGCATCCTCAGCGTCTAACGCCCACACGTTGGGATAGTGTTCGTCGCCAAGTCCCTCTAGTTCACCAAAATTTCGCTCTCGCAAACGCTTATCCACACAGGTTGTTAACCCGAACTTAAGGGCTACTCGGGCGGCGGTTTGCGTGGTACGCAAAAAGTCTGAATGCACCACGCGGGTCGGCGCAGACCAGTGCCAATCGGCAACGAGTTGGGCAAGTTGTTGCTCGCCATGCTCCGAAAGACCGAAGTTTTCCAGCCCCCGCTCTGGCGAGCTGACAATCATACCCTGCTGATTGGCCTGGCTGTGGCCGTGACGCATTAATAAATAGCGATTGCGCCAATGGTCGGAGAGTGGCTGTAAAGTATTTGACATAAGTTTGTCACAAACCCTAGATTGAAGGTGTCTGCTTTCGAAAATAACCATCCTTGGCGCGGAATGTCCACTTACGAAACATTTTCCGTTTCATTAGTGGCAAAACGCAGCAAAGGAAACACAGTTCGATCCATAGCAAGAACACAACAATAACGCACAAACGAGGCTTACCATGGCAACTTCGCTCTTCCGCAAGCGCCCGCTCGCGATGCTTACCGCCGCATCACTCTTACCGCTCGCCCTGTTCACTACGCCCGCTTTCGCTGAGTGTGAACGCGGTGACTTAGATACTATTTATTGCGACGAAAATGGCGATATGGTCGCCGACCGTCCTGCTGATGAGTCGGAGTGGGCGAATCCCGATACGCTGATTTTTGCTTATACCCCCGTAGAAGACCCGGCTATTTATTCGGACATCTGGCAGCCGTTTATCGATCACTTGGCTGAGGTCACCGAACGGGATGTTAGATTCTTTGCGGTACAGTCCAATGCGGCGCAAGTGGAAGCTATGCGCAGCGGGCGGCTTCATATCGCCGGGTTTTCGACCGGCCCCACACCGTTTGCGGTGAACTTGGCCGGGGCTGTGCCATTTGCGTTAATGGGCTCTGATGACGGCCAATTTGGCTATACCCTGCAGCTGTTTACTCACGTCGATTCCGATATTCACGAGATTGAGGACCTCAAAGGCAAGCGGGTCGCCCACACCTCACCCACCTCCAACTCGGGTAACTTAGCCCCGCGCGCCCTGCTGCCGGAACTCGGCATTACGCCCGATGAAGATTACGAAGTGGTCTACTCAGGTAGCCACGATCAATCGATGCTGGGCGTAGTAGCCCAAGACTATGACGCGGCCCCAGTGGCTTCCGAAGTGGTCGAGCGGATGGCCGCCCGTGGCCTTTACGATGAAGAGGACGTGCGGCTGATATTTGAGTCTGACCGCTTCCCCACTACCTCGTACAACTACGCGCACAACCTGCACCCCGATCTGGTCGAAAAAATCGAAGAAGCCTTTTTCAGCTTTGATTTTGTCGGTACCGAGCTAGGCGAGGAGTTTGAAGGCGTCGAGAAATTCATTCCCATTAACTACCAAGATAACTGGAAGGTGATCCGCACCATCCAAGCGGCCAATAACGTGAGCTATACGCCAGATAACTTGGAAGAGTAAACGTAGCGCACCGCCGACGGCGGTGCGGTTATTTTCTCACGATGGAAGCGGACACATGCTGGAAATTACCAATCTGGTCAAACGTTATGGCCACGATGAAGCCGTGCTGAAAGGGCTTGACCTCAAGGTAGAGGGAAACAGCGTTGTTTCTATCGTAGGCGCCTCGGGTGCGGGTAAAAGCACCATGCTGCGATGTATTAATCGCTTGGTCGAACCGACCTCGGGCTCGATCAAGCTCAACGGCAATGAGCTGGTAAACCTGAAAGGCGCTGACCTGCGCCGTGCGCGCCGCAAAATCGGCATGGTGTTTCAGGGCTTTAATCTGCTCGATCGCTTGACCGTCATGGAAAACGTGCTGGCCGGGCGCCTGGGCTACGTCAATCTCTACCAGGCAATTTCGCGCCGCTACCCGCAAGCGGATATTGAGCGTGCGTTTGTGCTGATGGAGCGCGTGGGCATCGCGCATTACGCGAACAAGCGCGCGGATGAGCTTTCCGGTGGCGAGCGCCAGCGAGTCGGCGTGGTGCGTGCGCTAATGCAGGAACCTGAAGTCCTGCTGGCGGACGAACCAACGGCCTCTCTCGATCCGCGCACCTCCGAGCAGATCATGATACTGCTACAGAGCCTAGCCAGCGAGCTGTCGCTGCCGGTGCTTATCAATATCCACAACGTGGCGCAGGCCAAAACCTATACCGAACGCATTGTCGGCCTTCGTCACGGCAAGATGATTTTTGATGGTCTGCCTGCCGACTTCAATAAAGACGCGTTAGACGCGATCTACGGCGGCATAGAAGCGCCGGACGATGCGATTACCGATACGCCGGTGGAGGAGCGCTCCCATGACTCCGCCTGACGCCCCTTCAACAGCGCCCCGCACCTGGAAAAAGCCGCCGTTTATCGCTAATCCGCTGCTACGCTACGGGCTGATCATCATCGCCGTGATCTATTTGGTGTGGGCGTTTGGCTCGCTGCCGTTTAACTGGGCGCGTATCTCTGAAGGCGTGCCCCGCGCCGCGCGTATTTTTAGCGGTGGCTTTCCGCCTAACTTAGAGCGCTACGAGCTCCTACTAACGGGTTTTAAGGAGAGCTTTCAAATCGCTATCCTGGCCACGCTGCTGGGCGTTTTCTTGTCGATCCCTTTTGCCGTGATGGCGGCGCGCAATATCGCCCCAATGCCGATCTATGTCATTGGTCGGGCAGTGATTATCGTCTCGCGTAGCTTCCATCCGGTCATCGTGGCCATTCTGTTCGTTGCCGCCGTCGGCTTTGGTCCACTGGCGGGTATTCTTACCCTCACGCTCTATTCGATTGGTTTTGTCGGCAAACTGCTGGCCGAAGAGATCGAGGAGATTAATTGGGGACAAGTAGAGGCGATGAAAGCCGCGGGAGCGGGCTATGTGGCGATTCTGTTTTATGCGGTATTCCCGCAGATTCTGCCCCGCCAGGTCGGCCTGTCCATGTACCAGTTAGATAGCAACCTACGCGCCTCGGCCGTAGTGGGTATCGTCGGCGCGGGCGGCATTGGCGGCACGCTAATGAACGCCTTTGGTCGCTACGATTACGACTTCGCCTTTGCGATTCTGCTTATCATCATCGCGGTCATTTTGCTCAGCGAAGGGGTCAGCGGCTGGGTAAGGAAAAAAATATGGTAGATCACGCACAGCAGCTTGCCGACCGTGTTTGGCAACGCTACGACCGCAAGCAGCGCCTTATCCGCTATGCCGTTCTCTTCGCCACCTTGATGGTGGTGGTCTGGGCGGTGCGCGATATTGATATTTTCTGGCCGTGGGTGTGGGATGCACCCAATCAAATTTCTGCACTAGGGGGCCGCATGTGGCCGCCCAGTGCCGAAGGTTTGAACGGCATTATCGCGGCACTGATCGAGACGGTGCATATTGCCACCCTGGCCACCTTCTTAACGATCTTTTTGGCCTTACCGGTAGCCTACATTGCCGCCCAGAACACCACGCCGAACCGCGCTTGTTTATGGCTGGGGCGCTTTATTCTGGTCTCCAGCCGTTCGGTGAACACGA
The DNA here is from genome assembly GCF_002366715.1 of Halomonas sp. UBA3074. Taxonomy (GTDB): domain Bacteria; phylum Pseudomonadota; class Gammaproteobacteria; order Pseudomonadales; family Halomonadaceae; genus Vreelandella. The sequence goes on along the minus strand of NZ_DFBS01000045.1, from coordinate 235,764 downwards.
TTATCTGGGCGCTGCTGTTCGTGGCTATTTTTGGCCCTGGTGTGCTAGCCGGGATCCTCGCCATCGTGTTTCGCTCCATTGGCTTTATCGGCAAATTGATGGGCGAGGCCATCGAAGAGATCGACCGGCGTCCGGTAGAAGCCATGGAAGCCACTGGGGCTTCCAAAGCCAAAGTGGTCGCCTACGCGATCGTACCGCAGGTCATGCCCGCTTTTTTTGCCATCGTGATTCTGCGTTGGGACATCAATATTCGCGAATCGACAGTGCTTGGCTTAGTGGGTGCGGGTGGTATTGGTGTCATCCTGCAAGGAGCGATCGATACTTTTGCCTGGCCCACCGTGGCAACCATCTTGATGGCCATCATTGTGCTGGTGCTCATTGGCGAAGCCATTACCAGTCTCCTGCGCAGTAAAGTGCTGTAGGTGTCACTGTTTAAGCCATGGCCAGTGTTTGACCTAGCGCCAAACGCTTGCCATGTTTAAAGCATCATCAACGACAAGGAGTATGCACAGCGATGACAACTTATATCGTGGTAGCCGACGCCGCTCGCGCACGTATTTTTACCCGTGATTCGCTTAAGCTTGCCGAAAAGGAAAGCCTGGTTCACGCTGAAGGACGTCTACACGAAGGTGACTTGGTCACCGACGGTCGAGGCGATGTGCACGAGTCGATGTCCAGTACCGCGCGCTCGGCGGGTGAAGAGGGAACTGCCACCAAGCACGAAAACGAACTGTTTGCGAAAGAGGTCGCCCAGCGGCTTTACAGTGCTCGTGTAGATAACAGTATGGAGAAGCTCATCATGGTCGCGCCACCCAAGTTTTTGGGCCTGCTACGCGATAAGCTTGATGGCCCAACGCAGAAACTCGTCATTCACTCCCTTTCGAAAGACCTAAGTAAAGCGTCAATGGCCGATATTCAAACAGCTGTGAGCGACTTACGGTAATAGTAATCATGCTGCCTCACCGATTCGTTAAGGAATAGGCGGTAGCGCAATATCATCGCTGCGTTTGGCGCCAGCAGTCATTTCACGGCATAGCCGCAGGAACTCGCGTACGCCGGTGGTGAGGTACTTGTGGCGGTGCCAGATAAAGGTGAACTGGCGCTTTAAATCCAATTCCGGCGTGGGTAGCGGCACCAAGCTGCCGCGCCGGAAAGCATCACGCAGGGCGAGGCGCGACACACAGCCAATCCCCAACCCCGACTCAACCGCCCGCTTAATGCCCTCGGTGTGTTCAAGCTCCAGCAGCGTATTGAACCGGCTGCGCCGGTGGCGTGCGGCATGCTCCAGCGTCATCCGTGTGCCCGAGCCCTCTTCCCGCATAATCCAATCCTCACGCAGCAGTTGCTCCAACTCGAGATGCTCGCGGCCGGCCAGCGGATGCCGCGGTGAGCAGAATACGCACAGCTCATCTTCGACCCAAGGCTGACTGATGATCATCTCATCGTCGCACTGCCCTTCGATCAGCCCTAAATCCAGCGAGTGTTGGCGCACGCCTTCGATGATATGGCGGGTATTGCGCACCGCTAAGCGCACCCGACTGCCGGGGTGGCGCTGCATGAAGTCGCTGATGAGTAGCGTGGCGAGGTAGTTACCAATGGTCAGCGTGGCGCCCACATCGAGCGAGCCAACCCCTTTCTGGCCGCGTAGAAGCTCTTCGATCTCTTCACCGCGATCAAGCAGCGCCACCGCTTTGGGCAACAGCTGAAACCCCAATGCATTGAGCTTTAAGCGTTTGCCGATGCGGTCCAACAGCTGGCAATCGAACTGGCGTTCAAGCTCCGCCAGCGCCGTGCTGGTCGCTGATTGGGACATGGCCAGCGCCCGCGCCGCATGGGAGACGCTCTCATGCTGGGCAACCGCCACAAAGACTTCCAACTGCCGCAGGGTGTAGTGCATAACGTCTGACCTTTATTTGATCTATATCTATTTTTCAGATAACCGATATCAATATAATTCACTTAACAGATATACCACCCTTTGCTTAGACTTGCTGGCAACTTATTTAATCATTTTTATTCTTTTTAAGAATATGCCCGATGCAGTAGCGCGTCCGCATCGGCTAAGGGAGAAGCGGCATGAGTAAGTTTGCTCTGGAAGAAGTGCTTAGTGTTCATCACTGGAACGACACCCTGTTTAGCTTTCGCACCACCCGCGATCGTAGCCTGCGCTTCAAAACCGGTCAGTTCGTGATGATCGGCCTGGAAGTGAATGGCAAACCATTGATGCGCGCTTACTCGATTGCCAGCCCTAACTACGAAGACCACCTTGAGTTCTTCAGCATTAAAGTGCCCGACGGCCCGCTGACCTCACGCCTACAGCACTTGAAAGTGGGCGATCAGATCATGGTCAGCCGCAAACCAACCGGCACGCTGGTCACCGATGATCTACTGCCTGGTCGTAACCTTTACATGCTCTCAACGGGCACTGGCTTGGCGCCGTTCATGAGCTTGATCCAAGACCCCGACGTTTACGAGCGCTACGAGAAAATCGTGCTGGTACACGGTGTTCGTGAAGTCTCTGAACTGGCTTACGCCGACTTCATCACCAAAGAGCTGCCTGCGCACGAGTACTTGGGGGAAGATATCGCTGAAAAGCTGGTCTACTACCCCACCGTGACCCGTGAAGAGTTTCACACCATGGGCCGCCTGACCGACCATATCCGCACGGGTAAACTGTTTGAAGACACCGGATTGCCGCCCATCGACCCGCGCCAGGATCGTGCCATGATCTGCGGTAGTCCCGCCATGCTGGACGACACTAGCGCACTGCTTGATGAGCTGGGACTCAACATTTCGCCGCGCATGGGTGAGCCGGGCGACTACGTGATTGAACGCGCTTTCGTCGAAAAATAAGTTAATCGCTCGTCATTAAAAACCCCCGCTAATCGGTTTGAGGATATAAACCGGCTAGCGGGGGTTTTGTATTCTGATGCTATTTAAACAGCGTCTTTGCCCGTTTCGCCGGTACGAATACGGATCACCTGCTCTAACGGCATCACAAAGATTTTGCCGTCGCCGATTTTCCCGGTATTCGCGACCTGGGTGATCGCATCGATCACCTGTTCGGCCATGTCGTCGTCCACAGCGACTTCCAGCTTCACCTTGGGTAGAAAGTCCACCACATACTCAGCGCCACGATAAAGCTCGGTATGCCCTTTCTGGCGCCCAAAGCCTTTCACTTCCGTCACCGTAATACCCTGTACACCGATGTCGGAGAGCGACTCGCGCACATCGTCAAGCTTGAACGGCTTGATAATAGCTGTGATCAATTTCATTACCATATCCTCTAACTGGGTGGCCGTGATGGGGTTGAGTTGAAGGGCTGCAAGTATCGCAACCAATAACCTCTACTCACCAGCATACACCGCTATCGACAGAGAATAAAAAAGCCTCCCACTTTAGGGGAGGCTATAAGGAGCACACCAGCTCAATGGGTAGGCATTACCTTATTTCTTAATACCAAATTCGGGGTAAGCTTCGAGACCACATTCAGCGATATCAACGCCTTCATACTCTTCTTCTTCGCTGACCCGGATACCCATGATGGCTTTCAGGATCAACCACACGACCAGGCTTGCCAGGAACACCCAGCCGAAGATACCGGCGATACCGATGATCTGCGCGCCGAATGACGCGCCATCGTTAGTCAACGGCACGGCCAACACGCCCCAGATACCGACAACACCGTGTACCGAAATCGCACCCACCGGATCATCCAGTTTCACTTTATCGAGGGTGACGATGGCAGCGACAACGATGATGCCGCCCACTGCACCAATAATCGTGGCGCCTAGTGCGGTCGGAGAGAGCGGATCAGCGGTAATCGCGACCAAGCCCGCCAACGCACCGTTCAATGCCATGGTCAGGTCGGCTTTGCGGAACCACAGTTTGGCCAGGATCAACGCTGCAATCACACCACCTGCGGCCGCCGCGTTGGTATTTACAAACACTTGCGCCACGTTGTTAGCAGAATCGACCGCCGCCAGCTTAAGCTCGGAACCACCGTTGAAGCCGAACCAACCCATCCACAGGATGAAGGTACCCAGCGTTGCCAGCGGCATGTTGGCGCCGGGAATCGCGTGGATAGAACCATCTTTACCGTATTTGCCTTTACGTGGGCCTAGCACGATGACACCAGCGAGTGCTGCAGCTGCACCGGCAAGGTGCACAATGCCTGAACCCGCGTAGTCAGAGTAACCGACTTCAGACAACCAGCCGCCGCCCCAGGTCCAGTAGCCAGACACCGGATAGATAAACGCGGTCATCACCACCGCAAAGGCCAGGAAGGCCCACAGCTTCATACGCTCGGCCACGGCACCGGACACAATCGACATCGCGGTAGCCACGAACACGACCTGAAAGAAGAAGTCAGAACGCATGGAGTAGTAAGGGGCGTCATCGCCGCCTGCGGTCACCGCATCAACGCTGTTTTCAGCGCCAATCAGGAAGCCTAGGTTAGGCAGGAAGCCGCCCGCGCTGCTGGAATACATGATGTAGTAGCCCACCAGCAGGTACATGGTGCAGGCAATCGCAAATAGCGCGATATTTTTGGTCAGGATCTCAGCGGTGTTTTTGGAGCGTACCAGACCCGCTTCTAACATGGAGAAGCCAGCGGCCATCCACATCACCAGCACACCGCAAATTAAAAAGTAGAACGTATCGAGCGCGTAGCTCAAATCAGCTAACTCATTCATGAGGGGTTCCCCGTTATTCTATGAGAAGTTATACGCAAAAGACGGCTCTGCAGCCCTGTTCGCGTGGCGTCCGTTATACGGCGTCGGCACCGCGCTCACCGGTTCGGATACGGATCACGTCTTCCAGTGGCGTCACAAACACCTTGCCGTCACCAATTTTGCCGCTGTTGGCTGCGCTACAGATGGCATCCAGCACGCTTTCTAAACGCGCATCGTCGACGGCCACTTCCACTTTTACCTTGGGCAGGAAGTCGACGACGTATTCGGCGCCACGGTAAAGCTCGGTATGTCCTTTCTGACGGCCAAAGCCTTTCACTTCGGTAACCGTAATGCCCTGAACGCCGTTGTCGGCAAGTGCCTCACGAACGTCGTCGAGCTTGAATGGCTTGATGATAGCGGTGATGAGTTTCATCCCGGATCTCCCCTGCTGGATAAGTCCTGCTAGATTGGTAGCGGCACTGCCGCCAGAATAAGCACCTGAACCGATAATGCGCATACTGTGCCAGCTGGCTTTTTTATCTTAAAAGTCAGTCGATTAGGCAGTAAATAAAGTTCACCAGTGCGCTGAATCCCGTTCGATTTGTTCAGTCATCACGGCTATTGCACCAAAAAAGAGCGTAAGCAAATGTTGCCCGCTCTATTTCGATGCAAACCGCTCGCTAAGCAGTAAATCCATTCGGCGCATGCGAATTCGCCAACTGTTGCGTATCCTTACCGGTATGCCGTTTTTATAGATTCATTTAATACGTGATTAAGGAGAGAGCAGCTATGGCGCCTCAAGACCGCATCAGCCGACTGGCCCAGCAAATTGGCGACCGTTTACAGAACGCCTCTCAGGCACCGGAAGATATCCAAAAAGGCGTACAGCAAGTCGTGCGTGGCGCCTTTGATCGCCTAGAACTCGTTTCCAGAGAAGATTTCGATATTTTGATGGACGTACTTCAGCGCACACGTTCACGGGTAGAGGCCCTTGAACGCCAAGTGGCGAACCTAGAAGCCACCGTTGAGGCTTCCGCTGCCTCAACCGCCACCCCTATGGAAGCAGAAGTACCGCCGATGCCTACCCCAGAGCCCGACAGTGACGACGCTCAAAAGGACCACCGTCCTAACGAATAACCGCTCTACGGCTCAGTGATTTCGTTGATGAGGATCGGCAATAGCGTCAAGGCGCTAACGCCGATCTTTGTCGACGGGTTAACCCACCTGACTATCCGCTTGACTCCACCAAGACAATAAATACGAATCAATATCATTGACATTTTATCCGTCAATGTTACCTTCCTTGATTGGCGGCCTTCTGCCCGTGCCACTGGCTTTTCGGTAATGGCGGCACCAGCGAGCTCATCAAAATAAGTCGCGGGTAAGCACCAAGATAGGTCACACCCGTGTCGACACCGCGGCTGGGTATCTGATACCGACGCCGTTTGCTGCATGGGGAGCGTTGGCCTGCGTCATGATGCGCCAAATTGATGCATATCATTTTAACGATAGCGGCATGACCCTATGAACACACTCGCTGCGCACCCACCTACCGACCAAACAACGCATACACTGACATCGCAATCATTAGAGCAGTTGGGTTTGCGCTTCGGCATCGATTACCGAATCGAGGGCGTGGGCGCCCACGTCGTGCCCGTCGCCCATGGCAGCGTTCACGATGTGAGTTTATCCCCATCGCTACATCTAACGCTCTCTGACCTGCAGGTGGAGCGTAGCTACTGGTCAGCGTCTCGCCAGTCAGTGCCCTGGTTCATTAGCGTGGTGCTCGAAGGTCATATCACCGCCACAGTGGGTTCTGAATGCTTTGCCCTCATGCCAGGCGATGGGCTGTGCGCGCACTTCAATTCTCAGCAGTCGCTCACGGTCTATCAGCCCGCCCAGCCGCGCCTACGCACGGTGAATCTTGCAGTACTCACCACGGAACCTCATGGGCTTCCGCGATCCCCCGCCGCCCCGCTGCTGCATCGCTGGCGGCTACCTGAAGCGCTGCTTCTGGCCCTGCGCGCCAACATCGACCAGCCGACCAGCGCTTGCCGGCAACCGCTGGTGTGGCAAGGGCTAGCGCTTCAACTACTCGGCCATGGCTTGCCCGCTGACCCGTTATCGCCGCTGGCGGCAAGCGCTCCCTCCCATCACCGTGAAACACGCTTAACCCCTCGAGACCGCGGTTGCCTGGCGACGCTTCACCAGCAGATTGCCGATCAACCGATGAAGACCTACTGCTTGGAGAGCTTGGCTCGTGATGTCGCCATGAGCCCCAGCAGCCTGCGTCAGAAGTTTCGCGCCTATTACGGTTACTCACTGTTTGAGCACCTGCGCCAATGCCGCTTAACCCAGGCGTATCGCGATCTGCAGCGTGGCTATAGCGTGCAGCAGGCGGCCCATGCGAGCGGTTATCGCCATGCCACTAATTTTGCCACCGCTTTCAAGCGCGCTTTTGGGATGGCGCCCCACGCTGTGTTGAAACGCCATTAAGACGCCCCCTGCTTGTTTTTGCAGTAAGTTCCATAACCAAGCACTTTTTGGCAGCAGGCATAGCCTCTTTGTCATTACGCATACCTATCCACTGCGATAAAGAGCAATAATTCTCATTAACACGTTTAGTTCATTGCTTCTTCTTGCAGGTATCACTTATGGCCGTTATCCATCATCGCTTCCTACGCTCTCCCCTTAGTGCCGCTGTTATCGCGGCCCTCTCGGTATCACCACTCCATGCACAGGAGAACACCCCGCTGGGTACCGTCACGGTGACCGCCCAGCAGGCCGCCACCAAAGTTGAGACGCCGTTTATCGAAACACCTCAGAGCGTCTCGACCATTACGCGCGAACAGATGGATAACCGGGGTGTCAGCACCGTTCAGCGCGCCACCGACTACACGCCCGGCGTTTACAGCAACCAAATCGGCGCCTCCAACCGCTTTGATTATCTCGTGTTGCGCGGGTTTTCGGACGGTAGCTTGAGCAACACCTTCTTAGATGGCTTGAAAATCATGGGGGATGCCAACTCCCATAGCAGCATGCGCATCGACCCGTGGTTTCTGGAAAGCATTGAAGTAGTCCGCGGGCCTGCGTCAGTGCTTTATGGGCAAGCCTCCCCTGGCGGCGTAGTGGCGCTAAACAGTAAGCGGCCAGAATTTGAACAGGGCGGTGAGCTGCGTTTACGAGTGGGTAATAATAACCAGCGCAGCGCCGCTTTTGACCTCACCGGGCCACTTGGCGCTGAGCAGCGGGCAGCTTTTCGCCTGACCGGTATCGCCAGCGCCGCGGATACCCAGTTTGGCCCGTCAGAAGAGGAGCGCTACGCCATTGCGCCCCGCCTCACCTGGGATATCACCGATGACACCAGCCTGACCGTAGAAGCCTATCTACAGGATGAACCCGAAGGCGGCTACCACTCCGGTGTACCCTATGAAGGCGCCGTGGTCGCCCACAATGGTCGCAAGATCAGCAACAACTTCTTTGATGGGGAAGCGAATTACGATGCCTACGAGCGCACCCAGCGCATGGTCGGCTACGCCCTGGAGCACCGCTTCAACGATCAGGTGACTGGCCGCCAACTGATGCGCTACCTCAATTCAGACGTGGTGCTCAATCAAGTCTATGGTTTTGGCTGGACCTCGCCTACGTCCGATGAGCTCACTCGCTACTACTCCGGCAGCAATGAGTCGCTAGACGCCTGGACGTTCGATAATCAGTTAGAAGCCAACATCAGTAGTGGCGTTATGGATCACACGCTGCTGCTCGGGGTGGATTATCAGCAGCGTGAAAACGATGTCTCGTGGCCATCCGGATATTTTCCGCCGATCAATGCGTTTGACCCTGTGTATGGCAGCGAACCCATCGAGTTTTACGCCCCGGTGCGGGAACGCCATGAAATCGACCAAACTGGCGTTTACCTGCAAGACCAAATCGCCCTCAATGACTGGCGCTTCACCCTGGGCGGCCGCTACGACTGGGTCAATATCGACAATGCCAACCGCGACAGTGGCGATACCAGCTCGCTCAGCGATACCCAGTTCAGTGGTCGCGCCGGGGTGGTGTACCTGTTCGATAACGGCGTGGCGCCCTACCTGAGCTACTCCACCGCTTTTACCCCCACCAGTTTCGTGGATGAAAGTGGCGATCTGCTGCAACCGATGGAAGGCGAGCAGTGGGAAACCGGCGTCAAATTCCAGCCTAACGGCAGCGCCAGCCAGTACAGCGCGGCCCTGTTCCACATTACTCAAGAGAATGTGGCCACCAAAGAGCAGCCCACCGACCCTTACCGCGCCGTAGGTGAAATCGAATCCCAGGGGCTGGAACTGGAAGCGCAAACTCAGCTGACCGACACCCTCTCGCTGCAGGCGGGCTACAGCTTTACCGATATCACTTACGCTAAAAGCGATGACGGCAACCAGGGCAATAACGCGATTTACTCACCCCGGCACCAAGTTCAGCTATGGGGTCATTACGAAGCCAATGATGGCTGGCTGAACGGCGTGGATATGGGGGTCGGCGTACGCCACTACGCGGATATCGCCGCTGACCGGGCCAATACCGAAAGCGTGCCCGACTACACCCTGGTCGATGCCACTATTGGCTACGACCTTAGCCAACTCGGCGTTGCAGGGGTCGAAACACGCTTAAACGTGAACAACCTGCTGGATAAAGATTACGTGGCCTCCTGCAACTCCCTGGAGTACTGCTACTTTGGTGCCGAACGCGGCGTGACCGCGAGCGTTCACTACCGTTTCTAAGCTATCGTTTAAGCATTGCTAAGTAATCGTTGGCGCATCTGCCCAGGCCACCACGTCTGGGCAATTTGCTTTCTGAAAACAGGTTTGCAAACAATAAATATTATCGTTTAAATACATCTCTTATTTTCCTGGATAGCCTTTCTCCACCATGCGCCATGCCACCCCGCACTCTTTTCTCGCACGCTGCGGGCTGTTCGCCGTTTGCCTCCTGGCCTTCTCCACTGCCCAGGCGCAGTGGGCGACGGTCGACTGGACCATTGCCGAAACACTCATGGCCATTGATGCCCCGGTTAGCAGCGTTGCCCAACAGGACGCATATCACGACTGGGTGGGCGAGCCCCGCATCCCCGAGAGCGTTAGCGATATGGGGCTACGCACCCAGCCCAATTTAGAACTGCTGGCGCAAATACCGCCCGCGCAAACGCTGATTTCCCCCATGTTTGCAGGCTTAACGCCACGTCTTGAGCGAATCGCACCAGTCACCTCGTTCGCGCTCTATTCCCCCGGCACCGACACCTGGGAAGAGATGCAAACGCTGACCCGCCAATTGGGCGAGTTAACCGAGCGCCAAACGCAGGCAGAAGCACTCATTGAAGAAACCGCCGCCCTGATGAGCCGTTTGCGCCGCTCCCTGCCTGACGCCGCGCCGCTGCTGATGGTGCAGTTTATGGATGCCCGCCATGTGCGGGTCTTTGGTGATAACAGCCTCTACAACGCCGTTCTTGAGCAGCTCGACATCCCTAATGCCTGGGATCAGCCCACCAACGCTTGGGGGTTTGCACTGGTAGGGGTTGAAGCGCTGGCACGCTACCCGGAGGCGATGATCGTGATCATCGACCCGCTGCCCGCCGGGGTCGAAGCGAAGCTGGCCGAAAGTGGCCTGTGGCAGCACCTGCTCAGTGTTAAAAACGATCGACTGCTGCGCCTCCCCCCCGTATGGAGCTTTGGTGCGCTTCCGTCCGCCCAACGCTTTGCCCTGGAACTGACCGCGGTGTTGGAAGATGCTGCAGCAGACAGCGAGCAGCCTTAAGAGGAGTAACGTTGAGCGCTACCAAAGCGGGCTTAACTAAGGTAGTTTAGCCATAATGGTAAAGCAGGCTTAGATAATATAAGCGTAACGTTGGCCCCCATCATCAGCGAGGAATTGCAATGACATTAGCCATTGTCGCCACCCGCGCAGGCGTAGGTTTGGACGCACCCGCGGTGCATGTTGAAGTGCACTTGGCTAATGGCTTACCCGGCCTGACACTGGTGGGCTTACCAGAAACCGCCGTTAAAGAGAGCCGCGAGCGAGTACGCAGCGCCTTGGTGAACGCGGGCTTTGATTTTCCTAACACGCGACGTATCACGTTAAACCTCGCCCCTGCGGATCTGCCTAAAGAGGGTGGTCGCTTCGACCTGCCCATTGCCCTAGGCATTTTGGCCGCCTCTGGGCAAATCCCAGTAGAAGCATTGGAAGGCATGGAGTGCGCGGGCGAGTTGGCGCTGGATGGCAAGCTGCGCGCGGTACCGGGCATACTGCCTTTTGCTCTGGCCACGCGGCGGGCGAAAAAAGCGCTGATTATTCCCCGCGACTGCGCCGATGAAGCAGCACTGGCGGGTGACCTGCCGGTACTGCCTGCCGACACGCTTTGGCAGGTCGTGGCGCACTTACTCGATCAAGAGAAGATTCCCCCGCATAAGCTTAGCGCCTCGGTGAAAACCACTGCCCCGATAGATGATCTTGCCGATGTGCGCGGCCAGCAGCAGGCGCGCCGTGCGCTGGAAGTCGCTGCGGCCGGTGGTCATAACCTGTTATTCGCCGGCCCGCCCGGCACCGGTAAAACCATGTTGGCAAGCCGCCTGCCAGGCATTCTACCGCCGCTTTCTGAAGAAGATGCCCTGGAAGTCGCTGCCGTGCGCTCGGTGTGCGGGCTAGCGTTGGAAGCCGACTGGGGCAAACGGCCATTCCGCCAACCCCATCACAGTGCCAGCGCCGCCGCCCTGGTCGGCGGCGGCTCGAAACCCAAACCCGGCGAAATATCACTCGCTCACCATGGGGTGCTGTTTTTAGACGAACTACCTGAGTTTTCTCGCAACGTATTAGAAGTACTTCGGCAGCCACTAGAAACAGGTACGATTCATTTAGCCCGCGCTAGCCATGAACGCCGTTATCCAGCTCGTTTTCAATTGGTAGCGGCCATGAACCCCTGCCCCTGCGGCCACCTGGGCGACCCACGCCAGCGCTGCCAATGTACCGCCAGCCAAATCCAGCGTTATCAGGCTAGGCTTTCCGGGCCACTGCTAGATCGTATCGATCTTCAGGTGGAAGTGCCCGCACTGCCGCCTGAACAGCTCACCGCGCAAACCCAAGGCGAATCATCGGAAGCCGTGCGTGAGCGGGTAATGGCTGCCCGGGAACGCCAAATGGCCCGCGGCGCGCTGAACAGCCAGTTAAGCGGCAAAGCACTGGAAGCCGCCTGCGCACTTAACGACGAAGAGCGCGCTTGGCTCGCGGGTGTGCTCGAAAAGCTCAAGCTCTCTGCCCGTGCCTACCATCGCGTATTACGCGTAGCGCTTACGCTGGCCGATTTACAGGGTGAGCCAAAGCCCACCCAGCCACACCTTATTGAAGCAATTGGTTACCGGCAATTGGATCGGATGTTGAAGGGGGCTTAGCATATAAAGGATGAATTACATCGGCTTTGGCGATGCTAAATTTACCGAGGCTTGATCATCAGGCAGAGATGTTGCGTGGAGCGGCTGAGTCTGCAACTGATACCCCAAGCAGCCCCAGATCGCGACACTAAAGCCTAAAAATCCGCTGAACGCTCTTAAGTCTCTGAACATGGCTTGTGTCAGACCAAAATCGAAAAATGCAATGATGAGCATCGCGCCGCTTACCGCCAAAAGACGCATTCTCAAATTATCTTCAGGCTGTAAAAGCTTTTTAGTAAATGCTGCGGCAAAAGCGAGGTAGAGCAGTAACAAGCTAATAAAACCAACCACGCCCCGACGGGCTAAAGTGTCAATCATGTCACTATGTAGCTGGGGGTAATCGGCGATTCTTTCATAGAGTATCCCTTCAGCTGTTAATGCATTTAGCCACTCCTGTACTCCTCCTTCCCCTACACCCATTAACGGGCTCTCCTTGAACATATACCAACCTGCCCGCCAGAGTTCGAAGCGAATACCTAAGGAGGAATTAGCACTTTCTGTTATAAAATATTGATAAATATCATCAAATATCGCGACTAAGCGTAACCATACGCCCGTAGAGGGATAAGCGATAATCGCTACGATGATGAAAACAATGAATAGAAGCGCCACATTACGAATTTTAGGTTTAATCAGATGCTTGGTTGCTGGCAATAGCAAAGCAGCCAAAAAGGGAATCGACACCCAACCACCTCGGGTACCCGATAATAAAGAGGCTAAAAATCCCATAAAAGCAGCGCTAATAGCGAATACCAATAACCCATAATAGAGCTGTCGATGCTTTTGGAAATAGTAAATACCGGCGACTAACGAAAGCACACCCATCAGCAATGAAAGATTCCCAAAAGGGATCGCGTTAATGCCGTTGTCTGCCCTCTGTAGGCCTACAATAGCTCTTTCATAAATGGCAATAACGCCTGTGCCAAAAGCACCACAGCACACGCCAAGCCAAAGCCAATGAGGCGAGGGGGTAAAAACGCGAAGAGTTAGCAAGAAATAAGCAGCTATAAATGGCCAAAGGTGGAGCCGGTGAAACCCTTCATAAGCCACCCACGGTAAACTGTTGCTATCTAATACGCTCCACCACCAAACACACCCGAAAAAAACAAGAGCGCCTGCCAATTGATAGTCATCACGCGTATAGATTCGAGGAAGGTATCGATAGGCTATGAGGGCGCCACACCCCATAAGCGAAGATATTAGAGCAGCAAGCCCAAACCACCAATAGGAGGTTGGGATAAGCACAAGCGTTGCAGCAAAACCAAAAATAATGATGCCATTAACTAACGAAAGCGCCCTGCCGAACCATCCTGCCCTTACTGATTGTATAGTGTTCATTCAAGTAAGATCATGTTGATAATATTTAGCCTGTCGACTAAATAAGTCGTGATAGATGCCACCTAGCTCAAACAATGACTCATGGGTGCCGGACTCTTTGATTTCCCCATCATCCATCACATAAATGTAGTCAGCCAAGCGAATCGTTGACAATCTATGGCTGATAACCAAGGCAGAACGGTGGCTAATACGCTCCCGGAAGTTTTCAAACAGCTCTGATTCCGCCACAGGATCCATCGCGCTGGTGGGTTCGTCCAGTATCACAATATTTGACTTAAGCATAAACGCGCGAGCAAGTGCAATTTTTTGCCACTGCCCCACACTAAGCTCTTTACCGTTGTCGAACAGCCGAGTCAACATGGTGTCGTACTTGTCGTCCAGCTCTTCAATGAATGCCGCAGCACCTGCATTTTCCGCTGCCCAAGGCACGGAATGCTCAGCATCGCTCCCGTTGATATGGCCAAAACGAATATTTTCATGAACGGATTCAGCGTAATGTGAATAGTCCTGAAATATCACGCTGAAAAGCTGTCTATACTCATCAATATCGCAGTGCTGTGCATCGATACCGTTAACTTGAACATGTCCTTCAGTAGGATCATATAGGCGTGTCATTAATTTAATTAATGATGTTTTTCCTGATCCGTTAGCCCCCACTAACGCCACAATTTGGCCTGGCTTAATTTCCATATTAACATTTTTAATAACATCTCTTTGAGTGCCCGGATAGGCAAAACTTACGTTCTCTAACTTTAAGTTAACCTTTTCAGAGTGTTCAATTTTAACAGGCTGTGCTGACCTTGGAACGGTATGCTGCATATCCATAAACTCAAACAGCATACCCATGTATAAATGGTCTTCATAAAGTCTGGAAAGCTGTTGAACAAGCTCTTGCCCCATCGATTGAGCCCGTTGAAAAATTAAAAGGAACAGCACTAAATCGCCTACACTATTTTCACCTTTTGCGGTATTCCATGCCAAATAGGCTAGCGAGGTAAAAAAAATAATCGACGCTATAGCAGCTACGATTGACTCCACTGTTGTTCGCTTACGGCTAATAGCAAGCCTCTCACCACGAATGTCGCTACGAATACGCTTATATTTTCTCCTTAAATAGTCACCTAATTGGTTCAACCGTAGCTCTTTTGCGTGAATGTCTGACGTCATTAACCAATCTAAATACCCAGCTCTACGCTCCATTTGCGTCCTTCGACGCTGCCAATAATAAAGAATTCGTGTAAAATAAATTCGCGCAATCAGTGCTGGCACTATAGCAATTAGAATAATAGGTAATAAATGCCAGTTAATAGTAGCCAGCAATACAACAATAGCTGTTAGCATTATCGCATTTTTGCCTAACAGCATTAGGTTACTTGCTACTTGTGCAGGGCGTTGGCTACCAGATTGGCGGGCACGCTCAAGGGTATCGTGATATAGTGGACTTTCATAAAATGCTAGGTCAACACTAATAGCGGTTTTTTGGACAATATTATCGACATAATCTGCTACCAACATGCCTTGAGTTTCTCGAGAGAAACCGGCTAACGCACGTGAAATTACGTAAGCCAGCGTTGCTAAGCCTGTAAGCACAACATAGAATAAAACAGAATCAATACTTTCAGCAGCCTCGGGTTCAGAAAGTACATTTGTAACCACATCTACCATTTGTTTCAAAAGGTAGAGCACCCCCAAACCTGAAATTATTTCAAGTGCCATAAAAAATGTACTTAAAAGCGTCCACTTTCGGCTACTTCTCCAAGAAATTGAAAGTATGCGCATTAATGAAAAAAATGATGCAAAAAGCTTGTTAACTGTACCCATGGAATGTAAACCTTCCGATTAGTTCATCATTTAACATCGTGAGTTAAGCGAGCATAAGCTTCCTGAAAAGGCCGTATGAAGCGATATACCCACTGCCAGCGCAATGAAAGAGGCCAAGCGGCATAATTATTGTAAGTCGGTCGGAATATTCTTCTCCAACCCAGCAACCTCCAACGCCATATTTGACTTCTGTTAGTTTGCCATGGAAACGAAAAGTCAGGGGTTGGTTTTTTACGGCTAAGTGAATGTTCAAACTCAATATCACCGTGCAAGGCTAGTATAGCAGTTTGAACTAGTTGACGTGCGTTGGGCGCTAAATCCTCTATTTTGTTTCTTGTTGGTGCACTAAAATAATCTATCATATCCAAGCACGATGTTACCGTAGTAACTAATCCGTAGTGTTCGGCACATTCGATTACACTGTCATAATTGAAATCTTTGTGCTCTTGCATCGCTGTAATGTCCACCAGCCAATGCAACCGAGACCAATAATGCTTCGTATGGTGCCAACATAGATAAACGAACAACTCATTAAAAGGCATAACGCATGTATCAACGTTATTAACAGTCACTGGTTGACGTTTTTCTAGCATCTGTAATGCGTTATAAACTGTAGCCGTATTATCAATTTTGGTATGAAATTCCACTGCAACATTACGAGGTGAAATCAGCGTCACTACTTTTTGATACTTAACGACAAAAGCAAGGCTTTCAACGCTATTTATTAATTTTTTGGGATCATGGGGTTGGTAACCTTTACTTAACGCATACTGTAATATTTTAGGCAGATCATCTTTTGAGACTAGAACATCAATGTCTCTGCATATTCGTTGTGCAGGCTCGCTATAGTACTGAAATGCTAAGGTAGGGCCTTTAAAACAGATATGAGCAACACCTATAGGCAGTAATACATCTCTTACAACACTTTTAAATTCTGATGCTACATTTAGATTGTATTGCAAAGCACGCAGCGAATGGAATTTCATTATATCTAGATAAGGCTTTGGCACCTGTTCTTTCCAATATTTACACAGATGGCCATGCACAATAGGCAATACGAAGCGATCTGACGCTTGACGAGTAAACCCCTCCCAATCGTTGATGTGAGGAAGTAACTCGTTAACGATTTTTATTTGCTCTTCGCTAAAACTCAGCCGCGATAACAACAGTAGTAGCTGAAAACTTGGATCCTCCATTTGCTGATCAGGGTAGTCAGGCAACATTCTTCCATCCATTTTAAATTATCCCAGCCTTGGAAAGATATAACTGGCTCATGAAGCCTCGCCCTTTGGTAAGCCAGGCTCAAGATAGCAGGCAACAACCGTGTAAACATTAAAGCTGAGCCCACCCGTTACTTTAACAGGCCCAGAGGCTACCCAAGCATGGGCCAAGTAACGACCACTCTCCTCGCTGCGTTTAAGCCCAAAGCAGAGCAAATAAGGCAACTTGTAAAGCCGTAGTAGTAGAGCCGCAGTGATGGCTTGCGGGTAACAATTGGATTTCCAAGGCGTATAGCGCGAAGTAACGCGTACCACATGCCCAATTTGGCCCACTCTTTCACGCTGCGATGCCGTCAAAAGCGGTATCACAGGACTAATACCATGTGCTTTGCCCATGAGCTTTTCAATTTTTCTAAAAGTTAGCAAGAAAATCACAGCCTTGCTTACGCCCAGCAACAGCCAAACAGGCATAAACCATAGCTTGAAAAATACTGTTTTCCTTAAAAAAGCATTGCCTTTATTCAATTGATACCCTCAAGACAGCCCTATGATAAATTCAGTCTCTACTTGTTGAGGGATAATCGGAAAACGCAAAGAGGCGTTGTGTGCTCGCCTATATTTACGCCAACCATCATTTTCAGCCCCCCAATTGACGAAACTTTGTCCCTCTCAACGTATAATATGTATTAAACCAGCTTTTACCATGCTATCGAGAAATGGGAGAGTATCATTAGCGCATTCTGCTGCCTCTACATCGTAATCTTCACATAGCTTCTGGACTAAATCGCTAATAGTAATGGGATCTTCCGTCAACTCCCAGATACGGCCGCCTACCGAGCTCAACCCGTAATATTGACCTTGGTCTGCACTCATCATTACCACTTCTTCGTCAACGACTGCGGCTAAAATATCAGCATCTCGTTGTACCAATGTATCAAGCGCTAAACTCATATCTTCATTATCCTTAACTTATATTAACAGAATTTTCTTGTTTCTTCATAGGCATAGAGTGACGCCAAAGCTCAAACACACGCATGCTGCTATGCAAAGGAATAAAATCCAATAATTCAAAATTTTCCAAGCTTTCTGGCGCACTCTTGATTTTATTCATTAGGGCGCTCATCTCTAACCAGGGACAGTCGACATTAGCCCACTGATCATACTGCTGATTCAGTTCCTGCCAACAATCCAGGCGTATTTTCTTTCGCTTCGTTTCATTTGCGACATCGCGTTTGCTAACACGCTCGGGTAAAGCATCTATCATGGCCTTACTATATACAATACGACTTCGTCGCTTTTGCCAAAGCATATCAGGTGGCAGCGAAAGCGAGAATTCAAGCAGCCTCTTATCCATCAATGGGTAGCGATACTGAATTCCCAGAGGGCCGGCCCATGTCGACCAAAGGCTCATTCGAGAGGCAATGTGACCGTTCATAAGCAACGCACACTGCATAGAAAAAGGGTCTTTTGCATCGCGCCAGACCAAGCTGGTTTCTTGCCATGCCTCGGGGTGGCGTTTCATAAAATCGGGATGGCCAAGGCACTGCAGTTTGTGCTTATTCAAATAAGGGCTGAAGGCTGAGTAGAGCCGGTCCGGAAGAAAAGGCAATGCCGCATTTTGAAAAAGAAACTTGGCCATGCCCCCCGGCTTGCTCAGCCCACCGCCCAAGGCCCGCGCCATGTTGAATAGATCCTTGAAACGGCGGTTGGAAAGCAGCCAGGAAGGGTAGCCACGCAGGCCAAACGAGACGCACTCATCTGCCCCCCACCCCGATAGCATGACACGCGTCCCACGTGAGGCCGCTTGCCCCATCAGAGGCAACTCTTCAAAAAGATCGGCAGAGTTTTCATACGACAGATTTCGTCGGAAGAAGCGAAAATAATCACTAGAACTATCCGTGCCAAAAGAGCATTCAAAACCTTCGCGCTTGCTCAGTTTCGCAATTTCGGTACGTTCATCAAAGTCACCCTGCGCTAACGGGTATTCATTGTTAATTGGGGGAGCCCAGGTGTACGCCATATCGAGCTGGCTACCTTGCTGGCGCAACAAACGGTGCGCCAGTACCGTGACACCCGTCGAATCCAGGCCACCGCTTATGTGCGAGCCAGTAGGACTATCCAGGCATATCCGATCCTGCACAGCCTGATTTATGAGCCCTCGTAGCTGCCCGGCATACTCCTCAAGGCTTGCTGGCGCAGCTTGAGCGATATTCTCAGGAAACCAGTAGCGACTCACTTTCACACCATTGCGGGAAACGGTCAGACTATGCCCAGGCGGCAGAAAATCGACACCTTTGATAAAAGGATTTTCAGCCGACTGCAGGGGCTGAGCCAAAAAAAAAGCCACGCGAGACTCGTCAATATCAAAGGCAACATCCGGTGCGCTGGCTATCGATTCAACCGTAGAGCCAAACAGCAATAGTGAATCGCGCTTTGAGTAGAAAAAGGGCCGCGCACCGGCAATATCACGGGCAGCAAAGAGTTCACCATCACGAGGGTTCCAAATAGCAAAAGCAAAGTCGCCTATTAGATATCGGGCACACGCTTTGCCCCACCGCAAAAAGGCAGACATAATAAGCTCGCAGTCAGACACTCTACTGGCGACTGCTATATCAAGCTGCCTGCAAAGATCAACGCGGTTATCAATCACCGCATCAGCCACAATACATAGCCCACAGTGCTCGAGGGGTTGAACATCCTCAGCGGCAGCGCCTCTCAGGGCCAGTCGCTGGTGCCCCAGGACGGCGTTATTCTTATGCATCACGCCACGACCGTCTTTACCCCACTCATCCAGGGTACAAAAGGCCGTATCGAAGGGTTCACGCGTTACCGACATTCGATCAAAACTGATGCGTCCAAAGATGGCACTCATTCACCCTCCTTCCCCTAAGGCTCTCTTTATCCATAACACTCTTTATCTGTGCCTCAGAGCTAACTGGCTGGCCCAGCCTCACAACACCACCATACATTACATTTAGATACATTACATTTACAATGTTACTATTTTGTCAGCATAATTACAGCGCTCAGCATTCTTTATAAGCAATGCCAGATGAGTTTTCTACCATTCGAGCGCGATTAGGCTAGGCAAAGCGTAGCCCTCTGCACACTTGTAGGCTTTTTTTCGATTACTCAACGATTCAAATGTATTTAATACCCGCATCCATGTTACATTTCTTGACAATATAGAGATACAGGAACTACTCTCCATACAGTCGGGACCGGGAAAGTGGCCTCCAGACTAGCCATGTGTGGCAAGGTCGTAATTTGCTACGCAAGCGAATGTTTGTCGCCACAGGTCTCTTCGCTCACAACTAGCATGTTTCATTGCAAGGAGTTTTTTAATGAACACACAGAAAGCAAACACTCAGCAAGACGCCTGGGTTGCCCCACAGCTGAACGTTATGTCAGTTCGGGAAACTTACCAAGGTGCTGAGCCGTTTAACACAGAAGCGTTTCTGGTCGACGCCTCAACCGGAGATATAATTCAAACTTTTGGATCCTGATCAAGTTAGTGTGCGTACGGCACAATTTGCCTAAAAGCAACGCTGAACCCCACCGCTAGGTGGGTTTTTTTAGCTATACCGAGGATGACGTGAGTGGACGGTGCTTTAGATGCGACATCACCCCATCCTCATTAGCATCCAGGTTTAGAGTCTGAAATGACTTTATGGTGTTTTAACACCAGTTGCTTGGCATAGGCTGAAGGGGTTAGTCTTCCAAGACTCTTCTTCGGCCTTTTTTCGTTTTACTCTCTCCACCATGCTTCGATTACCACCTTGGTGTGATTAAGACTGGTGAACCAAAGCTCATTCAGGAATTCATCGCGCAACCACCCGTTGAACGATTCGATATAGGCGTTTTGGTTGGGTTTTCCAGGTTCGATTAAAAACAGGGTAATACCCCGTAGATGCGCCCATATCATTATGGCACGCCCACAGAGCTCCTTTCCGTTATCCGTACGAATTGGCGCGAGTTAGTTAAGGCAGCTGATGCAGAAGGCGTGTTAACGACAGCACGCCAATGGCACGACCAGGCACGATCGCTACGGCTTCATGAATAGCGCCGTCAACAAAGGTGAGGTTTTTGATCACGCGCCCGTCTGCGGTACGGTCAAACACAAAATCCATTAACCAGACCTGGTTGACGGCACAAGGAAGGACAAGGGGCTTTCACTAAGATACAGGACCTTCTTGCGCTTTCGGCGTTTTACCTGCAGCCGAGCCGCGTAGAGGCGTTAGACCCGCTTGTGATTGACCTGTTCACCGGATTGACGCAGCTTCAGGTAGATCATGCCAGCGCCGTAGCGACGATGCCGGCGTGCCAAGGCAACAATGCGTACACGCAATGTCTCATTGCGGTCAGGGTTCGATTGTTAGCGCAGCAATGCACTGGCACTCATACGAATGACACGGGCCGCTCGACGTTCCCTCAGACCACATGACGCCATAAAGCGCACCACGTCTCGGCGTGCCGGGGCTCTAAACACTTTTTTCTCAGTGCCTCGCGAGTGACCTCCACGTCCAGTAGCGACTCCGCGAGCAGCTTTTTCAAGCGTCCATGTTCGACTTCGAGTTCTTTGAGTCGCTTGGCATCGGGTACGTTCATGCCGCCAAACTCGCTCCGCCGTAGATAGTAACTGGTTTCTTAGAAGCCGTTGCCGACGACATAGCTCCTTGATGGGCAGTCCTGCTTCTGCTTCGCCCAGGAAACCAATGATCTGTTCTTCGCTGAAACGCTTCTTCATGTCCAATCTCCTTACACATAGGACTGGACTCTAAAGTGTAGCGCTACTCAAGCAGGGGTGACGTCGGCTGATACACATGGATACCCAGCCCAAATTTTAATTCCACTGAGGGTCAGTGATTGATTGTGATTGAATTTCGTCAAGCAAAGGTTTTAGGTTTTTATCCATATCATCCAATGACCAGGGACGTCGAAAACGATAGACACGGATTCGTTGCGCCAAACGGATGCCTTCCTGCATAAGCTGTTCATCGGTATTAAATTGACTGCCTAACTCGGGTCGGTAGATAGCGCCCATCACGGTTTTGAAAGCCTCGATCCCAGACAACTTCTTGAGACTTGCCTCCTCCCCTTCATCAGCACGCTCTAACTGCACTAACGCGTTTAAGCGGTGGGCATCGTAACGAACCCCCTTGTTCATCATTATATGAAACTTGTCTGCACGCATTAAGTCTCGTACGAGACCTTCCGTTTCGATTCCCAACGCCTTCAGAGCATCGCGCCAGAGCTTGGCTCTAGCCGGACCAGGATGAAGCAAAGACTCAGTATCAGTCGGCTTAATCACAGCAACATCGTCAGTAATAAGTGGCCACTGCTGGCTATAATGTAACCATGCACTTATCGTTGACTTGCCTGCACCTGAATGACCGGTAAATGCCCATGCGCCTGCAGGTGTCTTCAATGCACTGACATGAAGCGGAAACCAATGGCGCTGATGTAACAACGCACCTAGCGCGCTTCCCAACAAAAAGAGACGTACATCACCAGGGTCGGCTACAGGATTAGCCCCCCGCGGCATACGTCGATCCAATAAAATCCGCTGCCCCTCTTCAATACGATAACGGGCAATCCCCTCTATCGTTATCTGACAGCTGTCATCACCAACTTCTAACCAATTAGTGAGATAAGCACCATCTTCCAGGCGATCAGCTACTGACGGTGTGGTCACAAATACATCTGGCTGCTCGCATGGTTCGATTTCGGGCAGCTCGGGCAACTCAAGCGTCGAACAGATTTTTAGCCCATAAGTAAGGTAGTAGAAGCGCTGATTGATAGTGGAAATTTTGCCTCGTCTTTCTCTCTGACTTAACAAACCATCTTCTTTTGTGCTGTAAATATGTCTATCTACCATCATCATTCCCTTAATTATTTCGGCGCGCACTCTGTTATTTACTAGCTAACAAATGTGTTTCAGTGCTTACCCAACTTGTCCTGAACTTACTACAGACAGCTTTAGCTTAGGATTTTATACAAAAAACCTACAGGTCCGGAGACGCTGTAGGCTTGAAGCAACTTCACTGTCAAAACACACAATATCAAAAGAGACATCAAGCTGCTTAAAAGTTAGGACCCAAGATCTCCCCCTGGATAGCCTCCGCCACCATGTGACTTGTCATGGTTAAAGTTACCATCCAATTTAGCAGCCCAATGCGTAAACCACCATTTCCATAAACCATATGTCTCAGTCTTTTTTTCGATAGATCCAATTTCAACTAAAGTAGGACGTTCATATGCCTTACGGCCTTTATTAATTGTCATGTCTAAGCTCCCTTTTTTACTTTTTTATTGGCTGGTTAGCTCAAGGCGCCAAGACGTGAGGCTGAGGAAACCATGCCTGTCGAACCAAAATTACAAGCTATGTTACATTCTGATACCTAATATTACTATACATGACATAAAAGTCACCAGCTAATTTGTAGCCTTTTCACCGGACCATGACCAAAATATAATCTTCTAAGGTCAACACTGAAGAGAAACGAACGGTATCACTGACGTATCATTCAGCACACACCATCTAGCGAGGTCAATGTCACCAATAAGCTAGTGACAAATTTCTAATTTTTAACCTAATTATCAAAGGCGTATATCAGCCTGGCCATTAGGCAATAAGTATTTAAGGTCGTAAAGTACATGAAGGGGTTTACCCCAACCGCGGATACTCTCTATCGTCAGCTCTTTAAACTCATCATGAGCAACTGCTAATATAATAGCGTCATAGGCAGACGGCTCAGGAGATTCGATGGGAGAGATCGCGTAGGCCTGCTCGGCTTCCTGCTTATCCACATGCGGGTCATATACATCCGTTTGAATATCATACTCAGCTAATTCAGCGAGAATATCTACAACGCGAGTATTGCGTAGGTCAGGGCAGTTCTCTTTAAAGGTAAGGCCCATTACTAGCACACGCGCTTTTTCCACATGGATGCGCTTTTTAATCATTTGCTTAATCAGTTGGCTCGCAACATAAGCCCCCATACCGTCATTAATGCGACGACCGGACAGTATGACTTCCGGATGATAACCCACCTGCTGGGCCTTATACGTTAGGTAGTAGGGATCAACCCCAATACAGTGGCCTCCTACCAATCCCGGTCGAAACGGCAGAAAATTCCACTTTGTGCCCGCTGCGGCCAACACTTCTTCAGTATCGATATTTAATCGATTAAAGATAACGGCCAACTCGTTGATTAATGCAATGTTTACATCACGTTGCGTGTTCTCAATGACCTTGGCCGCTTCAGCAACGCGAATACTGCTCGCTAAATGTGTCCCTGCCGTAATAACACGACGATAAAGGGCGTCGACAAAGTCAGCCGCCTCTTTCGTTGAGCCAGAGGTTACTTTTTTAATCGTGGTAACACGATGCTCTTTGTCGCCTGGATTAATACGTTCGGGACTGTAACCAGCGAAGAAATCCTGGTTATAAACTAATCCTGAAACTCTCTCAACAACTGGGATACAGTCTTCTTCTGTCGCGCCAGGGTAGACAGTTGACTCGTAGATCACCACATCGCCTTTAGAGATAACTTGCCCTAGCGTTTCGCTAGCCCTGATAAGCGGGGTTAAGTCAGGACGTCGACTAGCGTCAATAGGCGTGGGTACTGTGACAATGTAAACATTGCAATCACGAAGCGCCTCCAGGTCACTGGCAAAACTTAGCTGCGTGGATTCGGCCAACAATGCAGGCTCTACTTCCAACGTGCGATCAATACCATCATTCAGCTCTGCGATACGCTTAGCGTTGATATCAAAGCCAACGGTAGGCATTACCTTACCGAACTCAACGGCAAGCGGAAGCCCCACGTACCCCAAGCCGATGATGCCTAACCGAACGTTATCCATATTGACCATTACGATGTCCCTTGTGATGAAGTGTTAATCTCGGTGCGGTAACCGTTAGGGTTTTGGCGCTGCCAGCGCCAAGTATCCGCAATCATTTCGTCCAAGCCTCGTAGAGCCTGCCACCCCAGCTCCTTTTTGGCTTTGCTTGGATCTGCCCAGAAGGCCGCCAGATCACCCTCACGGCGTGAGGCAAATTGAAAAGGAATCTGACGCTCAGTGATACGCTCAAACGCTTCGATCATCTGCAGCACCGATAGACCTTTACCGGCACCCAAGTTATAGATGTGCGTGCCGGGCAATTTTAGCCGTTTCAGCGCACTCACATGCCCTTCTGCAAGATCCATAACATGGAGATAATCCCTGACACAGGTGCCATCTTCGGTAGCATAATCATTACCAAAGACGGTTAATTCTGGCCTTCGACCCACCGCCACTTGAGCAATATAGGGCATCAGGTTATTGGGAATACCCTGCGGATCTTCTCCCAACAAGCCCGATGGATGGGCTCCAATGGGATTGAAGTAACGTAACATTGCTATCGACCAACGCTCGTCGCTTTTAACCAGATCGTCTAGCACTTGTTCCACCATCGATTTGGACGAGCCATAGGGATTGGAAGTAGTACCCCGCAGCATACTTTCGTTGTAAGGCACCGGGGCTTCAGGTCCATATACAGTTGCCGATGAACTGAATACCAAGCGAAATACGCCCGCCTGAAGCATCGCTTGGCAAAGCGTTATCGAACCGTTCACATTGTTGTCGTAATAAGCCAATGGCTCAGAGACGCTTTCTCCGACAGCTTTTAGACCCGCAAAATGAATCACTGCGTGTATCGCATGCTTTCGAAAAAGCTTGTCGAGACAGGTTCGGTCGCGAATATCGCCTTCGATAAAAGTTAGGTGCTTTCCAAGAAGGTTCTCGACTCTGCGGAGACCCTCTTGTGAAGCATTGCAAAGGTTATCCAGCACCACGACCTCATAACCGGCCTCTAGCAATGCTAGCACTGTATGTGAGCCGATATAGCCGGCACCGCCAGTCACTAAAATACTTGCTTGGCTCATCGACACATCACCTTCCTATATAAAGTAAAATAAGAAGATTCTAGAGCTTCCCGCATAGCTGCTTTTCTACCAAAATTTTTGACTAGCGGCACATTAAGCGAACAACTATCTAATGCCAACATAATACGTTTTTGTAATTCGTCGTTTTCACGATATCTTTCTGGCACAGCAAGCATCAATTTGAGTAATGTGCGGTTGGAAAAAATGACTGTGGGATTAGTGTAATAATCAGCATCCTGCAACACTAGGCTTTGCCAGGACCCCACACGAAACTCCCAATAATAAAAGTCAAGCCATTCGTACCCAGCTTCGCTTATCTCTTTGAACGCCGTTTTCTCCATCCAATCTTTGAACAAGAGTTCAAGTCTCTTGTGCCAACTTTTAGAAAAAGGCACGCGCTTATAGAGAGGTACCATGAGGCCAGGAGTCATGGGAATCTGATCAATATGAAACTTGCGCTTCATGAAACTTCGTGCAACCTCTGAAACACTAGAACGTATCTCAAAGGCATCCTTGTTTTCAAAATGAGTAAGCCGCTGGAACGTCTCCTTGGCGTTGGGAGCCCTTGTAGCACCTTGAAGAAATTTATAAGTAGAGACAAAATCATTATTGTGCGCTTCCGGCAAAATGATGGGAGTGAAGACAAGGTCAAGTTCTGTCGCCAGCGCTTGAGTACAAGCCAAATCTCTCTCAGCATTACCTTTACCAGCAAAAGTGAAAAACTGAACACTGTCGCGAACTACCTTAGTAGCCGCCAGGGAAACTCGGCTATCAACCCCACCACTTAACGCACAGGACAATGGCTTATCATAATCAACAAGGCATTGCATGGATTGACGTAACGCATCTGCAAGCTGCTCCACCACCTCATCCAATGGCAACTCCTTCCGGGCTACTCGAGGGAAAATACGCTCGAGCTTGATAGCGCCAGTTTTTGGAGTGTAAGACAACCGCTGATTGGGTGACAGCATACTCACCCCTTCTACCTCAGTTAAACCTGGGGGACAGTGACGAATGCCCATATTATAAAATCGAGTCTTCGCCAGCTCAGAGGTAACTGCGTTGTCAGCTAAATCAAGTAGCGCCTGGATCAATGCAGCATGAGATGCCAAGTATAATCGATTGGAGTTAGTATAATAACAAACTGGAAGCGTAGCGCAGGCATCTGAGACAACTTGGAAATCACCGTTAGCCTTAGTAACTATTACCACAAATCTACCGCTAAGTTGTTCGAGATAATCAAGAAACTTAACATCGTCAACGCACCATGCATCAGCGAGACGCCTAACAGTGTCATTTGCAATAGTCTTATCAAAGGGATTAAAACAATGGCCAAGAACGATTAAAGTGTTTTGCTCTTGTGTTATGTAGTACAAATCATCGAAGCTGTGGTACAACCAGAATTCACCAGAACCCTGCCGACTTGAAAACTTCTGTAAAATATCGTGACTCAACATTTCATTATTGACGATAAGATAAGCGTTTCGAGGCAACTTAGTTTTTAAATCAGTGGAATCATTAGTTTCGCTGGACATTTTTCCTACCTCGAATGTGGCCAAAAAATTAATACTTATACTGGATATCTACGCGGTAACTGACCGGCTGCTCTGAGGTAAGCTCAACACTGCACCGGATAAATACATTCAAGGCACGCTCTAGATAATACGGCGTAGTCCCCGAAACATGAGGCGTTATCAACACATCATTACGATTCCACAAAGGAGATTCTGGCGGCAATGGCTGTTGTTCGAACACATCCAAAGCTGCGCCCTTAAGTAGTCCAGCATCAAGTGCCTTCAGCACCGATTCCCCTTTCACCACACCGCCACGGGAAATATCAATCAGCACTGCGCCGGGCTTTAGCTGCCCTAAGAACTCATCGTCAACCAGGGCAAGGGTATCCTCTGTAAGTGGTAGGCAGCACACTAAAAAATCCGTACGACCAAGTTCAACACCGATCTTCTGAAGTTGAACGACACGGTCTACCTGCTCCACCTGACGCATGGTTCTTAGCGTGCCCACCACCGTCATATCAAAAGCCTTGGCACGTTGAGCCAAGCTTTGACCAATATGACCCAAACCTAAAACCGTCAACTGCTTGCCAGTAAGCTCATCAAGCCAACTACGTTGCCAAAGCGCTTGTTTGGATTGTTCGTGAAAGCGCCCAAACTGCTTGGTAAAGTGAAGCATGGCACCAATCGCGTATTCACTCATCGGAGCGCCATGCACGCCACTGCTCTTGGTCATCAGGATCTGGCTTTTATCAAAGTCCATCTCCCAGATTTTCTCGACGCCAGCGGATAAAAAGTGAATCCAGCGATAACCGTCAAGCTGAGCCAATGCCTCAGGCAACCAGGGAAGAGTTGGCGTGATCACGACATCGACCTGTGCATGCTTGGGCACTGCTTCTAAGCTGTCAGCAAACAGCAATTCCACGTCAGGCAAGGCTGCTTGTAAGGTGCGGGTGACTAACGCTTGCTGCTGGGCAAGCACTTCAGCCTTCTGAAGATAGAGCACGCGCCGGATAGGTTCGGAAGATAGCGGTACGATGCTCATGCTTTACCTCGGCCCAATCGGAAGGCGCACGACGCGAGCTCCCGCTGATTGTCCAATAAAGAGGCCTCATCAGCACTACGCCAATGCCCTTCAGCTTGGCGCAACTTCTCAATCTCAGCAGGAAAATCAAGTGTTTCAAGCAAATCCGCCGAGGTCGCGGCACCGGAATGAAAAGCGCGCGGAAGAATAATCCACTGCGACCCCAGGCGAACATGCTCACCCAGCACTGTTTCAGCTGGCAATTCACCCTGCCCGATACGTGCCACACCGCCCACGCCCCAGGTAACGCCTGACTGGTTGAGCACCTCGGCGGCCGGGTCGAGTAAACGTGCAGCCATGGGTTCAAAAAGGAAATTCAGGCCCATGCTCAAGGAGAGGTCATTGAGACCAATATGCACTTCATCGCGTCCAGGCGTGAGCAAGCTGAGCCAATCGGGTAACCGCACCAGTGAAGCAGCCGTCTCAGCTAAAAAAGTAACCGGCACGCGGTTATTTACCATATCCATGAACTCTGCCACTTCGCCACGGTGTGAAAACATGGGTAGCATCAGTCGTTGGGCGCCATGAGCAATAGCTGCATCGACTTCATCACAGGTCGCTTCATGGAGTGGATTAACTCGTACCATTAACTCCGCGTGCTGCAACACGCCAGCAACGGCGGCAATCTGATCCAGGGTGTGAGCCGCCTTATGGGTATCAAGATGCCCCTGGCGCTCGGCCTTACCGATGACTTCTTGATCCATAAAGATACGGGCAACACCGTGCTGCTCGATAAACGCTGCGACATCCGGGCTTGCGGTGATCATCATAAAGTTGAGCTTGCTCATCGCATTGCCTCCTCGACGTCACTGTCTCGCGGCGGCTGCCCATTCAGGCGGTCACGGTAAGTACGCCAGTTCAGCCCTGGCTCACCATAAATTCCGCTACCTGTTAGCACTACCTTCACCGTTAACAGCAATATTTTGAGATCAAACGCCAAGCTCTGCTTATCAACATACTCCGCATCGTGCGCCAGTTGCTCAAGCCAACCAAGGCTTCGTCTACCTCTTACCTGGGCAAGCCCCGTTAAACCTGGGCGAACACAAAAACGTTTTTTGTAACTCGGCGGGACTACCTCGGTCTGCTCCATAAGCACAGGGCGCGGCCCCACTACACTCATGTCGCCTATGAAGATGTTGATTAATTGAGGTAGCTCATCAAGGCTAGTGGCACGTATAAACCGCCCAGCCTTGGTAATACGCGGGTCGTGTCCGGCACTGACCACCTGCTCTTGGTGCTGGTCGATTTCGCCAGGTGCACGGTGCAACATGGTACGAAACTTGAATATTTTGAATGGCTGTTCATGACTCCCGGCGCGCTGCTGCATGAAAAACACCGGGCCCTTACTATCCAGTTTGATCCATGCTGCGACCACTAACAGCAGCGGCGACAACACGATTAACCCCGCGCCACTACTAACGATGTCGAAAAGTCGCTTAATAGCTTCCTTCATGCCAACTCCATTGCCTTGAGGATCACTTTGTTTACCTTGCGAACGTCATAATGGCGCTCCACCAACTCCCTTGACGCTTTGGCCATCTCTGGCACCAGCGTTGGCTGCTCAGCGAACTTACGCATTGCGTTTAGCAAAGGGCCACTGGATCGCGGCGCTACCAAAAACCCATTGATCCCTTCTTCCACCGTCTCACGACAGCCTGGGGCATCACTGGTGATAATCGCCCGTTGCATGCTCATCGCCTCAAGCACTGAACGGGGCGTCCCCTCACGATACGATGGCAGCACAAATACCGAGCATTGCGCTATCCATGGGCGGACGTCAGACACACCGCCAATAAATTCCACATTACCCTCCTGCTTCCAACGCTCAAGATCTTTAGCAGAACAGGAGTGGGGTAAATTTGGATCATGGGGGCCTACCGCAATAAATCGTGCCGCAGGGTATTCAGCTCGTAGTTGCCCTGCCGCCTCACAAAACTCAGCAATCCCTTTTTCGGTTAACAAGCGCCCAATAAAAAGGAACGTTAAACTTTCTTCAGGCAGGGGTGTAGGAGCAAACCGCTCTATATCAACACCCGATCCAAAGGTACGCACGGCTTTGCTAGCGTCGCTTAAAATGCGTCGCTCTGTGAACTCTTGAAGATCATCGGGATTCTGGAAAAAAACTTTTTTGTTACAGGCGAGACCCGCTCGGTAAAGAAAAGAGACTACCTTTTGTAGACGACGATTCTTCGCGCTATCTGTCGTAAAAACATGGCCTAAACCGGTAATCATCGAGTAAATACGCGGCACGCCAGCAGCTTTTGCTGCAAGGCTGCCATAAACCACAGGCTTAATGGTATAACCGAAGACAACGTTAGGCTTTAACCGCCGAATCAAGCGGTAAAAACCCCATAGTGTCTTAAGATCATGTACTGGGTTGATACCGGTACGGCCCATCTCGATGGGATAAATGGTAATGCCAAGCTCATCCACTTCAGGAAGATAATCCGCTGTAGGAACAGCAGCCGCTACAGTTAGGCCGGCGTTAAGCATATCGTGGATCAGATCACCACGGTTGGCGATCAAGGAGCGAGCGTTGCCAGCAAGTATCAGGACGTCCAAGAGATCATTTCCTTGTAAAGCGTATTCGAACACTATTAAAAGAAGAGGCGGCGAGAATCACAAACAACCCAAGCAACTTAGTTTTGTGACGGATCGCCGTACCAATATTGGTAACACCCAGAGCAAACACGAAAGTGATTGCACCAAAGATGAATAACATCGCCAAACACTCTTCCCTATGCTTGAGTTCACTCCATCCACGGTAAACTCGCCAAGCCAAAAACCAGTAAAGTACTGTAGAAATTAAGCCAGTTACTTGAAGCGGACTGCGGATATCCCAAGGAAACGGGGAAAAATGAAAATAAATGATACGAGCAGGTATCAGCCAAGGCTGTGTGTATGGGTTACCCTGGGCAACAAAGCTAGGGTACGCAGAACCTCCAGACCCCTCGCTTGAAAACTTATCTTCGATGGTGGCAGCAATGCCTCCTTCAGAATCCCCTCCTATCTCGACACCTTTGCCCAATGAAATGCCACCACTGAGGGTCACCATACCTACGGAAAAGAACAACATACCGATAGCCAATACCAATTTGCTAGCATGAAGCTTAGTAACAAACCGCTGGCGTTCTTTGAAAAGGGTACGATAAAGAAAATAAACGAGGTAAGCTGTAACACCCACAAAAGCAGCGACCCACCCCGGATGAAAAAGGACGGAGATTCCGAATAACATTCCTCCCCATAATAGGCCAAGCGCCGATTTACCTGCTACCCAACGGATATAAAAATATAGTCCCATTAGGAAAAACATGATGGCAACTTCTTCACGCAAAGCCAATACTGAATTAAAGGCGCCAAAAGGATAAAGCGCCATGATCATAGCAGCCCATGTAGCAGTACGTTTTCCCCAAAGCTGGTAACAGATAATGGCTGTTACGACTATAACAACATGGCCGAAAAAAAAGTTAGTCATTATTAAAAAAAAGGGTGACTCGCCTACCACTTTTTGTAAAACGCCACCTAGCCAAGCGTAATAACTAGAGTGAAACAATGGGATGTTATCAAATATTTCGAGCCAATCCATGTTTGCGTATTGCTGGGAATGGTATATAAAGCGAGAACCGTCGGCAGTAGCTCCAGGCGGACGAAATATTTTTGTATAATCAAGTATCAGCAAGAAGACACGAAAAATATATGCGAATAACAAAGGCCATAACAACCAACGACGACGATAACTCATCCACAGACAATAGACCGCTGTAAGAACAAATAAAATAAAGATGAATGAAATTTCAGGCATGAGAAGACAACTGCTTGACTACACTATTATAGAGTTCAAGATGACGATCAACAGAATGACCAATACTATAGTTTTGAGAGTTTTTAAGTGCATTTTTGTGAAAGTTTAGACGTAATGGAGCGTCATCAATAAGTTTCTTAAGTTTTTCTGTGTAATCATCGAGTTCAGTCTGAGCAACTAATCCATTACCGACGCGTTCTACTATTTCGGAGCATCCACCCACATCGGTTACAAGAACAGGTAAGCCAGTCAAAGTGGCCTCAATCTGAACAATGGGTAATCCTTCCCATGCTGATGACATGACAAAAAGATCAGAATCGTGTAGCAACTGTTTTACATTATGGCTATTACCTATAAATTTAACTTTGTGTGCGATATCCAGCTCATCAACCATTGCTTTTAATTTCACGGTCTGTGATCCCTCTCCTGCAACCGTCAAGAAAAAATCTAGATACTTCAATCTAGAAACAGCGTTGAAAAGGAGCTGATGATTTTTCTGAACGGATAAGGTACCAATTGATACAAGCTGTAACGTTTCTTTGGGCAAATACTCTACTTTAGGGATTAATCTTTTAATATCAACACCGTTATCGATATTAACGACTTTTTTTGATGTAATCCCCTTCAGAAGCTTCTCGCAAGCAAGGCATATACCAATATAAGCAGATGTACGTACATTAATTAATTTATAAAAAAACGGGTTAGTTCTTAGCTTAATATTGTGGTGTGTGTAAATTTGCGGAACGGTAAATTGAAAAAAAGAAAAGACAGATCCATAGTAAAGGTGAGAGTGAATAACATCTGGCTTAAATTCACGACAATATTGAGAAAAAACAGATACTCCTTTCAAAGGATTTTTACGACATGCTTGACCAAGAAAACCGTAGCGAATGTGGTGACTCTCAAGCTCAGCTAAAAAGACAGCCTCAAAAGTTTGATCACGACCTGTCTCTTTGGCTCGATCAAGAAAAACAATAAAAACTTCATTACCTTTTTTAACCATTGTTTTAGAGAGGTCTTTAACATAAATCTCAGCCCCACCAGAAGCAGCCGATGAGATAATGTGAATTATTTTCATTTAACACTCCATAATACATAGGATTTAGATTAACCTAATTTAATAAAAAAACAATGTTTTAACTTGATAAAAAAAGAAGTTCACTCGGCAAAATACTACTTCATATTTAAGTTGTAGCATTTGATGCTACAACTTATGTCATCCTAACAACAATATCAAACGTCTCAGTCTCTACATGAGTCAAGAACAACATCCCATTTGCCAGCCACAACCCTGCTATCAAACTCAGAGCCTCTCTGCACTGCTGCTAGGCTCATACTAGCTCTTAAATCTTTATCAGATAATATTAACACCAAAGCAGAAGCCATATCCTGTTCACTTTTGTTCAATTCATAGGTGGACATATCACATGACTCATCAAATGCTGGCACCAAGATTCCAGCAGAGTGTAACTCTAATCTATATGCTTTAGCGTGTGGATTGTCCTCAGGTGCCAAAATTTCTCTAGGACCTACATCACAGTCAGCGGCAACCGCAGGAGTTCCACACGCCAATGCTTCCCCTAAAGCATTACCAAAGCCTTCGATAAGTGAAGGAAATGCAAATACACTAGAAGAGCGTATATATTTAAAAGGATTATCACGATAACCAATAAAATGAATATCTTGGGCAAAACCTGTGTTGTCAGCGTATTCTCTTAAGGCGCCTTCCATATCACCACGCCCTAAAATAACTAGTACCGCATCAGGTATATCTACCTTCACTCGCACAAATGCTTTAATAAGGTGCCATTGACCTTTGTCATAAGTGAGCCTACCGGAAGTTATAATCACAGGTTTTGAAAATAAATCTTGCAACTCAGGCTCGACTGGTTCTTGACTTTTATTTTTAATGTCAAAAACATCGAAATATGGGTAAATAACCTCTATTTTTGATGAGTCCACGCCATAATATTCAATAAGGTCTTTTTTTACACCTTCACAAATTGCTACTACTTTGTCAGCCTTATTATAAAATATATTAACAAGTCGTTTTTGGAAGTAGTGTTTTATCGCTGAAGGGGAACGGCGTAAGTGAGTGCGTACAGAAATAATGCAAACATCATTTCCTTTCGACAATATATTAGCCATATTTGGATAACCAATAACACTAATGCACGCGAAAGGTTTCAGCGATCTCTTATAAAATTTTATTTTTTTAGTGGCTTGCCAAATCACAAGTAACCGATTAAAAAAACCAGAACGACGTTGTAATCCAAGGTCTATCATTGAGCCTGCGTAATCGTAATCTTTTCTTAAGCCATCAAATGTTATTACACTTACATCATATTTCTTTTGGAAGTGTATAGAAAGGCGAGCGGCCACATGTTCGGCACCACCATTGTAAGTTTTAGGAGTTAATATAAAAAGAGATTTTTTATTCACTTAAACTGCTCTTTGTCGTTTCATATTGATTTGGACGATCGATTAGTCGGCACAGAGCCTAGCAATCAAACAGGTCATGGCTACAAAGTTAGTCTTATTACGGTGCGCTCGTGCTTGTGATCTAGCAACCTGAACAATACCGCTTATACTGTATAATCAAGCATTATTTAGTCACGAAACTTAATTCCTAACCGTATGCATACTAAAAGTCTTCGGCATTTTTATTATCATCCTGAGTAACAACTTATTCATAATTTTCTCACGTTAATTCCAATTAACTCTAGGCTGAAATATTAAAACGTGCTAAAAAACCGCAAGCAATCAAGACTGAATAGCAAATTCAAACTTACTAAGCTGTGTTAAAAGTTAGTAATTTTTTGCACAGTTTCAACATATACATCAGTGATTGAATGATATAGTTATACGGAAGTATTCAAGTAAAAAATTTGAGAGCATAAGGCACGTCCACCAAAAGAGTATCAAAACCAAAGCAACTACAAGTGTCATGCCTATACTTGTCATGAAAGCTTAGTCTTATATCCAGACTAGAGAAAATTCTACATCCGACGGTGGCGAGTCAAGTATCCGGGCTTTGTTACCTACAAATTCTTTGCTGCTGAATGATATTTTCGTAATAAAATTGTTACTGAAATTAAACTGCCTGTTAAAAACATGATGAGGGTTAACGTAAGGCTATAACACCGTTTCAAAATGCTGATCAATTTGAGCATAAGCCACATCATTGCCACACACTGGAAAACCGAAAAAACCTGCAGGCCTGTCCCAAGCCCTAAGCCGAACTTTATGAATGAAAGATGCGACTCTGGGGTAGTTATTGTTCTTCAACCCATCGTTATGCTCAATAAAATTCAGCTCATTCATCAGCTCCGGCACTACAATAACTTCATTGTTATTCAATCGCATCAGTTTTGAATACCAAAGGTCATCTGCCGTTGCCGCTACTGTTAGAAACGAATCATCTGATATATCCTGCTCACGAAGCATGGCTCTAGTAAGTACGGCACCACCGCCAAAAGTAACAATAAAATCATCGCGAATTATTGAAGGTTGGCTGATCAACTTCCAAAACAAGTACGAAGTTTTTTTACCCATAAAATTAATTCTAATGGACCTCACTCTTGCTGCCACCGCCTTACCGCCTGATACTTCGTAGGCTTGCATCAAGCCGCTCAACCAATCACGTCCATAGAATATATCATCGTCTGCTGTCACGATTACATCGTCTGGCCCAGCTGCCCTTAGTATCGGGATGAGTTTGCGGTATGGGCCGATGTTAGAAACCCAACGAACGTTTACCCGTTGCCTGGTTGACTCCGGTAGGGAATTAATCATCTGATCTATGATATCGCTGCTGCCTATTCCTTTGTCTCTTAAGTAGGGTTCTTTTGACACCCAAAGGTTGACTTGGTCAGGGAGCCGAGACTGAAGCAATAAGGAAGTTATTGCAATACGACACAAACTTAGTCTTTGGAAAGTGGTTGTGAGATTTACGGTTAGCAAAATTTATCCCTTAGGCATTATATAAATTAGTAAAATTTTTTACCGGGCAGCGCTCTAAAGCAACTAAAAACAAGAGCTTTTAGACTAAGCTTTATCACTCTAAGAGTCTTAATCACATTTTTTTCAAAGGGTACAGACCGTAACAATCGACTATCATTGGATACTTGTCTTATGTCAGTCACTTCTCGTTCTTTACCCGGATCTATAGTGCTTTCTACCTGTTCATCTTGTGTAAACAAAGGGGGATTAACAAATATAAGCTTGCTCTTTGTTTGCTTAACTATAAATTGCCAATCATCGGCTAAGAAACCAGTTCTCTCAGCTACTTTTACATACTCTTCAGCGGCACCTTTACTTATAATGTATGCGTGAGCTCTCCAAAGCTTTGCCTCAGCATCTACAAAATTAAATAAATCTTGCTCATAGTTAAAAGAGAGTTCTTTATGAATCCTACGGGTAAAAGCAAATTTCCACTGCTCTGGCCTAGGGCCAAGATGACATATAAAGGGCTTCCCCAATTTAGCAAAATCAGACAACCCTTCAGCAAGTTTAATGAGTTTTTCAAACCCATTTAACTCTTCAGGCACAACGTCATCTTCAAAAATAATTACTGAAGAAATTACATCCTGCTTAGCCAACCATTTAATAATTGCTGAGTGTGAGAACAAGCAACCTAATTCAGCTGAAACTGGAGGGCGGCCATATATTCTCTTAATATCGTGATACTCTTTATAAGACTGTAACTCAGTACCAGGTAAATCTCTCATATCGCAGGCTGGCCAAAATCCGTTGACTAAATCAGACGGAAAACCTCTTTCGATAAGGGTTGATCTGCGCCTCTGGGCATCTTCCAAAGAAATTATTGCCACCGGAATATCACCAACTTCTAAGGAACATTTGTTCCAAGGAACGAGATTAGCCATTCTATAGCCTTAAAATCAGTGAATTGTTGATGAATCCGTTATTGATAAAGATTTTGTAATAAAATTTATACTTTTATTTTTACCAATTTGTCTTATTTCATTAACCCGCTTCCAGTCAATAGGCTTAACAACCACAGAGTTATCTAAATCATCAGTACTTTCAACAAGCCTGTCCTCTAGCTCAAAAGTTTTTAGAAGTGACGTAAATCTAGCCAAGCCTCGCGACTTATTACCGATAACGAGGAAGGGCTTATTGAATATAATTGAAAAAACACAACCATGAAAAGAATCTGTCACAACAAACTTAGCTAACCTGAAATTGTTAAGCCAATCACCGACACTAGGATGTACGTGACTTTGTATAGAGTTTTTTTCTAGCTTAGTGCTCGGTTTATTCATCAGATATGAAGCTTTCTCACCAGTAATCTTAGAAACTTTACTAATTAATGCTTGTTTTTTAGCATTCATATC
The DNA here is from genome assembly GCF_002366715.1 of Halomonas sp. UBA3074. Lineage (GTDB taxonomy): Bacteria > Pseudomonadota > Gammaproteobacteria > Pseudomonadales > Halomonadaceae > Vreelandella. The sequence continues at coordinate 198,574 of NZ_DFBS01000045.1, read as the reverse complement.
CAACACATATGCCATAACACCCTTCGAACTTTCAATACATGTAGCATCGTTCTCTATGACATGCTCATAATCCTTATAATCCAGAAGCAATGTTGGATCAAAGACCAAATCTGAGGACACATTAAAATAATCTTTTAATAGATCAATCCCTGAGATCTCTCGGACCGAAATGGCGTCAAATTTTTGTACTAAAGGCCTACATAATGCCACTTCTTCTGCGGAAAACTCTTTGTCATCGACTCCAAACGATGCTGCGTAAGCTATCCGCTTAGCTTTTAAATTTAATTTATCGCAAAAATCAAGAAAAAAGTTAGAAAGCTTTGGAGAGTACCTTGGTCGCCAAACTTGATCACTGCCAACTACTAATGCATCAAAATGATTTTTTGAATAATAAGAGAACAACTTTCTATCTGAATCAATTAATGGTGAAACCAGAATAGATTCATTTTTAAAACGTTCGAGATTTACATATGGATTAATCTTTTTTTTTCTAAATCGAGCTATTCCTAATAATCCTAAAACTTTCCTTATAGGGCTTTTGATGGCGGACCTTATTTTCTGTTTATGTGATAAAGGTTTATATCTATTCAAAGTTTCAACATCACAACCAAGTCTTTTTAGAGTAATTTGTAGCGCATATGCTTGTAGCAACCCGCCGTAATTTCGACCTAAAGGTTGCGTAAGAATTGATAATTTCATGATTTTCTAGCTACTCACCTTATAATGTTATAGAAAATATAAAAACACAGCCTAACCGAGGCCGACTAATGTTTTAAACTTTCGTTTTGTAAAAGAAAGCACTTTGCTTAAAAAAGAGCGCCTTTGGCTGGAATACCATGAATAAACCGGCTTCAGAGTATCAAGATAATATGGCAACTTTCCTGTCGTTTTTGCATTAAGAAAAGACTGGTGCGACAAAATTCTCATCTTAGTCCTTAGCCGCTGTCGCTTCATTTCGTAGCGTGGGCTCAACCTTTTGACTGGTTCTGTTCTTTTGGTTGGAATCCAAGATTCCGCCATTTTCTCACAGTAAAGCCTATATCCGATTGCAATTTTCCTATGACGCAGCCCCGCATCCTGCGACTTTTCAGCCTTTACGACACCCAGATCATCCATAACTAAACGCCCCTGAGTGCGGGCACTAATAATCAACTGTCGGATATCTTGGTTCCTAGTTACGACAACGTTGGTGCCATAGCTGTCCTGGACATACTCCGGTAACCAAGCATCGCCCAGAACAACATCGGCAGTTTCGGCAAAAACATCATCACAGAAATCACATGCCTTATACTTGAACGCGCCTGCGCCCCAGTCCGCACCAAAAAGCTGGTTGGTCGGCACTACCTTTTCACCAGAGCTCCCTTTGGCGTACGTGCTATAACGGTTGGCAGGTTGTGAGGGATCTTTAATTCGGAAATCTATTCCCTTAAGTTCTTCCGGGACTATACCCATTTGCCAAGCTAGGCTTTGTGCATAGTGAGCGCTTTTCAAGTGACCACAGACCAAGCCGACACAGTAGTGAATGCGCTCTGCTAAAATAGGGTCTTGGGCCTGAAGCAGTCTAATGCTCTTGATAAAGCAAGGTAAGCCAACGACGGCGTAACGTCCGGGTTTCTCCCGTACGACTTTCAGCACTTCAGACAACTCAATCGGATAATAACGCGATTTGCCACCCTGCTGAGTTTCCTCCAAAGTTTCACTAATCTGATACTTAAAAGGGATGTTATTCAGATCTTGGCCGGTCGTTTCGGATTTGACGTGTACAACGTAATCCACAAGCCCACTTGAAAGAAGCTCATTGAGCACCCAAGTACCCATTCCACCTGAACTACCCTGTTTACGAAACTCACCCTCGTTTACATATCCGGCGTACACTCCATTATAATAGCCTACTTGGCTGTTGTGTTCACAGGTGTCAGAGAACTTCTTACTAGCAATTTCATCCTCATTAGGAGCACCCGAGCCAAACGGGCAGAGTTTCTCGTAGTCGCTTTGTGTTGTTGCAAATACTTTAGTGTCTTTAAGGGTGGCCTGATATTGTCCATAGTCGTCCATACCGATTTTAAACGGACTTTGTTCTGGCACGGCGCATGCACCGCAGCCAACACAGTAGCCATTAGCAATAACAGTATCGTTAAGTGCTTGATGGGTATTTCTTATACTCATTTTCTCCCCCGGGGCTTTATCTTTAATAACTTTAATATTTTGATCGTACCTAAGATTTCAGCACGCGTTGCTTTTAAAGATAAACCTAAAGCAATATACGAAACTACAGCAATAGGAAGCGTATAGAGCAGGCCAATAATGGGATTCTCAAATGTATAAAATTGACGAAATACATACAACACCAGCACAGTACCTGCAGCACAAAAAATCGCCGGAAATAGTGCCTTTGTAAAATCAGCAAAACTTACTGGCAAGAACCTACTCGCATAATAAAGAAACAGTGGTAAACGAATAAAAACACCGGAAAGTGCGTAAGCGGCCACCACACCAAAAGCACCCCAAAAAGCACCAATTGCTATAGACAAGATCAGAATCCCTAGTGTAATTACTTTCCAATGCAGTAGCGCTTTAGCATTTCCAACAGCTATAAGAGAAACAGCTAATAAACCAGCAATTGGTTCTACAAATGAGAATATAGCAAGCATTCTAAAGATCGGGACTACTCCACTCCAGCCCGCGCCCAAAAAAAGCTCAACGATCCAGTCAGCTAGCGTGGCCATAGTAATTGTCAAAAACATCGTGCAGAGTACTATTTTACCCATTAATGAAATAATGGTAGTTCTTAAGCGCTCTGGGTTTTGAGCAACCCTTGCAAGGGTTGGCTGCATCACGTTCATCAATGGAGGCAGCAACTGTTTTGAAGGTATAGAGGTTATGGTATTAGCACGGTTGTACAACCCCATTGACTGCGCTCCTCCGATATATGCTACAGCAAAAGGGGTAATGTTATTTGCAAAATAACCTACAAAATTCGCTCCTAGAAGGTTTACTCCAAAGTTTAACATTGGCCTAACGCCTGTTCCTCTTCGAATTAAAGAGGGAAACCATGCAGTACTTATCCAACGAAAGATAGTTTTCGTTAAAAACGTAATCACTGTACTGATGACTAAAGCCCAATACCCAAGTTCACCAAAAGCGGCTATTATTCCTGCAATTATTCCTAAGGCCATTGATGTTATATCAATTACTGATATAGCTCTGAAGCGCATTTGTCTTCTTAGAATGGCATCATGCTGAACGGAAAGTCCGCCGATTAAAAATGTCAGACTCATAGTTGCCATTATTAATGTTAAGCGTGGTTCGTCATAAAGATTTGCCACCAGCGGTGCAGCAAGTATCCCCAATACACACATACCAGCGCCTAAACCAGCGTTAATCCAAAAAAGATTTGAAACCTGTCCATGGGTTATCTGGTCTCGTTGGATCGTTGCCATTGAAAGGCCACCCTCCATGAACTGAAGTGCAAGACCTGTAAATACAGTCACCATGGCAATAAGACCAAAATCAGTAGGTTCGAGCAAACGCGCTAATATAACAATCGAACCTACTTGTAGTATTAATTTTATAGCTTGCGCAACTAATGTGATCCCTGCGCTTTTCACTGCTCGTTCTTTTAGGCCTGCTTTTAAATGATCCGCAGAGAAGAACTTGTCTTTTGGACTTAACATTTTTTGCCTTGAAGTCTTTAAACTAATGACCAAAAAACCTGCTTGAAAGAAAGCAAACTAATTGAATTGGCATAAAACAATAACAACTGAATAGTACACTATGCTAATTAACTAGCAGCTATTATTTTCTATGGGTAATGATATCGAACGCCGTGCTTGAACATCTTCTTTATCGATTCTCAAACTTTTTAAGTTTTCGACTTCAATTTGACATATAAGTAAATTAGCCAATGGTATAGCTCTCGCTTTGAGCTTGGCAACCCTGAGAGAGCATCTTTCCATACAGCTTTTGCAGCACTTTCTTTGCCTAGGTCCATTAGGTTTTTAGCATAAGTAAGCTTAGCTCCAAGTTTTCTAGCCTGAAGTTCACTAGTCGAGAAATAGTTAAAATCTTCTGCTTTTTGAAGAAATTTGAACGTACTGTTAAATGCCAACGACGGCTCCCATGGACGTGACAAAGAGCCAATTCGGTTACGCTTTTGAAAGCAAATCGATATTTTTCCTTTACACTTTAGCCCTGCACGCAACAAACGGATGATAAGGTCATAGTCTTCATTATTCACTAAGCTTTCATCGAAGCCGTTTACACTTTTAAGATGATAAGTTCTAAATAGGTAGGTATGAACCCCCCCAGCTAAACCACGCTTACGCCCCACTTTATCTGCTGCAATGTGACCATCGAAATTACCATAATGATATGGTTTTCCTGTACCGTAATCACAATAAGTCCCATAAACACCAAAATAATCATCAACCAAAGGGGCCAATGCTTGCCACATGCTTGCCAGATTATTTGGCAGCATTCGATCATCAGCGTCTAAGAATGTAACGTAAGGCGTTTTCACCAGCTTCAAACCTGCATTACGTGCAGCTGAGGGCCCTTTATTAGCTTGTTTAAAGTACACAATCTGGGTAGTGAGCTGCTCATTCTTTCTATATTCACTAACAGTTTTTTCAGCATCATCAGTGTATGAACCATCATCTACAACAATCAGCCTTTCGGGAGGATTTGATTGTAGCAGAATAGAATTAAGCGCTTCGCTAAGGTAATCACCATCATTAAAAGTCGGCACGATAACTGTGATAGGTAAACATAGTTCGTTTTTCATGTAGTGGAGCTTATAGGTTATCGTATGAATATTTTAGCGTTCTTAGTGTTTTATAAATAATTTCTTAATTGAAGAAAATAAAGCTCGAAGCATCTCAAAATTAGAAAGCCCTATTGCTCTGAGCCACCACCCTTCAGCGGTTATAAAATAGCGTGGTTGAATACCTTTCGGAAGCTTTGCTAAAGCTTGATGATACATTAACAGTGCATCAGTTTTGTTGCCAATACGCCATAGCTGCTGGCTAGCTCTAATCTGATGATGGGCGATGGCTTCGCTATGCGAAACAGTTAAATCATTGTTGTGTTCTATGTTTTCTAAAATCTCGACAATTTTGTGATACATGTTGGCACCAGCGCGTCGGCTTAGACTTGCATCATGGGTGCGAATATCCACTCCCACCTGGTCCGTTGAAACGAATCTGCATGGCCTATGTGCCAATAATCTTAAATGAAGATCAAACTCCTGAGCACAGGGAAGGTCCTCGCTAAATCCACCTATAGCGATTAAATCTTTACGGTAGTGAAGTGGTGCAGGTGTGGGTGGTGAGCCATAAGCCAATGCCGTTATGAAGTCATAACTAGGCCTATTCCAAAAGGCTGCTAACCTTCCCCTATTCATAGATGCCACATCGCAGATAGGAATATTGATTTTATCGTCACTTAAATTAAGTTTGCTTTCGACACAGTTTGGTCGCAACACATCATCGGCATCCAACCACTGAACTCTCTCACCTTGAGCAGCCTGAAGCCCTATATTTCTGGCGTGGCAAGCACCTTGGTTGTCTGTCTGGAAATAACGTATACGACCCTGGTAGCGTTCAATGATCTTAGTGCTTGCATCTTCTGAACCATCGTTGACTACCAGTACCTCACAGTGTGGATACGTTTGGGCTAACGCACTTTCAATCGCTTCTGCTATGTAGGCTTCTGCGTTATAACAAGGAATAATAATCGAGACGAAAGGCTGGCCAATGAGAGGTATTGAAGCCATTAACTTCACGCTTGTTGATATATGGCTGGAGGACGCTTGGCTATCTTAAGCATCACTGCTATCAGTACACTGTAAGCTATAACGTTAGCGAGACTGAAAAGGGCGATTGCGGCCATTGCACTGCCCCAGAGAAGAGCTCCTATTAACAGGGCTGAAAATCTAATCACAGCGCTAACGATTTCATGTAACAGAAAGAAACGCTCTAGCTTCAATACTGGAATGGCGGCAACGCAGGGTCTTGCCGCAAAGCTAACTAGTGTCCAGAGCGCTAACCATTGGGCAAAACTCCCGGCTTGTTGCCACTCAGCGCCAAATACCCACCCAAACAGTTCAGGGCCTAGTATTATCAAGCTGCCGAATAAAACAGAGCCCACGCATAGCAGTGCGATCGTCGCTTTAAATATCAGCCGGAAAATGTTGTCGCCCTCAATGGCGGCTTCATTAATGCGAGGATAGAGTACTGTCGCTACAGAATGCCCCAGTAACTTTGCGGGAGCTTCTAGCACCATTCTGCCCAGTGCGTATAGACCTGCAGCCGCCGCACCAAACGTAGCCGCCAATATCACGACTGGCAAGCCTTGCGAGGCAGCATTCAGCATTGCCTGGGGAGTGCGAAAGAAGACAAAATCTTTGTATTGAGCCGCTAGCCTGCAGAAATTCCCCAGTATTTCCGGAAATTGACTGGAAATAGATATTGAAGGCCTAACGCTGGGCGACTCCCGTTTATACAACATCAACGCGTGTAGACCGCTACCCAGCGTGGTAATCAAAATCAGCACAAAGGCTTGCGGCATTACAAGACCGATACCAGCCTTAGCGGTGTTAACTAAAAGCGATTGAATAACAGCAATTTTGGCTTTAAAAGCGAAGCGCTTTTTGCGAATGACCCATTGCATTGCTACGGCTAATAATGCAGAAAGGCCTATCGCCATTGGCAAAGCAAACATATAGGAAGCAATCGTTTCAAGGCCAACGAGAGCAACGAGAACATCTCCCCAGATCCATAGCAGCCCGGCGATTAGGCATGCATTTATTAACCCCAGGGTAATAGACAGCTGTGCGAGACAAATCGCCTCTTCATCACGGCTTGGCAATACAATAGCCATAGGGTAATTAAAAGCGGCTAATGGCATCAGGACAGCGAAAATTGCCAAAAAAGTCCCTAAAATGCCAAAAGCCTCTGGGCTATAAAGCCGAGTAAGAATAGGAGAAAAAGCCAGCGATATAGCCTGTGCTCCTGCGGTACCACTTGCCACTATGGCAACACTGCGCACAAGGCGATTGCTGGTAAGCCGCTTGGCTTGCCTAAGGATGAACTCCTTACTCATCACTGTTTAACACCTTAAACAACGCGCCTACCCACCGAATAATAAGTAAACCCTTTACGCTCCATACGCTCCGGTTCGTAAAGGTTGCGCCCGTCAAACACAACAGGGTGCGTCAGCTTTTGTTTGATGAGGGCAAAATCGGGTGCGCGGAAGCTTTGCCATTCAGTAACGATAATAAGTGCATCTGCTTCTTCAAGCGTTGACTCTTTAGTACCACACAAAGCCAAATCATCACGTGTACCGTAAATACGCTGTGTTTCTTCCATGGCTTCGGGGTCATAGGCCTGAACGGTTGCGCCAGCGGCCCACAGGGCTTCCATCAGTACGCGGCTAGGTGCTTCACGCATGTCATCAGTATTGGGTTTAAACGACAGTCCCCACACCGCAAAGGTTTTGCCCGCTAAATCGTTGCCGTAATGATGTGCTACCTTCTCAAAAAGCGTCGTTTTCTGCTCGTAGTTCCGAGCTTCAACAGCTTTAAGCACCTTGGCATCAAAACCAATGGAGTCTGAGGTGCGAATCAGCGCTTGCACATCTTTAGGAAAACATGAGCCGCCATAACCTACCCCAGGGTAAATAAAGTGGTAGCCAATACGCGGGTCAGAACCGATACCTTGGCGCACCATTTCAATATCGGCACCAAGACGCTCAGCCAAGTTGGCTATTTCGTTCATAAAGCTAATTTTGGTCGCTAGCATGCAGTTCGCTGCGTACTTGGTAAGCTCGGCACTACGCACATCCATGACGATGACTTTGTCATGGTTGCGGTTAAAGGGTGCATAAAGTTCGCGCATTAACTCGACGGTGGCAGCCGATTCTGTACCAATAATAATGCGATCTGGCTTTTGGCAGTCAGCAACTGCGCTGCCCTCTTTGAGAAATTCCGGGTTGGAAACCACATCAAAGTTCAAATCGCTTCGACCGCGCTCGGCTAACTTCTCGGCGACGCAAGCGCGAACTTTGTCAGCAGTACCCACCGGCACTGTCGATTTATTGATGATGATTTTATCGCTTTCCATATGCTCAGCGATGGTCGAGGCAACGGCAAGCACATAGCGTAGATCGGCAGAGCCATCCTCGTCCGGCGGGGTTCCCACGGCGATAAAATGCATATCTCCGTGCTTTATCGCCTCGGCAGCGTCGGTGGTGAAATTAAGCCGACCAGCCGCAAATTTTTCTTTTACCAAGGCGTCCAGACCTGGCTCGAAAATAGGGATATGCCCTTGCTTGAGACGCGCAATTTTTTCAGCATCCACATCTACACACACGACTTGGTGGCCTACGTCTGCCAGTATCGCGCCTTGTACTAAACCAACGTAGCCTGTGCCAAATACGGTAACCTTCATTATAGCCCCTAACTTTCGACTGCTAAGCAGGGGCACGTTCTGTTTCACCCCTGATGCCAATAAACGATAATGGTCGTTATCAGAACTGCATCATCAGACCTGATAGTAATCGCGATACCAAGCTACAAAGTTTGCAACACCTTCCTCTACCGGCGTTGCGGGCTGATAGTCGACGGCTTTTTTCAGCTCACTGCTATCGGCATAGGTATCTGGCACATCGCCTGGCTGCAATGGTAGCAAATCCTGCTTCGCTGTTTTATTTAACGCTTTTTCAAGCGCTTCAATGTAAGCACTCAATTTTACGGGATTATTATTGCCAATGTTGAATAGGCGATAAGGGGCATTGCTAGTGGCTGGGTCCGGGTCGTCACTGTTCCAATCTGCATTAGGTTCTGCGATTTGATCGCTTGCTCTGATCACACCTTCAACGATGTCGGCTACGTAAGTGAAATCACGGGTGTGGTTGCCATGATTGAACACCGTAATTGGCTCATCCGCCAAAATACTTTTAGTGAACTTAAAAAGCGCCATATCCGGACGGCCCCAAGGGCCATAAACGGTAAAAAATCGAAGCCCGGTGGTAGGCAATCCAAACAGATGGCTGTAGCTATGCGCCATCATTTCATTGGCTTTTTTAGTGGCTGCATAAAACTGAAGCGGATGATTAGCACCGTCATGTTCAGAGAAAGGCATGCGCGTATTAGCACCATATACAGAGCTAGTACTAGCGTAAGTTAGGTGAGGTGTTTTAGCGTAACGACAAGCTTCAAGCACGTTAGTGAACGCAATAATATTGCTTTCAACATAACTATGCGGGTTCTCAATAGAGTAGCGAACACCGGCTTGTGCAGCTAAATGAATAACCCGATCGAATTTATGTTTTTCAAAGCAATCATTCACCGCTGCCTGATCTGCTAAATTGGCGCGAATAAAATGAAAAGGAGTGCCTTTTTTTTCTGACAAGCTCTGTAGCTGCTCTAGCCGACGCTCTTTAACTTCAACATCGTAGTAATCGTTTACGCTATCAAAACCGACGACTTCATCGCCTCTTTCCAATAAACGGCTAGCCGTGTGAAAACCAATAAAACCTGCCGCGCCAGTCACAAGAATCTTCATGCTTACTTCCTTTAAAAGCCTGACTTTACCTACTGATATTTGTAGGTGCCGTACCCGTAATAACCTGACGAACCCCGTGAGGAGATTTTAACGCCGTTCAAAATCGCACCTTGAATTTCTAGCCCGCTACCTTCCAAGCGCTTTTTAGCCAGCATTATTTCTCGCACAGTATTCTTGTCGAACCTTGTTACCATCAGTGTGGTACCACAATACTTGCCCGCTACGCAGGGGTCGGTAACAGCTAGCACCGGTGGGGTATCCACAATGATCATGTCGTACATTTCACTTAGATCGTCCAGCGCTTGCTCAAAACCGGGTCGCATTAGAAGTTCAGAAGGGTTGTTTGCCGCAACACCACGGGTAATCACATCGTAATGAGGTATGCCCGTTGGTTTAATAATATCTTCAAGAGTCAGCTCGCCACTGAGAAACTCAACCAATCCGCCAGCGCTTGCCTGCCCAAAGGCATGATGCAAATTACCTTTACGCAGGTCAGCATCAACGATTAGCACTTTTTTGCCTGCCATCGCTGAAATAGCGCCTAGATTAACGCTGACGAAGCTCTTACCTACGCCTGGGCTAGGCCCAGTAAGCATAATGCGGTTATTACGCCCATCCATCATGGTGAAGTGAAGGCTAGTACGTAACCCCCTTAGTGATTCAAGGGATAGATCCATAGGGTCGCGTTGAGCCAGTACGCCCCCTACTACGTTTTTCGATGTTTTTTGACCACGACGTTTTAAAGCTCGGTTGAGTTTCCGCTGAGCTGACGATTGTGGCACAGAGGCATAAACGGTTAAGCCCGCACTTTCGACTTGTTCGGGGGATTCAATACCCCGTTTCATGAGCTCTTTAAGTACGACGTAACCAATCACTAACAGCATGCCTAACACTGTATAGAGAAGGAAAATACGCGCTACGTTAGGAGCAACTTGGCCATTAAGAACGGCGCTATCTATAATGCGGATATTACCAATAGTACCGGCACGGGCGACTTCAAGCTCTTGGACTTTATTCAAGATATTAACGTATATCGCTTGAGTGACCTCTACCTCACGCGTGCGTCTAAGAACCTCTTGCTGCGCAGCAGGTAACTCATTGACCCTGGCATTTAGTTCTTCAAGGTCTTGCTGAATCTGACGTCGTTGGCGAAGCAAGGCTTGGTAGTTGGGGTGACTAGGGGTGAAACGTTGTGCAAGCTCGGCCTCTTGAAATTCAAGCTCATCGAGCCGCGTATCCAGTTCTATATAGCGCTGAATAGCCGCTTGGGCTTCACTGCTGAGATCAACACTGTCCAAGTTGGAGCGATAGTCATTCAGGTTTTGCTCAGCTAGATTTAGCTGCTCGCGTAACTCTGGGGCTTGCTCTTTCAGAAACTCTAAACTTTGCTGCGCCTGCTCAGATTGACGCTCGATATTCTGAGTTAGGAATGTTTGCGCAACGGCATCCAAACTGCGGGTAATTTCACTCGGATTTTCGCCGTACATCATTAGGCGAATCATCCCTGTGGTGGTGCCTCCCCCGCCGACCTCTGACACTTGCAACCGGCTTGATATGCCGCGTATAGCGGAAGTCTTCTGCTGCCGAGTTAGTACATATTGTGCGCCTTCAGCAGCATTGAAGCTTTCAATGGTAAGCTCGAGTTCACCATCATAAAAGACTTCAGGGCGACCTAACGTGCCAGTTACCACACGGTTATCACCCTGCATAACAAAATAAGTATCGTCGGGTCCACGTTCCACGGTAAAGCTTTGCCCGCGACGATTATCATCGGTATTGAAGCGCGCCACATTAATACTTTCATTGCCCCAGACATGGGGATAGCCCGCCATAAAGTCAGGGCGAGGGATGCCTCTGCGCAGTACAAAATCACCGATGAGGGGCAGTTCAACGGGGGAAATGATGTAATCACTTCCTACTCGATCAACGACCTGACCAAGCACCATGCGTGACTGAAGAATCTGCAGTTCGGCTGACGTGTTGAACTCCCCAAGGCCTGAGCCAGCAACGTTCTCAACACTACCAAAAGGACTCACTGTGTTGCGCCTTTCGACTTGTACGAGTGCATCGGCGCGGTAAATAGGCGTAGACAACATACCTTGCACGATACCGATAAATGCAAATAATAAGGTAACGCCAATAATTAGCCATTTTTTGCGAAAAATCGCACCAAACAGTCGGCTCAGGTCAATCGTATCTTCTGTAGTGCTATTTTGGGATGAGTCTGACATTGGTTCTATCGCTGTACTCTATGTCACGCACCGCTGGGTACGCGAAAATGGATAATTAAAAAAGCTTTGTATCGTTTACCACACGCTTGAATTACCGGTGTCTTTAAGTTTTTCTCGCCAGGCAAAGCTAGCTGACTTGAGGGCCTCATAAACGAGCCGACAGACTTCATCACTTCGCTGATAAGGGTCGGGTATATCTCGTTCATCTATGGGTTTATCAGTTCGCCACATACCAAATAGAAGCGTCTTCCCCAGCATCTCGGGCCACGAGCGAGCTATCAACTGCCTTTGCTTAGCGCTCATGACAAGTATTAGATCGGCATCGGCAAGTAACTGGCGATCCACCTGTCGGGCTTGATGCTGACTCAGGTCATACCCATCGGTTTTAGCAAGCGCCATTAATCGCTTTTCGGCGCCACCGCTACCTGCAGCAAGGCCAGCCGACATCACTTGGATGTCGGTAAGCCCCTGCTGCAACACGGCTGCTGCGACCGGGCTTCTACAGATATTGCCGGTACAGACGACTAAGATGCGTTTTGTCATATTAAAGAAGTTCGTTTAAGCCATCGCTGCTGGTGCCCAAATTGCCCGGCAAATTAAGTGACGGTAAAAGAAGGGTGATAACACGGTTCCAGCGAGCCAAGGGCGCAGTGGTTACATACACTATATCCTTAGGCTCTAGCTGGAAATTGCTCGCCATCACGAAGGCAATGGCATTGCTCACATCCAACTGATAAACCGTTGCGAGCTTTTCAGAGCCAGGGTCATTACGGCGCAGCACGAAGATACCCGACGGCTCCGCGGTTTGTTCATTGATACCACCCGCACGAGATAGCGCATCGGTAAGCGATAAGCGCTCACGATTCATCGGTAAGTTACCGGGTGAGCGTACCTGCCCTAACATAGCCACGCCCTGATTATCGGCACTCGGTATATGTAGTAAGTCGCCATCTCTGAGCAATCGATTCTGGCGCTGATCTCCTTCACTTAACAGAGAAAAAAGCGACAGCTCTTCTTCGGTTCCATTGCGGAATAAAAACATTTCATGCCAAAAAGCGTTCTGTGTGGGGCCACCCACTTCATTAATGGCATCTAAGATGGTTAACGGTACGTTAGTGACGGGCACAGAGCCAGGTGAGGCTACAGCGCCGGTGACATGAAACCGTTTGGAATTATAAGCCGCAATAAAGACATCTATTTGAGGCTCTGTCAGGAAATTCGCTAGTTGCCGGGTTAGTAGAACGCGTATCTCTTCCGTGGTTTTTCCTTCCACCTGGACACGCCCAACAAAGGGATAAAAGATAGTGCCGTCTGATCGCACTATATTGCCCGCTTCCACCGCGCTGCGCTCACCCCCGGTAGGAATAGTCAATTCAGGGTGGTCATACACAACAATGCTGAGGACATCACCCACGCCTACGGTGTACTCATAATCGGTTATTTCCTGACGCAGTTCCTCCGTCACCGGGTGGACTTTTCTTTCCTGCGCTTCTTGCGACCAAATCAACTCTGGTGTGATCGGCAGAATATCGACCAGCCGTGTTAAATCGGGCGGCTCAGGTGCTTCGTAATCAATATCCCCACCTGGCGATAAAGCACACCCTGTTATTAGCAAAGCTATTGAGGCCACTATCAGCATGCGGAAAAAATTAATTTGTTTTCTCATGAGAACGTCTACCTGAGCGTGGGTGGAGCAAAATAGGTATGTTTTACCTTGCGTGACAGGCATCACCTGTCGGTTGTTTTCTTACCTTAGAATTTACATATACTTCGTAGTATTCAGCGCAGCGTACATAAAAATTAGACACGCTACCGCCCCGAGGTTTTTTGACGCATCCTCGAGGCCAGATAATGTCATACCCTATATTCTACGAATCAACCAAATAAAAATTAAACCACTACCAAACTTAACGCCTAAAAGCAGCAAAACCTGCTTTAAACGCTTTATTACCATCAATCAAGCTCCTGCTAGCAAAAACCAGTAATCAAAACACTTTACTTACTTCTTATGTCTTTCTGACATCGGTTGTATCCATGACTAGCCTCGCACTTGAAATGGAAGCCACCCCTTCCATCGACATTTGTTCTGCCATTGGAATGCCTGAATGATGCGCGTAGTTGTGATCTGAAGCGGCGGAAACAGCTGACGTATTGCTAGAGGCTTTCTTCTCCACCGGCTGATTCAAGTTGGAGAGCCAGAAGTGATCGACAATATCTGATAACGGCTGATAGGCAGTCGGTGCGGCGATAAGCAGTTCGCGTATAGTGGCCGCATCTTGGTTCTTACAAGCAGCTTCAAGCTGAGCTAAAACGGGCTCAAGCTTTACCCAAGGTAAAAAATCTTCTGATGCCGTCATTATTCGAGGATGACGCGTCTTTTCCGCACTGTCCGTTGCTAGCAGTTCCTCATACAGTTTTTCGCCTGGGCGCAAGCCTGTAAAACGAATAGCTATTTCCGCTTTTTTATCATTCTGGGTGTCTTTTTCTTGGATGCCTGTGGCGGCTTTTGCATCAGAAGGCACCGAGATGAAGCGATAACTTAACCCCGATAATTTCACCATGCGGGTGGCAAGCTCAACGATTTTGACTGGCTTGCCCATGTCCAAGACGAACACATCGCCGCCAGTTGCCATACCGCTTGCTTGAATGACAAGCTGAGCAGCTTCAGGAATCGTCATAAAGTAACGCGTAATATCGGGGTGCGTAACGGTGATTGGCCCACCCTTCTCGATCTGTCGGCGAAATAGCGGAACAACAGAACCCGATGAGCCGAGCACGTTGCCGAAACGCACCATTGAAAAGCGCGTATCCGTTTGTTCATCGGCGTAAGCCTGACAAACCAGTTCAGCCATTCGCTTACTGGCGCCCATCACGTTTGTTGGGCGTACCGCTTTATCTGTTGAAACTAAAACGAATGACTCGACGCCCTCTTTGATAGCCGCCTTGGCAACTTCCATTGTCCCAAAAACGTTATTTAAAACACCTTCGGAGGGATTGAATTCGACGAGGGGTACATGCTTATAAGCGGCTGCATGATAAATCGTGTCGACTTCAAAGGTGCGGATCAGGCGTGAAATCACATCACCATTACGAACGGAAGCTAGCGCTGGCTTGACGTCTACACTCAGGTTGTCGCTCTCTATTAAATGCGCCAGATCCTGGTCAATTTTATATAAAGAATATTCAGACGAATCGACGATTATTAACCGTTCTGGAAGTAATCTCACGATTTGACGACATAGCTCGCTACCAATCGACCCCCCAGCGCCCGTCACCATGACAGATTTATGCGTAATATTCGCACCCATTAATTTTGGGTCGGGTGGAACAGGGTCACGGCCTAATAAATCTTCAACGCGCACGTCACGCAGTTCATTGAACTTGGCCTTGCCCGAAACAATATCGGCCATGTCCGGTATGGTTTGCACTGGAATAGACAATGGCTCAATAGACTCAATGATTTCTTGGCGTCTTGCTCTTGTCGCCTCTGGTATAGCCAATAAAAATTTCTCTACCCCAAAATTCTCAATTAACTGCGGCGTAGATTCCGGGCTATAAACCCTTAAACCTTGAACATGGGTACCTTGTAATAGCGGCGCATAATCAACAAAACCAACGGGCTCATAATCGCGCCCATGCCGAAGCGACACTACCAACTGACGCCCCGCCGCACCGGCGCCATATATCAGTACACGGGTTTTCTGGAGCTGCTGCCCACGCTGGTACATCAACCGTAAAGCTAGCCGGATGCCGCCGATGGTTATAAATGCCAACATCGTATAAATGAAGGGTACAGAGCGAGGGACAGGTAAATTAAGCAACGTGCTGACAATATAAAGTGTTAGCGCAGATGCTAGGACGCCTGCCGAAAGCGCCTGCAATGCTTTAACATTCATAAAACGCACAATTGAGTGGTAGAAACCTAATCTTATAAAGATAAACAGGCTAACGGGCACCATGACAGGCAGTGCCAGCCAAACCGATTCATCAGCCAAAAAATCTAAGGAATCCAACCGTAATAGCATTGCCAGCAGAAAGCTGGCAACGATTAGAAAGGAGTCAGCAACAAGCTGGATCAGTTGCTTACGGCGTCTTGTGAGGCCAAACAACGTTTTGATGACAAACATCATAGTGATTTCCCTGTATTGAACTCACTTGCAACCTGCCAGCACGTCATTAACTTTGGTCTTACCCCAACCCTGGCTTGCTTCTTCCCTTTGCGATGCTGCATTTCGCTGAATCCTGGAGCATTTGTACAGACACCTTGAGTATCAAAAGTCTAATTCATACTCACCAAAGATACAATGCGTAACATTTGTCCGCCTTGACGCACCCAACCTTAAAAACGCTTAGTTTTTATAAAAAACATATGAAAAATAATGTCTTAAAATTTTTTATTTGCTTAAAAAATTGACCTAACAAATCGTTCGCTTATCAATCCAGCCATGCTTCTCATTCTTTTTAACTAGTTTTTCGTGCACTGTAGTCACGTTTTGAAACAAAACACTTTTTTGCCATCACACTGAGGCTGGCCATTCGATAGCCTAAGCCTATCGAATGCGCTCGCCACCTTGGAAAAACCATTCTACTGGCTAATCCAAACTGCCAAGCCACTTTTCGTCTTTTAAATAAAGGTTTAGCTGAAAATATGCCGTGTTTATGACATTTAAGCGGTCATTACGCCAATGTTTAGGTACCGATACCATCCACAAACCCGTCCAGCGCTTCAAACAGCACTTCCCGAATAGGATCTGCCTCATTTACCAAGTGATGGCGCGCTTCTGGATGGCGCTGGATTTCAGCGTTGGGAAATTTCTCAGCGAGAATCGCTAAGTTCCACTCCCAATCCACCGTCAAATCCTGCTCGCCTTGCAAAATCAACGCAGGCAGTTGGCTGGGCGGCTGCGCCAACAGGCGGGGCATCCAGCGGCGCATGGCCGAAATCCAGGCAACGCTTAGCCGCTCGGGCTGGAGCGGGTCGCGCTCGCGTAGGAATTCAGTGAACTGCTCGTCGGTAGAATTGGGCCGGTATTTACGCGGCAACTCTTTAACGAACGGACTGGCGATCAAGTGCAACCAACTGGCTTGGCTCCAGCGCCAGGGGCGCACCAAAGGTGCCAGCAGCACCAACCCCGCCCAACCGGCTTCTTCACGGCGGGTGAGTGCATCAGTGGCCAGTATGGCCGCCCCTGTGCTTTGCCCTACCCCTAACCACGGCGCAGGCGCCATCCCTTGGCTTTTCAGAATGGTCTGTAAATGGGTCAGGCAGTGCTGGTAATCATCGAAATCTTCGATTTCTGCCCGCGCACCGCTGGAAAGGCCGTGGCCTGGCAGGTCCCACAACACCACACGCCAGCCTTTGGCCAGTAAGCGCTTGAGCAAATGGCGATAAAGGCCCATATGATCGAAATAACCGTGCACCACGAAGGCCGTGCCGACCGGCTGAGGCGGACTCCACACTTGGCACCACAGCGCAAAGCGCCCCGTATCAATAAAGCCTGCATGGACTTCACTGGTATCGAGTAGCAGTGCTTCTAACCCGTAATGCTGGAAGTAGTCCTGCATGGCGTCGGTCAATATTTCCCCGGGCAGCAGGCGGCTAAGGGCAGCCTCGCCCGAGGCATGGCGAAACAAGCCTTCCAGATGTTGGAAATCACGCATCGTTGTTTCTCCATAACGCCATGTTCCGTTGGCCTAAACATGACAGAGGGGTCGCGCTCTCAAAAACCGCATTCCTAATCATTTGGTCGAGCATTTTACCGCTTTAGGGTCTACGCTGTTTACATGCCTGAGTAGATGTGGAATTATTTTCCATAAATACATTTTACCCTGCCCGCGGCAAACCCTGTTCTAAAAAACATGAGCTAAGAAACATGTTTTAAGTAACAGAGGGCCCACGGGCACCCCCACAGGAGATTCCCCATGAGTGAGCGTATCACGCGCCACCGTTTACAGGTGGCAGCCGATTTAGATCGTTTTATAAATGAGCAGGCGCTACCGGGAACGGGCGTCGATGAAAATGCTTTTTGGGCCGGCGTGGATGCTCTGTTTCACGATTTGACGCCTAAAAACCGTCAATTGTTGGAAGAGCGCGATACGCTGCAGGAGAAGCTTGACGCATGGCACCGGGAAAACCCCGGCCCGGTTACCGATATGCCTGCCTATCGTCGCTTCCTGACCGAGACAGGCTACCTGGCAAAAGCGCCAGCCGATGTTAAAGCGACGACCGCTAACGTGGATCGCGAAGTGGCCGTTCAAGCAGGCCCGCAGTTGGTCGTCCCAGTGAGTAATGCGCGCTATGCCCTGAACGCTGCCAACGCCCGATGGGGCAGCCTGTACGATGCCCTTTACGGTACCGACGCGATTTCAGAAGAGGATGGCGCGGAGAAAGGCACCAGCTTCAACCCGAAACGCGGCGCCAAGGTCATCGCTTACGCCCGCGGCGTGCTTGACCGCGCGGCCCCGCTGGCGACCGGCTCACACCGTGATGCGGTGAAATATGCTATTCGCGATGAGCACTTGGTCGTTACTCTGGAAGGCGGCCGCGAGACCGGCCTGAAGGATTCCGGCAAGCTGATTGGCTTTAACGGTGAAGCAGCCAAACCCGACGCCATTTTGCTCGGTAACAACGGCCTGCACCTGGAAATTCAGATCGATCCCAGCGATTCGATTGGCAAAACCGACCCGGCAGGCGTTAAAGACGTGGTGGTAGAAGCCGCGCTAACCGCCATTATGGATTGTGAAGACTCCGTTGCCGCGGTGGATTCAGAAGATAAGGTTGGTGTTTACAGCAACTGGCTCGGCCTGATGAAGGGCGACCTGGAAGAGAAGATCGAGAAAGGCGACAAAACCTTTACGCGTAAACTCAACGCTGATCGCACCTGGCAAACCAGCGATGGCGGCAGTGTCACGCTGCCCGGTCGTTCGCTGATGTTCGTGCGTAACGTGGGCCATCTGATGACCACGCCTGCGATCCTGGATGAAAACGGCAATGAGCTGCCGGAAGGCATTCTGGATGCGGTGGTGACCTCACTACTCGCGCTGCATGACCTGAAGAAAGATGACAGCCAGCCGCGCAACTCGCGCACCGCCTCGGTTTATATCGTCAAGCCGAAGATGCACGGCCCCAAAGAAGTCGCCTTTGCCAACGAACTGTTTGGCCGCGTCGAAGACCTTCTGGGCATGGATCGTGACACCCTGAAAATGGGCATCATGGATGAGGAGCGTCGCACCACCGTTAACCTCAAGGCGTGTATTGCCGAAGCCGCTTCCCGCGTTGCGTTTATCAACACCGGCTTCCTGGACCGCACTGGCGACGAGATGCATACCGCCATGGAAGCAGGCCCCATGGTACGCAAGGGCGACATGAAGAGCGCTGCGTGGATTCAGGCGTATGAGAAGAGTAACGTGCAAGTGGGCCTTGCTTGCGGCCTACGCGGGCGGGCGCAAATCGGTAAGGGCATGTGGGCCATGCCTGACCTGATGCATAACATGCTGGAGCAAAAAATCGGCCACCCGAAAGCCGGTGCCAACACCGCTTGGGTTCCTTCGCCGACGGCGGCCGCGCTCCATGCGCTGCATTATCACCAGGTTAACGTCACCGATGTTCAGCGCGAGCTGGAAGAGCTGGGTGAGCCCGACTACTTGGATGACCTGCTCACCGTGCCAGTGGCAGAAAACGCCAACTGGTCCGATGAAGAGAAGCAGCAGGAACTGGATAACAACTGCCAGGGTATTCTGGGTTACGTGGTGCGCTGGGTAGAGCACGGTGTAGGTTGCTCGAAAGTGCCAGATATCCACAACGTCGGCCTGATGGAAGACCGTGCGACGCTGCGTATCTCCAGCCAGCACATTGCTAACTGGCTACACCACGGCATTGTCGACGCAGCACGGGTGGAAGAGACCCTCAAGCGGATGGCCAAAGTGGTCGATGAGCAGAATGCAGGCGACCCGACCTACACCGCCATGAGTGCCGACTTTGAAGGCTCTACCGCCTTTAAAGCCGCCTCAGACCTGGTATTCAAAGGTCGCGTACAGCCTTCTGGCTACACCGAGCCGCTATTGCACGAGTGGCGTCAGGTGCATAAGGCGAAGTAAGCTCACCTGCTAACTGGTCCCCAGCCCCAAGGCTCGCGCCTTGGGGCTTTTTTATTTATGTTAGTTTACATTAAGGCAAAGTGGCGCTGCGGGCAGGTCTAGGAGAGGGCGCTGTAAACCCCTCCCTGGGCGCTACTTATGCCATCCATGGCATAAGACCCTCTCTACGACATGCCCGCAGCATCAGGCCCTATGCCTAGAAGAAAAACAGCGAGGAATAACAACAATGACCGTCATGACTGCCGAGCAAATTGAGCACTTTTTGGATGAGGTCTTTCCCCAGCGGATGGGCAAGGTGGAACACGTGGGGGAGATGTGCGCCACCATGCGCCTAACGATTGGCCATGAGCACCTGCGCCCCGGCCCGCGGGTTTCCGGCCCTACCATGATGGGGTTTGCAGACGTCGCTTTGTACGTCGCTATTTTGGCCCAGATCGGCCCAGAAGCGATGGCCGTTACCAGCGACCTTAACTGCCATTTCCTGCGTGCCGCCTCCGGCGAGCACGATATTATCGCCCACGCCAAGCTGATCAAACTCGGCCGTCGCCTAGCCGTAGGCGAGGTTCAGATTTTCTCAGCCAGCGATGACCTACGCCCCGTGGTGCATGTCACCGCCAGCTATGCCCTACCGGTGAAAGGTTAAGCCTTCAGGGTATCTGCTCATCAACTTATAAATAGCCAACTAAACGAGGATCACTGATTAGTAATTTTTTTATATCAGTATATAAGCAAAAACGAATAGTGAAAAATTGTTAACTAACTACTTAATAAATGATAATACCATTAACCTTACAGAGGAATTGCTAACTATAAACAACTTTTTTAGTTAGCAAAACGCCATAAAGTTATTTTAAATGATGCCGATAAGATTGTGGTCTCCCCCCTCAATGCTTCCTGATGCAAAGCAAGGAAAATATAAGAATGCCAGACGCCTCATTCTCGAACCATATTGCGCGTACCGACAGACTCATGTGGTGGCCGCTAGGGTTTATCGCTATTTTTTGCTTGGTCATAAGTATTTTCAGTCAAACGCTTCTGTTGGTAACCATGGCGGCCGCTGTTACTCTGCCTTTGACTTATATCCTTCAGCATAAACTCCCCGGCCACATTGCTAACGGGTTCCTCAAAGCCGCGGTGATGATGATTTGGTCCGCCGTATTGATCGAACAGAGCGGCGGCATGATCGAAGCGCACTTCAGCATTTTTATTTTATTATCCGTTCTTCTCCTTTATAGCGATTGGCGGGTTATTGCGTTTGGTGGCTTGATCATCGCTCTTCACCACGCACTCTTTACCTGGCTCCAGTATCAGGGGCTCGTTCAGCTTTATGTGAGTATGGGCGATATTAATGCAATGGAAGAGGGGGCAGTCACCCATGGCCCTGTAGATTTACTCTATTGCCTACTCATGCACGGCGGAGCCGTCGTTGTTCAAGTGGTTATTCTTGGTTACTTAGCCAAAGTGTTGGAAAGCATGGTGCAAGAGGGCCTGCATGTTACTCGCTTTGCCATTGCTGCTGGTAACGGTAACCTAGCCACCCTCTTCAGCAAAAAAGAGCAGCAGTTGCCTGCAGTGTCAGCCATCGTACACATGCGCGACCAAGTCTCTGATAGCTTGCGTAAAACACAAAAAGCAGCAAACCATGTTATGGATTACAGTCAACAACTCTTTGCTGCTCAGGAGCAACTGCGCACACAAACGGCCCGTAACAGCAGCCAAACCGAGCGCATATCTACTAGCACAACGGAGCTCGCTGCCACGACGAGGGAAACCGCCAGAGAGTCTCAATACATCCGTCAACTGGCCAACGATGCTGAGAAAATTGCTCGAGAAAACGGTGAGCAGGTCGAGGAGATGGGCAAAATGATGCACCTGCTTGATAAGCACGCCAAATCAATCCATCAGATGCTTGGCGAAATTGATAACATCACCTTTCAAACCAACCTTCTCGCCCTGAATGCGTCCGTTGAAGCGGCGAGAGCCGGTGAACACGGCCGAGGTTTCGCCGTCGTTGCTAACGAAGTGCGTAATCTGTCAAAAAGTACCCAAACAACGGCCGCTCAGATCCGCCAAACTATTGAAGCCACCACCGATCAGGTTTTTCTGGGTGTAAAACAAACCTCAACCATTGCTGAAACTACCCGATCACTCATCCAAAGTTTCGAGCAGGTCGCAATGCGTTTGAATAATTCGGAAAGCGCGAACAGCCAGCAACATCAAGGGGTTGAAGAACTCGAGCAGAGCGTTAACGAAATTTACAATGCCCTTGAGCTTTCACGTACGGCGGTAGAAGATTCACACAGCATGGCAGAACAGCTATCAATGACCGCTGATGAGATGATGAACGCCGTTAGCGGCTTCACACTTCCGCCCCCTTCGCCTCGCCGGGAGAAGCCCATGCTGATAGCATCTCCGTCGATTGACGCCTTAATCGGCACTTAACATCGCTCAGCGATCAGCTTCACGACGCGTGAGTCACTAAGGCGTCAGTTTCTTTTCCTGGCATCAAACAACAGGCGTAGCCTCAGGAAGCTGGTCAATGAGCCGATCAAGTGTCATGGGGTACTCACGCACCCGAACACCGGTGGCATTGTAGATCGCGTTGGCAATCGCCGCGGCTACGCCACAGATACCCAGCTCACCCACCCCTTTTGCTTTTAAGGGCGATGAAGCCGCATCGGTGGTATCTAAAAAGATCACCTCCTGCTCGGGTATATCCGCATGCACCGCCACTTCGTAGCCTGCCAAGTCGTGGTTGACGAAGAAGCCACGCCCGGTATCCACGCTCATGCCCTCCGTCAACGCGGCACCAATGCCCATGGTCATGCCCCCAAGCACCTGACTGCGCGCCGTGATGGGATTGAGAATGCGCCCTGCATCGCACACGGCCAGCATGCGCCGCACGCGGGTTTCGCCGGTATAAGCGTGGACGGCCACTTCGACAAAGTGCGCCGCGAAGGTCCCCAGCTCCAGCTTGTCCTTGAAGTCACCAAAGTTGATCGAATCTTCAGCCACAAGTTCTTCGCCACCGGCCACCTCGGCCAGCGCCATGTCTGTCTGCCCGGCCACAACGCGGCCATTTTCAAAGCGCACCTCGTCAACATTCAGGTGCGTGGCGATCTGTGCCTGAAGCGCCACACAGGCGGCGTAAACGCCAGCGGTGGCGCTTGTGGCGCCAAATTGGCCGCCGGAGCCGGATGATGTCGGGTAGGCGCTATTGCCAAGACGCACCTCTACGTCTTCCATCTCCATGCCCATGGTTTCTGCCGCTGTCTGGGTCAGAATGGTGTAGGAGCCGGTGCCGATATCGGTCATGTCGGTTTCCACGATCAGGCGCCCATTCTGCAAGCGTACCCGCGCGCCTGACGTCAAAGTGGGCGCGCCGCGATAGGCGCCGGCCATACCGTGGCCAATCAGCCATTGGCCTTCACGCCGGCCGCCTGGCTGAACGTTACGCTCGGCCCAACCGAAGGTGTCGGCGCCCTGACGCAGACACTCCACAAAGTGGCGATCACTGAAGGGCTTCGATGGATCCTCAGGATTGACCTGGGTGTCGTTGAGAATTCGAAAATCCACCGGGTCCATGCCGAGCTTCTCCGCCATTTCGTCCATGGCAACCTCTAGCACCGCCAGCCCCGAGGCTTCGCCAGGGGCACGCATATCTGCCGATTCGGGCAGGCCCATATCGATAGGCTGGTGCGCCACGCGACGATTTTCGCCCGCGTAGAAGCAGCGAGTCTGGTTGACCGCATCCTCACCGCTGCCACCGGGCAGGGTATGGGAAGCGGCGGCATGATCGAAAACGGTGATTTTGCCATCTGCCCCAGCCGCGATACGCAACCGCTGAATAGTGCCGGAGCGGTGCGTAGCGTTGTTGAAAATCATTGGGCGCGGCAGAGCCACTTTCACGGGACGCCCGGTCTCGCGCGAGCCAAGTGCTGCCAGCACTGCATCGGCGCGCAGCCACAGCTTACCGCCAAAACCACCGCCCACGTAGGGGCTTTCCAGACGTATCCTGTCGGCGTCGATAGCAAAGGTGGTGGCGAGCGCCTGGCGCGTCCATTCGATCATCTGGTTCGAGGTCCATACCGTCATCTGCCCGCCGTCCGACCAATCAACGATAGAGGCGTGGGGCTCCATCATGGCGTGGCTTTGCGACGCCGTACGGTAAGTTTCATCCAGCGTGACCGGCGCGGCATCAAATGCTGCATCCACATCGCCGACATTGGCGATCGGCTCGCCGGTGTTCTGCAGGCGGCTCCAGGCATCTTCAAGATCGAACACCCCCGGCGCCTTTTCGTAGCGAACCTCGATCAATGACGCGGCACCACGCGCTTGCTCCAGCGTATCGGCGACCACCACGGCAATGGCTTGGTGATAGTGCTCAACGGTGGCGCCGCCAAACAGATGGGCCACGTTGCTATCGGCACGCGCCAGCGGCTCATACTCGACGGTCGTGATCACTGCCGCCACGCCTGGGGCAGCACGAGCCGCCGAGGCATCCATATGGACAATCTTACCTCGCGCAATGGCCGCCCCCACGGGGTAGCCCACCAGTTGGTTGGCCACTACGTCGTGGCGCTCGTAGGCGTAAGGCGCGCGGCCGGTCACCTTGAGCAAACCGTCGATGCGCACGTGGGGCTTGCCGATAATGCGGGCACGGTCGAACAGGTTATCTTCCGCTGATTGATTAAAATCCATGGGTCACTCCTGAGCCAGCAGCGCGGCGAGCGTTCGCTCTGCCAGGGTAAGCTTGTAGGCGTTCTCTTGAGTTGGGCGGGCGCCGTCCAGTAAGCGCGCCATCACCGCGGCTGCACCTTGCGGTAACGCCGCGTCGGCGTCATCGCGGCGCCAGGGCTTGGGCGCCACACCGCCCAACGCGACCCGACCCGTTCCATCCGAGGCCTGGATCAGTGCAACGGATACCAAGGCAAAGGCGTAAGAGGCTCGGTCGCGCACCTTATAGTAGGCGTGGCGGCCCTCGACAGGGGGCGGTAGCAGCACGGCGGTGATCATCTCGCCTGCTTGCAGCGCGCTCTCCACTTCCGGCGTGTCGCCGGGCAGTTGATAGAACTCATCCAGCGTCAGGCGGCGTGTTTCACCATTTGATGTCATGGTTTCCACTTCGGCATCCAGCACGCGCAGGGCAACGGCCATGTCAGACGGGTGCGTGGCGATACACGCATCGGAGGTGCCGATAATGCCCAGTTGCCGCGTAGTAGCGCCTTCGCTTAACGCCCCACAGCCCGCCCCTGGGGAGCGCTTGTTGCAAGGCATGGCGGTATCGTAGAAATAGGCGCAGCGCGTGCGCTGAAGCAGGTTGCCGCCAGTGGTTGCCTTATTACGCAGTTGGCCAGAGGCACCCGATACCAGCGCTCGGCTCAATACCGCATAATCCTTGCGCACCCGGGCATCTGCCGAGAGTGCGGCGTTGCTGACCAGCGCGCCAATGCGCAGCCCCCCCTCATAGGTCGGGGTAATTTGATCAAGGCCGGTTCCCGATACATCAATCAAGTGCGCGGGGATTTCGATCTCGTGTTTCATTAAATCGAGCAGGTTAGTGCCGCCCGCAATAAATTTGGCGCCAGGCACTTCCGCTGCACGCGCTGCCGCCTGAACGGGATCCGTCACGCGTTCATAGGAAAAAGCTTTCATGAGTGCGCCTCCGCCACCTGATTAATGGCCTTGAGAATGTTGGCGTAGGCGCCGCAGCGGCAGATATTGCCTGACATCCGCTCACGAATCTCAGCATCAGTGAGCTCAATGGGCGCGTCTAGGTCCTGGGTGACATGGCTGGGTAGACCCGCCCGAATCTCCTCCAGCACCGCCTTGGCTGAGCAAATTTGGCCCGGCGTGCAGTAGCCACACTGAAAGGCATCCTGCTCGACAAAGGCCGCCTGCATGGGATCAAGGTGCGCCTCATGGCCCACCCCTTCGATGGTGGTGATCTCATCCCCTTCATGCATCACCGCCAGCGTCAGGCAGGCATTGATACGCGTGCCGTTCACAAACACCGTGCAGGCGCCACACTGGCCATGGTCACAGCCCTTTTTAGAGCCGGTTAATGCCAAGTGTTCGCGCAGGGTATCCAGCAACGTTGTGCGGTTATCCAGTTCAAGCTGATGCTGTTGCCCATTGACCACGAAAGTGACCGTCGAATGCTCACTGTTCGCTGATCGCGCCTCAGCGCCTAAATCGACACTACGCACAGCGTCACGCGGGGGTTCAAAATGATTAGGTGGGGTCATAAATAGGTGCCTTCCATGCTCATTGCGTCACTTAATGAATGTCCTAACGACTTCAGCATAGCCATAATTGACGTACCTTACGTGACGCTTGGCCATCAACGGCTTAAAAAACATCGATTCCTCAACCTTGATAAGCTCCAGAACAACTTTTGAGATGACTGATTCAGCCAAGACAGGCACTGATGCCTTTTGTTAACCAGGGTGATAGCGCTTAATGACCGTTAACCACGTTGTGGCTCTAGTGATGGCTGCAGGCTATTCGCGACGCTTCGGCGAGCAAGACAAACGCCGTGCCCTACTCGCCGATGGGCGCCCCTTACTCACCGCCTCGGTTACCCAGGCGCAGCTGGTGTTCCCCCAACTGCGGGTAGTGATCCGTGATGAGGACGACCCCGCTTCGCTAGGCCTGACGGATGACATGCCGCTCATTCGTGTTCATCAAGCACACCGTGGCCTGGGCACCAGCTTAGCAGAGGCGATGGCGGTAGTTACCCATGATCCCCTGCTTGAGAGTGCCATTGCCGTCGCAATTTTATTGGGTGATATGCCCTGCCTACAGCCCGAGACTTTACGAACGCTGAAGCAGCAGGCTACCCACGATACGATCTGGCGACCCAGCCATGCCGGACAGCCCGGGCATCCGGTCGTTTTTGGCCGGGCGTTTTGGCCCGAGCTTACAACCTTGAGCGGTCACCTGGGCGCCAAAGCATTGATTCAACGCCACGCCGCGCATTACCGCACGCATGAGGTGCAGGACGCAGGCACGCTGATGGATATCGACGCGTCTGAGGACATAGCGCATCAAGGTAGGTAGTCACAAGAAGTGACGCGCCGACAGGAAGCCCGTCACTTAACAGGGCCTACTCGTTTACAGCGTCATAAACGGCTGGGCGTCTTGGTCACTGAACGTATAGACGTGGTAGGGCTCGCTCTGAGGCCCTGGCATGCCCGGTGTACCGATCGGCATACCGGCTAAGCCAATGCCATCCACATCCGGCTGCTGTTCGAAAAGCGCCTCAAGCGCTTCCATCGGCACGTGCCCTTCAATCCAATAGTTACCGATTTCGATGGTGTGGCAAGAGCCCATGCCGTAAGGCACGCCCGCCTGCTGTTTGATATCGCCCAGCTCGACGTCATCGATGATGGTGACGTCCACGCCCAGCGCTTCAAGGTGACGCGCGTACTCATCGCAGCAGCCGCATTGCGGGTTTTTATACAGCTTCGCCTCATCCGGTAGCGCCGCTTGGGCCGTTGCGGCGCCTAACATTAGTGCACCAGCTGCCAGCAGTGCCGTAGCGTTACGTTTCATATTGATCTCCAACAACGTTTACCTTCATCAAAGCGTTCACTCACCCGAGCTTATCACCTAGGGGTTGCCCGCAGGTCAAGCCCACCATGACACCATCAGCTCTGGTGTTTGACCTATGGGCGGCACCGGGTTCTATGCTAAAAGCGAATGTTGGTAATGAGACGACAAGGAGGCTGATCATGGCAGCAACGACCTCTCACACCGCACAGGTGTATCGGATGAAAACCGCCGCGCACATGTGCCCGTTTGGTTTGAAAACCGTCAGCTTGCTCAAACGCAAAGGCTACGCGGTGGACGACCATACCCTGACTTCCCGGGAGCAGATCGACGCGTTCAAGGAGCAGGAAAACGTCGATACCACGCCGCAGGTATATATCGACGGCGAACGGATCGGCGGCTACGAAGATTTGCGCGCACACCTGGGGATGAGCGTTCCCAATGCCAAAGAGACCACCTACCGCCCGGTGCTGGCCATTTTTGCCGTTGCGTTGTTGATTGGCTTGGCGGTGAGCTGGGCAGCCCAGGGCACACTGTTCACGGCGCGTATGCCAGAGTACGCCGTTGCGACCGCGATGGTGCTGCTGGGCCTACAAAAACTGCAGGATACCGAGAGCTTTAGCACCATGTTTCTCAACTACGACCTGCTCGCCCAGCGCTACGTGCCCTACAGCTATGTGTACCCCTACGCCGAAACCGCCGCGGGGCTTTTAATGCTGGCCGGCACGCTGATTTGGGTAGCCGCACCGCTGGCGCTATTCGTCGGCACGGTGGGCGCGGTCTCGGTGTTTAAGGCCGTGTATATCGACAAGCGCGAACTCAAGTGCGCCTGTGTCGGCGGTAACAGCAACGTGCCGCTGGGCTTTGTCTCGCTCACCGAAAACCTGGTGATGATCGGCATGGGTCTGTGGATGCCGCTGCGCATGCTGTGGGGCTAGCGCCCGTGACGATTAAGAGCGGCTTAGCAGCGCCGTGACGCCCAGGGAAAGCCAACCGACCATCAGCAGCAGCCCGCCGATCGGCGTCACGATGCCCACGCTCAGCCCGGCCAGCGCCATTAGGTAGAGCGAACCGGCAAAGGCCAGCATGCCTAGCGCCCACAGTGCCAGCACAATCTGCTGGCCGGGGTGGGGACGGTGGCTGCGCCAAACAAGCACCGCCAGCATGGCTAGCGTATGCCACGCCTGGTAGCGCACGCCGGTTTCTACGATATCTACCATCGCTGCGCTGGTGTGTGCCGCTAACCCGTGGGCGGCGTAAGCTCCCAGCATCACCATGGTTGCCCCCGAAAGCGCCACCACACACCACCACAGCTTGTCGATTCGCTGCACGCCCTACTCCTTTTCACCTATGTTGGCGGCGAATCGCCGCGCCGTTAATCATTGAGATATTCACCCCGTTGCATACCTTGCACGGGTCGAAACCGCTACAATAGAGGCCGTTTTGCCTCATCCACAGGGAAGCTTACTGTTTATGTCTACCCCCAATGAGTCGATACAGCTTACGCTCAACGGCGAACCTTACGCCATGACCGCTGGCCTTACCGCTGCTGACTTAGTCGAACAGCTTGGGCTGGGTGGGCGTCGTATCGCTGTCGAAATCAACGAACAGATTGTGCCCAAGAGCCAACTGGCCGCGACACCGCTGGCCGCAGGCGACCAGATCGAAGTGGTCCACGCTATTGGCGGCGGCTAGCTGCCGGTGCTTTTTCAAGGAATCGCTATGACGCAACTGACTGATAAACCGCTCACCATTGCCGGACGTGATTTTAGCTCGCGCCTGTTAGTGGGTACCGGCAAGTACAAAGACTTTATCGAAACCGGTGCTGCCATTGCCCAGAGCGGTGCCGAAATCGTCACGTTTGCCGTGCGCCGCACCAATCTTGGCCAAGATGCCGATGCGCCGAACCTGCTCGATGCGATCTCGCCCAAGCAGTACACCCTGCTGCCCAATACCGCTGGCTGCTACAACGCGAAAGATGCCGTGCGCACCTGCCGCTTAGCCCGCGAGCTGCTGGATGGCCACAACCTCGTAAAGCTGGAAGTGCTCGGCGACGATCACACGCTCTACCCCAACGTGGTCGAGACGCTCAAAGCTGCGGAAACCCTGCTGGCCGACGGTTTCGACGTGATGGTGTACACCAGCGATGACCCGATTGTGGCACGGGAACTGGAAGCCATGGGCTGCTGCGCCATCATGCCGCTGGGCTCGCTGATTGGTTCAGGCCACGGCATTCAAAACCCGCACAACGTTCGCCTGATCGTGGAGCAGAGCAGCGTGCCGGTCCTGGTGGATGCAGGCATTGGCACGGCCTCCGATGCCGCCATGGCCATGGAGCTTGGCTGCGACGGCGTGCTGCTCAACAGCGCCATTGCCCACGCCCGCGACCCGCTGCGCATGGCCAACGCCATGAAGCTAGCCGTTGAAGCTGGCCGCGATGCGTTCTTGGCCGGCCGCATGCCGCGCCGCCAAAGCGCCGATCCCTCTTCGCCTTTTGCAGGCCGGATTAACGGCTGATACAGAGACACCATGACCGATACGAACGACACCGCGCCCGAGAGCAGCACCACTGGCCCCGAAAGTGCCGAGGCGCCGCTGCACCGCCGGGGCATTAAAAGCTATGTGATTCGCGCCGGGCGCATGACCCAAGCCCAAAACCGCGGCCTGGAAGACGTGTGGCCGCGGCTTGGGCTGACCATAGCCGATGGCCGCCAGGATTTAGACGCCCTGTTTGGCCGCCAAGCTCCCCGCGTGGTGGAAATTGGCTTTGGCATGGGTAACTCGCTGATCGAGCAGGCTGAAACTCATCCCAATACCGACTTTATCGGAATCGAAGTGCACGCCCCCGGCGTTGGCAAACTGCTCGATGAAGTGGACAAACGCGGCCTGACCAACCTGCGCGTTTACCGTGAAGACGCCCTGGAAGTGCTGGAGCAGTGCTTGCCCGAAGGCTCGCTGACCACGCTGCAGCTGTTCTTCCCCGACCCGTGGCCGAAGAAGAAGCACCACAAGCGACGCATCGTCCAGCCTGCGTTCGTGGAGCTGATTCGCACACGCCTCAAGCCCGGCGGTACGTTCCACATGGCCACCGACTGGGAAGCCTACGCCGAGTGGATGGCGGAAGTGATGGAAGCCGCCCCCGGCTACGCCAACACCGCAACGGCTGAGACCGCGCCTTACGTGCCGCGCCCCGCTTTCCGCCCGCTGACCAAGTTTGAAGCCCGCGGCGAAAAGCTCGGCCACGGCGTCTGGGATCTGATTTATCGTCGGGAAGGGTAACGCTTATTTTAACGCCACTGGCAGTGGGAGGCAGGGATCCATAAAAGGGCGTATTTGAGAAAAAGAGAAGAAAAAAAGAAAGGAAAAAAGAAAGCCGCTCCAAGGGAGCGGCAAAAAAGACCGTGACTAGCAATGAGAGGGAGAAACCATGACAGCAAACTGGCGCTGACGCTGACGCTGAAATCAACAGCTGTCGTGGTTGCCAGCGTCTCATCAAACGCTGACAATCACACTATAATAATTCTCATTTACCCCGTCAATACAAATACGAATATTTTTTATTTACTGTCTTTCTAGGCATTGATCAGCTTACCAATCGCAGCCAGAAGGGCAGCGTCAGCATGGCTAATAGGGTTTGGCCGGTAATAATGGCGGCCATCAGTTCAGCGTCGCCCCCCAATTGGCGGGCTAAAATATAAGCGGAAGTAGCGGTGGGCAGCGCGGCAAAAAGCAGTGCCACATCGCGGCTGACCGGATCCAGCTGTAGCCCCCAGGCCAGCGCTAATACTAACGCAGGCATCAACAACAGCTTAACGCTATTGGTGGCCAGCACGCCGCGGTCAATGCGTAATAGCGCCATGGGGCGCAGCGCCACACCTACCGCTACCAGTCCCAGCGGCAACGCTGCGCCCCCCAGTAGTTCGACCGTAGCTTGGCTCCAGCCCGGCAAGCCGATACCGGAAAGATTCAGGCCAATGCCCGCTAGGCAGGCCAGGATCAGCGGGTTTTTAATCAATGCCATCACGCTTTTACCGACGCTGCCGCCGCCCAGCGTGCCGGCGGCAACAAAACTGGCCACACACATCATATTGACAACCGGCACCATCAGCGCCACAGCAACCGCTGCCGTCGTCGCCCCCAGGCTGCCGTGCAGGGCTGCAGCACCCGCCACCCCCACATAGGTATTAAAGCGCACCGCCCCTTGAAACACAGAGGTAAAGCCAGCGGGCGTTAGCTGAAGCCAACCACGGAAACACCAAAGCAGTAAGCCAAACAACGCCATCGCACTCAGTAATACAAAGGCCAAACGGCCGACCGGGACTTGGCTGACATCGGCCGTCGCCAAAGTGCCTACCAGCATGGCAGGGAACAGCACAAAATAGATCATCCGCTCCATTTGGGGCCAAAAGGTATCGCTGGGCCAACGCCAATAGCCGAGTACGGCGCCCAATAAAATCAATAAAAACAGGGGCCCTAACGCGCCTGTAATGCTCTCCATAAGGTTCCCTTTTGCCTGCGACATCCCAGCACAGCGATATCGGCACGATTGCTGTTACCATGGCGTCAACACCCCGCCTCACGGCTTGCGTAGTGATTATTCTGCCATGAAGATAATACCAAAACCTGCACCCCCGGCAGGCTTTCCTGCCTTAAGGGTACTGATACTCGTGACTGGTTTAGCGCTGGCGGCCTGTGCATGGTATGCCTTTGCCCATTGGCTGCACCGCGATAGCGATGTGACCTGGTTTCCGCCCGCTGCCAGCTGCAACTTGCATGCTGCTCCTTGTTCAGCCACGTTGGGTGATAGGGGACGCATCACTTTAAGCGTGCAAGCCAGCGGAAACATTGATGCATTAGAGATACTACCACTGGAAGTCGAGGTTGATGGCGTGACGGCCACGCAGGTGGATGTTGATTTTGTGGGTCGCGATATGGATCTAGGGCTGCACCGCTTTGCGCTCAGCGCCAGCACACCCGGCCAGTTTAAGGGCCAGGGGCAAGTAGGGATTTGCACCCAAACCGTTATGCCTTGGCGCGCGCGTGTCATACTCGAGACCGCAGAAGGCAAAGTAGGCAGTTGGTTCGATTTTGACGTGATTCGGAGTTAACGCACATGGCACGTAAACAGTTATGGCTGGGCGCAGGGATCATCGCTGTACTGCTTCTGGTGAGTGGCATCGGCCTTTATCACTACGCATTCTCCGCCAGCAGTGATGAGCCTGTGGGCGGGCCTGTGGAAATGCCCTCTACCCAGGGGGAGTTTTCATTGACCCAGCTGGAGGAGGATCAAATTGCGATTCTTTCGTTTGGCTATACCTATTGCCCCGATATCTGCCCAATGACGCAATCGGTCAAGCGTCAGGCGTTGGCTCAGCTCTCAGAACAACAGCGTGAGCGCGTGGTGCCGATTATGATCACCGTTGACCCTGAGCGCGATACGATTGAGCGCATGCAGGAATACATGAACTTTTTTGGCGAGGAATTCATCGGCGCAGTAGGCAGCCAAGAGCAGCTTGAGGATGTCGCGTCGCGCTATGGCGTTATATGGAGAAAAGTCGAGGCACCGGATTCAGCCATGGCGTACACCATCGATCACAGCGCCTCGCTTTTTTTAGTCAACCGCGAGGGCGATATTCTGCAACGCGTGCTCTACTCCCCGACGCCTCATGGATTAGTGTCAGCGCTAGAGAAAGCGCTGAGTAGCTAAGCGCAGGCAGTGAAGCGGGTCACTCTGATGAGGTCTGTTCCGAGGAAACTGACTCTGAAGCCGCTTGTAAACGATCCAACATCGCCATTAATGCACCAATTTGCGTACCGCTACGCGTATCGTGCTGAGGACTGAGCTGCCACGTGCTTTCGGCAAATCCCCACCAGTCCCAGCAGCCTTGCGGGTTCGCCATGCTGCTTTCCGCTTGGGGGTAAAGCACGATTTGCTGATGCGTGGCCGCCCACGCATTTAGCCCGGTGTAACGCACGAACGTATCGCCAATTGCCGCTTCATTCATTTGGCAACCGTGCAGCGCCAATGTGACTGGGCAGCCGCCCGCTTCACAGCCTTGCGGTATCAACACATAGCCCGTGTCGGCTAGCCCTTTTACCGCAAATTCCGACTGATCAAACGCGACTAACTCCCCCGCCCGCTCGCCGTTCGCTTCAGCGCTTTCGCGCTCGGGATAGAGCCAGCTCAACATATCACCAGCGATATCTTCATCGCAGGCCAATAAAAAGCTGCCACCGCCCTGACCGCAATCTCCCCACGTATCAGGCGAAACCGAGGTGTCATTTGGCAAACGCACCGGCCAGCCATGGCCAACATTCTCACTGCGTACGACACGCAACTGATCAGGAGAAGCTAACCACTGTGCCCACTGCTCGGCCAGCAGGTCACCCAGCACAGGCTTAACCACCTCATCGGCTTCACCGTGCCACAAATAAGCCCGCAGCTGGCGAAGGTCTTCAGCGCTACCGACCTGCTCAAGCGCCAAGTAACGCTGGCGGCGGCTCTCCAGTTCGTCTAACGAGGGCTCACCGCGGCGCGTCATCATGCATTGATTTAGAGCCAGACTCAGCGATCCCTGGGCACAACTCCAAGGCCCGGCGGCCAGCACGCCCAGGCCGCTAAACCGTTCGGGCCAAGCAACCGCAAGCTGGGTAGCCATGTAGCCGCCTGACGATACTCCCACCACGCTGGCTTGCTCACGGGCAGCCGCCAACGCGGGTAACTCATCAGGCTCACTGTCCGTTTCGGCCTGAGTGGGGTCACTTAGCGCTAACAGCGGCGCCCCCAAGCTTATGCACATCAGCGCATAAGCAAGCGGGCTCACCGGGAAGGGAGAAGCTGAGAGCATCGCTTATTCGACGCCTAACAGGTCAACGCGGAACGTCAGTACTTCATTGGGCCCAATTGGGCCTTGGCCATTTTCGCCATAGGCAATATCAGCGGGGATATACAGCATCCAGCTATCGCCAACACTCATCATTTGCAGCGCTTCCTGCCAACCTTCGATCACTTGATTAGTCTGGAAGCTGACGGATTCGCCGCGCTCAAAGGAGCTATCGAACACCGTGCCATCTAATAGCATGCCTTCGTAGTTCACCTCGACAGTATCTTCCGGGCCAGGCGTCGCACCATCGCCCGATTCGAGCTCTTCATACTGCAGACCAGAATCCGTCACGTTAACTTCTTCGCGCTCAGCGTTCTCGGCCAGGAAGGCTTCACCCTCTTCAAGGTTGTTTTGCGCCATCTCTTCCGCTTCTGCTTCCCGCGCTTGCATGGACTGCTCTTGGAACGCCATCAACGCTTCGGTCATCTCTTCTTCCGTAAGGGCTAACTCATTACCCTCGAATACATCGCTCATGCCGTCGTTAAACGCGTCTAAGTCGAGGTCTTCGATGTCGGCCTGCATGCTTTCGCCCAGAGTAACGCCCAGGCTATACGCTAAACGCTGTTCATCCGTTTCGGGGGCTGCTGCTGCAAAAGGGGCAACCAATAGCAAACTCGTCAGAGCCGTTGTAGATAGCAGTTGTTTCATAAAACATCCTTTTTATCGCGGCGCCGAACGCCAATCAGTATCGCTTGAAGACTAACACCCACCGCGCCAGGCTGCATCCCTGGCGCGGTGGGTGTTCATAAGACCATAAAATAGAAGAGAGGTTTAGCGGATTTAAACCACCAAGGTGGGACAGTGTGCCGCGCCCGCCACCCGCTGGGAAACGCTACCCAAGAGAGGGTTCTTTTCGCCGTTGGTGCCTTGGGCGCCAATCACAATCAGGTCGCACTCTCGCTTACGGGCAAAGCGCACAATAATACGCGACGGGCGACCGCCTTTCACAAAGGCGCGAACACGGGCGTCATCGGCGCCTAACTCGATAGCGTGTGATTTTGCGTGCACAGCGATCTCAGTGGCGTACTCCTTTAAAGCATCGTCAGGAATATCCAATTGATTAGGCCGCACCATAGAGAGCGACGCTTCCAACAGACTGTGGTGCTTAAACACACACAGCAGATAAAGCTCGGCGCCCGTTAGCATATGCAAGCCTACCGCCTTCTCCAGCGCCCTCAAGGCGCCTTTCGAGCCATCCACCGGGACCAATATGCGATTAAACATTCGCGTACTCCTTGTGGCTGTTTAGCGGAAGGCAACATCACGCAGGAACAGCGCAATTTGCGGGAACATAATCAATAGGGCGGCCGCTAAAATCAGCATGAAAATAAACGGCGGTGTTCCTTTGATGACATCCCAGTAGGGGCGTTTGAAAATCGCAATCGCGGTAAAGATATCGCACCCGAAAGGGGGCGTTGCCGAGCCGATCGCCACCTGTAGCGTAATCAATATGCCCACCAGCACAGGGTCGAGTCCGGTGGCCTCGATCGCCGGGGTAAAGATGGGCGTCAATACCAGGATGACCACAATGGGGTCGACGAACATGCAGGCAACGAAAAAAGCGATACAAATAGCGATCAGAACGCCCGTTGGCCCAGCTTCATTGATGCCCACTGCTTCCAGAATCATTTGCGGGATCTGGGCAAAGGAGATAATCCACGAGAAGCCGTTGCCGACGGCCACCAGAATAAACACCACGGCAGTGATTAAACCGGTGGATTTTGCAATGGCGTAAATATCATTCATTTTGAGTGAGCGGAACACCACAAACTCAAGCAGAATGGCGTACAGCACACAGGCAGCGGCGGCTTCGGTCGGGCTAAAAATACCACCATAGATGCCGCCAACAATAATCACCGGAAAGCCGAGCGGCCATAGCGCTTGTTGAACGGCTTTGGCGCGCTCTTTCCAGCTCGATTTAGGCTCAGTGGGCACATCTTTAACGATGGCGTAGATAATGCAGTAAGCAGAAAACATAAACAGGATCATCAGCCCTGGCCCAATACCGGCAATAAACAGTTCGCCGATGGAGGTACCCGAGATAACCCCGTAAATAATCATGCCGATACTGGGTGGGATCAAAAAGGCAATGTCGCTGGCGTTAATAATCAGCGCGAGCGTAAACGAGTCAGAATAGCCCGCTTTAAGCATTTTCGGGCGCAGCGGTGAACCAACAGCGACCACCGTTGCCTGTGTTGACCCCGACACGGCACCAAATAGCGTACACGAAGCTGCCGTGCTCACCGCTAAGCCACCTTTAATATGGCCAATAAACGACATGACCATTTCAATCAATCGGTTAGCAGACTGGCCACGGGTCATAATATCAGCGGCAAGAATAAACATGGGCACAGCAATCAGCGAGGCGGGGCGTATACCGGCCATCATCTGCTGGATTAGAGTATCCATCTGGCCGAAGCCGTTAAACATCATGTAGAAGCCGATGATCGCAGCGGTAATCAGCGGAATCATCATTGGAAAGCCCAGCAGCAGCAGGGCAATCATGGTAGTAACCATTATTGTCGTCATAGCTGTTCCCCTAGGGTGCAGTGCCCCGCGTTAGACTTCAGTTTCCGTGTCTTTGTAACCATCCACCACGCCCGTCGAGAGGTAGACATCGTGGGACGTGAAATTTTTAACCGCGGTCAGCAGGTATTGAATACCGGTGATTAAAAAGCCCATCGGCACCCATAGGTAGATAATCCACACCGGCAACCCCAAAGAGGGCAAAACGCGCCCTTTGCTATACAAATCAACGATATAAACAACGGAGTAGTAAAGGAGGAAAAACATCACCAGCGAGGTAAACAGCGCGATACCAATCATCAGCACTTTGCGCCCACCCACTGGCAACGCATCGTAAATAGCCGACATACGAATATGACGGCCATGGCGAGCGGCGTAACCAATTCCGGCGAAGGTGATCATAATGATCAATATGCGGTTTAATTCGCCGGAAAACATGATGCTGTTGCCAAACACAAAACGGGCAACCACGTTGATGACCGTATTCAGCGCCATTAGCAAAACACCCATCGCGAGAATCACGGCTTCTATTTTGCTAATTGCAGTGTCGATCACTCCTAACACCCCCGGCAAACCGGAGCGGTAACTCTTTTCCATCTCTTCATCGGTCATGGCCGGACTCCTTCCTTACGGCTTTAACGGCATCCGTTCAATGCCGCCAGCACAATTAACACAGCGCTCTCTTAGACCTATCGATTGCAAAGCTTTCTCGCACTATTAAGCAGGCTTCCACTCTAGCGTAACGGCATGGCGCCGCTGGTGATTCAACGCTAGATGTACGTAACTAACGGTAACCTGGGTAATCTCTTTGCCCACTATCAACACGAACCAGCGCAACAAAAAAGGGGCAGCCGTTGCTGCCCCTTGATACATCACCTATGCCAGAACGGCTTAGGCAGATTACTCGTTAGTGACGGCTTCAAGGTCAGCTTTAAACTGCTCAAGTAGCTCTTTGCCATCTTCACCGGTCATCTCCAAGAAGGCTTCTTCGACCTGCGGGGCACGGTCGCGGAAGGCTTGGATCTGCTCTTCGTCCAGACGCGTGACGGTCACCTCGTCTGAGGCTTCCTGAATTTTCGCTAGCGACTCTTCCGCCAAACCTTTGATGTGCTCAATGGTGTGGTCATACGCAGCTTCAGAGGCTTCATTCACCAACGTTTGGTCGTCTTCAGACAAACCTTCGTAGAAGTCCTGGTTGGCCATCATCGCCGTCGTGAACCAGCCGTGACCGGTAAAGGTCAGGTGCGGAGAGACTTCGTACAAGCCACCGGATTCGATCCAGAAAATCGGGTTCTCTTGACCATCGATGATGCCGGTCTGCAGGCCACCGTAAACTTCACCCCACGGCAACGGCGTAGGCGTTGCACCAAAAGCGTCGTAGGTTTCCGTCAATAGCGGGTTGGTCATGGTGCGAATTTTTTTGTTATCCAGCTCATCCGGCGTTGAGAAAGGCTCATTGGTGGTAATAACCATTTCGCCTTCTGGATACATCTTCAGCAGTTCTAGACCTTGCTCGGCGTAAAGCTCTGGGAACATCTCGTTGATGGCTTCACTTTCGTCGAAAAACTCAAGTACGGTTTCTTCGTCGGTAGGCAGTAGGTAAGGAATGAAGAAAATCTGCGCTTCAGGAATCAACGCGCCGGTAAAGCCTGGCGACTGGTTCACAAACTGCAGAATACCGTTTTGAGTCTGCTCCATAATATCGTCAGACTCACCAAGCTCACCAAAACGATAAACTTGAACCGTGTGATCAGAATTTTCTTCGATATGCTCTTTAAATGCATAGGCAAATACATCCTGTACGTCGCCTTCGTACTCTTCATGGGCATAACGCCAGTTATCCGCTTGCGCGACAGCCGTCATGCCCATCAACAGTGCACCCACGCTTGCCGTAGTCACTAGCTTAGTGGTGACAGAACGATTAAATACGGGTTTGCTTGCCTTCATACGGTGTTCCCCTTTCAGTGGTAAGCGCGCTATACAAGTGCGCAAGAACCTAGATAATCCACGCGTATCTCAACACGACACTGTTATCCGCTATTGATCGTTCACTAACAGACAAGATGTTGCTTTTATGGTGTTAGCCCGCCAATAACGCTAGGTATTTCAAAATCAGCTTAAATTCAGGCTAGCGCGCTCCTTGACGAGGGTCAAGCTGACAAGTAAGCGTTTGTAGCGCCTCAAGCAAGGCCGCCTGGTCATTTAAGTGAGGACCGGACTGCGTTTCATTTTTTAAAGTTGACAGCTGATTTCGCAACCAAATAGCCGAACTTTGTGGATTTTCGGCGATATTTCTCATACGCTGCTCATCGCCTTTTGGCTCATAAACCCACATTTGCCAACGTTGAAGGTTCTCACGCTCGGCCATTAGCTCTGCCTGCTTAATAGTTTCCCGCAGGGCTTTCACTGACTCACTAGACGCTGCCGAGGCTTTTAACTCTCGGCGTAGCGACCGCAATACTTCCGTAACACGCCCTTGCCATTGCAGGCGCTGCTCGCGCTGGCGGGCGACCGCATCAGGCAGCACTTCTAAACCGCTTGCGTAGAGCCAGCAGTGAAACAGTACCTCACACACATCCTGGTCGCCCTGCTCTTGCAGCGTCAGGCAAGCAGCTTCCACACCGGGCTTGGCGTAGAGCGCCAGCGCAAAATCCCATAACGGTGTCTGCTGTAGGCGCTGCAATCGGGTAGAATCAAGCGCAGTAGACTCAAGCATCGTATGACCCACTTATTTCCGGAGAAAGCATGATCGCACTGCGCCAAGTCGCTCTGCAACGCGGCACGCAAACGCTACTCGACAATGCCGACGTGACCCTGAACAACGGCGTCAAGGCGGGCATTATCGGGGCAAACGGCGCCGGCAAATCGAGCCTGTTCAAACTCCTGCTGGGCGAGCTTGCACCCGACCAAGGTGATGTCGAGATGAGTGGCGGTCAGCGCATTGCGCATATGGCCCAGGAAGTCGACGCCCTCGACCGCCCAATTATCGAGTATGTACTTGATGGCGACGTGGCGCTACGTCAGGCAGAAGCCGACTTATTGGCCGCTCGTGAAGCCGGTGAAGCCCACCGCGAAGCCGAGTTGCACGGGTTGATCGAAACCCTGGATGGCTACCGCGCGGAATCCCGCGCAGCGCAGTTGCTGGTGGGGCTAGGCTTTGTGCAGACC
The DNA here is from genome assembly GCF_002366715.1 of Halomonas sp. UBA3074. GTDB lineage: Bacteria > Pseudomonadota > Gammaproteobacteria > Pseudomonadales > Halomonadaceae > Vreelandella. Next base: position 158,551 of record NZ_DFBS01000045.1, on the reverse strand, counting down.
GACCTCAGCCGGCCACTTTCCGCGTTTTCCGGTGGCTGGCGAATGCGCGTCAATTTGGCCCGCACCCTGTTTATGCCCTCCGACCTGCTACTGCTGGACGAGCCCACCAACCACCTGGACCTGGACGCCCTGCTGTGGCTGGAACAGTGGCTGACCCGCTACCCCGGCACGCTGCTACTGATTTCCCACGACCGAGACTTTTTGGACGCAGTGTGCGATCACATCGTGCACATGCACCACCAAACGCTGGAGCTTTACCGCGGCAATTACTCACAGTTCGAGCGCACCCGCGCCGAAAAGCTTGCCCTGCAGCAGGCCGAAGCGGCCAAACAGCAAGCGCGCCGGGAAGAGATCGAGCGCTTTATCGCCCGCTTTAAAGCCAAGGCGACCAAGGCCAAGCAGGCCCAGAGCCGGGTCAAAATGCTCGAGCGCATGGAAGATATCGCCATCGCCCACGTGGACTCCCCCTTCCACTTCACGCTACCCGCCGCCGACAAAACTTCGCACCCACTGCTGGTGCTGGATCAGGCTCAGCTAGGCTATCGCGGTAAAACGGGCGATGGAAGCGACGACAATATCCAGCTGGACAAGGTCAACGTCACCCTGCTGCCCGGCAGCCGCATTGGCCTGTTGGGTCCCAACGGCGCGGGTAAGTCGACGCTCATCAAGTCACTTACCGGCGAGCTGGAACTGCTTAATGGCAAGCGCGTTCCCGGTGAACACTTGGCTATCGGCTACTTCGCTCAGCATCAGCTCGAAGGGTTGGACGTTACCTCGACGCCTTTTGTCCATGTGCAGCGCCTTTCTCCTACTGCCAGCGACCAGGAGATTCGCAACTTCCTGGGCGGCTTCGGGTTTAAGGGCGATGACGCCTTTGGCACCGTCGCCAACTACTCCGGCGGGGAAAAAGCCCGCTTGGCACTGGCCCTCGTCGCCTGGCAAAAACCCAACCTGTTGCTGCTCGATGAGCCCACTAACCACCTGGATCTTGAGATGCGCGAGGCGCTGACCCAGGCGCTCGCGAGCTTTGAAGGCACGGTGATTCTGGTATCTCACGACCGTCACCTGCTGCGGGCAACGGTGGATGAGTTTTGGCGCGTGGCGGATCACCGCGTCGAGCCTTTCGATGGAGACTTGGAAGATTACCGCGTTTGGCTCAAAGCGCGCCTGGAAGAGAGCCGCCGCGACTCTCGTGGCGAAAAGGCCGAGCGTCAAAACCAGCAACCCAGCGGTGATAGCCGCGAGGCACGCAAAGCATCCCGCAAGGCCGCCGCGGAGCTGCGCGAGAAGCTCCGCCCGCTGAAAAAACAGCGTGATCAGGCTGAAAAAGCCATGGAAAATGCCCAACAAGCCCTGGAAGAAGTCGAGCAAGTGCTGGCAGACCCTGCGCTTTACACCGACAGCACTCGCAAAGCCGAACTGACCAAGACGCTTAGTCAGCAAGCGGAGATTAAAGCACGTCTGGATCAGTCAGAGCAGCAGTGGCTCAGCGCTGAAGAGGCGCTGGAGACCATGGAAGCCGAGCTGCTGGCCAGCGAAGAGACGACAAGCGAGTAACACGCCGGGCTAGCTTTCGAGCAAAAACGTTACCGGGCCATCGTTGACCAGCGCTACCTGCATATCAGCGCCAAACTCACCGGTAGCGACATGCGGCCAGGCAGCGCGGGCCTGAGCTACCAGCAAATCAAACAGCGCTTCACCCTGGGCGGGAGGAGCGGCGCTGGAGAAGCTAGGCCGCAGCCCTTTGCGGGTATCCGCCGCCAGCGTGAACTGGGAAACGAGCAGCAGGCCACCGTTCACCTTTTGGAGGTTTTGGTTCATCTTGCCATCGGCGTCGCTGAATACCCGGTAGTGGAGGAGCTTGTGCAGCAGCTTTTCTGCGCTAGTGACGTCGTCGTGCTTCTCCACCCCGACCAGGGCCAGCAGCCCGTGGTCGATACTGCCGATGATTTCCCCATCGACTTCCACGCTGGCGCGCTTCACGCGCTGAATGAGTGCTTTCAAAATGCCCCTCCACGACAAACAAACGGCTATTGTAACCGCCGCTCAATCGCTTTTCCTTTAGGGCATCAGTTTCTCCCTAAAAGCGCATCGCGAAAGTCGTCGTCCAGTGGTTGCTCGCCCAGCCAAATACTAAACATTGCGCTGGCAAAGTCGGCGCTCTGCTCTTCGATCAGCACTTCCCCATTGAGCGACAGGCGCAGCTTCTCGCCGTTCCAGCTAAGTAGATAACGATCACCAGGGACCACATCACGATAGCGCTGATTGAGGCGCTCCAAGGGCGCTTCAATCTGGTTAAATTCATACAGCGTGAGCGTGTCTTGAAGGGTTTTCTCTGTCGCCTCGGCAAAATCGCTGGCTTCTATGGCATGGAAGTAGGCGAGCTCAAGACGCCGGGGCGTATTGCTTAGCGGCTGCGGCTGGGTTTCGCCTTCAAGCTGGTAATAGGCCCCGGCATACGCGGTCCAGATCATGTAACGAAACACGCCACTGCCGATCAGCGTGTAGCGCAGCCCCGCCTCTTCGACGCTGCGCGCAAACGACTCGCCGTTTTCTGTCACACTGCTGGCCATCGCAAAAGGCATCAGCCATAAACCAGTGACCAGCAACACGGGCCGAAGGAAGTGCCCCTTGCACTTGTGGTGTATCAACATGACGTGAACCTCATTATGGCGGCATAGCTATACTTACCAATACGCCACATAAAGCTTCCGTACAATATTTTCTTTCGTTTCGTTGCTGCTTACCAAGCCCGGCACAGCATCAGATCGCAGTGTGGTTCACAGAGCAGCATTTCGGTGAGCTGGTTGATGTGGTGAGGCTGTCCACGGCTGCCAATCATCACCAAATCAGGCGAGTGGCGCTTCATATACGCTTGCAGAACATCGCTGGGCGCACCTTGCTCTAACACGAGAGTGACATCAGGCACGCCATCTAACTCGCGTAATAGACTTTCGACCTCGTTATTTAGCTGGGCACGTAGACGCTGAACTTCATTTTCACGCCAATGGGCATAATCGGCGTGCGACCCCAGCTCGTGCTCGCCGGGTAGCGTCCAGGCGTGCAACAGCGTCAGCGTCGCGTCGGGAAAGCGAATCAACGCCTCTTTCAAGGTGTAGCGTGCGGTCAGTGAAAAGTCGATAGGCAACACAATGTGCTGCCAGGGCTGGGTAGGTTGATAGGACGCAACGACGACGGGACAAGGCGCACTGCGCAGCACGCGCATCAGCGTGGTCCCCATCAGCAGCTCTTTTTGCCCGCGTTTGCGATGCATGCCCAGCACTACCAGCTCAGCGTTACGCTCATGCGCTTCACGCACAATTTCGACGTAGGCTGATCCCGTGACGGTTTGGATCAGCGTCTTCGGTGCTTCCAGGGCGTAATCTTCGCGTAAATCAGTCAGCGTGCGGGTAATGTCCTCCACCACCGCGCTCTCCACGTCAAGCAAGACGCGTCGTGGTAGATAGGGATCCAGCACGTGCAGCACATCGAGCTGAAGCCCCTGGGCATAAGCTAAACGCAACGCCCGCGCGAAAGCAGCGCGATTTTCAGCGGAAAGATCCGTGGCAAAGAGGATAGTATTTGAGACGGTGCGTGGCATAACGAAACGCTCCTCGGCTGGCAGCCCAGCCTCACAAGCCGTTAAGCAAACACTCCTTAGCATGGTGGGCATTGCGCGTTCTCGCAAGTTGCCCGTTACGCCTCTCTGGCAGCACTCAATACCGGCTTACCACCAGGCGTGGAAATGATGAACCGGCCCACGCCCCTTGCCCACCTTCAAGCGCACGCTTGCCTCCAGCGCTGCATGCAACCAACGCTTGGCATCACCAATCGCTGCCACCGGCGCATCGGGCGCGGCGTGTTCTGGTAGCTTCGCCAGGCAAGCGGCAATCGCTGAGGAGAGCGCGCAGCCAGTGCCGTGTAAATTGTCGGTATCGATGCGTGAAGCAGGCAGCCACTCATGACCGTTTGGGGTAGCCAATAGATCCGGGCAGGTGGCCCCGCGTAAATGTCCGCCTTTCAACACGACGTAAGGCGCGCCTAACTGCGTGAGCCCTGGCAGCATCGCTTCCATTTCGTCCAGGCTCGTGGGCGATGGTGCGTCGAGCAACACGGCGGCTTCCGGTAGGTTAGGGGTAATCACATCGGCAAGCGGCACTAAAATATCGCGCACGGCGCGAATACCCGCGTCATCGACCAAAATATCACCGCTCTTGGCGACCATCACAGGGTCGAGCACGACCCAACGCGGCCGACGTTGGCGCAGCACGTCGGCGATGACCTCAGCGACTTCACGGCTGGCCACCATGCCAATTTTAACGGCATCCAGCGTTACATCCTCCAGCAGATGCTCCAACTGCTCGCGAATGGCCTGGGGAGAAACGGGGTACACCGACGCCACGCCGCAGGTGTTTTGGGCAATGACCGCGGTAATGACGTTCGTGCCATACACGCCCAGCGCAGAAAAGGTCTTCAAATCGCCCTGTAGGCCCGCACCGCCGGAGGGGTCCGAACCAGCGATAGTAAGCACATTGCGAAGACGGGGATGGTTAGACATGGGGCTCCTTACGGCAAAATCAGCGGCTAAACGGTCACTCGATACCTAGGATACCCAAGCTGCGCGTATTGTGCTGCCGAAAACGTTCGCTCCAGACACACAAAAGCCGCCCGAAGGCGGCTTTGACATGCTTGATGACCACTATCTGCCTTGCGGCTACAAATTATTGGGCCGTGTCGCCTTCTGGGTTACGGGCGTTGTAATACGCCTGTTCGGAGATGGCGTGGTAATCCTCGACCTTATCCTGGAAAGCGCGATAAGAGTCGTAGATCCGCGTGGCGAGTTCGCTCGACGCCGCCAGCTCACCGACCACCTCGTCGGAATACTCGCGGGCTTGTTCAAGCACATCGTCAGGAATACGACGCAGCTCAACCTCGTGCTCATTCACCAGTGTTTCCAGCGCATCGTTGTTTCGTGCGGTGTACTCATCCAGTACGCTTTGGTTGACGTCGCTGATGGCGGTGCGCAGGATCGCCTGCAGATCCGCTGGCAGTTCGGCCCAGGCCTCTTCATTAACGATGGCTTCGAACATGACCGTCGGCTCGTGCCAGCCTGGGTAATAGTAATAATCAGCGGCTTGATGCAAGCCAAACGCCAGATCGTTATAAGGACCGATCCACTCGGTGGCATCAATCGCCCCCGACTGTAGCGAGGTAAAGATTTCGCCACCCGGCATGTTGACGATCGCCACGCCCATGCGGCTCATTACTTCGCCACCCAGGCCGGGCATACGCATTTTCAAACCATCGAGATCATCGACAGAATTGATCTCTTTGTTGTACCAGCCAGCCATCTGGACACCCGATGCCCCGGCTACCAGCACGTCGACGCCGAACTCATCATAAAGCTCGTTCCACAGCTCCATACCGCCACCGAAGCTCAACCAGGCGTTCATTTCCTGTGCGTTCATGCCAAAGGGCACGGCAGCAAAGAACTGAGCCGCCGGGGCTTTACCTTTCCAGTAGTAAGAGGCGGAGTGGCCGAGTTCAGCGGTGCCGTCGGAGACCGCGTCGAACACTTCAAAGCCCGGTACTAATTGACCCGCACCAAACACTTCGATGGTCAGTCGGCCATCCGACATTTCATCGACCAACTGCGACAGCCGCTCAGGGCCTTGGCCAACGCCAGGGAAATTCTTCGGCCAGGACGTCACCATTTTCCAACGGAACTCGTCTTCTTGGGCCTGAGCGTGATTATCAAAACTCGATACCACCAGCAAGCTGGCAGACAACGCGGTCGTCATGGCAATGGCGACAGGTAGTGCTTTGGCTTTCATACGATAACCCTCTTACTTTCTATTATTACTATTATGGGTAGGGAAAACACCGCCTAGTGCAGAGCACTAGGCGGCTTGTTACAAGCCGTTGGTAAGTAGCTTAATTGCTTTTAGTGAGGTTGCCACTTCCTTGCGTTGATAGCAGCGATGTTATTCAACTCATCGCCGGTTCATTAAAACTGATTGGGTAACCACGTTGCCAACTGGGGGAAGAAGGTCAACAGCAGCAGCATACCCAGCTGCATCAAGATAAACGGAATAACGCCGCGGTAGATGGCCGAGGTGGATACTGACGGCGGCGCCACACCGCGCAGGTAAAATAGCGCGAAGCCGAACGGCGGCGTTAAAAACGATGTCTGCAGGTTGATCGCGATCATGATGCCCAGCCAGATCGGGTCAAGCCCCATGGCGAGTAGAATCGGCCCCACAATCGGCACCACCACAAAAGTGATTTCGATAAAGTCGAGGATAAAGCCGAGCAGGAAGATCACCAGCATGACAATAATCGTCGCGCCCACTACCCCACCGGGCATTCCCTCAAATAGCTCTGTCACCATGTGTTCGCCGCCATAAGCGCGGAAGACCAGCGAAAACAGCGCGGCACCGATCAGGATCAGAAACACCATGGTGGTAACGTGCGTAGTCGAGCGAAGCACGTCTTTCAGGGTCGCCCAGTCGAGCTGACGATAAGCCAGCGCCAACACCAAGGCACCGAAGGCACCGACTGCCGAAGCTTCTGTCGGCGTTGCAAAACCGCTAAGGATCGACCCCAGCACTGCCACGATGAGCACGACGGGTGGCACCAAGCCTTTCAGCAGCAGCATGCCGATACCCGAGGTGTGCCCCAACTCAGCCATCAACTCTTCGCGGTCAGCCGCAGGCGCCATGTGGGGCCGCAACCACGCCACCAGGCCCACGTAAACCATATAAAACACCACCAGCAGCAACCCAGGCAACAGTGCGCCCATGAATAAGTCACCGACTGACACGGTCTTAGGGCTAAAAATTCCCATATCCAGCTGGGCTTGTTGATACGCCGAAGACAGCACATCCCCCAGTAACACCAGGGCGATGGAAGGTGGAATGATCTGACCCAAGGTACCGGTGGCGCAAATGGTTCCCGTCGCCAAAGAGGTGCTGTAGCCACGCTTGAGCATTGTCGGCAGCGACATCAGTCCCATGGTGACGACCGTGGCACCCACAATGCCGGTAGAGGCAGCCATCAGCATGCCTACCAGGGTCACCGAGATCCCCAAACCGCCACGCAGTGAGCCAAACAGCAGGGCCATGGCGTCCAGCAGCGTTTCCGCCACTTTGGATTTTTCCAACAACACGCCCATTAACACGAACAGCGGCACCGCCAGCAGCGTTTGGTTGGTCATGATGCCGTAGAGCCGATTGGGCAAGGCGGCCAGATAGCCGCTGTCAAAATTGGCATCGATACCTATCGCTTCCAGCCCCAGCCCCATACCTGCAAACGCCAGCGCCGTGCCCGCCAGCGAGAGGGCCACGGGAAAGCCGAACATCAAAACAATACAGATGACAGCAAACAGAATAAGCGGCATAAATTCCAGCATCAAACTCGCTCCTCAAGATGGTTCCCGCCCGGGGCAGAAGGCACGATACGCCCCGCCATGACATAGCCGTTGCGCACAACCTCAATCACGCCCTGCACAATCATCAGCACGGCAAACAGGGGTATTAAGGTTTTCAGTGCATACACAGCCGGAATGCCACCGTAGTCGGAGGACGTTTCCAAAATGCGCCACGAGTTGGCAACGTAACCCAGGCTGGAAGCGATGATGAAGATCATCACCGGTATCAACAGCGTAATAATACCCACCACATTGATGAGTGCCTGGCGGCGCGGCGTCATTCCTCGATAGAAGATATCAACCCGCACATGGCCGTCGTGGCGAAAGGTATAGGCAGCGGCAAGCATGAAGACACTAGCGTGCATGTACATCACTAGTTCTTGCATGAAGATGCTGTTGATACTGAACATATAGCGAAGCAGTACAATCGCGAACTGAATCAACATCATCATGATGATCAGCCACGCAAGGGTACGCCCGAACCACTCTGAAGCGCGGTCCAGCGCACCGATAAACGCAGGTAGTTGTGTTGTGTCCGACATGGAAGTGTCTCGCGTAAAACGGCTAAGGGGGGTCAGCGCCCCAGACAATAGCGCATATACGCGCACAATGCAGCGCCCACAGGCCATAAGGCATGCCTGCGGCACTAAACACTTAGGCTAAGCGCTGGCGCGAATAGCCGCTAAGCAGCCCTCTGGCAGCGGTAAATCGACAGCAATGGGCAGGTGATCCGAGAAGAGATGGTCCAGCACGCGCACTTCAGCGGCTTCAAGCGATTGTGACAAAAGAATATGATCCAGCGCGCGGCGTGGCTGCCAAGATGGGTAGCTAAGCAGCGGCTTCACCGGATGTAGCGGCAGCGAGGTGCTGAAACGCTCGTGGGCATGCAGTTGATCAGGAGTACAGTTGAGATCGCCCATCACTACCACGTGGCGCAATGGCTGGATGATCTCGCTTAAATAGTTAAGCTGACGCACACGGCCACGATGGCTAAGCGCCAAGTGAGCAACGAAAACGTGCAGCGCATCCTCACCTTCACCAAAACGAGCGTGAATGGCACCGCGGCCAGGCATGGCGCCTGGTAAACGGTGCTCTTCAATTTGGCTTGGCACTAAGCGCGACAGTAAACCGTTGCTGTGCTGGGCAATCCGCCCCAGGTTACGATTTAACTGTTGGACATGATGGGGAAACCCCGCTTTGGTCGCGAGGTACTCCACTTGGTTAACGCGGCTAGAGCGAAAACTGCCACCATCCACTTCTTGCAGCCCGACGACGTCGAACTTACTCAGCACGTCACCCATCATATCGAGCCGCTGCTGCCGGCGCGGATGAGGCAGCAAGTGCTGCCAACTGCGGGTGAAGTAGTGATGGTACGCCGACGTCTGAATGCCCACCTGCAGATTGAAGGTTAGTAGCCGCAGATGACCATCTTCCAGCAGCGCTGTGCGCTGGTTACTGGAAACCGACTCATCACGCTCCGTCGCTTCACGCAACACGGTTATTCTGCGCGCTCTGCACGCACCTGCTCAACCAATGCTTCAGCGATTTTGGGCATGTTTTCCAAGCTACCGGCTGAGCTTGGCGTTACCACGTAACGGCCATCAACCACTAACGCAGGCACGCCCATCAATTTCATTTCACGCATGCGGTTATTGGCTTCATTGACCTCACTGCGCACACTAAAGGCTGTCAGCGCCTGCTTGGCCTCTTCTTCACTCACACCGTAATTGGCGAAGAAAGCAGCGATCTCATCGGGCTCTGTGAGTGACTGATTTTCCTGATGGATAGCGTTAAAGAAGTCAGCGTGCAGCTCCTCTTCGATGCCCAATGACTCAGCCGCATAAAAAGCAGTGGCGTGCGTATTCCAATCACCGCCCATGGTGGCCGGCATATGCTCTACGCTAACGTCGTCTTCTAGCGTCTCGTACCACTCACTGACGGGTGTCTGGAGCCGATAGCAGTGCGGGCAACCAAACCAGAACACTTCCGTGACGCCAATTTGGCCGTCTTCAGCGTGGGTTTCTACCGGTGACTCAAGCACTTCGTAGTCTTGGCCTTCGACCACTTCCTGGGCGCTCACTAGCGCAGAAAAACCAAGACCGGCCATCGCGACCATTAGCGTTTTAAACATCGTAAAAATTCTCCATGGGTAAGCGAGGGTTAAGACCGTGGTTATGTGAGCGGGTTCCCTCATTGCGGCACATCACCCCATTAGGGAACCAAACGGCACCAGGCATTACTACGTTTTGCGGGTTTAATGTAGACCCAACACGTAGTTCGCTACCGCTTCCATATCGTTGTCGCTCATTTTTGAAGCGATATCGCCCATCACATTATTAGGACTGTTGGTTCGGTCGCCGGACGCAAAGGCCTGCAACGTAGACACGGTATATTGAGCGTGCTGGCCGGAAAGCGCAGGATAAACAGCACTTCCAATACCTGCCCCGGTAGGCGTATGGCAAGCCGAGCAAGCGGGGATGCCCTTGGACATATCGCCGGCGCGATAAAGCGTTTCGCCGCGCGCCAACAGTTCAGCGTTTTCATCGCTGGCTTGCCCCAAATTAGCGTCTTGGCCCGCAAAGTAGGCCGCAGCATCCCAGGCATCCTGGTCGGAGTAGTCGTCTACGATCCCCGCCATTTGCGGAACGACGCGGTTACCGTCACGGATGTCCATAATCTGTTTAGCCAAGTAGGACATTTGCTGCCCCGCCAGATTAGGAAAAGCACCCGAAGGACTAATCCCCTGCGCCCCATGACAGGCGGCGCAGACTTGGGACATTTCTTGGCCAGCCGATGCGTCCGCATTGGCCTGATAGTCCGTTTGAGCGTGGGCGATGCCAACGGTGCCCATGGTAATTGCTAGGCTTGCCAGTAACTTTCTCATTGCTATTCCACTATGCCGTTTTATGTTTGACTGGTACGCACCCTGGGCGCTTCCCAGGCTCCACAAATTACCAGTGTTAGCTCCGCCAAAACGAACAACATGTCGTGCTGGTCGCTGTCGGCTAAAGGGCGATGGTACACTAGCGCCCCAGGTCGCAGATATAAACCACTTGCATTATAACGAATCACCCCAGCGGCGGGAATGCAAGTCCTGGTCTGCTTTAGGGGTAATTCGTCGCACTGCGGCTCTCTCTTCTCTATTATGCATCGCTATCAAAGGTTCTACTGTACGCGCTGCCGCAGCCATCATGAGTTGATAGCACGTTGATATAGCGCGTTGAGCAGGTCGCTTTTATGTTCGTTTTTCAGGATTAAGTCCATGACTACCTCCCCCGATAGTCCAGTCCCTCGGCTGAACTACCCGACGGCAAGCTTTATCATCAGCGCGCCTACCTTGGCTTTATGCCCCGATGATACCGGCGCTGAAGTCGCCTTTGCCGGGCGTTCTAACGCGGGCAAATCAAGTGCTATCAACGCCTTAACGCAACAAAATGCGTTGGCGCGCACGTCACGCACGCCAGGCCGTACCCAATTGATCAACTTCTTCAGCGTGATGAACGATGAGTCGCGGCGCTTGGTCGACCTACCCGGTTACGGCTACGCCAAGGTGCCTGAGGCGGTCAAGTTAGAGTGGCAGAAGCACCTAGCCGAATACCTGCGTAACCGTTTTAGCCTACGTGGCTTGGTACTGCTAATGGACGTACGCCACCCGCTCACCGAATTCGACCAGATGATGCTCGACTACGCCGACCAGCGCGGAATGCCCGTACACATCCTGCTGACCAAAGCCGACAAGCTCAAAAAAGGGCCTGCCAGCGCGGCGCTGCAAAAAGTGCGCTCGCGTTTAAAAGAGTGGGAAGACTTGGTGTCGGTTCAGCTGTTTTCCTCCCTCAAGCGTGACGGCGTCGATACGCTATCCCAAAAGCTCAATCAGTGGCTGTATACGCCGCCTGAATAATGCTGCTCCAACGTTTCGAGCACACCGGGTAGCTCTTTGATATGGGCAATCCGGTGAACGCGCGGGGGGAGTGGCTGCGCTTGCGCTTCAGAGATCCACACCGCGTGCATGCCCAACTGCTGGGCGGGCAGTATGTCCTCCTGCCACGAATCGCCGACGTGCATGGCATGTTCCGGGGCCACATTTAAGCGTGAAAGCGCATCCAGAAAGGGCGTGGGGTCGGGCTTGGGCGCCAATAGCTCGCCTGCAGCTATCGCTACCGGAAAATAGGCGGCCAGCGGCTGGCGCGCTAAGTGAATATTGCCATTGGTGATGGCTGCCAACTGATAACGCTCGGTCAGTACTGCCAGCAAACCGGCCGCCTCCGGGTGTGGCGTGACCTGCACACGCAGACGATGAAACTCATTCATGGCCGCGGCCGCCCACATCAACGCGGCGCTGCGGGGCAGCCCGACAGCCTCTAACTGGGCTTCCAGGGCGCGCAAGCGCAGCCAGGTAAAATCTCCGCGCCGCTCGGGCACCTGCTTGGCTAACGCCTGGCGACGCTGAAGGTAGTCAAGCCCGCCCGCCTCTTCGGTTAACGCCAGCGCAGGCGCCTGACGTGCCGCGCACCACGCCTCGAGCGCTTCCAGCAGCCAGCGGTAGTGGCCCGCTTCGGTACGCGCCATCACGCCGTGGTTATCCCACAGCGTGTCATCCAAATCGAAGGTAATCGCCTTCAGTAGGGTCATGGTTTACTCCCTGGGCTGCGCTTTGCACGCGGATGGGCCGCATCGTAACTCGTGGCTAGGTGCTGCCAGTCAAGCCGGGTATAGATTTGTGTGGTCGAGAGGTTGGCGTGGCCCAAAAGCTCCTGCACCGCACGAAGATCCTGGCTCGACTCCAGCAGATGGCTAGCAAAGGAGTGGCGCAATCGGTGTGGATGCAAATGCTCCGGCAAACCGCGGGCTAACGACAGCTGCGCTAAGCGTTTTTGAATGGCCCGATGGCCTAACCGGGCGCCACGCTGGCCCACAAACAGCGCCAGCTCATCAGCCGGTGCAAGCGCTGCACGACAGCCTAACCACTCGGCCAGCGCTTGCTGAGCACGACGCCCAACCGGTACCTGGCGCGGTTTACTGCCTTTACCGATCACTCTTACCCGGCTGTTTTGCAAATCGCCCAGGTCCAAGGCGGCCAGTTCTGCTAACCGCAGGCCGCTGGAGTAAAACAGCTCAAGAATCGCCTGATCCCGAACACCCAGCGGTGTGCCGTCGTGGGGCGTATCGAGAAAGCGCGCCAGCGCATCGACATCGACCGGGCGAGGCAGGTGACTCGGCTGCTTGGGCGTGCGCAGCAACCCCACCGGATTATCGGCCAACGCGCCCTGCTTGACCAAATAGTCGGCAAAGCGTGATAACGCCGCGCGCCGCCGGGCAAGGCTTCGCGGCGCCAGGCCGCGGCTACGCTCAGCGCCTAGAAAGGTGCGTAGTAATGTCGTATCTAACGCTGCTGGGGTCGTTACGTCGCGGCGCTTGGTAAAGGCACATAACGCGGCCAGATCATGCCGATAGGCCTCCACCGTTGCCGGGCTGGCATGCGAGGCCAGCAGCGCTAAAAAGCCCTCAATGTGCTGGGCGATCGATGCATTAGAGGCAGTCTCAGCCATGGTCGCCCAGGCGCACCAGCAAACGCGCCACGATGTCGCCCAGGTACTCGGTAAAGAGCGTGTCCATACTGGCGCGATAGGCGTCCGGGCTGGGGCTTGCCAGCAGCAGATAACCCAGTGGGTCGCCCGCCGACAGGCGCGAAATAGCGCAAGAGCCCGCCTTACGGGGCGCCTTGACATGCGGCAACAGGCATTTCCAGTCACTAACGCTGAGCTTAACGCAGCGGCTAGTGCGGCCATCCAGCAAAGCCGACAGCCTTGCACTGGCGTGCTGGTCTAACACGTGGCGTGGCGGCTGAGGGGGCGTAGGTTCAGTATCACTTAACGTGGCCGGGCACCACAGCGCCATGGCAGGGGTTTCAAAGCGCTCACTGAGCTGGATGGCCAGCGCTTGGGCCAGCGCATCGCGATCCTGGGCTTCCACCAGTGCGATCAGCGTTTCGCGCAACCGGCGGTACTGGGATTCGTTATGGCGGGCGGTTTCCAATAAGTGCTCGAGGCGGCCTTCAGCGGTTTCCGCGCGTTTGCGCAAATCGAATACCAGACGCTCCAGCAAGGATACCGACCCGTCGATATGCGGGTGAGGCACCTGCAGCTGTTGCAGCAGCCCTTCGCGACCGACGAAAAAATCGGGATGACGCGCCAGCCAGAACGCCACTTGATCAGGATCGAGCGTTTTGCGGGGTTCGGGGGCTTGTGACATCGCCGTTCTCCTCGAATTAATTAAGTGCTACGCGGCCATCGAAGACGCGTGTAGCGGGCCCCACCATTGTCAGCGCCCCTTCAGGATCGGGCCACTCAATGCTGAGCTCTCCACCGGGCAGGTGCACCTTCACCGGGCTTTTCAAAAGCCCCTGTCGAATCCCACTGGCCACGGCAGCGCAGGCCCCGGTGCCGCACGCCAGCGTTTCGCCGCTACCACGTTCATAAACGCGCAGACGTATTTCACTGGGCGAGAGTACCTGCATGAACCCCACGTTAACACGCTTGGGAAAACGGGGATGCGCTTCTACCAACGGTCCCAGGCGCTCTACCGGGGCGCTATCAACGTTCTCAACCTGTAGCACCGCGTGGGGGTTGCCCATGGAGACCACACCGATCTGCAGCGTTTCACCGTCTACTTCGAGCGAATGCAGGGGCTGGTCGCCGGGGGCGTCGAAAGGCAGTGCCAAAGGACTAAACCGTGGGCGGCCCATATCCACCCGCACCATGCCGTCGTGCTGCACGGTGAGCACCAATGGGCCACCCGCCGTCTCCACATGAATTTCATGCTTATGCGTTAGCCGCTGATCCCGCACGAAGCGGGCAAAACAGCGCGCACCATTGCCGCAGTTTTCCACCTCACTGCCATCGGCATTGTAAATGCGGTAGCGAAAATCCATCTCGGGATCCCGGGGCGGCTCCACCACGAGCAGTTGGTCGAAGCCAATGCCAAAGCGACGATCGGCCAGCGCGCGAATTTGCGCCTCCTCCAACCGGGCGCGCTGAGTGACCAGATCGACCATGACAAAGTCATTACCCAGGCCGTGCATTTTAGTGAAGTGTAAAAGCATCAGCGCTCCCCTTCGGGCAGCAGCGCTTCGCCTGCCCAGAGGCTGGCCACCGTTTCCCGTGCACGCACCACGTGGCAATGGTCGCCATCGACCATTAACTCGGCGGCGCGCGGGCGGCTATTGTAGTTCGAGGCCATGACAAAGCCGTAGGCGCCTGCCGAGCGCACCGCCAGCAAGTCCCCTTCGGCAATGGCCAGCTCGCGCTCCTTGCCCAGGAAGTCACCGGTTTCACAAACCGGGCCAACCACATCGTAAAGGGCGCTTTCACGCATGTCGCGGGTATCGACGGGCACAATGGCCTGCCACGCCTGATACAGCGCCGGACGAATCAGGTCGTTCATGGCCGCATCGACAATGGCGAAATTCTTGGTTTCACCAGGCTTGAGAAACTCTACCCGGGTCAGCATGACACCGGCGTTGGCGGCGATAGAGCGACCGGGTTCAAACAGCAGCGTGAGTGCCTCGCCACCTTCCCAGCGCGATAACCGCGCCAGCAATTGGCTAGCGTAATCGAATGGCTGGGGTGGCTTTTCGTCACGGTAAGGCACACCCAAACCGCCGCCTAAATCGAGATGTTCGATTTCGATGCCGCGTTCACGCAGGCGCTCCATGAGCATCAGCAAGCGATCAAGGGCGTCCAGAAAGGGCGCGGTTTCGGTGAGCTGAGAACCAATATGGCAATCCAGCCCTTTCACCTGCAGATTGGGCAGGCTTGCCGCCTGTTCATAGACCGCCAGCGCTTCATCTACCGGAATACCGAACTTGTTGTCTTTCAAACCGGTGGAGATATACGGGTGGGTGCCTGCATCGACATCGGGGTTGACCCGCAGTGAGACCGGGGCAATTTTACCCAGCTCGCCCGCCACGCGGTTCAAGCGCTCAAGCTCTGGGCGCGACTCAACGTTAAAACATTTGATGCCCACTTCCAGCGCCCGAGCCATTTCGTGGGCCTGCTTGGCAACGCCGGAAAACACCACCTTGGCCGGGTCACCCCCCGCCTGGAGCACACGTTCGAGCTCACCCAGGGAGACAATATCAAAACCTGCCCCAAGCTTGGCCAACAGGCCCAGCACCGCCAAGTTTGAATTAGCCTTTACGGCGTAACAAATCAGGTGCGGATGGCTACCCAGCGCTTCGGTATAGGCGCGAAAGTGACGCTCAAAGGTGGCTTTCGAGTAGACGTAGCAGGGCGTACCGTGCTCATCGGCAATCCGCGACAGCGGTACGTCTTCGGCGAACAGCACGCCATCGCGGTAGTTAAAATGATCCATAGTGATCTTCCCTTCTTCTGGGCCTGCAGCGGCCTATTCAGTCGCCTGACTAGCCTGCTCATCTGCCGGTGCATCGTCCGGCAGATAAAGCGGCCCTGTTTGCCCGCAGCCTGCCAAACCGGTCAACAGCAGTGCGCTAAGGGTGACGATTGCCAATGCTTTCATGCGCTCACCTTGAGCGCACTGAGTGCTTCACGCGCGCGCTGGGCGGCAGCCCGCACTTGGTTAGGCGCGGTGCCACCGATATGGTTACGCGCAGCGACTGAACCTTCCAGAGTGAGCACCTCGAACACATCTTGCTCGATGGTATCGGAGAACTGCTTGAGCTCATCCAGGCTCATTTCGGACAGGTCTTTTTCAGTTTTAAGGCCATAAGCGACGGATTGACCAACGATTTCATGTGCATCGCGGAAGGCGACGCCCTTGCGCACCAGATAGTCGGCCAAGTCGGTCGCGGTGGAGAAACCGCGCCGTGCCGCTTCATACATGCTGGCTTTTTTGGGTTCAATCGCAGGCACCATGTCGGCGAACGCTTTTAGGCAGTCACGCACCGTATCCACCGCATCGAATAGCGGCTCTTTATCTTCCTGGTTATCTTTGTTGTAAGCCAACGGCTGCGATTTCATCAGCGTCAGCAGGGCCATTAAGTGGCCGTACACGCGGCCGGTTTTACCGCGTACCAGCTCCGGCACATCGGGATTTTTCTTCTGCGGCATGATCGAAGAGCCCGTGCAGAAGCGATCAGGTAGATCGATAAAGTTGAACTGGGCGCTGGTCCACAACACCAACTCCTCACTCATGCGCGATAGGTGCATCAACAAAATGCTGGCAAAGCTGGTAAATTCAATCGCAAAGTCGCGATCTGACACCGCATCCAGCGAGTTTTCTGACGGGCGATCAAAGCCCAGCAGCTCGGCAGTGACGTGGCGGTCGATCGGGTACGTCGTACCCGCTAGGGCAGCGGCACCCAGTGGCATCACGTTAACGCGCTTGCGGCAGTCCAACAGGCGCTCATGATCACGTGCCAACATCTCTTGCCACGCCAGCAGGTGATGGCCGAAAGTAACCGGCTGGGCGGTTTGCAGATGAGTAAAGCCCGGCATGATGGTCTCGGCTTCGCGATCAGCCAGTTCGATCATGCCTTCACGCAGGCGTGTTAGCTCCACTTCGATCACGTCGATCTCGTCGCGCATAAACAGGCGAATATCGGTGGCCACCTGATCGTTACGCGAACGCCCGGTGTGCAGCTTTTTACCGGTAATGCCGATCTTTTCGGTCAGCCGCGCCTCGATGTTCATGTGCACGTCTTCTAACGGCACGGACCAGTTAAACTCGCCCCGCTCGATTTCTCCCTGAATTTCATTCAGGCCATTAGTGATGGCATCGCGCTCATCATCGGTCAGCACGCCCACCCGGGCTAACATGGTAGCGTGGGCGATGGAGCCCTGAATATCCTGGCGCGCTAGGCGCTGGTCGAAATTCACAGACGCAGTAAAGCGTGCAACAAAGGCATCGGTGGGCTCGCTAAAGCGACCGCCCCAAGATTGATTCGTAGCTTGGCTCATCGAAGGTATATCCTGCTGACAAAACGTAAAAGTCGTTACGGAAAGTGAAAGTCGTTGCGGAAAGTGTACCAGAGTCACCGGTCAGCGAGCAGTAAACGCAGGGGGGGATGCCAAAAATGCACACAGGACTTCTAAGGGCATCGGGCGTGCAAAGTAGTAGCCTTGGAAATAGTCGCAGTGACACTGTGTCAGGTAGCTAAACTGCTCGCTTGTTTCTACGCCTTCTACCAACACTTCTAGGCCCATTTTTTCCGCCATGGCAACCACGCCATTGATGATGGCGGCATCGTTGTGGTCGGTAATCACATCACGGACAAACGAACGGTCGATTTTGATTTTATTAATCGGTAGGCGCTTGAGATAGCTCAAGCTAGAGAACCCCGTACCAAAGTCATCGAGCGCCACATGGACACCCAGCGCACGTAACTCCTGCAATGCTTTAATCGCCTGTTCGGCGCTATCCATCAGCACGCCCTCGGTAATCTCGAGCTCTAACAGCACGGGGGTAAGACCACTATTGACCAGGGCCTGCTCAATGGAGGCGAGAAAACCCGGCCGCTGAAACTGCATCGGGGAGACATTGACCGCCATGGTGATCGGGCCAACGCCGATGGCGTTAAGGTGTTTAGCGTCCCGGCAAGCGGTGCTGAGTACCCAGTCGCTAATGGGGATAATCTGGCCGGTATCTTCGGCCAGGCTGATGAAATCAGATGGGGGAATATTACCGCGCTCAGGGTGCTGCCAACGGATCAATGCCTCCACACCGACGACACGGCCACTCGGGGCATGGATTTGCGGCTGGTAATGGAGTGTAAATTGCTGCTGTTCAATGGCTTGCTGAAGCGCACTACGCAAGCTTACGCGTTCACTCACCTTGCGATTCAAGTCTTCGGTATACCAGTGGTAGGTATTGCGTCCTCGGCGCTTGGCTTTGTACATCGCCAAATCTGCCTGCTGAACCAGTTGGCGGGGGTTGTCGGTACTGCCATCATTCATGGCGATGCCAATACTGGCGGTGATACGCAGTTCACTGCCTCGATACCAGTAAGGTGGCGTAAGCCGTTGCAGCAGACGCTCGACCACCTGCACGACATCTTTTTCATGCGCTAAATCGGGCAATAACACCACGAATTCGTCGCTGCCAAAACGCGCTACGGTATCCCAGGGACGCAGTTCATCTTCAATACGTTTGGCGACCTCGACCAGGATAAAGTCGCCCACTTCATGACCCAAGGTGTCATTAATCGGTTTGAAATCATCTAAATCGATAAACAGAACGGCGATAAAGCGTTGGTAGCGGCGTGCCAGCAGGCAGCCTTCTTCCAAACGCTGGCCCAGCATGATCCGATTAGGCAGCCCCGTCAGCGCATCATGGCTGGCGTTATACGCCAGCTGGGCCTGATATTCGCGCTGCTCCGTTACATCGTTCTGAACCCCTAAGTAGTGAGTCACCTCACCGGTCTCATCACGGACTGGCGAAATGTAGAGATCATTCCAGAAGACTTTTCCGTCACGCCGATAGTTACGAATCACAACGTGTACATCACGCTGTTCGGCCACGGCTTCTCTGAGTTGTTTAACGGTGGCAGGATCCGTGTCCTCGCCCTGCAGGAAGCGGCAGTTGCGACCTAGCGCTTCACTGCGTGAATAGCCGGTAATGCGCTCAAAGGCAGCATTGACGTAAACCATGGGCAGATCGCGGCTCTGCGCATCGACGATAATCACGCCATTGGTGCTGGATTCCACGCTGCGCTCGAGCAGGGTAAGTTGGTGCTCACTTGCTTTGCGCTCACTCACATCGCGGAAATAGACGGTGAGCCCTTCAGCCGAAGGATAGACATGCACTTCAGCCCACAAGCCTAGTCGCGAGTTAAAGTCTTCGAAATGCACCGCTTTTTGTTGGCGGGCAGCCCGCTGATACTCGTCGTCAAAACGGCTGCCTTTGGCATCCGGAAAGCTATCCCAAATATGCTGGCCCAACAGCTCACCTTTAGAGCGCTTTAAAATACGTTCCGCCTCGCTGTTGACGTAGGTAAAACGCCAGTGGGTATCCAAAGTAAAGAAGCCATCGGTGATACTGTCGAGGGTGGTCGTTAACCGTTTCGCTAGTTTGGATAAATTTTCACGCAGCTGCTTTTGCTCGGTAATATCCTGGGTCGAGCCCTGTACCTGCGGGATTTGGCCTCCCTTATCACGCACTGCCCTGCCAATAACGCGGACCCAGATGTGCTTACCCTGATAAGTAATCACCTCTAACTCTTCGTCAAAACTGACGCCCTGCTGGCAGCAGGCAGTGAAGACCTCCTGAATACGTGCCTGGGAAGAGGGCGCGTAAAACGCTATCGCCTGTTCAACGGTGGGTTGAAAGCCAGGCGCTACGCCATGGATACGGCAAACTTCATCCGACCAGTTAGGTAGCCCGACAGCCATATCCACCGACCAGCCGCCTATCAACGCAGTTTCGCCCGCAATTTGAAACAGCCGCTGATTGCTCAGTAACTGCGCTTCTGCCAACTTATGCTGGGTAATCACGCGGGCAATAATGTAAATAATATCGCCCCCGGCGGTCGGGGTGATTTCAATCCAATGCACCTGACCCGATACAGAGATAGCGCGAACCTCAAAGGCGGGCACGATTTCGCCTCGCTGCATACGCGCCAGCGCTGCCTCGATCTGGTTATGGTCCTGCGGGTCTACGGCGACGCCGCAGCGCCGCCCCACTAATGCCTCAGCGGAGTAACCCAGCAGTGTCTCAAACGCTGGGTTGACCTGAAGCAACCTGCCCTCGAAGTCGATGCAGCAGAACAGGTCCTGCGAGAGCAGGAAAAACTGATCCAACTGACCGCTAGTAAGCACAGAGGGCATACGATTTCCTAGAGAATAAAAAGACCCGTTGCGTGAGCATCATTAGCTCCGTTATTTTTACTGTGACGCTCGGTGCTTTATGATGAGGTTTACCATAGTTTGACTCGCCGTGTCTGCGGTATAGGGAGAATAACGTGCTATCGATCACAAAACTGCGCATTGCCACGCGAAAAAGCCAACTGGCCATGTGGCAGGCTGAGTACGTTCGCGACCGCTTGATGGCGGAACACAGCGGCCTGGAAGTCGAGCTTGTAGCACTTTCCACAAAGGGCGATAAAATTCTCGATACCCCGCTTTCAAAGATCGGCGGAAAGGGGCTGTTCGTTAAAGAGCTGGAAGACGCCATGCTGGACGGCCGCGCCGATATTGCCGTGCACTCCATGAAGGATGTGCCGATGCATTTTCCGGAAGGGCTCGGTTTGTCGGTTATTTTAGAAGGTGCCGACCCGACCGATGCGTTTGTCTCTAATCACTACACTAGCATTGATGAGCTTCCAGAAGGGGCGCGCATTGGTACTGCCAGCCTTCGCCGTGGCCTGCAAATGCGCGAAGCCCGCCCGGATCTGCAAATTCTTAATCTCCGCGGCAACGTGCAGACGCGATTGGCCAAATTGGATGCGGGCGAATTCGACGCCATCATTCTGGCCACGTCTGGCCTTAAACGCTTAGGGTTGGATGAGCGGATTGCCCAGGCACTCCCACCCGAGGTGTGCCTACCCGCCTGCGGACAGGGCGCCCTAGGTATAGAGTGCCGTTTGCATGACCCGGAACTCATCGCGCTGCTGGCCCCGTTGGATGATGCCGATACCGCCACGCGCGTGCGTGCAGAGCGGGCCATGAATACGCGCCTAGAAGGCGGCTGCCAAGTGCCGATTGCAGGCCACGCGGTGCTGGACCTAGACAATGAAACCTTATGGTTGCGCGGTTTAGTCGGCAACCCAGAAGGTACTGAAGTCTTACGCGCCGAAGGTCGAGGCTCAATGCATGAACCTGAAGCACTGGGTATTCGCATTGCAGAAGAGCTGCTTGATCAGGGCGCTGGCGATATTCTGGCAGAGGTGTACGGCCGCGAACTATGAGCCGACCGGTACTGATCTGCCGCCCAGGAGCACGCGGGGAAGCGTTAGCGGCGGCACTACGTGGCCAGGGGGAGTGCGTTGAATCGCTCGATGTGATGCAACTCGACGCGATACCTGAAGACCCATCCATGCGGCGTATTTGGCTGGATATCGATCAGTACCAAAAAATAATTGTCATCAGCCCCTTTGCTGCCACCTGCTTGGGTGAGGCGCTGGATCGTTACTGGCCACAGTTGCCGGTGGGAAATGACTACTACAGTGTGGGTAGTGCTACCGCGGGAACGCTTTACGATCAGTTGGGGGTGCGCGTACGCGTGCCTTCCCCTGCCGCGGGCGAAGATACGAGTGAAGCACTACTGGCGCTAGCATCACTGCAGCAATTACACCATCAGCGTGTTCTACTGGTGGCAGGAGAAGGCGGTCGTCCGTTGCTCGCTGAAACGCTGACCGAGCGAGGGGCCCAGGTGACACGCGTTGCCGTTTATCGACGCACACTTCGCCCCCTGGCACCTGCTCAGCAGGCACGCCTGTTTTCAGGTAATTATCGGGCGTTGATCGTCACCAGCAGCGAACTGCTGGAACATCTGGCAAAATGGTGCAATCAGGCGGCCTTGAACCAACCGCTAATCGTTTCCAGTCGCCGTTTGGCTACACTGGCTGGCATACTGGGGTTTTGCGACCTCAAGGTGGCGTCCGGAGCAACGCCAGCTGCATTGATAGCGGCGTTGGAGACCTGCGACCCACAGGGTGCCGATGTCGATCAAGGAACTTACTAAGGGCTAGCGACAGATGAGCAAACAAGTAAACGATCAGGACGATGTACAACCGACGTCCGCAGATGCCTCTCAAGGTGTCCCCAAGACGACTGAAAAAGCAGCGTCCACTACCGACGCCACTGAGCCTAGCGCGCCGACTTCTCCGCCGAGCTCAGCCACAACGGCTAATAGTAGTGGGGCTAAGAATAGTCGTTCGCGGCGGCGTGGAAAAGGATCCCAGAACACCGGCTCACCGGCTGCTAGCTCACCAGATAGCCACTCAGAAAAGAGTTCAGAAAAAAGCACTGCCACGACCGGCACGTCACAGGCGGATGTAAAACCGGCCGAACCATCGCCATCGACTGCTGCCAGCACGGCAGCGGCTTCACCAAGCGCAGCGTCGCCCAGCAGTGCCTCGAGCACCGGCGCGAGTGCTACGAAACCCGCTGCCAACAAAACCAGCAGCGCCGCCTCCTCTGTTCCTCCCTCTTCAGCCGCCCCCAAAAGCGGCGGCACCACGGGCCATGGTGGTAATAATGATCGTGGTGGCAACAATCACAGTGGCAACAGTAGCGGCGGGAATGGCGGGAATGGCGGTAAAAAAGGCAGCGGTCTCGCCATCGCTTTGGTGCTTATCCTGGCGATTGCCTTGGCGCTCGTTGCTTGGCAAGGATGGCAGCGCCTGGATAGCCAACAGCAGCGCATTGACGAGCTGGCACAACAGACGGAAGGCAGCGCTTCGCGACAGGCGGTCAGCGAGTTGGAATCGCGTTTAGACAGCGGTGAAGCAGAGCGCGATGAAGCGCTGCAGAGCGCGTTAAGTGACCTGCGTAGCGAATTCGACAGCTATCGCAGCGATGTCGACAAGACGTTGAGCGACGTACTTGACCAGCTTTCTCAAGAGCAGGACACCGACGAGCGCGAATGGCTGCATGCTGAAGCCGCTTATCTACTGCGCCTTGCCAATCAGCGCCTGCAACTCGAAGGCGACGTTGAAGGCGCCGCCGCATTATTGCGCACTGCCGATGCCCGCCTCGCGGATGCTGACAATCCCGCATTGACCCCCGTGCGTGAAGCGATTGCCAATGAGCTAGCCGCACTAGACGCCGTGCCTCAGGTAGACCGCACCGGCCTCTACTTAGCGCTCAATGCCCAGCAGGAACGCATCTCTACCCTGCGCCTTTCGCAAGAAATTGAAGAGCAGGCGGTAACGTCGAGTATCGAGCAGCCGCCTACCGGCACGTTCCAGCGCCAGTTGGCGCGCTTCGGTGAAGAACTCAAAGACCTGGTAGTGGTTCGCCATCACGACGAAGCCCTGGAAGCCCTGATTACTCCAGAGCAAGAGTCTTACCTACGCCAAAGCCTGCGCTTAGTGCTGGAGCAGACGCAGCTTGCCCTGCTCAACGAAGAGAAAGCGCTTTATGACGCAAGTATCGACAAAGCACTACAGCTGCTAAACGACTACTACGACACCACTCGTGAAGAGACGCAAAGCGTTATTGCTCGTCTTGAGGAGCTCAAGCAAGCCGAGGTAAAACCCGAGCTGCCGGATATCAGCGCCTCTCAGCAGGAACTGGCACGCTTTATCGACAACCGTTATGAGACGCGCGGCCAAAGTGGAGGTGATGCATGAGAAAGCTCGTTCTCCTCATTGTCGCTGGCCTTGCCGTCGGGGCCCTGTTTGGGCACCTGATGATGTCGGTGCCCGGCTACTGGCTGATCCGCGTGGGCGACTCCTCCATTCAAACCTCGTTCTGGTTTGGCTTGGTACTCCTGTTCGCTGCGTTTATCGTGCTGCACTTTGTGTTGCGTCTACTCAGCGGCATTATTCGTCCTATGGGTCGCTTTCGCAGCTGGAACAGCCGTGCCCGTAACCGTCGTGCCATGCAGCGCACTCAGCGTGGCTTGGTAGCGCTGACCGAAGGCCGCTGGAAAAAAGCCGAAAAAACCCTGGCGAATGCCGCCGACGACTCCAGTACACCGTTGGTTAACTACCTTTCGGCAGCCCTGGCCGCGCATTACCAGGGCCATCATTCGAAATCTCAGGAGCATCTCACCCAGGCGCAACTCACCACCGACGGTGCTGATACAGCGGTGGGCTTGATGCAGGCGCAAATGATGATTGAGCGCCAGCAGCCAGAAGAGGCGCTGGCGATCCTAAATCGATTGGATAAAAAGCTCTCGAACCATCCCCAGGTACTCAAACTGCTAAAACAGGTGCATTTGAGCGTTAACGACTGGGAAGGACTACGGCGCTTGATTCCCCGGCTAGCCGCGCAAAAGCTGATTACTCAGCAAGAGCGTGAGCAGTTGGAATTCAAAGCTTACCGTGAGCTAATCGTATTTGAAGCGCAAAACCCCACCAACATTGAGCGGGTGCGTGGATTGTGGGCCGACATGCCTGACTACCTGCGCGGCAATACGGAGTTAATCGTGCTTTACTCCGAAGCGCTGATTCAAGCTAACGAAGAGCCGATTGCCGAACGTTTGCTCAACCACTCGCTGGATCACCACTGGGACGCACGCTTGGTAAAACGCTATGGCCTGCTAAACGTGGACGCAGGTCGCCAATTGGCGAAAGCGGAGAAGTGGCTGCAGGAGCGCCCCAACGACCCCGAGCTTCTGCTCGCCTGTGGGCGCCTCTCGCTGCGTGTTGGCCAGTGGGCAAAAGCGCAAGAGTACTTTGAAGCCAGCCAACGTCAACGTCCCAACGGGGTCGTGTGTGCTGAGCTTGCCCGCCTCTATGCAAGCCTTGGCGAGCACAACAAAAGCCAACTCTATTACCGCCACAGCGTCGAAATGCTGGCTAAATCGCTACCCTCGCTGCCTCAACCCAGCGACGCTAGCGATAGTAAAAAGCCGGATGGGAAAGCGGTCAAAAAACGCGCTTAGCCTAGCTTACTGGTAAGTGCAAAAATGGCTTTAGAACACGCAAAAAGGTGCCTAAACAGGCACCTTTTTGCGTTAGATGATTACTTGGCTACCGGCGTTTCAGTGAGCTGAGAAGCCAAAGGGTCAGCCGATGCCTCTGCGGACGGCAAGGTTGCGGTGCAGTGCCCGCACCGGGTGGCTTTAATCGGCACCACCATTAAACAATACGGACAAGGCTGCTCCGTAGGGTTCGCGGGCGCGACGGCCTCTTCTCGCTTTAATCGATTGATGGTTCGCACCAACAAAAACACCACGAACGCGACAATCGTAAAGCTGACCACCGCATTAATGAACAACCCCACGTTCAATGTCACCGCCCCAGCGGCTTGGGCATCACCAAGCGTCGCGTAAGGCCCGGCAACCGCACCTTGGCGTAACACCAAAAACAGATTGGAAAAATCGACACCGCCGACCAGCAACCCAATCAACGGGTTCATCACATCCGCCACCAAGCTCTGCACAATCAGCGTAAACGCCCCGCCGATGATGATGCCCACCGCCATATCAACCACATTGCCTTTTACCGCAAACTCTCGAAATTCCTGGAAGAATTTTGCCATTTTGTCGACGCCCCTAACGTTTTCATATAACCGCACCCACCACTATTTCATCCCCATAAAAGCATGGGCTAGGCGGTGTTAGGCGGCAAGTAAATTTATGCCGTTAGAGGCTGGAAGTAATGAGGCGTTACTATCCTTTTCACCTCAATGGTAATCCCAACATTTCACGAGCCTGCTGCCAGGTGGCTACCGGGCGCTGATACTTTTCACACAGTGCAACGGTCCGCTCGACCAATGCCGCGTTAGAGGGCGCCAGCGTTTCGCCGTCCAGGCGCACGTTATCTTCAAGGCCGGTACGGGTATGGCCGCCTGCCGCAATCGACCACTCGTTAAGCAAGTATTGATTGGCACCAATGCCCGCACCGCACCACTGCGCATCCGGCGCCAGACGTTTGAGCGTCTCGATATAGAAATCGAAGGTGGGCTTGTCTGCAGGCATGGCGTTTTTAACTCCCATGACAAACTGCACGTAAAGTGGCGTCTTTAGCTTGCCTTGTTTGGAAAGACTCACTGCCTGATGGATATGCGATAGATCAAACGCTTCGATCTCAGGCTTAACGCCGTACTTAAGCATCTCATCGGCAAGCCATTCCACCAACGGAGGCGGGTTCTCGTAAACACGGTTAGGGAAGTTATTGGAGCCCACCGATAGGCTGGCCATATCAGGCTTCAGCGGCAGCATACCGCCGCGCGCCTCACCAGCGCCAGAGCGCCCGCCAGTTGAGAGCTGAATAATCATGCCAGGGCAGTATTTCTTAAGCCCTTCCATCAGGCGACCAAACTTCTCTGGATCGGATGAAGGCGTTTGGTCATCGTTGCGTACATGACAGTGAGCAATGGTAGCTCCCGCCTCAAACGCCGCCTGAGTGCTTTCAATCTGCTCTTCCACCGTGATGGGTACAGCAGGATTGTTCTCTTTACGTGGCAGGCTGCCGGTAATGGCGACACAAATAATACAGGGCTGAGTCATGGGCATCTCTCTTGTTCTTATAGCGAACATTAATTTGTATAACGAACAAAATAGCTCAGTAACTTATAACCGTCAAACACTTCAGAACAAACATTAAACATAAGACATAGAAAGTAGAACGTAGAACGTAGACGGCTTATAAAGGAAAAAAGCCCAAGCGGTAACTTGGGCAAGGAGGATAGGGCTAAAAGAGCAGATGAGGCCTATTCCAGCGACTCGTAGGGCAGACCCACATAGTTTTCCGCGATAGTCGTCATCCCAGCTTTTGAGCTCGTCACATAGTCCAGCTCGGCCAACTGCATGCGGCTGTTGAAATCCTCCTCATCCGAGAAGTTATGCAGCATCGAGGTCATCCACCAGGAGAAGCGCTCGGCTTTCCAGATGCGCTTCAGGCAGGTTTGCGAATAGCGCTCGATCAAATCTGTTCGGCCTTCCTCATACACCTTCACCATTAGCCGATAAAGCGTATTCACATCACTCGCGGCTAGGTTCAGTCCTTTCGCCCCCGTAGGCGGCACAATATGCGCCGCATCGCCGACCAGGAACAGCCGCCCGTACTGCATGGGTTCGACCACATAGCTACGCAGCGGCGCGATGCTTTTCTCAATGGAGGGCCCGGTGACAAGCTTTGCGGCCACCTCGTCCGGCAGACGGCGCTTAAGCTCTTCCCAAAAGCGTTCATCAGACCAATCTTCTACTTTTTCATCTAACGGTACTTGAAGGTAGTAACGGCTACGAGTAGCAGAGCGCATGCTGCACAGGCTAAAGCCACGCTCATGGCGTGCATAAATCAGCTCATCGGAGACCGGCGGGGTATCCGAGAGCATGCCCAGCCAGCCAAACGGGTACACCTTTTCAAACTCTTTGATGCGGTCTTGAGGAATCGCCTGGCGGGAGACGCCATGGTAGCCATCGCAACCGGCGATGTAGTCGCAGTCAAGCCTGACCGTCTCGCCGTTGTGCTCAAAGGTGAGATAGGGGCTGTCACTCTCCAGGTCGTGGGGCTGCACGTTCTCTGCTTCATAAAGCGTGGTTCCACCAGCGGCTTCGCGCGCCTCCATCAGATCCCGCGTTACCTCGGTTTGGCCGTACACCATCACTTTACTGCCGCCGGTTAGCTCGTCCAGAGCGACTCGCACCCGGCGGTTGTCGAACACAAGCTCAAAGCCGTCATGGGGTAAGCCTTCTTTATCCATGCGCTGGTCAACACCCGCCTCGCGCAGCAAGTCC
Source organism: Halomonas sp. UBA3074 (assembly GCF_002366715.1). GTDB lineage: Bacteria > Pseudomonadota > Gammaproteobacteria > Pseudomonadales > Halomonadaceae > Vreelandella. Next base: position 130,794 of record NZ_DFBS01000045.1, on the reverse strand, counting down.
ACCATGCCCTGCTCAAGCACACCGGCGCGGATACGGCTCAATACATACTCACCGCTACGCCGCTCAACAATCACGTTATCGATGCCTTGGCGATGGAGTAGCTGGCCCAGCAAGAGGCCAGAAGGGCCTGCGCCAATAATCGCGACCTGGGTCTTCATAAGGAGTGCCTCTTCATTGTCATTGACCAAAACTTATAAGTTGTATTTTTCAATGAAACACGCCGCACAATAAGGCATGATTTAGATCAATTATTGGACATTTAGCGCTTTATCACCCCACCTTAGTCGTAAAGGAGATGCAGGAGATGGCAACCTCATCGGCAACCTCCGTTCCGGTATTTAAACTCTATGGCGAGACCCAGCACTGGCCGACACCCGATTTGCTTCACTGCGAATCGATTCCCGAGCGCAGCCGGCTACATGACTGGCTTATTCGCCCGCATCGTCACGCCGACCTGGTGCATATTCTCTTTATTAGCCAAGGAAGCGTTGAGTTAGCACTGGAGGGAACGAGCCATCACTTACAAGGTATCGTCGCGATTATTGTGCCCGCGATGGCGATTCACGGCTTCCGCTTCTCGCCTGATGTGCAAGGACACATTATTACCCTGGCCAAACCGCTGGCAGACCACTTACATAGCCTCATGGGTGAAAGCAGTGCGCTTAAAAAAGCCGACTTTTATCACCTGCCCCTTTCGAGCCAAAGGGGGGAAAACCAGCCAGCGCGCATTGCCACGCTGGTGTCGCAGATCGACCAGGAGTACCGCCAGCCTGCCCCAGGGAGAGACAGGCTGCTCGAAGCACTTATTCAAGCATTAGTAGTCGAACTATCGCGCCTAAGTGCTGCTGGTACTCCCGCGAAACGTTATGGCCCGCGCCAGCGCGACACGGGGCGGCAACATTTAGAGCATTATCAGGCACTGGTCGAAGCACACTACCGTCAGCAGCCCAGTATTGAAGCGTTAGCCGAGCAGGTAGGAGTGAGTAGCGCACACTTGAATATGCTGTGCCGCCAAATCGCCGGTCGCAGCGCCCTGCAGCTGTTGCATGAGCGCCTACTGCTAGAAGCCAAGCGTCAGCTCACCTATACCAATATGACCATTGGCCAAGTCTCTGACAGCTTAGGCTTCTCTGAACCCGCCTACTTCACGCGCTTTTTTAAGCGCAATACAGCGTTTTCGCCACGTGAGTTTCGGCTGCGTCAAACGGCGGTTAACCATATCGCTAAATAGGATGCTAAATAGGATAATGCCGTGGCCCCAGCTGCATCGTCATCCAGCGTAGTTCGGTGAACTCTTCGATGCCGGCTTTACCGCCAAAGCGTCCATAGCCGCTGGATTTGACGCCGCCGAAGGGCATTTGCGGTTCATCGTGTACCGTGGGGGCGTTGATATGGCAGATACCCGTTTGTAAGCGGCCTGCCACTCTCATGGCGCGTGCGCTATCGCGGCTGAACACCGCTGATGAGAGGCCGTACTCGCTATCGTTGGCGATGCGCACTGCCTCTTCTTCACCGTTAACGCGAATCACCGCCACCACCGGGCCAAACGACTCTTCGCTATACAGCCGCATAGCACTGGTCACACCATCGATGACCGTGGCCTGCATCACCACGCCTTCGGCTTTGCCACCCGCGGCTAAGCGGGCGCCTTGGTTCACGGCATCATCAATCAAACTATTGAGTTTTTCACCTGACTGCGCGTTGATTAACGTGCCGAGCGCGTTGCTTTCATCACGCGGGTCGCCTGCTTTTAGCGCCTGAGCACGGGCAGCAAATTTTTCTACAAAAGTATCCGCCACTTGGTGATCAACAATCACTCGCTCGGTGGACATGCAGATCTGGCCTTGGTTAAAGAACGCGCCAAAAATCGCTGCGTCCACGGCGGCATCGATATCCGCATCATCCAATACCACAAACGGTGCCTTGCCACCCAACTCAAGCAGCACGGGCTTCAACTGTTTGGCCGCTTGCTCGGCAATGATTTTGCCTACACCAGTGGAGCCAGTGAAGTTAATCCGGCGTACCGCAGGGTGGGCAATCAACGCGCTTACGACATCAGCGGCGTTATCCGGTGCGTTGGTAATCACATTGATGACACCATCGACAAACCCTGCTTCCTGTAGCACTTCACCAATCAAATGGTGCGTCGCAGGGCACTGCTCGGAAGCTTTCAAAATAACGCTATTGCCGCAGGCCAAGGGCGTGGCGATGGCTCGCGTACCCAGAATAATCGGCGCATTCCAGGGTGCGATGCCCACCACGACGCCACAAGGTACACGCACGCCCATCGCCATACTGTCAGGTACGTTCGAGGGGATGATATCGCCTTGGATTTGCGTCGTTAACGCCGCTGCTTCACGCAATACATCAGCCGCCACTTTAACGTTAAACCCTGCCCAGCCTAGCGTGGCACCGGTCTCTTCTACCATTCGATCGATGAAATCCCCCTGACGTGCTTCCATTAGCTCAGCCGCTTTAAGCAGTTTGGCGCGTCGCTCCCCTGGGCCTGTTCTTGACCATGCTTCAAACGCACTGCCTGCGGCGTCCGCTGCCGTGTTCGCATCACCGACACTTGCTGCCGCAGCGGTGGTGACCACTTCACCGCTTAATGGGTTCGCGCGGGTAAAGGTGGCAGTTTGCTCAGCAGCGGTTGATTGGCCCGCCGACAATAGCTGAGTGGTGAACATGGCCTTAACTCCTTGTAGTAAAAAAGCCTACAGCAGAAACATAGTACTCAGGATGGGGAAAGCGATGAGCAGCGCAAGGCGTAGTAAGTCAGAGACTACGAATGGCGCGACCCCTTTAAAAATCTCACCTAGCCCCACATGCGGCGCCATCGCTTTAATCACAAACACGTTCATCCCCACCGGCGGGGTCATAAGCCCCAGCTCTACCGTCAATACGGTAAGAATACCGAACCAGACAGGATCAATGCCCATCGCCTGAATGATCGGATACACCACAGGAACGGTGATCACCAGCATCGCGATGGAGTCCATAAACATGCCCAGCACAAAGTAGAGCGCCAGGATGCACAGCACGACGACGAGTGGCGTTAGATCCATGCCGTAGAGCACGTCAGTAATGGAAAACGAAATGCGCGAAACGGAGATGAAATAACCCAGCGTTTCAGCCCCTACCAGCATAAAGAACACCACGGCAGAGAGCGCCAAAGTCTCTTGGACGCTGGCCCATAGCTGCGCACCGCGCATTCCTTTTACCAGGGCATAAAGCAGCGTGGCGAACGCCCCGACACTAGCGCCTTCCGTTGGTGTAAAGGCACCAAAATAAATGCCTAGAATCATCACCAGGAAAACGCCAAAGAAAGGCACCAAGCCGGTCAGCGAGAGCAACTTCTCTTTCCAAGCCGTAGGCTGACCGGCCACCGCCAGTGAGGGGCGCAGCCACATCACCACGGTAATGGTCAGGGAGTACATCACTAGCCCCAAGAGGCCAGGGATCAGACCCGCCATGAACATATCGCCCACGGACTGCTCAGTTAGAATGGCGTAGATCAGCAGCGCAATACTGGGTGGAATCATAATACCCAGCGTGCCGCCCGCAGCAAGCGCCCCGGTGGCCAAGCCACGGTTATAGCCATAGCGCTCCATCTCCGGCAACGCCACTCGCGTCATGGTGCTCGCAGTCGCTAACGAAGAGCCGGAAATCGCCGAGAAGATACCGCATGAGCCCACCGCTGCAATCGCCAGGCCGCCCTTCCAGCCACCGCAAATGATCCGCGTTGAATCAAACAGCTTACCGGCCATGCCCGAATGGGCCGCCAGCACGCCCATTAAGATAAACATGGGTACGGCACTGAAGCTGTAGTTCGAGAGCACTTCTACCGGCACTGTTTTTAACTGCGCAACGGCTGCGTCCCAACTAATGATTTGCGCAAAGCCCACCACGCCCACGATCAGCATCGTGAGGGCAACGGGCACACGCAGAATCATTAATACCAATAAAAGCCCTAGCCCGATGGCGCCAATCGCTTCACTCCCCATGAGGCGCCTCCTCACCAGTGGCATAGATCATGCCCAGCAGCGCATGCATAAAACTTCGCAACCCCAGCAGTAAGCTGAGCACCGCTGCCAATTGGAAAATAGGGCCCATGGGCAAGCGCAGATCTTGAGTGACTTCTCCGTACTGCGTGGCGGCAGCAGCAGAGTCCAGTAATCCCACAAACAGGATTAGCCCCAGCGCCGTAAAGCCCAGCAAAAATAGCCCTTGGATACGATTTTTAATCGCCTGGGGTAAGCGGTGCGAGAATGCTTCCACCACCACTTGGCTTTTCTCGACATTAGCGGCCATTGCCGCCAATAGTGCGAACAGCATCAAATAGCTAACCAACTCAACGCTGCCGGAAACACGCAACGCAATGGCTCCTTCCGTTAGCCGGGAAAGATAGCGAGTACTGACATCGGCAATGGTGACCGCCAACAGCCCGATCAGTGCGATTCCCGCCACCAAGCGACAAACAAGGGCCAGCCAATGGCTGGCCCGAAAGAGGAGTTGTTGAAAAGAGAGACTAGACTGCATAAAAACTTACCCCTCTTGGGTACCACAAGACTCGCTAGCGGCCAGTGCAGCCTCATACACCTCGCGGGCTTGGCTCAAACCACGCTCTTCCAACTGTGTTAGGTAGTTTTCGATACCGGTTTCGAGCGGCTCTTGCCAGTCAGGGTGTTGAAGCGGGTTTTCAATTTCACGAATGGTATGGCCCGCATCAACCGCTTCTTGCTTGCCTTCCACATCTAAGCGGTCAAACACGGCACCGGCGTTTTCAGCCCATTTCATGCCTGAGTTATTATCAATCACCGCTTGCTGCTCAGGGGTCAGGCCGTCATAGGCACGCTGGTTCATGGTGGCAACAAAGATCAGCGTGTAGAACGGCACTTCGGTGTGATAACTGACTAGCTCATTAACGCGGAAACCTTTTAAACCTTCCCAAGGAAAGCTTAAGCCATCAATCACGCCGCGCTGCATGGAGGTGTAAATATCGGGCGCTGGCATGCCCACCGGGCTTGCACCCATATTTTCCAGCATCTCACCCGCGACGGCGGTGGGGCGGCGAATGCGCAGGCCTTCCAGATCGGCAGGGGTTTGCACATCGGTGTCGATGGTGTGGATACCACCAGGGCCCGTGGTAAACATAAACAGCGGGCGGGTATCTTCGTATTCGCTATCCAAATGGCCGTCGTCATAGAGAGTTTGCAGCACACACGCCCCTTGGGTTGCCGTTGAAGCGACACCTGGAAGCTCGACAATTTGCGACAGCGGGAAACGGCCAGCCGTATAACCCTGTGCCGTAGCGCCAATATCGGCGATGCCGTTGGCAGCGGCTTCATAAATGGAATCTGGTTTGGCTAAGGTACCAGCGGGGAACATTTGAATGGTGAGATCACCATTGGATTCTTCTTCAATGGTATCGGCCCACGCCTGCAAAACATCTTGGTTAACGCCTGAAGGGCCAGGCCAAAAGTGCGCCATACGCAGCGTCGTCTCTGCCTGGGCAGAGCTAACAGCAAGGCCAGCAATCGCTGCCGCCAACACACAACGGGATAGGGACATTTTCATTGGAGCCTCCAGGACTTTTTGGATTATTGTAAGTTCGTATAGCGAATAGTAGTTCGCTTTAAGTATTCACATTAATTCACTATGAGGCGTAGGGCTAATCGACATTCGTCTATGTTCAGGCTATGTCGCCCGGTCTTTTCAGCCTCCTGCCTCGCATCACCAGTGTTGCTGCTTTCACGCCGTCTTCAAAAGGTACAATGACAGGTAAAAGTTGGATTTTTACAAGATCAATGCCCTACCAAGGTCGAACCCAAACAAAAAAAGCGCTGCTTACGGATAAGCAACGCCTTTTGGTTTTTATTCACAAACTTGCAGACTAAGGGGCTAGAAATCGAAAAACACCGTCTCGCCTTCACCTTGCAGGCGGATATCCAACCGGTAGCGCACCTTACCATCGACCTCTTCGCGCTTGGCGATCAAGGTTTGGCGACGCGCCGGTGACTCGATCCGCGATAGCACCGGGCACTGAGCGTTCGCTTCCGCTTCATCGTCAAAGTAAAGCCGCGTTTGCAGGTGGATATTCACCCCGCGGGCAAACAGCGTCAGGTTGATATGTGGGGCCATTACTTGGCCGCTTGGGTGCTTTACCGCGCCGGGCTTAATGGTCGTCAGCGACCACTCGCTGCCGTGATCAAACGTCGTCGCGGTGCGGCCAAAGCTATTGAACGGTTTGCTGAGGTCGTAATCGGCTTGGTACTCACCGTTAGCATCGGCCTGCCATGCTTCTAAAAAGGCATCGCGTACTAAGTCGCCGTTGCCGTCGATGACAATGCCGACAACTTCGATATGCTCACCCTCGGCATCGGGCTTGGCCATCTCGTTCCAGATCTCTTCATCCCGCACTGGGTTGCCCGCCGCAGCAAGCGCCAGACCAATGTGCACGTAGGGGCCAGCGGTTTGCGAGGCGGTTTCACGCAGCATCAGGTCGCTGGTCGGCTGGCTGTTAGGCTGATTCATGAGATATCCCCACCCTTATTGGTTTTCAAAGTAGGTCTGCAGCTCACCGCGTACCACCACATCAAAGCGATAGGCAAGGCAATCCATCGGCTTACTGTGGGCCATATCGAGTCGACCAATCATCGTCTCAACCGCGAGCGGATCTTTCAGCGTATGCACGATGGGGCACAGGGGAATCAGCGGGTCGCCCTCAAAATACATCTGGGTAATCAGACGGGTTGAAATTGAAGGGCCGGTCACCGATACGTGAATATGCGCGGGTCGCCAGCTGTTCATGTCATTCGGCCACGGGTAGGGGCCGGGCTTGATGGTACGGAAGCGGTACATCCCTTGCTCATCGGTTAAACAACGCCCCACGCCGCCAAAGTTAGGGTCTAACGGTGCCAGATACTTATCGTTTTTATGCCGGTATCGCCCGCCCGCATTGGCCTGCCACATTTCTACCAGGGTATGTGGTATAGGCTTGCCGAATTGATCGACCACCCGGCCGAACATGATAATCCGCTCGCCCTGGGGCAGACCGCCCTGGCTCGGTTCCTGGCGGAAGTTCATCAGCAGGTCGTTGTCGTGCGAGCCCATGCGCAGGTGGCTGAAGTCCGGGCCGGTTAGCTCTGAAACGGTCGGCTGCTGCATGCTTACCAACGCCTGCTGGGGCGAGCGCGCGACCGAGGTTTTATAGCCCGGCGCAAAGGCAGGCGGATGCCAGTTGCGGTCGCGTGCCACAAAGCGTTTGTTATCGTGGGTCATCACCCTTACCTCTCATCCATTATTTTGACTCGCTACTCGCCCCAGCCCAACTCTTTGGCCAGCGCAAAGGCGTGATTCGCTGCGGGCACGCCGCCATAAATGGCGACGTGCATCAGCACTTGGCGCAGCTCGGCCTCCGTCAGGCCAATACGCTTGGCGGTTTTCAAGTGCAGCGTTAGCTCTTCGCGCCCGAGCGCGGCGAGAATGCCCGTGGTGATCATGCTGCGCTCGCGACGGGTTAGGTCGCCGTTGCTCCACAGTTCACCCCAGGCCAAGCGGGTAATCATCTGCTGGAAGGGGGCATCCAGGCTATTGGCGTTGGCGGTCGAGCGCGCCACATGCTCTTCTCCCAATACCTGCTTGCGGGTTTCAAGGCCAGTGGCGTACGCCACGCCGTGGTTCGCCACATCGCCTAAATCAGTGGCAAGCACCGCGAGGAGCTTTTGCGCAATTAGCGCTGGGTCTTCTACCGAAGGCACATGGCCCACGCCGTCAAAAATCTCTAGCGGTGCGCCATCAAGCTCTGCCGCCAAGGCTTCCAGCGTGGCGGGCGGCGTGGCCATATCTTCACTGCCGCCAAACAGCTGTACTTTGACTTTATTGGGAACGACCTGATGAGGGACGTGCTTACCTGAGAGCTTGCCAGTAAAGGTATCGCGGCCAAGCATTTCGCACAGCTGAGCGTAGGACTCATCATCGCCACGGCCCATTTGCACACACCAGCCAGCTTTCAGCGCGGGGCTATCCTCAAACGCTTTTGGTGCAAACCAGCGCGGCACGATCTCTTCAGACATCGCCGCCAAGCCTTCCTGCCGCACGCGGCCTGCGCGGGTGTTCCATAAGTCCGGATTGCCGATCACTGCGCCGGTGTTGGTCAGCGTCACGGAGAGCAGGCGCTCGCTATGTTCGGCAATTAGCTGCTGGCCGACGACACCGCCAATGGACGTACCGGCAAAGTGAAAGCGCTCAGCGCCCGCCAGTTCTGCCAATGCCAGAGCCTCAGCGGCTAAATCGGCGGGCGTGATCTGCTCGCCGCTAACCGCTTGGCTAGCGCCGTGGCCGGGAAGATCCCAGGTCAGTACTCGATAGCGAGACAAAAGCAGGGGGATAACGTCGTCCCATACCGCCTGACTCATGCCCAACGGATGGGCCAGCACGATAAGTGGATTCGCTTCCGCGCCGAGCAGCCGGTAGGCCACGCTGCGACCGTTGATGGTATGAAAAGCCATGTCTGCCTCCGTTAAACCCGTTCGATCAGCGTGGCGATACCCTGCCCTACACCAACGCACATGGTGCATAGTGCGTAGCGCTTACCGCTGCTCTGCAACTCATGGGCAGCGGTCATTAACAGACGCGCACCGGACATGCCCAGCGGGTGGCCCAGGGCAATCGCGCCGCCGTTGGGGTTCACGCGGGGGTCGTCGTCTTTAAGGCCCAAGTCTCGCATACAGGCCAGCGCCTGGGCGGCGAACGCTTCGTTAAACTCAAACACATCGATATCATCCATGGCGATACCAGTGCGCTTGAGTAGTTTCTGCACTGCCGGTACCGGCCCATAGCCCATGATACGCGGCTCAACGCCAGCGGTGGCCATGCCGATGATTTTCGCCATCGGCTTCAGGCCGTGCTGTTTGACGGCGGCTTCACTGGCCACCAGCATGGCGGCTGCGCCGTCGTTGACACCAGAAGCATTGCCTGCGGTTACACTGCCGCCCTCACGGAAAGGCGTGGGTAGGCCCGCGAGCTTCTCCAGCGTGGTTTCCCGCAGGTGCTCGTCCTGGTCAAAAATCAGAGGCGCTTGCTTACGGCGCGGGATCTCGATGGCCGTGATTTCCTGGGCAAAGCGCCCCGCTTTTTGAGCGGCAGCGGCTTTTTGCTGGGAGCGCAGGGCAAAAGCGTCCTGATCTTCCCGAGAGATATTGAACTGCTCGGCGACGTTTTCCGCCGTTTCCGGCATGGAATCAACCCCAAACGCTTTCTTCATCAGCGGGTTGATCAAGCGCCAGCCAATGGTGGTGTCTTCGAGTTTTTGACTGCGGGCGAAAGCGCTATCGGCCTTGCCCATTACGTAGGGCGCGCGAGACATGGACTCCACGCCGCCTGCCAACGCCAGCTCCATTTCACCGGCTTTAATGGCGCGAAACGCGGTACCGACTGCGTCCATACCCGAGCCGCACAGGCGGTTCATAGTGGTGCCGGGCACTGAGGTAGGAATGCCCGCCAGCAGCGACGACATCCGCGCCACATTGCGGTTATCTTCACCGGCCTGGTTGGCGCAGCCCATAAAGACTTCTTCAATGGCAGCAGGGTCAAGTTCCGGCGCTTCTGCTAATACGGCTTTAAAAATCGTCGCGGCAAAATCATCCGGGCGCACGCTGGCCAGGGTGCCGCCAAAGCGGCCTACTGCGGTGCGGCGAGGATGGCATAAATAAACGTCACTCATAGCAAACTCCTTATTCGCCAGCGTGGGCCCGTTCAGTGCGCGCTTTAAGTTCACGCAAAATCGTCAGTTCTTTTTCACTGGGCTCAGGGGTGCTTTCGAGCTGCTCGGCAAAGCGCACTTCCCAGCCGGTGGCTTCCGTCACGTCTTCGCGACTCACGCCGGGATGCAGCGATACCACTACCAGCTCTTTGGTGTCCGGGTCGGGCTTCATCACGCACAGGTCGGTAATCACACGGGTAGGACCTTTGCCGATATTGGGCACGTTGTCGCGCCCTTTGCCGTCGCGGCCAAAGCCCAAGGTAGTCACGAAGTCGACATCTTTCACGAAAGCGCGCTTCGAGTGCTTCAGGGTGATAAAGACTTCACCGGCGTTGGTGGCTATTTCCGGCGCACCACCGCCACCCGGCAACCGTACCTTGGGCGCTTTATAATCGCCAATCAGCGTGGTATTCAGATTAGCAAAACGGTCAATCTGCGCAGTGCCTAAAAAGCCCACATCGACTTTGCCACCCTGGAGCCAGTAGCGGAACATCTCCGGTACCGCGACAGTGGTGAGCGCTGATTCGCACAGTTCACCATCGCCGATGGAGAGCGGCAGAATATCGGGCTTGGTCTGCAGCGTGCCGGACTCATAAATCAGCACCACATCGGGGGCATGGGTAAGACGCGCCAAGTTAGCGGCTTCAGAAGGTAAACCAATACCCACAAAGCAGGTCATGCCGTTTTCCAGCGCCCGTGCAGCGGTCACCGACATCATTTCAGAAGAGGTATATTCCAGACTCATCAGGCGTGGCCTCCCACGTTATCGGCGGCATTAAAGACGTTGTCGTCGAGCCACTGGGTGAAGGTGTCTCGATCTCGGGCGATGGCATCCCACTCTTTATAGAAACGGTTGCTGCGACCGTAATAGCCGTGAGTGTAGGAAGGCAGCGCGCCTTTCTCGGCCACCGCAATGGCGCTGATCGCCCAGCTGGGAATCACACAGGCGTTCGGGTGGGCGTTGAGGTCATCGACGATCTCTTCCACTGTGACGATGCTGTGCTTGGCAGCCAGTACGGCCTCTTTCTGCACGCCAACGATCCCTTCCACCAGCACGTTGCCCTGGCGATCCGCCCGCTGCGCGTGGATGATCGACACATCTGGGCGAACCGAGGGCACAGCGGCTAAGCGCTCGCCGGTAAAGGGGCACTCGATGAATTTGATTTGATCGTTAACGCTGGGCAGTTCGCTGCCGATGTAGCCGCGAAATACCGCCATCGGTAACCCCGCCGCGCCTGCTTCAAAGGCGCAGGCCATAGCGGCATGGCTATGCTCAAGAATCTCGATCTTGCACGGCCAGCCTTTCTCGACCGCATCACGCAGGCGGTGTAACGATCCCACACCAGGGTTACCACCCCATGAGAAGATCACCTTTTTGGCACAGCCCGCGCCAATCATCTGGTCATAGATGATATCGGGGGTCATGCGGATCAGCGTCAGGTCGCGCTTTTTCTGACGGATCACTTCATGACCCGCAGCAAACGGAATCAGGTGGGTAAAGCCTTCCATGGCCACGGTGGCGCCGTCTTGGACGTAGCGCGCTACCGCGTCATGCAAGCTGAGAAACTCGGCCATGATGGGTGCCTCTTAGCAGGTCGTTGGCGTACTTATCGATACTTGTTCGTCAATCGAACATAGATTCTCTATACGAACAAGTTACTGCTGAACGCTTTTAGGGTCAAATCCTGCCGTGCTGCTAAGCGGCGAACCATGAATCACCGCACGCCTAACAGGCTTTTTAAAAAATATTACTTTTCAAGTAATTAGCTTATTCTAAGCCACTTTTGGGTACGCAGAACCTGATCAATGCTGCTACCAAGGTATAAAGCGGGGTCGCAGGCCTTACGCAGTGACTCGGGGTCAATAATCCCTTTTACGTCAGAATGGGTTAAGAGTACGTCTGCATAAGCGCGCGCTTCCTGACGAGCGGTTTCTGCTGCTTCTGCGCTAACGGCCTTGGCTCTGTCCGTGCCTAGCGCAGGCGCCAGTAACCGAGCAGCGGGCTCGGCCATAATGCCGCCGCCGGTGGCTGACAAGTTTCGCTGCATATGTTCAGGGTAGACCTCGAGCCCTTCCAATAGCACCGCCACTTGTTCCAGCGCGCCTTCCACCAGTAGAACGCTTTCCATCAGTGGCGCCCACTCCGCATGCCACTCCCCTAGTCCGCGCTCAAGAGGCTGGGCGGCAGCGTTGATCAATACGCTGGTGTGGCCATGTACTTGTCGCGCCGCACCGCGAATCAGCGCGCTCCGTACCGGATTGCGCTTATGAGGCATGGAAGAGGACTCCCCCATCCCGGGCGCGGAGGGTTCCGCTACTTCGCCGACTTCGGTTTGCGTCAGTAGCGACACATCCAGCGCGACTTTTTCAGCCGCGCCCGCCACGGCATCTAACGCGGTGCCAAGTGCATGGATCGGGTAGCGATCGGTATGCCAGGGCAGTACCGGCGCTGCCAAGCCTAACCGCTCGGCCAACGCATCCATCCATTCAAGCCCAACGTTATCCCAACCCGAGTGCACGCCCACCGCACCGCCGAACTGAACGGGGAGCTCAATGTGGCTTAACCGCCGGCGGCTCTGCTCAAGGCCGATCGCCCAGTGGGCCACCTTGACGCCAAAGGTGATCGGCAGCGCCTGCTGCATTAGCGTACGCCCGACCATGGGCGTGTCGATATGAGCATCCATCAGCGCTGTTGCCGCCGAACGGCAGCGCAGCAGTAACTCATCCAGCGCCGCCAAGCGCGGTTTAAGCAGCAGCATCAGCGCGGAGTCGACCACGTCCTGGCTGGTCGCGCCCTGGTGCCAGTAGCGCTTGAGCTCATCGGCCAGCAGTACCCGGCCCTGCTTGACGAAGGGGATGGCCGCATTACCGCCGCTGGCAATGCCTTCGGCAATATCGGCGATACTAAACGTCGCAATTTCCAATTGGTGGCGCATTTGCTGGCTAACGCCAACGGGGACAGCACCGCTGGCTTCTTGAACCTCGGCCAGCGCTAGCTCAAAGGCCAGCATGGCGTTCACCATCGCGTCTTCATCGCAAGCTGCGACCGCACGCTGACTCATAAAAGGGTGTTTTAAAAATCCAGCAGGCATGGGTGCCAAGCCTCCTATTAACGTTGTCCCGAATTTAACAACATAGCCAAAAAGCCGACTCACAGGACAAAATGTACTTTTGTTCGTTATTCGAATTGTACGCTAAAAGGTATTCGCTAATTTGCCAACGTACTCTTGCCTATCTGTACCCAGGGCAGGCAGCACCAAAGGTAAGGATAAGTGCCTAGGATGGTGACAACGTGGCATCCGTAACCACATAACGCAGCACCATCTCAGTGACATGATCTTCTAACTTACTCTGATTCTCCGGCGCGGCTTGATGCCAATCGAAAATTCGCGAGAACGTGTGCTGGTTGGAGACATTGAAAAACGACAGCGCACTAATCAGCCAGTGTAACTCCCTTGGGTCTAAACCCTCACGAAAGCAGCCAGCCTCGACACCTCGCGCATACACATTGGTAAGCACATCAATCACCCCAGCATTGAGCGATTGAATCAGCGCTGACTGCGCGATAAAGCGCCCATGGTGAATATTTTCGATCATGACCAGGCGAATAAAATCGGGATTCTTGGCGTGATGACAGAAGGTAAAGCGCACTAGTCGGCTAAGTGCTTCAAGCGGGGCCAGGTGGTCAAGATCCAACTCGGCCTCTTGAAGGCGCACTTTCTGGTAAGCCGCCTCCAGGGTATGTAAATAAAGTGTCTCTTTATCACTGAAGTAGTAATAAATCATCCGCTTGGAGGCACGGGTTTTCTCGGCAATTTCGTCAATTCGTGCCCCAGAGAGGCCTTTTTCTGAGAACTCACGAGTAGCCACGGCGAGAATATCGGCGCGCACGGATTCGGGATCGTTTTTGCGACGCCGCCGCGTGGCAGGAGGGCTGGCTTTAGTAGAAGTGGCTGTCATAGAGCATGCTCTTTTATTGTCGTGGTCGTCTTTTGTCTAGTATGCCATAGCTTGACTGAACGTACCATTTCGTACATTGTTGCTCGGGAAAGGGTTAAAAGGCCACGCACGCCACTGCTAGAGGTCTTTTCAACCCCCTGACAACGGCCCAATAAGAGGACAATAACAATGTCTTTACGCCCACTGTTTGCATCAAAACCTACCTCCGTAAAACGCGCCTTGACGGCGGCTATCGCTGCCGCCGCGCTAGCATCCGCCGCAACCGCTTCCGCACAAACGCTGCGCTTTGCCCATGTGGATCCAGATGACTGGACGACGTCGAAAAAAGGCGCGGCGGGCCAGGTATTCAAAAACCTTGTCGAGGCTGAAACTGACCTCACCGTGGAACTCTACCCTGCCGGCTCTCTCGGCGGCGAAACTGAGCTAATCGAAGGCGCCCAGGATGGCACGATTAGCATCGCCATGGTTTCCGGCGCCTACGCCAATTTCTGCCCAGCGGTGGCCGTGACGGATATCCCTTACACGTTCCCGTCGGCGCCAGTGGCATGGCAAGTATTGGACGGCGAATTTGGCGCCGCACTTGCGGAGCACTGCTTACAGCAAACCGGCCTGCGTACATTAGCCTACGGCGAGACTGGCTTTCGGCACTTCACCAACTCCGTGCGCCCCATCAACTCGCCCGAGGATATGGAAGGCCTGAAATTCCGCGTACAAACGATTCCGCTCTACCTGGAAATGGTCAGCGCGTTGGGTGGCGAGCCCCAGGGCATCGCTTGGGGTGAAGTACCGACAGCGCTTGCCACGGGTGTCGTTGATGGCCAAGAGAACCCTATCTCGGTGATCTACGGCAATAACTTCTACGAGTTCCAAGACTACCTCACGCTTGATCGCCACGTTTATGGCGTTGATCACATCCTGGTCAACGATGAGATATTCCAGTCTCTCTCTGAAGAAGAGCAAGCTGCTGTAAAACGTGCCGCTGTCGTTGCTGGCACCACTGGACGTGCTATCCAGCAGTTTAACTCGGCGCAGGGAATCACCAAGCTGGAAGAAGAGGGCATGGAAGTGACCCAGCCCACTGCTGAACAGATGGACGCTTTCCGCGAAGCGGCACAACCGCCGGTACAAGCGTACCTACGCGACGAACTTGGCGATGATGCCGAGTGGATTGACCGCCTCTCATCGGCCGTCGAAGAGGCCTCCGCGAACTTTTAATCCCACCTGTTCAAACGCTTGCGGGTGAACCATCAGTGGTTCATCCGCCAACCTGCGTGCCTGACTATTGATTGAAGGTGCTCCTATGCCTGCTCTTCTCACCCGGCTACATCGTGGTCTGATCCTGTTCAATGGCAGCTTGGCAGGGCTTGCCATGATGCTGATATTTTTGCTGGTCGCGGGCAATGCCTTTGCCCGCTACACCTATGGCGGTTCCATTAGCTGGGGAGAAGACACCGCCATCTACCTGATGATTTACGGCCTGATGTTCGGTATGTCCTGGGCATATCTACAAGACAAGCACATCGGTTTTGACCTTATTCGACGCTTGCTGCCGCCGCGCTGGGTGCGCTGGCAAGCCGTGCTCGTCGATCTGGTCGTCTTCGTAGTGGGGATTGGTTTGATGGTGTCGGCGGTTGAGTTTATCGCCGCACGTGGCGGGCGCACCTCGTCCAGCACTGGGATGCCGATGTGGCTGTTTCAGGCTTCTATGTTGATGGGCGGCGGCTTGCTCAGTCTCTCTGCCCTGGTGATGGGCGCGCTGCGTTGGAACGAGCAGCTTGGTGAGGAGGCTTCGCCATGATTTTCATACTGCTTTTAGCGCTCGTATTACTCGGGGTGCCGTTTGCCTTTGCCATCCTCGGTTCGCTGACGGTGCTCATGAGCACCGGCGATTTGCCCTACCACATTCGCATTGTGTCGCAGCAGTTTTTCGGTGGCATGGAGTCTTTCCCGTTGTTGGCGATTCCGCTGTTTATTCTGGCTGGCGAGCTGATGAACGAAGCGGGCATCACTCACCGTATTATTAATCTGGCCAGCGCCATTGTCGGCCGTCTTAAAGCTGGCTTGGCACACGTTAATATCTGGGCGTCGGTCATTTTTGCCGGGCTTTCAGGGTCGGCGATAGCGGATACCTCGGCGCTAGGGCGGGTATTTATCCCCGCTATGGAAAAAGAGGGTTATCCGCGTGATTTTGCCGCTGCGCTGACGGCTGCATCCTCGGTCATTGGGCCCATTATTCCCCCCAGCATTCCAGTGATTATCTATGCGCTCACGGTGTCTGGCGTGTCGGTACCCGGGCTCTTTTTGGCCGGTATTGTGCCGGGTTTTCTGCTGGCGCTAGGGCTTTCGATTTACGTCTACTTTTTTGCTGGCGACATGGTCACCTCAAAGACCAAGCAGCAGTCACGCCGCCACGCGCTTCTGCACGGCTTACTACCCGCACTGATGCCCGTTTTTGTCGTTGGGGCGATTCTCGCCGGTATTGTGACACCCACCGAGGCGGCGGCCTTTGCCGTGGTCTATGCGTTAATTTTGGGCGTCGTGCTCTACCGCAACATCAAGCTGGTCAACCTGCCGGGTATCTTCGCTCGTGCCATGCGCGATAGTGCGGTGATCATGGTCATCATGGGGGCCGTTGCCGCCGCCAACTGGGTGCTAACGTTCGAATGTGTGCCCAATATGCTGACGGACTGGGCGCTGATGAGTATCGATACCCAGTGGACCTTCCTGATTGCCGTCATTCTTCTATTACTGGTGGTAGGCCTGTTCTTGGAGGGCATCGCGGCCATTTTGGTACTCGTGCCCATTCTTCACCCCATTGCGATGGCGCTGGGTATCGACCCATTGCACTTCGGCATCGTGGTGATTTTCAACCTGATGATGGGGCTGATTACGCCACCCATGGGGCTGTGTCTATTTGTTGCAGAGTCCGTTTCCGGGGTGGGAATGGGGCCGATTATTCGCCGCATTCTACCCATGCTCGGCGTGCAGTTTTTGATCTTGCTGCTGATTACCTTTGTGCCTGAGCTGGTCACCTTCCTGCCACGCCTGGCGGGCTACTGATTCAACGCACTATAAGGAGCATGTCGCGATGTACTCATCGATTGCCACGGTTTGCCTAAGCGGCTCGCTGGAAGAGAAAGTAGACGCCATTGCCGACGCTGGCTTCGAAGGCCTTGAGCTGTTTGAAAACGACCTCACCGCGTTCACCGGCACACCCCACGAGGCAGGCGAGCTGATTCGCTCCCGGGGGCTTAAACTGGTCACTCTCCAGCCCTTTCGTGACTTCGAAGGGCTGCAAGGGCGCGCCCGGGAGCGAGCGTTTGACCGCGCCGAGCACAAGTTCGACCTCATGGAAGAGCTGGGTACGGAACTGCTAATGGCCTGCAGCACCGTCCACCCTGACTCCCTACCGGGGTTAAGCCGCGCCGCCGATGACTATTATGAGCTCGGCGAGCGTGCAGCGCGGCGACATTTGCGCGTGGCTTATGAGGCGCTGGCGTGGGGGCGGCATATTCACGACTACCGCGATAGCTGGGAGGTAGTCCGCCGTGCCGCGCATCCTAATGTCGGCCTAGTGCTGGATACCTTCCATATCTTTTCCCGCCAGACGGAGCTGGGCACCATTGGGCGTATTCCAGGGGATCGCATCTTTCTGGTACAGACCGCCGATGCGCCGCGCCTTTCCATGGATCACCTATCGTGGAGCCGTCACTACCGCTGCTTCCCTGGTCAAGGTGAGCTACAGATGGATAGCTTCATGGCCATGCTGGAAGAGACCCGCTACGACGGCCCGCTTTCCCACGAGATTTTTAACGACGTCTTTCGCATGGGCCACAGCGACCAGACCGCCCGCGACGGGCTGCGCTCGTACCATTTGCTGCGCAGTATGCAGAGTGACAGCGGGATTCCCGCGCCGCAGCCGATCGAGTCGGTCGCCTTTCTGGAGATCGCCGTTGAGCCCGCGGATTTGGACTCGCTGCGGTCGCTACTCAGCGCGCTGGGCATGGCCTGCGTTGGGCGACATCATACGCTGAATGCCGAGCGCTGGGCCGCCGGTG
Source organism: Halomonas sp. UBA3074 (assembly GCF_002366715.1). Taxonomy (GTDB): domain Bacteria; phylum Pseudomonadota; class Gammaproteobacteria; order Pseudomonadales; family Halomonadaceae; genus Vreelandella. Next base: position 113,013 of record NZ_DFBS01000045.1, on the reverse strand, counting down.
ACGTTAATCTGGTGCTCAACACCGATTCAAGCTTTACCGGCCGTGTGCCGGGGCGCGATGCCACCGCGGTCACCGCCATCGGCCTGCGGGTTGGCAACGCTTATGAAGCCTTCAAGCGCGCCGATAAGCTCGGATACGATATCGTCGAACCCGAAGAGGTCGGTGCTAGCCATCGCATGAGCGCGCTACGCAATGTGGATGGCAGCCTTTCCTATATCATTGATGATTCGCAACTCAGCCGCACTTGGGATCGCGAGTTCCCTGTTGATGTTCAGCCCGTTCCTAAAGGAGCCCTGGTGGATATCGACCACATCAGCGTGGCGCTCTCCTACCATGATTATCTCTCATTGATGCTGCAGTACCGCGCTATTTTCGAGCTGGAGCCTACCCCCTCTTTCGATGTCACCGACCCCCGTGGCTTGATCCAGAGCCAAGTGCTACAGAATCATAATGGCCGTTTTCGCTTGGCGCTTAACGCCAGCGCCTCGCCGGATACTGCCAGCAACCGGTTTGTGCGCCAGTACGGTGGCTCGGGGATTCATCATGTCGCCCTGCGCACCAGCGCTATGCGTGAGACCAGCGCAGCGCTGCAACAGGCAGGGATACCGGTACTGCCGATTCCCGGCAACTATTACCGCGACCTGATCGCACGTTTTGACCTTCCGGCACAAACGCATGCGTGGATGCAGGATCACCATATCCTCTTTGATCAAGACAGTGGCGGTGACTTCCATCAGCTGTATACACAGCCCGGCAGCAAAGCGTTTTTCTTCGAGCTGGTGCAGCGTGACGGCTACCAAGGGCTCGGTGCACCGAATGCCTTTGTGCGCGTCACCGCGCAGCAGCGCCTGGAAGCTACCATTGACGGCCTTACGCAAGACGCGTCGAACCATGACGCAGGGGAGAAATAAGCATGATCAAACTGGGACTGGTCGGCGAGGGCATCGCCAAATCGCAATCTCCCGACCTGCATGAGCGCTTAGGGGCATCGTTGGGCGTACCGGTGCGCTACGATTTAGTCGACAGCCTGGGGGTCACGGATTTTGATTTTCCCAACGCCATTCAAAAGCTGCGTGAGGAGGGCTACCGCGGCACCAATGTCACCTTCCCCTTTAAAGAGAAGGCCGCACAGCTGGCCGATATCCGCGGTGAAGGGGTGAAGCGCGTTGGCACCGCCAACACATTACTGTTCGATGAGGCGGGTTTACGTGCTGAAAATACGGATTACACCGGTTTTATCAGCGCCTACCGCCACTCGTTCGGCGACCAGCCCGCGGGGGATGTCTTATTGATCGGCGCTGGGGGCGTGGGTCGGGCGGTAGCATGTGCATTAGGGGAGCTATCGGCCAGTTGTGTTCATATCCTTGAGCACGATGAGCGTCGCGCGCACAACCTTAGCCACGATCTCAACAGCATGGGCATCAACGCACAATGCATCACCCCCGAGCAGGCGCAGCGCGAGCTACCCCAGTGGCAAGGCGTGGTCAATTGCTCACCCATCGGCCACATCAATCACCCAGGTTGCCCGATCGATACTGCGGGGCTAGGCGCCCAGCACTGGGTGTTTGATGCTGTCTACATTCCGGCTCACACCGAACTGTTGAAAGCCGCCCACCAAGCCGGTGCTAAAACGCTCTCGGGCGTTGATCTGTTTGTGTTTCAAGGCGTGGATGCGTTTCGCTTTTTCACTCATGATCGTATCGCTTCTGAGCAAATCGATCCCCATGTGATACCGCTACGTACGCACTATATTGATCAGCTTGTCTCGCCAACCGCGCAAAGTTAGCCATGATGCCTTTGCAAAATAGCGTACAATAATTCGCCATTCGAACTACGCTATTGACTACCATGAGGCGCTGAAGAGGCTGCTATGCTCGCAATACTCGCGATTACCACTCCTATCTTTCTGCTAATCGGTATTGGCTATGTGGCTCGGTGGAGTGGGGTGATGCAGCGTGAGCAGTTGCAAGGCGTCGGTATTTTTGTGCTGTATTGCGCCCTGCCTGCCCTTGTCATTCGCGCGCTAAACCAGCAGCCTTTGGAGGCTATTTTTCAACCCCACTATCTGGTGGCGTACGGGCTTGGTTCGATAGCGGTGTTAGGGGCCGGGTTGGTGCTTTGTTTAAAGCTGCAGCGCCAGCCCCTTAACGCCAGCGCGATGCAAGCGCTGGGGATGGCCGCAGCCAACAGTGGCTTCGTTGGCTATCCGGTAGCGGCGATGGTCATCGGTTCGCCGGCGGCGGTGCTCTTGGCACTCAACATGCTCATTGAGAACCTGCTTGTTATTCCCGCCGCACTGATTCTTGCTGAAATGGGTAACCAACAAGGGTCAAGCGTATGGAAAACCGTTCGTCAAACGGCGCTCAACCTGGCCAAAAACCCGGTACTCATCGGTCTAACGGTGGGTATACTGATTGCAATAACAGGCGTCGCCATTCCCGGCCCAATTGAGAAAGTGATCAATATGCTAGCGGATGCGGCGGGGCCAGCGGCGCTGTTCGTTATTGGTGGGTCGCTATTTGGCCTACACGTTAAGGGCATGATGCGCGATGTGGGGCAAATCGTGATCGGCAAGCTGCTTATTCACCCCCTCGCCATCCTGGCTGCGTTCCTGCTTATTCCGGATATCGAACCGATCTACTTTGCCGGTGCGCTCTTATTCGCTGCCTCGCCAATGATTAGTATTTATCCGCTATTCGGCCAGCGCTATGGCTTAGGCGGGGTTAGCGCCACCGCCATGCTAGTGGGGACGATCGCGTCTTTCTTCACACTCAGCTTAATCATCTGGCTAATGACACTGTCAGGACTAATAACGTTTTAAGCCTCGAATTCACACAAAGATAAAACTGTCGCAGCCAAGGATAACAAAATGAGCCAACCTGCTGGTCAACAGCCCTGCGCCGTCGTGACCGGAGGCGCTAGAAACATTGGCCAAGCCATCGCCCTGCGTTTACAGCAAGATGGCTATCGCGTGGTCGTTGTGGATATCGTCGAACCCGAAGCGCCGACCCTGCAAGCCGATGCCTATCAGGTCGATCTGGCTGATGCAGACGCTACTCGCCGCGTAATGTCAGAAATCGCCGAGCGCTATACGGTAACCCGTTTGGTCAATAACGTCGGCATTGTCGCCCCTGCGCTGATTGAAGAAGCGCAGCTTGAGGACTTCGACAAGTTAATGCATCTGAACGTACGCTCGGCATTGATCTGCACCCAGGCGCTGCTGCCCAGTATGAAGGCTAGTGGCATGGGGCGTATCGTTCTGAACACCAGCCGAGTGGTGCTTGGCAAAGAGGCACGCACGATCTATAGCGCCACCAAAGGCGCACTGCAATCCATGGCGCGCACATGGGCACTGGAACTTGCCGAACACAATATTACGGTTAATTGCGTTGCGCCTGGCCCCATTGCGACCAGTGCTTTCTGGCAAAACAACCCTCCCGATTCTGAACGCGCCAGGCGCATCGTCGAGAATATTCCGCTAAAACGCATGGGCCAGCCCGAGGATGTCGCGCAGGCCGTTAGCTTTTACTGTGATGAGCGCAGTGGTTTTATCACCGGCCAGACGCTGTTCGTGTGTGGCGGGGTGACCGTCGGCTAGGGGTAGTGAAGCTACTTCACGACCCCTTTTTCACGCAGGGTGCTGATTTCCTCAGCGCCTTTGTGCAGTAAGCGTGCTAACACGCTATCGGTGTCCTCGCCCAAGCGTGGTGGTGGCTTGTGATACTCCAGCGGGGTTCTGGAGTATTTGATCGGATTGGCCACGCCGGGCACTGCACCGGTGTCGGTTTCCAGCTCAATCTGCATGTTCCGCGCTTGAACCTGAGGGTCAGCAAAGACCTGGGCAATATTCTGGATCGGCCCGCAGGGCACGCTAATGGCGCCCAGCCTCTCTATCCATTCACGGCTTGAGCGCCCTTGGGTGATGGTGACCATCTGCGGGATTAGATCAAGCCGATGCTTGACGCGTTCCGGGTTAGTGCTGAACCGGGGATCGCTTGCCAAATCAGGTCGCCCGACGGCCTCACAGAAGCGCCTGAACTGCCCATCATTACCGATCGCAATGATGACTTTTTCGCCATCGGCCGTCGGAAACGGCTGGTAGGGCACTAGGTTAGGATGGTACTCGCCCGTCCGGGTCGGTGGGGTGCCACTGCAAAAGTAGTTCATCGCTTGGTTCGCCAGCCAGCTCACCTGAACATCCAGCAGCGCCATATCGATATATTGGCCTTCCCCCGTCTGGTGCCGGTGGTGCAACGCGCCAAGAATAGCGATGGTAGCGTTCATCCCAGTGGTCAGGTCTGAAACAGCCATACCTACCCGCTGTGGCCCAGCGCCAGGTTCTCCGTCAGCGGCTCCGGTAATGCTCATTAACCCGGCTTGTGCTTGGATCAGGTAGTCGTAACCTGCCATGGAGGCCATTGGCCCCGTCTGGCCAAATCCGGTAATCGAGCAGTAAATCAGTCGCGGATTGATTGCCTCTAACGTTGCGTAATCGAGCCCTTTTCTTGCCAAGCCACCGCTTTTGAAGTTCTCTACCAGAATATCGCTTTCAGTTGCCAGTTCACGCACCAGTGCCTGGCCTTCGGGCTGGCCGATATCCACGGTCACCGAATGTTTGCCGCGATTGGCGGAAAGGTAATAGGCCGATTCCGAGGTGTCGTTGCCCTCCCGGTCTTTTAACCAGGGCGGTCCCCAGTGGCGGGTATCATCACCCAGCAGCGGGTGCTCAATTTTAATCACTTCGGCGCCCATATCTGACAGTATCTGCGTACACCAGGGGCCAGCCATTACACGACTTAAATCCAGTACCCGAAGCCCCGTCAGTGGTCCCGCCATTGCACTTCTCCGAAGAACATCAAACTTCTTGTGATTTAGCGGCAGCATTGCGCGCTTCACGGCGCGCGGAAATAAAGCGGTAAAGTGCCAGGGAAATGGAGCCCACCGTCAATGCAATGAAAACCCAGGTAATGGGGCCGCGAACGAAGATCGACAGATCGTTATGTCCGATCAATAAAGAGCGGCGCAGATTATCTTCGAACATTGGCCCGAGGATAAACCCGATCAAAAAGGGCGCAGCCGGTATCGCGGCGCGATTGAAGATATAGCCCATGACGCCAAAGGCCATCATCACCCATATGTCAAAGGTGTCGTTATTAACGGCGTAAGCGCCATAAACGCAGAACATCAATACGATGGGAAAGAGAACTGATTTAGGGATATCAGCAATCAAAGAGAAGTACTTGATGGCCACATTACCCACCAACAGCAATACCAGCGAGCTGAACATAATGCCCATAAACAAGGCGTAGATCAGGGATAGATTCTCTTGGAACATAAGGGGGCCAGGCGTAAGCCCATGAACCATAAAGGCACCAAGGATAATGGCCGTGATGACATCCCCTGGAATACCCAGCGATAACAAGGGAATCATCGTCGCCCCGGCGACGCCATTATTACCAGCCTCGGCGGCGGCAACACCCTCTACCTCGCCTTTACCAAAGTTAGCCTTGTTGGGCGACCGCCTGCGTGCATCGCTATAGGAAATAAAAGCAGCCGCAGTAGCGCCAGTACCTGGGATTGCACCAATAATCACACCAATCAAACTACCCCGCACAATGGTGGTCATGCAGCGCTTCAGTTCAGAAAAAGCAAGACCGGCACCGCTCGCCTTCGCCTTAATATGAGGAAGCGCTTTTTTGCGGTAGAACTCGATAATCTCAGGGATGGCAAACAGACCAATCAACAGCGGGATAAAGGAGATGCTGTCCATCAAGTTGTAGTTGCCAAAGGTAAACCGTTGAGAACCAAAGACTTCATCTAGCCCTACCAGGGAAAGCAGAATACCTAATAGCGCAGCCATCAAGCCCTTGATCATAGAGCCGCTGGCCAAAGAAATAATGATGGTAAGCGAAAAGCAGATCAGCCAGAAAAACTCTGGCGCGCCAAAGTTCAGGGCGATTTTTGCCAAATAGGCAGCAAAAAAGATCAGGGCAATATTAGAGATGAAGTCGGCAATGACCGACGAATAAAGTGCTGTCTTAAGTGCTTTCTTCGCATGCCCCTGCTGCGCCATGGGGTAGCCGTCCAACAAGGTACAGGCGGAGGCAGGTGAGCCGGGGGTTCTTATTAAAATGGCCGTAATGGAACCACCGTACATTCCCCCTTTATAGATACCTACCAGCAGCAAAATAGCGGCGACAGGCTGCATGGAGAAGGTAAAGGGCAATGCCAGTGCCACCGCCATCGTGGCGGTCAAGCCAGGAATCGACCCCACGACCACGCCGATGACGACCCCCACAGCGATAGCGATGAAGTTATCTAAACTAAAGAATAACTCTATGACTTCCGAAAAATTTTCCATAGATCACCCAGCAGAATAAGTAGCCAATCAGAAGCCGATTGGCGATATCGGAAGCGGCACATTCATGACTTCTACAAATATGAAGGTCACAACGATAGGAAATACAAATGCCATGCTATAGACCCACCACGTGCGAACAGGGTGCGCCACAAACAGCACCAGCGTCGCGATAATCCCGGTAAACACCGCACCCATCGATTCAAACAAAGCGACATATATCAACAGGGCGACCACCATCAATACAAAGCGGCGTGTCGACCCTTTCTCAATATTTCGTTCATCCTCCTCACTGCTTCTGTCTAACAGGAAGCCTTGCAGGATGAGCAGGATAGAAAACAGCAGTATCAACCAGCCAACAATTTCCGGCAGCCAACGAGGCGACATCATGGGGTTTTGCATGATGGGCGGTTCATTGATGTAGTTAGGCACCAGATAAAAGACCAGCGCAATGGAAAAGCAAAGCAGAATAACGCCCGCCACTACGTCAGCCGGGTCTTTAACCCTGCGCTTAAAATCCGAGGTAGTCTTCACTGCCTTCTCCAAAGAACTACGTAATATAGAACTAAGTAATATAGAGCCAAGAGATATAGATCTAAGAGACTTTGAAACAAGACACATCGAAACAAGAGAGGCGAGGATGCTTGCCCTCGCCTCTCCGCTAGATCAAAGGCTGCCTTGCTTACTGGCTAATACCCGCCTGCTCAGCTACGTTTTCCCAACGCTCCAAGTCTTCAATAATAAACTGCTTGAATTCTTCACCCGACACTTGACCCGGCTCAGCACCCAGTTGGTCCGCGAATTCTACAAACTCTTCACGCTCCATCACCTTGGCCAGAGCCTCTTGCATGACGCTTTGCGCCTCTTCCGGGAAGGAGTTGTGTGCTATCAGACCGAACCAGGCAGTCGTAATGAACTGGTCAAGGTTGTACTCACCGATTTCTGACAGTGTCGGGACATCGGGCAGATACTCGGAGCGTTCAGCAGAAGTGACCGCAAGCGCCCGTAGATCACCGGAACGTATGTGCGAAAGCACCGTCGGCATGTTCTCGAACGCCACATCAACATCGCCGCCCAGCAACGCCGGAAGCGCCGCACCACTGCCAGCAAAAGGCACCGCCGTCAGGTTGGTTTCGGTCAGTGTTTTGAACAGCTCGCCCGACATATGAATGGAGCTACCCACGCCACTGTGACTGAAGGTCATGTTTTCTTCTTTCGCCGCTTCTACGAACTCAATAACGCTTTCATAGGGGCTGTCTGCAGGGACCACCATGACGTTAGGTATGTCGACCATGTTTTGCAGAAAAACGAAATCTTCGACCGGGTCGTAGCTGAGATCAGGATAGATGGCAGCGCCAATGGTGTGCCCTGGCGAGGCCATTAAAATGGTGTGTTCAGCATCGCGGCCACCACGAGCGAGACGACCGGTACCCACGGTAGACCCCGCGCCTGGGCGATTTTCCACGATCACGTTGGCATCAAGCTCTTGTTGGAGAAGGTCAGCAACACGCCGGGAAAGCACATCCGTCGTACCCCCTGGTGCGTAAGGGACCACAAGACGTATGTCATCGGTCGGCCACTCATTGGCGCTGGCGGAGGAGACAGTAAGGCCAAGCGCCAGAGCGCTAGTGCAGGCAGCCAAGTAAGCAGAGCTAAGGAGTTTGTTCATTTTTCTTCCTGTGCGTGATTAAGTCATTATCATGCTTAATTATTGTTCGTAATACGTACATATATTCGTAACTTGATAGCTGAGATTACTTTGTTGCCAACCTATTAAAAAACACAACTTTAGTAGCAGGCCATGTTAGGCACCGCTTTGTAGCGTCGGCAGAGTCTTGTCACCGTCGCTTTTACAAACGCACAAGTTCGCATTGCGAACATTTTTACGTTAACCTTCCCCCTAGTAAATATTGAAGGAATGGATGATAAAAATGCCAGAAGAGATGCTGAGTGAAGATAGCCGTGATTTTGTAACAGCGTTAGCCAGCGGCTTGGAGGTTATACAGGCATTCGATCACGAACACCCGCGAATGACACTAAGTGAAGTGGCTACGCGAACAGGGATGAACCGAGCAAAAGCCAGGCGTTTCTTACTCACTCTTCATGCGCTCGGGTACGTCCGTAAACAGCAGCGCTATTTTGAATTAGCGCCCCGAGTACTTCAGTTGGGGTATGCTTTTTTATCGGCTAACAATTATAGGGACGTTATTCAGCACTATTTGGAAGATATAACCGCGGAAACGGGGGAGTCTTCATCGCTTGGCGTGCTAGAGGGTAATGACGTTATTTACCTCGCCCGCTCAGCAGCGAAACATCGCTTAATGGCGATTACCCTATCAGTGGGGACGAGGCTACCTGCCGCGCATACTTCCATGGGGCGCATACTCCTAGCCCAACTCAGCGATACTGACCTTGATCACTTCTTATCTTCGGCTGTGCTTGAGGCCTACACCGATAAAACGGTGACCAATGTTGATGAACTCCGCAGCCAGATAATGACCGCACGACAGCAGGGGTATGCTATTTCAGATCAGGAGTTAGATTCCGGTCTTCGTTCCATTGCGGTGCCCGTCCACGACGCCAAGCAGCATTTAATCGGTGCGATCAATATCAGTACCAACGCTGCTCGGGTCGACCTCGACACGTTGCTCAATGTGTACCTACCTGTTTTAAAAAATAAAATAGAGCAGATACGGTTACATATTAATTAGTCGTCACCATCACTGCTTCTAACGCAGCTTTGTAGCCTTGAACCCCTAGTCCGGCAATTACGCCATCGGCACGCAGTGAGACATAGGAGTGATGCCGGAAGGCTTCTCGCTTGTGCACATTCGATAGATGCACCTCAATCACTGTGCCATCGAAAGCATTAAGGGCATCAAGAATGGCCACGGAGGTATGGGTATAGGCGGCGGGATTGATAATAATTGCTTGAGTGCCATCCAGACGAGCAGCATGGATAGCATCGATCAGGGCGCCTTCATGATTACTTTGCAAACATGCTATGTCCCAATCGGCCATTACCGCTTTCTCTCGCAGCATGTTATTTACATCATCTAACGTCGTGTAACCATAGATCTCAGGTTGACGACTACCTAGCAAATTTAAATTAGGACCATGTAATACTAATACCTTTCCTTTACTCATAACGTTTTACTGCCCTACTTGTATTGAACATATCAAGAATAATGGCTGTTCTATCGCTCAACCCACTAACTGCGCCAGCGCTTGGTCAAGCGATGCTTGTTGGCGCTGAGTGTAAAGCTCAATTTCATCGATAACCTTAGCGCCTAAGTCCTGCTCGAACTGCTGTTGGCTGGCGCTACTGCCGTAGTTATCGTGACTGCTTTCGCCCAAATTGGACTGAAAAATACCCGCCGCGCTCACCGGTAAAAAGTCTTCATAAATCATCGGGGTGACTGACAGGGCGCCCTGCTCGATCAGTTGATCTACTTGTGCAGCTGAAACCGGCCCTTGCACCGGCACGCCCCTCACCGCCTGGTAATGAAAGAACGCTAGCGCTTCACGACGCAGGGTGGCGTAATCATCGGGGAACGCGGTAAAGACTTCCGCTAAATGGGCTTGGTGAGCGTCATTATCAGCTCCCTTGGGCGCACTTTCTCGCGCCGTTGCCAGCAGCCGATCATAAAGCTCGCGTCCCTTTTTGGTTAACGCAATACCGCGCTGCTCGATCTCGCCAAAGCGAGCGGTGTGCTTGCCCTCGGCGGCATCTGCGAACGCGATGGTCTCCTCTAACGCTTTGAAACTGGTCTGGCGCAAGAGTATCGGACAGTCGCGGCGGGGCGGGCCTTCAATGGTAGCTTTGGGATCAATACCCACGCTCGGCATACGCCGCTGCACTTCATCGATATCCAGCGTACGCGGCGTTAAGTGGTTAATGTGAGGTCCACGGAAACAGACCACATCGGCAATCAAGCGATGTTCATCATGCAAACGCTCGTAGGTCGCCAAATCGACCGTGGCGTTGTCATGCCAGCGGAACGTTTCCAGGGCTTCCTGAACGAACTGCTCGGCATCGGCGGCATTGAGCCCACCTTGCTGCTCAAAACGTTCAATAAGTATTTTTACATTGGCTGTAAAAATATCACGAGAGCTTAAAACTTCACTCGCCTGCTTCCTGAGCTCGGCTTTTTCGATCAGCTCAAGGCGCAGTAGCGAAGTAAAAACGCGAAATGGATTACGCTTGAGCGCACTATCCGAAACAGGTCTAAAGGCCGTAGAGTGCACTGGCACACCCGCCGCGGCCAGATCGTAATAGCCCACCGGCGCCATGCCCATCACCGCAAACATGCGCCGTAGCATGGCAAGCTCGTCGGCACTGCCCACTCGAATCGCGCCGTGGCGCTCAACATTGATACGCGCCAGATCATCACTCTCTTGCAGCGCACTATTAAGCGAAGGATCAGCCGCTAGCACTTCTTGGTTAACGGTTTCAACCAGCGTCAATAAGGTACCGTATTGCGGTACCTCCTGCTGATACATCGCCGACATCGCGCTGGAAAACTGGTCGCGGATTTCATCACTGCTAACGTACGCTGAACTCATGGAATCATCCTGTTTATTAACGGCGGTACCTGCCCACACTGGGTTATACCTACATAGTAGCGCTATCGGCGGCTGAAAAATTTCACTTTTTCCTCGCCTGACTACACAGAAAAACCCTGTAAAAGCTGCTGTCACCTTAACGAGCAGCTGTTTTAACCTGTTACATTAGTTCTTGATCTTATGCACCTAGGCGCGCCGCCCATGACGCTTCCACTTTATTTAGGTTTGCCCATGTGGGCCAACCAGCACTGGCTTGGCAGCCTTTATCCCCGCCATGCCAAAACAGAGCTATTAAACGATTATGCAGCCGTCTTCTCGAGCGTTGAAGGCAATACGACGTTTTATAGCGGGATTCCTAAGCCGGAAACCGTCGCCGCCTGGGCAAGCCAAGCACCGCCTCACTTTCGTTTCTGCTTTAAATTACCGGCAAGCGTTACCCACGATCAACGGTTAACGAATTTAGAAGATGCGTGGGCCTTTCTGGCCGCCCTTGAACCGCTGCATCACCAGCTTGGCCCAACGATGGTTCAGCTACCACGTGATTTTGGGCCGCAAGAGCTCCCTCAGCTTGAGGCGTTACTTGCCGATTGGCCACGCCATTTACCCTGTGCGGTAGAGGTACGTCACCCTGAGTTTTTCCACAAGGGAGCCGCTGAAATTGCCCTTAACCGTCTGTTGATAACTTATTCGGCCAACCGCGTGATGCTCGATGTTCGTCCGGTGTTCGCAACGCCCGCTAATGACCATGTAGGCCTGGCGCACGCCCAGCAAGAAAAGCCGAAACTGCCACTATACGTGCTTTCCACGGCAAATTATCCGGTCATTCGCTTCATTGGCCATATTGACAAAACCATAAACAGTGGCTACTTCACCGCTTGGAAGAGCCAGCTAAAACTGTGGATAAGTCAGGGGAAAACCCCTTTCTTATTTGTGCATACTGCGGATAATCGCGAGTCTCCCCACATGGCTCGCCTACTTTACAATGCGCTGGGCGAAGTGACGCCATTACCGCCGCTAGCGCCTTTCGCGGGTGAAAAGCAAAGCCAGCTGTTTTAGGCCGCCTTTTTAGGCCAGCTAACTGGCATGCTCGCAGTCGATCAGATAAATTGCGCTTACTTTCGAAAAAGACGCTAACAATGACGCTGTTTTTCGAAAACTAGCGTGCACACCACGCTGTGACTGACACAATAATCGACTTCATAGGTGATGTATGGCGAAGCTCGCACACGCGCAGTGGTCATCGCGGATGACCTTTGTGCTGGCTGCCGCTGGTTCAGCGGTGGGCCTGGGGAATATCTGGAAATTTCCTTACATGGTGGGCGAAAGCGGCGGCGCTGCTTTCGTCTTTGTCTATCTACTCTGTATCGCGCTGATTGGCTTGCCCATTCTCGTCTCCGAATGGCTACTGGGGCGACGTGGTCAGAAGAATCCGGCAAGTACCATGTCAGAACTGGCGCGGGGGGCGAACAAGCCAAAAGCATGGGCCATCGTGGGGGTTAGCGGCATTATCGGCGCCTTTTTAATTCTGTCGTTCTACAGCGTCATTGGTGGCTGGTCGCTCTACTACACGGTCAACTCGGTCAGCGGTGCCTTTAGTGGCCAAGACGCTGACGGCATTGGCGCACTGTTTAATGGCATGCTGAGTAACCCGGGTCTACTGTTGCTGGGCCACTCCGTCTTTATGCTGCTCGTCATTGGCATTGTCGCCCGTGGTGTGACGAAAGGGCTTGAAGGTGCCGTACGTATTTTGATGCCGGTGCTCGCCCTGCTGCTCGTCGTGCTGATCGGTTACGGTATGTCGACCGGGCACTTTGGCGAAGCGTTGACCTATATGTTCAACCCCGACTGGAGCAAGCTCACAGCAGAAACCGTGCTAGCCGCCTTGGGCCACGCCTTCTTCACCCTCTCTTTGGGGATGGGCATCATGATGGCTTACGGCTCGTATCTGGGCAAAGACATCAATCTGCTGCAAACCGCCCGTACGGTTATCATCATGGATACCGTCATCGCCCTTGGCGCCGGGCTAGCCATTTTCCCGATTGTCTTTGCCAACAACCTGGATCTTGCTTCTGGCCCTGGGCTGATTTTCGTCACGTTGCCGTTGGCGTTTGGCAATATGGATGGCGGCTTGATCCTGGGCTTGATGTTCTTCTTGCTGCTCACGTTTGCAGCGCTGACCTCAGCGATTTCACTGCTTGAGCCGGTGGTTGAGTTCGTTGAAGAGCGCACACCGCTAAGCCGTGTGATGGCAACGGTTGTGGCAGGTGTGGGGGCTTGGTTGCTCGGCATTGCGGCGCTGCTATCGTTCAACGTATGGAGCGAGCCGCTCATGTTTGGGCTGGGCGTATTCGACCTGCTGGATACGTTGACCAGCAAAATAATGCTGCCGCTAACCGGGCTAGGCGCAATTCTCTTCGCCGCTTGGTGCCTGGATCGTAAAAGCGTCGAGGCCGAGCTTGAGCTTTCCACGACTGGCAAAAGCGTGTGGAACATCATCGCGCGCTATGTAGCGCCCGCTGGCGTTATTGCGGTATTCGTGACAGGGCTTATCTAAGCTAAGCCCTCACTGTTCCGCTGCTTGTTAGCCGCAGTCAGCTAAACTGAGTCAGCTAACCTCAGTGCAATTCGCTCTCTTGCCGATCTTCATCGGGCAAGGGGGCGATATCCCGCGATAGTTTCTGAAACTCCCGATGCAACTCGATTCCGCGGCGTGCTCTTAGGCTACGCTGGGCAGCGCTGCGCTGACGCTGAACATGTTCATCTACTTGCATGCCCATAAAGATATCGAGCAATTCGCTTTTAACCGAGGTGATGCGTTCGACGTTTCTCATAATCGACGTTCCTCCAGGTGAATATGCCTTCGTCCACCTGCATCCGTGACGACTGTAATGATGCAGTGCGGCACTTCACTTATTACTATAACCTACTTGACAAAATGATGACGAATCTTAAAAAGGGGCTAACGGCCTTTAAACGCTAACCCCTAACCCGCTTTCCATGCCCATTTGCGCTGCCAGTCAGGCATACTGTCGATATGCTAGCGCTAGCCAAGTGTATGTTTGAGAGCCAAGGAGCTGAACGTGAGTCGCGCCCTGTTCGATGAGATGAGACGCCGCATGGAGCACTTCCGACGCTCCGAGCAAAAAGTGGCGCGGTTTGTACTGCGCAACCCCGAAGAGGTCATCCACATGCGAATTGTGGATTTGGCCACCGAAGCCACCGTGAGCGAACCCACGGTAGTGCGCTTTTGCCGTGCGCTGGGGTGCAACGGCTTTCAAGACTTCAAGCTACAGCTAGCGCAAATGCTGGCTAGCGGCAGCCAATTCGCCCAGTTCTCTATGAACGATAGCGACTCGGTTGCTGAGTTTTCACATAGCATCTTCGACTCTACGGTGGGCACACTGCTGTCTGTGCGTGATCGGTTGGATAACGAATCGTTGGGGCGTGCGGTGAATGCGCTGGCAATGGCGAACCGGGTGGAGTTCTATGGTTTTGGTGCGTCGGGCGCGGTGGCCTTCGATGCCCAGCACAAGTTTTTCCGGCTACAAATTTCCACCTCCGCCTACGCCGACCCGCATATGCAGAATATGTCGGCGGTGACCTTAAAAGAGGGTGATGTGGTGGTGGCGATTTCTCAAACGGGACGTACCAAAGCGCTGGTGGCCAGCGTACGCCTGGCTCGCGAAGCGGGCGCGACGGTGATAGGCCTCTGCCCCAGCGGCTCACCGCTTGCTGAAGAAGTCAGCCTGCCGTTGTATATCGATGTTCACGAGGACACCGAAATTTACACGCCACTTAGCTCGCGGATTGCCCATCTGGTGCTGATCGACGTACTTGCCGTCGGTGTCGCCAAAACCCGCGGCCCGAAACTCGCCGAACAGCTTAAAGCGGTTAAAAAGAGCCTTAACACGCTGCGCTTTCCTGAAGAGTCTTAGGCTTTATCTACACGTTCCCAGTGACCGGGAGCGAGGGCAGGTTGAAGCGAGGGTCTTTTGACAGGGATGTCAAAAGTAGCGCCCACGGATGGGTTCACAGCGCCCTCGCGTAAACCTGCCATCGACGCACAGGCGTGAAGATTGCCATACCTGTATACACAGCCAGTTCGCTGGCTGTGCTAGACTAGCCGCCTATTTTTTGATCCGGCAGCGGCTACTATGGACGACGTCACGGCGATTCTCGATCAGCTCAACTCCGCCCAGCGCGAAGCAGTGAGCGCCCCCCAAGGTAATTTGTTGGTGCTCGCAGGCGCAGGCTCCGGCAAGACCCGCGTGTTGGTCCATCGCATCGCCTGGATGATGCAGGCGGAAGGGCTGTCTCCCTACGCACTGCTGGCAGTGACTTTTACCAATAAAGCGGCCAGAGAGATGCGCACCCGCCTTGAGGCGCTGCTCAGCCTCTCGATGCGTCATGTTTGGGTGGGCACTTTTCACTCCATCGCCCACCGCCTGCTGCGTACTCACTGGCAAGATGCCCGCCTGCCGCAACACTTTCAGATTATCGACTCCGACGATCAGTTGCGCCTGGTCAAGCGGCTGCTGAAAGATTACTCGATCGACGACGAACGCTATCCGCCCCGCCAAGTGCAGCATTTTATTTCCGGCTGTAAAGAGGAAGGACTGCGCCCGCATCAAGTTAACGTCGATGGCGATGGCTACATGGGCCAAATGGTCGAGCTCTACGAACGCTATCAGCTCACCTGCGAGCGCGGCGGCCTGGTCGATTTCGGTGAATTGCTGCTGCGAAGCCTTGAGCTGCTGCGCGATAACCCAGCGCTTTTGAAGCACTACCAAGAGCGCTTTGGTCACGTCCTGGTGGATGAGTTTCAAGACACCAATACCCTGCAATACGCCTGGCTAAAACTGCTTACCGGCATGCAAACGCCGATGACCGCCGTGGGTGATGACGATCAGTCGATTTACGGCTGGCGCGGCGCCAAGGTGGAGAATATCAGCCGCTTCGAGCAGGAGTTTCCACAAACCCATACCGTGCGTCTAGAGCAGAACTATCGTTCCACCAGCGCGATTCTAGAAGCCGCCAACACGCTCATCAGCCACAACAGCGAGCGGATGGGCAAGAACCTGTGGACTGACGGCATCGAAGGCGAGCCGATCTCGATTTACGCCGGGTTTAACGACCTGGAAGAAGCCCGCTATATCGTTGACACCATCAAAGAAAAAGTCGAAGAAGGCTTTAATCGCCGGGATATCGCGATTCTCTACCGCTCTAACGCTCAGTCGCGACTGCTGGAAGAGACGCTGATTCGCCAAGGCATGCCCTACCGTATTTACGGCGGTCACCGCTTCTACGAGCGTTTAGAAATCAAGAATGCCCTGGCCTACCTGCGCCTGATGCTCAACCGCGATGACGACGCCTCGCTGGAGCGGGTCATTAACGTGCCCACTCGCGGCATTGGCACGCGCACGGTGGAGATCGTGCGCTTGCGCGCTCGTGAACAAGGCATTCAGCTGTGGCAGGCACTCCACGATGCGATTAACGACGGAACCTTGAAAGGCCGCGCGGCCAATGCGGTGCAAACGTTTGCCAACTTGATCGAGCAGCTCGATAACGACGCCTCAGGGATGGCGCTACATGAAATTATCGATCACGTTACCGTTCATACGGGGTTGATCGAGCACCATAAAAGCGAGCGCGGCGAGAAAGGCCAGGCACGGGTCGAGAACCTGGAAGAGCTCGTCACCGCTGCCCGCGCCTTCACTCAGGGCGATGTCTTTGAAGCCCCTGAAGCGGGCGAAGGCATGGCAGCGCTGGAGGCGTTTCTTTCAGAAGCCGCCCTTAACGCTGGCGACCATGAAGCCGAAGAGTTCGAGGACAGCGTGCAGTTGATGACGCTGCACTCTGCCAAAGGCCTGGAATTCCCAGTCGTCTTCATTGCGGGTGTGGAAGAGGGGCTGTTCCCGCACAAGATGTCTATCGAGGAACCGGGCAGGCTCGAAGAGGAGCGTCGGCTCTGCTACGTGGGCGTGACTCGCGCCATGCAGAAACTCTACCTGACCCACGCAGAAACACGCCGCCTACACGGCAAAGAGGTGTTTCCACGCCCTTCGCGCTTCTTGCGTGAGCTACCGCCACATCTGCTGGAGGAAGTGCGCTTGCGCGGGCATATTTCACGCCCGGTGACCGCATCGCGTACTTCCTTTGCTCAGCAAAGTGTCGAGAGCAGCGGCGACCTGCCTAGCCTGCACGTCGGCCAAGGTGTCGCGCACCCCGTATTCGGCGAAGGGATCATTCTCAATGCAGAAGGCGAAGGGGCTCGTGCCCGCGTGCAGGTCAGCTTTGAGGGCGAAGGGGTGAAGTGGTTGGTACTTGGCTTTGCTAAGCTAACACCTCTGTAAACAAGCCTACCCTTTCATCTAGTTATCCTTGCTTGTGCGCTCAGGCGCCTTTAAGAGGCATTATGAAACAACGCTTTAAACGCCTATTTCCCGAAGTGAGTAATGGCTGGCAAACATTGAGCGGCTACCAGCGCTTTGAACGTTTGATTTCGATGGTGCTCACGCTAGCCATCGGCGGCGCCGTGCTAGTGGCCATGTATTATTTGGTCATTCACGTGATAGAGCTGCTGTTTATCCAAAGCCGTGACCCCTTCGATTACCGTGTCTTTCAAGCGCTATTCGACATGATTCTTACCGTCTTGATTGCCATGGAATTCAATAACTCAATCATTCGCACAATGACCAGTGGAAAAGGCTTTATCCACGTCGAGATTGTGGTGCTCATCGCTATTATGGCGCTAGTACGCAAGTTTATGGTGCTGGATATGGAGGTCATTGATCCGTGGCAAATTGGTGCGCTATCAGTAGCGGTCTTGGCGTTAGGCGGCTGCTACTGGCTGGTACGCCACGGCAATAGTATGAAAGACGCATCGGATGATTGATCAGAAGGCTTGCGGGCTAAATTCGCTATAAAGCATACTAATAAGCGAACATGGCGTCCTCAGCGCCCTATAACAACAGTATGATTACTTCTGGAGTTTTGCTTACATGCAACGCCGTAACTTCCTCAAAACCGTTGGCCTAGGTGCCGCCGGTGTCGCTGCTGCCCCCTTTGTAACCACCTCTAGCGCGCGCGCTCAAGAGACCTATACCTGGGACATGGTCACATCGTGGCCGAAAAACTTCCCCGCGCTGGGCACGGGCGCGAATGACTTCGCCCGCCGGGTCGAGCAGCTCTCCAACGGCCGTATGCAGATACGCGTGCACGGTGCGGGTGAGCTGGTTCCCGCACTTGAAGTGTTCGACGCCGTGGCGGCGGGAACTGCTGAAATGGGTCACTCTGCGTCTTATTACTGGCGCGGCAAAGTGGCTGCCTCACAGTTTTTCACTGCCGTCCCCTTCGGCATGAACACCACCGAAATGAACGCTTGGTTATACCATGGCGGCGGCCAGGAACTGTGGGATGAAATCTACGCCAACCACAATCTCAAGCCCTTTGCCGTCGGCAATACCGGCACACAAATGGCCGGCTGGTTCAAGAAAGAGATCAATTCGCTGGAAGACATGCAGGGGCTGAAATTACGCCTGCCGGGACTTGCGGGCGAAGCCATGAATGGCATCGGCGTGAGCACCGTCAACATGCCGGGTTCAGAGATTTTCACTTCGCTGCAAACCGGTGCTTTGGATGCCGCAGACTGGGTCGGCCCGTATAACGATTTGGCGTTCGGCCTGCATCAGGTGGCTGATTACTACTACACCTCGGCGTGGAACGAGCCAACGGCCGTGCTGGAAGGCACGATCAACCTGGACGCGTGGAATGCGCTGCCGGAAGACCTTCAAGACGTGATCCGCGAAGCCGCGCGTGCCTCTAACCTTGCCATGATCAGTGAATTCGCACTCCGCAACGCGCAGGCGTTGGAATCACTGGTCGATGAGCACGGTGTACAGCTGCGCACCTTCCCTGAAGACGTGATGGCCGCGCTGTATACTTCCTCCCAGGAAGCCATTCAGCGTCAGGTCGATAGCGATGAGGAGTCTCGTCGTGTGTATGAGTCCTACTCAGCGTTTCAGAAACTCGTCCGTCCGTTTAGTGATGTCGGCGAATACGCCTATCTCAAGAACCGGGACAATGTAGGCGCCTAATCATTTAGGCAAATAAGCGGCAGTTACGGCAAAAGGGCGCACTTAGCGCCCTTTTGCTATTTTAAGCCGGCATCGCCTAACGGCGGCTAAGAAAGATGCTAATCGCTATGGACAGCTCTTATGCGCCCATTATCGTCTAAGGCGACCATGACGAAACGCGCCTCAGTGACTTTTTGGCGTTCCTCTATCCGCTGCCCATGGGGCGCACGTACCCACACTTCTACCTCAATTTTGATAGAGCTATGGCCGATCTCTTGAACCTGAGTGTAAACGCTGACCATTGAACCAACGCGTACAGGGCTTAAAAAATCCATGGCCTCAATCGCCACGGTCGCCGTTCGCCCACCCGCTTCGCGGCAAGCTGCCAGCTCAGCGGCCTGATCCATTTGATTGACTAGCCATCCACCGGGTATGTCGCCATAAAGATTGGTATCTTGGCGGGAAGCCAGTAATTTTAAAGTAAGCTGCCCTTGCGGGGCCGGTACGTCATCCAAATCGGTTTCCAGAAGAGTCATGAGTTAGTCGCTTAGTCAGTTTATTGTTGTAAACGTTGCAGTGAGGCATATTGCCAAGGGGCGTTGCTGCATCGCAACACAAGTGAATGGATTCAGTTAACCATAAGAGGACGCTTGTTTGAATACTCCCGTGCATACTCTTTCGCCTTATCAGCGCTCCCTCTTGTCATTAAAGCGTGCTTTCAAAAGGGGGGCGTTGGCGTTATTGCTGCTGGTGGCGCCGCTTACATGGGGACAATCACCGTCGATAAGTGGCACGTTAGGGGCTGTCGGTTCTGACACCATGGCTGGGCTAATGCTGCGTTGGGGTGAAACGCTGACCGCCCGTTATCCAGACGTTAAGCTGCAATTTCAAGCCAGCGGCTCTGCCAGCGCGCCTACCGCCTTGGTGGCCGGTACGACTCGGCTAGGGCCGATGTCGCGTCCGATGAACACGGAAGAGCGGGGTAATTTTATTGAGCGCTACGGCTACCCGCCACTGGAGCTAAAGGTGGCCCGTGATGCCCTCATCGTTGTCGTCCATCGGCATAATCCTTTACGTGCACTCACCCGCCAACAGGTTGATGCCATCTTCTCAACCACGCGTACCTGTGGCGCCGATGCGCCCATCAGGCGCTGGGATCAGCTACCCTCTACACAGGACTGGGCATTTGGCAGGATTGCACTGCATGGGCGAAACCTTACCTCGGGTACCCATGGGCTATTTCAAAAACGAGCCTTATGCGGTGGGCTCTTTCGTAACGACATTAGCGAGCACCCGGGTTCGTCGGCGGTGGTCGCCGCGGTAGGCGAATCCGCTAATGCCATGGGTTATGCGGGGTTTAACCACCTCACTCCCGCGGTACACGCGGTCAGTCTTTATAACGATAATGGCACCGCGATACCGCCCGGAGAAACAGCGATACAGCGGGGTGATTATCCACTATCACGCTACCTGTATCTCTACGTCAATCTACCGCCCGGCGAGGCATTGCCCGCCCCCGAGCAGGCACTGTTAACACTGATTATGTCCGAGGAAGGCCAGCAGATAGCACGTGCGTCCGGCTTTGTTCCTCTAGCGCAGGACGTTCTGAACGCACAGAAAGCGCTGTCATCTAATTGACACATTACTGTCTTAGAGTATGCAATCACTGTATGTACCTTGTTCTACGCACACTGGTCAGTTTTGTGACCACCCTGGTTTTGCCATGATAGCGACATGACCCCACCTCGGTTAACCTCTTCTCGACAGCCGCTAAGGCTGCTGCAAGATCGCGTGGCCACCGGGTTAATTACCGCGGGCGGCGTCGGCGTGCTGCTGGCGATTCTGGCTATCGGCATCTTTTTGGTGTGGGAAACGCTCCCACTGCTGGCCATTGGCGATACCTTGGCCCTGGCCAAGCTCTCTCCCCTGGCGTGGGGCACACTCAAAGCCGCACTGGCTGCGCTGCTCTTCGCTATTCCCGTTGCTTTAGGTGCGGCTGCCTACTCCGCCATGTTTATGTCGGCGAGCCTACGCGCGCGTATCAAGCCAGCGCTCGAAATGATGGAGGCTATCCCTGGTGTGGTGGTGGGCTTTATTGCGGGGCTCATTTTGGCCCCTTGGGTAGAACGCCACCTCGCCAGCGCTTTATTGATGATCGTTTGGCTGCCACTGAGTGCCGCATTGGCCGGGTGTCTCTGGCAGTTAGCCAAAACACGCCTGCGCCGCCGTTTGCCGCTCTCCTGGGCAGGGGTTTGGCTAGTGCCCTGGCTCGCATTGATGGTGACGATCGTTCTATGGCTCGCCCCCTGGATCGAGCAACAATGGCTGGGTGGCGATTTACGCCAGTTACTTGATGAACGCTTTGGTATGGATTACGCCACGCGCAACGCGTTGATTGTGGGCATTGCCATGGGGTTTGCGGTTATCCCCAGCATTTACTCGTTGGCAGAGGATGCCCTGGCCGACGTCCCCACCACGTTAATAGAGGGCGCTCAAGCGCTAGGGGCCAGCCGCTGGCAAGCACTGTGGAAAGTCGCTTTGGCAGCAGCAGGCCCTGGAGTTTTCTCAGCGGTCATGATCGGCGCCGGCCGCGCGGTGGGCGAAACCATGATTGTGCTAATGGCGAGTGGTAACACCGCCCTGTTTAGCGCCAGCCCCTTTGAGGGTATGCGTTCCATGGCGGCCGCTATCGCCATTGAGTTACCGGAAGCGTCACCTGGTGGGCTAACCTATCATTTACTGATTTTGGCTGCCCTGGTGCTGTTTATTTTCACGTTTTTAGTTAACACGCTGGCCGAGGTGGTTCGCCAACGCTTACGTCGGCGTTATCGCCAGATGGGAGGCACGTCATGACCTCTGGCGCAGCGAACACCGCCTCTCGACACGCTCGTTTTCACTGGCTCAATACCGTTTGGCCCTGGCTATGTGCCGCCAGCGTGGCGCTTTCCCTATTGATGCTCGGCGCGCTACTGGCGCTCCTGCTCGCACGCGGGTTGGGTCACTTCTGGCCCGCGGCGCTTGAAGAGGTGACGCTCCGTTCAGGGGAGACCCTGGCAGGCGAAGCCGTACGTGAGGTGGCGCTCCCGCAACAGGCGGGGACTGAACAGCTCTACTTTACCGGTAATCAAGACATCGAGGGAGTGCGTTGGCGCTGGGTGGCGGTTGAGGAGATTGCCGAGCGCGCGCAGCCTGACGACTTGATTCGCCTGGAGCGCAGTCCCTGGGGCGATTTTATCGGCCGTTTGGTCGCCATCGAGGAAAACGATCAACGCTTGGAGGGCGATGCCGCCTGGCAACGGCTAACGACGCTTTTGGCGCTGCCTGCCAGCCAACGTCAGGCGAGCGATCTGCTGCTCACCACCGTAGACGGCCAACCCTTGCGCCAACCGCTCGCCAATGTGATCAGCGCTCAGATGCCCAATGCCATGGCATGGTGGCAGAAAGCCCACGCCTGGGGTGAGGGGGTTTGGCGGTTTCTCAGCGAAGGGCCACGCGCCGCCAATACTCACGGCGGCGTTTGGCCAGCGATTTTTGGCACGGTGCTGATGGTGATTTTAATGTCTGTGATCGTGACCCCCTTTGGGGTACTCGCCGCCATTTACCTCAATGAGATCGCTCATCAGGGCCGCTTGACACGCTTGGTTCGTATTGGCGTGCGCAACCTAGCGGGCGTGCCATCTATTGTGTATGGCGTCTTTGGGTTGGGGGTGTTTGTTTATGGTATCGGCGGCTCGCTGGATGAGTGGTTCTTCAGTGACACACTGCCCTCGCCCACTTTCGGAACCGGCGGCCTCCTATGGGCGTCCTTAACCCTCGCCCTGCTCACCCTGCCCGTGGTGATTGTGGCCACCGAAGAGGGGCTGGCGCGTATTCCTGAGGCGCAGCGCGAAGGCGCCGTAGCACTCGGTGCCACTCGCTTGGAAATGCTTACCCGCATCGTGCTGCCCATGGCGGCGCCCGCCATGCTGACAGGGGTCATTTTGGCGATTGCCCGCGCCGCTGGGGAGGTAGCCCCCCTGATGCTCGTCGGCGTTGCCAAGCTAGCGCCACAAATGCCCATTGATGGTGAGTTTCCTTACCTACATTTAGAGCGCAAGTTCATGCACCTTGGCTATCATTTATTTGATACCGCCTTTCATGGCGAAGATGTGCAGGCCGCCATCCCACAGGTTTACGCCACGGCGCTACTTTTAGTGTTAATTGTGCTGGTGCTTAACTTAACTGCCATATTTCTGCGTCATTATCTTAGGCGTCAACGGGGAAACGAATGCTAGCGTCATTACATTCAGCCAATACCTCTCAGGCACCAGTGGCGCACTTTTCGTCCGAGCACAGCTGCCTGAGCATCGATCATTTAAGCCTCGCCTATGCGGGAAAAGCGGCGTTGCGTGACTTAACCCTTAGCGTTCCTCGCCATCGTGTGACGGCTTTTATCGGCCCCTCAGGGTGCGGTAAATCCACCCTGTTAAGAGCGATTAATCGCCTCCATGACCTGAATGAGTCGGTAACGCACAGCGGTAAAATCACACTGGAAGGACAAGACATTCACGCCCCGCAAACGAATGTGACCGAGCTGCGGCGGCGAGTGGGAATGGTTTTTCAAACGCCCAACCCGTTCCCTATGTCGATCTATGAAAACGTCGCCTTTGGGCTGCGATTGCAGCAGCGTCTTCCCAAGCGCAAGCGGGATGACATTATTGAGTGGGCATTAACCTCCGCCGCCCTTTGGGATGAGGTTAAAGACCGCCTGCACCGCTCCGCCTGGCAGCTTTCGGGCGGTCAGCAGCAACGTCTCGTCATCGCTCGCACGTTAGCAGTACAGCCCGACGTACTGCTGCTGGATGAACCGGCCTCGGCGTTAGACCCCATTTCAACGCTTAAAATTGAAGAGTTGATTCGTAACCTGAAGTCAGAGCTGACGTTAGTGCTGGTTACTCACAATATGCAGCAAGCGGCACGTGTATCGGATTACACCGCCTTTTTGCATCAAGGCGAGCTAATCGAATACGGGCCTACCGATCAGGTCTTCACCAACCCTCGTTTGCAACGCACCGAAAACTACATCACCGGCCGAATCACCTAGGCCTAACCGACTGAAACGTCAGGAGTGCTCCATGGATATTACGAGCGACACCCACAGCCAGCATATCTCTCGCCAGTTCAACCAGGAGCTGGAAGAGCTGAAAACCCATCTGATGGCCATGGGTGGGCTGGTCGAAAAGCAGGTTCAGGATGCCGTCTTTGCCTTGCTGGAGGGCGACACACGCTTGGCTGAGCAGGTGCGCGACAATGACCGCCAGGTCAACGATCTGCAGCTGCAAATTGACGACGAGTGCACCCGCGTACTCGCGCGCCGTCAGCCTGCGGCGTCTGATCTACGCCTAGTACTGGCCGTTATTCGTGCCACGTCTGATCTTGAGCGCATCGGCGATGAAGCCAGCAAAATCGCCCGTAACGCCCTACTGCTGAGTGAAAGCACCAGTACGATTCGTGGTTTAGTGGAAGTACGGCACATCAGCGAGCACGTTCGCAAAATGCTGCGCGACGCACTCACCGCCTTTGCCCGCTTTGACACCGACCTAGCCATGCAGGTAGTACGTGAAGATGAGCTGGTGGACGACGAGTACAGCAGCGCGATGCGCTCACTCATGACGTTTATGATGGAAGATTCTCGCTCCATTACCTCTGTACTCAGCATCATGTGGGTTCTGCGCGCCCTCGAGCGTGTCGGTGACCATGCCGATAACCTTGCCGAGTACGTGGTTTATCTTGTCAAAGGGTTGGACATTCGCCATAGCGACCCCGACAACCTTGACCCGCAGGTACTAAAAAAGTCTTGACCTGAAAGGGGTTTCCTCCTGCAATACGTCCAGGCCGCAGAGCGGCCTGGACGTTTGAATCACAAGGAGTCTCCCCACCATGCTGGATGCTGTCACTGCGCTTAGCCGAGGCACACGCTGTGTGTATCAGTCGGGAATGCGTCGCTATGTGTTTCTGCCCATTCTGGTCAATCTGATTGTATATGTCAGCATGTTCAGCTTTGTGCTTAACCGCTTCGATGGATGGTTGGCCCACTGGATGAACATGGTACCGACCTGGCTCGACTGGCTCTCCTGGCTTATTTGGCCCCTGTTCGTGATTAGCCTGCTCGTGGTGGTGTTTTTCACCTTTACGCTGGTGACCAGTTTAATCGCCGCACCTTTTTACGGTTTTTTGGCCGCCAAGGTCGAAACGCAAGTCACCGGCAACGAACCGATTGATGACCGCAACCTTACGAAAACAGCCATTGATGCTGTGGGTCGCGAGTTCGTAAAGCTCGCCTATATTCTTCCACGGGCGGCCGGCCTGTTTGTGCTTAGCTGGATCCCTGGGGTGAATTTAGCTGCCCCACTGCTGTGGGCGCTCTTTTCCGCCTGGATCATGGCGATCACTTATTTAGATTATCCCATGGATAACAACAAGGTGACGTTTGCTGATATGCGCCAGCGGCTTTCGAAACGCTGGTGGCAAAGCCTCAGCTTTGGAGGCTTAGTCACTCTCATTACGTGGATCCCACTGGCCAATCTCTTTCTGATTCCAGGTGCAGTCGCAGGTGCCGTACTGCTCTGGGATGATCATTACAGAGACGCGCACGGCAGCGGACGTGGCATCACGCCGCAGTAAACATACATTACCTGCGCTCGGCTACTTTGCTACTTTTATGGTTTAGAGCATGTTGTCGCATTCAATCAACAATAAAGGAATAAACGTATGTTCAAACCCACCGCGTGGCTAGGAGCGTGCTTAATCAGCACGCTTTGTATGGTGGCATCAGTGGCAATCGCACACGACGTCCAAACAGAGGCTATGCGCATCGCGCACCCTTTCGCCACACCAACCCCGCCTGGTGCGAGCAACGGCGCGGCTTATGTGGATATCACCGCTTTCTCAACCCCTGTCACGCTGGTGGGTGCAAGCAGCCCAGCCAGTAACACCGTCGAGCTGCATGAAATGCGAATGGACGGCGACATGATGCAGATGCGCCACGTGAACGAGATCCCTATTAATGCTGGGGAGACGAGCACCATGCGTCCCGGTGGAGGTTTCCACCTCATGTTGGTTGGATTAACCGAACCATTAGCCGAAGGCGACCGGTTTCCCTTCACGCTCTCCTTTGCTGAACAAGAAGAAGTGACTATTGAAGTCTGGGTACAAAGCGCCCAGCAGGGAAGTAATGCCGCCGATCAGCATCACCACCACTAACAATAAGAGTGACGCTACATAACCTAAAAAACCCCGCTTGTGCGGGGTTTTTTATAAATGCTTACATTAGTAATAACTTTTAATAGGGTGCTTACCAGTCAGTGCTGTCACCTTCATCACGCGTCAGCTCTTCGGGATCAATGTTAGCACCACGGTCTTTTGTCTCGACGCCATCAGAACCGCTGCTAGAGGGTGAGAAATCCAAGCTATCGCCTTCATCACGCGTTAAATCGTTAGCAGAGATGTTGGGTTCACCAGACGTTTTGTGTGACTCGGGCTGATCGATCACACCCTGACCCGCAGAACGATCTTTGTTTAACTCAATTGATGAGTTCGCCATTGCCAGAGGGCTTGCGACCAAACCAAAAGCAGTAGCGACAATAGCGGCTTTTTTACCCATTTCCTTCAAAAACATGACGTTCTCCTTAGCATTTCTATACACCGATTATTCATCAATAAAACGGCCTGTAAATTTAAAATGCACGCATAATGCCAAAATATGCTATATAAATAAAAAAACAATAAAATCAGATACTTATTAAATATATTTGCGCGCAAAAAAAATTAGCGCTTTTTTATTTTGCCAAAAATACTTGTGCAATAATTACACATGTGTCGTTTATTTTTACACGCTGACGTTTAGCGTTGTTGATAGTAGGGGCAGAGAATGAGCGGATATAAGCAGACACTCTTACCCAAACAGGAGGCAACACGAACTTGAGAAAAGCTAAAAAAACGCTGATACAAAAAAACTAGACCCTGCATTAGCAGGGTCTAAGGATATTAGAGAGAGAGGCAATGACTGGCGTTAGCTTCCTTTCCTTTTGCGGGACT
Source organism: Halomonas sp. UBA3074 (assembly GCF_002366715.1). Lineage (GTDB taxonomy): Bacteria > Pseudomonadota > Gammaproteobacteria > Pseudomonadales > Halomonadaceae > Vreelandella. Next base: position 85,938 of record NZ_DFBS01000045.1, on the reverse strand, counting down.
CCAACCTTGGATTTTTAACCCTGACCAACGCATTGATTGCCATTTGATTCGTTCCTTGAATCGATCTGCATCCTTATCGGTGTGATATACACTTCGTGCTTACCTCACCCCCCCAATCGTAATGTATTTCTACATAATTGCAAACTTTTGTTACCAAACGTTTCCATCGCCTTCGTCATGCGTTAGATCTTTCGCCGTATATTCCACTTGAACTTCAGTACGGTCTGAATCTGACTTGGTAATATCAGGACGATCACCTTCATCGTACATAAGGTCAGAAGGGGTAAAATCAGCTTGACCAGAGGAGCGATGTGATTGGGCTTGAATCGGCTCTTTATCAACAGCCAAGTCTTGGTTGGCTTCAATAGAGATATGGGCAAATGCTAACGGGCTGGATAACACGCCGAGGGCAAGGCCTAAGACAGCTGCTTTTTTAGCGACAACGTTAAACATATTAATTACTCCTAATGACTAGTTGATACCGCTGAAGTGAAGTAAGAAGGTAGTGCTGGTTCGCTTCTTACTGCGGCGACTTCACTGTCCTGTTAGAGCATATAAGATGCCAACTTTCTTTTTAGATAATAAATACATTTTAAATCAATAATTTATATTCTATATAGTGCGCGCAAAATTAATGTGCAATTAACTATTTTACGCAAACTTAATGTGCACTAATGGCTCATGCGCAAAATTGCGTGTGTCGTTATGGCACATTAAGGATTATGGTGCTTTTTGGAGAATGGTGTCGGAAGGTTCTTTTAGTATCTACTAGGGCAAGCGGTTTACTTTGGTAAAAGCATTCACCCAACTAAATCAAAAAGCTGCTCCTCAGCATAGATTCCCAGGTAGGTAGGTAGGTAGGTAGGTAGGTAGGTAGGTAGGTAGGTAGGTAGGTAGGTAGGTAGGTAGGTAGGTAGGTAGGTAGGTAGGTAGGTAGGTAGGTAGGTAGGTAAGAAATGATAAATCAGAATTGGGAAGTCTGAATTTATAAAAAATACACAGCAAAAAATTAGGCCCCGCCTTGGCGGGGCCCGATATCAGAATAGGCGATAGGTAATGACGAACGTCAGCTTCCACTCCTTGTGCGGGACTCCAACCTTGGAATTAACCCTGACTGACGTATTGATTTCCTAGTGATTCATCCTTGAATCTGAAAAGCATCCTAGCTTTTACAACATCCTGTAGAGCACCTCTTCGTCCGTTGAAGAGAGATTCTTTGATATCTAAAGATTAGTGATTAACTAGCACTGTTTTCTTCAACTAGCTCGTCATCTTCAAATTCAGCATCATCTGAGTGACCGCTTGATTCAGGCTCCATGCCGCTGGTGTTATCACCTTCGTCATGGGTTAGGTCATCTGTCATGTCTTTGGTGTCATTGTCACCAGTGCTACCAGAACCTTGGGGATCCATCGGCTGTTCATCAGCTGTAATTCCCTGGTTTTCATCAATAGCAGAGTTTTCATCTGTTTGGGCAAATGCCAGTGGGCTTGCCATCAGGCCAAAAGAAACACCTAAAATGCCAGCTTTCTTGAGAAAATCCTTGGACATCATATTCCACCTCCGATCGCTGTTTGATACCGCTTATCTAAGAAAGAAGGGCCTAGTTAAAAGCCAGCATTTCCTGCGGTCGTCTTCCTTACTTTTGATGCTGCAGAGGATATGCCAAAAAAAACAAAATTATAAAAAAATTATTAATAAACAATTACTTAAAATATATAAAACACCCAAACATATGCTTTGTAAAGGCATTTTTACACGCTGGTGAGTGTATAGAAATGACACATGAGCATACTTTTACCAAACTTACTGCCAATATGACACACTTCTACAAATGTTGTGCGCCGACGGGATTTGCCGAGATTAAACAAGCCGCGAGGCGGGAAATGAGCAGCGAAATAGCGCGCCTTTACCGGGGTGGGATTCTATCTGTAATTGTGCTTCGTGGCGCAGCAATACGTGCTTTACGATGGCTAAGCCTAACCCCGTGCCGCCGGTCGCGGTACTGCGACCTTTATCAACACGATAAAAACGCTCCGTCAGCCGGGGAATATGAACAGGGTCGATGCCGTCGCCATTATCTTCTACATCGATTGAACCACCGCCAGTCGCCATGCTTTTCCAGCGCAACGTAATGTGGCTACCTGCGGGGGTATAGCGAACGGCATTAAAAACCAAGTTGGAAATAGCGCTACGAATTTCCTGTTCGCTGCCTAACAAGCGTGCTTCGCTTTCAAGTTCGACAGTAATGGTATGGCGCTGATGCGATAGCGCGAGCGCATCATGACAAATGCTGTGCAGCAACGGCCCCAATGCTAACGGGTGGTGATCTTTGCCGCCCTGATCAATTTCCAAACGTGATAGCAGCAGGAGGTCGTTGACCAGATTTTGCATTCGCTGCGTTTGCTCCTGCATTTGGTGAAGACTCTTACCAAGGCGTGGAGGCAACTGGTCTGCGATGTCGCTGTAGGTTTCCAAATAGCCGGAAAGGACGGTTAGTGGCGTTCTCAGCTCATGGGAGACGTTGGCAACAAAGTCGCGCCGCATCTGTTCGAGGCGATGCAAGCGGGTAATGTCGCGTGCCATGACAAGGCGTTCATCGTCGCCATAGAGGGTGATTTGATATTGCAGTATACGCCGCTCATCAATAGGCGAAGTGAGCGTTAGCGGTTCGCTATAGTTGCGGTCATTGAAGTAGCGGATGAAGCTGGGGTCGCGTAGCAGGTTGGTAATATGCTGCCCCCGGTCATGGGCAGTTTGTAGACCCAGCATGGCGGTTGCAGCACTATTCCACCACTCCAAGTCACCGTGCCGGTCAAGCATCACCACACTGTCACGCATCGCTTCGGACGATTCTTGAATACGTGCCAAGGTAGCGCGCAGTCGGCTTTGGGTTATTCGCTGGCTTTTTTGATAGCGGTACAAACGATCAAAGAGTTCGCCCCACATACCGCGTGCGGCAGGTGGCTCATCGTGAGGGTGTAGAGTTAACCACAGGTAAAGCTCGCGCAGTTGCCGCAGGTGATAAAACAGGCATATGGCAAGGCCTACTGAAAGCCCCAGCCCTGCCGAACCCAATAGCCAACCTAGGCAAGTACCCAGTGTCGCTAGCCAGGCTAGCCGCCACAGTTCACGGCTCCACAGGCGCACATTTACACCCGGGCAGAGAAACGGTAACCGGTGCCCCGAACCGTTTGAATCAGGTTTTGATGCACATCGCCCAAGGCTTTGCGTAAGCGACGTATATGCACATCGACCGTACGCTCTTCGACATACACATTGCCACCCCACACTTGGTCAAGCAGTTGGCTGCGCGTGTAGGCACGCTCTTGATGGGTCATGAAAAACTGCAACAAACGATACTCGGTGGGTCCCATTTCCAATGCTTTGCCGTGAGCACTGACGCGGTGACTGACCGGGTCTAGCAAGAGACCGTTAATCTCAATCGGATCTTCAACGCCACGAGGAGTAGCGCGGCGGAGCACTGCTTTTAGCCGTGCCACCAATTCACGAGGAGAAAAAGGTTTGGTGATGTAATCATCGGCGCCCGCTTCAAGCCCTTGAATTTTATTATCTTCCTCGCCTTTAGCGGTCAGCATAATAATAGGGATCTCAGCCGTGGCTTCTTCGCGTTTCAAACGCCTAGCCAGCTCAATACCGCTGGTGCCGGGCATCATCCAATCGAGCAGCAGTAAATCTGGTTGATGGTCAACGACCATGGCATGAGCATCCTGGGCATTATCTGCTTCGAGCACGCGGTAGTCAGCCATTTCCAGCGCTACCGCGATCATCTCGCGAATCGACGATTCATCATCGACAATCAGAACGGTCTTGGCGGTCATACCAGAGCCTCACGGTGTTCAAAAAGCCAGTTCAAAGAAAGTCAGCTTAAAAAGATTCTTCAATGACATGTCAGTGACGATAACACCACGACTTGATGACAGTTACATGACAATCGCCGTTATTGGCCCACCGCAGGCCACCAACTTAGCGCCATACCGGCAAAAACCAGCAGACCCGACCAGTGATTGTTGAGAAACGCCTGGAAACAGGCATCCCGCTCACGGTGGCGAATCAAATACTGTTGGTGCAGGAAAGTCGCGGCCATGGCAACAAGCCCCAGCCAGAAGAACCCACCTAAACCCACTCGCCAACCAACCCATGCCAGCAGCATCAGCGTCGCCGCCTGCAGCAAACCAATTATTAAGCGATCGGCACTGCCAAACAGCACGGCGGTTGATTTGATCCCAATTTTCAGATCATCGTCACGATCCACCATGGCGTATTGTGTGTCGTACGCCACCGTCCACAGCACGTTGGCAAAGAAGAGCAGCCATGCTTCTAGCGGAACGTGCCCCAGCACAGCGCCAAACGCCATTGGAATGGCCCATGAAAACGCCGCGCCGAGTACCACTTGAGGAAAGTGGGTATAGCGCTTCATAAACGGGTAAATAATCGCCAGGAATACGCCACCCAGCGACAGCAGCACCGTAAACCAATTAGTCAGTAAGACCAGAATAAAGGCCGTGGCCACCAGCGCGATAAATAGCAGTTGGGCCTCTGTTTCGCTTATACGGCCCGTCGCCAGTGGACGATGCTTGGTGCGTTTCACATGGCCATCAAAATGACGATCCGCATAATCATTCACCACACAGCCAGCAGCCCGCATAACGTAAACACCCGCTACAAAAATCAGCAGGGTATGTCGGCCTGGCACGCCTTCAGCAGCCAACCAAAGCGCCCAAAGCGTCGGCCACATCAACAGCCACGTACCGATAGGACGATCCAAACGCATCAGCTGTAGAAAATCTGCCACGCGAACCAACCCTTTTGGCCGCAACAGTGAACGATCCATGCCTACCTCACGAAAATAAGTTGCAGGCGCTAGCCTAGCGCGAAGGCAGATCAAGGTCATCCGCCATCGCACCCAAAAAATACTCTTGTACTAATAACGATAGGCAGCCGTGATAAAAGACGGAGCGCCTTCCCCAGGCGCAACGCCCATCTATACCATTAACGCTGATAAAAAGTGGGGGTTGCGTCGTCGCTTCCAACGGCCCACGAACTAGATCTGGCTGTCGAAATAGCCAACTGCCTAGCGAGCGCTCGCCCAAACTCTCCAAACGCTGGCCCTTTAGCTGCGTGAGGGGGGCAACCGAGCGTGCCACCACCCACGGCGTTTCGTCCAAGCACAGCGCTACTTCCCGCAGCCAGGCATAGCGCTTAGTGCCAATACCCAACGCCTGAGCCTCATCCTGGCGCGGCCAGCCGACGCCCTGCCTTAGCAGCCGTACTCGAAACGGCTTGTCACCACCGGCGGCCATTAAGCGGGCGGTTAACGAATCAGTGGAGGCAACCCACTGCCACCAGGGAGCACTCATCGCCGGGCGTGCCGCATCAATCGGGCGCCAGCGGGAAAATAGAGGAGTTTGCCGATAAGCAGCAGCCGTCACCGAGTTCTCCAGGGCAATTAACGGGTTGGCTAGTGTAACATGGGCACTGAAAGGCTTTTGTTTCAGCGACTTTTTTAAAGATTCGGTTTAGCGCCTGTTTTTCCGCACCCTTTTTCGCAACTTTTTTTGGTGTCTGCATGCCCGCAACCCAAACACAGAAAACGTCTTCTCACGCTGCGCTGGTGATTATTGGCACTGGCATGGCGGGTGTTGGCCTGGCCCGGGCCTTGCGCCGCCTGGGTGACCAACGCTCAATCACGCTGGTAAGCGCTGACAGCGGCGATGACTACAGCAAGCCGCTGCTCTCCACCGGCTTCGCCAAGGGCCTCGCGCCCGAAAAATTAGCCCAGCGCAGCGCCGCTGAACTAGGCGAAGAGCTAAATGCCCAGATGGTTATCCACACCCAGGTAAAGGCACTGGATGTGGATAACCAAACTATTCTTCTTGAAGACGGCATGCTGCTCGGCTACGACACTTTGGTGCTGGCCACCGGCGCTGCGCCACGGTTACCCTTCAGCATTGAGCCCAGCATAGCCCCACGCTGCTTTACCATTAATGATCTGGACGACTACCGCCACTTTCACACGGCGCTAGGCCACGGCCCCGCACGGGTGGCGATTATTGGCGCGGGGCTGGTCGGCTGTGAATTTGCCAACGACCTCCACGCTGGCGGTCATCGCGTCAGCGTCATTGCCCCTGAAGGAAGCCTACTTCCTCGCTTGCTGCCACCGCCTTTAGGGAATGCCCTGGGCGATGCCTTTAGCGAAGCCGGTATTCACCTTCAGCTTGGTCGTTCGATTGATTCCATCGCGGCCGAAAGCGGTGAAGACATCCTATTACGCCTGGATAACGGCGACACCGTCAGCGCTGATCTCGTGCTGATGGCCACCGGCCTTGCCCCCCGTTCGGCGCTTGCCGAAGCGGCGGGTTTAAGCGTCTCGCCTAGCGGTATAGTCGTTGACCGCCAGTTGCGTACGTCGCACCCCAATATCTACGCCCTGGGCGATGCAGCCTGCGTAGATGGCGTTAATGCCATGTACGTTCAGCCCTTGCAAGCCAGCGCTAAGGCACTGGCGACAACGCTTTCGGGCACCCCCACGCAGGTTAGCTTTGGCGCCTGGCCGGTAGTGGTTAAAACACCGCTGCTGCCAGTGGTGGCCTACCCGCCAACCACCACACCCGAACGCTGGCGAATTGAAGGCGAAGGCGGCGATATCAGTGCCTTGGCCGAAAATAAAGACGGACGTTTGATTGGTTTTGCGTTGACAGGCGGCTGCGTGAGAAGGAAAGTGGAGCTTTCCAGAGCAGCGCCTACGCTGCTAGGCTGATTTTCGTCGCGTTCACGACTAGGCTAGAGAAGCTGACCTATGCTTAGTAACGCATCCAACAACCTGCATTTGCTTTACGTATGACACATTAATAATGGGAGATTTCTTATGCGCAAACCTGAACTCGCTGCTGCTATCGCTGAAAGTGCCGACCTGTCTAAAGATAAAGCAGGCCAAGTACTGAACGTTATTTTGGATGAAATCACCAATAGCGTTGCTAAAGGCGAAGATGTCGCTTTGATTGGTTTTGGCACCTTCACCGTGCGTGAGCGCGCGGCGCGTACCGGCAAAAACCCACAAACGGGTGCGCCTCTGCAAATTCCCGCCAGCAAAAATGTTGCCTTCAAGCCAGGCAAAGCGCTTAAGGAAGCCGTTTCCTAATGAAGCTCAAGCTGACGCTGTGGCTGCTGGGCGTCATGCTCAAACGTGCCCTGCGCCGCAAGCCACGCTTTCGTGAACAGCTAGAACGCATGCGCGGTCTGGACTGGGGGATTGCGACGGAAGATCTAAGCATTGCCCGCTATTACCGGATGACGCCAAAAGGCATCAGCACCGGTAAGGGGCTGCCTGTCGACTTAGATCTTGAACTGCGTTTCCGAGACCAAGCCACCGCCTTACAAGTGCTCAAAAAGCCAACTCAGCAAGCCTTTCTGGATGGCATGATGAGCGGTAACGTGCGTTTAGTAGGCGACTCCGCCGATATGAATAAGCTGCAGAAACTGCTCAAGTATTTGTAGCCATTCACGATTGGCTCAGGGTAGCGGGGGTAAGCTAGCCCACGTCAGAGGTATAACAGCTACCGATGGACATACCTCATCAACGCTTGGTTTACTTCCGCGTTACGCTGGAATCTGGTTCAGTGCGCCGCGCCGCGGCGCGCTTGGATATCGCTCCTTCGGCCGTTAGCCGTCAGATTTCATTGCTCGAAGAAGCCCTGGGGGCGACCCTCATGGAGCGTCAGCGCGACGGCATTTCGCCTACCCCGGTAGGTGAAATGTTGCTTGAATACTGCGAACGTCGCGGCGCGCTTGATGAAGGCTTTATTGCCTCTCTAGAAGCCTACCAACGCCTGGAAACGGGCAAGATATCACTGACGGTTGGTGAAGGCTTTGTCAGCGATTTAGTCGCTTCCCCGCTGCATGAATTTACCCAGCTTTATGCGGGCATCCAACTCGACATCCATATCGCAGGTACCTCAGGCATCATTGACGCCATTGTCGGCGATCACAGCCATATCGGCTTGATGTTTCATGAGCGTACCCATCCACAGCTGCGCTTCTGGGCCTCCAGCCCTCAGCCACTGATGGCTATTTTGCCGCCCGATCATCCTTTGACCAACCAAACGTCACCGCTCACGCTAACCCAGCTTAGCGACCAGCCCATGGCCATGTGGGATACTACCCACGGCGTACGGCAAATGGTCGACCAAGCGTTTCAGCAGTCGCGTATCGTCCCGCGCCTGGCGATGAATACCAACTCGATGGTGATTCTGGCGCAATATGTGCGCAGCGGCATGGGCATTACCCTGCTGCCCGCCTTTGCCGTCGCGCACGATTTGGAGGCTGGCACGCTAGTGGCACGCCCGGTAGATAATGCGCTTTTTCAGCGCTCCCAGGCCCACATGGTGACGCGTGTGGGTCGCCAACAGCCCAAGGCCAGCATTCTGTTGTTGCGCCATTTACAGCGCTGGATGCAGGCGTTTCGCGATGTACATTAACGCACAGAAGCCGGCAGCCCCACCGCTGTAGCACCAGCGGCTACGCTTTTTGTGACGATGGCACTAGCACCAATCCTTGCACTCTCACCAATTTCAATATTACCAAGTACAACGGCGTTCGCACCTAAAAAAGCATTTCGTCGAATTTTGGGATGACGATCCCCATCGAGCTTACCGGTTCTCCCTAATGTGACGCCCTGAAAAATGGTGACTCCATCTTCGACGACAGCGGTTTCGCCAATCACAATACCCGCCCCATGGTCGATAAAGATGCCTTTACCAACGCGTGCCGCAGGGTGAATATCCACACTGAATGTACAGCTACAGCGAAACTGCAGGTAGCTCGCCATGCTCTTCTTCGCCGTTGCCCACCAAACATGACTGACGCGATGACACTGCAGTGCGCGATAACCCGAGAAATAGAGCAGCGGTGTAAAAGGTTCTGGAATAGCGGCATCTTCTTCTAGTAACACCCGCAAATCATCTAAAGCCGACGCTACGATCAGTGGGTTTTCCGCCAGCACAGCACGTATCTCTGCCAGTGCAGAGGCATACGATATATGGGGTGACGACAGCGTTTCGGCGATAACGACGGCAAGTGCCGAAGCAAAGTCGCTATGATCAAGCAAGGCGTAGCGGTAGAAATCAGCGAGTAGCGGCTGCGAGCGTGAGGCTTCAAGAGCGGCCGTCTGAATCTCCCGCCAGAGTTCAGCAGGGTCATTAAAGGCGTGGGCGCCCAAATCTGAGGTCTCGGTCATTATTAGTGCTCTCACCCAGTGGTTTGAGAAAAGCGTAGCACTGTTCCGCCTAACACCTCAGGCGGTATATCGGCCTGATGGGCGTTCAGCGGTACAAAAGGTAGCGAGCGCTCCTGCCAATGATTCATCGCCGCGGCAATATCTTCACAGGCCAGTGTTAACGCCACCGCCCTGGCGGGCACTGACGAGAGCCCTTCCAACACCTCAAAGTGCTCACCTATTGCCCTATCGCTTAATAAATGGCAAACCCCCTTATCGGTGTGGATTTTAAAGCCTCCCGCTTGCGTTTGAATCGCTTCATCGCCATGGATATGACGAAAATGCTCAACATCTCGAGCAGGGCTATCTGACACATACCAAATATCGGTGATAGACGTCGCCGTATTGGCGTGCTGCTCCAGGTTGGGGTCTGTGCGAAACAGCTCGGGGCGCAATTGCTGGCACAAGAACTGGGTAAGGAAAGGCTGCTGAGGGTCATGGAGGATATTTAACGCGACGCCCACTTCTACATCACCACTGACAAGATGCGCCAGTCGGCGAAACTCAATAGGCGAGTGGCCTTCAAAGCCACGCGCGGTCAACAGCGCATGATCCGTCGCCATCGCTTCACTTTCTAAAGCCAGCATAGCGATCCCTTCACCAATGGCTAAGCGATCTTCCACCACTTTGGCAAATTGAAAGCCGTTGCTATCCCGATAATCTGTTAGCTCTGGATGCGCAATGCCAATCAACTCAATGAAATTATTGCGTAAAAACAGCAGGTGGTTATCGGTACCCCAGGGGTGGCTATGGCGCGGATTGAGGGTAAAACCCAAGGCTGCCGCGCGCTCGGCTGCCATATCTAAATCGGCGACCGCGACTAAGGGGTGATCAATGCCAAAGCTCATTGCAGTAACTCCTCACAAAGCGGGGCGAATAGCCCCGACAAGTTCAACTCACGCTCTCTGTTACTGGATAGTCGCTATTACTAAACGATCAACCCACGCCGCTGCCATAGCCAAAGGCGACACTAGCTTCCGGTGCCGTTTCCACCCAGACGCTTTGCGGCACCGTGTATTCACGCAGGCCATCCAACCCGCTAGAGCGGCCAAAGCCGCTATCGCCAAAGCCGCCGAACGGCGACATGACGCTGATTGCCTTGTAGCTATTGATCCACACCGTGCCCGCACGCAGTTGACCGGCAACGCGATGCGCCCGCGCTACATCCTGGCTCCATACCGCACCGGCTAGCCCAAAGCGTGTTTCGTTAGCGAGCTGAATGGCTTCGGCCTCATCATTAAAGGCCATGGCAATCAGCACTGGGCCGAACACCTCTTGCTGGGCAATTTCCATATCTGGCGTGACATCGACCAGCACGGTCGGGGCAATAAAATACCCCTGGGCTTCGTCGGGCAAGCCTTCTGGACGCTTGCCGCCCGTTAACACTCTCGCGCCAGCCGCTTCGGCGGCCTCGATCATGCGGGTGGCCTGCTCAAATTGGCGGCGATTCTGTAGTGGCCCCATGCGCGTCGATTCATCGCTGGGAAGGCCAACCGCAATTTGCTCCGCGGCCCGTGCCAAACGGCTGGTGACCTGTTCAAACACCGAGCGCTCGATCAGCAGCCGTGAGCCCGCCACACAGCTCTGGCCAGCGGCGGCAAAAATGGCCGCCTGGGCCCCCGCGACGGCTTCATCCAGCTTGGCATCGGCAAACACGATATTGGCCGACTTGCCCCCCAGCTCTAACACGCTGGGCACCAAACGGCGCGCGCCCGCTTCAGCAATCATGCGGCCACTCTGGGGAGAGCCCACGAATACCAGCTTGCTGATGGTGGGGTGGTCGGTCAGCGCGGCGCCGGTCGACTTGCCCAGACCGTTAACGATATTAATCAGTCCCTTAGGGAGCCCGCCGCTTTCGAGTAGCTTGGCAATCACCACCGAGGAGAAGGGCGTCAGCTCAGAAGGCTTCAGCACCACGCCGTTGCCCGCCGCCATCGCCGGGGCCAACTGCCAGGCGCAGGTAAACATCGGCGCATTCCAAGGAGTAATCTGCCCTACCACGCCGTAAGGTACATGGCGCACATAGTTAAGATGTGAGGTCGGCACTGGAATCACTTCGCCGTGCTGCTTGTCGCACCAGCCCGCGTAGTATTCAAACATCTCGCGCACCTTGCCTACTTCAGCCCGGCAGTCACGAATCGGCTTACCGGCCACCACGCTTTCCAATTGCGCCAGCGCCTCTTCATGGCCTTCTAGCCCACGAAGCGCGGCATTCATGCGCCGCCCTCGCTCGCTGGCGGTGAGCGCCATCCATTCACGTTGGCCTCGCTGTGCTGCTTGTGTAGCACGCTCGATCAGTGCAGCGCCCGCATCGCGATAGTTCACCAGCGTTTCGCCGGTGGCCGGGTTGATCAGGGTGATGTCGTCACCTTCGCCCGCGATTAATTCGCCATCAATCCAATTACTTAACGGCGTGGCAGCAGCCAAGCCAAAACCCTCAAGCAGTTGTGCGAGATGGTCGCAGGCGTGTTGGCTAAGTGAGTTCATTGGTTGCCCTCCGTTTGGCTGCCACGCGCTAATATCGGCGTAGTGATATGGTTAAAGTCATCGCTATCAGTTGGCTGCTCGGGGTTTGCGTGCCACGCATCGACAACGGCTTGCAGTAGCGGTAACGGCAGGCCCAATTGCTCAGCGGCATCCCGCGCCAACCGCAGATCCTTGCGCATCAAGCCGGTGGTAAAGCCAGAATCAAAACGCTCGCTCAGCACCCACTCGGGGAAGTTGACTTCGCTAACCGCGCTGCGCCCTGAACCGCTATTCAGGCCCGCTAAACAGGCAGCGGGGTCTACGCCCGCCTTGGCTGCCATAGCCACCGCTTCGGCAGTGGTTAACAGGTGCGCGGCACACAGGTAATTATTGGCAAGCTTCACCACATGGCCGCTGCCTGGGCCGCCTACATGGGTGCGTCTGGCCGACATCGCCTCTAGCATCGGCATTACTCGCGCAATAGTGGTTTCATCGCCCCCCAACAGCATTCCCAGCTTGCCGCTGGCAGCCCCTTTAGGCCCGCCGCTGACGGGAGCGTCCAACCACAGCAGGCCCGCGGCGGTTACTTTTTCGGCCAATTCACGCGTCACGGCGGGGTCGCTGGTGGAGGTATCGACAATCACGCTGCCTTTCGGCGCCAAGGTGAGTAAGCCTGGGGATTGCTCAATCACCTCCCGGACATGGACAGAGGTGGGCAGGGACAGCAGATAGATGTCGCTGGCAGGTAGTTCATCGGGCGCTACCACTGCTAGGCCCTTAGCCGCCAAACGCGACCGCGCTTGCTCAAATACATCGCTGCCCGTGACTGCAAACCCGGCGGCTTTAAGCGTCAGCGCCATGTTGCCGCCCATCTGCCCCAGGCCAATCACCACAACCGATAACGACTCTGTTGAAAGAGACATCGTAAAACTCCTTGAACGTCCTGTTACGTGAAGTTCGGCGTAGACGCTCCCCTACCCAGTGGGCATTAGAGAGCGCATATCGCTAATTGTTGAGAAGAAGGGAGTCCTTTAGTCGAGCAGTGCCCTGACTAACTCCACCCAATAGCGCGTTCCTAGCGGCAACAGCGCGTCGTTGAAGTCGTAGCGCGGGTTGTGCAGCGAGGCAGAGTCTTCGCCATTGCCCATCCATATATAGGCGCCAGGACGCTCGGCCAGTAGAAACGAAAAATCTTCTGAAGCCATGCTGGGCGGCGGGTTGCGCTTGACGTTGTCGCTGCCAAGCAAGTTCTCCAGCACCGTGGCGCAGTGCTGGGCATGCGCTGGGGTATTAATGGTTGCCGGATAGCAGCGCTGGTAGTCCAGCTCAACGCTTAAGCCGTGAAACTCTGCCAAACTGTTAATCGCCTGTTTAAAGCGTGCTTCCAAATGCTCCTTGAGCGTCATATCAAAACAGCGCAGCGTGCCGCGCAGCTCGACCGCCTCGGGAATCACATTGAAGGTATCGCCCGCGTGGATGCTGGTAATGCTTAGCACCGCCGATTTATCCGGCGGCGTTTCGCGGCTCACCAAACCCTGTAACTGGCTGATCAGTTGGCAGCTCGCCAGCACCGTATCGATGCCTAAATGCGGCATCGCAGCGTGGCAGCCTTTGCCAATCAGTTTTAAGGTAAAAATATCGAACGCGGCCATGACATCGGTGTCATGCACCGCTGCTACGCCCACCGGCAGGCCCGGCCAGTTATGTAGGCCGTACACAGCATCCATGGGAAAACGCTCAAACAGGCCCTCTTCGACCATGACCCGCCCACCACCGGCACTCTCTTCGGCGGGCTGAAAGATAAACACCACCCGGCCTTTGAAATCCGGCTGCTGCTTCAATGCCCAAGCAGCGCCCAGCAGCATGGTGGTATGACCATCGTGGCCGCAGGCGTGCATTTTGCCCGGTGTTTGCGAGGCGTAATCCAGTTGCGTTTCTTCACGTATATCCAGGGCGTCGATATCGGCCCGTAGGCCGATGGTTTTGCCTTTACCCTGCTTGCCATCCAAGGTGGCGACCACACCGGTGCCAGCGATCCCGGTGGTAACCTCAAAGCCCCACTCGTTCAGCAGTGCGGCAATACGCGCACTGGTGCGGTGCTCTTCAAAGGCCGTTTCCGGGTGCTGATGAAAATCGTGACGCCACGCTTTTAATGTGTCGCTATCGGGTAAGTGTACTGAGGCAGTCATCGTCTTATCCTTATAGCATTACGTGAGCGACAACGGCAGAGCCGATAAAGGTACCGGTGAATACCAATAAGGCCACGATCACTAGCTTCCAGCCGGTTTGCTTGAACATGGCAAACTCACGGCCGGTGAGCGCCAGCCCGGCATAGGCCAACACCGGCGTGACCACCGCCAGGAAATCCACCTCGGCGAGTCGCGCGATAATCCAGCCATTGCCCGGAAAGAGCGGCAGCGTCGCGATAATGCTGATCAGCGACACCCAGGCCACGCTAGGCAAGTAAAAAGGGCATACGCGCCCGATGACCAAGCCGATAATGACCATGACATACAGAATCAGCATGCCGGGTAATGCGTCTAACAGCGGCGAACCGTTGACGATATTGCTAAACCACCCCGCCACACACACCGCTGCCAGTACCAGCGCGGTTTTGCCCAACTGGTTTTCAGGGCGCAGCTCTTTAAGCGCTTCAGCGTCGAACTGATCGGCCGAATTCTCATGAGTTTTCATGGCTAACCTCCTGGCGTGGGCCTTTTAAGCGCTTGTACATCCACTCGGTCACCGGTAGGGCAATAAATAGCGACACATACAAACCGGTGGCATAGGTGAGCAGGTTACTAGCACCTGCAAAGGCGAGCAGTTCGTCTTTAGAGGCTGGCACCGCTTCAGCCAAGGCCGCCGAACACGCCGCCACCATGCTGCCGCTGCCCACACCGCAGGCCATGGCCAGGGCACGGATATCGAGAATATCCAACGAAGCGATATAGCCCGCCATCAAGGCGAAATAGAGCGTACCGAACATGGTGCCCACCACATACACACCCATAATACCGATACCTTCCTCGCTTCTTAGCCCGTAGCGGTCTGAAATAATGGCGATATTGGGTTCGCGTGCGATGGAGTAAGTAGCACCGATTGCTTCACGGCCCATTTTGAGCACCAGAACGGCAAAGGGCAGCGCGATCAGCATGGTGCCGAGATTACCCAGCTCTTGAAGTATCAGCGCGGGGCCAGCGGCGATGATCTGCTCAATGGCGGGCCCGATAGTAGAGCCGAATTTGGCAATAAACGGCAGGATGGCGATAAGGATGATGGGGCCAGCCGCATTGCTGACCGGCTTGGGAATCACCTTGCCCATGGTCGAAAAAAGGTGGGGATTGAAAATAACGCCAATGATAAAGGCGTAAAGCAGCGGTAGTAACAGCAGTGTTCCCGGTCCGATTGGAATGCGCACAATGCCTATCCACTCGGCAAACATCGACGTCACAATCACCGTCAGGTGCAGACGCCAGTCCAGCAGCAGCTTGAGATCCATTGGAGTGTTCCCTGTTTTTTTAGTGTCACTCCGAGTATCGAAAGGTTGCCGTTCCAATCATAGAGCTTTAGTGCACTATTTTTTAGTACACTCAAACGTTGATAGACGAGGTAGCGACATCTAGCGCCCACACATTTATACTAAAGTCTAACAAACTCCTATAAGAGCCTTTATGCCCCTTTCTTTACCGCTGCGGCGCCTTTGGACGCTGGATAAATTCGCCTACAGCCTGCGCGTGTTTATAGCCTTCAGCGGTGCGCTGCTGTTTAGCGGTTTAATGGGCGATGTCGCGCTGGTGATTCCCCTCTTCCTGGGCATTATCGCCTGTGCACTGTCTGAAACTGACGACAGCTGGCAAGGTCGCTTTCAAGCCCTGCTGGTCACGCTGGTGTGTTTTACCTCGGCGTCTTTTATTGTTCAGTGGCTGTTTCCCTGGCCGTGGCTGTTCGTGGTGGGCCTGGGCATTTCAACCTTTACCCTCATCATGCTCGGCGCTATCGGGCAGCGGTACGCCACCATTGCCTCGGGCACGCTGATACTGTCGATCTACTCGATGATCAACATCGAGCAGCACGGTGGCGTGGATGAGGACGTGGCTGCACGCCAACTGCTGCTGTTGGCAGGGGCCGTCTGGTACGGGTTGATCTCGGTGGTGTGGTGCGCGCTATTTTCACGCCAGCCGGTGAAGCAGAGCATGGCGCGGGTGTATAAGGCGCTGGGCGAGTTTTTGATCCTGAAATCGGCGCTATTCGAGCCAGTGCGGGGCGTAGACGTGGAGGCCCGTCGGGTAGCACTGGCACGCCAGAACGGCAAAGTGGTCGATGCACTCAACCAAGCCAAAGAGATGATTTTTAGGCGGCTTGAAGGCCAGCGTGGCGATCGCAAGCTCAACCGCTACCTGCGCATCTACTTTATTGCCCAGGACATCCATGAACGCGCCAGCTCTACCCACTACCCTTACAGCGCGCTCAGCAAAGCGTTCTTCCATCATGATGTGCTGTTTCGCTGCCAAAGGCTGCTGGATCAGCAGGGGCGCTCGTGCCGGCAGCTAGCCAAATCGCTGCTGCTCAACCGCCCGTTTGACCATCAGCAGAGCGAAGAGGCCCTGGCCGATCTGCATGCTTCCATCGAGAACCTGCGTGACCGAGGTAAACCCGAATGGCAACCGCTGCTTTACCCACTCAGCGCGCTGGCAGAGAACCTGGCCACCTTGGAAAACCAGCTCGCCAGTGCCCACAACCCGGGGGTTAGCGATGAACGGCGCGACAGCTCGCTTTATGACCGCTCACCGTCCAGTGTGTTGGAAGCATGGAAGCGAGTGCGCCTGAACTTTACCCTTGGCTCACCCACTTTTCGTCACGCGGTGCGGCTCTCGATTGCGTTAATGACGGGCTACGGAATTCTGCAATGGATCGACCCCGAACAGGGTTTCTGGATTCTACTGACCACGCTGTTTGTTTGCCGACCCAACTTTGCCACCACACGGCGTTTTTTGTCCCAGCGGATAATGGGCACGGTACTGGGCTTAGTGGTAGGTTGGGCATCTATTAGTCTCTTCCCACATCCGTTGGTACAGAGCATGATCGCCGTGGCCGCTGGCGTATCCTTCTTCGCTAACCGCGAAAAGCACTACGTGATTGCCACCGCTTCGATCACGCTGTTGGTGTTATGCAGCTTCAACCAAGTGGGCGATGGCTATAACCTGATTTTGCCCCGCCTGTTCGATACCTTGATCGGTTCACTGATCGCGGGCTTAGCCGTGTTTTTTATTCTGCCCGACTGGCAGGGGCGCAGGCTTTACCGCGAAGCCGCCAATACGCTGACTAATCACCGCCGTTATCTGGCGGAGATTATCCACCAGTACGAGGAAGGCAAGCAGGATGACTTGGCCTATCGCCTCGCGCGGCGCAATGCCCATAACGCCGACGCAGCGCTCTCTACCCTGCTCACCAATATGCTCCACGAACCGGGGCACTACCGAAAGCTGGACGCGGATAACGGGCTGCGTTTTCTGGTCCTCTCCAACACCCTGCTCAGCCACCTCTCTGCGCTAGGGGCTCATCGTCATCAGTTGGCTGACGATGAAGACGACGCCACGCTAGTGCCGGTCGCCAAACGCATTGGTGAGCTGCTGGGCCAGATCGCTGAGCAGCTCGATAAACGCCAACCGGTGGCAGCGCTGACCGAGCAAGCCTCGGCATTGCTCGCCCAGTTAGACGAGCAGAGTGTGGTGAACACAACGGAGCAGGCAGTAACGCTCTATCGCCCTATCCAAAGCCAGCTACGCCTTATTGCTGGGCAGCTCGCCCCGCTAGGCGAAGCGGCCAATCGCTTAGTCGGCAGCGAAGCGCCCTCTTCCAGTAGCTCAAGCGTTCAAACTTGACCATAGCGCCCGGCGGCTTCCCCCAGCCAACGGCGCACCAGCACGGCGGTGACCTCGGGGTTGCCCTGCAGCGTGTGAGCCAGCGCGGTCACTCGCTCTAGCAGATCGGCATCGCGCTCCAGATCAGCGATTTTCATCTGCGCCAGGCCGGTTTGGCGGGTGCCAAGCACTTCGCCGGGGCCACGAATTTCCAGGTCCTTCTCGGCAATGCGGAAGCCGTCGGTGGTTTCGCGCATCACTGCCAAGCGCTGGCGCGAGCTTTTCGACAGCGGCGGATGGTAAAGCAGCACGCAGAAGCTTTCGGTGCTGCCCCGCCCCACCCGACCCCGCAGCTGGTGAAGCTGGGAAAGCCCCAGGCGTTCAGGATTTTCGATAATCATCAGGCTAGCGTTGGGCACATCCACACCTACCTCGATCACCGTGGTAGCCACCAGCAGATCCAGCTCGCCTGCCTTGAAGGCGGTCATCACCTCGGCTTTTTCGCTCGACTTCATGCGCCCATGCACCAAGCCTACCGCCAGCTCGGGCAACGCTGCCGTCAATTCATCGCGGGTCACTTCGGCGGCCTGGCACTGCAGCACTTCGGATTCATCGATCAGCGTACACACCCAATAGGCCTGACGGCCTTCATTGCAGGCCAGCCGAATACGCTCGACCACTTCGGGGCGCCGCTCGTCGGGCACCACCACGGTTTTCACCGGCGTACGGCCGGGGGGCAGCTCGTCGATCACCGAGACATCCAGGTCCGCATAGGCGCTCATGGCCAGGGTGCGCGGAATCGGTGTGGCGGTCATGATCAGTTGGTGGGGCGTTAACCCGCCCGCTTCGCCCTTCTCACGCAGCGCCAACCGCTGGTGCACGCCAAAGCGATGCTGCTCATCGATAATTGCCAGCCCTAAACACTCAAAGTGCACGTCGTCCTGAAACAGCGCGTGGGTGCCCACCACCATGCGCGCTCGGCCATCGGCAATCGCGGCTTTGGCATCCAGTCGCGCTTTGCCTTTGAGCTTACCCGCCAGCCACGCCACTTCGATCCCCAATGGCTCAAACCAGGCTTTGAACGAGCGGTAGTGTTGCTCGGCGAGGATCTCTGTGGGCGCCATGATCGCCGCCTGACAGTTGCCCGCTAGCGCCGAGAGCGCGGCCATGGCAGCCACCACGGTTTTACCCGAACCTACATCACCCTGAATCAAGCGCAGCATCGGCGCCGGGCGACTTAAATCATGGCCGATCTCTTCCAGCACGCGGCGCTGAGCGCCGGTTAGCGCAAACGGCAGTTGGGCCAAAAAACGCGCCTGCAGGCTGCGCCCAGACGGCAGCGTGGGCGCTCCATCGGCCTGAATGCGCAGGCGCACTTCTCGTAGGCTGAGCTGATGGGCCAGCAATTCTTCCAGCGCCAGCCGCCGGGTGGCCGGGTGCTGGCCGCCGCTAAGTTGGTCGATGTTCACATCCGGCGGCGGCTGGTGCAGCAAGTGAAGGCTGGCGTGCAGGCCCGGTAGCTGAAAGCGCTGTAGAAGGGCATCGGGAATCACATCTGGCAGCGCTTCAGGGGCGTTATCCAGCAGCCCGAGCGCCTGCTGTGCCAGGGCGCGCAGCCGGGGTTGGTTCAAGCCTTCGGTAGTGGGGTAAATGGGCGTGAAATACTCTTCTACCGGCGTTTCACTGCCGCCACTAAGGCGGTATTCGGGATGATAAATCTCTAACCCGGTGGCACCGGCGCGCGCTTCACCAAAGGCACGCACCGTGGCGCCGGGGCGCATCTGTTGCTGCTGGGCGGGTGAAAAGTGAAAAAAGCGCAGGCTAAGAATACCGCTGGCATCGCGCAGGCGAACCAACAGACTGCGGCGACGCCCCTTTACCACATCGCAGGCGGTCACTTCGCCCTCAATGACCGCTTCTTGGCCCGATCTCAGCAGGCCTATTGGCGTCAGCCGTGTACGGTCCTGATAGCGCAGCGGCAAATGAAACAGCAGATCACTGACGCGCTCGATCCCCAACCGGCCAAGTTTCAGCGACAGCGCTTCGCCCACGCCTTTCAGCGCCGTGATGGGGGCGGCGAGGTCGCTCATGGGGCGCTTTTCACGGCCTGAGTAGGCTGCTGGCAGTGGCTGATCGCCTGAATCAGCGCCTCGATGGCTTTAGGACGTGGAAAGCTTGCCCGCCAGGCAATGGCCACGGTGCGTGAGGGCGCTGGCGCCACAAAGGGGCGGCTGACCAGCATGGCGTTTTCATACTGATTGGTGCCCAGCGCCGATTGCGGGAGTACCGTAATGCCCAGCCGGGAAGCGACCATATGGCGAATGGTTTCCAGCGAGCCACCTTCAGCAATCAAGGTATTGTTGGGGCTGTTGAGCTTTTGGGTAATCGCCGGGCAGGCTTCCAGAATCTGATCCCGGAAGCAGTGGCCTTCACCGAGCAGCAGCAGGCGCTCTTCGAGTAAATCCTCTTTATTGATCGCTTCGCGTGAAACCCAAGGGTGATTGGCGGGCATCAGGACTTCAAAGGCTTCGTCGTAGATCGGTTTAGTGACCACATCGGTTTCGGTAAATGGCAGCGCCACGATAATCACATCCAGCTCACCGCTTCTTAACTTGGCGCGCAGGGTGCCGGTCATGCCCTCTTCAATATAGAGCGGCATCTGCGGTGCCGCGCTTGCCAGTGCAGGCACCAAATGGGGAAACAGATAAGGGCCAATGGTATAAATCGCGCCAATGCGCAGGGGGTTGGCCAACTGGTCTTTACCGCTACTCGCCAGCTCGAAAATCAGGGTGCTCTGCTCTAGCACACGCTGCGCCTGGGCGATGATCTTTTCGCCCAGTGGGGTGACTTGCACGGTAGATTTTGAGCGCTCGAATAGCGGCGTTTCGAGTTCTTCCTCGAGTTTTTTCACTGCCACCGAGAGCGTAGGCTGTGAAACGTGGCAACGTTCTGCCGCGCGGCCAAAGTGACGCTCCTGGGCGAGGGTTACGATGTAGCGAAGTTCTGTTAAAGTCATAGCGGTGCCAGTGGCATCCTCTCGTAGCAGCTCGTGACTAGGGTTTGTCGCGGGATGGAAAAGGACACGCAAGCTCTGCCAACCGTCCTCTTATCCGACAAGGTCACATTTCAATGTCATCGTTGGTAGAGACTTTGCATCTAATAGGGAATATTAATCAAGAGGAGTGAGCACGGTGAAACTAACCGTACTGATTATCGGCTGTGGCGATATAGGGATCAACCTTGGGCGCGAGTTGCTAGCCGAAGGGCATGATGTGATTGGCATGCGCCGCAACGTCGAGGCATTAAAAGGCACCGGCATCAAACCGTTGAAGCTGGATTTAAACGACCTCGAAGATGCCGCCGCCGACCGCCTTCCCCACGCCGACTACGTCGTCTATACCGTCAGCGCTGACCGTTTTGAAGAGAGCGCCTATCAAACCGCCTACCCTGAAGGGTTAAAGCGCGTGTTGAGCGTGATGGAACAGCACAAAACGCCGCCGCGTCGGGTATTTTTCGTCTCTTCGACCAGCGTACATGGCCAGCAGGAAGGCGAAGTCGTTAACGAAGAGAGTCCCGCCGACTCGACCAGCTTCTCGGGCACGCTGATGTGCGAAGCAGAACAGGCGCTCATCAACCATTCACTGCCCGGCACGGTCGTGCGCTTTTCTGGCATTTACGGTCCAGGGCGTGACCGCTTGATTCATCAGGTGGCTGAGGGCCGTGTGGCGGCAATCACCCCCGTGGTTTACTCCAACCGCATTCACCGTGACGACTGTGCTGGCATTATTGCCCATCTCATTCGTTATCAGGAGAGCGGCGAAACCCTGGAAGATATCTACCTGGGCAGTGACTGCGAGCCGGTCACTATGCATAACGTGATGATGTGGCTGGCCAAGCAGTTGAAAGTCGAGGCGTCCGAGACCATGCAGTCCCCGTTGCGCCGCCGAACCAGCAAGCGTTGCGATAACCAGCGCATCTTGAGCACCGGTTATCAGTTCCGCTTCCCCAGCTACCGCGAAGGCTATTCTCAGGTGCTTAAAGAGGGCGGCTTTCTAGAGGTTAATAACGTCTAACCTATTGATTAATCGCCAATCACCATCACCGCTTCTGCTTCCACTTGGCTGCCTTTGGGCAGCGCTTTCACGCCAACGGCGGCGCGAGCGGGGAAAGGAGCGGTGAAGAACTCTTCCATGACCTGGTTAACGATCGCAAAGTTATCTAAGTCGACCAGGTAGAGATTCAGTTTGACGATATCACTGAGCGAGCCCGCCGCTTCTTCACACACCGCCTGCAGGTTGGTGAAGACTTGGCGTGCCTGCGCTTCAAAGTCGTCAGACACAATCGTCATGGTCGCAGGGTCCAGCGGAATCTGGCCAGAAAGATACACCGTGTTACCCGCTTTAATAGCCTGGGAGTAAGGGCCAATAGCCGCGGGGGCTTTGCTGGTGTTGATAACAGCCTTATTGCTCATGCGATGTCTCGCTCCTGTAATGATTCATACCTAATGATTGAATACTAAAAAATAGTGTTCACTGCCGACGCTTTATCAGCATGACGTTATATTGGGTGTTAGTTGGCGAGTCGGGTGATTTTTCCCACGTTGGGAAGATTGCGGATACGTTTGATAATGCGTGCCAGGTGGACGCGCCCTTTTACCGACAGCGTTAAATTGACCGTGGAGAGGCGGGCATCGCGCTCTTCAATGCCAATACGCTCGATATTGGCATCGGCGTCGGTGACCAAGCCGGCAAGCTCGGCGACCAAGCCCCGACGGCTCTCGATTTCGATCCGCAGCGCCACCGGGAAATCCTCATCGATCGTGTCCGACCACTCCAACGCAAAGAGCTTATCGGGGTCGTTTTTATCGGCAAAGTTTTTACACTCGGCGCGGTGAACGACCAGCCCTTTGCCCGTCGAAAGATGGCCGACCACCGGGTCGCCCGGCAGCGGGTGACAGCAGCGCGCAAAGTTGGTCACCATGCCTTCACTACCGCTGATCACGACCGCTTTACTGCCTTCGATACCGGCAGGATGTTCATAGGTTTCATCGCCATGCGCGGCATCCACCAAACGGCGAGCCACCACGTGGGTCATGCGGTTACCCAGCCCCAGCGACTCCAGCAGTGACTCTTCCGACGATACATCCAACTCTTTGAAGGCGCGCTTTAACGTACTTTCGTCAAGCTCTTCGAGGCTGGTATCAAACGGCGCCAGGGCTTTATTGAGCAGCCGCCGACCCAGCATGACGGCTTCGGTCTGCTGCTGGTATTTCAGTGCATGGCGGATCGCCGAACGCGCCTTGGCGGTGGTCACGAAATTAAGCCAGGCAAGGTTGGGACGCGCACCGGGGGCGGTGATGATTTCCAGCGTCTGGCCGCTCTCTAAGCGGGTCGAGAGCGGTGCCAAGTGGCGATCGATCCGACACGCAATGCAGTTATTGCCGATATCCGTGTGCACGGTGTAGGCGAAGTCGATCACTGTCGCGCCCTGCGGCAGCTCCATAATGTCGCCTTTGGGCGTAAACACGTAGATATCATCAGGAAACAGATCGTTTTTGACGTGTTCGATGAATTCTAACGAATCGCCAGCGTGGCGCTGCATTTCCAGCAAGCCTTTCACCCAGGCGCGAGCACGAGCGTGGCTGCCTTCGGCAATCGGGTGAGACGTCTGCCCTGCTTTGTAAAGCCAGTGGGCGGCGATGCCGTTATTGGCCATGGCTTCCATCTCACGGGTGCGTATCTGCACCTCGATAGGCATCCCGCGCGAGCCAAACAAGGTGGTGTGCAGGCTCTGGTAACCGTTTGCCTTTGGAATCGCAATGTAGTCCTTGAAGCGGCCCGGCACCGGCTTATAAAGGTTATGCACCACGCCTAAAATACGGTAACAGCTGGCCACGTCTTCGGTAATGATGCGAAAACCAAACACATCCATGATTTCGGCAAAGGGCTTACGCTGGTCGCGCATCTTCTTATAGATCGACAGCAGATGCTTTTGGCGCCCAATCACGGTGCCATTGAGCCCATCTTCATCCAGGCTTTTTTGCAGCGATGACTGGATTTCACGCATGGCACTGCGCCGATGCCCGCGCGCCTTGGCAACCGCCCTCTTGATGCGCTCGGCACGCATGGGGTGAATCGCTTGAAAAGAGAGATCTTCAAGCTCAACGCGGATGGTATTGATACCTAGACGCCCGGCAATGCGGGCATAAATTTCCAGCGTTTCACGGGCAATACGGCGCTTTTTATCCGGGCGCAGCGCACCCAGGGTGCGCATATTGTGCAGCCGATCCGCCAGCTTAACGATGATGACGCGGATATCCCGCGACATCGCCAGCACCATCTTCTGGAAGTTCTCCGCCTGGGCGACGGCTTTGTCTTCGAAGGTGATTTGGGTAAGTTTGGAAACCCCATCCACCAGCTCGGCTACCGGTTTGCCAAACTGGGCTACCAGAGCCTTTTTGGAAACGCCGGTATCTTCGATAACGTCATGCAGCATAGCGGCCATCAGGCTTTGATGGTCCATGTGCATATTGGCAAGAATATTCGCCACCGCTAGCGGGTGGGTGACGTAAGGCTCGCCGGAGCGCCGCCGCTGGCCGTCGTGTGCCTGCTCAGCGTAGTAAAAGGCGCGTTTGACCTGCTGGATCTCGTCCGGGGGTAAATAGCCGCCGAGTCGATCGGCCAGGTCATCAATGGTAAACATTTACCGCGCCTCTATCGGTTTCGTTGTAAACGTTAGTCGTCGATATGAGTAGGCGTCATCGCCGGGCGTGGACGCACGGCGGCTTCAACAGGCTCGTCCAGTACGGTGTGATCCACCAGGCCTGCGGCAATTTCACGCAGCGCCATGACCGTTGGCTTGTCGTTTTCCCATGGCAGCAGCGCATCGCGGGAGCCGCGCGCCAGCTGGCGAGCGCGCTGGGTGGAAATCATCACCAGCTTGAAACGGTTTTCAACATTCTCAAGACAATCTTCAACGGTTACGCGAGCCATGGGAGCTTTCCTTTTATGACAGAACCAGGCCGACACCGTAGAGAACGGGGTCGACCCAGCGAAAAAAGTGGTGCGACAAAAATAGTGCAACGCAATAGAAAGTAGTAGAACCGGATAGATTACTCGACCGCAGGCGCCTGTGACAAGAGTGCAGCTAACAGCGGCGCATGCCGCTCGCTCATCACGGGGCGGCTTAAGCGCCGACTAATGACCAACGACTGTAGCTCTTGCAGTGCCGTGGTGAAATCATCGTTCACTACCAAGTAATCATATTCGTGATAATGCGACATTTCGCTGATCGCATCACGCATGCGCCGGGCAATCACCGCATGCTCATCGGTGCCGCGGCTGGCCAGGCGCCGCTCCAGCTCATCCCGGGAAGGGGGAAGTATAAAAATCGATACCGCATCAGGCATTTGCTGGCGCACCTGCTGGGCGCCCTGCCAGTCGATTTCGAGTATGACATCCTGGCCAGCGGCCAATAGCACCTCTACCGCTCGGCGCGATGTGCCGTAGTAATTATCAAAGACGTTGGCATACTCGAAGAACTCACCGCGCGCGATCATCGCTTCAAACTCAGCCACATCGGTAAAGTGATAGTTAACACCGTTCACTTCACCCTCGCGTTTGGTACGCGTGGTATGCGACACAGAGACCTGAATGCCATCCAGGCTTTCAATTAGCTCACGGACCAAGCTAGTCTTGCCAGCGCCGGACGGGGCAGAAACGATAAAAAGCGTACCTTGGGACATGAAGCGCTTTCCCTTCAGTTAGCGAAAATAGGCAACGGAAATAAGTAGAGCGACTGCAGCAATGCAGCAAGGTTGCGCAGTATCGCACACCCATCGCTGCGACTGTAGCGTTAGCGGTGACATACAAGGAGGTAGGCATGCGCAGTACACTCTTCATTATCGGGCTGATTGCCCTGGGCGTAGCCCTGCAAAAAGGCATTATTGAAATACCGCGCCACTGGGCGCCCTGGGCGCCGCTCCACGTGGACGACCCGATCACGCCCATTACGCAGCTAAAGTTGAGCCGCTTGGCCGATGACCGCGCCGGCTGTTTAGCGGCACTAGATACCGTGCCCGAAGGTGAGCTTAGCTACACGCCATTGGCCGATTATTCGCCTACCGCGAGCTGCCCGCTGAGTAATATCGTGCGCATGCAGTCAAGCGGCGTTACGTTTAACCAACGCTTTGTCGCCTCTTGCCCCATGGCCCTGGCGTGGGTCATGTACGAACGTCACGCGCTACAGCCTGCCGCTGAGGAAATCATGGGCAGCCGGGTGAGCCAGGTTAACCACGTGGGTAGCTTTGCCTGTCGTAATGTCTACGGCCGCGAAACCGGCAGGCGCAGCGAACACGCCACCGCCGAAGCGCTGGATGTGGTGGGGTTTCAGTTCGAGAGTGGGAAGCGTATTACGCTGATTAACGACTGGAATGATGAAGGCGCTACGGGGGATTTTTTACGTGCCGCTCGAGACGGCGCCTGCGACACCTTTGGCAACGTCTTGGGGCCTGATTACAACGCCGCGCATGCCGATCACTTCCACATGGGCATGCGCGGGTACCGTCTATGCCGTTAACTCAATCAACGTTAACCAAATTGCCACTAACCAACCTACCGCTAACGTATCAACCGCGCTTACTCGAGATTGATATCGTCTGAATCTGTCGCGGCCCCGGTGGCGGCGCCCACACCCCCACCAATAACGGCGCCCTGAACAACACTTCCTCCCGTGACAGCAGCGGCACCCGCGCCGACGGCCGCACCTACGCCAGCGCCACTTGAGGCGCGCTCGCCAGTGGTAGTACCGCAGCCTGCCAAACCGATGGTTAACGCGATCACTGCGCCTAGGGTCATCATTCGGGTCATTGTCATTACCTGCATGTGCATGGTCATCTCCTTATGGGTAACTGCTTCTACACATTAGTGAGGTTTCGATGTATTCGCCATTTAATTACGCTGTTGGTACCGATGCCCCATTGACCGCCGTTAGGCGCGCTGGGTCACGGCCCTATAGGTGCGCTTTTCCAGCCAGCGCCCAGCCGCAAAAATCACTAACCCGCACAATGCCAATCCAGCGCCCACCAACCCGGTGCTCGACCAGCTAAACCCTGCGCTGATCGCCAGCCCCGCTAGCCACGCCCCTAAGGCATTAGCCCCATTAAAGGCCGCATGGTTGAGCGAAGCCGCCATGGTTTGTGCATCTTCCGCCACATCCATCAAGCGGGTTTGTAAAGACGGTGCCAACGCCATGCTGGTGCCCACCAACCCCACAAACAGCAACCCTGTCCAGGTGTTATTGGCTGCAAAGTAGAACAGCCCCTGAACCACCGCACACCACACTAAGATGAGCGGAATAGCGCGCATCAGGTTTTTATCCGCCATGCGCCCGCCGATTAAATTACCGGCGATGGAACCCAGACCAAAAATCACCAGCACCAGCGGCCCCAGCGCTTCGCTCATGCCCGCCTGCTGGGTCAACGTCGGCATCACGTAACTAAAAATCGCAAACATGCCACCACAGCCAATGCAGGCAAGCGCCAACGCCACTAGCACGCGTTGCTTTAACAGTGCGGAGAGCTCGCGTAGCGGGCTCGCAAACGTATCCACCGGCTGAACCGGCACATAAAACCTGATTAACAGGGCGGTGAGCAGCGCAATGCCACCGACCCCCACAAACGCAATTTGCCAGCCAAATAGATTGCCGGTCCAGGTGCCCAACGGCGCCCCTATCAGAATCGCCACCGTTAAGCCCATCATCACCCGGGAAATAGCCCGCGCCCGCTGGTCGACCGGCACCGCCCCCGCCGCCACCAGCGCCGCAATGCCGAAATAAGCCCCATGCGGTAAGCCCGCCAGAAATCGCAGACCCACAAATGACCAAAACCCCGGTGCCATGGCGCTGGCAATGTTGCCCACCGCAAACACCAGCATGAGTATAATCAACAGTAATCGCCTGGGCGCCCGCGCTGCCAATGCAGAAATCAGCGGTGCGCCGACCACCACGCCCAACGCATAGCTGCTGATGGCATAACCCACCTGAGGAACGGTGACGGCTAAATCGCCCGCCACACGGTTCATCAGGCCCATAATGACAAATTCACTGGTGCCGATACCAAAACCACCTAGCGCCAACACAAACTCGGCCAGACGCGGGTTACGCGCCAGCCCTTGAGACGACGATGCTGTCGTATCCTGCATGCTTATCTCCTTGGGATATCGCACTGGTGGCATCTCGATTAGCGTTAAATGATCGCAGGATTAGACGAAAGTAGAAACACACCGCGCTCAAAAAGTTAGCGGGCAAATAAGATCAGCGCCGCGGTTTCCCACTTCTACGCTCACTTTGCTAGTGTGAGGCTTTTACTAAACGCGTGAGGCAATGATGACGCCCGACACCATTGAACAAGCCATGCAAGCGTTAGCTCAAGCCGACCCAGATATTGCCCGCGCCTACCCATTGGTCGGGCCTCCTGGCCCACGCCAGCGCGACCAAGGCTTTGCGACGTTTTTCAGTACTATCGTTAGCCAGCAGCTCTCCACCGAAGCGGCTCGCGCCATTATGGGCCGCGTCAATACACTGCTGCCCGAGCTGCACGCCAAAGCGGTCATGGAAGTAGAAAGCCAAGCACTGCGCGATGCCGGGCTCTCCTGGCGCAAGATCGAGTACGCCAAAGGCCTCGCGGAAGCGGAACTAGCGGGCACCTTTAGCGCCGATGGGCTTGAGCACCTGAGCGATGAGGAAGTGATTACCGCGATCACTCAGCTGCGTGGCTTTGGCCGCTGGAGCGCCGAAATCTACCTGATGTTTTCGCTAAAGCGCCCGGATATTTTCCCAGCGGATGATCTAGCCCTGCGGGTAGCGCTAGGCCGCCTTAAAGGCATGGACGACAAACCTACGCCCAAACAGGCGCGCCAGCTAGTGGAACACTGGGCACCCTGGCGTAGCGTGGGTTCGCTGTTTCTGTGGCACTACTATCGCGGCGAGCCGCTTTAGATATTAAGCATCCAGTCCGCCAAATTTGCCGTTCTGGTAATCGTCGACCGCCTGAACGATCTCTTCGCGGGTATTCATCACAAACGGCCCGTGGGAGTAGACCGGCTCGTCGATTACATCACCGTGACCAAACAGCAGACGCGCATCGCTGCTGGCTTCTATATCTAGGCTACTGCCGTCGCGATCCACTTCGATTAGATGATGAGGCTGCACCGGCTCACCGCCCACTTCGACATCACCATTCACAACATAAAGAAACACCTGCCGCCCAGGGGCAACGGGCAGCTGTTCATGGGCGCCAGCAGGCAATTTCAGCGTCGACATAAACACGCCGGTGAGAGTTTCGACAGGGCCAGCGTGCCCCTGCCACTCACCGGCCATCAGGTTCAGCTCACCGCCGCCGGGCAGCGCAATGGCAGGTATGTCCGCCTGTTGCAGCCCCACATAACGTGGCTCACTCATTTTCAAATGCGCTGGCAGATTGACCCACAGCTGCAGAATTTCCAGCGGGCCACCTTCGCGCAGAAACTCGGGCGGCGAGATTTCCGCATGCACAATGCCGCTGCCCGCGGTCATCCACTGCACGCCACCTGCGTTGATCACACTTTGATGGCTGGCGCTGTCCGCATGGGCCAGCGAGCCTTCCAAAATAAAGGTGACCGTTTCAAACCCACGGTGCGGGTGCGGGCCAAACGGCAATCCACGGTTATTGGCCGGGTACGTCTGCGGGCCGTGATGATTCAAAAACAGAAATGGATCGAGTTGCTCTAACTGCGGCCCCGGCAGCGGCCGCCGGGTGACTAAATCGCCAATATCATCGCGCTTGGCTGAATGCTGGGCGATCACGCGGCGTGCTGATGGGGTAGTGTCTAACGGCATAACGAACTCCTTATCGATACTGACCAGCCTAAAACCTCAACGCGCCGATGAGGAGCGAATAATTTGCCTCGTTTCGTTGCAGGAAATTGTTATTAACAAGCTGAGCGGTTTTCTCAAAACTCGGTCACCACCGTCACGCCTGTGCCTTCGAACTTATCCATGTTCACCAGCGCATCAATCGACTGCTCAAGAGTAATCCGTTTACCAATAAGCTTTTCCGGCGCCAGTTTTCCTGACTCGATCATCGCCAGCATGGCGTCATAGCGATGCGCCTGCATGCCATGGCTACCCAGTATCTCAAGTTCGTTGGCGATCACCTTGCTCATGGGAATGGCGGGCGTGCTGTTCTCGGCCAGCATCAATCCGACCTGAACATGCTTGCCACGTTTACGCAGGTTGCTGATGGAGTTAAAGCAGGTCGTCGGATGGCCCAGCGCATCCAGCGATACGTGCGCGCCGCCCCGGGTTATCTCCGCCACCGCTTCGACCACATTGGGTACCTTGGCGGCATTCACGGTGGCAGTAGCGCCCAACTGACGGGCCAGATTAAGCGCCTCTTCTGAAATATCGATAGCGACCACGTTGGCGCCAATCGCATTGGCAATCATCACAGCAGAAAGCCCAACACCGCCACAGCCGTGAACCGCCACCCACTGGCCTGCCACTGTTTTGCCCTGATCCACCACTGCCCGAAACGACGTGACGAAACGGCAACCCAAGCTCGCCGCCGTGGCAAAATCGAGGGTTTCTGGCAGCGCGACCAAATTCACATCAGCGTAGTGAATGCCCACATACTCGGCAAAGGAGCCCCAGTGGGTAAAACCGGGCTGAAACTGGCTATCGCACACCTGATGATTGCCGGAGTGGCACTCAGCGCAAGTACCGCAACCGCCAACGAAGGGCACCGTCACACGGTCACCAATACGCCACTTTTTGACGTCTTTACCCACGGCTTCCACAACGCCAGCAAGCTCATGCCCCGGCACATGGGGAAGCTGGATATCGGCGTCATGCCCCACCCAGCCATGCCAATCACTGCGGCAAACGCCGGTCGCCCTGACGTTCACCACCACGCCATGCGGCTCAGGGGTGGGGTCAGGTAATTGCTGGATGCGGGGAGGGGCGGAAAATTGCTCAAAAACAACGGCTTTCATAACGAATCCCTAACCTGAATCTTTTTACTTTATAACGGCTCCTGCAGAGAAGACGCAAATTACTGGCCGCTAACGCTTAATCGCCCCACGACCCGAAAAGAATTATCCGTTGGACGCACCACGATCATCTCACCCGAGCCAACACCGCCGCCCACCAACGCCGTGATGTTCACCTGATGAGTCACCAGCAACAAATTGCCCGACCCCTGCCAGGCAGCGATCTGCTCTTGAGCCGTTTGGGTGATGGACGCCTGATCTCCGCGCCCACGAAAGAACGAATCCAGCCAGGGAGTAGGCGTTACAGGCCCCAGCGCCATCAGCTCAGCGGTATCCAGCGCCCGACACCAGCGCGATGAATACACGGCCGTAATGGGAATATCCCGCGCACGAAATTCACGACCCGCGGCTTGCGCATGGACGCGCCCCTGGGCCGAAAGGTTACGCTGGGTATCACATTGGGAAATCTCAAACCCCGGCGGATCGCCGATGCCAGGCGCCAGGGAGTGGCGCATAAGAATCACCAAGCCGCCTTCTTGGAGTGCTTGCCAGGTTGTTTCGTTTGCTTGAGCAATGGGGAGCGCACCCAGCACAGTGAGCAGTAATGTTAAGGCGAGATGGCGTAGAGTGGGCATGGGGTGGCATCCTTGAATCGGCAAAATTTGATATGGTTAAGCCTAAGCCAACTGACATTACTCTATGACGCCAAGGGTAAGCTTATGACCGAGCAGAGCCCAATAGCCTTTAGCAGCCTTGTTAGCGCGATTACCCAACAGATAGAACGGGCACGCGGGCAGGTTCGCCAAGCCGTGAATACGGCCATGGTACAAAGCTACTGGGAAATAGGCCGTTTAATTGTCGAGCACGAACAGCAAGGCAATCGTCGTGCTGAGTATGGTAAGCAACAGCTACAGCAACTCTCACAACAGCTTACCGAGCGGCTGGGAAAGGGCTTTGATGTTTCCAACTTGCGCAATATGCGCCGTTTTTATCAAGCCTTTCCAATTCGGGAGACAGTGTCTCTCGAATTGAGTTGGTCACATTACAATCTACTGGCGAAGGTAGAAAACCCCAGCGCGCGAGCATGGTATCAACAAGAGGCGGCACAACACAGTTGGAGTGTTCGCGCTCTAGAACGCCAGATTAGCACCCTTTACTACGAGCGCCTCCTGGCCAGCCAAGACAAATCCCTAGTGGAAGCAGAAGCTCAACAAAACACCCAGCCGTTGGCGGAAACCGCCAAGGATTACCTGCGTGATCCTTACATTTTGGACTTCCTTAATCTGCAGGATAAAACCTATCAGGAAAGCCAGCTAGAGCAGGCCATCATCAGCAACCTGCAGCAGTTTTTACTGGAGTTAGGCAAAGGTTTCGCTTTTGTGGAGCGCCAGCAGCGCATTCGCTTTGATGACGAAGATTTCTATATAGACCTGGTGTTCTACAACTTCAAACTGAAGTGCTTTTTGCTGGTGGATCTCAAACTCGGCAAGCTCAGGCATCAAGATATCGGCCAAATGGATACTTACGTGCGCTTATACGATGAGCAGCGCAAAGGTCTCGACGATAACCCCACCATCGGCTTGGTGCTGTGCAGTGAAAAGAGCGAAGCCGTGGTGAAGTACTCGGTACTGGCCGAACAAAAACAGCTGTTTGCAGCGAAATACCTGCCGTATCTGCCCTCTGAAGATGAACTTAAACGCGAGCTAGAGCGCGAACGGGCACAGGCCGTTGAGCAGCTTCAGCAGCACGGGCGGGGCGATGAGTGAACGATAGCACGCCCTAAAAGTAGACTTAGCAAAGCGCTCGCTATTTGATTAGTATGAATTTTTATTACACAGCAGCGACAAAGCCAAATTGCCAAAAAGTGGAGAGTAAATGTAATGACATCACCCTATCCACCCAGCAACTTTGGCTTTTTAGCAGAGCATGACGCGCTATTTGTCGAACTAACGGCCTCCGCCGAATGCGCCTTTGCTAGCGACCCAAACACCACCTTGATTAAGTTGCGCCAGTTGGGAGAAGCGCTCGCCCAGCATATGGCGGCGATATCCGGGGTAGAGTTTGACGACCAAACCAGCCAAGCCGACCTGCTCTACCGTTTAAATCGCGAGCTACGCCTTGAACCTCAGGTCAAAGAGCTATTTCACACCCTGCGTATCGAGGGTAACAAAGCCACCCATCGGTTTCGCACCCTCCACAAAGAAGCCATGGATGGCCTGAAGCTGGCCCGCGAACTGACCATCTGGTTTCACCGCTCGTTTGGCACCGCAGGCACCTCCTTCAAACCTGGCCCATTTGTACCGCCCGCCGACCCTAGCGCACAGTCACGCCAGCTTCAGGCTGATATTGAAAAGCTCCGCCATGAGCTTCAACACGCCAACAAGGCACTGGACAGTAGCCAGCAGCTTAGCCAGCTGGTCGAGCAAGAAAAGCAGGAGTTTGAGGCGCTGGCCTTGGCCATGGAGGAAGAGTCCCGCGCACTGGCAAAACAGGCGCAAAGCCACGAACAGGCACTCATCCAGCAGCAACAGGCTTACGAAGCCAAAATCCGTGCCCTGCAAACACAGCTCACCGCACAGGGCGAAAACAGCGTTAATCAGCAGCGCCAGCAGGTAGCCAGTAACACCAAAGCCGCTAGCGACACATTAGTACTGAGTGAAGAGCTGACACGCATACTGATCGATCAGCAGCTCAATGAAGCAGGCTGGGAAGCCGACAGCCAAGAGATGACCTATCAAAAAGGCGCTCGCCCAAAGAAAGGCTCTTACCGCGCTATTGCCGAATGGCCCACTCAGCCAGCGCATCAAATCAATGGGCAAAAGGAACGAGCAGACTACGTGCTGTTTTGCGGCTTAACGCCAATTGCTGTCGTAGAAGCCAAGAAAGAAAACACCAATGTCGCGGGCAAGATTGATCAATCTGAACGCTACAGCAAAGGCCTAAGCGTTGAGCCACCGCTGGTCGGTGCCTGGGAACTTGCCGGGCGAACCATTGCATGGCCCGCTGATGAAGAAGGACACTTTAAAGTACCTTTCGTGTACTCCTGCAACGGACGCCCTTATCTGCCTCAGCTTGCTGAACAGTCGGGCACCTGGTTTCGAGATACACGGGAACCCAGCAACACTCGCCGCGCTTTACCCCGCTTTCATACTCCCGGTGGCCTATTAAATCTACTGGAACGCGATCGAGAAAACGCCGACAAGCTGCTCAAACAAGAGCCTTTTGGTTACCTGCGGCTCAGGGAGTACCAGCAAAAAGCAATTCTGGCGACTGAACACGCCCTAGCTCACGGCACCCGTTCTGCCCTGCTAGCCATGGCCACCGGTACCGGCAAGACGCGCACCATTATTGGCCTGATGTACCGGTTTCTAAAAACCGAGCGTTTTCACCGCATTTTGTTTCTAGTTGATCGCACCGCCCTTGGCGATCAAGCCATTGATGCCTTCAACGAAGCGCCGCTGGAGCAGAACCAAACCCTAAGTAAAATCTACAACGTGGCAGAACTGGGCGATATGGCAGCAGAAGCGGAAACCCGCGTACAGGTGGCCACCGTGCAGGCCATGGTGAAACGCATCTTTGCCAGCGATACACCGCCGCCCATTGATCAATTCGACTGCATCATCATCGACGAAGCCCACCGCGGCTATACGCTGGACCAGGAGATGACTGAAGGCGAGCTAGCTACCCGCGACGCCAGCCAGTACCTCTCCAGCTATCGCCGGGTGCTCGACTACTTTGATGCGGTCAAAATCGCGCTCACCGCCATTCCGGCCAAGCATACCAGTGAGATTTTTGGTAAGCCGGTTTACACCTATTCCTATCGAGAAGCGGTAGCGGACGACTGGCTGATCGACCACGAGCCGCCCATCCGCTATGAAACCCTGCTAACCCAAGAGGGCATCCTGTTTGAGAAAGGGAAGCCCATCGAGGTGATCAATACCCAAACCGGCGAAGTCGATACCACCGAGCTTGAAGACGAGCTGCGCTTTGACGTCGACGCTTTCAATCGTCAGGTTATCAATGAAAACTTCAACCGCGTGATCTGCGAGCAACTGGCCGAAGAGCTCGACCCGTTTGGCGATGAAAAAACGCTGATTTTCTGCGCCACCGACCTTCAAGCTGATATGGTCAAACGGCTGCTGGATGACGCCTTCAAAGCGCTCTATAACGGCAGCTACAACCAGGCAGCGGTGGCTAAAATCACCGGCAAAAGCGATAAGGTCGACCAACTCATCCGCCGCTATAAAAACGAGCGCTACCCCAATATCGCGATTACCGTGGATCTACTCACCACCGGTATCGACGTACCGAAAATCTGCCACTTGGTATTTATGCGTCAGGTACGCTCGCGGATTCTTTTTGAACAGATGA
The DNA here is from genome assembly GCF_002366715.1 of Halomonas sp. UBA3074. GTDB lineage: Bacteria > Pseudomonadota > Gammaproteobacteria > Pseudomonadales > Halomonadaceae > Vreelandella. The sequence goes on along the minus strand of NZ_DFBS01000045.1, from coordinate 50,922 downwards.
TTGGCCGCGCCACCCGCCGCTGCGACGAGATCGGCAAGACAGTCTTCACCATCTACGACCCGGTGGATATCTACGCCGCCCTGGCGGAGGTCAACACCATGAAGCCGCTGGTGCGAGACCCCCATATCAGCCTTGAACAGTTGGTAGATGAGCTGACCGATGAGCACCAGCTGGAAAACGCCCTGAATAGCCCCGGTGAACAGCAGGGCGAAAGCCAAGCCGATGTCGTGTTAAGCCAGCTCAGTCAAAAAGTCATGCGTGTACTGCGTAAGGCCGACAACAAAGCGGAAAATAGACCCGCTCTAAAACAAAAGCTTGATGACTTACAAAACCTGTGGGGCGTGGAGCCCAACAAGCTCCATGAACATTTACATAAGCTGGGCCCAAGGCAGGCATCCGCATTTCTTCGCCAACATAGCGGCCTGATACACCAGCTAGCCGAGGTAAAGCACCTAGTGGGCAGCGAACGTATGCCGGTGATTTCCGACCACGACGATGAGATTCGCGAACGTAGCCAGAGCTACGGCGTTCACAAACGCCCAGAAGATTACCTGGATAGCTTCAATACGTTCATCAAAGAGCAGATCAACCAATCCGCCGCCCTAGCCGTGGTGGTCAACCAACCTCGCAACCTAACCCGCCAACAGTTGAAAGACGTCAAAGTACTGCTGGATAACCACGGCTACTCGGAAGCCAACCTGCAAAGTGCCGTACGCAACCACACTAACCAGGATATTGCCGCCAGCATCATCGGCCACATTCGCCGCGCTGCCCTCGGCGAGCCATTAAAGCCGTTTGAACAGCGCGTGGCCGATGCCATGGATCGCCTCTATACACAGCACGACTGGACGCCCAACCAGCGCAAGTGGCTAGGAAAGCTGGCCAAGCAGCTCACCAAAGAAGTGGTTCTCGACCGAGACACCGTCAACCAGCTCCCCGCCTTCCAAGGCGGCGCAAAGCAGCTGGATAAAGTGTTGGGGGAGCAGTTGGATAACGTACTGGAAGAGCTCAATGAAGCCATGTGGCCGCCCAAAAGTGCGTGACGCCGCTATCTCGTTTTTATAACTAGCCGCCACATGTATAGAAAAACGGATTTTCTTAACATGTGCACGGTGACGTGCAAAGATTCCGGCCTTTTCTATATATGTCAGCGCTTCAATCGCTTTTTATCGCCCTAGGAACCTCATGACCAATAACGACATCGTTCAAAAACTCTGGAATCTGTGTGACGTACTGCGCGATGACGGCATCAACTACTCCGACTACGTCACCGAGCTAGTGCTGCTGCTGTTTATCAAGATGGTGCATGAGAACACCGAAGCGGGCATTTTGAAAAAGCACCCGCTGCCGGAAGGCTGCCGCTGGACGGATCTGAATAATAAATCTGGCATTAACCTGCTGGACGACTACAAGCGCATTCTGCTCAGCCTCTCCAGCGGCCGCGACGGCACCGGCCGATTGATTCATACCGACCCGCTGATCAGCGCCGTGTACGCCGATGCGCAAACCCGCCTGCGGGAGCCGCGCCATTTAGAACAGATGATCAAAACCCTGGATCAGATCGACTGGTTCAGCGCCCAGCAAGATGGCCTGGGGGATTTATACTAAGGCCTGTTGGAAAAGAACGCCAACGAGACCAAATCTGGCGCGGGCCAATACTTTACGCCCCGGGCGCTGATCAACAGCATGGTACGCTGCCTAAAGCCCCATCCCGGCGAACTCATTCAAGACCCCGCAGCGGGTACAGCGGGCTTTTTAACCGCCGCCGACCAGTACATCAAAGCGCACACCGACGACCTAGCCGACCTGGACGCCCAGCAGCAGCTATTCCAGCAGAACAAAGCCTTTATCGGTATTGAACTAGTGCCCGGCACCCGCCGCCTGGCGCTGATGAACTGTTTACTTCATGGCATAGAAGGCGACGACGAAGGCGTGGTGCATCTCGGCAACGCCTTGGGCCAGGCGGGCGCAAAGCTGAAAAAGGCCGATGTCATCCTGGCCAACCCACCCTTCGGCACCAGCAAAGGCGGCGACGCCAGCATTACCCGCGACGACCTAACGTTCAAGACCAACAACAAGCAGCTCGCCTTTCTTCAGCACATCTACCGCAACTTAAAACCCGGTGGCCGTGCCGCCGTGGTTTTGCCCGATAACGTGCTGTTCGAAGCGGGCGTGGGCACCGACGTGCGCCGGGATCTGATGGACAAGTGCAACTTGCACACCATTTTGCGTTTGCCCACCGGTATCTTCTACGCCCAGGGCGTGAAGACCAACGTGCTGTTTTTTACAAAAGGAAAGGCCACCAAAGGCAGCGCCACGGATAAATACCAAGAAGAAGGCTGCACCGAGAACATCTGGGTGTATGACCTGCGCACCAATATGCCGAGCTTCGGCAAGCGCACGCCTTTTAGCGAGCAGCACCTGACACCGTTCGAGGCGGTTTATGGCGACGACCCCAATGGCCAAAGCCCACGGCAGGAGGGCGAATGGTCATTCAACGCCGACGAGATCGCCGTCGATGCCGAGGCCTCGGAAGAAAACCAGGGGGTGAGTGACGACCGCCTCGCCAAATCCCGCTGGCGCTGCTTCAGCCGCGAGTGGATTCGCGATACCAAGGGCGATTCGCTGGATATCAGCTGGCTCAAGGACAAGGACAGCGTGGATGCCGCTGACCTGCCCGAACCCAGCGTGCTGGCCGGTGAAGCGATGAGCGAGCTGGTGCAGGCGCTCGGTGAGTTGGATAGACTGATGCGCGCGCTTGGGGCCGAGGACGAAGCCGACGGGCAGCGGGTGTTGGTGCAGGAAATGATGGGTGGGGAAGCAACCTAATGACAGACCGAGCGCTTCCTCAGCAATGGCTTAGCACGCCGCTAGAAAATGTGATTTTGCAGATCACTGGCGGCGGGACTCCGAGTAAATCCAAGCCAGAATATTATCGTGGAGATATTCCGTGGATGAGTGTCAAGGACATGAACAAGCATGTTCTTGACGATACTATTGACCACATTTCGTCGGAAGCGGTTGAAAATAGCAGCACCAACATTATTCCCGCTGGCACGCCTATTATTGCTACACGAATGAGCCTAGGAAAAATCGTTGTAGCGCACTTCGACTCGGCAATTAATCAAGATCTCAAAGCCCTTTATTTACCCGAGGAGATATACCGGGATTATCTGGTTTATTGGTATCGTTCCATTGCTTATAAAATAGAGCAGCTTGGAACGGGAACGACCGTCAAAGGAATACGGCTTGACGTTTTGAAGGCGCTTGAGTTCGCACTTCCCCCCCTCGCCGAACAAAAGGTTATCGCCGACACGCTCGACACCCTTCTGGCGCAGGTGGACAGCACCAAAGCCCGCCTTGAACGTATTCCCGAGATACTCAAGCGCTTTCGTCAGTCCGTGCTCGCGGCGGCAGTGAGTGGGCGGTTGACGGAGGAGTGGCGAAGCGAGTCTGACTACAGTCAAGAAGGCTACCCCGCGTCTTGGTCATTCAGAAGCTTATCTGAGGTAGGTAAGCTAGAAAGAGGAAAGTCCAAACACCGACCTCGCAACGATCTTAGATTGTTCGGAAATGAGTATCCGTTTATTCAAACTAGCGAAGTGGCAAACGCAGCCGGTGAAATAGTTTCAGCTAATAAATTTTACAGCGAGTTTGGTCTTAAGCAAAGTAGGCTTTTTCCTAGAGGAACTCTTTGCATAACTATCGCAGCAAACATTGCTGATACAGCTATACTCGGAATTGATGCCTGCTTCCCAGATAGTGTTGTAGGGTTTACTCCTAAAGACACGGAGACACTAGCATATTTCGTTAAGTATCTTATCGATGTCAACAAACAAAACCTTGAATCATTTGCTCCAGCAACTGCGCAGAAAAACATCAACTTAAAAATTCTTAATGAATTACGATTTCCTTTCCCAAGATTGGAAGAGCAAACCGAAATTGTGCATCGTGTAGATGAGCTCTTAGTCTACGCTGACTATATAGAGCAAAAAGCCAATCAGGCGATGGCGCGGGTGAATAACCTACCCCAGTCCATCCTAGCCAAGGCCTTTCGAGGCGAACTTACAGAACAGTGGCGCCTCGACAATACTAACCTTATCAGCTGTGAAAACAGCGCCGAAGCGTTACTGGCTAGAATAAAAGTCGAACGTGAAACCTTAAAAAAACAGCCGAAACCCAAGCGAGCTGCGAGAGTAAAAAAAATAGGTAGAATTATGAGCAAACAACCCTTGGAAGTAGTCGAAGCTCTGAAGCAAGCAGGCACACCTCTAAGCGGACAACAATTATTATCTGCGGCTGGTTATCCAAACAATAGTAACACTGAAGAAATCGAAAAATTCTTTTTGGATGTCCGCCAAGCCCTAACTTTCGATAAATCAATTGTTAAACTTGAGCGTAGTGACGATGGACAGGACTGGTTTTCCTTGGCAAAGCCCGATAATAGTGAAAAATCTTAAGGCCTGATTATGAAAGTCGATAAACTGTATATTCGCTCACACTTTAAGAATCTTGAAAACGTCACTGTGGATTTTGATGAAAAACACCTAATGACTGTAGTAGTTGGGCAAAACGGTGCGGGGAAATCAAATGTATTAGAAGCATTAGTAGCCATTTTTCGCAATCTTGATTTAGGGGAGTCCCCACCATTTTCTTATGAACTAAATTATCAAATCGGAGAAGAGGGTTGGGTTAAATGGTATGATATAAAAATCGATGCTGATCCAGATAGGGGAACGCTTTCGAAACAATACCATATTTATGTTAAAAACAAACATGAGGATAAAACAGGTTATAAGCCTGTATCTTTCTCCAAGGTTCGACGTGATAAACAAACCAAACAGGCCGAATTTCTTCCTAATTTTTTGTTTGCTTACTATTCTGGGCCATCAGACCGTCTGGAGAAGTACTTTCGAAAACACCGTGATAACTATTACCGAGAGCTACTCTACAGTAAATCAGATTTAAGAGCTGACATAAGATCACTTTTTTATGCAAAACCACTCCACAGTCAGTTTGTTTTAATGGCTTTCTTTATGAGCCCAGAGCTAGAAAAAGAACGTTATTTTTTACAGAAAGAGCTTGGCATAGAGGGCCTAGACTCTGTACATTTTGTACTACGTAGACCTGCATGGGAAAAAGATAAAGAAGACACATTCTGGGGTGCAGATGGTGTTGTACGTGACTTTATCGAGTTACTATACCCCCATGCTTTAGCGCCAATTAAAGCTACACGTAATGAAAGCTCTAGCCTCACAGGGAAGAAAGACAAAAACGACTTTATTCATATTTTCTTACCTTCAGTTGATAGCCTACATGAGATTGCCAAACAACTCACGCCAAGTATTTTTTTCAAAATGCTTGAAAGCACTGTTCTTTCAGAGATCATTTCTGAAGTTCATATTCGAGTAAAAGTAACTTATTCACACAATCCCATTACCTTTAAAGAACTTAGTGAAGGAGAGCAACAATTACTTACGGTACTTGGCCTACTCAAATTTACCGGCGGAAAAGACTCATTATTCTTGCTAGACGAACCCGACACACATTTAAATCCATCATGGGCGGTTAAGTATCTCAAATTCCTGCGCGAGTTTGTGCCCAACCATGAAACTAGTCATTTGCTAATGGTCACCCATCACCCGCTGGCTATTGCGGAACTTCAAAAAGAACAAGTACAAGTCATGTGGCGTGACCATAGCTTTCAGGCACACGCACAGCCGCCAGAGGAAAGCCCCAGAGGGATGGGGTATGGCGGAATTCTCACTAGTGATATGTTCGGGCTGCGCACGACTCTTGATAACTCAACCGAGCGTTTACTGAGACTTCGTCGTCGCTACACGGAAAAGCCAGAGTTATCTGTTATACAAGCCAAACGACTTAGAAAACTTGATCAAGCACTGGAGGATCTTGGTTTCACAACAGCACATTGGGATGAAGAGTATGCTCAATATTTGCGTATGCGTCGTGAGATAGAGAGAGAAACCGATTCCGTCAATATTACACCTGAACTTCAACGGATTCGTAAAGAACGCGCAAAGGGAATCGTAAAGCGTATGCTGGCGGCCGAACAGGAAGGAAAAAAAGAATGAGGCACTTACGTATTGATTATAATAGACTCACGTTACCAGACGGCTGGCAAGAAAAAGCACAGCAGCTATCTGACTCTCTACTTGCAGCTCAAGATGATAAGCAGCGATCCGCGATTATTGAAAAAAACCAAGGGCATTGGAAGGCTGTTAAGCCAGTTCTAGCTGGGCTATTTAATCATAAGTGTTGGTATACCGAGGCTCCTCAGCAAGGTACTGACGTGGATGTTGACCACTTTCGTCCTAAAAAACGTGTTCAAGAAACGTTGCCAAGTACCCTTCCCCATGAGGGTTATTGGTGGCTAGCCTTCTGTCTTCAAAACTATCGGTTCAGCTGTATTATAGCTAACCGCCGACGTACCGACGTAGTAACTGGGGTAACGGGTGGAAAAGCAGACCACTTTCCCTTATGCGAAGAGATCAAGCGAGCGAAAACACCGACATGCGATTTGGAAGAAGAACAACCAATATTGTTAGATCCTTTAAAAGCAACCGATGTTCAACTGCTAGACTTCAAACCAGACGGTGAGGCTATGCCGAAATATAGCGAAAAAATACACGCAAGAAAATTTATGCGCGCAGATAAATCTATTCAGTACTACAATCTTAACCATTCTGATTTCGTTCGTTGTCGCATTGAGCTTCGTGATAGAATCAATCAGGAAGTAAAAGCTGCCGTTAGATACTTCAATAAACTGGAAACGGGCGATGCTGATAATGATTTTGCGTATGAAGAGGCTATTTCTCGTTTGAGAATTATGTGTAGCAAAGAAGCTCCTTTTTCAAGTTTCTGCTTAGCTTACCTGCGTAATTTTCGTCATAAACCTGAATACGAGGGTGTACTAGACGGAGTATACATGTGATTTCACCAGACCTAAATGATATAGGACTCCCCAATAAGATATATTCATTTATACAAAATAAACACTGCAATCTAACTAATGCCTAAAACATCAAACAATATTAGAAAGCTAAAATCCTCTTCTTTATTTAAGCTTTTAATTTAAAAAAATCATGTTCTTTAATGTGCCATGCCGAAATATTCATACTATTGCGCTTCAGGCAATTGTCTTCTAATAAAGTGATTGCCACCACCGGCTGGATATACAGAAAAATAATTTGATGAAGGTAGCCCCGTGACACGGAAAAAAGTAAGACGTTTCTAACCAAAGAAAAGCATAATTGCATAGGACGTTACTCTCTTGGGTGCCCGCAATGCCCCTTCGATTGGCTACGATCATCCCTTTACTACGGGAACGGCAATACATCCGCTCGTCTCGCCCGACCAGACCTTGCCGTCTCACGCTTGAGCTTGAGAGGCACTACGTTGTCTCCGGCGCCAGGCTGAACGCTTAGGTAACCCGGGCGTAAATTACACAGCATTTCAATCGTCTCTGGCGGCAGGCCAATCTGGTGAACCAGTTCGGTGCGTTCGAAGATGCCGTTATCTACCAGGAGGTGCGCGCCGCGCATCATCAGCTTGGGTTGCTCGAAAGCCAACGCATCATCACCTGGTTCGCCCTTCGTCCATTTACGCGCCGAGCGCCCTTTCCAGAGCCTTAGCTCTAACTGCTCCGTCAACAGCGATAAGTCACGGCAGCGCACAATCATCGACGCGACCGAGACCTTCCAGCGCGACTTGAGCGAAAGCAGGTTATCCAACGTTGGCCATACCACCTCTTGGGCAAAGCTCTCGGGTGGCATCAAGAATGCACTGGCGAAGCGGTGTGCTTGCCCTTCTAACAGGTCATACAACTCTTTTTTAGCGTATTGCGCAGCCGGTATCTTGGAGTGCAACACCACGTGCCCTAGCTCATGCGCGGCATCAAAGCGGTTACGAATGGCATTGGCTTTGTCTTCAGCGATCAACACGTAGGGTCGGCCATCTAAAACGGAGACGTGAGAAACACCGTCCATTTTGACGTGCCCTAACGTGGCGCGGGTACAAATAATCCCCGCATTTTCCATGACCTGGATAACATTTGGGATAGGGGCAGAACCTAACTTCCAAGCCTCACGGCACTCTCTGGCGATATCTTCTATTTCTTCGTCGCTGATCAATCGGCAGTCGCCGGCCTCCAGCATCGGCACATTGACTTCTGGCCAATCCATCGCCTCCTGAAAGAAGTCGGAGATTTCTTGTAGCCACGCTAAATAGAGCTGTGACCTTTCACGCGCTTGTTTATGAGCAGAGGCTTGAGAACGGAAAAAATAAGGTCGTTGGTTTTCCTGAACAGCAGAAGGAACAGGCTTCAAAAACCACATACGAGAAACGTTAAACACGTGGCAAAGGCGATCAAACGACTCGGCCTCTGGTAGCTGAGAGCCTTTTTCCCAGGCCGACACCGTGCTGGAAGAGCGGCCTATGTGCTCCCCCAGCTCCGCGAGGGTCAGATTTTGGGCCATGCGCAGTTGGTTCAACCGCTGGCCTTGAAAGCCATCCACCCCTGTTCTCATGTCACTCGTTTCCATCTTCACGTTGATCTAGACTCTCGGCGCGACGCATCCTATCACGCAGGGTCGGATAGGCAATATCTTCTACCTCCTCGCCTGCTTCACTGTAGTACTGCCACAGCTGGCCTATATCCATATACAAATGAAAGCCTGCACTAGGATCACTGTAGGGCACCGCTAGAGTCACACAGATTGGGCTACTGTGATCACTTTCTGACCACTTTGTTGTGTGAGGCAGCAATAACGCATGAAGATTCTCTTGGCTAGGCCCTAAAAGTGAGGCGGATGCCTTAAAAAGATCAGGATGTTGTTTCTCCAGCCGTTCATTTTCCCTCCTAAGATCGCGCCGGAATTTAGCATCTCGAATAGGAGGTGTCCTACCCATCGTAATAACGCTGGTAGTGATTTGCATGGTACCTGCACGAATAAGTGCGTAATAGCCGCCCGCAGGCTTAGTCGCTTGGTTACTCGCTTCAAATTTTTCATCTTTTGGCAGGCTTAGCAGAGCTTCCTGCACCGTGAAATGATGGGACTGCGGCCCTGGCCCTGCCAGCGGCACATGCTTATACGTCTCTTTGAGATGGCTATCACTCTTCTGAAAAGCCGCTTCGATGCTTTCGAGCATTTGCTGTAAGCGATGGCGAGGTAATTCCTGGCAAATATAGCGGCACAGCTCTTCTTTATTCAGTTCGGCTTGATTCACGAGCGACTCCTGGGCAGGAAAGCGATCCGGTTAACCGGATTATAGTGCTAAAATTTCCTGTTAACCATGTCCATTTCGCTATCAGCAATCATAATATTCATTCCAGTTTGGCCAAAATGTCATCGTATAAATTGCTTTTTAAAAAAATAGCAACTAATGTGTTGCTATAGACTAAAAAGCAACTTATTTGACGACATCACTATGCCGTTACTGGATCAGATCAAAACGCGCCGTGTTGAGCTGGGTTTCAAGCAGAGTGACATGCAAATGCGGGTGGGAATGTCGCGCCAGCAGTATCAGCGGCTTGAAGCCAGTGGTAACCCGCGCCTCAGCACGTTAGAGCTGGTGGCTAAAGGGCTGAATAGCGAGATTATGTTGATCCCCCATGAAAAGCGCGACGCCGTGTTGGCTCTACTCGCAGGCCATATAGCAGAGGCTCCTGCTCCCAGTGAGGAAGATACCAGCGATAGCGTCATCGATAATCCTTGGAAAGGCTTATTAGGGGATGATTAACCGTTTAAAGGCGGGCTAAATGGATCGATTGAGCATTCTGCAGCTCTCTCTGCATGGGAGCGTGGTGGGCCATCTTGCGGGTTACTCCCACGGCAAGAATATTCTGCTGTTCGATGATGAGTTTCGTCACACCCCTGAGCGCCCAACGCTCAGCTTGATTACGCACCCTAATTTTCCTAACGCTGAGGAAATTTTAGCGAGAGACTGGTCGAAGCACCAACGGTTGCATCCCTTGTTATCTAACCTGCTGCCTGAAGGTGCGCTACGTGAGCTGCTCGCGCATAGTTTAAAAACCCATATTGACCATGAGTTCTCTCTTCTAGCATGGCTTGGTCTTGACCTCCCAGGTGCTCTCATTGCACGCCCACTATCACCAGACAACGTCCCGGACAAGGTGCTGGCTAGGTTGCCACACGCAAGACCTGAAACAATCGAATACCCGCCGATGCTAACGCCTGGTAATAAATTCTCGTTAGCTGGCGTACAGATGAAATTCTCCATGAAGGAGAAAGATGGCCGTTATAACTTAGTCCATAGCGCCGTCAATGATGGCCATGAGGCGTTGGGTGAGTGGATTATCAAAACGCCCTCGACCCAACATGCTTACGTTCCTTTAAACGAATTTTCGGCAATGCAACTGGCGGCCCTGGCAGGCATCGATATGCCCGAAACTCGCTTGGTTGCGCTTGATACGTTAGACAATCTGCCTGCTATCCGTTTACCAGAAGAGCCTATGGCGTTTGCTATCAAGCGTTTCGATCGTCAAAGCGGAGTGCACGGCACCGAGCGCGTTCATATGGAAGATTTTGCTCAAGTCTTAGCGAAATATCCCCATGAGAAGTATGGCTCGGCTAACTATGAGCAAATCGGCCGTATTTTGTACCAGTTTTCCGGCGATGCTATTACGGATGCCCAGCAATTTGCCCGACGCCTGCTGGTAAATATTTTGCTAGCCAATGGCGATGCGCACTTAAAAAACTGGAGCCTTTTGTACGCTGACCGCTACACACCACGGTTATCACCCGCTTACGATATTGTGACCACCAGCGTATATCTGGAAAACGAACGTACTACTGCGCTCAATTTGGCGGGCCAAAAAGCGTGGTATCAAACTTCCATGGAAAGCTTTCAGCAATGGGCTAAACAAGCCGATATTCCTTGGCGCTTAATCAAGCCTCACCTAGATGACACGCTTGATAAAGCGAGCACCCTGTGGCCAAACGCATTGATAGGGTTGCCCATGTATGAGCCTCATAAGCAGGCGCTTCGAGAACATTGGAAGCGCCTACATACTGACTTTCGCCTGCCTAACGGCTAACAATGATCGTTAGCTGCGAGAAATATCACTCAATATTCTGAATCTGAACATTGAGCCAACAAAAAAACATAATTTAAAACAATGAATTACAATTATTAAAGGAAAATATTTACGAACCTACTCCCCGATTTACTCCCCACATTGCATGGCATGGAATCATTAGGAAAGGTATTTCAACCAGAATTGTTTGCAAGCTATAGGGTAGCTAGCCATCGCAAAGAAGATCAACACTTTTTATTAGGGTGGCGGTCGTTGACCATAACGCATGCAAAGGATTACGAGTGCAACAAAATAAACTTTTGGGTCTCATCTGCAACGTGGAAACCAAATATTATCAGGTAGTTAGCATTTTCCATGGACTACACAACTCACATGGCTTTCACCCTACTAGCAGCCAAGTGGCAACCACACGACAAAATAATGATGAGCGAAAATCACACTTCTGTACGTTTAATCAATTCTTCCGTCGATATCACCATGAAGGCGATCAATATTGAACAGCACAGTTTTTTTCGTTTGATGGAACAGACCAAATCCGCAATGCGCTAGCACTCATGGCTGCTAACTTTGACCATCATTTTGCATATCTTCTCGATTAGATAAGGTGGAACCGACTCCCCTATGACTTCTGCGATTTTTGAAGTACTCATAGGTTTCCCTAACGCCTCAAAGGAATAATCGTATCTATCTATAGTTTGAATAACCATCGCCTCATAAATTGAGAGCACACGATTTTGATCTGGATGAATCTTGTTATCCGAAGCTTCGTAGATAAAGTTTTGAGTCAAGGTGCGGGCAGGCTCGTCCCATCTCATCCTTCTGTATGCAGAATGAAAACCCTTTAGCAACCGGAAATTGCCCTCTTTTTCTTTTACGACTGGCCTGGGAAGCAGTACTCCACACTTTTGACAATGAATAGGGATTTCTTTAGAAGACACCCACTTACCATCTACTTTAATATCTTTATGACCAGGGTTTTTAGAATAGCCACACTTTGGATTTGTACACTGGTTATTGAATGCAGTTTCGCCTTCTCGAGTGTTTTCAACCCACCAGTACTTCATCTCATTCATTATTGGAACGTAATGCTGCGGATGAAAGCCTGGATCAGCGTTGTTTCCTTGAGTAGCATCTAACGGTGGAAGATGGCCTATGGCCTCTCTCAAAGATTGACGTTTCTCCTTCATCTGTGGGGAAAAAAAAGACCCTCCGTTAGATTTAAAGTATTTTTTACCATTTTCATCTCTGGTGAAAATAGTAACTAATCGTTTTCTCAGTTGAGGGATGCCGTAGTCTTGACATGCGACAACCTCAGCTCGACCTGTATATTCACTTCCCAGGTTTCTTTTTAGATAATCGATGACATTCTCAAAGTGGTTGCCATGAGTCCTAATTTCCGTGTTCATCATACCCGGCACGTTCTCAAAAATAACCCACTTTGGCTTTAAAGCTATTATTATTTCTACAGCAGGAATAATGAGCCTATTCCGCTCATCTTCTTTCACTCTTGTTCCTTGTGAAATTTCCCATTTTAAGCGACCCATCCCGTTAGAAGACATTCCCTGGCAGGGGGGAGTAGCATAAAGCAAAAAGAGCTCATCTCCGTTAAGAAGCTCTTTAGCTTTAACTACGAATTCTTCTTTGACTTCGTTAATGTCTCCCTCTAGCATCTCTCCGTTTTTAAAATTATTTTTATAGCAAGCTGCTCGCAGCGGAATAATTTCGTTTGCTAACTTGATTTTTACACCCGCTCGCTCAACACCTAACTCTCCTATTCCTGCGGAAGAGAACAGGCAGACGGCACTTAATTCTTTTGTAATATTTTGAGAAACTAAAAACCTAGAATCATTAGCTTCATTGCCAAAAAGTTCTTCCTGTATGTGAGTAGTCATACCTCTTCTACCGCCACTTTTGAAGCTAACACTTCACTAAAGATATCGCTAAACGCACCACTCAATAAGGGAGGTACTGCATTGCCTATTTGCGAGGCTATATCTGTTTTTGATCCACAGAAAACAAAAGAATCATCAAAACTTTGAATTCTAGCTGCTTCTCTCGGAGTAATTGCTCTATCATCAACTGGGTGAATGCATTTACTAGATGCAGGAGATGTAAATTTGACAGTGATCGTAGTCGAAGGTTTATATTTTTCTAACCGGGAGTAGCATGAACTATATCCGCTACTCACCATTCCTTTAGGCAGGCAACTTTTGCTGTGCCCAGCATGCTTAATCACCTCAAGCATTTTCGGTGAATGATTTGCAGCCTGATGAAGGAGTAGATTTTCTGGAGCACCTGCTCTTCTAACGATTTGATAAGAATTAAGGGGAGCATGAGCATACATGTCGCTCTCCTGCCCAGACTGTAAACTAGGAAGATCAGATAGCGCCTCCCAAAGCGTGACTGCAGGCAGTCCATCATCTGGGTGCTGAATGTACTTATCTTTGATCCTAGTGCCTATCACTCTCCCTGAAAACCTGTGTGTAGGAGTCGGAAATTTAATAATAGATGTTTTTACTGATGATCGCTTGATCCCGATCATAAAAAAGCGTTCTCGCTTTTGGGGAACACCATAGTTGGCAGCATTCAAAACTCGCCAATCAACATCATAACCAATCTTATGAAACGACAATATAATTGAGTTTAGTAACTCACCGCCATTAGCACCTATAATGCCTACAACATTCTCAAGCAAAAAAGCTGTAGGTCGTAACGTAGCAACATAGTCTACATATTTTTTGTAAAGGAAGTTCCGCGGATCTTCTAATCCTTGTCCTCTCGTCGGACGGATTGATGAAAAACCTTGGCAGGGCGGCCCCCCTACAATTATATCTACATGGGACACACCAATCTTGTCAGCCATTTGCTTGGCACTGAAATTATTAATGTCATCACAAATTATCTTAGCACCAGGATGATTTATTGCAGCAGTCTTCGCCGCAGACTTATTTAAGTCAATGCCACCTACAACTTGTAAAAATGGATTGGACTGCGTTAGCCCATAAGACAATGCGCCAGTCCCGCAAAAAAGATCTAGGACTTTCAATTTTTTATCGCTCATCGATATGGACCACTCTGACAGAAGCCAATTTAACTTTGAATTTTACTGTTTAAATAGTATCCGATTATACCTTGCCTATTACTTATAGTCAATATATAAGACATGATTGATTCCGAAACGACCAATATTATTACATGGATGTAATTTCTTTCTTTAGGTTATTCTTAGTGGTAAGAATCAAGAGACACTTAATATAAATTTAGCCTGGAGATGAAAAACTAAAGGAGCTTTTCATATACTTGGGCGTTAGTTAAATTATAGCTCTATACAAACTTGACCAAAACTTTTGAAAAATTATTATTTTATGAAAGTCTGTCAAGTACTCCGCCACCTCACTCGAAAGTATAAAATAATATTTAAAAACAATAAGACCCAATATTAAAACTTAAGAATACTGCTTAAAAATACATGTCTTATGCCAAACCGAAGAATATCCAGCCTGAAATTCAGTTAAGGAAATTCTTACACTCCGCTAACTTATGATTTCGACACTGTGGACACACGGGCCTGTATCGAGCGCTGTTGGCGAACCTCATTTTAATGATAATACGTACTGTGGGGAGCAGCGCAAGAAGCTGCCTGCCTTTTTACTATAACGAATGCGGCCACATTATCTCTTTCCCTTATCCTGTAAAAGGAATGGATGTGGCCTCCTGAACTGCAATCAACAGTAATCCATTCGATACCACTGAGCTTTCTCTTTGTCTGACTTTGAGAGAACCGTCGTCTCTGTACTCAGCCTCTCTAGCCTAGTCACGGGAGGAGTGGAAATGCCCTGCATAAGCTTTCTGTAGATCTTCGCACCCTCACCATTATCGTCAGCGTCAAAAATCTCATACTGCAGCACACTGTTAGGAGTACCTACCCATTGGAATCGAGCAACTGGGTTTGCGGCTTCTTGCAACTCTGGAGCTTCGAATCGCGCAGTGTTCTGCCTTCCATTACGTTTACTATAGCCAACCTCTCTGGGCGCATGGTTGACAGCCGAAACAACCTCATCTGCGTTGTTCATGAAGGAACCTTGGTACACCCTCATTGATATCTGGAACTGCTTACCATCTCGTCTCGGCCTCACCCGCATTAGCAAGACCTCCGTTGAGCCAGAAGTCGTAGTACGGCCACCATCTAATGCTTGGCTACCACCTCTGCTGACTTGTTTGTTAGAGCCAGTCTTACTCTTGCCAAATAGAGGCTCACGCTCTGAGAGTGTTGACCCGGCCTCGTACTCGCGGCTATTTTTTAATTCTTCTTCTGTCCTAACGTAGCCTCGGCAATGCAGCTCCTCCAAAAATTCGCTTGTCAGCCGCCGGGCCCTTGAATCCGAGCTTTCGTCCCTCCAACCCTCCAGGGTCTCTTGGATCGCCTCGATCGTCTCGTCATCCACGCCTCCTGTGAACCCCAGTGCGACTTCAATATTTGTGTTCATTCCTGCACCGGTCATGTTGTTCGAGCCAACGAACAGACGAGCTAGCGCATGATTTTTGAAGAGAAAAACCTTCGGATGAAAAGTGCAAGCCCGGTTCTCGTCGAAGAATACATGAGTCTTAATGTCACTCCCCTCACCCTCGAGGTTTAAGAGACTTCTTAAACCTTCGTAGCTCGTGCTGCTGAAATCCAGGCCCACAGTAGCGCGTATACACCCGCCCTCAGCGAGAAAGTTTTTTGCCGACTCCAAGATTCTCTTAGCGCCAGGCTGGTTGACCCACGCCACAGCAAACTCGAAGGTTCGCCATTGACGCTGCCCATCCTTGGATGAGTCCAATTCTTCACATATTCGGTCGCCAAAGCTGGATAAAGGCTGAACGATTAACATTAGGGTGCCTCTGGTTTATTAGGAATATAGGGCACAGTGAAGTCGGCATAACCATTCTCAAGTTTTATGCCATAATTCATGCCCTCAGCCCCCATTTTCAGGGGTATTTTGAGCTATAAACCGTTTCCACGGCTTGTTTTAAAACATAGATAGCTCCAAATCCAGAGACGCAATTATACTTAGTATTATCGGTTTATGGAACAACTCAATGTAATAGATGAAGTCACTGCACGCATTGGTTGCATTCGCGTTCAAGCTTGAGCATGTCAAAGAATCTTCATAAGCGTCCTTATCGCCACAGTGCTCTACCGTACACTAGAGCGGCTCACCAGCTTGCTTCTTTCCAGGCAATAATTGAAGTCACATCTAGTGAATTGAATCCAGCGATATTAGTGCAACCTCCCTTTAGCCAAGCCATACCACTGCGAGATATCCATCTCCATTGTATGATTCTCCATGCGGCGGTTCTGATACTGCATCTCCCACTCTTCAATCAGCATGCTGAGCAGATCAAGAACTACGCATGATCGCAACGGGACGAAAATGGTCAAAAAGAAAAGTTGAGTGCGTAGTAGCCATGGCGACTCCCCAAGGGGAGTCGCCATGGCTTTATGTCGTTATCTCAGCTGATTTCAAAGCTATCCTAGCTCTGCATATGTCTCTCATACCTCGCTCTCAACCATGGTCTGGTTAATAACATGGATCACTGACTATGAAGGAAGGCCGCGCTGAATACCTCATGCCCGTTATCCTGCAGCAGCGCTTATTGCCGGTGCTCGAAAGCCAACACTGGCGGGGGGATCTTGTGGCACCAGACCAAGCGATATCTTGCCAGTTGGTTGGCCATGTGAAAGGTGAGGTCATCCTTTAGATAGTACTAGCCACTTCGTAGGCCTTGTATTGAGCATGGCTCCTCATTGCCTCCTTATCCAGCCATTATCTGAGCCAGCCGCGTCTCGAGTACTTCATGAAAGGCCTCGATCCGCTCCGCAATGGTGCGAATTATGATGTCGTCACGGTAAGCGCGCTTGATAAACAGCGGCATGCCTGGCCAGTAGCTGACAAAGTCAATCCACTCCCTTTCGCTGACCCATAGCCCTCCCTGGCACTGGGGCACGTGCTCATCAGGTATTTTATTGCTAAGCAGCACTTCAATTTGGAACTTAGGTAGCTTGGTTTTGATTTCCAGCAGGCCGTTAGCGCCTACTAAGCTATCGGGGGAGTAACCCACATTGTGGTTAAGGATGATCCCCACTTCGTGCGGTTTAGATTCGCCAGTGGTATCGCAGTAGAGCTTACGGGCAACGCCTTCTAGCGTATGCCCACGACGGGTATTAGTGTTGCCTTGAAACGGCTCAGCCAGTTCCCCGGTAATTCGCTCACCCATCAACTGGTGCATGTAGGTAATCGCACCGGTACCAAACCCACCCGGGCCTTTACCCTTAACCAGCAAGGCTTTGAGCTCCGACATGGTGACGCGGCCTAGCCGCGCCTCCAGCCACTCTGGGGTGCCTTGCTCCATGGTAAGCACTTGCATGAAAGCCTCCTCTAATAAGGGCTAGAGCGTTGGTTACTCAACTGCTCGCTTAGAAAGTGAAGCGCGTAGTTTGTCGAAGTCAGCCTGGGGCACTTGCACGGCTGAACCGTACTTGCCGCTGAACCACTCTTGCGTGGTGGCGGGGCATTGGTTGATGAGTCGCTGGATCTGCCCCGCCTGAAACGGCGTGACTAGTTTGATAGCGGCACTGGTACTGGCCTTGCCGTTATCGTCCTGGCCCCGAGTAGTAATGTTGAGCAAGGCACACAGCACGTAGCGCTTGCCATAGCTGGTGGAAGAGCCAAACGCCTGCACGGCGTTCTTGTTGCCGCTTATATCGGCAGGCAGCAGCATGCTGGTTTCTTCACGGTGGCCATCCTTATGCATCAGCACACCGGTCACCTCGATACCGCGCTCCTGTGTCTGTATACGAAAGCTCACTGCAAAGCCGTGCTTTTGCATAATGGGGCGCACGGTATCGACGATATCCTCCAAGGTGGCATAGCAACCATTGTTGGTTTGTCCTCGCTCCTCAATGCTAGGGAGCTCAGTCTGCATCGCCGCCATAGCCGCGCTATAGGCCATCATGGCCTGGCGATCCAGGACGCGTTCCTGCATCTGCAGGAGTCGCTCCATCTTGTCGATGTCGACCTTAGGGTTCAGTGCAGCCCGCTCAATCACATTGATGATCGCCATGCTATCGCTTTGCGGTTTGGGTAGTTGAGCAGCCGTGTTGCCTGATTGAATAACGGACCGTTTCATAGCGTTGGTCTCCTAGGGATAGTCTTGGATGGTGCTTGCCACATCTTGTGGAGCCACAGGCTCGAGGATCACCGTGGCGAGATAGAAGCGTCCCTGAGCGCAGATGAGCGTGTGTGCCTGGATGTCGTCCTGTTCCAGCAGCAACCGGGCGAGCTGGGTCAGGGCTTGGGGGATCGATAGCTTCGGTGCGGTAGGCATGGCTTTACTCCTGAGCAGAAAACTAAAACGCCTGGCCAAGATTGGGCCAGGCGCTATGTCGTAAAGGGTTAAAAGGAAAGCGAGTACGGTATCAAGCGACAAGGTCGAGCGCGGTATCCAGCGCGCGATGCTTTAGGTTGGAACCCTGACCGAACCATGCCGAATCAAGCCGGGTATCGTTGCTACGCGCTCGCTTGTCGTGATCTACGTACTCGGTAACTGCATTGAGCAGGCCCCACGCGGTATCCTTGGCAGTGTCGAGGTGCGAACCGCGACCCTCACCGTGATAAAGCTTCTGTACCTTGTTGAGTGACCTGTAATTGGGCAGCTTGGAAGGATCGTCTATCGGCTTATCGATACCGCAGAGTACCGACTGAAAATACTGCTGCGCCTCGCGGTGGTCGATCTTACGTTCCGCCAAGGCCTTCATGCGGTACATAAAGTCGTTCCACTGGGAAACAGAAATACCCAGCTGGCTTTTGACCGCACGAGGATCGAACTCCGACCGGTGGGGAACCTTCACCGCTTGCGACGTACCATCCACCGCAATCTGCAGCGTGTTGTTACAGACCACCCGCACCGTGGTGGGTGTTGCCATGGTGGCTAGCGTGCCGTCACACGACGTCGCCAACAACAGGTAGTCATTTACTTCATCCTGGCCTTTGAGTGAGGTACTTAAGCCACTGCGTGCCAAGGCCCAGAACTTACGACCACCTTTCAGTACCCCAGCGGTTTCCAGTTCATACCCAGCGTATTTGGTGAGATCCCGGTAGAATTCCAGTATCTCTTCGGGCTGAACCACCTTATAGCGCTGAGACACCACCGATAGCGGTACCTTGGTATCCGAGCGGTAGAGCACCTTTTGCTCAGGGAATGAGTGAATACTGCCCAGGTGGCTTGCGCCTTCGGCAATAAAGCGTACCGGGGCTTCTTCAATATGCCAGTTCATACCGGCCTGTTGCTGCCAGACTTCCAGCGGTTGATGACGAGAAAGTTGCTGCCCCAGGCCATGCCAAGGGGTATCGCCAACGTAAGCCATTTGTTCAACGAGATGGGCCATTACAAACTCCTTTAGGATTTTCAGTATTAATGAGCGCGCACGGCATAGCGGCCCACTACCTTTAGGGGCAGTGAGCAAGTCGTGTTCAATGAGGTTCAAGTTACTAAAGATGAATCTGAGCCGATAAACTCAGGCAATGAAGGCGCTATTACTAGGGGCGGAACGTATGGCCACAGGACTGGCAGGCGTAGTTATCGAGGACCTTTGTATCCATTTCCTCGCCTAGCTTGGCCCCGGTGACCCCTCCCGCCGTACCTCCAACCAAGCCACCGAAAACCGCTCCAGCAAGCCCCCCCACGGTGATCCCCACTGGGCCCATCCAAGCACCAATCAATGCTCCGGTTTTGGCGCTAGCCATAGCACCGGCCGCGCCACTGGCCGTGCCTGCAGTTGCGCCGATAGTTACTCCTACCTTACGACCAGTATTGCGAGCGATGACACGGTGCGAACCGCAGCCCGGACAATATACAGACATGGGTATACCTCCCGATTCATATTGATCAACGATAGATGACGCCAGCGGTTGCCAGCTTCATGGAGGTAATACAGGGCTGAGATTTTTTTAAATCAATTCAGTAGGAGCAACGCCGCCCCCCTGGTGTTGACTACTCTCTCTAACACTAACTTTTTCAGTTAGTTATTCGACAAACCGCCGGTATTCACCGTGCCTTGGAGACAGATTCCCCGGCATTCCCGACCTTGGGGTTTATGGCACATAAGGGTTCCTTTGTTATTAGGGGTATACAGAGGTAGTAAGGGGGTAATAGCCATCGTAGAGGCAAGTATGGGGAATGGCTCACGTAGTAGAGCCAAGGAAAGTAAACAGGCAGCAGAGAGCAATCGTGACGACGGATACAGATCCGTCTCGTCATTTAGAGAACGCTCCATTGCTTGGAAGGGGTGATCCCAAAGGATCAACCGGCGTCCCAGCGCACCTTGGAGAGGTTCGCTATTCCGCTTCATGGAAGGAGTGAGCGCGAAGCCAGCTCACCCTTGGCACATCCTCGGGTGAGGGAGGACGGTGAAGCCAGCTTATACCTGCTTTTCCGTTATCCAAGGCCGTATGGATACTGACCTTGAATCAGCCAGGTTGCGAAGGTCTGCACCGAGTCGACAACGAAATGACGTAATTTTGTACGTACCGAGGGGATGTTAGGAGCAAGACGCTTCACATCCATTTCTCTGGAGATTTCTTCATGTTCGACGACGCTTACCCTGATTACCACGATACCCCGGATGAACACGACATGCTGGCCTTGGTCGACAGCATGAACGGGGGACACCTGACGACGAATGCGCTGGGACAAGACATTGCCATGCCGTCCGATCACGAATGGCTAATGGACTTGATTGAGGTTGACCGGCAGTTAAGAGCCATGGCGCAAGCCGCCCAGCTACTCGACAGTGAACGCCTGATCCAGCCCGATGCATTTGGCAGCGAGGTGATGACACTGGCCTCTCATCCGTTGCTTGATACCCTGATAACCGTCTACACCGTGCTGGTCACGTTATTCCAGGAAACCGAGATCGGCCACCATTACCGGCCGAGCCCTTATGCGACCCGATTCCTGCGGGCCTTTGCGAACTGCCCTTACCTGCATGAGGCGGGGTTTCATCATCCGCCAACCATGAGCCGTGAGGTGGCCGAACAGACCGTCATGGAGCTCAACCAACGCCTGGGGGTGTGGTACCAGAGCTTGAAGCAGCCGGACTTTACCTACGAGTGCGGTCGCAACCGGCGCAACAGCCAGAAGAACTACAAGCGATTACGCTTCCTGATGGATTCGTTGATTGCCTGCTACGCTTCCCTGGAAGTGGTTCGCGTGGATCTCAGCTATAGCGAACTCGACAGCCCCTTCATCACCTACGAGGCCGCACGCCATCATCGCGAGCAGCTCTGTCGTCATTTTCATCAGAACCCCGGCGTGTTTAACCACCTGGTGGGCTACACCTGGAAGCTGGAGTGGCAACCCAAGAAAGGCTTTCATTACCACTGGCTGTTCTTCTTCGACGGTCACCAAGTTCGTGAAGGCATTACCCGCGCCCGGTGGATCGGTGACCTCTGGGCACAGGCGATCACCGGTGGCCAAGGTATCTACCGTAACGTCAATCGCAACGCCGAAAACGTCTATCGCTACAACGCCACGGGCACGCTCCGCTACCACGACACCGACAAGCTGAAAGGATTGGATCTTCTTGCCCACTACCTGACCAAAGGGGATGAGTACGCCGCCATGGTCGTACAAGGCCGTACTTTCCAGACCAGCAAAGCACCAGATCTACCCGAGGGTCCCCGCCTTGGTCGGCCTCGTCAGTATGCGCCAGTGTATTAAGCGCCGTTTCTTTTCTTCCGGTGACTCCGTCAGATACGGACTCACTACGTTACGACCCCCGGTTTTCCGGGGGTTTCGCCGCCCGTGCTTAGCCATAGTCAGGCACTGCCGTCGTGCCATACCTAACCCATCTGGAGTTCACCATGACAGAGAGCCTTGCCGATCGCTGGATACGCGACTTCGAAGCCAAGTATCCTGAAAAGGTCGAAGCAATGAAGACAACTTGCTTTTCAACAAACACATCTCAACCTACCCGCACCATGCCATCGCCTCCGAGCGTGGTGCCAAACTCTTGTCTATCGCCTCCTCGTAGTGATGAGCAATGGAAAGTACCAACCGCCACTCCAGATGAGAAAAGCATTCAAAATGTTGTTCAGTCGGCCGTCGCACTACGTCGACAATTGGGCCTCACACAATCGCAATGTGCCCACCGACTTGGGATTAGTTCACGTACCTGGCAGGAATGGGAACAGGGTAGGCGGATGCCCTCGGGTGTCGGTCGTGCCCTGCTAAAACGATGGGTTAGTGAGCAGCTAGAAAGACCGGAAAACCCCCCGACTAATCCTAGCTAAGTTATTGATTATTAAAAATCAGGAATTTAACTTATCAGTATTTGCACAATAATTTTTTGGTAAATTGCGAAAATAAATTGATAATTTTGATAATCTCTTTTGCCTACGATTTTCCTAATCTACGACACCGCCGAGTCCACTATATGCCTCCAGCCTCTAACGATGATTCTGCCCAGGGTGGGCCAATGACACCTACAAATCCTATGGTGATTGGTCAGGTCTTCAATCGACCTGGAGACGGTAAAGCGTCCGCCGCGGTTTTCAACGTCGATGATTTACTCAAACGGCTTCCGGCTATCGAAAAGACCATTAGGGCGATCCCACTACGACCCGTAAACACTCGTGTGCTTGAAGACGACTTCGCTTCAGTCCCGCTTAGGTTAGGATTGTCTAGACAGCATCCGCTGTGGCGAGTGAAAGAGCACAGCCGTTTTTATCAATACCGTTTTGATTTAGAAACGCTAATGGAGCTGGATCATCGCCGCTGCGACCTCAGCTTGCATGCTAGGGCATTTCTCAAGCATCTTCGCTGGAGTGGGATGGCGCCTTATAATCGTCGCGACCTGAGACTTCCCAAGAAAGAGGCACAAAAGATCAGCCAGCAGTTTCAGCAGTCCCTCGATAAACTGATCCAAGAGATCACCTCCTCGTCATTCAAACGTCGAGTTAAGGAGGCTGACACTGCCGCCAAGACACGCGCCTCGTCTCTTACAACATGGATGCGGGCAGCATTTCGCCAAGCGCCGAGGCTTCTATGGGTGCAGGTACAGCTTGGCTATAACACTCAACACTATGATAATCTGTCACAAACATTGACGGACAGAGAGACATTCTTAAAGAATCGTCAAGGAAATCCGTTATTTCGTTTTTTGGTGGGCTACGTCGGCAAGTTGCACTACCACCCGACCAAGGGGCTCATGCACGATATGATTTTCCTTTACGACGCTCGCTATGTGCAGGAAGGGGTATCCTTGGGAAAAACTTTGGCCACGCGTTGGGAGAAGACCACTAGCCAGCTCGGCATCGCATGGATCGAAGGGGAGCCGATATTTCCAAGCATCCCTAGGATCAACGGTTTCTGGTCGTTGGAAACGCAAGAGGACACGCAACGATTACAGCAGCTAATCCGCTATCTGAGCCATTACGATACCTACCTGCATTACGAAACCCCGCCGCATACCCGCACGTTGGTAAAGTCACAAATACCCGGCAAGCTTCGAAATAACAAGCGCAGCAAGAAAGGGGACTAGGCATCACGAAAGACACCATGCAAGAGCTGAATAGGATGGTAGGCTGCCGCTGATACCGACAATAGGAATGTTATTACCCTAGCGTTCTTTGCCCCGTTCTTATAAGGCTGCTCCATGAGCAGCCCTATCACGCAGCGCGGACAGGTCGATCTAACCGAAGAATTTCTCATGCGGCTTGCTCCCGACCTACGGTTGACGCCCATCGACAACGCCCCACTGGCCTCAAAGTAACGCTTCATCAACCTGCTGGAGAGCCTCACAGCAACGAATCATGTCACGCACTTGCGGAGAACGAACGTGGGTCTGATAGCTGACGGGGGTGACGTCGTAAGCTCACCATGTAAGAAGCGATATCTACGCCTTATCTTTAACTTCATGTTTTTTATTTATTTTCCCGCTCATCTTATCTGTAAAGGTGGTCGGAACCAGTTCCTGCATAGGCTCACCTGGCAATGTAGAACCATCAGAGGCGGCTTCAATAAGCTCAACTGCGTGTCGTTGTATGGTAACGGTAAGGTCACTGACAATCGGGACATAATCAATTTTAATACCCTGGTTTCGAAGGCTATCAACCATAGTAAAAAACCTAGGTTCTTGCATTTTATGATCAGGCCTCTCCCCACGTGTCACTAATGGCTTGGTCAAGCCCACCTGATCTGCAAAAGATTGCTGGCTGATATTCAGTGCTGCACGGGCCACGCGCATTGCCATAGCGTCGAGCATCTCTCCTTCTGCGTATAGCCTGACGCAATCAAGCGTACTGAAGACATCAATTTCTACTTTCTCTTCCCGCATGACATAAATAAGCCTCACCAGCGTATCCGCTCGCATCGCCATATCTGGCTTTTCATTACGAGTAATGACGCTTTTTGTGACGCCTAACCTGTCAGCCATCTCTTGCTGAGTCCATTGGCAAGCGGCCCGCGCCATCCGTAGGGCGATCGCTAATCGTGTTGTTTCGTACATATTGAGTTGACTCCGTCTAGAATCGGGCTAGAATGTCACAAATAAAACATATCAGTTAATTTTGTGACAAATAAGCCTGGAGACATTTATGAACATCGAGCCCTACCGCAGCACCGCACAGCCATGTCAGTACTCTATCAGTAAACAAGGGGAAAACAGGCCTTCTCAGCCCTATCGCCAAGGAAGGTTTACACCTAACTGTATGCTACGCATCAATGACGTTAAGACAAGAACGGGGCTATCCAGATCCACTATTTACAGCAAACTTGATCCAAAATCATCGGCTTACGACCCTACTTTCCCAAAGCAAATCAAACTTGGAGTAAGGGCTGTTGCTTGGCTAGAGGAGGAAATTGATACCTGGCTTCAACAGCAGGTGATGATGAGACATTGATATTAGAAACTCTAATCGCCAACATCCGGGCTGGCTCTGCAGAGGATAAAACGTGATGTCCTTACTTTTTCAAAGATCAATTACGCTAGCAACGAAAATGTAGCTAAACCCTATCAAGCACTTGGAAGGCTCATGTACATGCGTGCAACCCTGGCTGGGAATTTGCGTACAGAAGAACACAGCTAAGCGAGAACAATCACTCGAATTTGCCTTCGGCTAATATGCGTGCGATAACAGACGTTAATCATGAATTACACGCATGCAGCTCACCTGCCAAATGTCAGGAGCGATATCCAGAAACCGGAGATTACCGAATCATGCAGGCTACTGACTTTCCACTCTACCAAATAGTCGATGGCTCTAAACAGTTCTTGATTCCGATTTTTCAGCGTACCTACCGCTGGGGAGAATCCAACTGTGAGGCACTGCTTAATGACGTCATGAAAATTTCTAGTTCACCAGATGGCTATAACCACTTCATGGGGTCAGTAGTACTTATCAGTAGCATGACCAGCAGTGCAGGCTTCAGCAGACAAGTTGTTATTGATGGTCAGCAGCGTTTAACTACTACCATGATTCTGACTTCCGCTCTCCTTAAGCAAGCAGAAAAAGCTGGAATCGATGAACTAGATGGTGAGCCGCTAGAAGCTATCAGGGAGCAATTCCTTGTTAATAGGCACAAGAAGGGGGATGAGCGATATAAGCTATTGCTGACCAAATCAGATAAGAGGACACTTTGCCAAGTTGTGGATGGGAATTTACCAGAAGATAAATCCAACCGAGTTTGGTTAAACCATGAATTCTTCTGTTCTAAGTTAATCGGAGAGAAGGAGATGCTCAAGGCTATTCGTGGCCTGAGAAAACTTAAGGTAGTGGAAGTAACGCTTCACCAAGGAACGGATGATCCTCAGTCAATTTTCGAAAGTCTGAACTCAACGGGCGTGGGACTCAGCCAAGCGGACTTGATTCGCAACTACGTGCTTATGCGCCAAAATTACGATACTCAAACTAAGCTTTATCAGGACTACTGGTATCCAATGGAGCAGCTGTTTGGTAGCGAAGGCAGCTATCGATTCGATCGTTTCATGCAAGATTTTCTAACATTGGAGACAGGCAGTAACACTCTGTTGCGCTCGCAGGATGTATACAGCGCCTTCAAGGAATGGTTCTCGAATCAGACTGACAAACAAGATATAGAACAGGTTCTTAAGCGGTTACTAATGCTCGCCCGCTTTCATGCAGCCTTCATGTTTAGTGCTGAAAATAACAAAGCTTTGCGAGAAGCATTCAAGCGGGTCCGCTCGCTGGCGGAAGTAGTCTCACCTGTCGTCATGCGGCTATATGAAACCTATGCGCCTGAGGAAGGTAGTCCTACCTTAACTCAAATGGAGTTCCTCAAAGCAATTAACTGCCTAGAAAGCTATCTGCTTCGGCGCCAGGTATGTGGTATGCAAACGCGGTCTCTCGGCAATATTTTTGCGAATCTAGCTCAGCAAGTTCAGTTTGATAATCCACTCATCACTCTCAAGGTTTCATTGGCTCGCTTCAAGCGTAATAGTCGTTTCCCTTCTGATACAGAATTTGATCAGGCATTAAAAAATCATGAGCTGTATGGGCTGCGCATTCTTAAGTTCCTGCTCGCTAACCTGGAGAACCGTGGCAGCAAAGAGGTAATTGATACCAGCAACTTCTCAGTCGAACATGTTATGCCCCAAAATCAAAATCTGCGCATCGAATGGCGCGAGATGTTAGGGAACAACTGGAAAGATATTCAGACTGAATGGCTACACCGCTTGGGTAACTTGACCTTGACAGGTTACAACAGTGAATACAGCGACAGCAGTTTCTCGGACAAGCTAACTATTAAAAATGGGTTCAAGGATAGCCCTTTACGCCTCAATCGATATATCGCAGAGCAGGAAATCTGGACTAAAACTCAAATAGAAGAACGCGGTGAGCTATTGGCAGGCAAAGCACTAAAAATCTGGAGTGCTCTTGATATTGAAGACAAGCTCGTCGCTGAATATGAGCTCAAGGATCGCCAGGCACGGTCACAGCAGTACGACCCCGAAAGTGTGCTTGGCAAACGTAATATACCTTTGTACGAGGCTCTAAAAGATATTGTAATGGCCCTAGGCGATGACATTACACCGATTGTCAGTAAGAAAAATATCACTTTTTTCACTCTCAGTGGCTTCTTACAAGTAGTGCCACGTTCAGGTTATTTAGGCCTGATCATGGCCGTTGAAGAGGAAGAGTTGGATCCAGAGCTAGCTCAGGAGGTCGACTCTACCCAACAGTGGAGCTATATCCGGCACGGCAACTTGTCTGGGGTCTATAGCTGGGTCGCTAAGAATGAACACATCAAACAGGTGCTCCCGATCATCCAGCAGGCTTATGAGCAAGCCCTGTCTTGAAATTACTAAGATTTTATTAGTACTTATTCCAGTAATGGACTTGGCTTAGCACCGTGCTCTTGCTGCAACGGTTATTGATGCCTTGCATACTTGGCACGAGGTCTCTAGAATCACATTTAATACACCCGCCAAGCCTATGACTGTTAAGGCAGTCACGCTCAAATCGTGCGGGTTTTTTATTGTCGGTACCTAGCAGGAGCTTGAATGAGGCAGTTCAGCAAACCCGCCATCACAGTGTCTGAACAACTTACCTTACTCAAGGCGCGTGGCCTGCAAATAAATGACGAAGCTCGCGCTACGCTCTTTCTGGAAGCAGTGAGCTTTTTCCGTTTAACGCCTTACATGCGGCCTTTCCAGATACTTGATGATGCTGACCATAGGTTTCGACAGGGTACAGGGTTTCGCCAACTAAGCAGGCTGTACGACTTTGACCGTCGTTTGCGGTTGTTAGTCATTGATGCTATTGAGCGGGTAGAGGTCGCCACCAGAGCAGCTATCTCAAACCACATGGGCCCCTCTCATGGCGCGCATTGGTACATGAATAAACAGTTTTTCAAGAACCGTTACGATCATGACCGTTTATTAAATAGTATCGAGAGCACGCAACGCAATGCGTTGAAGGACTACCAACGTGAAGCGGCGCGTATTGAAAGACTGACGCAAGCCGACCAGCAAAGAAAAAAACAACTACTCAAGCGCCGTGCTCAGGAAAGCTATGCACGCCATTATGCACTTAGCTATGATGAACCGAGACTTATGCCTGGCTGGGCAATGCTGGAAGAATTAACGTTAGGAGAGTTGTCCCATCTTTACCAGGGGTTAGCTAAGGATATTGACCGCAAAATCATTGGTCGTCGTCTCAACGTCCCTGCCCCTTTGCTGGAATCTTGGCTACACACATTAACTACAGTGCGTAATATCTGTGCGCACCATTCGAGGCTATGGAATCGTGAACTCGGCATCAAACCCGAAATTCCTAAACAGCGAAGCTTGTCCTGGCCAGGAT
The DNA here is from genome assembly GCF_002366715.1 of Halomonas sp. UBA3074. Lineage (GTDB taxonomy): Bacteria > Pseudomonadota > Gammaproteobacteria > Pseudomonadales > Halomonadaceae > Vreelandella. The sequence goes on along the minus strand of NZ_DFBS01000045.1, from coordinate 22,476 downwards.
ATTTACGCCGAGGTACTTCACACACCCGTATCAGCGTGGTATTGGCAGCGCTCCATCATCTAATGCAGCAAGTAAGTCCCCATACTCGCTGGCATGAACGGTTGGCTGAGCTTTTTCAGGAATTCCCAGAGATACCCCATGAAGCTATGGGCATGCCTAAAAATTGGCAATCCGATGGATTCTGGGATAGCTAGTAAAGCAAAAAGAGTATGCGTATAGGCGATTTATCTGTCCATCTCAATAATAGGCTCAACTAACGCGGCAATTTTCTCTATCGCTTGCTTGCGCTCTTTAAAGTAGTCGTAACGGTCGTAGATACCTTCAACACCTTTCAGCTTGTGGTTCAAACAGCGCTCTGCCACATGGCCAGGTACTCCTAATTCAGCAAGCAGGCTTCGACAGGTACGCCTGAGGTCGTGGACAGTAAACATCTCTGTCTCACCCATTTTATTCTCTGGCTGCTTCTTTTTTCCTGACTCATGCCCAAACTGCTTGGCAATGGCGCGATTTAGCGTGTCTTGCCCCATGAAAGGCTGCTTGCTGTTTCGACGATTCGGAAAAACATACGGGGAACCACATGCACGCACATGCAGTTCCTCAAGCCATGTTACAACAAGGTGCGGGAGCGGAATGATGAGCCCAGTGCCAGACTTACTGCGCTCACTGGGCAGCTTCCAACGCTGGTTTTTTAGGTCAAATTCTGACCACGGTGATTCAATCAGCTCCGTTTTGCGCACTCCAAGCACTAGTAGCAAAGCACAAGCTAAGTAATTTTCACGGCTAAAGCTGTCGCTGTTATCTCTGAAGATTTTGAAAACGTGATGTAGTTCGTCAATGCTCAGCGCCCTATCCCTGCTTTTCTCCACGCCGCCTGCATCATTAACGTTAAAAGCCGAAGCAGGGTTATACGTTATCAAGCCCAGCTTGATGGCATGATTAAACAGTTGTTTAAGATACATCAGAGTATCGTTAGCGGTGGTAGGACGCCCGCTTGCCGAGACTTTTCTGATGATGTCACGAACATCCATCGGCGTAACGCTATCAATCGTCATACTCCCAAGAGACGGCGCGACCTCTTTGTTAAAAATTCGCTCAGGAATGCCCGGGTGCTTCAGCCGCTTTAGTAATTCTTTGTGCCAATCTAAAAACAGATCATCAACCGTGCGGATCGTGATTTGCTCTTCTCGCTTACGGGCCTCTATGGGATCAACTCCGTCACGAATCAAAACCTGAGCTTCGACTGTTTTTGTGCGGGCTTCCGCTAACGGCACATGCGGGTATTTACCCAGTGTCAGTTCTCGACGCTTTCTGTTGAGCGTGTAGCGCAGCATCCAATAGGGGGACGCTCCGGTTTTAGGAATCATGAAGTAAAGACCATTACCGTCGCTATAGCGACCTGGTTTGCCCTCTTTTACAATTGCTTGTACCCGCCGTGCTGTAAAGCTTCCCATCTGTCATATTCCTTAACTCAGCGCCTGCAACACCCGCAACTTATTGATTTTTATAGCAAAAAAAATAATAATCTCAACATAACTAACTGAAAAATATACATTTTTTGTCATAAATGGGGAGTAGAACTGTAGATTTTATCTTATTTTGTGGGGAGTAGCCCTATTTACTCCCCAATCTACTCCCCATTTTATGCTGGCTTCAGCTAGAAACTGCTGGATAAAACTGGACAAGGTAATATAAAAAAATCAATAAAATCAGTTCTTAATATACATTACCGGACTTATCTGGAAGTCACTCAATATTCTGAATCTGCTCCCGCATCTGCTCAATCAACACCTTCAACTCCACCGCGCAGCGGGTCGTCTCTGCCACCACCGATTTTGACGAGAGCGTATTCGCTTCGCGGTTAAGCTCCTGCATCAAGAAGTCCAGGCGGCGGCCTTTGGGGCCTTTTTGGGCGAGCTGGTGGCTGACTTCTTCGATATGCGCCGTTAGGCGGTCCAGCTCTTCATCAACATCGGCTTTTTGCGCCACCAGCACCAGCTCTGCTTCCAGGCGTTGGGGGTCGAGTTCGGTTTTGGCGATTTCTAAGCGCTCTAGCAGCTGGGCGCGCTGGCGTTCCAGAATTTGCGGGAGCAGGCTGCGTACGGTGGCCACTTGTTCGCTTACCGCGTCTAGGCGGGTGATGATCATCTCGGCGAGCTTTTCGCCTTCGCGGGCGCGGGCGTCAATCAACTCATCCAGCGCTTGGTCGAATAGCGCTTTGGCGGCGGCTTTAATAGCGTCTTGGTCGAGGTGCTGGGTTTCCATCACGCCGGGCTGGTTGAGCAGCGCCAGCGTGGTGGGCGGCACGGCACTGGGGACTTGCTGCTGTATGGCCGCTAGTGCATCGGCAATTTCTTTCAGACGCTGGGCGTTCACGGCAGGCGCTTGTGCGGTGTCGGCGCTCTCGAACCTTACGCTGCATTCAACTTTGCCTCGGGCCAGGCGCGTGCGCAGTGCTTCGCGCAGCACCGGTTCTAAATCTCGCAGGCTTTCATGAAGGCGAAAGTGCGGCTCTAGGTAGCGCTGGTTCACCGAGCGAATTTCCACCTGCAGGGTGCCAAAGGGAGCGGCCTGCTCGGTGCGGGCGAAGGCGGTCATGCTGTGTACGCGGCTGGAAGCGGCCATGGCTCATCCTAATAAAGAGTAATGATGTATAAGCATTGCCAACAGTCTACCCGATAGGTCAATCAGCGCACTCTCAGACGTGTACAATGGAGGGCTTTTACTAGTTAAGCGTTTATTGAGAGGTACTATTTGTGAGTAGCGCTAAGCGTCCTGATGTTGTGCGTCCCAGCGGTCGCGAAGCCGACCAGCTCCGTGATATTCGCCTGACCCGCGATTACACCCGTCATGCGGAAGGCTCTGTGCTGGTGGAGTTTGGCGATACCAAAGTGCTGTGTAATGCCAGCGTAGAAGCCGGTGTGCCGCGCTGGCTGCGCGGTAAGAATCAGGGTTGGGTCACCGCTGAGTACGGCATGCTACCCCGCGCCACTCACACCCGTAGTGGCCGTGAAGCGACCCGCGGCAAGCAAGGCGGCCGCACGCTGGAAATCCAGCGTTTGATTGGCCGCAGCCTGCGCGCCGCGGTCAATTTGAAGAAGCTGGGTGAATTCACCATTACCGTGGATTGCGATGTAATCCAGGCCGATGGCGGTACCCGTACCGCAGCGATTACCGGGGGCTGCGTGGCGCTGATCGATGCGATCCGTTATCTACAGCGCGAGAAAAAGATCAAAGCCGACCCCTTCAAGCAGTTGGTAAGCGCTATTTCCGTAGGCATTTATAAAGGCGTTCCGGTGCTGGATCTGGACTACCCAGAAGACAGCAAAGCCGATACTGACCTGAACGTGGTAATGACCGAAAGCGGCGAGCTGATCGAAGTGCAGGGCACCGCCGAAGCGGGCGCCTTTACCCGTGCCGAGCTGAACGCAATGCTTGATTTAGCCGAAACCGCCGGTGATGAACTGCGTGAGAAGCAGCGCGAAGCGCTGGGCATTCGTGGCTAAAGCTTAACGCCCGCCACAACGCAACAAGCCGACCCAAAGGTCGGCTTGTTGCTTATTACCACTACTGACAGACTGCGACGCGGGAAAAGTTCGTTGCCTAGCGCTTAAAGCGCCAGATCGTACTCAATGATCAGCGGTGCGAACTCGGAGAAGGTCGCATCGTAATCAATCCACGCGTCGACCACGTGGCGGCGGAAGTTGGGGCCGACTAGCTGGTAGTCGATCCGCCAGCCTTCCTGGCGCTCACGGGGTACGTCTTGGTCAAGCTTCGGCCACCAGGTATATTCACCTGCATCGCGATTGATTTCGCGGAAGGTGTCGATAAAACCGGTGGGGCCAAGCACCTGATCCATCCAGGCGCGCTCTTCCGGGCGGAAGCCTGAGGTCAGTTGATTGTCCGACCAGTTAGCCAAGTCGACGGTTTTGTGGGCAACATGCCAAGTACCACAGAGGATGTATTCGCGGCGTTTGCGCGACATCTTGGTGAGGTACTCTTGGTACTGCTCCATAAACGCCTGTTTGGCTTTTTGGTCGCTTCCATCAGGCATCAGGAAGGAGACGATACTGAAGCGTTCATAATCCGCCTGCAGAAAACGTCCTTCATGATCACACTGCGGAAACCCAAGACCATACATAATCGCCTTGGGGATTTTGCGGCAATAGAGTGCCACCCCGGAGAAACCATCCTCTTCGGCATCCAGGAAGTAGCCTTCATAGCCTTCCGGATAGAGAATGTGGTCACCCAGTTCAAAACTTTTTGCCTTGATGTTCTGCACGCAGACTACGTCGACATCCTGCTGAGCCAGCCAGTCCAGGAAGCCACGATCGACGGCATCACGAATACCATTGACATTGATGCTGGCAATTTTCATAAATCGTCCCTTTTGCGTCGCTGCTGTATGATACCCGACGTTTAGACGTTTGGGTAAAGGCAGCGACTAAAACTTGCCATTTACCCGTGTTTATTGTTGCTTTCGTGCCGATTTAAACCTACCGCCTAGTGAGGAACGCCGTGGCTACCACTCTACAACCCTACCAGCGCGATTTCATTGCCTTTGCCATTGAGCAAGGTGTGCTTAAGTTTGGTGAGTTTACGCTTAAATCCGGCCGTGTTAGCCCCTACTTCTTCAACGCTGGGCTGTTTCAAACCGGGCGCGCGCTGGCCAAGCTGGGCCGCTTTTATGCTCAGGCAATTGCCGATAGCGGCTTAAACGCTGATGTGCTGTTTGGCCCGGCGTATAAGGGCATTCCGCTGGCAGCGGTCACGGCGGCAGCGCTGGCCGACCATCACGACCGGGACATGCCCTATGCGTTCAACCGCAAAGAGGCGAAAACTCATGGCGAAGGCGGCAATATCGTGGGTGCCGAGCTCGCTGGCGGTATTTTAATTATTGATGACGTCATCACTGCCGGTACCGCCATTCGCGAGGTGATGAGCCTGATCGAGCAGAGTGGCGCTCACGCCGCTGGCGTCATCATTGCGCTAGACCGCCAAGAGCGCGGCCAGGGCGAGCAGAGTGCGATTCAGGAAGTACAGGCCGAATACGGTATGCCGGTCGTCAGTATCGTCACTTTAGAGCAAGTGCTTACTTACCTTGAAGAGCACGCTGGTGGCGAAATGCTTGCCTACGCCGAAGCCATCAGGGCCTATCGTGACCGCTACGGCATTGCCAACTGATTAGACTGACAGCGCGCCAGTGAAACCTTGCTGGCGCCACGCTTCATAGCTCACAATAGCCACGGCGTTGGAAAGGTTCAGGCTACGGTTATTGGGCTGCATAGGCAGGCGCAGTTTTTGCTCAGCGGTTAGCGCTTCATGTACTTGGGGCGAGAGCCCAGCGGTTTCAGAACCAAACAGCAGCACATCGCCCGGGGCAAAGTCGGCATCACTGTAAGTGCGCGTGCCTTTAGTGGTGATCGCCCAGATGCGCCGACCCTGCATGGCCTGCTGAAAAGCGTTAAAATCCGCGTGGCGGGTCACGTTGTCGATATCACGGTAATCCAGCCCGGCGCGGCGCAGCTTTTTCTCTTCCAGGTCGAAGCCAAGCGGCTCAATCAGGTGTAAACGGCAGCCATTATTGGCGACCAAGCGCATGATGTTGCCCGTATTGGGCGCCATGCGCGGTTCAAAAAGCGCTACTTCAAACATCTCCACCTGCCTGTTTATTATGCCTTCGCCAAGCGGCTGATTGTACTTGAAACCGTACTTGAAGCCGACTAGCAACTCTCGTAGAGGATGACCGACGCCATGACGCCTGCCACGCCCAAGAGCATTCTTAGCCGCATTAAAGGGCTAAACCCGCGCCAGCAGGAAGCCGTGCGCTACATCGATGGTCCCTGCTTGGTGTTGGCGGGCGCCGGTTCCGGTAAAACCAGCGTTATCACCACTAAAATTGCCTATTTGGTGCAAGAGTGCGGGATGAGCGCGCGCAAAATCGCGGCGGTGACCTTTACCAATAAAGCCGCCCGGGAGATGAAAGAGCGTGTCGGCCAGATGCTCCACGGCAAAGAGGGCCACGGGTTAACGGTTTCCACCTTTCACACCCTGGGGCTGAATATTATTCGCGGCGAGCTTAAAACCCTGGGCTACAAGCCGGGCTTTTCGCTCTTTGACCCGGAAGACGCCAAGGCGCTGTTGCGTGATTTGATGAACAAAGACGCCCAGGTGGACGCCGAGCAGATCAATGCCGTGCAGAGCAAAATTTCCACCTGGAAGAACGATTTAGTGCTGCCCAGCGATGCGCTCTCGTTTGCCGCCGACGACGATGAGCATTTTGCCGCTCGGGTGTACGAAGCCTACGTCCGTCATTTAAAAGCCTACAACGCGGTGGACTTCGACGACCTGATTCTGCTGCCGGTGGTACTGCTCAAGAACGATCCAGAAGCGCTCGAGCGCTGGCGGCGCAAAATCCACTATATGCTGGTGGATGAGTATCAGGACACCAACGTCTCCCAGTACCTGCTGGTGAAACTGCTGATGGCGGAGCGTTCCACCTTTACTGTGGTGGGCGACGATGACCAATCGATCTACGCCTGGCGCGGTGCCCGCCCTGAAAACCTGATCACCCTGGGGGAAGATTTCCCGCGCCTGAAAGTCATCAAGCTGGAACAGAACTACCGCTCGACCGCCACCATACTGCGCGCCGCCAATACGCTGATCGCCAATAACCCCCACGTTTACGAGAAGACGCTATGGTCTGATATGGGCGACGGAGCTTCGATTCGGGTGATCGTGAATCGTCATGAGGAGGCGGAGTCTGAGCGGGTCGCCAGCGAAATGCTCACGCGCAGGATCAAAGAGAAGGCCGAGTGGCGCGACTTTGCGGTGCTTTATCGGGGCAATTTCCAGGCACGGCTATTAGAGCTTAAGCTCCAGCACTACCAAATCCCTTACAAGCTCTCCGGTGGTACGTCGTTTTTCTCCCGCAACGAGATTAAAGACACCATGGCTTACCTGCGCCTGTTGATTAATCCCGCCGACGACAACGCTTTTTTGCGCATTGTGAACGTGCCACGCCGCGAAGTGGGCCCCGGCACCGTCGAGAAGCTTGCCAACTATGCCACCGAGCGCTCGATATCGCTGTTTGCCGCCTGCCACGAGTTAGGGCTAGAGCAAGTACTGCCAACCCGAGCGACAGAGCGCTTGAGCCGCTTTACCCACTTTATTAATGGCGTGCGCAAGCGCATGGATCAAGGCGATGCGATTGCCGCTATTCGCGACATGCTGCGGGATATGGATTACGAGGCCTGGCTGTACCAAAACGCCAGCGCCCCCACGGTTGCCGAGCGCCGCATGGCCAACGTGTGGATTTTGATCGACCAGCTGGAAAAGTCGCTCAATCGCGACCCCGAAGACGATACAGACGCCACCGATACCGAAACCGACGGCGTGGAAGCGGCTATTTCACGCTTGGTATTACGCGATATTCTGGAGCAGCAGGCAGAAGAGGATGACTCCGATCGCGTGCAGCTACTCACCATGCATGCCTCAAAAGGGCTGGAGTTTCCGCATGTGTATTTGATGGGGTTAGAGGAAGACCTGTTGCCCCACCGCAACGCCATTGAAGTAGGCACCGTGGAAGAGGAGCGTCGCTTGGCTTATGTGGGGATTACCCGGGCACGGCGTACGCTGACGTTGACACTTGCCCGCCAGCGGAAAGCCTACGGTGAGTTGATGGACTGCCAGCCGAGCCGCTTCTTAGAAGAACTGCCCGCGGAAGATTTAGAGTGGGAAGGCCGTGCCGATAAAGAAGACCCTGAGAAAAAGCAGGCCCGGGGTAAAGACGCCATTGCCGGACTTCGTTCACTGCTAGGGTGATCGATCATTAGGCAGGCAAAAAATAATCCACAGGGCGATGCTTAAAACACCCTGTGGATAAATTACTTAAACGCGAGTGGTTGGCGACGGCTTATTGCGCTTCTGCCATCAAGTAATCAACGACGGCCATCACTTCTTCATCAGACAGATTGGGGTTACCGCCTTTGGCAGGCATGGCGCCAATGCCGTTGATCGCGCTGGCGTAAAGCTCATCAGCCCCTTTCTCTAAACGCGCTGCCCAAGCTTCGGAGTCGCCTTTGGTGGGTGCACCGGCAACGCCATTATCGTGGCACGCCACACAGCCAGAGCTCGCGTAGAGGGCTTCACCGTCTAAATCGCTACCGCCACTCGCTTCTTCAGAGGCTGCCGCGTCTTCTTCACTCGCCGCGTCGTCGTTAGCAGCCATCTCTTCTTCAGCGGCAGCATCACCTTCCGCAGCGGCGGTCTCTTCGGCGGCAGCTTCTTCTGAGCCAGCCTCTTCAGAGGCGGCTTCATCGCCACCGCCTAACTCAGGCACTTCCATCACCGGCTCAACCATATAGGCTACTGCCGCTTCTACTTCTTCATCGGAAAGGCTGGCGTTACCGCCTTTCGCTGGCATCGCGCCAATACCATTAATGGCATGATCGACGAGTGTCGCAAAACCTTGTTCGGTACGCGCCGCCCAGGCATCTTCCTCACCACGGATGGGCGCGCCCGCCGCGCCGGATGCGTGACACGCGCTACAGACATTGCCGTAAATACCTTCGCCGTCGATATCACCGCCACTGCTAGCGCTATCGCCTGCAGGCGCGGCCGCCGTTCCACAGTCTTGGCCTTGTAAACAGAGTTGCCCTACCGGCGCTAGACGCTCGGCAATCGCATCACGTGCGGCGTCTTGAGCGTAAGCACCTGAAGTGCCCGCCATGAAGCCGAGGGCCGCCAGCCCGCTCATGATCAGCTTTGCTTTCACTCTCACCACCTCTTGAGTATTGTCATCAACCGTTTGTTCTTAACTTCTGCCTTAACCCCTGCGCGCGGCAGCGCCAATCTGTGAAAAGCTCCGCTGAGACGCCAAGACGCGTGTATAGAGCTAGTATAACGGCAACGCAAAGCGCAAGAAAATGCTACTAAGCGCACCTATGCCACCAATCACGACTATTTAGGCATTAATGGGGGGCTTCACTCCTTTCGCCACCCCCTTTCCACGCTAATAAACGCTGTTGCGCATATTGCTTAAAACCCACCTGCTGATAGAGCCGTTTGGCCGGTACATTAACCTCATCCACCGCCAGCACGGCTTCCTGTATACCTGCCTGCTGGGCAAGCGCCAGGGCGCTATTCAACAACGCGCGCCCTAACCCCATGCCACGCCACTCAGGAATAAGCCCCATTAACATAAGCTCCCAGCGATTCAACAACGGACGCGGCGCCAGTAGCAAAACACCGACAAGGGCGTCTTGATAATGGACGGCGTACCAGTGTTGCGGGGCCTGGGAGTCCTGCTGCTGGAACCCGGCAAGCAACTCGTTTACCGAGAGTACGTCGCGCAGCGGCACACTATCCAGCGAATCATGCCCCACCGCGGCGAGTAAATTTATTTGTTCTGCTTGTGAAAACGCGCCTAGCGGCTGCAGTGTTAACGGCCTCGCTTCGTTCATTGCTAAACGGCGGCGTGTACTGCCAACGAGATGCTCCAAGCTGGCCAAGCGCTGCATGCCATGCTCCATCAGCAGCGCCTCTGTTGCGGCAGCCTGGGGAGGCAGTTCCAGATGACACAGCCGAATAGGCTGTTGTTCTACCCACGCATGGGCGGCACGCAGCAGCGCATGGGCGTGTGCGCCTGCTGTGTTGGGTAACCATAGTTGAGCCATGTTCATGGGCAGAGGCTGCACCCAAATAGCGCCCGCCAGTTGCCCCGCGGTCTTAATCACCCGTAACCCCTCCCAAGCTTGATCTGGCGCGTTCGCCATGGCCTTAACCGCCCCGCTGAGCACTGATTGCAGGGCAGGGTCATGAGCAGCTGCCAATTGCAGCAGTGCCTCGCGTCGCCGCGAAGGAGGACACTGTACGATCTGAAGGGGCGTTACCTGCGCGGAGGTCATCGATGCGTTACCTCTCTATTGCTCAATCAAATCAGGGATAAATATTTACTCAACTTAAGTTTTCGTTAAGTTATCGCGCCCAGAGTGTCGGAAAACACGATGGAGATCACCCGATGGCTCGCCTAAGCACACCGGCTACTGCCCTGATATCGCTGGATTGGCACGAAGCTCTCAATTGGCAGGAAAAGTCGGCGCTTCAGCAACTGATCCAGCAACGCTTTGCTCAACAGCATAACGCCCATATCCAGCATTTTTTGCCTCGCTTGTTTGGATTATGGCAAGCCGATCAACCACTGGCAGCGGTGGGTCTGCGACTTGCTAACAGCGGGCCGCTCTTTTTAGAGCGCTACTTGGATGGCCAAGCCGAAGACATTCTGATGCAGCGGTTCCAGCAGTCACTTACCCGTCAGGACATTGCTGAAATCGGTAACTTAGCCAGCCTGCGCCCTGGCTTACAGCGGCAGCTGTTTATCTATTTAGCCCACCAGTTAGCGGCAGAGGGTATCGCTTGGCTACTGTTTACGGCCACACCAGAGGTCGCTAACGGCCTGCGGCGTTTAGGTTTTGAGCCTCAGCCTATCACGCCTGCCGACCCTACCCGCCTGGGCGAAGCGTCGCACCTCTGGGGGCGCTATTACCAGAATCGCCCATGGGTGATGGCCGGTGATCTGCGCAGCGCCATGCATACGCTTCAGGCTCACTCAGCCTTCACTGAAACCGCCAGGGAAGAGGTGCTGCATGCACGCCTTGCCTAATGCGCTGATGGTGCGACTTGCCTGTCATGCCCAGCACAGCCCACAGCCTACCGCACTTACCGATGGCGAGCAGAATTTGTCGTATGCGGACGTCATTCACCATGTCGCCCAACGGCGCCAGCGCTTACGTGACGTTAATACCCGGCGCGTTGCACTAGCGCTGGATAACGGGCTGGAGTGGGCGCTATGGGATTTAGCCCTGATGGCCGAAGCGTGTGTGGCGGTGCCTATTCCTGGCTTTTTCAGTGAACAGCAGCGCCGCCACGTGGTTCAGCAGGCGGGCCTGGATAGCTGGATTGGGCATGGTGGGGAGCCCTACGGTTTTCAAGCCACCCAGGACGCAGCCATTGCCCAACGCCGGGTTGATCACTCCCCTGCGTTACACGAAGGCACCACGCGCATCACCTTTACCTCGGGCACCAGCGGCTCGCCCAAGGGCGTGTGCTTGGATAACGCGGCGCTACTGACCGTAACTGAAAGCCTCGCGGAGGTAGTGGCACCGCTTGATATACGCCGCCACTTAGCCATGTTGCCCCTCTCCACGCTGCTCGAAAATATCGGTGGGCTTTATCTACCGCTATGGCTGGGTGCCTGCAGCATTTTACCGGGGTTGGCCACATTAGGCTGGCAAGGAGCCAGCGGTTTTAACGCTCAGCTCGCCCTTGATGCCATTGTGCGCTACCAACCCCACAGCATGATTTTGGTACCTCAGTTGCTTCAAGCGTTGGTCAGCGAGTCCACAACGGCGCCAGATAGCCTGCGCTTTGTGGCAGTGGGCGGCGCGCATGTGGCTAACACACTGCTCTCTCACGCCCGGCGCGGCGGGTGGCCAGTCTATGAAGGCTATGGTTTATCTGAAGGCACCTCGGTGGTCTGTCTTAATCGACCAGGCGAACCAAGCTGCGGCGTTGGCCGCCCACTGCGCCACGCCCAGGTCCGCATTGATAGCGAAGACCAGCTGCATATTCGCGGCGCCTTGATGCTGGGTTATATAGGCGAAGCGCCTTGCGGCGACTGGTACGCCACGGGGGATACCGGTCAGTGGCAGGATGACACCATCGCGCTCAATGGCCGCCAGCGGGAAGTCTTTATTACCGCCTATGGCCGTAACGTCAACCCGCAATGGGTAGAGGGCGAGCTCTGCACACAGCCTGCCATTGCCCAAGCCATGGTGTATGGCGAAGCCCTGCCCGCTAACCGCGCGCTGATCGTGCCCGCGACGCCCCATATTACCAATGCCCAGATAGACGCTGCCCTCAATGCAGTCAATCGCACGCTACCCGATTACGCCCAGGTGCATGAGTGGCAGCGCGTCGCCCCCTTTACGCCCCACAACCAACAACTCACGGCCAACGGCCGCCTACGCCGCGACACCCTGCTAACCGCCTATGGCCGCTGGCTAAGGGCCGTCGTAACCGACACACCCAAAGGAGTAACACCATGACCACTTACCAACAGCTGCAAGACGCTACCCAAGACGCTCGTCACTGGCTGCTGACCACCCCCATCGTGACCCGTGCTCTGGCGGGCAATGTTTCCCTAGAGGAGTATCTGGCCTTTTTAGGTCAGGCGTATCATCACGTTCGTTTCACCGTGCCGCTAATGATGGCCTGCGGCGCACGTCTGCCCGACCGGCTCGACTGGTTACGCACGGCGCTGGTGGAGTACATCGAAGAGGAGCACGGCCATGAAAAATGGATTCTGGACGATATCCACGCCGCAGGCGGGAATGCAGATGCCGCCGCAGCCACCCTGCCAGACCCCGCCACTCGGTTAATGGTGGCCTGGATTCGTGATGCCGTAGAGCACGGCAACCCGGTGGCATTCTTCGGCATGGTGCAGGTGTTGGAAGGTACCAGTACCGCGCTTGCCACCCAGGCCGCCGAACGCTTACAGGCCAGCCTTTCACTTCCTAACAGTGCTGTGCGATACCTCACCTCCCACGGCAGTCTGGATATTGGTCATTTGGCCTTTTTTGAAGAGCAGATCAATCAGCTAGGTGCCGACGATCTGGCCGTAGTAATTGATAGCGCCAATATGTTCTACCGCCTGTATGGGGCGATGTTTAGAGGTATAGAAGCCCGCTGTCAGGGTGGTAGCGCGGTGGAGGAACTAAGTCATGCGCTTGCCTAGCCTGCTTTGGCCTAGAACAAACAGGCTGCCCGGCGGATGGCCGGGCCAGCGGATTTTAATCACCGGCGCCAGCGGCGGTATTGGTATGGCCCTGGCCGAATCGCTGGCGCAGCGGGGCGCGCACCTACTGATAAGTGGTCGCCAACAATACGCGCTGGCTTCGTTAGTCGACCGTTTTCCCACTCATATCACCGCCGTTAGCGCTGATCTAACCAACGCCAGTGATCGAAGCCGCTTAGTCAGCGCTGCGCAAGAGGCAGGGTGCAACATGCTGATTAACGCCGCTGGTAGTAATCAGCAGGGATTTTTTGATACTGCCAGTGACAGCGATATCGAACAGCTGGTGGCGATTAATCTGACCGCCACCCTGCAGTTGACCCGCGCGCTGCTTCCGCTGCTAATGGCTGGCCCCCAGGCGACGATTATCACCATTGGCTCGACGCTCGGGCGACTGGGCTACCCTGGCCAAGTCACCTACTGCGCTACCAAGTTTGCGCTGCGCGGTTTTAGCCAAGCGCTGCGCCGGGAGTTGGCCGATACCCGTGTGCGGGTGATGTATATCGCTCCACGAGCCACTCGCACCGCGATGAACTCGCCCCAAACCGAGGCGCTCAACGCGGCGCTGGGCAATACCGTCGACTCTCCTGACGCCGTTGCCCTGGCCATTATCAATGCCGTGGAACAGCAGCGTGAAGAGCTACAAATTGGCCTGCCAGAACGCTTTTTTACTCGCTTGAATATGCTATGGCCAGGCGCTGTTGACCGGGCCCTGCTACGCCAACTGCCCATTATTCGGCGGTTCATTGCCCCCCAGGAGTCTTCATCATGATCATGCCAGCTTTCCGAACGCTGCGTACTACGCTACTGGTTAGCGCTATTGGCTTGGTAAGCCTTCAGGGGTTTGCCAGTGAGGACGACAGTGCGGCCGCCGCCGCATCGCTTGCCAAGCTACAGCAGCGTTGGGCGGAAATTAACTATACGCTGCCCCCAGGCGAACAGGCGGCAGCTTTCAGCTACCTGGGCGACGAGGCTGACCAACTCGTCGAACGCTACCCCGACGCCGCCGAGCTGCATATCTGGGCCGGCATTATCCGCTCAACAGAAGCAGGTGCCAGCGGCGGACTGGGTGCTCTGGGACTGGTAAAACAGGCTAAAAAGGAGCTTGAAACCGCGCTCGAATTGAACCCGTTGGCGCTTGATGGTTCAGCCTATACCAGCCTGGGCGCGCTCTATTATCAGGTTCCTGGCTGGCCACTCGGCTTTGGCGATGAGCAAAAAGCCGAGTGGCATTTGCAAAGAGCCCTTGCGATTAACCCCGAAGGGATCGACAGTCTCTACTTCTGGGGCGACTATTTACATGAGCAGGGTCGCGATGCCGATGCACGCCAAGCGCTGGAACGCGCTTTGATGGCAGCGCCCCGGCCTGGTCGGGAACTGGCGGACAGTGGCCGCCGTGACGACATCCGTCAATTGATGTCAGAACTTCAGTAGGAAGGAGCCCTATGCGCATTTTGCTGGTAGAGGATGACCCAAGCCTAGCCTCGGGTATCCGCTTGGCCTTGAAGCCCGAGCACTACACCGTGGACCATTTGAGCGACGGAGCTACCGCACTGAATGCGCTAACAGAGGGAGAACCTTTTGATGCAGTAATTCTCGACCTGGGTCTGCCACGCATGGATGGCATGGCAGTATTGAATGCTGTCAGGCGCCACGGCAGCCAGGTGCCCATTTTAGTACTGACGGCCCGCGATGCGGTGGATGACCGCATCGCGGGGCTGGACGCGGGCGCCGACGACTATTTAACCAAGCCTTTCGAAGTAGCAGAGCTGAAAGCCCGACTACGCGCTTTATTGCGCCGAAGCCAGGGTCAGATCAGCAGCATATTGAGCTGTCGCGGCATTCGCCTGGACCCGCACACCTTGAACGTCAGCTATCAGGGCCAGGACGTGGGCTTGTCCCGGCGTGAGTTGACGCTGCTGCAAGAGTTCATGAGCCACCCTGGCCGAGTATTTACTCGCGATACATTGACCCGCCTAGTCTACGGCTGGGATGAGGATGTGGAGAGCAATGCCATTGAGGTGCATATCCATCATTTACGCCGCAAGCTGTTCACCGAGGTCATTCGCACGGTACGTGGCATTGGCTACGTCATGGATAAGCCCTCTAAGGATGACGTATGACCTCCATTCGTCAACGTACCTTGGGGTTATCGCTACTGGTATTTGGCCTAAGCATGCTGGTAATCGGCTTTGTCAGCTACCGTTATGCTGCCCATGAAATAGAAGAACTCTACGACGCAAGCCTGGCGCAGAATGCCCGCTTACTGGAGGGCTTGTTACAGGCACCGCTGCCAGATGCTGACCGCAATGTCCTGCTGAACAGCTTGGAAAGCGCCTTGCAGCGCGCTCGCGAGTCTGACAAGCGTTTTGCGGGCCACCGTTACGAAAGTAAGCTGGCTTTCCAGCTATGGGAGAATGAGCAACTTCTACTACGCTCCGCCACTGCCCCCGAAGCCCCCCTTGCCCAACAGCCTGTGGGCTACTCGACACTCACCGTAGGAGAACACGACTGGCGGGTGTATGTCCTAGATGTGCCAGCCTCCTCAAACCGCGTGGTCATCAGTGAGCGCGAAGACGTGCGTGGCGAACTGATCAGGGCCGTAGCGCTCCGCACGCTGCTGCCCGACCTGATTGGTCTGCCGCTGCTCACGGCTCTGTTGTGGTGGTCGATTGGCTGGGGGCTGGCGCCGCTATCGCGCATGGCGGAGCAGATACGCAATCGTGATCCACATAATTTGCAGCCCTTAACGCTTAGCCCGCTGCCCCAAGAGTTAGACACTATCTCGGGGGCGCTGAATCGGCTTTTGGAACGCCTTCGGCTCATGCGCGTACGCGAAAAACGCTTTATTGCCGATGCCGCTCATGAGCTGCGCACCCCCTTGGCGGTGCTTGATCTGCACGCCCAGAATGCCTTGGCTGCAGATAACCTAGAAGATCGCCAGGAAGCGCTCAATCACCTGCGCGGTGGGGTTGCGCGCGCCACGCGGCTGGTTACCCAGCTATTGACGCTGGCGCGCCTGGAGCCCGAGGAGGAGTCGCAGCCTGAATATCGCCCGGCCAACCTCCTCAGTGAAGCGCGGGAAACCCTGGCCAAGCTTTCACCACTGGCCGCTGAACGCGAACAGCAACTGTTGCTCAACGCAGATGAGCAGGCGGAGTGGTCGACCTTGGAAGAACCCGGCGCGATCGAAACTCTGGTACAAAACTTGGTGGGTAATGCAATCCAGCACTCGCCGAACCAGAGCACCATCAGCGTGACGTTAGCCGCCATGCCACACGGTTTTAAGCTATTAGTCGATGACCAAGGGCCCGGTATACCGGCCAATGAGCGTAAAAAAGTGGTCGAGCGCTTCCAGCGTGCAGGCCCCAGTGCGGGTTCAGGGTTAGGGCTTTCCATCGTTGAACGGCTGGTCACTCGCCACGGCGGCACGCTGCAGTTAGACGATGCCCCCAGCGGTGGGTTGCGCGTAAGTATCGGGTTGCCACGTAGAGAATAGCCATAAACTTTTTTCTAAGGGGGCTTTATGCATCTCTTAAGGTTGCGATAAGAATTGCATGTAAGTGTGGGGTTGCACGGCGAGCCAGATATCCCCGGCACGCCCTTTCTCCACATGGAGGTCCCTGATGAATCAAGTAACCTTTTCACCTAAACCCTTAGTACAGTTAAGCTCGACACCACTGCTGGCCATGCCTGCCCCTCGGCGGCTACTTCCTACTAGTCCTGCCATGACGGTACTGACCGATTTTTCACAGGTAATGCCGCAATCCGTTGATGCCGATACGCCGATTGATGAAGCGCATCTTAAAATGCGCCATGGCGGCATACGACTGCTATTCGTCATGGATAAACAGGCGCACTGTATTGGCGTTATTACCTCGAAAGAAGTGATTGGCACCCGGCGCATTAACCTGGCTATGCAGCAGCGTAACCTCACGCGAGCGGAAGTCACGGCTGAAATGATCATGACACCCTGGCACAAACTCAGCGCCATGCCTGTCGCCCAACTAGCCTCGCTGACGATCGAAGACCTGGTGCTGTCGATGGAAGCCGTTACTGACCAACACCTGTTAATCACTGAAAAAAACGATCATCAAGAACTCAGAATTCGCGGCCTTATTTCCGCCAGCGATATTCAGAATGCGGTCGGCAAAGAGATTAATCCGGTGCCGATGGCGAAGAGCTTTGCTGATATTTGCCAAGTAGTGACCGGACACGACTTATAGCACTCTGCTAAAGCCCGTATTAACCGCTTGAAGGTTGATCAACGGCAAAAAGAAACGCCCTTCACCGATGTTTCAGTGAAGGGCGTTCGCATGTAACGACCGTGCTGTTGAACCGGCCTGTTTAGAACATCGACCCGTTTATCCACAGGTGAGCAGCAATACTCGCCGCATAGCCTAATAAAATGGCCGGCACCCAGCGCAGGTGAACGGCAAAGGTATAGATCCCGCGCGCCTGCCCCATCAGTGCAACGCCCGCAGCGGAACCCATCGAAAGCAAGCTACCCCCCACGCCTGCCGTCAATGTCACCAACAGCCAGTTGCCTTCCGACATATCGGGCGCCATGGAAAGTACCGCAAACATGACCGGGATGTTATCGACAACCGCCGAAATCAGGCCCAGCACCACGTTAGCCCACACCGGGTTCCAGTTACCGTAAAGCGTTTCGGAAAGCAGGCTGAGATAGCCCATAAAACCAAGCCCACCGACACACATCACCACCCCGTAGAAGAACAGCAGCGTGTCCCACTCCGAGCGCGCAATACGGCTGAAAATATCAAACGGCACCACGCTACCGAGCTGCTCGAGCTTTTTCCAATCGCCCCGACGCGAATAGCGTTCACGCTTGCGTTCCAGCGAACGCGGCAGGCTGCGGCGCAGGTAGTAACCAAAGAACTGCAGCAGGCCTAGGCCAAACATCATGCCCATGGCAGGCGGTAGATAAAGGATCGAGTGACACAGTACGGAGATAGCTACCGTAATCAAAAACAGCACGATAATCCGCCGCGCACCACGCTTGAGCCAAACATTCTCTTGTAATGCGGCCGGCTGACGATTCGCGATAAAGAAATTCATGATCACCGCAGGCACCATGAAATTGACTATCGCAGGAATCAGCAGCGCGAAGAAACCTTCGAACGGTATTTGGCCTGCCTGCCAGACCATTAGTGTGGTGATATCGCCGAACGGGCTGAACGCACCGCCAGCGTTGGATGCCACTACCACGTTCACACAGCACAGGCCGATAAACTTATTATCGCCTTCGGCAACTTTCAGCACCACGGCGCACATCAGCATGGCGGTGGTCATATTGTTGGCGATTGACGAAATACCAAACGCCATCACGCCGGTGATCCAGAACAGGCTGCGATAGCTGAAGCCTTTGCGGACAAGCCAGGAGCGTAGCGCATCGAACACGCGGCGTTCTTCCATGGCATTGATGTAAGTCATCGCAACCAGCAAAAACAGCAGCAGTTCGGCGTATTCGAGCAGCGTTTCGCGAAAGGCGGTTTCCGCTTCTTCTGGCATCCCCGCTTGCACATATACCCAGGCCACAAGTGCCCAAATAAGGCCGGCTGCCACCAACACAGGCTTAGACTTACGCATGTGCAGTAACTCTTCACTCATCACCAACGCATAGGCGAGCACGAAGATCACGACAGAAGAGATACCGGTTAGCGTGAGGGTAAGATCAAGGGGCCCGGCGGCGGCATAAGAGAGCGAAGGAAAGAGTAAAAACGAGCAGGCGAGCAACAGCCAAGCGACTCGGCGAGCGTAATGCCGAGTTGCGAGGACGTTTGGTGGTTTCATGGCGATGTTTTCCAATCAGGAGGGAGAAAGACCGCCACGATCATAAGCACCCTAACGACATGCTGCAACGCAACGGTTGCGCATAAGATGCGACGTATTGCCGCATCTTGTAAAGCACTTTTATGAGCTTAATCACAATTATTGTTTGCCAGTGTGATTACTCTACCGTCACACTTTTTTCTAGGTTGCGCGGCTGATCAACGTCAGTCCCTCTTAGTACGGCTACGTGGTAACTCAGCAGTTGTAACGGCAGGGTATAGAGTAGCGGCGCCAGCGCTTCATGCACGTGGGGAAGCGTCAGAACGCGAATATCTTCCTGGGCATCCATACCTACACTTTCGTCGGCAAACACAAACAGTTGGGCAGCCTGCGTAGCGCAGCTTGTGTATACGCGGTTTACACCGACTAGGAGAAGTTCACAAACAGTGTGCCGCTACGGCCTGTACTCAGAGACCGCTCCTATCTGAACCGACACGCCTGCATAGCTCTCTAACCGGTAACGGACGAATAACCCTGCAGGGTCGCTGGTGCCCAGGTGATGAAAAGTTAATAGACCCTAGCTGACAATTTGCGTATTGGGTTCAACCAAGCCTGGTACAGCAACATGCATTTTGAACAAGCTGCCTGCGTCGGGAAATATCTGTTTATCTTCTGCTTGGAGATGCTGGGTGGCCGAAGTAATGTACAAACTAAGTAGGTCATCTCCCCCAAAAGCGATCATAGTTGGGTGGGGGCAAGGCATTGCGTGCTCTTCCACTAATTCACCTCTAGGCGAAAAGCGTACAATTCGACCGCCGCCATATAATGCACTCCAATAATAACCTTCAGCATCCACCGCGGCCCCATCCGGCACTCCCGGTAGGCCAAGTTGCTCTAAATCCACAAACACGTCACTTTGGCCTAAAGCACCGGTTTCTAAGTCAAATGGATAACGCAAAATACGCCGTGTTAGTGAATCCGTGTGGTAAAGCCAGCGTTGATCGGGGCTAAACGCAAGTCCGTTAGAAATACCAATGTCAGATAAACGTTTCTGCAGCTTTCCGTTATCTAAGCAATACAGCGCTGCTGTGGAGCTTGCTTCATCATTGGCAATAGTGCCAATCCAGAAGCGTCCTGCAGCATCACAACGACCATCATTGAACCGATTTCCTTGTCGCTCATCCCACTCAGGATTATTAAACAACCGCTTAGGCAGCCCCACCTCAGGTAGGTAATCAACACCCGATGCCGTAGCAGCCAACAGACCTGACGTTGCCAGTGCTAAGCAGCCTACTTTTTCTCTTAAAGTAACTACTTTGGGGTTGTCATTACGGCTAGGACTCCATGTATAGATTTGTCCTTGATTGATATCAACCCAGTGTAGAACTTGATCTTCCACAGACCATACCGGGCTCTCTCCGAGGCTCATATCCAACTTAACGGCCACCTCGATTTTACCTTGTTCCATATACTCCTCCTGAGCAATAGATGCTAATTCAGGTGATAACAAGCCTTTCAAAAGCGATATTTGGCATGATACGTATCGATCCCCAGGAGGGTTCGCAGCACCCAATGGCGGCAGTCTCGCCTGAGGCTGTTCAAATCAGACGGCAATCAGCCAAAGATTTTGCCCGTAGTCTCGTTACTACCCTTTTGCGACTTAGTGGTTATCCCGCGGCGGATGCAGGCGGGCGACATCGCGATACTTGGTGGCAGGCGCTAGCGTCATGCCGCGATCCAGCGGTTCGACCATGCTGCGCTGAATCTCTTGCCAAGGGGTCTGATGACCGGGGTAGCGGTAGCCACCCTGCTCGGCCAAACGCGTACGGCGGGCTTCCAGTTCACTGGCTTCAATCAACAGCTGTACCTCGCCTCGCTTAAGATCGACCCGCAGCCGGTCGCCGCTTTCCAGCAGCGCCAGGCCGCCGCCGGTGGCAGCTTCGGGGGAAGCATTGAGAATCGACGGCGAGCCAGAGGTGCCTGACTGGCGGCCATCGCCCAGGCACGGCAGCGATTCGATGCCTTGTTTGATCAGCGCTTCTGGCGGCTGCATGTTAACCACTTCCGCACCGCCGGGGTGGCCAACGGGGCCTGCGCCGCGCATGACCAGAATAGTGCGGGCGTCGATGTTGAGCGCCGGGTCATCGATACGGGCGTGGTAATCTTCCGAGCCATCAAATACCACGACCTTGCCTTCAAAGGCCTCGGGATCGTTGGGATCATTGAGGAAGCGCGCGCGGAAATCCCGGGAGATCACGCTGGTTTTCATCAGCGCCGAGTCGAACAGGTTGCCCTTGAGATTGAGGAACCCTGCGTGCTCGACCAGGGGATCGCCGTAACGACAAATCACATCGGGGTCCTGGGTTTCGCGGCCCTGTAGATTATCGCCTATCGAGCGGCCGTTGACCGTCAGGGCATCGCCGTGCAGCTTACCGGCCGTTTGCAGTTCATGGAGAATTGCGGGCACACCGCCAGCACGGTGGAACTCTTCGCACAGAAAGGCACCCGCAGGCATCACGTTGGCCAGCAGCGGAATTTCATGGCCCAAGCGCTGCCAATCATCATTGTTAATCTCGATCCCCGCATGGCGGGCAATCGCATTGATGTGCACCGGCGCGTTTGAAGAGCCGCCCAGCGCCGAACACGCCACGATGGCGTTCTCAAAGGCTTCACGGGTCAGGATATCCAGCGGGCGCAGGTCTTCCCACACCATATCGACGATTCGCGTACCGGTGTCGTAGGCAACCATCGCCCGCTCTTTATAGGGCGCGGGAATCACTGCGGAACCGGGCAGGCTCATGCCCAGCACCTCGGCCATGGAGTTCATGGTGGAGGCGGTGCCCATGGTATTGCAGTGGCCTATCGAGGGCGCTGAGTCGCTGGCGCGGGACAGGAACTCGGCGTAGTCGATATCCCCTGCCGCTAGGCGCTTGCGTAGCTCCCAAATAATCGTACCCGACCCTACTCGCTCAGCGCCGCGCCAGCCGTTGAGCATCGGACCACCGGAGAGCACGATGGCCGGAATATTGACCGTTGCCGCCGCCATCAGCGCAGCGGGCGTCGTTTTATCGCAGCCGGTGGTCAAGACCACGCCGTCTAACGGGTAGCCGTGCAACACTTCGACGATACCCAAATAGGCGAGGTTGCGATCCAACGCCGCCGTAGGACGGCGCACGTTTTCATGGATCGGGTGCATGGGGAACTCAAACGGCACACCGCCTGCCGCGCGGATCCCATCTTTCACCCGCGTCACCAAGTCGATGTGATGACGATTGCAGGGGGTTAAGTCCGAGCCCGACTGGCAAATGCCAATAATCGGCTTACCGCTAGTGAGTTCATCCAGCGTAATGCCGTAATTAAGGTAGCGTTCGATGCATAGTGCCGTGGTACCGGCGTGATCGGGATTATCGAACCAGTAGCGTGAACGCAACTGCTCGGAGGTGATTTTCTCTTTTATCATTGGATCACTTCTATATTAAATATAAGTTTATAGTCTAAATTTTCTATCTAAATTTATTGCGATTTAACTGTTGCAGTACTTTCCATTTTCCACATTTTGGGCAATACGCGCGGTTTGTTACCCAGCACGGTAATAAGCCCCTTCAGAGGTAAATGCTGGCTAGACGAGCCAACGGCTATTTCAAAATCACCCGGTTCAACAACACGCTCCCAAGGCTGGTCGGTATAGTTGAGCATATCTACTGGAACGGTAAACGTTACTGTCACTACCTCACCAGCTGGCACCTTTACTTTACAAAAAGCTTTTAGCTCTTTAGTAGGGCGCACGCGTTTGGCGAGCACATCGCGTACATAGGTAATCCCCCCATTTTCAG
>NZ_DFBS01000001.1 GCF_002366715.1 Halomonas sp. UBA3074 | reverse complement strand
CCCTGGTTTTTCGGGGGGATTACCATGGCTTCTAAAACCTCGAAAAGCGTTAGGTGGAAGAACTGCATTGGAAGCTACTGCGACTTCACCTGGTTACAAAGCGGTAGTAACGTTACTTGAGCAACTTCGCCACGGTTTTGCAGCTTGAATTCAGGATTACTCTAGTCAATTAACGGTACATCAAAGCCTGTGATCTCTTTATAACAGCGACAAGTATAGGCCGTGCGCAAATAGTGATACTTGTTAACGCCTTGGCTTTTCAAAATCTTTCGCGCCCTATACACAGTAGACTTTCGACAATCTAACCAGCTGTGATCTGACGGCATGACCAATCGACCAATGCTTGTAAAGATATCGCAGTTTCTAGCGCATATAATGGGTTAGCCGCCTGTTGAATTCATAAATCGCACTATCTGAACATCACCATCAGTCGTGAAGTGATGACGCTCAGGCTTCTTCTCCATTGCAGCTAAAATGCTCGTTTTAAGACGCTGAGTATCACCCGGATACCGGCGCATTACCGCACGCAAGTCGACCGAATGTTCGTTACCCAGGCAGAGTAACAAACGCCCTTCGGCGGTCACTCGCACGCGATTACAGTCGGCGCAAAAATTATGGCTGTGGGGAGAAATGAATCCAATGCGTGATTGGCTGCCTCCCATACGGTAATAACGGGATGGCCCTAAGGTGGTTTCGGTGGTAGGTAATAGTTGATAATGGTTTTCTATGTTCTCACGCACCATATCGGTAGAAAGAAAGGTCTCGCCACGGTTATGCTCGCTGATAGCGCCTAGCGGCATTTCCTCGATAAAACTGATATCCACTTCTTCATTGCGGGCAAAGTTCACCAAGTCGAGGATTTCGTCGTCATTTCGCCCCTTAAGTAATACGGCGTTGAGCTTAATCGACTGAAAGCCAGCGCGGCGAGCTGCACGGATACCTGCGACCACCTGGCTAAGGTCACCTGTCCGAGTTAATGCTTTAAAGCGCTCGGGCTTGAGTGAGTCGAGACTGATATTGAGGCGATCAAGTCCGGCTAAACGTAAGGCCTCGGCATGTTTAACTAACCCTGAGCCGTTGGTGGTCATGGCCAGCTCGCGCAGGCCTTCCAAATCACCGAGTTTTTGCACTAGCGTTAGTACGCCCTGGCGTACCAACGGCTCCCCACCAGTTAGACGAATTTTCTCTACGCCCAGCTCGACGAAGACCTGCGATAGCATGGCTATCTCTTCAAGAGTAAGCAGTTGGGCGCGAGGCAGAAAGGTCACCTTCTCAGCCATACAATAAACGCAGCGGAAGTCACAACGATCAGTCACCGATATGCGCAGGTAACGCACCCTACGGCCAAACCCATCGACTAGCGCACTCATTTTGAGGGCTCCTCAGCTTGGGCACTGGCGTTAACGGGTAGTCGAGCTATGAGCCCTTTCACTTCGGCGGTGACCTCTTCAATGGTTTTCTCATCATAAAATTGGCCCCGCCGCTTGCACAGGCCTTTCTCATACAGCTTGACGTGCTCAGTGGGTATAACGCCCGCTTTGGAAAGACAGTGGCTGGCGCAATGCATCTGACACCCATCAATGGCTACGATAGGCCGCCCGGAGCGGGCGATGCGTACCAGACCGGGCACACCACCGCCGACACCGGCAATGCAGGACATTTCTGCCTCTCCTGCATGGTCAAGACGCAGAGCAACACTATTGGCCAGTTGCGCCACATCAGAACAGCCGGAGCAGGCATAAATCAGTGTGTGCGGTTTATGATGTGAAGACATACCCTCTCCTATAAAAGCAAACGACGTCAGCGGTCACGCCAGAAAAAGCGATTCAAGCGTCGAATTGACTGATCGGGTAATAGGGGTATGAGCCCCCTTCTGTCACGTCGGTGTCAGGATTAATCATCAAATAACCATGGGCCTGGCTAGCCGCGCTGAGCATATGCGAGCCCTGCCCGCCCGCTAACTGCGCCACGGGAGTCCCCTGTGACCAATCCAGCCCCACCCGTAATAGCTCGCAGCGCCCTTGAGGCCCACGCTGAGAAAAGCCGGCTTTTACCGGGTAACGCTGTAGAGCCGCTACAGCTCTACCTTGCATGGCATGAATAAACGGCAGCGCCAGCAGTTGCCAGCCCACCAGGGATGCCACGGGGTTACCCGGCAGCGCCATTAACGGTGTGGAAGAAGATGGTTCCGCGCCTAGATAACCGAACGCAAAGGGCTTCCCAGGCTTCATCGCGACACCATGATAATGCAGCCCGCCGCGCTGCTCGATCACCGGGCGAACATGGTCCTCTTCGCCTACCGAAACGCCCCCAGTGCACATCACCACATCTGCAACGGTTTGTGCGTGTTCAAAGGCATGATGCAATGGCGCTGGCGAATCAGCGATGACGCCCAAATCCAGCACGTCGCACTGAGCTTGCCCTAGCAGTACGTTAAGCATGGCGCGATTGCTGTCGTGCACCTGCCCCGGTGACCGCGACGTGCCAGAGGCAATCAACTCATCGCCGGTTGAGAGCAGCGCCACCCGCAGGCGGCGTTTGACGGAAACCGTGTTGATACCATGACTGGCCAACAGCGCAATTGAAGCAGCGTTTAGATATTCACCCGCGGCGAGTAGCGGGGTTCCCACGCCGGTCTCCTCGCCTTGACGGCGAATATTAGCGCCTACCACCACGTTACCCTCAAGGTGTATATGCCCGTGCTGATCAAGGGTTACCCGCTCTTGAGGTACTACAACATCTGCCCCCATGGGTACCGGTGCGCCGGTAAAAATACGCGCGCAGCCTCCTTTGGGTAGCAGCATGACGCCTGCGCCCGCCGGTACGCGTTGAAGAATGGGTAAGCCTGCGCCGGGAGGTGTCGCTTGGTAGTCAGCTAGACGCAGCGCGTAACCATCCATAGCGCTATTGTCCACACCTGGCATATCGAGAGGTGCGACCACCGTTTCTGCCAGCACTCGCCCCGCCGATTGTTCAAGGGTGATGGTTTCTACTGCATTAATGGGCGTGGCTGCGTCGATAAGCCGCTGGCGTGCATCAAACAAATCTAACAAGCCGGGCGTGACTATTTCTGCGCAGTGACAGTTCATAAGCGCTCCACCTCAGTGGAAGAAGTCGCTGCCTGACGTCCACTGCACGGGGTCACTGAAGGCAGTACCATGGCGGCGAAGTTGCAGGGCCTAGTACGGGAGTCCAGCTGCAAAGCGATAATGTTGTCCCACGCCAACGCACACGCTTTGGGTGAGCCAGGCATTGCAAACATCATCGTTCGGTTGGCTACCCCCGCGACGGCGCGAGACTGGATCGTCGCTGTGCCGATTGTCTTCAGGGAGTAGTGGCGGAACAGCTCCCCATACCCTTCAATCGCTTTGTCGAACAGGGGTATCAACGCCTCGGGAGTGGTATCCCGGGCGGTAAAGCCAGTGCCGCCATTAACCAGAATCGCCTGGACATCTGTTCGCGCAATCCACTCCGAGATCACGGCGCGAACCCGGTAAATATCATCAGGGACGATACGTCTCTCCACCAGGATATGGCCGCTTTCGCTCAGATGTTTAACCAGCAGGTCACCGCTGCCATCTTCATCGAAACCACGCGTATCGGAAACCGTTAGTACCGCGATGCCAAGCGGAGTGAAAAGAGCATCTACAGGAACATGGGACATCAAGTCTCTCCTCATAGCTTCTCTACTGCATCAAGCTGCCGCCAGCATTGTCATCCAGAACAATCCCTTCGACGCCTATTTCGCTTTCCAGCGCCAGCAAATAGTGGCGCAACGCGCGTCGCGTTGCCTGCTCCCGCAGGCTGTGGCGCACTCGGTCGGCAACCTGATCGAAAGGTAACGCTCGCCCTTCTCGTCGCTCGTCAATACTCACCACATGCCAGCCATAGCGAGACGACAAGGGGCGCTCGTGTAGACCTTCGGGCAAGTGCTGCAAAGCGCGATCCAACTCTGGAACAGTCTGGCCTGATACTAGCCAGCCCAAATCACCATCCAGCTCTTTTGAAGGGCACGCGGAGTGGTTTTGCGCAAATTCGGCAAACCGCTCGGGTATAGAATTAAGTTCTTTAAGCAGTTTTTCGCCAAGCTGGTACGCGTCGTCGCGGCCCTGGGAGTCATCAGGCGCCGCTGCTAGCAGAATATGCCTTACCCGTAACTGGGTCGGCTCGCTAAAGCGCTCACGGTGGGTGTCAAAAAAGCGTTGGCAATCTGCTTCTCCCGGTTCGGGCACCTCAAGCTCCTGCTCAAGCAAGGCAGCAATCGCCGCATCCTCCTGCGCTTCGCTGGCTTCCTGTGTCGATAGTAGACCCAGGACGTTAGCTCGCTGGCGCAGCAGCTCCCTCACCACCAGCGCACGAGCCGCCTGAAGCTGGGCCTCACCCGCCGTTTCAGCGGGGTGATACTGCATCTCTAACGCAATCGTTTCTTCATCGATACTGGCGTCGCCGACGCGTACCGGAGGCGGAGCGATGCCTCCAGGTAGTTGTTCGATATCAATCATCTGCATGTTATTTCTCCTTTAGTCCTGGGCAAGCACAGCAAGTGTTTAGGCGCGACGGCGGACAAGCTGATAGCGACGAGTCACATAGCCGAAAGGCACGCTCCACACATGCACAAGGCGCGAAAATGGGAACAGCAGAATGATGGTCAGGCCGATAAAGATATGCAGTTTGTAGACCCACGACACTTCCTGCATGTAATCCGCTGCGCCGCCGCTGAAGAAGACTATTGACTGTGCCCAGCTGGAGAGCGTCAGCATCATTTCACCGTCCATATGGCCTAGCGAGAAAATGATGGTCACCATGCCAAGGCACGCCTGTAAGACGATCAAACCCAGGATCAAGTTATCCATCAAGCTCGACGACGCCTTTACGCGAGGATTGAACAGTCGCCGATAGAGCAACATGGCACCGCCCACCACGCACATTGCACCGGCGATACCGCCGACCACGATGGCAATCAGCTGCTTGGTACCGGCATGCAGAAAAGGCGCGTAGACCCAGTGCGGCGTGAGCATGCCCACCAAATGACCAAAAAAGATGACGATAATCCCGATATGGAACAGGTTGCTGGCCAGTCGCATGTTTTTTGAGGACAGCATTTGGCTGGAGCCGGTCTTCCAGGTGAACTGACCTTGGTCATAACGCATGAGACTCCCGACCAAGAACACCGTACCGGCCAGGTAGGGGTAATAGCCGTAGATAAGATGTTGCAAGTATTCTATGAACATGGCGATTCTCCTTTTAGCGATCGGCCACGGTTGAGGAAGGGGCAGCGCTCCAGGCGGAAGGCATGATTTTGACGGGGTCGCTATGCACTGCATTTTTTCGCTCGGCAAGCCGCCGCCCTTCCGCAGACTGCAGCGCGCAGTCTTCATCAGAGGTCGCCGAGAAGCGTACTGCTTCTTCTTCCCATACGGCGTCCAATGCTTCGGGGGTATTATCAGGCGCTTCTTTCTTGACCTGGGGCCGATGCTCCTCGACATCGCTCTCAGCCCCAATTAACGCCAACAGTGACAGCGGTACTAGCGCGTGATCCGCTCCCCGCTCCTCCAGCCGTGCGGTCAGCAGTGCCAGAATATGGCGTATTTCTCCCATCCAGCGACCAATCTCGGCTTCGTCGCACATCGAAAGGTACTCAAGGAACACCGGCAGATGATCGGGCAGTTCACGGGCATCCAGCTCGAACCCGGCCGCGCTGTACTCGGCCATAAGATCCACCATGGCCTGACCCCGATCACGGGACTCGCCGTGAACGTGTTCAAATAGCAGCAGCGACGTAGCCCGACCCTTATCGAACATGGCGACGTATTCGGCCTGCAGCTCAAGCAAATCACCATCTTGGAGACGCTGACACCACTCCATTAGCGACGACTTGAGAGCCGCCCCCAGGCGGCGCTCGGCATTGAGGATTTCGATGAGTTCACCGCAAGCATCCTGCAATTCCTGTGTCGGGTAATCGAGCAAGCGGGCCAGTACACGCAGGCTGCGCATGCCCAGTAACGGCTCGAACGACGGCTCTACCGGGGTCGACGATTCGATAGCGGCTTCAGTCATGACGAGAATCCTCAAGTTGTGGCTGCGGCTCGAAGACCTCTACCGGTTTTACCAAAACGCTAGTCTGCTTACGGCCATTGAACAGGCTGGGCTGGCTCTCACCGTGACAACCATCACCAAAGGTAAAACCGCATCCCCCCCGTTCGGGGAAGGCTTCGGTGGCCATTTCCCGATGGCTGGTGGGAATCACAAAACGATCCTCGTAGTTGGCAATGGCCAGGTAGCGATACATCTCCTCTACCTGGGCGACGCTCAGCCCCACAGCGTCGAGCACTTTGGCGTTGGGGGCACCCTCCACATGCTTGCCGCGCATGTAAACGCGCATCGCCATTAAGCGCTTGAGTGCCAACACTACGGGCTCCTCTTCGCCAGCGGTGAGTAGGTTGGCCAAGTACTTCACGGGGATACGCAGCGATTCGATCTTGGGTAGGATACCGTCGAACTCGACATGCCCCGCCTCGGCGGCGGACTGAATCGGCGATAGTGGCGGCACGTACCACACCATCGGCAGCGTGCGGTATTCCGGGTGCAGCGGCAGCGCCAATCCCCAGTCGATAGCCATCTTGTAGACCGGTGAGGCCTGGGCGGCTTTAATGACGTTATCCTGGATACCATCCCGCTTGGCCTGGGCAATCACTTCCGGATCATTGGGATCAAGGAAGATCTCGCGCTGGCGATGGTAGAGGTCACGCTCGTCGGGTGAACTTGCCACTTCCTCAATGCGGTCGGCGTCATACAGCAGCACGCCGAGGTAACGAATACGCCCCACACAGGTCTCGGAGCAGATAGTCGGCTGACCGGCTTCGATACGTGGATAGCAGAAGATGCACTTCTCGGACTTACCGCTTTTCCAGTTGTAGTAGATCTTCTTATAGGGACAGCCGGAGATACACATCCGCCAGCCGCGGCACTTGTCCTGGTCGATTAGAACGATGCCATCCTCTTCCCGCTTGTAGATCGCGCCACTGGGGCAGGATGCCACACAGGTGGGGTTCAAGCAGTGCTCGCACAGTCGCGGCAGGTACATCATGAAGGTGTTTTCGAATTGGCCGTAAATATCTGCCTGCACCTTGTCGAAGTTGGCGTCTTTGCGCCGCTTGGCGAACTCGGTGCCGAGGATCTCTTCCCAGTTGGGGCCCCATTCGATTTTTTTCATGCGCTGACCGGAAATCAGCGAGCGCGGACGCGCCACTGGCTGGTGCTCGCCGATCTTGGCGGTATGCAGGTGTTGGTAGTCGAACGTGAACGGCTCATAGTAGTCATCCATTTCGGGCAGGTCGGGGTTGGCGAAGATATTCGCCAGCACCCGCCATTTGCCACCAATACGCGGTTCAATCCGACCATCGGTACGGCGCATCCAGCCGCCCTTCCACTTGGCTTGATTCTCCCACTCTTTGGGGTAGCCGATACCGGGTTTGGTCTCGACATTGTTGAACCAGGCGTACTCCATACCTTCGCGACTGGTCCAGACATTTTTGCAGGTCACCGAACAGGTGTGGCAGCCGATACACTTGTCTAGGTTGAGAACCATGCCTACTTGGGAACGAATCTTCATTTCACGGCCTCCTGAACGCTGTCACTGCCTTCACCATCCAGCCAGTCAACGTGTTTCATCTTGCGTACCAGCACGAACTCGTCGCGATTGGAGCCGACCGTTCCGTAATAATTGAAACTGTACGAAAGCTGCGCGTAGCCGCCGATCATGTGAGTGGGCTTGGGGCAGACACGGGTGACAGAGTTGTGGATACCGCCCCGGGTGCCGGTTATTTCAGAACCGGGCACGTTAACGTTGCGCTCTTGGGCGTGGTACATCATTACCATGCCCGCCTTGACCCGCTGACTGACTACCGCTCGCGCGGCAATCGAGCCGTTGGCGTTGTAGACCTCGATCCAGTCGTTGTCCTCGATATCGATCTCCTCCGCGTCCGCCTCGGAGAGCCACACCACCGGGCCGCCTCGGTTGAGGGTCAGCATCAGCAGGTTGTCCGAGTAAGTAGAGTGGATACCCCACTTCTGGTGCGGTGTGAGGAAGTTCAGCGCCTTGCTCTTGAAGCCGTTGTCGGCGGGAAGCCGGAAGCCTTTGGCCGCCTTGGTATCAATGGGCGGGCGATAGACCAGCAGGCTTTCGCCGAAAGCGCGCATCCAGGCGTGATCCTGATAGAACTGCTGGCGACCACTCACGGTGCGCCAGGGAATCAGCTCGTGAACGTTGGTGTAACCGGCGTTATAAGAGACGTGCTCATCTTCGAGGCCGGACCAGGTCGGGCTGGAGATAATCTTGCGCGGCTGGGCGACGACATCGCGAAAGCGAATTTTCTCTTCATGCTTGGGTCTCGCCAGGTGAGTATGATCACGCCCGGTAATTTTGGAGAGCGCTTCCCACGCTTTTACCGCCACTTGGCCGTTGGTTTCCGGTGCCAGGGTCAGAATCATCTCGGCGGCATCGATAGCGCTGTCAATCAGTGGACGTCCTTTATGTGGGCCATCCAGTTTGCGGTGGTTAAGCTTACCTAGCAGCTCAACTTCAGCATCGGTATTCCAGGCGATGCCCTTGCCGCCGTTACCGATGCTTTCCAGCAGCGGCCCAACGGAAGTGAAACGCTCATAGGTCTCTGGATAGTTGCGCTTGACCTCGATCAGCGATGGCATGGTCTTGCCGGGAATCGGCGCGCATTCGCCCTTTTTCCAATCCATCACCGCCGGTTGAGCCAACTCCCCAGGCGAATCGTGCTGCATAGGCAAAGTGACCAGATCAGTCTCTTCACCCAGATGCCCCACGCATACCTGGGAAAATGCCTTGGCGATGCCCTTGTAAATATCCCAGTCGCTGCGCGACTCCCATGCCGGGTCGGTCGCCGCGGTCAACGGGTGAATAAAAGGGTGCATGTCGGAGGTATTGAGATCGTCCTTCTCATACCAAGTGGCCGTAGGCAGCACGATATCCGAGTAGAGGCAGGTGGTGGACATGCGGAAGTCCAGCGTCACCAGCAGGTCGAGCTTGCCTTCCGGTGCCTCGTCATGCCACACGACCTCCTCGGGCTTCTGGCCGCCGAAGTCGCCCAGGTCTTTGCCCTGAATACCGTGGCGGGTACCCAGCAGGTACTTGAGCATGTACTCATGGCCCTTACCGGAGCTGCCCAACAGGTTGGAGCGCCAGATGAACATATTGCGTGGGAAGTTCTCTGGCGCATCCGGGTCTTCCGCGGCAAAGCGCAGTTCACCGCTCTTGAGTTGCTGAACCGCATAGTCGGAAGTCGACATGCCCGCGGCTGCGGCTTTTTTCGCCAGGCGCAGCGGATTAGTATCCAGTTGAGGTGCTGACGGCAACCAGCCCATACGCTCGGCGCGCACGTTAAAGTCGATCAGGCTGCCGGGGTAATCCTCGGCCTTAGCCAACGGTGAGAGGATCTCCTTGATTTCGAGCTTCTCGTAACGCCACTGGGAGGAGTGGTTATAAAAGAACGAGGTAGAGTTCATATGGCGCGGCGGGCGGTGCCAGTCAAGGCCGAAGGCCAGCGGCGTCCAGCCAGTCTGCGGACGGAGTTTTTCCTGGCCAACATAATGCGCCCAGCCACCACCGCTCTGACCGATACAACCGCACATGACCAGCATGTTGATCAGACCGCGGTAGTTCATGTCCATGTGGTACCAGTGGTTCATACCGGCACCAACGATGATCATGCTACGCCCGTTGGTTTTATTGGCATTGTCAGCGAACTCCCGGGCAATACGGGTGCACTGCTCTGCCGAGACGCCGGTGATTTTCTCCTGCCACGCCGGGGTATAGGGGCGAATCTGGCTATACGCTGTCGCGCCATCATCTTCACCCTCTCCAATGAAACCGCGATCGATACCGTAGTTGGCACACATCAGGTCGAAAACAGTGACAGCCAGCATTTCACTGCCATCAACTCGTTTCAGTCGTTTGGCGGGCAGGTTGTGGAACAGCAGGTCATCAGCGGCACCTACACCGGCACCTTTCACGTGCTTAAAGTGTTCGTGCTCAATACCTCCGAAGTACGGAAATGCCACGCGCGCCACACTATCGTAGTGTTCAGCCAAAGTGAGTAGTGGCTTGATCTCGGTGCCCTCGGCATCCAGCGATTCCAGGTTCCACTTGCCCACTTCATCGCCGGTTTCGCCCCAACGGAAACCGATCGAACCACGCGGCACCACCAACTGGTCTCGAGTTTCGTCCCATGCAATGGTTTTCCACTCAGGATTGTTTTCCTGGCCCAGGGCAGCATCAAAGTCGCTAGCCCGCAATTGGCGGCCCGGCACAAAGCTTCCGCCCTCACGTACCTCTAATTCAACCAAGAACGGCATGTCGGTATAGCGGCGCACATAGTCGGTGAAGTAAGCACTAGGCTTGTCGAGGTGGAATTCTTTGAGAATCACGTGCCCCATGGCCATCGCCAGTGCGGCATCGGTGCCCTGCTTGGCGGACAGCCACTCGTCGGTCAGCTTGGAGACTTCGGCGTAATCCGGGGTAATCGAAACCGTCTTGGTGCCCTTGTAGCGCACTTCGGTAAAGAAGTGGGCATCTGGGGTACGCGTCTGGGGTACGTTGGAGCCCCAGGCGATAATGTAGCCGGAGTTGTACCAGTCTGCGGACTCGGGCACGTCGGTCTGCTCGCCCCAGGTCATCGGTGAGGCCGGCGGCAGGTCGCAGTACCAGTCGTAGAAGCTCATGCAGACGCCACCAATCAACGACAGGTAGCGGCTGCCTGCTGCGTAACTGACCATCGACATGGCGGGAATCGGAGAGAAGCCAATGATGCGGTCGGGGCCGTACTGCTTGACGGTGTAAACGTTAGAGGCAGCGACCAGCTCGTTGAGCTCTTCCCAGTCACCGCGAACGAAGCCGCCCATGCCGCGAGCACGCTTGTACTGTTTGGTCTTGGCGGGGTCTTCGACAATAGACGCCCAGGCATCGACTGGGTCGGGATGGGCCTTAAGCGCTTCGCGCCATAGCGCCAGCAGCGGCTTTCGGATCAATGGATACTTCAGGCGATTGGCGCTGTACAGATACCAGGAGTAGCTGGCACCGCGTGGACAGCCACGCGGTTCATGGTTAGGCAGATCAGGCCGAGTGCGTGGGTAGTCAGTTTGCTGGGTTTCCCAGGTGACCAAGCCGTTCTTAACGTAGATCTTCCAGCTACAGGAGCCGGTACAGTTTACGCCATGGGTAGAGCGCACCACTTTATCGTGCTGCCAGCGGGCACGATAACTATCTTCCCAATCGCGCGACTCGCTGCGCAGTTCGCCGTGCTCATTGGCAAAAGGCTCTCGCGCTTTGCGGAAAAAATTCAGCCGGTCAATGAAATGACTCATGGACAATCTCCAGGCTTTTCAAAATACAGCGATTGCCTGCTGACAGGCACCTTGGAGATCGATTCTGGGGGATTAAAGCGGCAATTACTGCGTGGTTACCCCTATATAGCCTCTCTCTACCTCTTAGGTGATAGTCAGGAAAGTCACTGGGGATAGAGGGCTGAAATAGCTTGCTGTCATTGATCTACGTCATCGATGCTAAACACAAGTTTTGTATGCTCTTTAAACCTGAACAACGCTCCGGCACTTCGCCAATAGGCTTACCATGACCGCACGCCACAACCCTAAACGCTTCGCTTTTATACGCCTTGCCTTTCGACCCTTCTTTCTATTGGGGGCACTGTTTAGCCTACTCTCACTGCTCGTTTGGCTGGCGTTTTGGCATGGCAATCTATGGCTCACCCCCTACGGTGGCATGCTGTGGTGGCATCAGCACGAAATGCTGTTTGGGTTTGGCAGTGCCATTATTGCCGGATTTCTACTCACGGCGGTTCAGAATTGGACAGGGCGCCCTGGCCTTTCTGGCTGGCCACTATTAGCACTCGTAAGCCTATGGCTGACCGCTCGCTTACTCCTCGCTTACGCTGCTCACCTGCCCGCTTGGTGGTTGTTACTAATTGATGGTGCGTTTTTGCCGTTAGTGGCGCTAGCCATGGCAAAACCGGTCATCACGGTACGAATGTGGCGGAACCTGATGTTTGTTCCCGTTCTGCTAGCGCTAGCGCTGACGAATATCGCCATGCATGTAGGTGTGATCACCGGCAATGCGCTATTGATTCGGGAGGCGGGGCACTTAGCGATATTGATCATCACGTTAGTGATGGTGCTGCTAGGGGGGCGCGTCATACCGTTTTTTACGTCGCGCAAACTGGGGATCCCTCAACCTGAGCGTACACGCTCGATTGAGATCGCCAGTATGGGTGCTTTAACGGCAGTCGTACTTCTTCAAGTGATAATTATGGTCAGCAGTCTGCGCGATGACACGCTACTGGCTGCGTTAATGGTGGTAGCGGCTATCAGCAACGCTTGGCGTTTAAGCTATTGGAAGGGGTGGCAAAGCTGGAGAGAACCACTGCTCTGGGGGCTACACCTTAGCTATGCATTTATTCCACTCGGGCTTGCGATGTGGGCGTGGCAGATCTTCACTGGTCAACGGGTAGAAACCGCTTTGCACGCGCTTGCGATTGGTAGCATGGGCACGATGATGCTGGCAATGATGTCACGGGTATCACTAGGCCACACAGGTCGCGCCATTCGCACACTGCCAGGGATTGGGATCGCGTTAGCGGTACTACTTATCGCTGCGCTGCTACGCTCGGTATGGCTCATGCTCTTTCCTCAATCTAGCCACTGGATTTACAGCGTTGTCATTATCGCCTGGTGCTTAAGCTATCTAGTGTTTGTATTGCACTACGCTGTGCCACTGTTGAGCGCGCGTGTTGATGGCGAGGACGGCTAACTATTGCCCATTCAATTGTTGGCGCAGCAAACAGCACGGGAGGATGAGGGTGATTGAACACTACTTAATACTGAAACACCTGCATGTCACAGCGGCTTATGCAAGTCTGGTATTTTTTGTTCTAAGGGCATTCTGGTCGGTTACGGGAGCACCTTTACTGCAAGCGCGTTGGGTTAAAGTCGTACCCCACGTGATTGATACTCTATTGCTCACGTTCGGCGTAACACTGGCTGTTATACTCAACTTCTGGCCACTACCGCCCTGGCTGAGCGCCAAAATCACTGCACTTGTGATTTATATTTTGCTCGGCACTGTCGCTATCAAGCGTGGTAAAACGCCTAAAATTCGTGCTTATGCTGCCGTCGCCGCGGTTTTGGTGTTCTCGTATATAGTCGGCGCTGCGGTAGAGCGTTCCCCACTCTCCTGGCTAGGCTAAGGCATCAACGCTCGTGTCGAGAGGTGGGTAGCATATGAGCCCAACAAGGCGGAGAAGAGGGTTCACTATCACTAGCGTCCTCTTCTGCAAGCGCGGCCAGCGTCGCTTCCTTTAGCACTGGAAGGTGCGACTTTTCTATGTGGCGACTGGCAGTGAGTAACGTCAGGCACCCCTGGCGCGCATACGTCATTAGCGGTAGCAAATTATCGGGTGTTCTTACCAGCTCATGACGGTAGCGTGAGTTAAACACTGCTTGGTTAATTTGTTGCTGATGGTAGTGACGGCGTAATTGGGTTGATGGCGCCACCACCCTGCACCACTCATCCAGTGCCAGGGAGCTGTGCGATTTCCCGCGTGGCCACAACCGGTCGACTAATATTCGAGCTCCATCCTGCTCATCGATAGGGGCGTATACGCGCTTTAGTTCTATGTGATAAATCATCGCTCTGTCACCCTATCCGCTGACAATGCCCTATTTGCTGCTACTCTAGAGATACTATCCAATGTGATGCAAAAAACGGTTTAGCCGATGTTCACTGGAGGGGTTAACGATGAAAGTAATGGCCTACATGAAGATGCCTTTCAGCTATCGTGAAGGGTGGCGAGAACTTCAGGCAAAGTCTCCCTCAATTCCACTGCTGGCATGGTGTGTGGTGTTACCCATGTCGCTGCTTCCCCCCGTTATGCTCTACTTTGCTGGCACGCATTATGGCGATGCTTTCATGACAGGCTTTGCTGACCGCGAGTGGCGGTTCATCACCACTATTCTC
Organism: Halomonas sp. UBA3074; assembly: GCF_002366715.1. GTDB lineage: Bacteria > Pseudomonadota > Gammaproteobacteria > Pseudomonadales > Halomonadaceae > Vreelandella. The sequence continues at coordinate 8,632 of NZ_DFBS01000001.1, read as the reverse complement.
TTTTTAGCTGAACTACTGACCTTTTTCATCATGGGCTGGGTAATCCACGCCGTCGTCAATGGCACGGAGCAGCTCTCCATCAATTATCAAGATGCCTACCTGCTGGCGGCTTTGGCTCCTTTGCCGCTCTGGGCATCTTCATTGGCGCTGGGGGTGCCCAGTCTGCTCTTTAATACGCTAGTGGCGCTCTTTGCACTAGGCATCTCTTGCAGTTTGATTTACCACGGCTTACAAGCGCTCTGCACAAGAAAAGAGCATGACGTCGTCACGATCTCCGCTACCTACACCATTATGTCGGCTGGCATTTTAGGGTGGGGAGTGCTGTTAGCCGTTATTTGGGCTTATTGAGCGGGGATAGGTTTACAGTGATAGTGCATATCGACTAGGGAGCTCAGCTTGTTTGAGCCCCCTCCTACTTGCTCTATCGCCACTGCTCAGCAGCACCCTGCGAATTACGCCGCATTTAACGCTTCGGCTGGGCCAAAGTGCTCAAAGTGTCGCTTCGAAGCTGGTACACCCAAACGCTCCAGCTCTTGATTAATGAGCACCATAAAACCGTGTGGCCCTACGAAATAGCAACGAGCCTGGGCCGGCAAATAGTCCGCTAGCAGGCTCCCGTTAATACGTCCTTGATGATTCCCGCCCGCCTCATTTTCGTAGATGGTGACAGTATTCAACTGAGCGGGGTATGCATTACGTAACTCGGCTAAATCATCGGCAAAGGCGTGATGCTCAGCATCCAGCGCGGCATGTAGGTAGGTAACACTGCGCCCCTGTTCAAGCGCCTGCTTGGCAATTGGCAGCAAGGGTGTTTGACCGACCCCTCCGCTAATCAGCATCAACGGCTCATTATTCCCTGATAAGATCAACTCCCCCGCAGGCGGCAGCAATTCGATGGTGTCCCCTACGCGAAGCTGATCATGAAAATAGCGGCTTGCTACACCGTGAGCTTCCCGTTTGATAGAGAGCCGATAGGAGTGCCCGCTGGGTACATCCGAAAGGCTATAGTGACGGTAAACCGGTTGGCCACCGATGGTAAGTTTGACACCGATATATTGCCCTGGGAGGTGGGCGGCAACTTGGCCACCATCTTCAGGTTCGAGAATGAACGAGCGAATCACGCGGCTTTCCTGGTGGGTTTTCGCAATACGAAAACGTCGAGCACCACGCCAACCGCCAGGCTCCTGCTCAAAAGCTTGGTAGCGCTGCTTTTCCAGGCTTATTAGCAGGTCAGCCAGCTCCTGATAGAGCGCACTCCAGGCATCGGCGACTTCCGGTGTTACTGCATCACCTAGTACTTCACCAATCGCCGCCATCAAACACTCACCCACAATGGGGTATTGATCCGGCTGAATGTCTAGGGCGACGTGCTTATTTACCACGATTTCTAACGTCTCTCTGGCTTTTTGCGGCGACTGGCGTAATTGCACATAGGCAAGAATCATCCCTGCCAGTGCGCGGGGTTGCCCGCCATTTTGCTGATGCGTTTGATTAAATAGGGGCTTTACCTGGGGGTAGCGCTCAAACATAAGCGGGTAAAAGCGTTGAGTAATCACGTCTAGATGTTCTGCCACCACAGGCGCAGTGGCTTGAACAATCTCTTCTTGCATTGGTGTCAACATAAGCGCCTCATAAGATATATTTAAAATACATCTTTAAAATATCAAGCTTTCCCCTTGGCGTAAACAGAAGTCGAATATCATTTCCGCAGGCCTGCGCAGACCGTACAATAGCGTTTTACTTGAACTGATGGCCCTCTATGCACTTGACTCGCTATACCGATTACGCCATTCGCGTACTTCTCTACCTCGCAGTTAAGGGCGAAGAGCGCACCACGGTTAATGAAATAGCAGAGACGTTCTCCATCTCACGTAATCATTTGATGAAAATCGTTCAAGAGCTAAACCAGAAGGGGTATCTCACCGCCATACGCGGTAAAAGTGGTGGATTATTGCTGGGTCGACGGCCAGAAACTATTTCATTGGGGGCGTTGGTCCGAGATACAGAACATGAGATGGCGCTGGTTGAGTGTTTTCGTGAAGATAATACATGTGTCATCACACCCTCTTGCCGATTGCAGCCGATTCTGGCGGAAGCGCTCTCTGCATTTTTAAACGTGTTGGATCAATATACCCTTGCCGACTTGTTAGCAGATCGTACATCACAGCTCTCAACGCTGATGCGTATTCCCACCCTCACACTTCCCAACTAGCCGCTAGGGTACTAACACTTTTGGCGTAAGGTAGCGCTTTGCAAAGCTCTTAACCTGTTAAGAAGCAATTTACTTACTACAATTATGTAAAATAAGCGTTTTTGGATATGGATTTGTAGAATAGGCATTGCAAGAAAGCCAACACGTTTTCCCCCACCACTGGGAGTTGCATGAAATCTCTCCGTCACTCACTCGTTACTCGTATTGTGGCGTACTTGCTGGCCATCAGCGGTATGGCCATTATCAGCATCAGCTTAACAATGGTGATCGCTTATAGCAGCAAAGGAGATGCAACAGCCATTAATTTGGCTGGCTCATTAAGGCTCACTAGCGCGCAAATTATTGAAGAGTTACAGGAACGAGCAGAGGCAGAAAACAGCTCCACCAATATTAATCAATTAGTTGAGAGTTTGACCGCTCGCCTTGACAGTCCAACGCTATATCAAGGCCCCCTCTTCTCCCGTAACGAAGTTATTTTAGAGCAGCTTGATGAGCTTCAGCAGCAGTGGCAGCACACTCTTGTGCCCGCACTTGAGCAAGTTTTGACCCTTAATACGGTCGACACCAGACAATCCAAAGCTGCTCTTAATCGCTTTATCGTCGATATTGATCAGTTCGTTACGCTCCTTGAGAACAGCTCCGAAGCAAAAGTACGCCTCATCAGTGCCATTCAAATACTCTTTTTAGTCTTGATCGGTTTCTTGCTGCTAATGGCCCTTTACGATGTTCGCCACAATTTGGTCACACCGCTACGCCAGTTAATGGTATTAAGCCGGGAAGCAGGAAAGCGCAATTTTCACCACCGTTCACACTTTCGCAGCCACGATGAGTTAGGCCAACTTGGGCGGACGTTTGACCAGATGGCTAGCGAACTCAACACTAGCTACCGTGAGCTGGAGGCACGAGTCTTCTTCAAACAATCGGAGCTGGAGCGCCACATTAAGGCACTTCAGATCATTCATAATGGAAGTCGCACGCTTTATGGTGGAGGCAACGATCTGTGCGCCAGTGCTGCTCCTATGCTTCGTGAACTGGAAATTCTGCTAGAGATAGGTCCTATCGTGCTGGCGCTACGCAGTGAGCACGATGCCAGCGACATGGAAATTCTCGCCACTCACTCCTCCGAGCGCCCGCTTTACTGTCGTGATTTAGCCTGTTTTGCCTGTTTGGAAGACCCTATAAAAGCATCGAATCTGAAGTTTGATACTGAGGCACTAGCTCTTCCTGTCGCTGTCGGCAATCTAACCCTTGGTTACCTGACGGTCGGGTATCAGATAGCGCCTAGTGCTTCAACGCGACAATTATTGAATACACTAACTGATCATCTGGCGACCGCTATTTATCTACAGCAGCGGATTGAAGAGCAGCAGCAACTTTCGTTGATTAACGAGCGCACTATCATCGCTCGGGAACTTCACGACTCCCTGGCGCAGTCACTCTCCTATCTCAAAATGCAGGTCGCCAGACTAGAACGGATGCAGGCTAAACAATTCCCTGCTGAACAGCAAAGCGGAGTAATGAGTGACTTGCGTGAAGGATTGAATAGCGCTTACCGTCAGCTACGCGAGCTATTGAGCACTTTCCGCTTATCGTTAGATAAGCCCGGACTTCAGCCAGCTTTGCAGCAAACTGTTGATGAATTTAGCCAGCGGCTGGGATTCTCTGTCGATCTGGCTTACCAGTTACCTCCCCACTTGCTCAGTGCCAACGAAGAGGTTCACCTATTACAAATCACCCGGGAAGCATTAGCCAATACGCTTAAACATGCACACGCCGGATGGGCAAAGGTAAGTTTGACGTTTAGCAATGCGGCGATACATCTTGCGATAGAAGATGATGGTATTGGGCTTGAAGATGACCGCTCTCCTCCCATGCATTACGGTTTAATCATTATGCGAGATCGAGCCAAGAATATTGATGCCGAACTCATTTTTAAAAACCGTCCAAAAGGTGGCACTGGGGTCTATCTCAGTTTTACCCCTAAAACTGAACGTCTTATCGAAGAAGGGAATGGATAAGCATGTCTAACGCTAACCACGATCAAATAGCCACTATTATGGTCATTGACGATCATCCCCTATTGCGCCGTGGGGTTCGACAACTTCTAGAGATGGAAGACGACCTGGATTTGATATTCGATACCGGCTCACCGCAAGAGGGTATTGAAAAGGCCGTTGCACTGGAGCCCGATATGCTGCTCCTTGACCTTAACATGCCGGTAATGAATGGTCTCCAAACCCTCAAACAACTGCGTGATGGGGGATATTCCGGCCGAATCATTATGTATACAGTCTCTGACCAGGAGAACGATGTTGTTGATGCACTGCGCGGTGGTGCCGATGGCTACCTGCTCAAAGATATGGAGCCGGAAGATATGGTACGCCAGCTCCGTCAGGCGGCCAAAGGGCGGATGGTTGTCAGCGAGAACTTAACAGCTCTGCTTGCTGAAGCGCTTCGTAATCAACGTAACTCCCCGCCGACACAGTCAGTGGACGCGCTGACTCTACGTGAAAAAGAGATTTTGGCTGAGCTGTCTGTAGGTATGTCGAACAAACTGATCGCACGCAAACTCGACATTACCGAAGGAACCGTGAAGGTACACGTTAAACACTTACTAAAAAAATTACGTCTGCGCTCCCGAGTGGAGGCAGCCGTTTGGGCAGTTCAAGAAGGACTTAACAGGTAGCCAGAAGTCGACTCTAAGTGGATACCCCTAAAAATTCTGGTGGTAAACAATCTGTTAGATTACCTACCTATTTTTTCATAAACCATATAATTAACAGCAACATAGAAGACATTTACTAATACCTCTGATTAGGTATAACCGTGTTTTTATAGGCTTTTTCGCCCGTTTCACCTATGCGCGCTTACGCGTATCTTTGCCTCAAAAGCGGCTTAATGCGCGCTTTTGCCTAGGGGGTAAAGATGGCCAGAAAAAATGCCGACATCGAAAAATGGGATGTTGAGAATAGCGACTTTTGGGAAACGAGTGGTAAGCGAATTGCTAACCGCAATTTATGGATTTCTATACCCAGTCTGCTGGTCGGTTTCGCCGTTTGGATGATGTGGGGAATGATCGCTACCCAGATGCAGAATTTGGGCTTCCCCTTCTCTACTGACCAACTTTTTGCGCTAACGGCCACGGCTGGCTTGGCCGGTGCAACCCTTCGCATTCCCGCCGCTTTTATGCTGCGCTTAGCCGGCGGGCGTAACACAATATTTCTTACCACCGCTTTATTAATGTTGCCCGCAGGTGGTACAGGCTGGGCACTCACGAACCCCAATACACCATTTTGGGTCTTCCAAGCTCTAGCGCTACTTTCAGGCATCGGTGGAGGCAATTTCGCTTGTTCAATGAGCAATATCTCCAGCTTCTTTCCCAAGCATCAGCAGGGTTATGCATTAGGTATGAATGCTGGTTTAGGCAATTTTGGCGTCACCACGATGCAAATAGTGGTGCCGCTGGTCATGACCGTTGGCTTGTTTGGTGCCCTTGCCGGTGGGCCGATGGAGTTACAGAGCGCCAGCGGCACACTCATAGGCCGCATCGAAGCGGGCACCGAAACATGGATACAGAACGCTGGTTTTGTATGGCTACTGCTGCTAATTCCTCTAGCATTTATTGGCTGGTTTGGAATGAACAACCTACGTCCTATCAGCCCCAACCCTGGCTCTCCTCTTCAGGCATTTGGTAAAATTCTCGGCCTCTATGGGGTGGGCATCTTGTCCACCGTCATTGGGTTACTCGCTCTTAAATGGCTCTCTATGTGGCTGGCGCTACCACTGACAGTTCTGCTCACGCTCACCTTACTCCGACTGCTCCCCGGTGAAGAGATTAAACCAAATATACAGAAGCAATTTACGATTTTTCGCGATAAACATACCTGGTCAATGACGCTGCTCTATATTCTTACCTTTGGCTCGTTCATTGGTTTTTCGGCAGCGCTTCCCCTCTCTATTACCGTTATTTTTGGCAACATGATGGATATCGCGGCTGACGGTAGCATTACGCGGGTCACCAACCCTAAGGCCCCCAGTGCGCTTACCTGGTCATGGATTGGCCCTTTTGTTGGTGCTCTGGTTCGGCCTATCGGCGGCTGGATTGCCGATAAATTTGGCGGGTCACTGGTGACTCAAGTGATTACGGTGGTGATGGTTTTCGCTTCGGTTTCGGCTGGCTATGTGATGATGCTTGCCTACAACGCCACCGATCCCAATCAGTATTTCTGGCTATTTATGCTGTTGTTTATCGTGCTGTTTACCGCCAGCGGTATTGGTAACGGCTCTACCTTCCGCAGTATTGGTTTTATTTTCGATGCGCAGATAAAAGGGCCCGTATTAGGCTGGACGGCCGCCATTGCTGGGTATGGCTCCTTTATTGCGCCCGTGATGATCGGTGACCAAATTAAGGCAGGCACTCCGGAAATAGCCATGTACGGCTTTGCCGCCTTCTATGTGATTTGCCTTGTGATCAACTGGTGGTTCTACCTGCGCAAAAACGCCTCTATCAAAAATCCTTAATACGCTCTGCCAAAGAGGGTCATCATGGCTACTCAGCACTTTAAACAGAATGCAGTATTAATTGCCAACACCTTTGCTTTCACCATGTGTTTTATGGTGTGGACCATGTTCGGTGAAATTGGTGTCCCTATTGCCGAAGAACTAGGCCTTAACGGTACGCAATTCGGGATTCTCACCGCGACGCCTATTCTTACCGGTGCCATAGCGAGGCTGCCACTTGGTGCCATGACAGACCGATTTGGTGGGCGCCCCGTTTTCTTTATCGTTTTACTGGTGATTGTTCCCGCTATTTGGATGGTGCAGTTCGCAACCGCTTATTGGCAACTGCTGGTACTGGGGGCGTTTGTGGGTCTCTCTGGCGGCGCCTTTTCGGTCGGTATCACCTACACAGCAAAGTGGTTTGAGAAAGATCGTCAGGGCTTGGCTATGGGTATCTTCGGCGCTGGCAATGCCGGTGCGGCAGTAACTAAGTTCATCGCCCCAACGGTGATTGTCATGCTTGGCTGGCAGGCAGTCCCCAACATTTACGCCGCTATCATGCTCGCCACCGCCGTTCTCTTCTGGTTCTTTACGTTTAGTGACCCTACTCATCGCAATACCAAAAATGTCTCATTGCGCGATCAACTCAAAGTACTCAATGACCCTAAGGTTTGGAAATACTGCCAATACTACTCGGTGGTATTTGGTGGTTACGTAGGCGTATCGCTGTGGCTAACCCGCTATTACATGAATGAGTACGGATTTGGCATTCAGGTTGCCGCCTTGATTGCGACGATTTTTGTGCTGCCATCCGGTGTCATTCGTGCATTCGGCGGCTGGCTCTCTGACCGGTTTGGTGCTCATACGGTGACATGGACCTGCCTTTGGTCAAGTTTGATTGCACTCTTCATTATGTCCTATCCCGAAACCTACTATAGCGTGCAAGCAGCTGGCGGCGGCGAACAGGTTGAATTCGGCTTTGGTGTTCCCGTATGGCTATTTACCAGCGCGCTGTTTGTGGTGGGCATTGCCTGGGGGATTGGTAAGGCCTCGGTCTTCAAATATCTCGCTAACGATTACCATGAAAACCTGGGGTTGGTATCCGGTATCGTAGGATTGGCAGGGGGTGTAGGGGGCTTTCTGCTACCTATCATGTTTGGTGTATTGGTCGATCTGACGGGCATTGCTACTACGGTATGGATGCTCTGCTTTGGGGTCACCCTGGTATCGATTATTTGGATGTGGTGGACGGAGCGTAGGAGCTACCCACCTATCAAAAACGAAATTTATACTGATAAATCAATCTTCTCTAAAATTACTGCCAATGCAGATCATCTTTGAACGATGTCTTCACTCATTAGAGTCTGTCGACAGCGCTAACGCTTACCAATGTCGCAAAGTATGACGATAGAGGCAAATTTGAACCGTCATTTTTAAGCATAATTTTTGCTTCTTGTAGCATGACTTTAGGAGTCTCCATGACCATTGCCAGCTATAACGACCTTCTCAACGAGGCGCGTCAACAGCCTGATTCACAGCGACTGCTGTTTGTCTTTACTCGTGCCGAATTACCAGACCACCCCAGTGTGGAACAGCGGCTACACTTCAAGGAGGGAAAAGGCGGAGTGCTCATCCCGATGCTGTGTGTCGACAAGGCACTTGAAGGGCTCAGCAACATGAAAGATTTACGAGAGGAATCAAAAGCGACCGGCGTTGAGTGGAATATTGTGTTCGTTGCAGCCATGACCGATCAAGGGTCCGAACTCGCCGAACGACAGTTGGATCGCATGGTAGAAGCGATCAAGGTGGGAAATATTGATTCGTACCTCGCCTTCGATCAAGACGGTGAAATAGTCAGTTTTCAATAACAATATAAAAAGCGAACTTAACCTCCTTTTGTAGTGGTCAAGTAAAACTGGC